>NZ_CUEE01000029.1 GCF_001224225.1 Staphylococcus borealis | reverse complement strand
GCATCAACATCAACAAGCGTGAGCGATTCAACAAGTACAAGTACATCATTAAGTGCATCAGCATCAACAAGCGTGAACGACTCAACAAGTGCAAGTACATCATTAAGTGAGTCAACATCAACGAGTGTGAGTGACTCAACAAGTGAGAGCACGTCATTAAGTGGATCAGAAAGCGAGAGTCTTTCAGACTCATTAAGCGAAAGCACATCAGATAGTGCATCAACATCAACAAGCGTGAGTGACTCAACAAGTGCAAGCACATCATTGAGTGCATCAGCATCAACAAGTGTGAGCGATTCAACAAGTACAAGCACGTCATTAAGTGAATCAGAAAGCGCGAGTCTTTCAGACTCATTAAGTGAAAGTACATCAGATAGTGCGTCAACATCAACGAGTGTGAGTGATTCAACAAGCACAAGTGCGTCAGATAGTGCATCAACATCGACAAGTGAGAGCGACTCAACGAGCA
>NZ_CUEE01000028.1 GCF_001224225.1 Staphylococcus borealis | reverse complement strand
ACGATTACACCAACGGTGCCTATCCCTGAAGGTAATGTACGTGCTAAAGCGACTGATAATGCAGAACATCCAAATAGTTCTACGTCACAACCGAAAAAAGCGACTGACACGACTGCGCCAACAGCACCTATAGTTACAAGTGATTTAACTGGTAAAGCGACAACTACTGATCCTGTTGAAGTTACTACAGATCCGAATACGAAAGTAGAATTATTGGATAAAGACGGTAATGTTATCGGTTCAGGTACGACAGATAATACAGGTCATGTCACGATTACACCGACGAAACCTATTCCTGAAGGTAATGTTACTGCAAAAGCTTACGACAATGCAGAACATCCGAATAGTTCTACGTCTCAACCGAAAAAAGCAACTGACACAACTCCGCCAACGGCGCCTGTGGTTACTAGCGATTTAACTGGTAAAGCGACAACTACTGATCCTGTTGAAGTTACTACAGATCCAAATACGCATGTTGATTTACTTGATAAAGATGGTAATATCATTGGTTCGGGTACGACAGATAATACGGGGCATGTCACGATTACACCGACAAAACCTATTCCTGAGGGTAATGTCACTGCGAAGGCTTACGACAATGCGGAAGTTCCTAATAGTTCTACATCTGATCCTGTTAAAGCAACTGATACAACACCACCAACTGTTCCAACGCTTGATACGGATTTAG
>NZ_CUEE01000027.1 GCF_001224225.1 Staphylococcus borealis | reverse complement strand
CCATGCCACGAAATTAGCATCATGCTAGCAAGTTAAACGAACACTGACATGATATATTAGTGATTAGCTATATTTTTTACTTTGCAACAGAACCATGGCAAATGTAGCCCAACCTAAACAATATATCAGTCGTGAGAAAACGCCCAAATGGCTACATGAACGAAATCAAAGTAATACAACTAGAAAGATGACTGAAGAAGAAAAAGCACTATTTAAAGAACAACAACAAGCATTTAGACAACAATTAGAACTAGATTGGGAAGATTAGAAAGTTTACAAAAGATAACATGAAAGATATACTGAAGTTAACAAACAGACAGATACATCATTAGATGTGAAAACCCCAGCATGCCGACCAAAGCATATGCTGGGGTTTCTTTTTTATCGTTTATGTTCTTTGTTCAATAAGTAAAGAACACGACCAACAATAATTGGACATACGATATACTTCATAACAAACAGAACGACAATCATTAGATGTGGCACCTCCTTTCTGCACAGGAAGTGCCTTACAAGTATAATATAATAACGTGATATTTGACGAATACATGAGCCTTCAAAAAAGTATTCAAAGTATTCAAAGTGTACAAAGTATCGAATGTATACTTTGCACACTTTGAATACTTTGTATACACATGTAACTTACATAAAAATACAAAATATGGATCAATGAAAATGACTGAAAACGCATCAGATCAATGATGTATAAAACCTGCATAAACGATAATCATAAGCAAAAGGCTTAAACGCTGTTAAATCAACGTTTAAGCCTTTTGCTTTAGTTAACATAATTATGAATTATAGGTAGTTAGTTTGTATATGATATTCACTTTATCTATATATTAAAGATAATTTTCCTCGATGTATCTTGCAACTGCATTAGCTAAAATATTAGAAGATGATAAAAGCATAAAATGTATTGCATCATTTAACGATATTATGTCTCCTACATATATATTATTCATGTTATCTTCAACAATAT
>NZ_CUEE01000026.1 GCF_001224225.1 Staphylococcus borealis | reverse complement strand
ACGATTACACCAACGGTGCCTATCCCTGAAGGTAATGTACGTGCTAAAGCGACTGATAATGCAGAACATCCAAATAGTTCTACTTCTCAACCGAAAAAAGCGACTGACACCACACCTCCAGGTAGCCCAATCGTTAATACTGATTTAACTGGTAAAGCAACAACTCAAACTCCAGTTGATGTGTCTTCTGATCCGAATACTCGTATTGAGTTATTAGATAAAGATAATCATGTAATTGGAACAGGTACGACAGGTGCTAATGGTCATGTCATCATTACGCCAACCCAACCTATACCGGAAGGTAATGTAACTGCGAAAGCTTACGATAATGCGGAACATCCAAATGTCTCAACTTCTGCACCTAAGAAAGCAACAGATACTACACCTCCGACGGAACCAGTTGTGACAAATGATTTAACTGGTAAAGCAACAACTCAAACACCAATTACGGTTACAACGGATCCAAATACTCATGTTGATTTACTTGATAAAGATAATCATGTAATTGGTTCGGGTACGACAGATAGTACTGGTCGAGTTACAATTACACCAACGGTGCCTATCCCTGAAGGTAATGTACGTGCTAAAGCGACTGATAATGCAGAACATCCGAACAGTTCACTTTCTCAACCAAAGAAAGCGACTGATACAACGCCTCCAGGTAGTCCAATCGTTAATACTGATTTAACTGGTAAGGCGACTACTCGAACACCTGTTGACGTATCTTCTGATCCGAATACTCGTATTGAGTTATTAGATAAAGATAATCACGTAATTGGAACAGGGACTACAGGTGCTAATGGTCATGTCATCATTACGCCAACTCAACCTATACCGGAAGGTAATGTAACTGCGAAAGCTTATGATAATGCGGAACATCCAAATGTCTCAACTTCTGCACCAAAGAAAGCAACAGATACTACACCTCCGACGGAACCAGTTGTGACAAATGATTTAACTGGTAAAGCAACAACTCAAACACCAATTACAGTAACGACAGACCCGAATACACGTGTTGAG
>NZ_CUEE01000025.1 GCF_001224225.1 Staphylococcus borealis | reverse complement strand
TGTGAAAGTTAGCTAATGCTTTGTTGAGTTCCGTTATACTTTCAGATTTATTCATCTAATCACCTACCTTAATTGAGTAAGATGTCGGTTTTTCAACGATATAAGCACCGTCTAAAACTTCGCCATTCGCGTCAATCAACGTTCCATTATCTGTAACGTTAAAGTCCTTTTTGATATCTGCTTGATTGAGCTTTTCAGTTACTTTAACGTAATTGTCAAAGCCCCTTTGTTTTAATTGTTCGATTACATTTTGCTCGTTGCTTACTTGAATTACTTTTGAACCTTTGCGTGCTGTAACTTTGCCATATGGCGTGTTAAGTTTAAATTTGCTATCTTTTTCTTTTTCTGTTGCAAAGTAATCAATCACTAAGCTTTGCAGATATTCTTTGCTGCTTTGTAACTTTTCAACTTCTTTATCTTTCCATTGAGTGATACGATCAACTTCATTTTGTGCAAGGTTGTTAACTTCAATTTCTTTCGTATTTATAGCATCTAGTTTTTTAAACACCCAGTTAGCACTATCTAAATCAGTCACTTTAAATTTTTCGTCTTGCTCAAAGTTTTGTAATTCTTGTTCTTGTAATTCGTTCATCTCTATACTCCTCCAATCGTTGGTCTGCTCTATCTGCTCTGTTTTCTTCATCTTTCCAAAGTTTTATATAAAGTTTGTTGATTTCTATTAAACTTTTGAGGTGTTCTTCTGTGGTTTCTAGTTGTCTCTGCAAATGATTGTTTTGCAATTTGACCTTCGCTAAATTGTCGCTATCTTCCATCAACTTGTTATATTCTTTTAAAGATAGAGTTACCTCTTGCATATATGTGCCTCCCGTTATATGATTAAGTTGTGTGATTTGACATGTGTTTGACTGTTACTCATTGGCGTGGGTATCAGTCTTTTTTTGTGCGTAAAATAATTTGTCAAAAAACAAATATGTTACTACCGACGCAACCATTGCAATCGCTATTGCATTAGTGATGAATATGCTCATCATCATTGCTAAAAAGAATGTAACGTTAAACATCATTCCTGCGATTAAGATTGTTTTGTCTTTGATTGACATTCTTTTGCCCTCCTTTCCTCTAGATTTTTAATCGCTGGTTCTAAGTAGCCACGTTCAGCAAAGAATTGGAACATCATTGTTTGTGTGTGTTTTGGCATTGCAATTACTCCCTTTCGTGTATAAATTTGTCTGCATCACAGTTTAGATTGATATTAACTTTTGTTTTCTTAGGTCTTGAATAACTCTCAATCTTTACAACCTTCCACGTCACAACTGCCATTGTGATAAGGAGGGTTGTTT
>NZ_CUEE01000024.1 GCF_001224225.1 Staphylococcus borealis | reverse complement strand
ACTGACACAACTCCGCCAACGGCGCCTGTGGTTACTAGCGATTTAACTGGTAAAGCGACAACTATTGATCCTGTTGAAGTTACTACAGATCCGAATACAAAAGTGGAATTATTGGATAAAGATGGTAATGTTATTGGTTCGGGTACGACAGATAATACGGGGCATGTCACAATTACACCGACAAAACCTATTCCTGAAGGTAACGTCACTGCCAAGGCGACTGATAATGCAGAACATCCGAATAGTTCTACGTCTCAACCGAAAAAAGCAACTGACACAACTCCGCCAACGGCGCCTGTGGTTACTAGCGATTTAACTGGTAAAGCGACAACTACTGATCCCGTTGAAGTTACTACAGATCCGAATACGAAAGTGGAATTATTAGATAAAGACGGTAATGTTATCGGTTCAGGTACGACAGATAATACAGGTCATGTCACAATTACACCGACTAAACCTATTCCTGAGGGTAATGTCACTGCGAAGGCTTACGACAATGCGGAAGTTCCTAATAGTTCTACATCTGATCCTGTTAAAGCTACTGATACAACACCACCAACTGTTCCAACGCTTGATACGGATTTAGGTGGTAAAGCTGGTACTCAAACACCAATTACGGTGACTACAGATCCAAATACGCATGTTGACTTACTTGATAAAGATGGTAATATCATTGGCTCAGGTACGACGGATGAGACAGGTCATGTCACGATTACACCGACAAAACCTATTCCTGAAGGTAACGTCACTGCCAAGGCGACTGATAATGCAGAACATCCGAATAGTTCTATGTCTCAACCGAAAAAAGCGACTGACACAACTCCGCCAACGGCGCCTGTGGTTACTAGTGATTTAACTGGTAAAGCGACAACTACTGATCCTGTTGAAGTTACTACAGATCCGAATACGAAAGTGGAGTTACTAGATAAAGATGGCAATATTATCGGTTCGGGTACGACGGATGATACGGGGCATGTCACAATTACACCGACGAAACCTATTCCAGAGGGTAATGTTACTGCGAAAGCTTATGACAATGCGGAACATCCAAATAGTTCTACATCTGATCCGGTTAAAGCAACTGATACAACGCCACCAACTACTCCAACACTTGATACGGATTTAGGTGGTAAAGCGGGTACTCAAACACCTATTACGGTGACTACAGATCCAAATACGCATGTTGATTTACTTGATAAAGATGGTAATATCATTGGTTCGGGTACGACGGATGAGACAGGTCATGTCACGATTGCACCGACAAAACCTATTCCTGAAGGTAACGTCACTGCTAAGGCAACGGATAATGCAGAACATCCGAATAGTTCTATGTCTCAACCGAAGAAAGCAACTGACCTAACACCTCCGGTGAAACCTTCTGTTGTTGGAACTCTAGATGGAAAAGCAGGTACGAAAGATCCTGTTGAAGTAGTGACAGATCCGAATACAAAAGTGGAATTACTGGATAAAGATGGTAATGTTATTGGTTCAGGTACGACAGATAGTACGGGTCATGCGACAATTACACCAACGGTGCCTATTCCGGAAGGTAATGTCACTGTGAAAGCTACGGATAATGCGGAACATCCAAATAGTTCTACATCTGATCCTGTTAAAGCAACTGATACAACACCACCAACTGTTCCAACGCTTGATACGGATTTAG
>NZ_CUEE01000023.1 GCF_001224225.1 Staphylococcus borealis | reverse complement strand
GCATCTGCGTCTGAGTCAGCATCAGCATCTGAGTCAGCATCAGCATCTGCGTCAGCGTCTGCATCACTGTCGTCCTCGAAGTATCCATTATCAACACTAAAATCATCATGATCAGTAATAGTTACATGTACTTCTTCACCATCAGCATCTTTGCCATCATCGCTACCTGAATTTGTGGTAGTTTGAGTTAAGCCTTCAGGCTTATCAAAATGTACAATATAGTCACCACTATCTAAATCATCAAAACGATACTTACCATTTTCATCTGTTGTTGTTGTTTTTAATACGTTTCCATTACCATCTTTTAACGTAACAGTTACACCTGGGATTCCATTTTCATCAGAATCTTGGATACCATCTTTGTTAGTGTCTTTCCATACATAGTCACCTAAACTATATTTTGGAGTTTTATAGAATCCGCTATCTAATGTCCAGTTATCAGCATCATTAATGACACCTGTAGTTGTTAAACCATCAGAATCTTTAGTATCATCGTTACCCGCATTAGCATTTGTAGGTGTATATCCTTCTGGTGTAGTAAATGAAACTTCATACGTTCCATTTTCTAAACCAGTAAATTGATACTTACCATTTTCATCTGTTGTTGTTGTTCCAATTGTATTGCCTTCACTATCTTTTAATGTAACGGTTACTCCTTGAATTCCTTTTTCATCAGAGTCTTGAATGCCGTCTTTATTTGTATCTTCCCATACATAGTCGCCTAAATTATATGTTGGTTTTTCATAAAAACCTGTATCAACAGTCATATTGTCGGCATTATTAATGATACCTTTTGCTACCACTACATTATTATCCCCATCTTTTTGACCATCCGAATCAATAGTGTCATTATCACTTGTATTTGATGGTGATGGAGTATAATTATTAGGAATAACAAATTCAACATTATATGTTCCATTTTGTAAGTTATTAAACTGATAATGTCCTGTTTCATCTGTGGTTGCACGTTGTAATTCTTTGTTATTACTATCTTTAAGAATGACGTAAACACCTGGAATACCTTTTTCGTCATCATTTTGGATACCATCTTTGTTTTTATCTAACCATACATAGTCTCCAAGACTGTATGTTGGGTTATCTCCTTGTGCTGTTGAAGAACCATTAATATAACTGACGGTTGTACTTTTAGTGCCTGTTGGATATCTTGATTCTTGGTTACCATAACGTGTTAATTCATAATTTGTAGTAACATTGCCAGTACCTGATGGTTTAACCGCTTGAGTAATAATATAACGTTTTCCTTTGTTCATATTACTACGGTTAAGATCTATATCTACTCTAGTATTATTAAGGCTATATTTAGGTGTAAATTCACTAGTTACATCTTTAACTGCAGATCCGTTTAAATTCGGATTAAAGCTATCAACTAAAACATTATCATCTAATACTTCATACACTTTTGTTTCATTAGGTATAAAATTACCATTTTGAACTGTTGAGAAATATTTTGCATCATAAATTCTATTCCCAGGTTGATTTAAATAAACAACTTCATTATGTTTATTATTTACATTATCAACATTTGCTACTGCTGCACTTGTGAGATGGTCTTTATGATTACCATAATCTACCACAAAGTTTTCTCTAACTTCTTGGTTAGCGATGGTAACATCCATAGGATAACTTTGTTTATCTTTAGTTACTGTCTCTCTTTTTGGTGTTGCTAAAAGATTAAAGCTACCTGTAATGTTTTGGTATTGATCTACATAATTAGTAAAAGTGTATGTAGTTGTATTTGTAGTTTCATCATAAACACCGTTTGCTACAATCGAACCTTCCTTACTACGTAGTTGTGTATTTTTAGCTGGAAGTTCTAAAGCACCAGGTCTAATGTAATCACCATATTTTATAGTGAATGTATCTCCCTCTTTAATACTATTATCCAGTTCGTAATCAGCAGATAATCTTAATTGCTCATTACTTGTTGGCCAAACCGTATTATCATCATGTTGATTATTCTTCTTGTTAAGTGTCAAACTAGCATTTGTAATATTAATTTTATCATTAACATTTTGACCTGATGTTACAGCTGCCAACATTCTAAGTTTAGATACTGGACTTAATGAATTGTTTTTATTTCTAACATTAGTTGTTAAAGGTTCAATAGCTGATAATGTTTCTAAACCATAGTCATTATTGTTAGATTCATTAAGTAATGCAGCTCGTAAAATTTCGTTATTTAATTCTTCTTTAGATAAATTTTTTAAATCACTATTATTTTTAATTGAAGTCTCAATATTAGAAATGTCTTTTGGATTAATATTCAGCTCATTTATAGCTTGTTTTGTATAATCGATTTTTTCATCGATTGTGCTATTTTTATTCATATCTAGTGATTGTTCATTTTTGTTACTTATCTCATGTGGCTCTTCAGCTGTTGTTGCTTCTTCTTTAGTTGCTGACTCTTCAGCTGTTGCTGCTTCTTCTTTAGTTGCTGACTCTTCAGCTGTTGCTGCTTCTTCTTTAGTTGCTGGCTCTTCAGCTGTTGCTGCTTCTTC
>NZ_CUEE01000022.1 GCF_001224225.1 Staphylococcus borealis | reverse complement strand
TTATAAGGAATTTGTTTGTTCTAATTTTTCACTCATTTTGTTCTAATTTCTTTTAACAAATGTTCTTTTTTTTTTAGAACAGTTATGATATAGTTAGAATAGTTTAAAATAAGGAGTGAGAAAAAGATGAAAGAAAGATATGGAACAGTCTATAAAGGCTCTCAGAGGCTCATAGACGAAGAAAGTGGAGAAGTCATAGAGGTAGACAAGTTATACCGTAAACAAACGTCTGGTAACTTCGTAAAGGCATATATAGTGCAATTAATAAGTATGTTAGATATGATTGGCGGAAAAAAACTTAAAATCGTTAACTATATCCTAGATAATGTCCACTTAAGTAACAATACAATGATAGCTACAACAAGAGAAATAGCAAAAGCTACAGGAACAAGTCTACAAACAGTAATAACAACACTTAAAATCTTAGAAGAAGGAAATATTATAAAAAGAAAAACTGGAGTATTAATGTTAAACCCTGAACTACTAATGAGAGGCGACGACCAAAAACAAAAATACCTCTTACTCGAATTTGGGAACTTTGAGCAAGAGGCAAATGAAAAACAAGAAAATGCATTATCTGATTATTATTCTTTCAAGGACTAGTATAACATAAAATCGTCTACAAATAGACAAAAAACCTGCACGCTTAATGTAGATCAAAAGCTTAACGCAAATGAAATAGATTGACCTCCCAATAACACCACGTAGTTATTGGGAGGTCAATCTATGAAATGCGATTAAGCTTTTTCTAATTCACATAAGCGTGCAGGTTTAAAGTACATAAAAAATATAATGAAAAAAAGCATCATTATACTAACGTTATACCAACATTATACTCTCATTATACTAATTGCTTATTCCAATTTCCTATTGGTTGGAACCAACAGGCGTTAGTGTGTTGTTGAGTTGGTACTTTCATGGGATTAATCCCATGAAACCCCCAACCAACTCGCCAAAGCTTTGGCTAACACACACGCCATTCCAACCAATAGTTTTCTCGGCATAAAGCCATGCTCTGACGCTTAAATGCACTAATGCCTTAAAAAAACATTAAAGTCTAACACACTAGACTTATTTACTTCGTAATTAAGTCGTTAAACCGTGTGCTCTACGACCAAAAGTATAAAACCTTTAAGAACTTTCTTTTTTCTTGTAAAAAAAGAAACTAGATAAATCTCTCATATCTTTTATTCAATAATCGCATCAGATTGCAGTATAAATTTAACGATCACTCATCATGTTCATATTTATCAGAGCTCGTGCTATAATTATACTAATTTTATAAGGAGGAAAAAATATGGGCATTTTTAGTATTTTTGTAATCAGCACAGTTCATTATCAACCAAACAAAAAATAAGTGGTTATAATGAATCGTTAATAAGCAAAATTCATTATAACCAAATTAAAGAGGGTTATAATGAACGAGAAAAATATAAAACACAGTCAAAACTTTATTACTTCAAAACATAATATAGATAAAATAATGACAAATATAAGATTAAATGAACATGATAATATCTTTGAAATCGGCTCAGGAAAAGGGCATTTTACCCTTGAATTAGTACAGAGGTGTAATTTCGTAACTGCCATTGAAATAGACCATAAATTATGCAAAACTACAGAAAATAAACTTGTTGATCACGATAATTTCCAAGTTTTAAACAAGGATATATTGCAGTTTAAATTTCCTAAAAACCAATCCTATAAAATATTTGGTAATATACCTTATAACATAAGTACGGATATAATACGCAAAATTGTTTTTGATAGTATAGCTGATGAGATTTATTTAATCGTGGAATACGGGTTTGCTAAAAGATTATTAAATACAAAACGCTCATTGGCATTATTTTTAATGGCAGAAGTTGATATTTCTATATTAAGTATGGTTCCAAGAGAATATTTTCATCCTAAACCTAAAGTGAATAGCTCACTTATCAGATTAAATAGAAAAAAATCAAGAATATCACACAAAGATAAACAGAAGTATAATTATTTCGTTATGAAATGGGTTAACAAAGAATACAAGAAAATATTTACAAAAAATCAATTTAACAATTCCTTAAAACATGCAGGAATTGACGATTTAAACAATATTAGCTTTGAACAATTCTTATCTCTTTTCAATAGCTATAAATTATTTAATAAGTAAGTTAAGGGATGCATAAACTGCATCCCTTAACTTGTTTTTCGTGTACCTATTTTTTGTGAATCGATTATGTCTTTTGCGCATTCACTTCTTTTCTATATAAATATGAGCGAAGCGAATAAGCGTCGGAAAAGCAGCAAAAAGTTTCCTTTTTGCTGTTGGAGCATGGGGGTTCAGGGGGTGCAGTATCTGACGTCAATGCCGAGCGAAAGCGAGCCGAAGGGTAGCATTTACGTTAGATAACCCCCTGATATGCTCCGACGCTTTATATAGAAAAGAAGATTCAACTAGGTAAAATCTTAATATAGGTTGAGATGATAAGGTTTATAAGGAATTTGTTTGTTCTAATTTTTCACTCATTTTGTTCTAATTTCTTTTAACAAATGTTCTTTTTTTTT
>NZ_CUEE01000021.1 GCF_001224225.1 Staphylococcus borealis | reverse complement strand
TGGTGGAAACATAGATTAAGTTATTAAGGGCGCACGGTGGATGCCTTGGCACTAGAAGCCGACGAAGGACGTTACTAACGACGATATGCTTTGGGTAGCTGTAAGTAAGCGTTGATCCAGAGATTTCCGAATGGGGGAACCCAGCACGAGTTATGTCGTGTTATCGACAAGTGAATTCATAGCTTGTCAGAAGGCAGACCCGGAGAACTGAAACATCTTAGTACCCGGAGGAAGAGAAAGAAAAATCGATTCCCTGAGTAGCGGCGAGCGAAACGGGAAGAGCCCAAACCAATAAGCTTGCTTATTGGGGTTGTAGGACACTCTATACGGAGTTACAAAGGAATATGTTAGACGAATCATCTGGAAAGTTGAATCAAAGAAGGTAATAATCCTGTAGTTGAAAATATATTCTCTCTTGAGTGGATCCTGAGTACGACGGAGCACGTGAAATTCCGTCGGAATCTGGGAGGACCATCTCCTAAGGCTAAATACTCTCTAGTGACCGATAGTGAACCAGTACCGTGAGGGAAAGGTGAAAAGTACCCCGGAAGGGGAGTGAAAGAGAACTTGAAACCGTGTGCTTACAAGTAGTCAGAGCCCGTTAATGGGTGATGGCGTGCCTTTTGTAGAATGAACCGGCGAGTTACGATCTGATGCAAGGTTAAGCAGGAAATGTGGAGCCGTAGCGAAAGCGAGTCTGAATAGGGCGTTGAGTATTTGGTCGTAGACCCGAAACCAGGTGATCTACCCATGGTCAGGTTGAAGTTCAGGTAACACTGAATGGAGGACCGAACCGACTTACGTTGAAAAGTGAGCGGATGAACTGTGGGTAGCGGAGAAATTCCAATCGAACTTGGAGATAGCTGGTTCTCTCCGAAATAGCTTTAGGGCTAGCCTCAAGTGATGATTATTGGAGGTAGAGCACTGTTTGGACGAGGGGCCCCTCTCGGGTTACCGAATTCAGACAAACTCCGAATGCCAATTAATTTAACTTGGGAGTCAGAACATGGGTGATAAGGTCCGTGTTCGAAAGGGAAACAGCCCAGACCACCAGCTAAGGTCCCAAAATATATGTTAAGTGGAAAAGGATGTGGCGTTGCCCAGACAACTAGGATGTTGGCTTAGAAGCAGCCATCATTTAAAGAGTGCGTAATAGCTCACTAGTCGAGTGACACTGCGCCGAAAATGTACCGGGGCTAAACATATTACCGAAGCTGTGGATTGTCCGTAGGACAATGGTAGGAGAGCGTTCTAAGGGCGTTGAAGCATGATCGCAAGGACATGTGGAGCGCTTAGAAGTGAGAATGCCGGTGTGAGTAGCGAAAGACGGGTGAGAATCCCGTCCACCGATTGACTAAGGTTTCCAGAGGAAGGCTCGTCCGCTCTGGGTTAGTCGGGTCCTAAGCTGAGGCCGACAGGCGTAGGCGATGGATAACAGGTTGATATTCCTGTACCACCTAACATCGTTTTAATCGATGGGGGGACGCAGTAGGATAGGCGAAGCGTACGATTGGATTGTACGTCTAAGCAGTGAGATTGAGTGTTAGGCAAATCCGGCACTCTTAAGATTGAGCTGTGATGGGGAGAGGAAATTGTTTCCTCGAGTCGTTGATTTCACACTGCCGAGAAAAGCCTCTAGATAGATAATAGGTGCCCGTACCGCAAACCGACACAGGTAGTCAAGATGAGAATTCTAAGGTGAGCGAGCGAACTCTCGTTAAGGAACTCGGCAAAATGACCCCGTAACTTCGGGAGAAGGGGTGCTCTTTAGGGTGCAAGCCCAGAAGAGCCGCAGTGAATAGGCCCAAGCGACTGTTTATCAAAAACACAGGTCTCTGCTAAACCGTAAGGTGATGTATAGGGGCTGACGCCTGCCCGGTGCTGGAAGGTTAAGAGGAGTGGTTAGCTTCTGCGAAGCTACGAATCGAAGCCCCAGTAAACGGCGGCCGTAACTATAACGGTCCTAAGGTAGCGAAATTCCTTGTCGGGTAAGTTCCGACCCGCACGAAAGGCGTAACGATTTGGGCACTGTCTCAACGAGAGACTCGGTGAAATCATAGTACCTGTGAAGATGCAGGTTACCCGCGACAGGACGGAAAGACCCCGTGGAGCTTTACTGTAGCCTGATATTGAAATTCGGCACAGCTTGTACAGGATAGGTAGGAGCCTTTGAAACGTGAGCGCTAGCTTACGTGGAGGCGCTGGTGGGATACTACCCTAGCTGTGTTGGCTTTCTAACCCGCACCACTTATCGTGGTGGGAGACAGTGTCAGGCGGGCAGTTTGACTGGGGCGGTCGCCTCCTAAAAGGTAACGGAGGCGCTCAAAGGTTCCCTCAGAATGGTTGGAAATCATTCATAGAGTGTAAAGGCATAAGGGAGCTTGACTGCGAGACCTACAAGTCGAGCAGGGTCGAAAGACGGACTTAGTGATCCGGTGGTTCCGCATGGAAGGGCCATCGCTCAACGGATAAAAGCTACCCCGGGGATAACAGGCTTATCTCCCCCAAGAGTTCACATCGACGGGGAGGTTTGGCACCTCGATGTCGGCTCATCGCATCCTGGGGCTGTAGTCGGTCCCAAGGGTTGGGCTGTTCGCCCATTAAAGCGGTACGCGAGCTGGGTTCAGAACGTCGTGAGACAGTTCGGTCCCTATCCGTCGTGGGCGTAGGAAATTTGAGAGGAGCTGTCCTTAGTACGAGAGGACCGGGATGGACATACCTCTGGTGTACCAGTTGTCGTGCCAACGGCATAGCTGGGTAGCTATGTATGGACGGGATAAGTGCTGAAAGCATCTAAGCATGAAGCCCCCCTCAAGATGAGATTTCCCAACTTCGGTTATAAGATCCCTCAAAGATGATGAGGTTAATAGGTTCGAGGTGGAAGCGTGGCGACACGTGGAGCTGACGAATACTAATCGATCGAAGACTTAATCAATTTATTTCAAAGTTTTGCGAAGCAAAATCATTTACTTACTATCTAGTTTTGAATGTATAATCATTCTCTTGTCTGGTGACAATGGCAAGGAGGTCACACCTGTTCCCATGCCGAACACAGAAGTTAAGCTCCTTAGCGCCGATGGTAGTTGGATTTACGTTCCGCTAGAGTAGGACGTTGCCAGGCA
>NZ_CUEE01000020.1 GCF_001224225.1 Staphylococcus borealis | reverse complement strand
TATCTCATCTTTAGCATATAACAGGACACTTAAATTTTTTATAAAACCTACAGTACCTGTCTTTCCACCTAAAATATCATAATAATTATTTAAACTTTTATTATATACAGTACTTTTAATTTCCGATTTTCTTGCATTATCTCCTAATATTCTTACTATATGTTTCTCTTTTTTCCAAATTTTAACGATAATTGGATTTAAACTTGCTTGTAATAACAGCAGTGATAAATCGTAACTTGTTGATAGTTGTCCTTTTTTAGTTAATCCTGACGGATTTTTAAAATTTGAGTTTAACATTCCTATATTTTTTGCTACTTCATTCATTTTACTTATAAATAAATCCATTTATTTTCACCTATGCTCTTTTAGTATTCAAAGTTAGTATATAATAAAAATTAAAGGAGTGAAATTGATGGTTAAAATTGCTAAATGCTTTTCTGTTTTCTTGTTTGTTTTGATTATTTCTTTAACATTTTCCAATACTTCAAATGCAGAATCTTATTTAAATAGAACTGTTAATGAAAGAAGTGCTGGTATTATGGAAGCGCAAGAGTTGGTCCAACAAATAAATAATAACGAATTAAGTTTTACTAGATTAGATAAAATTAATACTAATATTTCTGGTGTTGGAATACTATCCAATACAAAAAATAAAGTTTATGGGACTGCTTTTGTTATAGATGATCACACACTACTAACCAATAATCATGTAGTAGAAAAAGGATTTGGTGTTGTCAATAAAGCAACGTATGACCCAGAAAGCCCATCAAATTTAAAATTTATGCCTTCAAGAAATGCAAACAATATCCCTTATTCTTTCACTATTAAAGATATAAAAATGATAAAAGGAGTAGATGTAGCTGTTGTTCATACTAATGAAAAAGTAACTGATAAAGTCACACCCTTAAAAATAGCTAATGAACAAAATATAAAAGATATGAAATTAAGAGACAAGATTACTACATATGGTTATCCTGCAAAAGAATATTTAGGTAATGACTTTATCAATGATCCTAGGTATAAAATGTATAAATCTGATGGTTTTTATTTGTTAAAAGTTAATAGTGATGATCCTCAATTTTACTCAAAAATGATTATACGAATGGGGAACTCTGGATCTCCTATATTAAATTCTAATAATGAAGTTGTAGGAATTAATTCTGGGGGCATGAATAATACAAATGCCAATGCTACAGTGAGAGCTAAAAATGAATTGGCATATGTATTTAGTTTTACAGATTATGTTAGAAAAGAAATATTAGATAATAGTTATTGATATTATAATTGATTAATGAAAATTTAATAAATACAATAATTTTCATTCTAAGTGGCTAGTAATTAGCCACTTATTTTTTCGTAGAAAAAATCTTAAGGGGCTTGGGGATTATCCCCAACAAGCAGGCGACGCTACCACGTATGTGGCTAGCAAAGCCAATGCTTGCCAAACCACTATATTACTTGATGAAATTTAGATTATCATATAATCTAAATTTATATTAAGTAATATCTTTCATAGAAAGCGTGGTGGGATGTATGAGCGAACAAAAACATTTTGTGGCTAGCGACGAAACTGTTGGGCAAAACCATAAACCCAACCGTAAGGAGCCGAAACAAATTAGTTTTCGTGTGAGCGAATCCGAATATTTAAAGTTAAAGCAGTCGGCTGAAACTTTAAATATGAGTGTGCCTGCTTTCGTTAAGAAAAAGGCACAAGGCAGTCGATTGGTCGCACCTAAATTTGATAAAGAAACGCGACAATCGATTGCGAAAGATTTAAGTCGATTAGGGGCGAATGCTAATCAAATTGCGAAATATTGTCATCAACATCAATATGACGCACCAAATTATAGCGCATTAGAACGTAATATCAGTGAATTACGTGAAAGGTTGGATGACATATGGCAACAACTAAATTAAGTGCGACGAAATCAACGTCACGTGCCATCAATTACGCTGAAAAACGGGCTGAAGAAAAAAGTGGCTTAAACTGCGACATAGACTATGCCAAAAGTAGTTTTAAAGCCACACGTGAACTCTATGGTAAAACAGGGGGTAATGAAGGCCATGTCATTATTCAGTCATTCAAACCAGGCGAAGTAACCCCAGAACAATGTAATCAACTAGGCTTAGCATTAGCTGAAAAATTCGCAACCAATCATCAAGTGGCTGTTTATACGCATTGTGATACTGATCACATACATAATCATATTGTGATTAATGCCGTTAATCTTGAAACAGGTAAAAAGTTCAATAACAACAAGCAAGCCTTACATGATTTAAGAAACTTTAATGACGACGTATGTCGTGAACATGGCTTAAGCGTGCCAGAAAAAGATACAGCACGCTTACGTTATACACAAACAGAAAAAGCGATTGCTGACCCTAATACAAAATCAACCGCCCAATATTCATGGAAAGATGAAATACGTGAAGCAATCGACCAATCAACAGCCACAAATATGGACGAATTTAAAGACCATTTAAGTCAATATGGCATTGAAATTGCACGAGTTACACCTAAGAGTATTACCTATCGACATCTAGCTGAAGATAAAAAAGTCCGTGGCCGTCGATTAGGTGAAGATTATAACAAAGGGGGTATAGAAGATGGCTTTGAAAGACAAATACAACGACAACAGCAAGAACGAGAATATGACAACGACATCCAGCCAAAACGACCAACTTCAAACCGTGATGAACCAACTCAACGAGATACAGGCGTCACTCAATCAGATTGGGATAAATTCGCCCAAGACACAAATGAGCTTGAGCGTCGCCGACAAGCTGCAGAGTCAGCAAGACTTGCTGATGAAAAGGCTCGAAGAGATCGAGAAGAGAGAGAACGAGCGGAACAAGCGTCACGAACAATTATTGACAACGATAGAGACCATGGCCTTGAACTTTAATCAAGCCACAGAAAAAACCCAAAAAAGATTTATTAGCGTTGCAAAACACTATGTGGAACGTATTAATAACGATAATTTAAAACAAGATTTTCAATCAGCAATCCAACAAGAATTAGAAGATGTGAAATCACAAACACAAAATCTAGTTAAAGAGTTTCAAAATCATCAATCAGACCTACAAAAAGCACATGATGACTATAAAAAAACGCTTGATGAGCGCATCGCAACGAACGAAACGTCAATAAAACAATATGATCAAGCGTTCAATCGTTTAACTAAAGGGATTACAGCGATGTTTTTCATCGTTGCCTTAGTAATGATTACTTTTGTAGTCTTAAGTCCATTAGGCGACTTATTAGGCGTACAACATTTTTATGACTGGATTAACCACGTCTTAAAAACAGGTCATTCACCATGGCGATATCTGATCGTGATGTTTTATTTTGTGCCTTACATCTTATTTAGTTTACTCATATATGCCATTTTTAAGGCGTATGAGCGACTTTAATCTATTTTTTAGGTTAAATATATATTTATACGTAAAGACACTGTATAAAGCTAAAAAAGGAGGAGATTATTTGGTTTTTATAGGTTCTTTTATAGCGATTGCATGTGCTCTATTCGTCATCTTTTATTTACCTTATTCAGAAAAGAAAAACAAAAAGTAATACACGCTATTATGCCGACCATTCGACAAGTTTTGGGTTTGTTAAGGGTTCCGCGGCTCAACGGCAATAAAGTAAAAATCTAAAATCGGTCTTTTCTCGATGTCAAAAAAGCTATAAAGAATAACAAAGCTAAAGGGACAATCAAGAGCAATGTCATTCCAAAAAGTATAATAAGAATTATTCCGACAACTGCATAAACTATGTAACCTAAAAATTTTAAAGCCCAACGCCAGTCTGTAAATATTTTGTATAAAGAAATGATTAAAGTTGCTATAACAATCAATCCTGCAGGTATAACAAAACGTAAATCCATAAAAGTAAAACTTAAAATTATTGCTAATAATATAATTCCGACTGATTGCTCTGGTTCGATATTTTTTATTTTTTCTAACATACAAATCATTCCTAGAAATAGAATTATTTATTTGAGTAGATAGTATCATCTTTTGCGATAGGTTTTCAGTAATATTTTAGAAAACTATTCATACTTGGCTCATATTTGCGTTTTAAGAGCCGTTAAATAGTTTTAGGTAATAAATTTGTATAAATTACCCTTAAATGCTCTAAAAAGTGCCTTAAAATTGCAAATAAAGATATTTTAAACTTTGAGATTTAGTGTGATAGATTTTTTCGGAGAGGTGGTTTTGTTTTGAAAATCTTTTTATATTTTATATACTTTTTTGTTTTGTTTTTTATTTTAAAATCTTTACTTGATTTAGTAATACCAGCAATTGATTTTCATGTATATTTGAACTTGGTTACTGCATTATTTTTTGCACTTTTTATGACACTACTCGATTTTGTATTAAAAAAGAATAAAAAGAGGTAGAACAAGCTATTATGCCGAGAAAATTTATTGTGCATTGAGAAGAACCCTTAATTAAACTGTTTAAACGAATGTCGGTATAGCGTGAGCTATAAAACCGACGAGTCGACAGTTTTAGGGTTTATTAAGGGTTCAGAGGCTCAATGTCAATAAAGCAATTGGAATAATGCATTAAAGGGTAATAACTTAATGATTTTTATAAATAAAAAAGCAACCACAAAAGTGGTTGCTTTCCTTTTTGTCTTTTGAATTTGTGAGGGGCAAAATGCCCCGAACTTTTTAATATCTTTTTATAAATCTTTTTAAAACCTTTTTAGGCACCTTATGATCCTTAGAGCGACAATGGATTTGAGATGCTAAAGGCAACTTTTTGGGTTCTGTTGCAAAGTTGAATTTATAATATAATTTTAACAAAAAGGAGTCTTCTGTATGAACTATTTCAGATATAAACAATTTAACAAGGATGTTATCACTGTAGCCGTTGGCTACTATCTAAGATATGCATTGAGCTATCGTGATATATCTGAAATATTAAGAGAACGTGGTGTAAACGTTCATCATTCAACGATCTACCGTTGAGTTCAAGAATATGCCCCAATTTTATATCAAATTTGGAAGAAAAAGCATAAAAAAGCTTATTACAAATGGCGTATTGATGAGACGTA
>NZ_CUEE01000019.1 GCF_001224225.1 Staphylococcus borealis | reverse complement strand
AACACAGAAGTTAAGCTCCTTAGCGCCGATGGTAGTTGGATTTACGTTCCGCTAGAGTAGGACATTGCCAGGCATTTCAAATTATTCCGCAGTAGCTCAGTGGTAGAGCTATCGGCTGTTAACCGATCGGTCGTAGGTTCGAATCCTACCTGCGGAGCCATGGCTCCTTGGTCAAGCGGTTAAGACACCGCCCTTTCACGGCGGTAACACGGGTTCGAGTCCCGTAGGAGTCACCATGTTGGAGAATTAGCTCAGCTGGGAGAGCATCTGCCTTACAAGCAGAGGGTCGGCGGTTCGAACCCGTCATTCTCCACCATTTATATTTCGGAGGGGTAGCGAAGTGGCTAAACGCGGCGGACTGTAAATCCGCTCCTTCGGGTTCGGCAGTTCGAATCTGCCCCCCTCCACCATTCTAATGGGCTATAGCCAAGCGGTAAGGCAACGGACTTTGACTCCGTCACGCGCTGGTTCGAATCCAGCTAGCCCAGCCATTAGAGCCATTAGCTCAGTTGGTAGAGCATCTGACTTTTAATCAGAGGGTCAGAGGTTCGAATCCTCTATGGCTCACTCACTAGCACTCCTAAATAGGAGTGCTTTTTTTGTGTTTTTGAACAATACTATAATATAAAAGTTTTTAACATATTGTATTCATAATATTTATGAAAAGGGATAGAATGAGTTTGAAAAGAATGATGTTATATACTTATTATTTTTTTTAATACAATGTGTTTGCACATATGACAGTTGTCACTATCATTGGTATAATTATGACTATGGAAAAAATATTCGGAGGAGATGCTATGGATTTTTCCAACTTTTTTGATAATCTTAGTACATTAAAAATTGTAACGAGTGTGCTGGATTTACTTATAGTATGGTATGTCCTTTATCTTCTCATTACTGTATTTAAAGGAACCAAGGCGATTCAATTACTCAAAGGTATACTTTTTATTGTTATTGGGCAACAAGTGAGTAAAATTCTAAATTTAACTGCCACATCTAAGCTTTTTGATATCGTAATTCAATGGGGGGTACTTGCACTTATTGTCATTTTCCAACCAGAAATTAGAAGAGCATTAGAGCAGTTGGGTCGTGGAAGCTTATTTAAACGTTATACTAATACATACAGTCATGATGAAGAAAAGTTAATTCAAGCAGTTTCAAAGGCTGTTCAGTATATGGCTAAAAGACGTATAGGTGCTTTAATCGTATTTGAAAAGGAAACGGGATTGCAGGATTATATTGAAACGGGTATAGCGATGAATTCTGAAATATCACAAGAATTATTAATTAATGTCTTTATACCGAATACACCGTTACACGATGGTGCAATGATAATTCAAAATTCTAAGATTGCGAGTGCAGCGAGTTACTTACCGTTATCAGATAGTGCTAAAATTTCTAAAAGTCTAGGTACTAGACATAGAGCAGCAGTAGGTATTTCTGAAGTCTCAGATGCATTTACAATCGTTGTTTCAGAGGAAACGGGATCGATATCAGTAACATTTGATGGCAAATTACGTAGAGATATCTCGAGTGAGGTATTTGAAGAATTATTAGCCGAACATTGGTTTGGAACACGCTTTCAAAAGAAAGGTGTGAAATAAGATGCTAGAGAGCAAATGGGGTCTTAGATTTATTGCACTTTTATTAGCAATCTTTTTCTATTTATCAGTTAATAATGTGTTTGGTAACATTTTCAATAATGATAATTTATCACAAAATTCATCTAAAACAATTGAAGATGTACCAGTAGAGATAATTTATAATTCTAAGGATTTACATGTAACTAAAGCGCCTGAGACGGTTAATGTAACTGTTTCAGGCCCACAGTCTAAGTTAATTAAAATTGAAAATACGGACGATATTAAAGTTGCAGTAGATTTATCGAACGCTAAAGCAGGAAAGTATAAAGAGGATTACATTGTTAAAGGCTTGAGTAATGATATCAATTATAATGTTAAACCGAAACAAGCTTATGTCACTTTAGAAGACAAAGAAACGAAAACGATGCATGTTCAGGCAGATATAGGTAAAGATGATATTGACCCAAATTATAAAGTTAGAGATAGTTCTGTAGAGCCTAATTCAGTTAAAGTAACAGGTGGTAGAGAACAACTTAAGAAAATTGCATACTTAAAAGCGACTTTTAAGGATGCAAATAAATTAAGTCAAGACACATCGGATGTTGCAGATGTAACTGCATTTGATAAATCATTAAATAAATTGGATGTTAATATTCAACCAAATGAAGTAAAACTCAATGTTAAACTTCAAGAGTATAGTAAAAAGGTTAAAGTTAAAATCAAGCAAAAAGGTAGTTTACCTAATGGTGCTAGTTTAGATAATATAACGCTTGATGAAGAAGAAATTGAAATTTATGGTAACAGAGATGATTTGCAAGATATTAATGAGATAGAAGCGACAGTTGATCTTGATAATATTACAGAATCGACAGATCAGAACGTTCAATTGCAATTACCAGATAAAGTGAAAAAAGCTGATCCAGATGACATAACAGCACATATAAGTTTAAACTAAAACATTTTATAAAGGAGTATTTATAATGGGAAAATATTTTGGTACGGATGGAGTAAGAGGTATAGCTAATAAAGAGTTAACACCTGAATTAGCATTTAAGTTAGGCCGTTATGGTGGCTATGTATTAGCACATAACGAGGATGCTGATAGACCTAAAGTTTTAGTAGGTAGAGATACACGTGTATCAGGCGAAATGCTAGAATCTGCTTTAATTGCAGGTTTAGCTTCAATTGGTGCAGAAGTTATGAGATTGGGTGTAATATCTACACCCGGCGTAGCTTATCTTACTAGAGAAATGGGTGCTGAATTAGGTGTTATGATTTCGGCGTCACATAACCCTGTTGCTGATAACGGCATTAAGTTTTTCGGAGCAGATGGCTTCAAATTATCAGATGCTCAAGAAGAAGAAATAGAAGCATTATTAGATCAAGAAAATCCGGATTTACCACGACCAGTTGGTACAGATATTGTTCATTTTTCAGATTACTTTGAAGGTGCTCAAAAATATTTAAGTTACTTAAAATCAACAATTGATGTTAATTTAGAAGGATTAAAAATAACATTAGATGGTGCAAATGGTTCTACATCAGCACTAGCGCCTTTCTTATTTGGAGATTTAGAAGCAGATACTGAAACTATTGGTTGTAGTCCTGATGGTTATAATATTAATGACAATTGTGGATCAACACATCCTGAATTGTTAGCTGAAAAGGTTCTAGAAACTGAAAGCGACTTTGGTTTAGCATTTGATGGAGATGGAGATCGTTTAATTGCTGTTGATGAAAAAGGTAATATCAATGACGGGGACCAAATTATGTTTGTAATTGGTCAAGAAATGCATAAAAATCAAGAATTAAACAATGACATGATTGTTTCTACTGTAATGAGTAACTTAGGCTTCTATAAAGCACTTGAAAATGAAGGTATCAAATCTAATAAAACAAAAGTTGGAGATCGATACGTAGTAGAAGAAATGAGAAAAGGAAATTACAACTTAGGTGGTGAACAATCAGGTCACATTGTTATGATGGATTACAATACGACAGGTGATGGTTTACTAACAGGTGTTCAATTAGCTGCCGTAATTAAAATGAGTGGCAAACCACTAAGTGAGTTAGCTGCGCAAATGAAAAAGTATCCTCAGTCTTTAATTAATGTTAAAGTTACAGATAAACACCATGTTGAAGATAATGAAGATGTTAAAAATGTAATGAATGAAGTTGAAACTGAAATGAACGGTGAAGGTAGAATTTTAGTTAGACCTTCAGGTACTGAACCATTAGTTCGTGTTATGGTTGAAGCTTCAACTGATGAAGACGCGCAACGTTTTGCTCAACGTATTGCTGACGAAGTACAAGCAAAAATGGGCTTAGAATAATAATTTATATCGTACACTATAAACCTTCAAAGTATACATTAAATTGTAACTTTGGAGGTTTTTTAATAGATATATTGCAGTGAAAGTGCTTACATTCTGTTGATTGCTATATTGTTTAGCATTAATTTAATAATAAAGATTAATTTTTACCTATTTTTGAAAATTATAAAATATATTTATTTTTATTTTTCGCTAAAAAGGTTGGAAATTGTTTGCATTCATTTATCTGAAAAGTGTAAAATAAATAATATTGGAAGGAGGATAGTATAAAAATAATTACAAAGCGCCAGGGCAATATATAAGTGTTTCAATGATCAAAAGTTAAATATGAGAACTATTGTAGAACATTTTATATTATTGCAGACGAGGAGAATAGTCATCGAACTTATCGGCGGATGCTATTCCGGATGTGGCTCATTCGTTAGCTTATTATTTAAAATATTTAGGTAACTAAATGCACAAAAATAATAAGAATGCCTAAATTTAAAAAAATCTTAGAAATATAATATGGCTTAATAGGGTAAATAAGATAAAGATAAAATATCAATATTAAAAGATATTATCTAAAAGATAATTACAAAGTTGTAAAATCTCTTAACCTATTTAAATTTTATATAACAGATAAAATTTTCAAGCTATATTTAACGGAGGAAAAATTTATGTGCGGAATTGTAGGATATATCGGATATGATAATGCAAAAGAATTGCTATTATCGGGATTAGAAAAATTAGAATACAGAGGATATGATTCAGCTGGTATTGCAGTTGCAAATGATAATGGTACAACTGTATTTAAAGAAAAAGGTCGTATTGCAGAATTAAGAAAAGTTGCTGACAATAATGATACGGATGGGCATGTTGGTATCGGTCACACACGTTGGGCTACTCACGGTGTACCAAGTACTGTTAACTCACATCCACATCAATCTAATAGTGAACGTTTCACATTAGTTCATAATGGTGTCATTGAAAACTACGAAGAATTAAAAAGTGAGTACTTAGCAGATGTAACATTCCAATCTGAGACGGATACAGAAGTCATTGTTCAGTTAGTTGAATACTTTTCAAATAAAGGTTTAGAAACTGAAGAAGCTTTCTCTAAAGTTGTATCTTTATTACATGGTTCATATGCATTAGGTTTACTTGATAACCAAGATAGAGACACGATTTATGTAGCTAAAAATAAATCACCTTTATTAGTTGGTGTTGGCGAAGGCTTCAATGTTATTGCCTCAGACGCATTAGCTATGATTAAAGTTACGAATGAATATAAAGAAATTCATGACCATGAAATCGTTATCGTTAAGAAAGATAGTGTAATCATTAAAGATCAAGATGGTAATGTTCAAGATCGTGATACGTATACGGCTCAAATTGATGCATCAGACGCTGAAAAAGGTATCTATGACCACTATATGCTTAAAGAAATTAATGAACAACCAGCAGTTATGCGTCGTATTATTCAAGAATACGAAGATGAAAATGGCGACTTGAAAATTGATCCAGAAATTATTAAAGATGTTGCCGCTGCAGATCGTATTTATATTATTGCTGCAGGAACAAGCTATCACGCTGGATTAGTAGGTAAAGAATACTTAGAAAAATGGGCTGGCGTACCAACTGAAGTTCATGTAGCTTCTGAGTTTGTTTATAATATGCCATTATTGTCTGAAAAACCTTTATTCATCTATATTTCTCAATCGGGGGAAACTGCAGACAGTCGTGCGGTATTAGTTGAAACTAACAAATTAGGTTATAAATCATTAACGGTTACAAATGTAGCTGGTTCAACATTATCACGTGAAGCAGATCATACATTATTATTACATGCTGGTCCTGAAATTGCAGTTGCATCTACGAAAGCATATACAGCTCAAATCGCAGTTTTATCAATTTTATCTCAAGTTGTAGCCAAAGCACATGGTCGAGATAATGATATTGATTTATTAAGAGAATTAGCTAAAGTAACAACTGCTATTGAGACAATCGTTGATGATACACCTAAAATGGAACAAATTGCTAAAGATTTCTTAGAAACAACACGTAATGCGTTCTTTATTGGTCGTACAATGGATTATAATGTCAGCCTTGAGGGTTCATTAAAGTTAAAAGAAATTTCTTACATTCAAGCTGAAGGATTTGCTGGTGGAGAACTTAAACACGGTACAATAGCCTTAATTGAAGATGGTACACCAGTTATCGCACTTTCTACACAAGAAAAGGTTAACTTATCTATTCGTGGTAATGTTAAAGAGGTTGTTGCACGTGGTGCTAAGCCTTGTATTATCTCAATGGAAGGTTTAGAAAAAGATGGAGATACGTATGTCATCCCTCATGTACACGAATTGTTAACACCACTTGTATCAGTTGTTACGTTACAATTAATTGCATACTATGCAGCGTTACACAGAGGCTTAGATGTAGATAAACCTCGTAACCTAGCTAAATCAGTTACAGTTGAATAGTTCATTTGAGTTTTAGGAAATAGGACTACATTCGTTTAAAATACATTCAATGGAGCAAGATCACAAATTCATTTGGATTTGGGCTTGCTCTTTTTTTATACATCTAACCACACAATAATGTATGCAAGTGATACTTTGATAAAATATCGGAATTATCTTACAATTGTAATGTTATGAGGTGGTATCATGTTGATTTCGATGGAAAAACGTACGTCGGCGTAAATGATAAACAACGATATTCTTTATATTAAAAAAAGTAAGGTCATTGCACATTTCATCAAATAATGCCACAATTTTATAAAAGATACTTAAAGGAGAAAGCGATATGACATTGAATAATATCAAAGCGATTTTTCTAGATATGGATGGAACGATTTTACATGAAGATAATCAAGCTTCAATTAAAACAAAAACAGTTATTGATGATTTAAGAGCAAAAGGATATAAAGTATTCCTAGCAACAGGGCGCTCTTATTCTGAAATTAATCAACTTGTGCCACCTCAATTTGAAGTCGATGGCATCATTAGTTCAAATGGTACAAGTGGGGAAATCAATGGCGATAACCTATTTATGCATTGTTTATCAACTGAAAGTGTTAAACGAATCGTGTCATTAGCGCAACAACAGGAAATATATTATGAAGTATTCCCGTTTAATGGCTCAAGAATAGCACTAAAGGAAGATGAAGCTTGGATGCAAGAAATGATTAAAGGTGATACACCGCCGAATCATGTAAGTGAAAGTGAATGGAAATCTAGACGAGATGCAATGGCTGGTAAGATTGATTGGAAAGATCATATACCTGACGATAACTATGCTAAAATTTATTTATTTACAACAAACTTAGAGAAAATAACTACTTTCAGAGATGAACTTATTCAGAACCAAGTTCTTTTAAATATTAGTGTTTCTAATTCATCAAGATTTAACGCTGAAACAATGGCGCAGCATACAGATAAAGGAACAGGTATTAAAGAAATGATCGACCATTTCAACATTAAACAAGAGGATACACTAGTTATAGGAGATAGTGATAATGATAGAGCTATGTTTGCATTTGGAGGGTATAGTGTTGCCATGAAAAATGCACGATCAGAAATACAAGAAATTACTGATGAGGTAACGGAATTTACGAATGAAGAAGATGGTGCTGCATTATTCTTAGAAAGTAAATTTTTAAAATAATATCGATAAAAAATAAGGTGGAACCCCTCACTGGCATAGGTTCCACCTTATTTATATTATTTATCTTTATTTAGATTTTTACTAGCTTCATCTTTAATATTTTCAGATTTTTGTTCAACATTGCGCTTCATTTTATTTGAATGATCATTTGCAACGTCTTTAGTGGATTGATGCGCTTTATCATCATTAATTTGTTTACTTAACGTATCATTTTTACGCGTTGCTTTGTTACGTTTAGTTTTCTTCTCTTTTGGTGTCGTACTTAATGTTTCACCACGTTTTAAGAAGTACTGTACTACACCCATGATAATAATATAATAAAGGATTAAACGTAATACAATAATGATGATTTGTGCTACATATAAAATAACTGTAGCAACTTTTTGAGACATATTACCTGTTGCTACAGAAAGAATTGTCCCAAGCGGTTGTGTAATGATAATAATAATTAAATTGATTAAAAGCACAGCAATAAAGAATTTTAACCATGTTTTATGACCATTTTTAATTCCTTTAAAGCCATTTTTAAAGTGAGAAATAGCGCTATGATTAGATTCACGCACTAATGACACAGTATAATTAATCATTAGTATGAAAAAGAACCAAGATACGATTGATGTTATTAAACCAATGATAATTAAAATTATAATTTGAATCGTTAGTAAAATAGCAATAGCATTGTCAGATGCACTGACTGCTGACTGTAATGATGTAAATAAAGGCGTTAAAGCTAAATTAAATAAATAATTTAATGCTACTATAATTAAGTACATCACGATAAATAATCCAATGGTAATTAATGATAGAAGTAAACTCTTACCATATTTACCTTTTTTAAAAGCTACGACTAAATCACTAAAATGAACATCTTCTCTTGAAATTGCTTTAGCGATAACTTTAATTGCACCTGCTAGTAATTGATAACCAGCAAATACAAAGAATAGTAATCCCAGTAATAAAGCTAGGATCATAATTATTAAATATGGACCCGATGATTGTTGAAATTGTGCTGCTAGTTGCATTTGCATGAAATACTGCATAAAGAAAGTTCTAGCAACAGTAAAAACCGCAAATACTACAATAAAACTTACGATACTAAATAGAATCGTCTTAAGAATTTGCGGCTTAGCATTTTTTAATGCCAAACTATGATATTTGAACAAATATAAGCACTCCTTTACTTTAATATAAATACAATATCAAAATTTATACTTTTTTTAAAATAATATCTAACATATTTCAAGATTAAGTGTTAAAATATGCTAATGATTAAATTTTGAAAGGAGATATCATCATGAAATTCGCGATTATTACAGATGTGCATGGTAATTTCGATGCATTACAAACTGTCTTAGATGATATTGATAATAGAGAAGATATTGATAAAATTTATAATCTTGGGGACAATATCGGAATTGGTCATGAAACAAATAAAGTATTAGATATCATATTTGATCGTGATGATATGGAAATTATTGCTGGTAATCATGATGAAGCGGTTATGTCATTAGTAAATGGCACGCCTTATCCAGAAGACTTAAAGGATAAATTTTATGAACATCATCAATGGATAGAGAGTCATATGGATGAGGATTATTACGACCAAATCAACTTATTGCCAAGATACATTGAAAAAACAATTTGTGGGAAAAAATTACTATTCATTCATTATGAAATTGAAAATCAAAAATTAGAAACTGGCATTGAAGAACAACCATTTAGTCCGATCACTGAGAATAGTAAAGACAATATCATTGAGCTGTTCAAAGATAAAGATGCTGATTTAATTGCATTTGGTCACAATCATCAGATGCATTTATATGATGATAATGAAACGATTTACTATAATCCTGGTGCTGTAGGTCTAAATAATGGGGCTAATGCAGTTTACGGTATCGTAACGATTAATGATAATGAGTTCTCAATTGAAAGAATAAAACTTCCTTATGATAATGAAGAATATTTACAAGGTTTTGACGAAAAACAAGTACCAGCAAAGCAACTTATATTTGACCATTTTCTATAAGCAATGAAATAGGGGTTGGACAGAATTCTAATTGAATTCATAGTCCAACCCTTGATTAATATCTAATAAAATTATTTTAATGTGTATGATGATGCATGGCACCAGAGCATAATATAGTGTCATCATGTTGATGTTTTGGTGTTTCTAATTGTATCGTCATATGTTGAATATTGAGATGTGCTAAGTCATGTTCTATTCGTTTAAGTAATTGTTCACACGCATCCATCGTAAGTGATTTATCTACGACTGCATGGCAACTTAATGCATTCATATCATTGGAAATGGTCCATACATGATAGTCATGAACATTCTGTATTTCCTCATGATGCATAATGGTGAAAATGACTTGTTCTAAATCAATGTCGGAAGGTGTCCCTTCCATTAAAATGTTAATCGATGATTGTGTAATACCAAAAGCACTTTTCAAAATTAATAGTGAGACTAATATGCTTGCAATTGGATCTGCAATGGTAAAGTTAAATGACCAAATTAGAATTGAAGCAATAATTGCCCCTACAGAACCTAATAGATCTCCGAGAACATGGACAAATGCACCACGCATATTTAAATTATGTGATGTATCGCCACCTCTAAACATGATAATAGCTACAACAATGTTAACAATTAAACCAATTAAACTAATGATAAACATTTCTGTTGATTGAACTTCAGGTGGTACAAAAAATCTT
This sequence comes from Staphylococcus borealis, assembly GCF_001224225.1. Taxonomy (GTDB): domain Bacteria; phylum Bacillota; class Bacilli; order Staphylococcales; family Staphylococcaceae; genus Staphylococcus; species Staphylococcus borealis. Next base: position 6,260 of record NZ_CUEE01000019.1, on the reverse strand, counting down.
TTAATTGCCTCGACAATGATAATTATACTGATGACAAATAAAGTTACGCCGTTAAATAATGCAGCTAATACTTCGAAGCGTTTATAACCAAATGTTTTAGTTGATGTAGCATTCTTTTCAGCGTAAATAAAGGCAATCAGCGCGACACCTAGTGAAACCGTGTCACTAAACATATGTAACCCATCAGATAATAATGCTAAACTATTGGCAATAAAGCCACCTACAATTTCTATTACCATGAAAAGCCCAATGATTATAAATGAAATACTTAGTATCTTTTTATTATTCGTATGAACATGTGAGTGTGAGTGCGAATGATTAGTCATATGAATGGTCACCTCTTAGATGTATTGTATGATGAATGGCTTGTTTCAATAACGTAGAAACATGTTGATCATCAAGCGAATAAATTTTTGACTGGTCTTGCCTTAAAGATTTAACAAGTCTTGCTTGTTTAAGGATTTTGAGCTGATGAGACACGTTAGATTGACTTAAATTTAGCGTGTGTGTAATATGCCCAACACTTGCCTCTGATTGATCTAGCAAGCGAAGAATTCTTAGCCTATTGTAATCACTTAAAGCTTTGAAAATTTCTGTTGTTTGTTTCAAAATAGCTTCTTCATTTGAATCGTTAACATGAACCGTCATGTGAAACACCTCTTATTAATATATGAAAATATGTTCATATATTAATTTAATACATTATGATATCTATGTCAAAAAAATGACTGACGTTTTAATTTTCCTGAAAGTGGTTAAAGCAAGGATATAGATTTAATAAGGAGGCCGATTTATATGAGTTTATTAGTAATAGGTGCTAATGGTGGCGTAGGTTCAAAATTAGTTAGACAATTAAAAGAAGATAATGTTGACTTCACAGCTGGTGTTAGAAAAAATGAGCAAGTAGAATCATTAAAACAAGAGGATATTAAAGCAACATTGGTCGATGTTGAAAAAGATAGTATTGAAGACTTAACTCAAACATTTAAAGGCTTTGATAAAGTGATATTCTCAGTAGGTTCTGGTGGCAGTACAGGTGCAGATAAAACAATTATTGTAGATTTAGATGGTGCAATTAAAACTATTGAAGCAAGTAAACAAGCTAATATCAAGCACTACATTATGGTATCAACGTATGATGCCCGTCGAGAAGCATTTGATGCAAGTGGTGATTTAAAACCCTACACGATCGCAAAACATTACGCTGATGAGCATTTAATTAATTCTGGATTAAATTATACGATTGTCCACCCAGGTGCTTTAGAAGATAAAGAAGGTACTTCTAAAATTGAAACTGCATTATATTTTGATGGTAGAGGTGCTATACCTAGAGAGGATGTAGCAAGCGTGTTAAAAGAAGTTGCAACATCAGATAACAAATTTGTGAACAAAGAATTTCAAGTTGTTTCCGGTAATCAATCAATTCGTGAAGCATTATCTTCATATGAATAAGTAAATTTTAAGGATGACTATTTTGTATACACATTATGTGACTATGTTAAAAGGTGAAAATAAGAAGCTGTATTGCTTAATCGCAGTAGTTAACAGTATTGAGTAATAATTAAACTAACTTTTTTTAGCGCTAGTCATCCTTGTATTAGTGGTCGTGGGCCTAGCAAATTGAACGTCAATCCCACGACCACTTCTTTTATCGTTTTAATAATTTCTATTAAAATAGGACTAAAGTTGATATAATAAAGATACGAGTGATTATATAGGTCATGTTCATCCTTTAGCATGACTATAATTCAACGCTTACATAATTGACTTTTAAGTTTTAATACATATTAAACAGCAAATTATTATTTACTTTAGAAATAGAGAATACGGCCTTTAACGGTTTTAGGGGGTGCAATTATGCCATTATTTTTAAAGCCTGTTTTTCACGACAAAATTTGGGGCGGTAATAAACTAAAACAATTTAATTACGACATTCCAAGCGAATCAGTTGGAGAATGCTGGGGAATTTCAGCACACCCAAATGGTAAAAGTATGATTCTTAATGGTCCTTATGCAGGACAAACTTTAGATCAAGTATGGACGCAACATAGAGAACTATTTGGAGACTTTCCGAGTAAGGATTTTCCTTTACTATGTAAAATCGTTGATGCTAAGGAACCATTATCGATTCATGTTCACCCAGATGATTCTTATGCTTATGAATATGAAAATGGGCAATATGGCAAATCAGAATGTTGGTACATTATCGATGCTGAAGAAGATGCTGAAGTGATTATTGGTACATCAGTTAACTCAAAAGAAGAATTAGAAGAGCAAATCGAACAAGATAAATTCATGGAAACACTCAAAAAGGTAAACGTACAACCTGGAGAATTTTACTTTATTCCTGCTGGCACGGTACATTCAATTGGTGCAGGAATTACAGTATATGAAACAATGCAGTCTTCAGATATTACATATAGACTATATGATTATGATAGAGAACGTGATCAACCTTCTTCTCTGAATATCGATAAAGCATTAGATGTCATTCAATATTCTCAAGAATTATCAAGTATTGTTCCGGAAAATGAAATTATTGAAAATCATAAGTGTAGTCACATTGTGTCTAATGATTTCTTTACAATGGTGAAATGGGAAGTCAGTGGAACGCTAAATTATATGAAACCAAGAGAATTTTGTCTTGTTTCTGTCCTTAATGGTGATGGACAAATGATTGTTGATGGCGAAATCTTTAAAATTCAAAAAGGTTCTAACTTCGTGTTAACTTCAGAAGATTTAGATAGCGTTTTTGAAGGAGACTTTACATTAATTATTAGTTATATCTAATATTTCATTTTATATTTATGTCATTTATTTACTAAAGGAGTGTGAGTGTTGAAACAGTTTTTATATATTTCCTTAGTATGTGGTGTGATTGCAGGAGCAGGTGTTTTCTTCAATATGCCACAATATCCTTCGCTTACGATTCCTAGAGTTGTTGCAATTTTAGGTATTATAAGTGCAATCATTACATTTAAAGATAAAGAAATCAGTGGATTATTGAAACTTGGAGGCATTATGATTAATTTAATGCCATTGTTAGGTAGCTTACTTGCACAGCAATAACTTGTATAGGGGAAATATTTAGAATTAATTGGTCATTGATTCTGAATGTTTGCTCTATTTTTTTGCAACTTATTAAAATGTGATAGAATATAAAAAAAATTAAACATAAAATTACGTCGATATGTTAAGATTTAAAGCATAACTTAAGTAACTTTAAAAATTTAAATATTACAATAAATAGGGATACATATTGATTTATAAGAATACATTTAAAGGAGATCCACTATGGAAGAAGAAATAAATTACTTTTGGCTTAATTGTGGCTATACGAGATGGAATCATAACGAGCCTTTAGTAGGTCAAACAACTTTATTTGAATCTGGCGCCCAGTTTAATCCTACCCAAGGTTTTAGAGCTTTTAAAAAAGCCAAAACAGGTGATCAAGTTATATTTTATCAAGTCCAAACGGATACTGGATTACTTGGTATTGGTGAGATCATTAGCGTACAAACAGGCGCTCAAAATAAAATAAGAGTTGAATTTAAATTTAACGAATTATTAAAGCCATTAACAACAGATTATTTAAAGCGTAGTGAGACACTCGATTTTCGCATGAACAACATGCGTGAAACATTAATTAATCAATTAACTAAAGAAGAATATGATTTAATTGTTTCATTAGGCAAAGGCGAAGAAAAACTTCCACGTTATTTCTTCCTATCTGAAACTGAGTCATTTGAGCCGGGTGAATATTATACGATTTATACACACACTTATAATGGCATCAAACGCAATGGCTATCACTTTTATAATCAATTAGAAGTGGGAGATAACCTTGTATTCTATAATAAATACGAGAATCAGTCAGTGGTAGGCATTGGAGAGGTATCTCGACATATTCATGAGAAACCACCGATTCCAGGTAGAACCAACAGTACAGCCATTGAAATATACTATGATAAACATATTACCCCTGTAACTTTAGGTGCATTGAACAAACATCCTAAGTTAAAAAATCTGTATTTCTTACAAGAAAATGCGAAGCAAGCTATCGCAAGCATGAGCCAAACACAGTATGATGCAATTATTGAAATGAGCAACAATGATGGCATCAAAACGCCTTTTGAAACGATTAAGAAAACAGAAATTGATACAGACCATCATGAAGAAGGTATTAAACCTTTTATATTATTAGTAGTAGAACAGCGTGAAGAAGGATTGAAAGCAGCGAATAATTTACTACAAAAGACAAATGCTAACCCTGTGATTACGAGTGGGCATCCAGATTTTACGGAAGATATGTTGTATGGTAAGTATTTACCAAATGAAGCTGGTGCATTATATTATCGTGAAGGGTTTATTACACAATTGATGCCTAAAAATGATAAAAGTTACTTAGTCATTGATAACTTTAATAGAATTGACCCTGATATATTTCAAACATATATTAATGTACTTGAAGGGTATGAAGTGACATTACCTAGGTATAATAAAGAAGGACAAATGGTTAAGTGGTCAAGAGAAAAAGATTCATTCTACCATTTCAATCCAAACTGGCATATTATTGGCGTAACATATGATCGATTAGAGGATATTAAACGTAAATACTCAAAACAATTTCTTAAATATACAAGAATTGTTAAAGTAAATCATGAATAAATAAAATGGCTGGAATTCAGAGAACGCCAAGATTAACTATTTTCTATGTTAATAGAAGTTGGCTAATCTGAAACAGTTATCATAGTATGGTTATTTTAGTTCTAGTGAGTGGACAATGAATTCGAAAGGAATTCTAGTCCACTCTTTTTTATTTATTAGAAATAATATAGATGTAGTCGATTAACTGATTTACAACGGCGTCACAATAAAGTTAAACCTTATCTGTATCACTTTTAGTGTTTAACATAAGTCAAATCATGGAATATGAATACTAAGAAGTAATGGAAGGTGATAGAAGATGCCAATTATTTATTATGACGGTAATTGTGTGTATTGCTATAACTATTGTATTTGGTTAATACAACACGGACTTCCTAAAAGCTATGAATTTGCAACCTTAAAGAGTGAATCAGCGCATCATTTATTTGAACAGCATCCAGAAGCATTAAATAAAAACAGCGTTATATTACAACGTGGTCGACATTTAGAATTCAAATCTAATGCTATAGCGAGTCTTATACTTGCAACTACTGATTATAAGTGGTTAGGATGGTTGCTCAAAGTTACGCCACGTCCTATTAGAGATGGGGCTTATAATTTATTTGCTAATAATCGAAATAGAATGTGGAAGACACATTGGCACCAACCTAATGAATATGAAAAAACTTTCTTTATTGACGATAATCGAGGTTAATTGATAATTTTTGATTTTAATTGATAATTTCATATACACTAATGATAATAAAATGATTTGAATGATAGTTCAAATTACCTTTCAAATGCAGATAAATGGCTTTTAATATACCATGTAAAGGTTTTTAACTTACGAATAAAATCATCATAAAAAAAGATGAATATATCTATTTACAGATTATAATAATTATAATATAATAATAATTGTAATAAAGAGAAAAAATAGTGATAAACAAGGAGAGAATATAATGAGTCAACAAGATGTAGTAAAAGAATTAAACCAACAAGTTGCGAACTGGACAGTAGCTTATACAAAATTACACAATTTCCATTGGTACGTTAAAGGTCCTAATTTCTTCTCATTACATGAGAAATTTGAAGAGTTATATAACGAAGCAAGTCAATATGTAGATGACTTAGCTGAACGTATTTTAGCAATTGGCGGTAATCCAGTTGGAACATTAAAAGAAAGCTTAGACATTTCAATCGTTGATGAAGCGGGTAAAAACTACTCAGCAGAACAAATGGTAGAAGCATTCTCAAAAGATTTAACAAATATCTCAGAGCAATTAGTTAAATCTATTGAAGTAGCAGGAGAAGCTGGCGATGATGTATCAGAAGATATGTTCATCGGAATGAAAAATTCTGTTGATAAACACAATTGGATGTTCAAATCATATTTAGTTTAATCATAAGGGTGTTATTAAGCACATGACTCTCAATATCGTTCATTGAGATAAGACTTACAATGATCTTAGTAGAGTGAGTTGAATCATGTTCTAATCATTAAATTTAAGGCACTTCGTTAATTTAGTTTGCTAGTACTTACTAAATGATACGAAAGTGCCTTATTTTTTTAAAGTGTTTCAATGTAAAATTACATATAAATACAAAGTGTT
>NZ_CUEE01000018.1 GCF_001224225.1 Staphylococcus borealis | reverse complement strand
ATGTTTCTCTTTTTTCCAAATTTTAACGATAATTGGATTTAAACTTGCTTGTAATAACAGCATGGTATTTGTTGTTTAGAATAACAATACTGACATTTTTGTCACTATATAAAAATGGAGGATTCGTTTTGTTAATTGAATATAATAATAAAGAATTTTATACATCGAAAGATTTAGCCCTGTCTGTCATTGGTGGAAGATGGAAAATTGCCATTGTTTACCATCTTTTGCAAAGCAATCATTTAAGATTAAGTGAATTACAAAACAAACTACCCAATATCAACCAGTGAATGTTAATAAGACAACTTAGAGAACTAGAACAAGATAAAATTCTTGAAAGGACAGTCTATCCAGTAGTCCCTCCTAAAGTAGATTATAGATTGACTGAAATAGGTTTAAAGCTTGATAAAGTAGTATTTTCAATTTGTGATTGGGGAGATGATTTTCTAGATACAGTTAAAAGTAATAATGAGAGAACCTAATTGGAATATTAAATTTGTAGCAAAGAATTTATCGAAATAATTATTTTAGTGAGTATCAAGACTATTTTAATTAACTATAAAATATTAAATGAAATGCAAAATATTATTTATTTGAGACTGTCTAAAGAAATAAAATAGAAAGGAAAGCATGCCAAATTGTATTTTCTAAAAGAAGATAATTTGAAAGGACATTTTTATATTTGGAATAAAGAGAGTATTTAAAGAGTGAACTTTTGGTTTAACAGAAAGTGAAAAACAAAAAATTTATCATCAAGCAATTGATAAAATTGAAGAAGAAACACAAAATAAATTTTGTTGAATTTTTTAATGTTAGTCAAAAGCTCCCTATTTTTAAAGAGGTAATTTTATTTTCGAAATGCCCAATTGCTGTAATTGAATGTATTTTTTCTTCCAAATTTGATACAAATTAAGATTATATTCTTGAACCCAACGATAGATCATTGAATGATAAACTTTAATAGCATGTTCATTTAATATTTCAGATATGTCACAGTAACTAAGTGCGTACCTTAGGTAGTAACTAACGGTACAGTGATTACGTCTTTATCAAATTGCTTATATTTAAAATAATTCATAGAGAACGCTCCTTTTTTGTTAAAATATATACTATAAAATTAACTTTGTAATAAAACTTTATAAAGGCATTGATATAAATAATTAAGGGGTGGGGTATGATGATTATCGCTTTGTTATTATGTTCTATTATCTTATTTTGTTTAGTAATTTATTTTTATAAAAAGAGCATTGATAATATTAAATTGAAGGAGAAAAATGAGCAAGAGCTAAATTTAAATATTGATAAGCATAAAAGTCAAAATAAAGATTTATCGGTTCGCTATAACAAGCTAACTCAAAAATATGAAGATGTATGTAAGGAAAACCAAAACTTAAAAGAGAGTTATCGTTCATGTCATATATTTGATAAAAACATAGGGGAGGTCAAAGCTGCTAAGGAATTACAAGAAATTTTTGAACAGTTGAAAGAAGAAGTTGATCTCAATTATTTTATAAAGTTCGACAATCTTTTTTTATATGATTTAAAAGAACCTAGACAAATAGATCATATGGTTATTTGCGATTATGGTATTTATATATTTGAAACAAAATATTGGGAAGGTGACATATATTACAATATATCTAAAGAAAGTTTAAAAGGTACTAAGCATGAACTATTAAATCGATATATTTTTTATAAACAAGATGAAAATGAGCATCAAACTTTTGTTTTGAAATTAAATGAAAATGGAGAAATAGAATATCATAACAATGGTAATCCTTATAAACAGATATATAAAACAATGAAGATATTAAATGATTTTTTAGATAACCAATATTTTATCAATAGTATTATATACTTTAATTATCACAATGATAAATATTATTTTATTGATGGATCAGATAAAAATAATGGGATAATTGGAGTGAATCAGAAAGAAAATTTATATAATGTACTAAAAAATAGAATGGAAAATTTTAAATTTGGAAAGTTGAAAGAAAGGCAAATAAACTATTTAAAGCAGAAATTTGAAAAGTATAACGTATAACATTATTAACAGGAGAAAAAGTATATGCTGAGCATACTTAGTAATATAGCAACCATTATAGGCCTTTTAGTAGGTATTCTGTCTTTGCTATACAATTTTTTATCACATGGTGAAAATCAATATAAAGTTAAAGATAATATCAAGTTTATTGGACAAACTTTGATACAAAATGCTTCGGCATTAATCATTACTTACTTAATATTACTTATGATCTATATGATTTTAAATTATGTTATTCATGAAAAAGAAGTTTTTCGTGCTATATTTTTTATATTTGGAATAGCTTTAGGATTAGTTTCATTTATTATATATACTTTAAATGAACTAAGTATACAAAAAAATGGTGTGAGAATTCAAAGTGAAATTTTAGAAAAAAAAGAAGCAGACGAATATATTAATAGCAAGTTTCAAGTAGAGTTAAACAAGACATGTAAGAAGTTGAATGAATATAACGATGAAGTAGATATAAAAGAAGAAATAAATTCATTAAAAAAGTTGGAGAAAAATAGAAGAAAATATAGTAAAAGAGTTAAGAGATGTTTTTTAAGAGCAAGAATAGGTTACTTTTTTATGCCACTTATTTTAATTTCTTATACAGAAATGATGTCTCAGAATATCAATATAACTATTTTTGCTATTCTTTTAATTACTATATTAATATATATATTTAATTTTATTATTATTTATCCCAAAATAAAGCTTGAAAACGGATATATCAACATTACTTCAGCAATGACTTCGAACCATATAAAAGAATTTGAAAAAATACAAAGGAATAGGAAAATAGAAAAGAATACATAATCCAACTTATCGGAAGTTGTCTATCGTCGTATATTCGAAGATGATATAATGTATAGGTCGCCTATCTCTCAGGCGTCAAATTTAGACGCAGAGAGGAGGTGTTATTCATGTTGGAAATCCTTGTTCACATCACGACCACAGTCATCAGTGGTTGTATTGTTGCGTTATTTACGCATTGGCTGCGTAATCGCAAAGACAAATAGGCGACAATAGCCACACCTACAAAAATCCCCTCACTATTTGCGGTAGTGAGGGGATTGGTGTATCCATGCTGGATTCCTTGTTAAGTGCATTATAACACTGGTTAGTAGAGGAATGCAAAGCTATAATTGTATATAGACTACTACTTTATTAATTTTTTTAGTTTTTTTGTGAACTTATCCAAATCATCAATATATTCCTTCAATTGTTCGGGGATCGGTGTTTCTTCACCTAGAGCAGATGACCTATCATGAACCCATTTTGAAGATTCTGTCATACCTTTTTCAACTTCTTCATACAATTCCCTATTAAATGGAGCTTTTTTTAGTCTAGACGTTTGAATTGCTGGATTAAATCTTTCGATAGATCCATTTAATAGTAATTCTTCTATACTTTTTTCCCAAGTTTCCCTTAATTCTTCACACCACATTTTTGCCTTATGACTATATTCTAACTGTTCTTCCGGAGCATCAGAAGAGATATTGTTATAATAAGTTGTGATATTTTGAAGTTGTTCTCTTAGATAACCAATTCTTTTTTTTACAGTCATACTTATCCAAGGATGTGAGTTTGTAGAAATACCTGTTTCATTTTTAATTTTTCTAATTGTATTATGACAACAATCAAGTTGTTTTTCTGAAGATTTATTTTGCATTAATAGTAAAAAAGGTAGGTCATGAGTGAAAATTACTACTTGCTTTTGTTGTGCTTCATCAATTAATCGATCAGCAATTATTTCTTTTCTTTTGTGATCAAGAGATGAAACAGGGTCGTCAAATACAATGCAAATATTATTTTTGTTCATTGAGGTTTCAGACAAAAAATTTGCTAAAGCAATAGCCCGTTGTTCTCCCTCACTCAATATATCTATTGGTTTCTTTTCTTGTATAGTTAATTTATTTAAGGTTGTACCTTTTCTCCCCCTTTGTTTGATTTCAGCTGAAAAGTTAGCATTTAATTTTTGACATTCATTATTGAATGTCTCAATATATGTATCAGTTACGTATTTAGAAAATAAACTGTTTTGTTTTGAAGTGATAGAACGTGTGTTAATTTTTATTTTGTTAGCATTATCTACCCACTCTTTGTTGTTTATAAAATCTTCTATTTTAGGAAGTAATTTTTCCACTTTTAATTTATCATTAAATTCATTCTCTTTAATTTGTAGTTCTTCAATTTCCTTTTTTACACTGTCTTCATCAAGATTTTCAATTAAATTATTTAAATTGTTTATAACTTTTTCAATTTCATTATAATCAAAATTATAACCTTCAATTTGTGAATCCCATTGTAAATTATTGAGAGCTTTAAGGACCCTATCTTTGAGATTTTCAAAATTATTTGAAGCTTGATTAATAGAATTAAATAAATCTATATTGTTATCTTTTAGAGAGTAGCTTAATATAGAATCTTTATTTAAAATAGTTGTATTTATAAGTTTAAAGCGTCTTTCTTCGTCCTTGATAGAATTATTTTTAACGGCTAATATTTTTTCGGACTCGTTTTTTAGATATTTCCAATATTTATCTATTAGTTTTATATTACTAATATCTTGGTGACAAAAAATACAGTAATTAACACTATGATTTATAGTTGTATAATATTTATAGGCTGATTCTATAAAATCTTTCCATTCTTTTGATCCTAATTTTTCTATATTTTCATCTTTAAATTGAGTTATCCCTTCAGCTAAAGATACGTCTTTGTAATGATTTCTCTCTTCTATCAAACCTTTAACTTCACTTAAATAAGCAGAACTAAAAAGTTGATTGAGTTTTTTTATTGTTTTTTTAACATCTTCAAGAATTGATATTAAATTTTGGTACTCTTGTTTTTTATCAAATATTTGCATTGATTGTAATTCTGATATTCGCTTATTATTATTAGCATGATTTTCCATATCATTTTCAGTTAATTTTACTTTTATTTTTAATTTATCAAAATCATCCTTTGTATTTAAATTTAGTAACAATCGTTTGATAGAAGTTTCTTTATCAAAATGGTTTATAAATGTATTATCTAAGGTTTTATCATTGATTTTAGCTTCAAATTTTTCTTTTAATTTTTGAACAATTTCTAATAATTTATCAAAAAATTTAAATTCTGTTGGTGAAAATGATAGTTCAGATTCTTGGGTTAAATCATGTAAAGCACTATGTGAATCAAATACCGATACATGGTCTGTATAAGGATGGTTCGAATCTTCTGGATAATATAGTTTATCTATATTACCATCATTAGTTTCAAAGTTAATATTAGCTGAAGGGGGAGACGGATTATCATTGAATATATTGGAAAGTAATCTAGTATCTCCTCTTGAAATAAAAATATTATTAAGTAAACGAGTAAACCCTGATTTACCACTACCATTTTCACCATAGATTAGTGTTAATTGGGGCCCAATAACTAAATTAGCATTATCTTTAATGGCATTTACACCAATAACATTATCTAAACCTTTCCAATTTGCTATTTTATGTTCATCAGTAGTATTAGTAATATTTCGAAATTCTATTTTTTCTCTATTAAGATTTCCATGTTCAAGGTTGTTATATTTCATAAATATAGAAAAAAATCCTCTATGTCTTCATCATAAATATGACTCTTGTCTAATATTTTTTTAGCTATAACTTGTTGCCAGTAAGGTTGCTCTTCGATCCATTTTACTATATCATCAATAATCACTTTTCATTCTCCTTTTATAAAAATATAGATTGCAACTTTATTATACTAATACTTTAAAAGTAGAAGATATATTTTTATTATTTTATTGTGTATATATTATCAAAAAATCAGGCTGATAAAGGTACACCCTAATCATACAAAATGAGTTGTTGAAATTATCGCAACTAAAACGTATGATTAGGGTGTATATTAATTGTGGAGTGAATATGAATGATTATAGGTTATGCTAGAGTATCTTCGATAGATCAGAATTTAGAGAGACAGTTAGATAATTTGAAAACATTTGGCGTAGAGAAAATATTTACAGAGAAACAATCGGGAAAGTCAGTAGAAAATAGACCCGTATTTCAAGAAGCACTTAACTTTGTGAGAATGGGCGATAGATTTGTAGTAGAATCGATTGATCGTTTAGGTCGTAATTACGATGAAATAATTAAAACAGTTAATTACTTAAAAGATAAAGAAGTTCAGCTCATGATAACGAGTTTGCCTATGATGAATGAAGTGATTGGAAATCCACTACTAGATAAATTTATGAAAGATTTAATTATTCAAATTTTAGCAATGGTTTCAGAACAAGAACGAAATGAAAGTAAACGTAGACAAGCACAAGGTATTCAAGTTGCGAAAGAAAAAGGTGTATATAAAGGACGTCCGTTACTTTATTCAGCGAATGCTAAAGATCCTCAAAAACGTGTTATTTATCATAGAGTTGTAGAAATGTTAGAAGAAGGCCAAGCAATTAGTAAAATTGCGAAAGAAGTGAATATAACAAGGCAGACTATTTATAGAATCAAACACGATAATAATTTGGATTAACAAATGGGTTATTTAGCATTATCATGTGTATGAACTTTATAATTACTTTCTTATCTTCAATTACGAACAACATGCCAACTGTTTTAATAGATGCAATATCGGTTGGTCAATCTAATGCTACAGGTATATTAAAAGAAGGTGTACTTTAGGGCTTAAAATTACGCCAATTAGTTCTTTAGCAACATTATTGTGGCTACACGTCTTAACACAAAAAGGTGTGAAAATTTCGTGGGGAACATACTTTAAAACTGGAATTATCATTACTATTCCAGTCTTATTTGTAACTCTCTTAGGTTTATATCTTACACTAACCATATTTTAAGAAAAGAGGTTTTAATTATGGATAAGAAAACAATTTATTTTATATGTACTGGCAATTCTTGTCGTAGCCAAATGGCTGAAGGCTGGGGAAAGCAAATATTAGGTGAAGACTGGTGTGTATATTCTGCAGGGATTGAAACACACGGCGTTAATCCTAAAGCAATTGAAGCTATGAAAGAAGTAGACATTGATATATCAAACCATACATCAGACTTGATTAATAGTGATATTTTAAAGCAATCAGATTTGGTCGTAACGTTATGTAGTGATGCAGACAATAACTGTCCTATTTTACCACCAAACGTTAAAAAAGAGCATTGGGGTTTCGATGATCCAGCAGGTAAAGAATGGTCAGAATTTCAACGTGTTAGAGATGAAATAGGTAATACAATTAAAGATTTTAGTAAAAACATCAAGTAGATACTTGATGTTTTTTTACTACTAATTCACTGATTTCAAACTTAATAAATTAATTGAAAAGAATATTTGTACATATTAAGAGTCTGGGACAAAAAGGTCCAAGATAAGTAAATAAAGACAATTTCTATTGAAATAATATAGGAATTGTCTTTTTTATAATTTTTTTGATGATTTTCAGCTCGTTGAGCTGTTACTTTTCTTATATTAAGCCACGATGATGTCTGAATTCATCAAATTCAGTATCGGGAATTATTTCTGCAATATCATTTACATGTCGTGAAATATCATTTGTAGGGATAAGAACTGAAGTTTCCATTAGTAGAGTATGTTGAGTCATGTTATAGTCTTTATACATAAGGCACCTCGTTAATTTTGTTTATTGATATTTATTAAATTATACAAAAGGGCCTTATTTTTCAAAGTATTTTGGCGAGACTCTTGAGGGAACAGGACAAGCTGAAGACTACAGGCTGAAGCTGTCCCCTAAGAAAGCGAGCCAACAATACGAAGTATTTTAAATAAGATGCCAGTAAATGAATTTATGAAAACCCACTTACTGGCTATTTTGCTAGGAATTATGTCCCAGCCTCCTCTATTGTTATGTTTACTATCTAAAATATAGCCATAAATAACCAACAAATACCGGTAATGTTGAAACAGAATTATTCAACATATGAACCATCATACTATCTTTGATATTACGTCTTCTGTTATAGGCAAGGTATAATACACAACCTATTAGAAAATAAATTGCATATGAAAATATATTTGTTGATAAATGTTGTGAACTAAAAATAATAGAAGATATAATGAATGGTAGCCAAAATCGATATTTCATAAATAATGTTTCTTTAAAAATCCCTCGAAAGAGTAATTCCTCTAAATACGGACCTATAATACATATCATTAAAACAACAGTTGCAACAATTGAAATATGTGGTAAATGGTCTTTTTGTAAAAGTAGATCTAAACTTTCATTGATTTCTTTCTCATTCGCTGTAGTATCATTGCCAGTAAATATGGCCATTAATACACTACTTAGAATACTAAAAACCATTGATAATACCAGAAAACCAATATTAATAAAGATATCTTTTCCCCTCATTGATTGATATTGTCTTTCATATGTATGACTCAAATAATAATTCCTAACTAACCATATGATTAATAGTGCTGTACCAGTTATTAGCATACTTAATGCGATGGATGTTAACTTACTGAATTTCACTGAAAAAGGTAAAGTTATTAGTGACACACCAATAGGTATTTGAATTAATAAAATCATTCCGATGAATATCAAAATATTAATTATTTTATTACCTTTAGGTTTTTCGTTAGAAGATTGATTTTGCTTCAAGTCATCCATGATTACCATCTTTCCTTTCTCTTTAAAATGATATGTCCAATATCAACATTGCCTATAATTATCACGCTTGTCAACTTTGTAAAATTTTCCTAATTAAAATGAACGCTAAACTAGGATAGAATTCATTGTCCCCTGTCTTCTTCCCCAACTTGCTTTGTTCGTGGAATTTCTTCAGAAATTCTCTGTGTTAGACTCATCTCATAAGAATATGTATATACGTAAAGAAAGTCTGGGACATAATATATCATTGTCCCAGACTTGTTTGTTTTAGCCATTAAGTTATTTTTATAGACTTTATTTAATTGTCATAATCGCTTTACCAGGATCGACTTGTTTTACATCTTCAATTGTTAATGTTTTGTCTTCTTGGTTTGTTATGATTACTGGTGTAATAATACTTGGAGCATGTTCCTTTAAGTATTCTAAATCAATCTTCATTAATGGTTGACCTTGTGTTACTGGTTCATCAGTATTTACCAAACTTTCAAAGCCTTCACCATTTAATTTAACTGTATCGATACCAATGTGAATTAACACTTCAACGCCACTATCAGATTCCAATCCTATCGCATGTTTTGTAGGGAAAATTGTTTTAACTGTACCATCAAATGGTGCTACAATTTCTCCTGAATCTGGTACAAATCCGATACCATCACCCATCATCTTTTCAGAGAAAACTTTATCAGGTACTTCAGATAACGGTATTATCTCACCATGTCCAGGTGCGTAAATTTCTGTTTCTACAATATCTTCCACATGTACAGGCTCATCTGACACTTCTTCATCAATTGTTGTTTCACTTGGTTTTGTAATTTCTCCACTTATTATCTTAGCCATATCATGTTTGATTTGATCAGATTTAGGACCGAAAATGGCTTGCATATTGTTACCGACTTCAAGTACTCCTGAAGCACCTAATGATTTAAGGCCGGCAACATCAACTTTTGATTTTTCATTTACTTCTACTCTTAGTCTAGTAATACAAGCATCTAGATGTTTAATATTTTCTTTACCACCCATTGCTTTCAAAACATCGAATGGCAGTTGACTAGCCGATGTAGTTGTTACAGTTGATTTTTTATCTTCACGACCTGGTGTTTTATAGTTAAATTTAACAATAAGGAATCTAAATACAAAGTAGTAAATCACTGCATAAATAATACCTACTGGGATGACAAGCCACCATGCTGTTTTATTAGGTAGAATACCTAATAAGACATAGTCTATAAATCCTCCAGAGAAAGTATATCCTAAATGTACATTTAACAAGTACAGTGTCAAGAATGATAAACCATCTAATACTGCGTGAATTACGAATAAGAATGGTGCTACAAATAAGAATGAGAATTCTAATGGTTCAGTAATACCAGTTAAAAATGATGTTAATGCAGCAGAAATCATTAAACCTGCAACTACTTTCTTATTCTCAGGTTTTGCTGTTTGATAAATAGCCAATGCAGCAGCTGGTAATCCAAACATCATGACTGGGAATTCCCCTTGCATGAAATTACCAGAAGTTAAATGAGCACCTTCACGGATTTGTTCAATAAAAATACGTTGGTCGCCTCTAATTATCTCTCCAGCAGCATTTTCCCAAGAACCAAATTCAAACCAGAATGGTGCATGGAAAATGTGATGTAAACCAAATGGTATTAATAGTCGCTTAATAAATCCAAATAAAAATACAGCTAAACCTGTATTTGAATCTAATAACCCCTCACTAAATGCATTTAAACCGTTTTGAATCGTTGGCCAAATAATTGCCATCGGAAAGGCTAAAATGAAAGATGTGGTTGCCATCATAATTGGTACAAAACGTTTACCTGCAAAGAATCCTAAATATGATGGTAAGGTAATATTATAGAATTTGTTATAACACCAGGCTGCTAGTGCACCAATAATAATACCTCCGAACACACCTGTTTGAAGCGTAGGAATCCCTAATACATTTGCATATCCATTAGTTGGATCAGATAATTTATCTGGGGTTACATGCAAGAATGCCCCCATTGTTTTATTTAAAATGATAAAACCAACAAATGCAGCAATAGCAGCTACACCATCTCCACCTGCAAGACCAATTGCTACACCTAAAGCAAAGATAATAGGTAGATTATCAAATATAATACCACCAGCACCTGTAAGCATATTAGCGATTTGTTGAACAATATCATTTTTTATAAATGGAAGATAATGTTGTAACGCTTCGCCTTGAAACGCAGTCCCAATTGCTAATAGCAACCCTGCAGCCGGTAAAATCGCAACTGGTAACATTAAAGCTTTACCGATACGTTGCATTTGACCAAATAGCTTTTTAAACATAATCAATTCATTCCTCTCTATCTTCTTATTTACGTGCCACAAAAAAGCATGAACAAATAAGACTATCAATTTCATATCACGAAAGATAGACACTCTTATTTGCTCATGCCTGCATAACCAGTAACACGCAATGATTTTATTTACATCTAGTATACACATTCAATAAAGCGTTTACAATACTTTTTGGAAATTTTACATAAAAAAGAGGCTGGGACATAATTCCTAGCCTCTTTTAATTGCAATTAGTTACCAAATAAACGACTCCAAAATCCCTTTTTAGGTGGTTCTACCTCCCTATTATCATCAGGATCACTCTTCGTTTCTTCAACGAACTTATCCTCATTTGTTAGTTCATCTTCGTTTATACTGTCATCCTTTTTTTCTTTAGCCATATTCTTATGATTTAGTTCGGTTGGTTGGCTTTTCTTTTGTTGTTGGTTCTCATTTTGAGGTTCTTCAGTAAAAGTTGCTTCTTGCGGATTAATATTTTGTCTATTATTCGTCGCTGTATCAAAAGAATAATTAAGCTGTCTTTCTTCTTCTAATTGGCTTTCTAGTTTTTGAATTTTTTTATTACTTTCTAATGCTAAGACTTGCTGATTTTCTAAAAGTCTATTAAGTGTATTTATTTGTTCTTTATCTCTATTTGCCTGTTCCTTATATATATCTAGCTGAATATATAACTGCTTTATTGTTTCATCTTTTACCTGATTATTATCATCATCAGAATTTTTTTCATTTATTTTACTTTCAGCATCAATGCTCTTTTTCTGATTTTTTTTAATTCTATTTACTACTACAATCTCATCTTCACTAGATAAGTAATTTACGTTATCAATTTTTTGAAATTTTACATTTGCTTTTTTAGCATTATTATAAACTGTCATTTTTGTCACATTTAGTTCGTCAGCGATTTTCTTCATACTTTTCATATAGCAGCCTCCGTATAACTATATATACGATATTTATTATGATTATATAGTTATTATACTTACCATATCAACACTTTTATACTTATTCATAAAATATATACATATAATTATACGAATATATTTTATCCTCTTTATACACTTCTTATATACCTTTTATACGTATTGCAATAGCTTTCTTTATATAACATTCCATATCACTATATAAAAACAAAATATAACCTTTTATCATTCTTACATGATATATACACTAAATATATATAAAAAATGTAACAAAGATTTGAAAAATGTTATTATAAATAGAAAGAAGCCTAACTACGGGAATAGTTAGGCCTCGATGGTAATAAAAAAGTTGTTTTTGTACAGTTGTTGTATTCATATTATATATATTAAGAATTATTAGCGCAAGTCTAATACATATATACTTACTTATGACTTTTTATTACCTCTTTAAAGATTTAAATATGAAAGAGGTTTTTTGTATGTCTAATTTTAATATTAAAGAAATCCAAAAAGAAAAATTCTATCGATTGCCTAAAGTATTTTTTACAAATCCTAAATATACTAAATTGTCCAATGATGCAAAAATAACTTGGTCAATATTAAGAGATCGTTTAGATTTATCTATAAAAAATAATTGGATAGATGAAAATGGAGATATATTCTTTATATATACTAACGAAAAGTTAAAACAAATCCTAAATATTAGTAGCCCAAACAAATTATCTAAAATAAAGAAGGAATTAACTCAAGCTGATTTGTTTAGTCAAATCAGAGTAGGATTAAATAAACCCAATAAACTATATCTAAAAAAACCTGAAGTAACAAAAGCTGATGTATATTACATTACACAACAAGAAAATGACGTAGAACAGCAATATTCTACGGATGTATCAAATTCATACATCCAGAAATATGATAATAATACATCAGGAAATATTAAAATGATACATCATGATATATCAAAAAAATACACTAATGATACTGATTATAATGATACTAATTATATTAAGACTGATTATAATGATACGGATTATTTGAATGATAAGAAATTAACATATCCTAGTAATCATACAAATCATTCAAATCACGACAATTCAAAATTTAATAATGAAGCTTTAAAATTCCAATTACTCGAAGAACTACCACATAGTATTCAAAACTATCTAAGTAACTTTGAAGTAGCTGAAATTAAAATTATCAAAACTGTATTACTAAAAGCCAAAACATCCTTCAACAATTCTATTGATGCATATTATTTATTAGAAGATATGGAATTTGAAATTGTTAATGTTCTTAAGCGTTTTAAAGCTACATTAATTCAAAAAAATGAAACCGTTGAAGCAATGCAAGGGTACTTAATGAAATCTCTTAAATCAGAATTCGCAGAAGTACATACGCTGAATAAGCGACGTGATCATTTACCCATCACTTCTTTATTTAATCAATAATTCAATTTAATAGGCTAACAATGATTCAATTTGAGAGCATCTTTTAATAGATGTTCTCTTTTTTTATTAACAAGTGGTTGCTAAGGTAACCACCTAGACTAAACGAAAGGTAAAGGAGGAGATAACAAAATAACATCAATACAATTTCACAACATAGCATGCTGCTATTAAAGAAAGGAGGAACACTTATGCGTAATAAGAAAAAGATTAAATTACTTTGGCAATGATTAATGTTCTTTTAGCTGCAGTCGAACTTTATCTTCAATGGCAATTGAGTAAATCTAAAAATGAACTGTAGTTAAGCAAACAGGTGGGACTAAAACGTTTCTGTTTTAGTCCTATTTATTTCTATAAACAAGTATCATTCATTTAATAATGGCTCAAATAATGTTTCATAAGAAGAAAAATAAAATGATCATTCAGTGTTGTTTTAACTTTTAAAAATGTAAAGACGGTTAACATTTTTATATTCTTTAGCAATCCTTTGTAGTTATAAAAGTGACTTAATAAAATCGTTTTTGCTATTTATTTTGTTAATGATCGGAAAGAAAAGGTTGAATTTATCATTCCATAAAATCAAAATTCAGATTCAATTGATATACATCATAAACAAAAAGTAAGTCACTAATGTTCAAAACATGGGTCGAATGTAATTTTAAATTTGAATTTTTCTATCCCAAACTGAGTAAAGATATTTACTTAGTTTTCTCTTTTTTTATCTCCAATTATTTTACTAACAATGCTTATTTTGAAAATAAAAATAAGCACTTAAGGTAAAAAGTGAAGAAAAAAATAGCCACTTTTGTCTTCAAACATGTTTTGTTTTTGAAAATATTACAAACATAAGAGTCTTTTTAAAGAGTATTTGACATGAGCATAAGGAAATCTAGTACCACCTTTGGTGGTATTCAGCATAGCTGAAAGATTTACCTTTTATTCATTATGCTCAATTGTTCATCATAAATAGCTTAAAAACTTTATATAAAGGTGATTATAAGCATTCTTATGCATTGAACTTAGGAGTGTAATATAACACGTTGTTGCAGACTCTTTACAACTGTTACAAGACCACTTTTAATTGTCTGAAAACTCCTTTTTTGTTGATTTCATAGGCTTCAGTTGACGTCGAGACTCTTAAGAGTCTTAATTTTTTTAACCAAAGACTCTTAAGAATCCTACTTTTAGTATTAATTTAAATAACAAAATCACTAAAAAAGTAATCTAAGCAATTCATACATTTGTTTCACTTTTTGAAATTGATTAAATACTTTTTTCTCAATATCAAATTCAATAATGATCATATTATTTATTTTTAAGTTCAAAAAAAGAGAAAGAATAAAACAATTTCTATACTTTTCTATGCTCAATTTTATTAAAAAGTGAATCGAAATAAAGATCATTTCATCTTTTTATTTTAATCTTCCTAAAATTATTTTAGCGAGTATCAAGAGTATTTTAATTAACTATAAAATGTTAAATAAAAAGCAAAGTATGATTTATTTTAGACTGTCTAAAGAAATAAAATAGAACAGAAAACATGCTAAACTGCATTTTCTAAAAGAAGGTGATTTGACAGTATATTTTTATATTCGGAATAAAAAAGAATATTTAACGAGTGAACTTTTTGATTTAACAGAAAGTGAAAAACAAGAAATTAATCATCAAGTGATTGATGAAATTGAAGAAGAAAAATAAAAATAAATTTCTTAAACGTTAGCAAAAAGCTAACGTTTTTTATTAAAAATACGCTAAAAATGGCTGGGTACATTTTGGATACAGACACAATATGATGTGGGTACAAAATGGGTACAACACAATATCTTGTGGGTACATTCTGGGTACAAAACAAATTTTAGGCACCTAATGTAAAATGTTGTAACCCTTGAAATGTCTGGCTTCGCCAGATCCACCTTTTTAAAAGGTGGCAAATTTCCCTTATGCTCTTAACTCTTGATTTGGGTTCAATTCAAAATTTGGTGTTTTTTGAAAGAAATTGCCCCTGCAGGAACTAAAAAAGTTGATGAATTATTGAGCTATTTTATGCCAATTTTTAATTTGCATGTAGATGGGCAGTGTCTAAAAAAACATCACTGGTTTTGCTCAAATTTTTGTTTGTAAAATATATTTATTTAGCTCTCATTTGCATTTCGAGAGCCGTTAAGTTAAATATGTAAAATACCTTTAAACGTTAAAAAACACCTTAAAATTGCAAATAAAGGTATTTAAAACTTAAATACTTCTTGTGATAAAGTTTTTTAAAAGGAGGAAGTTCTAATTTGATATTTATATACATAATTTTTTCAGCTGTTTTACTTTATTATGCTTTGAAATATGGTATTAGAAATGGATTTGCTGAACTTGAATCTAACAAAGAGGATTTAATTTATTATCAAAAAAGTACGAAGTTGTTTGAAGAAATTGGAGATATTTATCATATGATTTCGACGTCTCAATCTGAGAGCGTGGATGAGGCAAAAGTTATTTATAATAACTCTTTTGATATTTTGGTTTCAGGAGAAAAACCTAAATATATATTTGATAAATTAACTGAGTATAAAGACCAAATTTCTAAATTAAGTATAGAGAAATAATCACTTTAGACCACGTATTTATGATTATTTAATAATATAAGTTATAATACATTCAAAAATATTTTTGAATGAGGTGTATTATGATTCAAACGATTGTTACTGCTGCTGTTCTTTATATTGCTACAGCAGTTGATTTATTAGTGATTTTATTAATATTTTTTGCTAGAGCAAAGACTAGAAAAGAATATAGAGATATTTATGTTGGTCAATATTTGGGGTCTATTATTTTAATATTAGTTAGTTTGTTTTTAGCTTTTGTATTAAATTATGTTCCAGAGAAGTGGATATTAGGTTTATTGGGTTTAATACCAATTTATCTTGGAATTAAAGTGGCTATTTATGATGATTGTGAAGGAGAAAAAAGAGCTAAAAAAGAATTGAATGAAAAAGGATTGTCTAAATTAGTTGGTACGGTTGCAATTGTTACGATAGCAAGTTGTGGTGCTGATAATATTGGTTTATTTGTTCCGTATTTTGTGACATTAAGTGTTGCTAATTTATTAATTACTTTATTTGTTTTTTTAATTTTAATTTTCTTCTTGGTATTTACCGCACAAAAATTAGCTAATATTCCAGGGGTTGGGGAAATTGTTGAGAAATTTAGTCGTTGGATCATGGCTGTTATTTATATCGCTTTAGGTTTATTTATCATTATTGAAAATGACACTATTCAAACAATTTTAGGTTTTATATTTTAATTTAGGGTGTGATTTTATATGAGTTATGAAAATGTTTGTGATGTAATCTGTGTACATGAGGATAAAGTTAACAATGCTTTAAATTTTTTAGAAGATGATAAATCTAAGAAATTACTTAACATTTTAGAAAAAATTTGTGATGAGAAGAAATTGAAAATCATATTATCTTTGATTAAAGAAGATGAGTTGTGTGTTTGCGATATTTCTTTGATATTGAAAATGAGTGTTGCTTCAACTTCACATCATTTAAGGCTTTTATATAAAAATGAGGTACTTGATTTTTATAAAGATGGGAAGATGGTACATTATTTTATTAAAGACGATGAAATAAGAGAGTTTTTCTCTAAAAATCAGGAGGGTTTTTGAAACGAGTTTCTTCTTGTCTTGATACTATAAAAAACAAAGTTATATAACATAAGACGACTTATTAGAAGTTAACTATTATCGCATATTAAGTGATGATATAATATACAGGTCGCCTATCTCTCAGGCGTCAAATTTAGACGCAGAGAGGAGGTGTTATTCATGCTAGAAATTCTTGTTCACATCACGACCACAGTCATCAGTGGTTGTATTGTTGCGTTATTTACGCATTGGCTACGTAATCGCAACGATAAATAGGCGACTATAGCCACACCTAAAAAATCCCCTCACTATTGCCGTAGTGAGGGGATTGGTGTATTCACGCTAGAATTCTTGTTAATCACATTATAACACTGGTTAGTGGAGAAATGCAAAACAGCTTATATTAAAACAAGGGGGGAAGTATCTTTGATTAATACCATAAGCTATAGTATAGAAATATTTAAGTATTTGTATTCATAATTTAGTTTTCTATTATTGGTAGTGGTTATTATAATCATTACCAATAATAGAAAAAATAATGAAGAATTATAATTGGAATATCTTAAAGGCTATTTTGGGTATCTCTGGAATGTTCGTTCTAGAGATAGATAAAGCCAAAAGAGAACTAGGATTTGTACTAATGATATTTAATATAAGAAAAGTAACGGTTTAACGAGCTGAAAATAATCAAAAAAATTATAAAAAAAGACAATTTCTATATTATTTCAATAGAAATTGGCTTTTTTACTTATCCTAGAACTTTATGTCTCGGACTCTTTGCTTTAATTATTGCTACGTGTGAGTTGTTTTTCAAAAAACGTATAAAACGATTTTTCACGATACAGGGACCTCATGAAAAGTTCTTTTATATAAGAACTAAATAAATTATAAATAAAAGTATATTTTATGTAAAGTTAATACTATTGATTTTTAAGAGAGATAATAAAAAACGTTACATTAAAATCCTATTAAAAATAAAACAAAGGAAATATGTCTTCTATTTAATATTGTTGAAGAGTAGTTGCTAAACTGAGGGTTATTGATGACTTATAAATTTAGAAAAATATTCTAATAAAAAATTAAGAGAAGATAATAATGGTATTAACTATTTTATTATTAGCACTTCAACATATCAGTGATATAAATTTACACAATTAAATTTTTGTTTGGTTATATATAAAATTTCATTTATAATGTACTTAATGCTATAATTAGGATTTGTTTGGGACAAACTTTAATTATAGGAAATTTCAAAGGAGTGAAGTTGTTGAAAAATTCAAAAAAACGTTTAGATTTTTTACCAAACACGTTAAATAAGTATTCGATTAGAAAATTTACAGTAGGTACAGCTTCTATTTTAGTTGGAGCTACTTTGTTTTTAGGAGTTAGTAATGAAGCTGAAGCAGCAGAAAAAATCGACTCACCAACTAAAGAAAAGGTAGCAACAGCTGAAGAGCCAGCAACTAAGGAAGAAGTAGCAACAGCTGAAGAGCCAGCAACTAAAGAAGAAGCAGCAACAGCTGAAGAGCCAGCAACTAAAGAAGAAG
>NZ_CUEE01000017.1 GCF_001224225.1 Staphylococcus borealis | reverse complement strand
CACTTCATTATCAAGGAAAGTATTTTCAAGTTGCCGGAGCTATTAACATTCCAACACCCAAATATGGTCGACCACGTTTATTTCAAGCAGGAACTTCCATTCCAGGTCGTGATTTAGCAGTACGACACGTGGATGCTATTTTTTCAATTGCATGGAATTTACAAGATGGCCAACAGTTCAGACAAGACATTCATCAACGTGCCATGGAAGCAAATCGTCAACCCCCTCTTGTATTACCAGGTCTCACTGTTTATGTTGATGAGAATGAAGAGGATGCTTATAAACTTAAGCAACAATTAGATGATATGATTCCACTTGAAAAACGCAAGAAACAATTATCTAAAGCTATTGGTCTAGATATAAGTGAATGGAAACTAGATGAAGTTATACCGTCCTTACCAGATTATGAAACATTATCGAAAAAGGTCGTAAAATCAGTATATGAAGCCATACAACGTGCCATTAAGACTGAGCATCTTACATTAAGAGATTTATTAGATCGTTTTGGTACTTGGGTAGGGCACAAGACAATAGTAGGAACTCCCGAACAAGTGGCGGATGAAATGATCGAATGGTTTAAAAAAGAAGCGTGCGATGGTTTTATGTTGATGGCCCCGACGTATCCAGAATCATTTGAAAAATTTATTCATTTAGTGATACCAATTCTTCAAGAACGTGGAGTGTTTAGAAGAGATTATGAGAGTCATCTGTTAAAAAATCATTTGGGTATAAAAAACTAAAAATAAACCGCATCATTAACCGATACGCAGAAGCTTATCATAAATAAAACTAAAAATTAGGTTGTGTATAATTTAAAAAGTTAATGAGATGTGGAGGGATTACATATATGAAATATTGGATTATACCTTGCAATATCATATGATGTTTATAGAGTGTTTAATAAATCACTTTCAACTATTGATGATCTAGAATATATAATAAACGGTTCTGTTGCAAAGTTAGAAAAATATAGCTAATTACTATTTTATCATGTCGTTGTTCCCTTAACTGGCTAACATATGCCTAATTTCGTGGCATGGCGAAAATCCGTAGATCTGAAGAGACCTGCGGTTCTTTTTATATAGAGCGTAAATACATTCAATACCTTTTAAAGTATTCTTTGCCGTATTGATACTTTGATATCTTGTCTTTCTTACTTTAATATGACGGTGATCTTGCTCAATGAGGTTATTCAGATATTTCGATGTACAATGACAGTCAGGTTTAAGTTTAAAAGCTTTAATTATTTTAGCCATTGCTGCCTTCGTTGAAGGTGCCTGATCTGTAACTACCTTTTGAGGCTTACCAAATTGTTTAATGAGACGTTTGATAAACGGGTTCTGTTGCAAAGTTAAATTAATATACAAAGTTATGCAAAAGCAGTAAATTATATACTATTATATCAACAGATTATTCGGTTGGATTTTATTATTTTTCATTTCTTTGTATCTATATTATATGATTTTCAAGTTTGCAACAGAACCTTAATTACTCTGTTTGTCTTTTTAATTTTAATTTTCTTCTTGGTATTTACTGCACAAAAATTATCTAATATTCCAGGAGTTGGAGAAATTGTTGAGAAATTTAGTCGTTGGATTATGGCTGTTATTTATATAGCTTTAGGTTTATTTATTATTATTGAAAATGATACTATTCAAACAATTTTAGGATTTATATTTTAATTTAGGGTGCGATTTTATATGAGTTATGAAAATGCTTGTGATGTGATCTGTGTACATGAGGATAAAGTTAACAATGCTTTAAGTTTTTTAGAAGATGATAAATCTAAGAAATTACTTAACATTTTAGAAAAAATTTGTGATGAGAAGAAATTGAAAATCATATTATCTTTGATTAAAGAAGATGAGTTGTGTGTTTGTGATATTTCTTTGATATTGAAAATAAGTGTTGCTTCAACTTCACATCATTTAAGACTTTTATATAAAAATGATGTACTTGATTTTTATAAAAAGGGAAAGATGGCATATTATTTTATTAAAGACGATGAAATAAAAGAATTTTTCTCTAAAAATCAGGAGGGTTTTTGAAACGAGTGAAACGAGTTTCTTCTTGTCTTGATACTATAAAAAAGCAAAGATATAACATAAAATGACTTATCAGAAGTTATATGTAACTCACCCATTACAGATGATATAATATAAAGGTCGCCTATCTCTCAGGCGTCAATCTAGACGTAGAGAGGAGGTGTAATTATGCTTGATAACTTTGTTCACATCATGACCACAGCAGCGAGTGGTTGTATCGTCGCATTATTTGCGCATTGGCTACGCAATCGCAACGATAAGAAAAAATAGGCGACTATAGTCACACCTAAAAATCCCCTCACTACTTCCGATAGTGAGGGGATTGGTGTATTATGCTTAATAACTTTGTTAAGTAGATTATAACACTGGCTGGTAGAGAAATGCAAAAATCATTTAAGAATTATACTTTCTTTCTCTTTTTTATAAGTATCTTTATGGTATTAATATCAAAATCAAAGGCTTACTTTAAATTATTTATAAGGGTTGCATAGTCTTTGTTTTTACCAAACAATGAAGACGTGCCCAAAACAAAACCTTTCACCCCTTTAGTTGATAAATTATCAATACGCTCAGGGGATATAGCACCATCTACTAAAACATCGTAATTAAAGCGTGATTTGAAAGACATTTCAACTAATTCATCTATTTTATAATCAACGTAATTTAGATATTTTTGTCCAGCGAACCCTGGGTTTACAGTCATAATCATTACATAATCTACAATGTTTAATAAAGGTTTAATAGATTCTATAGAAGTTCCAGGGTTAAGTGCAATTCCTGCTTTAATATTTTTCTGCTTAATTTTCTGTAATGTTCTTGCTGGATGCATATCAGCTTCTGGGTGTATATAAATAATGTCTACCCCTATATTTGCAAACAAATTTATATGATTATTAGGATTATTAACCATTAGATGAACATCAATTGGTTTTTTTGTACTTTTTCTAATAAATTCTAAGTCTTGTAGCCCCATCCCAAAATTTGGAACAAATTGCCCATCCATAATATCTATATGATATCCAGTGACGCCTGCTTCCTCCAAGTTGCTTATCTCAGTAGATAAGCTTCCGAAATCTGCGCACATCATAGAAGGTAATAGCCATTTTTCCATAATAAAACTCCTTTATTAACGTTATTATTCTATATTTGTATGGTTAGGTACCGTTCTTCAGTAATATTGTTTCTTTCAATTAATTGAGTTATTACGAAGTCTAATAATGATAATTGAAACTGTTCGAAAACACTCCACATAGGCTGTATAGAATCTAATTCTTCATTTTCTTTCATTGTTTTTGCTTTAATATTTATAATTAAGTAGTTCTTTGTGGCAATGTTTCTTTTGGAAAAGCTGTAAAAAATGCAATTTCTGCTTCTGATTTTTTCACATCATTAACTAATGCTTCCACAGTCGATAATTACCCAGTTCCCGAACTATTAATAAAAAATCATCTTTATTAATAGCAAGTGTGGTAACATCTCCAATGATATGTACTTCATAACCCAAATCCATAAGTCTCATTCCAAAAGCCTTTAACATTAACATTTTCCTACCTAAACCGTATATAAAGACTCTATTTTTTGTTCTATTTTCTCAATTAAAGATAGAATTTCGTTATTTTTTACTGAATTAAAACTTTCTGTATAATTCATTTAAAATATCTTTTTTATATTATCCAATAATTTCATCCTTAATTAGAATTTTGGTCCTTTTTAGATATTGCTTTAAAATACCAGAAGAAAAATGAAATATATACAATTACAGCTATAACAGCTGGAATAACTAGTTGAATATCAAATGTATTCCACGCATTTCCAACTAGCATTCCTAACATTTTTTCTATTGGATCAGAGTCTACAGAAGAAAACATTTGACCATCTGATAATCCAGAAGGGAATTCTCCAATTTTTTTAGAAGTATTAGTAAGAAAACTAGAAATCATTGTAGCTGCCCACAAAAATAATGGTAATAGAATAGTTCCAATAATGGTCATCCTAATGACTTTACCTTTAGTTATTAATAATAAAGCTGGTACTAAAACTGTTAATAAAATACCACCTAACGGTAAAACGTTATTTCCAGGTAAAAACATGGCAATAAATAATAATATAGGTGCTAATATGTTCACAACTGCCCACAGTTCAGCACTTGAAGCAAGGATCGGCCAATCAATACCGATGAACAACTTACGTCCTCTTAATTTTGAACTCATAATAGAACTGATTCTGTTTGATAGTGGCTCAATAGCTGGCCCAAACCATCCGCCAATATAAGCGAATAGCTCTAGAACAACCCCTGTGGTGAAACCTAGAGTGAGAACATCTTTTAAAGATTGTTGTCCTAAAACACCAATGAATGCTCCCAAGTAAACGCCTATAGCGAATTTACTTCCCCAAAATCCAATTTTCTTATTTAAAGTTTCAGCATTAAAATCAAATTTATCAATAAAAGGTAAAAACTTAGTGATAAATATATCTATGACAAAAACAAAAGGTGCAATTAAAAGACTGGGATGTGCTGTAGTTGTAACATTATTCTCGTCATAGTTTAAAACCTTATTAATCGAAGGTTTAAGAACGTCTGAATTCTTTAACATTAAAGTGTAAATCATAATGACAAATAGCGATGTAATTATCATGTTATGAGCATAGTACTCAACTAATAATCCAATAATAGATATATTCCAAATATTGAATAAATCAACATTTAAAGTTTTAGTTTTGTTTGTAAATAGCAATAATAAATTAACTATTGTACAGATGAAAGCAAAATATAAAGTATAAATAGAACCCCATGTGATAACAGCCATCGGCGCCCAACCTAAATCTGTTATATGTAAATCAACGCCTGTTGATTTAACGAAATCTTGTAAGGCGGGTCCTAATGCTTCAGTCAAAAGAGATATTGCAGCCGTCATACCGGTTAGTGCAATAGCCATCCGTATGCCACTTTCTAAAGATTTAGAAAATTTAACTCCAAATCCTAATGAAAGTAAAGTTATAATAACAAACATTATAGCGGGACCGCCTAAACTGATAAACCATTGAAATAAGTTATTTATTTGTGACAATATTTTACCCTCCTTGTAATCGGTTACAAAAGAGGTATAGGTTTATAATAAAACAGAAATGCTTTATTTTCAATGCTATTTGACAAAAAAATTAGAGAGCATTACAATTAATGTAATCGGTTACAAGAGGTGTATTTATGGCTACAATTAAAGATGTTGCAAAAATGGCTAATGTTTCCACGGCTACTGTTTCTAGAATTATAAACAATAAACCGGGCGCAAATATTGAAACTGAAAAAAGAGTGAGAGATGCTATAAATTTGTTGAATTATGAACCAAATAACATTGCGAGGTCTTTATCGAATAAAACTTCAAATTTAATCGCTTTAATCATCCCTAACTTAAACAACCCATATTTTTCAGATTTAGTAAATATTATTGAAACAGCAGCTAACAAACATGGTTACAAATTATATCTATGTAACAGTAATGATAATGAAGATAATATAGCGTATTTTCTGAAAAGCATTATAGATAATTATATACAAACAGTTATTATCAATTCTTTAGCAATAACAGAAAAAGATATAAAGTATTTAGAAAAACATGATATAAATGTTATCACGATTGATAGAACGAATGTAGATAACCAACCTAATACAATTTCAGTTGATCATTTTAGAGGAAGCTACATTGCTACAGAACATTTAATCAAAAACTGTGAATGTGAAAATATATTATTTATGTCGGGTGAAATAACAGAAAAATCTTCTGCTAGTCGTTTTAAGGGATATCAAAGTGCTATGCAAGAATATTTGTTAAGTCACCAAGTCCAATTGTTAGAAGGGAATTTCACTTATAAATCAGGATTTGATTTGGCTTATAACACTTTAAACCAAAAAAATGATGTTCATGGGATTGTATGTGCTAATGACGCTATGGCAATAGGGGCAATTAGTGCTTGTCACAAACTAGGTATTGAGATACCTAATCAAATTCAAATTATTGGATATGATAATTGTGATTTATCTCAATATTCTACTCCTAGCTTGACTACAATTAATCAATTAGATAGCAAAATTGGAGAAATAATAATGAATTCAATTAAAGAAAATAAAACAATACAATTTGAATATACTCCTGAAATTGTTATTAGAGATTCTACAAAAGCATAAATAAAAATAGGGGGAGAAATAATGACTGAAGAAATTATAATAATGGGAAGTATTAACCAAGATGTATTTATTACTACAAATGAATTCCCTAACTATGGAGATACTGTATGGGTGAATTCAATTAGTAACCAACCAGGGGGAAAAGGAGCAAACCAGGCTATTGCTCTATCTAGGATTGGGAGTAAGGTGAAATTCATAGGGGCAATCGGAAACGATGATCATGGTAAAAACATGTTGAATAATTTGAAAAATAATAACATTGATATATCTAACATTCAAATTATAGAAGGTACAAATACAGGAACTTTTATCGTTGTTCTTGATGAAAATGGGCAGAATACTATGCTAGGAACACTAGGAGCAAACAGTAAAATGGGACTAAATAACATAACAAAAGTTTTTAGTTCAACAACGTCAAAATACTTTTTATTGCAACTTGAAACTAGTAAAGAGTCTATACTACATGCTTTAAAATTAGCGAAAAAGAAAGGCATTACTGTCGTTTTAGATCCTGCTCCTGCAGATGGTTATGACGAATACTATTTAAGTTATGCTGATATAATTACTCCTAACCAACAAGAGGCAGAGAAAATATCAGGCATTAAAATTGAAGATGAGCAATCAGCTTTAACCGCAGCTCAAATTATTAGCGAAAAAGGCGTTAAGACAGTTATTGTTAAATTAGGTGAACAAGGGTCACTAATTTATGATAATGGTAATACTAACTTTGTCCCTGCTTATAAAGTCAAAGCAATTAACACCGTTGGAGCTGGAGACGTTTTTGCAGCAGCTTTAACTTCTCATTTAAATAAAAGTAATTCATTAGTAGACTCTGTTAAGTTTGCAACAGCTGCTTCAGCAATAAAGGTTAGTGAAAAAGAAACACAAAAAGCAATACCTACTGAAGAAGAAATTAATTATTTTATAGAACAGCATAATTACTAATTTATAATCTTGATTATTTAGATATATTTTAAATCTAAACTTAATGTATCATAAAAAAATAAATTATTTAAATACATGTTGAGATACATAAATATAAATTAAACGAAGTGCTGTATTTTATAAGTACACCCTAATCATACAAAATAAGTTGTTGAAATTATCGCAATTAAAACGTATGATTAGGGTGTATATTAATCATGGAGTGAAGATGAATGATTATAGGTTATGCGAGAGTATCATCGATAGATCAAAATTTAGAAAGACAATTGGATAATTTAAAGACGTTTGGTGTGGAGAAAATCTTTACAGAGAAACAGTCGGGAAAGTCAGTGGAAAATAGACCTGTATTTCAAGAAGCACTCAATTTTGTCAGAATGGGAGATCGATTCGTTGTGGAATCTATTGATCGTTTAGGACGTAACTATGATGAAATTATTGAAACTGTGAATTATTTAAAAGAAAAAAACGTTCAGTTAATGATTACCAGCTTACCTATGATGAATGAAGTGATTGGCAATCCATTACTGGATAAGTTTATGAAAGATTTAATCATTCAAATATTAGCAATGGTTTCAGAACAAGAGAGAAATGAAAGTAAACGTCGACAAGCGCAAGGAATTCAAGTTGCGAAGGAAAAAGGCGTATATAAAGGGCGCCCCTTACTTTATTCACCAAATGCTAAAGACCCACAGAAACGTGTTATTTATCATCGCGTGGTGGAAATGTTAGAAGAAGGGCAAGCAATTAGTAAAATTGCCAAAGAAGTTAATATTACAAGACAAACAGTTTATAGAATTAAACATGATAAGGGGATTATCTTGATAAATTGATTGTCAATGCAAATGAGCGTTTCTCACAGCGTCCCAAAATATATGTTAATCATGTATTATGAGATTTTAATAATAATACAGGAAAAAGAGAGAGCGTTTTTGCCCTCTTTTTTTTCTATATTTTTTCTCAATAACGAATAATTTTGACAACCTAATCATACATACAGAAATACTGTTTTACTAGCATCAATAATGGTTCAATTAAGGTAGGCTCCAAATAGACAAAAAACACACCTTCTTATTTTACTAAGAAGATGTGTTTTTAAATCAATTAAATTATAAAAACTCATTAAATGTTTCTATAATTAGATATATATTCAATATACTTAATATGATTGTTAAAACCCAAGCAATAATATTAATCCATGTTTTATTTGTAAATTCTTTTCCCATTATCTTAGGATTATTGGTTGCTAACGTTAAAGGAATAATACTAAAGGGTAATGCAAGACTTAAAAATACTTGTGTGAAGATTAAAAGATCTTCAATCTTAGAAGTACTTGAACCATATAACCATAAACATATGAATACAGGAATCACAGCGATTAATCTAGTAACTAATCTTCTTGCCCATTGAGGTATTTTTATATTCAAAAACCCTTCCATGACAATTTGTCCTGATAATGTGCCAGTAATGGTTGAATTTTGTCCTGAAGCTAACAAAGCTATGGCAAATAATGTACTCATAACAGCACCACCTATAGCTCCTGCAAACTCGGATTCTTGTAAAGCATTATATAAATCATAAAATCGTCCTAAGTCTTCACCATTACCAAAGAATAGAGCGGCACCTAATATTAAAATCAAACAATTAATAATAAACGCAATTGAAAGTTGTATATGTGAATCAATAATAGCGTATTTAATAGCCTCTTTTTTCTTAGCTTTACTTTCACGTATATAGTTACGTGATTGAACAATTGAAGAATGCAAATACAAATTATGAGGCATGATTGTCGCACCAATGATACCTAAAGCCATGTATAACACACCCTTGTTAGTAGCTATTTCTGTACTTGGAATAAAGCCACCTAAAACAGCACTCCATTCTGGAGAAGCAAAGTAAACTTCAAATACAAAGATAAAAAGAACTGTAAAAATTAATACACCTACGATAGCTTCAATCTTTCTAAAGCCAAATTTAATAATTAATAGTAAAAGTAAAACATCTAATACAGTAATAGTTACTCCCACTACTAAAGGTATATCAAAAAGTAGATTTAGTGCTATCGCACTACCAATGACCTCTGCAATATCCGTAGCCATAATTGCTAATTCTGTAACAATCCAGGCTGCTATCGATAACGGCTTATTACTTATGTGTTTAGTTACTTGAGCTAAGTCCATACCACTCGCAATACCTAAACGAGCGCACATACTTTGAAGTAACATGGCTGATAAGCTCGATAATAATATTATAAATAATAATGTATATCCAAATTGTGCTCCTCCTGCCATTGAAGTAATCCAATTACCTGGATCCATATAGCCTACAGCAACAAGAAGTCCAGGACCTAGATACATTATTAGTTTCTTGATACCATTTGCTTCGCTATCAAAAGAAACTTTTCCATTTATTTCTTCTAAACTTTTCTTCACTATAAAAATCTCCTCATTGAATATTAAATTTATCAATGAATATTATAGTATAAATTAGGCTGACCTAAAAATTATTTTGCTTCATATATATTTTTTCTCATTAAAATTTTAGTCACGATACGTTTTGATTATTTTAATTAATCTTTCTATATCATTATTTGAGAGGTTTTCTATATTGTCTATGTCATGTTTAAGCGACTCTTTTATATTAGACTTCTCATTATTTTTCAGAAAATAAGTTGCTATTGAACCTGTTATCATTCCAACTAAACCGATACCAAAAAAACATCAGATAAACACTTGTTATTCTGCCAATTAGTGTCTCTGGACTGATATCACCATAGCCAACTGTAGTAACTGTCACTATAGCTAACGAAACCCCATCATTATATGATCTTACAGATGGCTCAAAATAAGTAAGTGGGATTGCAGAAAATAATATGCTAATACATGAAAAGACACTTCCTTTTAAAAGAAGTGTCTTAAGCGTTTCAAATTTAAAATATATCTAAATAACGAACATTTTTAATATGGAGGGATTATGTTTTTCTTGATTTAACTTTTTCCCATTCAATTTTCAGGTAATTATTAATAAAATCTTTATATTCATCTATTTTTGTTTCTTCTAAAGTATTATTACCATCATAAGATTCTCTGATATTTTTTTTTAATTCATTTAAAGAATCATAGATTTTCTCATTGCTAATTGATAAATCCCCTTTATAAAAACTTGCACTACTTTCAACTGCAACTAGTATTTTTTTATGTTCGATTCGTACTTTATGAATATCATATTTATTTATCGGAAATAAATTTTTCATTTCTTCTATAGAAGTAAATAGATTATACATAGCACTGGTTCTATCTATTTTTTTGTTATTTAAAACCTTCGTTTGTTCCTTTACCTTTTCTTGTATATTGTCTATTTCTTCTTTGTATTTTTCCGCATTATTGTCTCTTTTCCTTGATTCATATTCTAAACCTTCTAACAAGGTGCTTCTCATATTATCTAACATATTAATATCTTTAGTTTTTTCACTATAAAAATTTTGATGAGTGTTGAAATCATAAAATGCTTTTATCAAATTAGTATTTACTTCTCTTACTTTCTGAATCCAATTTATCCTTGAATCTTCAATTTCAGATTTTCTTTTCATTGAATTGTCTATTTTATAACCCACCCACACTGACGTTAAACTAATTAATGCTACAAAAATGGCAAACATATTTTTCATCATCCAATCTTTTTATTCTTTCGTCTGCTTTTAGTTGCAATAACTTAACTTTTAGTTTAGATAAGTTATTGCATTAGGCTGTGCTTTACATATATATTTAAAGATTGCTCCTCTTTAAATAATTAGTTAACATAATCGATGATTATCAGAAGTTCCAGCACTATAAAAGGTGTATCAAGGGTTTATAAACCCTTGATACACCTTTTACATTCATTTTTAATTACCGAAGAATCGACTCCAAAATCCTTTTTTAGGTGGTTCTACCTCCTTATTATCGTCAGGATCACTCTTCGTTTCTTCAACGAACTTATCTTCTTTTATTAATTCACCTTCATTTGTACTGTCATTCTCTTTCTCTTCGGCTATATCCTTGTAATTTACTTCTGTTGGTTGACACTTTGTTTGTTGTTGATTGATATTTTGTGATTCTTCAGTAAAAGTTGCTTCTTGCGGATCAATATTTTGTCTATTATTCGTCGCTGTATCAAAAGAATAATTAAGCTGTCTTTCTTCTTCTAATTGGCTTTCTAGTTTTTGAATCTTTTTATTACTTTCTAATGCTAATACTTGTTGGTTTTCAAGTAATTTCGACCTTTCTTGTAATTCTTTTCTATAAAATTCTATTGTCGTTTCATGACGTTTTTCTTGTTTTTCAAGTTGTTTATTTAAAGTATCTATTTGCTTTTCGAGTAGTTCAATTATTTGAACATCATATTTAGATTCGTTTTTTTTATTATCTGTTTTAACTTTCTCTGAACTTATATTAGTACTTTCAAAGCCATATTTCTTTTTATTTCTGATTACTCTTTGAATGATTTTTTCTACATCAACATCATTTTTAATGAATGAAGTATTATCCTGTTTTACTGTTTCTATATTCAATCTTTTTATATTATTAAATACAGTCTGTTTACTAACTTCCAATTCTTCACTTATTTCTTTAACGCTCTTCATATCTTCAACCCTTTATAAACACTTTATCAACCCTTTATAAATAAATTTTATCATAAATACTTTTATAAAGGGAGCTTGAGCAGTCTTAAAAAACCTTTTATAAACAGTTGACGATGATCTTGTCAACTGTTTATAAAAGGTTTTTAGTGGGATTATAATATCTTTTATATGTTCT
Organism: Staphylococcus borealis; assembly: GCF_001224225.1. Taxonomy (GTDB): domain Bacteria; phylum Bacillota; class Bacilli; order Staphylococcales; family Staphylococcaceae; genus Staphylococcus; species Staphylococcus borealis. The sequence continues at coordinate 6,789 of NZ_CUEE01000017.1, read as the reverse complement.
TTTTTAATGATATAATGTTCATAATACGTTTTAGTCCCAACTACTGGTAATAGTTGGGACTGGGTAATAAAACGTTACAATACGTTAGCTATTTAATTTGATATATGTATTATATACAACAATATCTACAGTTTGCAAGTCAAAAAGTTATGTGGGTTTGTAATGTTTTATTACCTCTATTCAAATTTAATTGGAAAGAGGTTTTTTATTATGTCTCGTAAAAATATTAAAAATCAAGCAAGTCAAAACTTTTATATGCTACATAAAGCATTATTTGTTAATGAAAAATATAAAAAATTAAGTGATAGTGCCAAAGTTACTTATGCAATTCTCAACGATAGAGTTAGCTTGTCGATTAAAAATAATTGGGTCGATGATAATGGGGATATATATTTCATTTTTACAAATGAAAGTCTCCAGAATATATTAGACAAAAGCAAGAATACAATTACTAAAATAAAAAAAGAACTTCAAGCAGTAGGGTTACTTGAACAAATACGTACAGGATTTAATAAACCTAATAAATTATATTTGCATGATATAGAAACTAATATTAGTGTAGAAAAAAGTATTCAATCCTCATCTATAACCTACAATGACAAGGAGTCCCAAATTTTGGGACTCCAGAATCCCGAAATTTGGGACTCCAGAAGCTCAAAATTTGGGACTCCAGAATCCCAAATTTTAGACCCTAATGATACTGATTATAATGATACTGATTATATTAAGACTGAGAGTAATGATACGGATGATTTGAATGATAAGAAATTAACATATCCTAATAATCATACAAATCATTCAAATCACGACAATTCAAACTTTAATAATGAGGCTTTAAAATTCCAATTACTCGAAGAACTACCGCAAAGTATTCAAAACTATCTAAGTAACTTTGAAGTAACTGAAATTGAAATTATTAAAACTGTATTATTAAAAGCCAAAACATCTTTCAACAATACGATTGATAGTTATTACTTGTTAGAAGATATGGAAATCGAAATACTTCATGTTCTTAAACGTTTCAAAGCTATACTTATTCAAAAAAATGAAACCGTTGAAGCCATGCAAGGATACTTAATGAAATCTCTTAAATCTGAATTCGCTGAAATGCATACGCTTAATAAACGACGTGATCATTTACCAATCACTTCTTTATTTAATCAATAATGATTTAATTAGAGGGCATCTATTTAAAGATGCTCTCTTTTTAATTTACAAGTGGTTGCTAAGGCAACCACCTAGATCAAACGAAAGTAAGGGAGGGGATAACAAAATAACATCAACACAATGTCACAACATAGAATGCTGCTATTAAAGAAGGGAGGAACACATATGAGTAATAAGAAAAAGATTAAAGTTACATTGGCAATGGTTAATGTTCTTTTAACTGCAGTCGAACTTTATCTTCAATGGCAATTGAGTAAATCTGAAAATGAACTGTAGTTAAGCAAGCAGGTGGGACTAAAACAGAAACGTTTTAGTCCTATTTTTTTCTATAATATATTTATATTCGTTTAATAATGACTCAAACATGTCGCATAAGATGAAAAATAAAATGATCATTTAGCACTGTTTTAACTTTAAAAAATATAGCTAATCACTAATATATCATGTCAGTGTTCGTTTAACTTGCTAGCATGATGCTAATTTCGTGGCATGGAGAAAATCCGTAGATCTGAAGAGACCTACGGTTCTTTTTATATAGAGCGTAAATACATTCAATACCTTTTAAAGTACTTTTTGCCGTATTGATACTTTGATATCTTGTCTTTCTTACTTTAATATGACGGTGATCTTGCTCAATGAGGTTATTCAGATATTTAGATGTACAATGACAGTCGGGATTCAGTTTAAACGCTTTAATTACTTTAGCCATTGCTACCTTCGTTGAAGGTGCCTGATCTGTAATCACCTTTTGAGGTTTACCAAATTGTTTAATGAGACGTTTGATAAATACATATGCTGAATGATTATCTCGTTGCTTACGCAACCAAATATCTAATCTATGTCCCTCTGCATCTCTGCATCAATGGCACGATATAAATAGCTCCATTTTCCTTTTAATTTGATGTATGTCTTCATCAATACGCCACTTATAATAAGCTTTTTTATGCTTTTTCTTCCAAATCTGATACAAAATTGGGGCATATTCTTGAACCCAACGGTAGATCGTTGAATGAGGAACGTTTACACCACGTTCCCTTAATATTTCAGATATATCACGATAACTCAATGCATATCTTAGATAGTAGCCAACGGCTACAGTGATAAGATCTTTACTGAATTGTTTATATCTGAAATAGTTCATACAGAAGACTCCTTTTTATTAAAATTATACTATCAATTCAACTTTGCAACAGAACCTTTTTTATCGATTTCCCGAGATATAACACTTACTTTGAGTTTAAGAAATTTACAATGTCTCTACATTCTTAAAATTTGAGCTTTATTATTATTAAATATAAATTTTCAAGTTTGTTTTGTTAATTACGATTAAATTAAGGATATTAGCAATTCCACTTCATCTTATTAACTAGATAAATCACTAAAAACTTACTGATATGACAGTATTTTCTAGATTAATATTATATTAAACAAAATACAAATTAAGCTTAATACTATATTAATAAATCATTGATACCATAATGTTGTAGTTGAAAGGAAACAAAAACTACGTTACGTAAATAAAACACATTATTAGGAGGGCTAGTATGCAAAATTTAACAAATGCAGAAACTAAAAATGTGAATGGTGGTAATAAATTCACTGATGCGGTGAATGCTACAACAGATTGGTTCGGCCGAGTAGGTAAAGGCATGGACAAAGCACACGAAGATAATGATTGGAGATAAAAATAAATATTCCAGAAGTACTAAAAAATATAAAGGTGGTAATAACATGGAAGAATTAACTTATGATGAACTTATTAAAAATAACGGTGGTAATAATGAAACTGATCCAGACGGCTTTGCTGAACATGTTGGTTACGGGATTGGCAAAACTTCTGATGGCGTTAAAAGTTTTTTTCGTGGCCTTGCCGACTCACTTAAATAATTTAAATTATAAAGGATGGTAATCATGAAACATTTAACTGAAAAAGATTTAAAATCTATCAATGCTGGTGATTTCTGGGAAGACCTAGGAACTGCTACTGGTAATGTTATAACTAGAATACCTAAATTGGGTAAAAGTAAAAGCAAAGATGATAAATAAGATTAATATACTTAATTAATATAATTAGGGCTGGGACATAATTTTATATCTCAGCCCTCTTCTACATATTTCTTTATCATTCTAGTAATTTTTGAGACAAGCTAAGGAAGTGGTAACTCAATGAACATTAAATACATTAAACAATATGACGAAAAAGATTGTGGGCCAACATGTCTAGCCATGATTTCACAATCGTTTGGCAAACGTGTATCAATACCACGTTTAAGAGATTATGCTAAGACTGATAAGCTTGGGACAAACTTGTATGGTTTGATTAAAGCTGGAGAACATATTGGCATAAAATTAACTGGTGTTAAAGTAGATTCTGTAAACGAATTAAAAAAAGTAGAACTTCCAATTATTGCACATATTGTAAACAAACAAGGATATAATCATTTTGTTATTATTGAATCACTTAAAAAAGATAAAATTCATATAGTAGATCCAGCTAAAGGTAAGTATAAATTAACCAAACAACAATTTAATGAAATATGGACAAATATTGCTGTATTAGTTAAAAAGACGGAATCATTTAATAGTAGAGATGAATCACCTTCTTATATGAATATATTTACGGATATATTTAAAAAGAACTATAAAACACTGATTACAATAGTTATAATTTCTGTCTTAATAAATATAACTGGAATCATTGGTGCTTTATATTTCAAAATATTAACCGATAACGTCATTCCATCTAATGTCCTATCAAATTTACATACTATAAGCATAGGCGTACTAATACTTTATATAATCAATGCATTAGTAACCTATTTGAGATATCAAATGATTTTAAAACTTAGTTTAGAAATAGATATTGGCCTTATGAAAGACTACTTTAAACATGTATTACACTTACCAATGAATTTTTTTGATACACGTAAAAGCGGAGAAATATTACAACGTTTTATGGATACTTCAAAAATTCGTGAAGCACTGTCATCTTCGACCGTAACGCTACTTGTAGATACATTTATGATTATAGTTGGCTGTGTATTATTATATTTACAAAGTCCAACGTTGTTGCTCATTACAGTCATTTTTATACCATTTTTTATTTTATGTAGTCTAATGATGAAACAACCATTCGAACACTATAACCAAAAAGTTGCAGAAAATGATGCAGAATTGAGTTCATATTTGATTGAATCTTTTGATGGTAGTAGTACAATAAAAAGTTACCAATCAGAGCCTGATCGTTTTGAACAAGGTTCGCAAAAGTTTAATCAACTTATCAACAACTTAATACGTTTAGGGCAACTTTCAAACATACAACTGACAATTAATAATTTCCTTAAAATTACTGTCAGTTTAGTAATCTTATGGATAGGTAGTTATTTTGTTATGAATGACCAGATGACTTTAGGAAGTTTGTTAGCGTTTAATGCACTTACAATTTTTTATTTAGGTCCAATTGAACGTTTAATTAACATACAACCAACGTTACAATCATCATTTGTGGCTGCTAGACGCATCGCGGAAATAACAGATTTAGATACTGAAGATAAATTACATGATAACAACTATCCATTTATATTTAATAACGTTATAAACATGGATAATGTAAAATTTCAATATGGATATAGAGATGTCATTTTAGACGGTATTAACTTAAAAATTAATAAAGGACAAAAAATCGCAATCGTTGGTGAAAGTGGAAGCGGAAAATCCACAATTGGAAAACTATTAAATCATTATTATGACGTAGCAGAGGGTGAAATATCTATTGACCAACGCCCAATTAACAAGATACAACTAGATGAACTAAGACATCACATTGGTTACGTTTCACAAGAAACTTTCTTATTTGCAGATACTATTTTAAATAATTTACTACATGGCATGAACAAAGGAAAATCAAAAGAAGATATTATAAATGCATGTCAGTTAGCTGAAGCTTTTGATTTCATCCAAAAACAACCCGATCAATTCAATACTATGCTAGAAAAAGAAGGTTCAAACTTATCTGGCGGACAAGCACAACGTATTTCATTAGCACGAACATTTCTAAAGGACCCAGATATTTATATTTTTGATGAAGCAACAAGCGCTTTAGACAGTCGAACTGAATTCAAAATCATGCGACATATTGATAACTTAATTCAAAGTGGTAAAACAGCTATTGTCATTTCTCATAAACTAAGTACTATACAAAATGCTGATGTTATTTATACCTTGAAAAATGGAAAGATAGTAGAAAAAGGTACTCATAAAAATTTATTAAAAAATCGAAATGAATACTATAAACTATGGCAATTACAAACTAAAAATAAAGAAGTATAACACTCATTAAAACAATGTATGTCCCTCTGCATCAATGGCACGATATAAATAGTTTCATTTTCCTTTTATTTTGATGTACGTCTCATCAATACGCCATTTGTAATAAGTTTTTTTATGCTTTTTCTTCCAAATCTGATACAAAATTGGGGCATATTCTTGAACCCAACGGTAGATCGTTGAATGAGGAACGTTTACACCACGTTCCCTTAATATTTCAGATATATCACGATAACTCAATGCATATCTTAGATAGTAGCCAACGGCTACAGTGATAACATCTTTACTGAATTGTTTATATCTGAAATAGTTCATACAGAAGACGCCTTTTTATTAAAATTATACTATAAATTCAACTTTGCAACAGAACCACAAAAGTTAAAATGGAATAATATGAAGAACATTTTAGACTTCCCCCTAATGGAGGAAGTCTTTTTTTATGATATCTATTGAATAAAAGGAATTTAATTATACTTTCTCTGTATTTATATTTAAATGGTCTTTTAACATATGACTTTCATATTCTTTTCTAAACACGCCACGCGCTTGAAGAACTGGAATGACTAAATCAATAAATTTTTCAAATGCGTTTGGATATGTTGGTGACATTAACATAAAACCATCGCACGCTTCTTTTTCAAACCATTCAATCATTTCATCCGCTACTTGTTCCGGTGTTCCCACTATCGTTTTATGTCCTACCCAAGTACCAAATCGATCTAATACATCGCGTAAGGTAAGTTGCTCAGTCATAATAGCACGCTGTACGGCTTCATACACAGATTTTACAACTTTTTTCTCTAATGCATCATAAGGTGGTAATGATGGTACGACTTCATCTAGTGTCCATTCACTTATATCTAGACCAATGGCTTTAGATAATTGTTTCTTGCGTTTTTCAAGTGGAATCATATCATCTAATTGCTGTTTAAGTTTATAAGCGTCCTTCTCATTCTCATCAACATAAACGGTGAGACCTGGTAATACAAGAGGTGGTTGACGATTTTCTTCCATGGCACGTTGATGAATGTCTTGTCTGAACTGTTGGCTATCTTGTAAATTCCAAGCAATTGAAAAAATAGCATCCACGTGTCGTACTGCTAAATCACGACCTGGGATAGAAGTTCCTGCTTGAAATAAACGTGGTCGACCATATTTTGGTGTTGGAATGTTAATAGCTCCGGCAACTTGAAAATACTTTCCTTGATAATGAAGTGGATGAATATACTGATGATTTAAGCCAATTCCTGAGTTTTTGTGATTAACGATAGCCTCTACAGTAAATGATTCCCATAA
>NZ_CUEE01000016.1 GCF_001224225.1 Staphylococcus borealis | reverse complement strand
TCATTTTGGCACAACAACATGATATGACGTTACAGGAGTGTTTACAGTATGCATATGACGAGATTAAAGGGAGAACTGGGCGTACTGTGAACGGCACATTTATTAAGGCGAGTGATTTAAATGACTAGAGGTATAGATATGACTGGAGTTAGTTTCAATGGCTGTAGGGTTTTGAAAAGAAAAGGGACTAATAAGGATAAGAAAATAACATGGCTGTGTGAGTGTTATTGTGGTAATTCTTTTGTAACAACCGGCAAATCTATCAGAAATAATACTGTTAAATCTTGTGGGTGTCTAAAACAAGAAGTTTTAAATAAAGTGGGAAAGAATAATAAAACCCATGGGGATACAGGAAGTGATTTGTACTATGTGTGGCGAGGTATAAAAAAGAGATGTAGAAAACCTAATTCATCAAATTATAAATGGTATGGAGAGCGAGGAATAAATGTATCTGATGAATGGTACAACAGCTATTCTAAATTTAAAGAATGGGCAATAATGAATGGGTGCAAAAAAGGGTTAACCATAGACAGAATAGATAGCAATGGAAATTATGAACCTAATAATTGTAGATGGGTTGATATGAAAACACAACAACGAAATAGAGGGAATAATGTAAAGGTTAAGTATAAGGGTAAAAAAAGAACCTTAGCTGAAATATCTGAAATGACTGGTTTATCTCAATCATTAATTAATTATAGACATAAACATGGAGTAGATTTTGATGCACCAAAAAGAACAATCAAGCAATCAGACCTCGAAGGATAAGGATATTCTAGAACGTGTAAAGGAAGTGCTGAGGAAGTGACACAGTATTCTAAAGTGTATCTGAAAAAGAACCATCATAAAAGAGGTATCAAATTAGGTGAAGTTGTAAAAGGTTCTAGTTGGTTAGAAATGACTGAACAGCTACCTAAGTTGAAGGAACTACCTATAACACCTTATTTAAGATTTTGGGAAGTAGGTAATGATCTTCATATAGATTACGGTTCGCACAGAGCGATTATAGTAGTTAAAAATCAAGGAGTGATACCGTGACACAATACCTAATATGCCAATTCAAAGACAGCACAGGACACATTCACACAGACATTGAGAAAGCACGTAACAATGAAATTCTCTCGATTGTGGAGGCGGAGAGTAAGGATATCTTAGAAAGAGTGAAAGAGGTGCTGGGGAAGTGAAAGACGTGATTACAACAATACTGTCTTTATTATTCAGTTTCGCTTCTATCATATTTGGTATTACAGCAATTTTTGCAATATGTTTATTACTTACACGCGATTGGGTCGATACTTTAATAATATTTGTATTATTAACAATTTATACAATTTTACCAGAATAAAGGAGTGATACCATGAAACAATTCCTAATTAGAGAATTTACAGATAGCACAGGTCATGTACATGTAGATGTAGAACAACCTAGAGAGAATGAACGTATGACGTTGGTAGAAGCAGAGAGTATGGAAGAAGCTAAAGAGAAAGTTGTAAAACCAAATAAAAATGCTAAGCGTAAGTTACCAGACTTTTTATAAGGAGTGAGTGGAATGATTAAACGCATACTAAAAATATGGTTCATCATTGCATTGTATGAACTTAGTAAATATATAACTAACGAACTTATCGTTAAGTTGCAGAGTAAAGATGATGTGGACGCTCCTAGTGATTATGCTAGGGTAAGTGATCAATACGATATTAACGGAATTGCAGGTGGGTATTAGATTGATAACGATTGAACGTCATGATATTAGAAAATTAGAAGAATATATTCAACATGTAGAACGTTATCGTAAGGAACTAAAGGTTTGTGAGTATGAGTTGCTAGAAAATCATGAACCAGAGAATGTAGGTGCTAGCAAAAGTAATCTACCTGGCAATCCAATTGAACGTCAGGCTATCAAGAAGTTAAGCAATAAGCGATATGTCATGTTAAGTAATATCGTTAATGGCGTTGATAAGTTAGTAGCAGAAGCTGATGAAGATACACTTGATATGATTAACAAACGATACTGGGAATGTCCGATTGGTTGTTACGAGTGGGAAGACTTAGCAGAATACTTTGGGACAAGTAAATCGAGTATATTAAGACGACGTAACGCAATGATTAATAGGTTGGCTGAGTTGATTGGTTATGTGTAAATGGACTTGAAAGGCGTATAAGTCCACGGTAAAAGCCGTTATTATGATACTGTAAGAACTATCCACACAAACCCTCGTTTTGAGGTAGCTGGTTAGTTCTCAATGAAAGTGACCAGTTGGGATTAGTCCGGTGTGACTGTCCTCTGATTGCTTGAGTGCCTATCCGTTGGGTAGGTACTTTTTCTCCTTTCTGGATAAACTTGATTTTGCATTGTTAATTACCTTCCATATGTGACTATTCGAGAGCAACTCGAGTAGTCTTTTTTTATTATTAAATTTATTAAGCTATTAGCATAAGGTTGTGATATATGACATGACAAAACTAAATTTAAAACAACAGACATTCGTTGATGAGTACGTTAAGACAGGCGTTGCTTATCAATCGGCATTAAAAGCAGGATATAGTGAAAAGTACGCAAAAGCTAGAAGTCATAAACTGTTGGAAAATGTCGGAATAAAAAAAGCTATAGATGAGCGTATGGAAAAGCTAAAAAAGCAAAGTATTGCAGACCAAGATGAGATACTACAATACCTAACTTCAGTTGTGCGTGGCGAAATCACCGACCAAGAACTAATACCTATTGGAATTGGTAAAGGTGAAATGGAAGTAGAAAGTTTAGAGAAACGATCAGATACAAACGCTAGAACAAAAGCTGCAGAGTTATTGGGGAAACGTTATATGATGTGGACGGATAAGCAACAAATCGAAACGAATGCGACGGTGCAATTCAATGATGACATCACTTAATCTATCGGAATTGATACCTAAGCACTTTCATGATTTATGGCGAGCAACTAAGAATCCTAACATTCTCAACATAGTAGCAAAAGGTGGGCGTGGTAGTGGTAAGTCGTCCGATATATCCATTATCATTACTCAACTGATTATGCGTTATCCAATGAATGCAGTAGTTGTACGTAAAACAGATAATACACTAGCAACATCTGTATTTGAGCAGATTAAATGGGCAATTGAAGAACAGAAAGTATCTCACTTATTCAAAGTTAAAGTATCGCCTATGGAAATCACATTTATACCAAGAGGGAACAGAATTATCTTCAGAGGGGCGCAGAACCCAGAACGATTAAAATCGTTAAAAGATAGTCGGTTCCCTTTTTCTATTATGTGGATAGAAGAATTAGGCGAGTTTAAAACGGAAGATGAAGTGACTACGATTACCAATTCAATGTTGCGTGGCGAGTTAGACGAAGGTTTGTTCTACAAATTCTATTTCTCGTACAACCCAGCAAAAAGAAAACAACACTGGGCAAACAAGAAGTACGAAACATCATTCCAACCAGACAATACGTTTGTACATCACTCAACATACTTAAATAACCCTTTTATATCTAAACAGTTTATACAAGAAGCTGAAAGTGCTAAACAACGTAATGAATTAAGGTATCGCTGGGAATATCTAGGTGAGGCGATTGGTAGTGGTGTGGTACCATTCAACAATTTACGCATAGAAACTATACCAGATGAGTTATACAGCACATTTGATAACATTCGTAACGGAACAGATTTTGGTTACGCAACTGATCCATTAGCGTTTGTACGTTGGCATTACGATAAAAAGAAACGTATTATCTACGCAGTTGATGAACACTACGGTGTGCAGATAAGTAATCGTGAGTTCGCTAATTGGTTAAAGAAAAAAGATTATCAATCTGACGAGATATATTGTGACTCCGCCGAACCCAAGTCAATTGCAGAACTTAAACAAGAACATGGTATCAAAAGAGTTAAAGGTGTGAAAAAAGGTCCTGACAGTGTTGAACACGGAGAACAATGGCTTGATGATTTAGATGCTATTGTGATTGACCCTAAGAGAACACCAAATATTGCAAGAGAATTTGAGAATATTGATTACGAAACAGATAAAGACGGTAATGTTAAGCCGAGATTAGAAGATAAAGACAATCACTGCATTACAGGAGATACACTAATTGACACTGTCAATGGTCAAAAGCCTATCAGAGAATTGGTGGGTTCTACCGGTAGAGTTAAGTGTTTTGACGAGATTGAAGGTATTGCAACAACATCAACTTATTTCGATGTAAGAATGACCAGAAGAAACGTTAAAGTCTTTGAAATCGAGACCGAAAGTGGTAAGAAAATAAAAGCTACAAGCGACCACTTAATATTAACCACAAGTGGTTGGAAAATGGTTAAAGAACTCAATACTGACGATGAAATAATAAGTATATAAGTAGATACTTCTCGTTATTCTTTTGGTATAATAGAATTAAGGAGATGATGCTATGAAATACGTATTTTTTAATGGTTTGAAATTCACTAGAGATGACAAAACTGGATATTATCTAAATTCTACTAAGCGCAAGAGATTACATCGATATGTTTGGGAATACTACAATGGACCTATACCTGATGGTTGCCATATACATCATTTAGATCATGATAAGAGTAATAACGATATTACGAACTTACAACTAATGAAACATGGTGAACACGCCACGTTACATGGGCTAGAACGAGCAAATTTGCAAAGAAAAGAAATTATAAGAAACTTAGACGAAAAAGCTCGACCAGCCGCGAATAAGTGGCACAAATCAGACGAAGGGCGTAAATGGCACAAAAAACATTACGAAAATACCAAAGAGAAACTACATCAAATGAAAAAGTTTAAATGCAAAGAGTGCGGAAAAGAATTTGAAGCACAAGATACAGGTGTTAACAGATTTTGCTCTAATAAGTGTAAATCAAAGTGGCGAAGAAAAAGTGGTTTAGATGATGAGATAAGGGAGTGTGTATACTGTGGTAAAGAATTTAAAGTCAATAAGTATAGAAAGACAAAAACATGTTCCAGAAGTTGTGCAAACAGGAAAAGAACCAAAGAGAGAAAAGATAAAATCGATAAAATTTCATAGCGTACAAAATGTTTATAATATGGAAGTTGAAGACCACCACAACTATTCAGTTGATGGTGGTTTAATTATACACAATTGTATAGACGCTACACGTTACGCATTAGAACGTGATATGCGTCAAAATCATATGAGCATATTAAGGTAGGTGATTACTATTCGTTGGCCGTGGGAGAAACCATATTATGAAGAAATAACAGAACAGTTAGCGCCTAAAGTTGAAACGCAAGAAGAGATGATTGTGCGTTTAGTACAAAATCATCAGAAAGATATTGAGCGTATATCAACAGGGCAACGCTACTACGATAAAGATAATGATATTTACAGACAAAAGTATAAATACGACCTAGACGGTAATCTTGACATCGATAAACCAGATTGGCGTATTACTACTAACTATCATCAAAACTTAGTTGACCAAAAAGTTGCTTATCTTGTGACTAACCCAGTGAGTTATTCTTGTGAGAACGAAAAGATGCTAGATACTATTCACGAAGTGCTTGATAACCGTTGGGATAACGAGTTAATCGATGTACTCACTGCTGCAAGTAACAAAGGTGTTGAGTGGGTGCAACCGTATATTGACGAGAACGGCGATTTTAAGCTATTCAGAGTACCTGCCGAGCAAGCTATCCCAATATGGAAAGATAGCAAAAGAGATGTATTACAAGCGTTTATACGTGTATTCAAATTAAACGATGAAACTAAAGTAGAATACTGGACCGATACTGATGTTACATACTATGTGTATGAGAATGGGTCATTAATCAACGATTACTACTATAGTGAGAACAACAAGCAAACACACTTCTCTACAGGTAGTTGGAACAGAGTTCCGTTTATTCCATTCAAAAATAACCCTGAAGAAGTATCGGACATTTGGCAATATAAAACAATTATAGATGCTATTGATAAACGTTTATCTGATACACAAAATATGTTTGATGAAAGTGCAGAGTTGATTTATATCTTGCGTGGATATGAAGGCGAGAACCTTAAAGAGTTTATGCAAGGCTTAAAATACTACAAAGCAATTAATGTAGATAGTGAAGGTGGCGTTGAAACGATACAAGTTGAGGTGCCAGTTGCTAGTACAAAAGAATATATCGATATGATGCGTCAGAACATTATGGAGTTCGGGCAAGGTGTCGATTTCCAAACAGATAAATTCGGCTCTGCGCCTAGTGGTATTGCACTCAAATTCTTATACGGTAACTTAGACTTAAAAGCGAATAAGCTAAAGAATAAAGCTACTGTTGCTATACAAGAATTAATTGAGTTTATTATCGATTTCTACAAATTAAAAGTAGATCCGAAAGATATTGAAATCACATTCAATTTCAACAGAATGATGAACGATTTAGAACAATCACAAATTGCTGCACAATCTCAATATCTATCTAAAGAAACAATCGTGAGACATCACCCTTGGGTTGATGACCCGACTGCAGAAATGGAACGTATCGAGCAGGAACAACTTGAACTCAATACACAGTTACCAGATATCGATACTGGAGGTGCTGTGAATGAGCAAAGACAATCCGAAGATAAACAACCAGAATGACATTGATAACTATATCAACCAACTCATCAAACAAGCAGAAAGTGAAATAGAAATACTATTCTCACGTAGATTAAAGCAAATACAACAAGAAATCGCAGATATGTTTGAAAAGTACCAATCTGATGACGTATATGTCACGTGGACTGAATTTAATAAGTACAACAGGCTCAATAAAGAACTTATCAGAATAGGCGAGATGTTGACGGAAGATTACAAAGAAGTTGCTAAAACTATCCGTCGGACGCAGCAAAACGCTTATATCGAAAAGTTTTTGATGAGCCTTTATTTGTATGAAATGGCAAGTCAAACGTCTATGCAGTTTGATGTACCTACTGCGTCTGTAATTACTAAGGCAATTGAACAACCGATTAAGTATATCGAGTTAACCGGAACACTCAAAAAACATCGTTCTAACGTACTTAAAAAAATACGTATAGAAATCACTAAAGGTATTGTAAACGGTAAAGGTTATACACATATAGCAAAAGCGTTGCGTGATGATTTGGGCATGTCTAAGGCGCAAGCTCAACGTGTGGCACGTACAGAGGCAGGTAGAGCAATGTCACAAGCTGGTTTGGATAGTGCAAAAGTAGCTAAAGATAATGGTTTAAGTGGAATGAAAAAACGTTGGTTAGCTACTAAAGATAATAGGACACGTGACACACATCGGCATTTAGACGGAAAAGCGATTGATATCGATGATAACTTCCATTCATCTGGTTGCGTCGGACAAGCGCCTAAATTGTTTGTAGGTGATGCTAGTGCCAAAGAGAATATCAATTGTCGATGTAAATTGCTTTATTACTTTAATGAAGATGAATTACCTACTGTCATGAGAACTAAAGATGACGGCATTATACCATTCGCGACATATCGTGAGTGGGAGAAGAATAAACGCAAACAGTAATCACTCGACCTTAGCATGTCGTTAAACTGCTTCTTTTTAATACAATCTTTCGTGTCGTAACACGTTAAAAACGTAAAAGGAGCAATTAACACATGGACTTATACGCATTACTCGGACAATTTAAAGACGGTGAAATTGATAAACAAAAAGTAATTGACGCTATTGATGAAAGTAAATCTGGAATTGTTCCACGTTCTCGTTTAAACGATAAAAATGCAGAAATTGAGGAACTTAAAGCAGAAATTACTAACCGTGATAATCAAATTGTCGAATTACAAAACTCTGTGAAAGATGATAGCGAGTTGCAAAAAGAGCTCGAAGAAGTAAAACAAAGTAACGCAGAGTGGCAGGATAAGTACAAACAATCACAACTGAATAACGCTGTTAAGTTAGCTGTTGCAAAAGATGCAAATGATGCTGACGACATTCTAGCATTCGTTAATAAAGACGAACTGGAATTACAAGATGACGGCACTGTTAAGGGTTTAGATAAAGCGATTGAAACGCTTAAAGAGTCTAAGCCTTATTTATTTGCCGATAACAAGCCAGTAGGTAACAAACCTGCAGACGGCAAAACAATGCAAACAGGCATTACAAAAGAACAATTCGATAGCATGAGCGTCGCGGAACGTACTGAATTGTTTATTAACGATCGTGCTACTTACGACAAATTAGTCGAATAATATTAAGAAAGAGGTTATAACATGGCTCAAGGAACAACAACATTAAGTACGCAAATTGTACCTGAAGTATTAGCGCCAATGATGCAAGCTGAATTAGATAAAAAATTACGTTTAGCATCTTTTGCAGAAATTGATAACACATTAGTAGGACAACCTGGTGACACAATCACATTTCCTGCGTTTGTATACAGTGGAGATGCAACAGTCGTACCGGAAGGCGAAAAAATTCCAGTAGACAAAATCGAAACAAACAAACGTGAGGCTAAAATCCATAAAATTGGTAAAGGTACTCATATCACAGATGAGGCTTTACTATCAGGTTATGGCGACCCTCAAGGAGAAGCAGTACGTCAACACGGTTTAGCTATTGCAAACAAAGTTGATGACGATGTGCTAGAAGCTTTAAGAGGTACAAAATTAACAGTTAGTGCAGATGTGGGTACATTGGCTGGTTTAGAAACTGCAATCGATAAATTTGAAGATGAAGATTTAGAACCAATGGTTTTATTTGTAAATCCTAAAGATGCTGGTAAATTACGTGCTAGCGCATCTGAAAACTTCACTCGTGCAACTCAGTTAGGTGACGATATTATCGTTAAAGGTGCGTTTGGTGAGGCCTTAGGTGCTATCATTGTACGTTCTAAAAAATTAAAAGAAGGTGAAGCTATTTTAGCTAAAAAAGGTGCTGTTAAACTAATCACTAAACGTGATTTCTTCTTAGAACCAGACCGTGACCCTTCAACTAAAACAACTTATTTATACAGTGATAAACACTATGTAGCTTACCTTTACGATGAAAGTAAAGCAGTTAAGATTACTAAAGGTGCTGGCACTGGTGCGTAAGGAGTGATTTATAGTGACGTATAAAGTAATCGAATATTTTACCGACTTACAGGACAATGACTACGCGTATAATGCAGACGACCCATTTCCGCGCGAAGGGTTGACTGTAAGTAAAGAACGATTAACTGAATTATCCACTGAAAACAACCGTCAAAATAAGCCTTTAATAGAGCGTGTACAAGAGCAAACTGACTATTCTGGTATGAAAGTATCAGAGTTGAAAGAGTTGGCTAAAGAACGCAATATTGAAGGCTTTTCTGATATGAAAAAAGCTGAATTGGTCGAGGCGTTAGGAAGTGGTAAATAATGGACGCACAAGACGTCAAACTAATTAACCAATTGCCACTCGATAACTTCGATAATGACGATACAATCAACAAACTTATTGAGATGTACAAAAATGTAGCACAAGATTATTGTAATCAGAATTTTTATGAGCCGTTACCTAGTGGTGTCCAAAAGTTTATTGCAGAGAGTATTAAATTTGGCTCAAGTGGTAACATTTCCGCTCGCACAATGGGAACGGTAAGCTACACATTTGTAACAGACCTACCTGCATCAACATATAACTACCTTAAACCTTATCGAAAGTTAAGATGGAGTGGTTATCATGTTTAACCCATACGACGAGTTTCCACACGTTATTTCAAAAGGTCGAATTGAAGTGATAGGTGATTTCAAGTTTAAAAAAGAGCGCTACAAGAGCGAAAAAATTATAAAAGGCTTTATGGATACGCCTACGACTTCAGAACAACTTAAATATCATCAAATGTCATCTGAATACGACAGAAACCTATATGTACCTTATGATCTACCAATAAACGATAACGATTATTTCAAATACGAGGGTAAAATCTTTGGTATTGTAGGTGAACCTGTAGATCAAGGTGGCCAACATGAGATTAAGTTAATTCGACTGAAAGAGGCGCCTTATGGCTAAAGTGAAATATGGTGCAGATAGTTTAGTCGTTGAGTTGGAACGGTACCAAAAAGACGTCGAAAAGTGGGTAAAAAAAGGTATAGCCAAAACCACAATGAAGATATATAACACTGCTATTAATCTTATGCCAGTAGATACTGGTTACTTGAGAGAAAGCACTTCCGTAGATTTTAAAAACGGAGGTTTGACTGGTGTTATAAGTATAGGCAGTGAGTATGCCGTGTACGTAAATTATGGTACAGGTATTTATGCAGTCGGTCCTGGTGGTAGTCGCGCCAAAAAGATACCGTGGCATTATAAAGACGCGGATGGTAAATGGCACACTACTAAAGGTCAACACGCCCAACCTTTTTGGGAGCCTGCTATTGATGCAGGTAGAGAAACATTCAATAAGTATTTTTCATAAAGGACGGTAAAAAATATGTGGGTATCGGTTGAACCTGAACTTACAAGTAGATTATACGAAACATTAAAAGCAGACCCTATCATTAACAAATTAGTTGGTGATAGGGTTTTTGATGTGGTACAAGATGATGCTCGATACCCATATATTGTTGTGGGTGAGAGCAACGTCACTAATAACGAAAGCAGTGCAAATATGCGTGAGACGGTAGGTATCGTCTTTCACGTGTATTCACAATATCCAACACAGTACGAGGCCAAGCTATTAATTAGCGCTATTGGTTGCGTACTGAATAAACCAATTGAAATTGATAATTACGAATTTAGATACAGTCGAATTGATAGCCAAGCAGTATTCCCTGATATAGACAGGTTTACTAAGCACGGCACAATTCGGCTTTTGTTTAACTTTAGACACAAAACTAAGAGAGAGGAAGTGTAAGCATGGCTCAAAAGAATTACTTAGCAGTAGTTAGACCAGCTAAAGATAAATTAGACCCTACTGATGCTTTACTATTAGCCGACTTACAAGAAGGTGGCCACACAATCGAGAATGACTTAGCTGAAATCATTCGTGGTGGTAAAACCGATTATGGCGTAAATGCTGTTTCTGAAGAATTCAAACTAATTATCGGTAACATTCCTGGCGATAAGGGTATCGAACAGGTTAAAACAGCAATTAAGAATGGCGAACAATTACGTGTATGGTTATATGAACGTAACAAGCGTGAAGACGGTAGCTATCACGGCATGTTTGCTTATACGGTGCCAGAAAGTTACGAAATGTCATTTGATGACGAAGATAACAAAATTGAATTAACGTTAAAAGTTAAATGGAATACTGCTGAAGGAAGGGAAAGTAACCTTCCGCCAGAATGGTTTGAGGCAGCAGGCGCACCTACTGTCGAATACGAAAGTTTCGCAGAAAAGGTCGGTAGCTTCGAGGACCAAACTAAAGCTAAAACAGCGAGTTCTTAATATTTGGGGGCGTATGTCCCCTTATTTTTTTATATAAAATTTGAAAAGAGGTATATATTTTGACTGAATTTAACCCAATTACAACACTTACAATCAATGATAATGAAGTAAAAGCTAAAGCGTTATTTGCGTTTGACCTAAAAGCAAAGAAGTTTGCTGAAGATACAAAAGATAAGGACGGCAAAACGGTTACTACACCTGGTTTTAATGTGATTTACAACGGCATTTTAGAACGCGATACAGTTGCTATTGCTAATTTTTGGGAATGTGCTACCGCATATTTAGGCAAAAATGCACCTTCTAGAGATGAAATCGAAACAGCTTTAATTGAAATCATTGAAGAAAAAGAAGATACAATCGAATTATTACAAGGTGCTTTAGATGTATTAAATAATAGCGGTTTTTTCAAGCAAAAATCTCGAGGATTCTGGACGCAAATGAACAAAGCGCCACAAATGGCGAAGGGCGAGGACAAAGAGACAACAAAAGCTGGCATCGAGTTTATGAAGGAAAATTACAAAGAAATCATGAACGCGGAACCTTACTTAACTATTCAGAAATAAGACAATTAACGAGTAGGTATATCGGTTATTTACCTGAAAATGAACTGATGATGATGTCACCTAACGAATGGAAGGACTGGATAATAGGTGGTCAAGATAAGTATCTAGATCAAAAAGAATTAATGATACAGGTTGCGCAAGCGAACGGGCTTGTACAAGCTAATAAGTCATTAAAACGTATGACTAGAGAAATTGAGCGTCAACGTTTTGAAATACGTAATCCTGGTAGTTATGAGCGTATCAAACGTGCAGAATTCGAGCATGAAAAACGTAGACGAGAATTATTCAAGTCAGGTACTAAACGTTGGTTAGAAGAACAAAAACAGAAAGGAGAGTAATGCGTGGAAAAGAATTTTATGGTTAAGATTATGGCTAATATACGCGACTTTCAAAACAACGTAAGAAAAGCGCAAAGTTTAGCTAAAACATCTATTCCAGATGAAGTTGAAACTGATGTGAAAGCCAACATCAATCAATTTCAACGTAATCTCCAAAGAGCCAAAGCAATGGCACAACGTTGGCGAGAACACAAGGTGGATATCGACGGAGATACCAACCCTATTAAACGCGCAATATCTTTTGCTAAAGCAGAATTGCAAAGGCTTCGTGATAAGCAGGTAGATATCAAAGGTGATAACGATAATTTAAAGCGTGCAGTAATAAGCGCTAAAGTAATGTTGGCATCACTACATGATAAAGTTGTTCGTGTTAAGTTTAACACTGACGGTATGACTAGAACACAAGTGTTAACTAGAGCATTAAATGACTCGTTAAAAGAATACGGCGACAAAATGGACGCTCTAGCTACTAAAATTAGAACGTTTGGTACTGTCTTTAGCCAACAAGTCAAAGGTTTAATGATAGCGAGTATTCAAGGCTTGATACCTATTATTGCTGGATTAGTACCAGCGTTAATGGCTGTATTAAATGCAGTCGGCGTATTAGCTGGCGGTATATTAGGCTTAGCAGGTGCGTTCTCAATCGCAGGTGCAGGCGCTTTTGCGTTTGGTGGTATGGCAATAAGTGCTTTGAAAATGCTTAAAGACGGTACATTGCAAGCTACCGCAGAAACAAGAAAATATGAAAAAGCGCTAGATCGAGTTAAATTTACGTGGGAAAGTATCATCAAACAAAATCAAGCGCAGATATTCAATACTTTAGCTAACGGTTTAAACACAGTAAACGTCGCTTTAAGTCGCATGAAACCATTCCTTGCAGGCGTTTCTAAAGGTATGGAACAAGCCTCTAAGAGCGTACTTAAATGGGCTGAGAACAGTCAAACGGCTAGTAAGTTCTTCAATATGATGAACACAACAGGCGTTAAAACATTCAATGCTCTATTAAGTGCTGCTGGACGTTTTGGTGACGGTTTGGTCAATGTATTTACACAGTTAGGACCGTTATTTTTATGGACTGCTAAAGGCTTAGACAGTTTAGGTAAAAAGTTTCAAAATTGGGCTAATAGTGTAGCAGGTCAAAACGCTATCAAAGCATTTATCGAGTATACAAAAACAAACTTGCCTAAAATAGGGCAGATATTTGGTAATGTGTTTGCCGGTATCGGTAACTTAATGAAAGCATTTGCTCAAAATAGTGCAGGTATCTTTGATTGGTTAGTTAAAATGACAGGCAAATTCAGAGAATGGTCTGAGCAAGTTGGTAAATCGGAAGGCTTTAAAAAGTTTGTGCAATACGTACAACAAAATGGACCGGTCATCATGCAATTAATTGGCAATATTGTACGTGCATTAGTTGCGTTTGGCACTGCAATGGCACCTATTGCAAGTGTGATTCTGAAGGTTGTAAATAAACTAGCAGAGTTTATCGCTAAGTTATTTGAAACACACCCGGCAGTTGCCAAAGTAATGGGTATTATCGCTATTTTAAGTGGCGTTTTTTGGGCGCTAATGGCACCGATAATTGCAGTTGGTACCGTATTATCAAATGTGTTTGGTACTAGCTTATTCCAAGTAGCAAAAAAAATATTGTCATTTGCAGGAAAAACAAAAATTTTAACCAAAGCGCTAGAATTAGTTAAATTAGCGTTTAGATTTTTAATGAACCCAATTGGCGCAATACAAAAAGTATTACCTTTATTGACGGGAGCGTTTGAGGCAGTTGGTGTAGCGTTAGCAGGTATAACATGGCCGGTTTGGGTAGTGATAGGAGTTATTGTTGCATTAATAGGTATTATAGTATACCTATGGAAAACGAACGAAGATTTCAGAAATATGATTATAGATGCTTGGAACGGTATTAAAGATGCAATTTCTGGCGCGGTCCAAAGTATTATTGATTGGTTTACTCAATTGTGGGCATCTATTCAACAAACGTTAAAACCAATCATGCCGTTGTTACAACAAGTCGGCAATATCATTATGCAAGTTTTAGGTGGTTTGGTAATGGGCGCCATTCAGTTAGTAATTGGTGCGTTCCAGTCATTATGGCTTGCGATATCCGTAATATTTACCGCAATCGGTGGTATTATATCAGCTGCAGTACAATTGATTGTTGGCTTATTCACTGCGTTTATTCAATTTATTACTGGTGATTTTTCTGGTGCTTGGCAGACATTGCAAACTACAATTCAAAACGTTTGGACTACGATTTGGGATACAATCGTGTCAATTTTCACTCAGATTTCCGAATTTATATTCAATACTCTAAATTCTATACTTGGCACGAATATCACAAGTTGGTCTCAAATTTGGTCGGTTGTTTCTCAATACGTTAGTCAAATTTGGTCAAGCGTAACGCAATGGTTCGGTCAAATGGCACAGTCTGTTTGGAACAAAATGGTACAAGCGTATAACTATGTTGTATCGACAGGTCAACAGTGGGTAAGTTCTATCACATCAACGGTATCTAACTTCTTTAATCAAGTCGCAAATGGCTTTATGCGTGTAGTCAATTCGGTTTGGCAACATATGCAACAAGCATATAACAAAGTAGTATCTGGTGGTCAACAATGGGTATCTGGAATCATCAACGCAATGTCCAGATTTGTACAAAGTGTAATTAGTGGCTTTATGAATGTGGTTAGTCAAGTACAATCAGGAATGAGTAGAGCGGTTAACACTGTTAGAAACTTTATCGGCCAATTTGCTAGTGCCGGAATGGACTTAATGCGTGGTTTAGTTCAAGGAATCATGAACGGAATGTCATGGGTAGTCAATGCAGCCAAGAATGTAGCGCAAAATGCAGTCAATGCAGCTAAAAGTGCCCTAGGCATACACTCACCTTCTCGTGTATTTAGAGGTATAGGTGAATATGTATCTCAAGGGTTGGGAATGGGTATCTTAGCAGACCAACACAAAGCAGTAAATGCAGTGCGTAGTGTCGCTAGTAATTTAACTGACGCGTTCAAACCAGAATTATCTACAGACTTAACAGACGGTTTAGGTGGTTCATTAAATGGTAGTGTGGACGCTCACATGACTAAAGATGTTAGACATAGTATGCAAGAGAACAATCGCCCAATCGTTAATATAACTGTGCGTAATGAGGGTGATTTAGATTACATTAAATCTTACATTGAAGAACAAAACGGTAAAAACAGCAGTATGGGCTTGTAAAGGAGTGTTATTATTGATTGCTCACGACATAGAAATAATTAAAGATAATAAAAAGTATAAAGTCAGTAATAACACTTTTACTGGCTCAGTTTTAGAAGTAGTATCCTATGACGTTAAAGGTTCGGGATATGATCGTGAATACAGTACAGTTAATGGGGCGCAAGGAAGGTTTTTTAACTCTGTTTATGAAGAAAAGAAAACAGTTAGCCTCAGATTGCGATATCAAGTAGATAAAATGGCTCAAGCAACGCATCTTAAGTCAAATTTACAAGCATTATTACGTGGTCATTATTATTTGCGTGAATTATCTACACCTGATACATCAATAAAGTACGAAGATATATTCAACACACAACCACAAAAATTTGAACTTGAATATGTAGACGGAAGACAGATTTTTGTTGGCCTAGTTAATGCTATTTCGATTGATACCACACAAACGGCTGGTGAGTTTGAACTTGAATTTGAAACCATTGAATTACCTTATTTTGAAAGTATCGCTTATAGTACAGATTTAGAAAGTGAAAGTAGAAGTGTTGAAAAATGGGCGGTATCAGATAACTTACCGTTTAATGTAAACGATAATAAACGTAAATATACTTTTCACGATACAAAAGTATGTAATGTTTATTATGCTGGTACTGTTGAAATCAACCAAATTAATCAAGACAGTACGGTTGAAGTTACATTGGCGGAAAACGTATCTAAAAATGACAAAAACGGCACTACTTTTTATATGGTTGAAAGTGGTGATGTTATTAATATCAAAGGCTTAGAGTTAAAAGCAGGCGATACTATCAAATTTGACGGCATTCACACTTTCAGAAACGGTTTAAACATTGATGCTTATAATGTGAGCCGACGTAACCCTACTTTAATACCTGGTTGGAACACGTTTAGGAGTACCAAGTTGATGCAAAAAGTCGTGTTCAAACACAAAGAATATTATATGTAGGGGTGACGGTATGACAGTATTATTAAAAACATTACAAGGTTACGGTCAAAATTTACCGGTCGAAACGGAACTGAACAGTAAATTATCTGACACAGATAGTACGTTAACGATTGTAATCGACGAAAATAAAGGAACGTTTGATGCTATTGGCGCGATTACAAAAATGTGGACGATAACAGGCGTTGCTGGGCCTGAAGATGAAAACGAGTATCGTATTGTAATGTTAGACAAAGAAACTCGAGGTCAAAAAAGCAGATTAACAATAAAAGCTAGACCAGTAGAAATCGACGACTTAAACAATAATCGAATTTATGAAGTTTATAACGGTAGTTTTACTGGCAAAGCATATTTTGATTTAGTCTTTAAAGGTACAGGGTACAAATATAACTTGCACGCTAAAGTATCATCTTCGAGGTTTGAAAATCTTGGTAATTGTGACACCAATCTTGATTTATTTAAAAAAGGTTTGGAACGATATTCACTAGAGTATGAATATGATGCAAAAACTAAAACGTTTCACTTATATGATTACATCGAATATAAACCAGAATATTGGATAAAAGCAGGCGTAAATGCTAACAATATCAAAATACAAGAAGATGCTACTAAATGTTTTACGTTTATAAAGGGGTTTGGTGGTTATACAGATCAACAAACTTATAATGAGGCAAGTTTACAATTTGAATATACATCACCATTAGCAGATGTTATCGGTAAAAGGCATGCGCCACCCGTTCAAGACGGTAGAATTACCAAAGAAGATACTTTAAAAAAGAGCATGGAAAAGGTTATCAACGATAGTATCAAAACATCAGTAACACTCGACTTCGTGTTATTGAAAAAGTATTTTAAAAACGCCATTCCCAGGGTTGGCGATGTTGTTAAAGTGATTGATGATTTAATGGGCTTGAACGTTGATTTAAGAATTATCGAAATCACAACCAAGCGTGATATAAATGGAGATATCATAAAAATGGACTTGGTACTAGGTGAGTTTAGATTGCAAGATAGATATGTAAAAGCGGTTGGTAAAGCTGCTAAATATGTTACTAACTTAAAAACAAACAACCCAGCTAAAACACAACAAGAAATGCAATCTCAGACAAACGCAAACACAAAAACCACGCAAGATTTATTGGGTAAAACAGATGATTTACAAGCAAAACTCGATAAAGCGAATGCTAAAAGTGTAACTACTTCAAATGGAACAATCGTACATGATTTTTCAAGTAAATCTAGTATCAAGAAGGTTAAAACCATAGGTACAATTGGCGATAGCATTGCTAAAGGGTCGTTAGCTAAAAACAATTTTACTCAACAATTAGCTAAAAAGATTAAAGCGAAATATACTAATCTTGCTGAAAGTGGCGCTACCATGAGTGATATTTACCAACAAGCTACCAAAATCAAAGGCGATTTAATTATCATACAAGGCACTGATGATGATTGGGTCAAAAACATAGATATAGGCACTGATAAAACGGATATAAAAACGTTTTACGGTGCCTTTTATAGTGCAGTTGAAATCATTAAAAAGAACAACCCTAAAGCGAAATTGTTGGCAATGACACCTGCAAGACAGTGCTATATGGAAGGTTCTAAAGTTAAACGTAAAGACACCGATAAGAATGATAAAGGTAAAACTTTGATTGATTACGTTAACGTACAAGTAGATATTTGTAACGACTTAGATATACCCGTATTCGATGCTTATCGATATGAAGGCTTTAAACCATACAGTCCAGCTTTTAGAAAATCTAGCATGCCTGACGGCCTTCATTTCAACGATAAAGGGCATGAAGTGATTATGTACGAATTAATTAAAGATTACTATCAATTTTATGATTAATAAGGAGGTTGTGTATGTTATCTGAATTAAAAACAAAACTACATTCATTGTTTGGTTCTGATTTTATATCTCAAGTCGAACAAAACTTTGAAACAATAAAATTATGGGCTGATAAAAAGGATAACGAGTACCAAAACCATGTTACAAATCAAAAGAACGCCCACAAGTCATCACAAATCAAGCACACAATAAAAAGTGGACAAGATGTTAATTTACAGGACCATGAGCGTTATCAAGACGAGCAAATTACAAATTTAGTGCTTGGACATAACGGTGACGGAGTCCAAGAGTTAAGAGCGAGTAGAACATCGATGGATGCACAAAACTTTGATGACCTATCCAATCGTTTATATCATGATTTTTTACGTGAGAATAATGAAAGAGAAAAGATGCGTGCCGAATTGCTCAAAAAGATACAACGCATTGTAAACGTTGATGATTTTGGCGGTGATCCAACCGGTCAAAAAGACAGTACAAAAGCTTTTCAAGATGCATTGGGTACTGGTAATGTTCTTGTGACGATGAGTGCAGGGACTTATTTAACAACTGGCATCAAAATGCCTAACAACTCAAGATTAGTCGGACAGGGTAAAGATATTACCACTATTAAGTTTATGGATAGTACACCAGCACAAAACATTGGTATCACTAACTTAAAAATGAGTGGTAACGCTCAAAATATTAGTTTAGAGAATTTTACTTTTGACGGTAATAAGTTTAGACAAGATAAAAAACTCAAACCTACGGGCGGGTCCCTTTCATCAAACATTAGATTTGCAGGTGTAACAAATGGTTATATCTACAATGTTAAATCACATAGTGCGTTACTACACTGTATTGATACCACATATGCAAGTGATGATTATTATTACGAAGGTGACGGCAATAGAGTACCTTACTCATTAGAAAGTAAGCATATTCATATAGATAATTGTGAAGTGTACGGTTGTGGTGATGACGGTATTACAACGCATCACAGTAGATATATCACAATCAGCAATTGTTACGCACACGACCCTACAATCACTGGTGGTAACAATAACGGAATTGAAATTGATGACGGTTCGCAATTCGTATTTTTATCAGACAATAAAACATATCGTAACTATGGCGGTTTAGAGATTAAAGCACATGCACCTGCGAGCGCATCGAGATGCGTGTTTGTAAATAACCATTTATCAATTGAAGATACAAGAGCATACAATATCCGTCACATTGGCCACCACAGAGCAAAAACGGACGCTAAATCTAAAACAGCCTATGATGTATCGTTAAACAACTGCGTGGCTCTACGACCTAAATACAACGGCGTATATCCAGGGACAACACCTAGAGCATTGTTAATTAGTGCATACAAAAACGTGTCAGTTAACAATTTTACTGCGATTGGCGATAGTGATTTTAGTAAATTAGAAGACGGTAAAACTGACAGTAATTTACCTGCTATCGCGGTTCAGTTTATGGCTGAAAACGTAATTCTTAACAATATTACAGTTACTGGATTTACTACTGCCGGTCAAGATATTAAATTTTTTGGTGGAGATAATCGAGGCGAGCGTTTTATCTTAAGCAATGTTAATATCTATAATTCATCACCTAAAGTTGGTATTGCGAGTGGTGGTGGAATATACGATTTAAAAATTATTAACGGTAATTTAAAAGGTCGTGGAACAGGTAACGGCATTGAAACATACAACAATACAACTATGATAAGTGGTATTACTGCAGATAGTTATACAAATGCCGCAGTTATCGCAAACGAAAAGTATAAAACAGTACCTACCGTGTTAAAAGGTGGCTTAAGTGCTGGTTCAACAGGTTCTGCTGCAGTAGACTCTCGAAGTGTAGTTTTAGCAACAACTGGTAACAGTAGAGCATATAGCCCACGTTCATTCGTTTTAGGTTCTGGAATGAGTTCTAAAGCTTACGGCTCACGAAGTGGAGTTATTAATTCATTATCATCAGAAACATCTAAAGACAGCCACACGCAAACTGTATTCAATAGTAGAAATGTAAAATCACCCGGTAGTTACAGAGTGGTTGCAGGATACTCTGGTACAGGGTCCCCTTCAACATCAAACATCAAAGTAGATCTTAACACGTTGCACGGTAACCTTAATTTAGCTGGTAAACTAACACAAAATAACGCCGATATTGCAGAGTTGTTTGAAAGCCAAAGTGGTCAACCTATTGAGTTAGGTACCATTGTTACTTTAGATGGCGATAAAATCAGAAAAGCACAACCAAACGATGAGCCGATTGGTGTTATATCAGGTACTGCCGCACTTGTGGCTAACGATAAAACATATCATCATAAAGATAGATATTTACAAAATGAGTACGGTATGACGTTGACTAAGCGCGTTCAAAGAGAATTTGAAGATGTAGACGGCAACCCAGTGTTTGAATGGCGAGATGAACCGATAGAAAACCCTAACTATAACGAAAATTTACCTTATGTCTCACGTTCTGAACGTCCAGAATGGAATACAGTAGGATTGATTGGTCAAATCTATACAAATGTAGAAAAGGACGTCATAGCAGGCGATTTAATCAACGGCAAAGCCGGAATTGGATATAAAGATAATGTTAACGGAAAAGGGCGTGTAATGGCCGTTACAACGCCGTATAACGATGAGCGTGGTTTTGCAATAGCTTTAGTATTGTGGGGTGTTAAATAATGGAATTAGAAAAAGTGGCTAAAATTGATTTAGAAGAAGAGGCGTATTTAAAACCGATATCTGATAGGGGTATCGGTTTTTATAATTTAGATAAAAATACAGCACAATTTCAGTTTAGGGTAACAAAAGATAATCTACCCTTACTAATCAGTACAAACAACGTTAAAGGTTACGCTTTTTTTAAACAGAGTACTGCAAAAAATGGAGATAGACCTTCCACATCTGGCGTTTTAGATATTGAATTCCTAGACCCTATGACAGGCTTAATTGGTGTAACAGTGCCACCTTGGTTTTTAAAAAGTGTTACAAACTCAACTGTTTTAGGAGAGATTTATCTATCTCTCAATGATTATAAGAATGATGATAAAGACGATACAGTCGTTTTAGGTACTTTCCAATTTGAAGTAAAAGATAGTTTGGTTAATCAAATTAGTAGCGATATCAAAGTGAGCTACATTCGCATGTTTGATGATTTGCGTGACGAATTAGAAAAGAAAGTAGAACAACTCAAAAAAGATATTGGCAGCACTCAAAGTTTGATAGATACAATCAAACAACTATCTGCAAGTGCAACACAAGCTATCCAAAAAGCTAAAGACGATAGCATCAATTCAATTAATACAAATAAATCTGATGCTTTAAATAACATAGAAGAGCAAACAACGTTATCTTTAGCACAAATTGATAGTAAAAAAAAGGATGTACAAAGTGGGTTTGAAGTTGCTAAAACTGCGTTTCAAAACTCAGTAGATCAAAATACACAAACTTTTAATGCAAAGGTAACAGATGCTAATAACTCGATTGATAAAAAAGTGAACGACTTTCAAACGAATGGTGCTTTAACTAAAAGCGATGTAGATAACCTTATGGGTAGTTACGATTGGCAAAAGACTGCATTGACACAAGGAAATGGTGCAACAATACCTGTTTACGATTTAGATTTTGATAATCCTACACAAATTACTAAATCTGGTTTTTATTACTTGTATAAACCTGTTAATGGTCCAGTAACTCTAAATGGTATGCTTATCGTAATTTACGCTAATGCAAATTATATGAAATTTATATACACTCCATACACTTCAAATGAGGTGCACATTCGCACAAAATCAGGAGACTGGTTGCCATGGCAATCGATTAACGATTTTAAAGATACAGGTTGGATAAACTTACCTTTAGTCAATGGAGCGTATGCTAACACTGAATATACAGATAGAAATGGTTATCCTTGCTCATACAGAATAGTAACTCAGAATGGTGTAACAACAAATCATTTACGTATTAATGCTAGTAACCTTTTTAGCGGTCAAATATTTGCTAGATTGCCACAAGATATGGTAAAAAACGCGCAATCATTCTCTGTTAGAACACCAACAGGTAAACCAGGTTGTTTTTTAGTTATCAACCCTACTGGTGATGTCTTGTTTTATAAATCGTCGATTACTGGAGATTGGTCAGAAAAAGATTACATCTACGCTCAAGTAAGTTGGATAAATTAGGAGTGATATTTTGAAAATAGTTTATTTATGGAAAAACGGACAACCGGTCATTGTAACGACGAATGAAGATGGCGAATTTGAGTACCCTTCCGAAAAATGGACTGAAACTAAGCCAGATGACGGTATGTATACACCAATTTACTTTGACGGTCAGAAATGGATAGGTCAGTCGAAAGAGGTTTTTGAAAAAGAATTGCCACCTGAACCGATTGACGATAAAGATGTTATTATCGCTAATCTATCAGAGCAATTACTAAATACACAATTAGAAATCGAAAACGTCAAAAAAGATATGGCTACCGTATTAAAATTATTGCTTGAAAAAGGAAGTGCTGATGATGTACAGAATAGTTGAACGATACTATAACATGGGTTTATTCCCGTTAGAAAAAGTTAAGCAATCTGTTACAGTTAAATGGATTACAGCAGATGAATATAAAAAAATTACCGATCAAGATTACGAGCCACTAGCTGAATAGCTGGTGGTTTTATTTTGGATAAAAGTAGGTGTTATATGAAAAACAATACGAAAGATTTAACACTGGCCGAAACTATAGCATCAATAATGGTTTTTAGTTATGGTTTTAGAGAGTTTTTAAGGGGGTTCTTTTGGTTCAAAGAACAAGATGACGTTTTAGATGATAGTTCTTTTTATCTAGCGTTACATCATATTATGCCTATTTGGAGTTGGGGAATTGTTGTGATGTTTGCAGGTTTAATCGTAATGATTTCATCTATATTCCTTGCATCAAGTGATCAAAATACTAAATTTAGCAAACTTATTACATTTGGTGGTTTTTTGTCAGCTATTCTCTATTTTTTGATGACCAGTGCAAGTATTTATCACTCAATCAACTGGCTAACCACTGTACATATGGGGCTAATGTCAGCAACAGGTTTTGTTGCGTCCTTTGTTGGAGGTGCTGACTTATATGCCAGACGAAAATAAGTATGTACTACGCCATGAATGGATAGATAGTAACGGGAAAATTTACGAAAAAATCAATGAGAACGATAGAAAAAACATTGAAGCTTTGAGTGAGTTGAAAACAAAGGTAGAAACACAAACAAATTTACAACAACGGACTTACGAGGAACAAAGAGAGACTAATTCTAACATTAAAAACCTTACACAAGTTATGACCAATGTAGGTAATGAAATGACTGATATTAAGTACAAAGTCATGTCACATGACGAAAAAATTGAAACTATTCAAGGGACGATAGAAACAAAACAAAAAGGTAGTGTTCAAATCATTGTAGCGCTCATAGGTTTGGCCGGTACTTTAGTGGGTGCTGCCTTTGCTTTTGCACAAGTCTTTTTTTAAGTCGGCTTTAATTAGTCGGCTTTTTATTTTGGAGGTGGATAAATGGGATTACCAAACCCGAAAAAACGAAAACCTACAGCGTCAGAGGTTGCAGCATGGGCAAAAGCAAGTATAGGAAAAAGGATAGATATCGATGGTTATTATGGTCCGCAGTGTTGGGATTTACCTAATTTTATATTTCAAAAGTATTGGGGTTTTAAGACATGGGGGAACGCTAAAGATATGGCGTATTATAAATACCCTAAAGGGTTTAGATTTATAAGAAACACACCAAATTTTGTTCCTTTACCTGGAGATATCGTAGTTTGGCATCCTGGTAACGGTATTGGTTCTGCAGGGCACACTGCCATCGTTGTTGGACCATCGAATAAAAAGACGTTTCGTTCAGTAGATCAAAATTGGGTCCATAAAGAATATCCACCAAACTATAATTGGGGGAGTGCTGCAGCATATGTAACACATAGCTATACGAGTGTAACAGGTTTTGTGCGTCCAGCTTATAGTAAGGAAACAACCAAACCTAAAACGCCGACAGATGTTAAACCGGAAGTTAAGCCACAAGATAGTTCTAAAAATGTTACGTCAACTGGTGACGCTAAAAAACCTCACTTTAAAGAAATTAAAAAAGTCCAATATACCGACTTTCTATACTCTCTAGATAAAGAGTTGGAATACAACGACCACTTAATCGTAGATGACGGCAATTTGATGACTAAACCTAAAGGTATATACATCAAAGAGTGTCCTCATTTGCGCGATGTTGAAGAATTGTATCTGCAACGTAATAGGTTTGTTAGCAAAGATGAATATCCACATGTTTATATTGACCGTGAGCAAATATGGACTCCTAGACCACCTGATACAGAGGCACCCTCACATCCGGGTTGGTTAGTGCTAGAAGTTTGTGGTGCGCAAACAGAAAGTAAACGTCAATTCATGCTAAACCAATTACAAGCACTTATATATGGTGTGTGGTTAATGAGTTGGTCAAAAATCAAGCTATCTGAAAGCACAATTAAAGCCGACCCTAATATATGGCGTTCGATGAAAGATTTAATCAATTACGACATGATAAAAAATGGCATTCCTGACGAAAGTAAGTATAAAGAAGTAGAAAGCAAGATTATTGAGATGTACCTCAAAAAAGATAACTTGCTAAAAGAAAAAATAGTAACAACAACAAGTACAAAAATAATTAAAATTAAATCTGATAAAGAGACTAAAACAACTAAACCGACAGTTACAACGCCATCTACTTCTAAATCTAAATCAAAACAAACTAAAGCTAAGGTTACAGTAGAAAAGAGTGGATTTACATTTTCTCAAGCGCTCAACTTGCAAATGAGTAGAGGGTACCCACAAAAAAGTAATGGTTATAGTTGGTACTTCCCTAGCCGTTCTGATGTGAGTGCAGCAATGAACCCTACATCTATATGGAATAGCGCATCACAACGTTATCAAATGCTTGATTTAGGTAAGTATCAAGGTATTAGTGTAGATAAATTGAACGTTATCCTAAAAGGTAAAGGCACACTTGCAGGACAGGGCAAGGCCTTTGCGGAAGGATGTAAAAAACATAATATCAATGAGATATACTTGATCGCTCACGCTTTGTTAGAAAGTGGAAATGGCACAAGTAACTTTGCTAGTGGGCGTTATGGTATGTACAACTACTTTGGCATAGGTGCGTATGATAACAACCCTAACAATGCGATAGCTTTTGCTAAAAATCGTGGCTGGACGACACCGGCAAAAGCAATTATCGGCGGAGCTAAATTCGTCAGACAAGATTACATCAATAAAGGGCAAAACACATTATATCGTATGCGTTGGAACCCTAAAAACCCTGCTACACATCAATATGCAACAGACATACGTTGGTGCGAACATCAAGCAAGTACGATTTATAGTTATTACAAAAAAATAGGGTTAAAAGGACTTTATTTTATACAAGATAAATATAAGTAAGGCTATTCACTGACAGTGGGTAGCCTTTTAAAATTAAAAGAGGTGTATATATGTTACAAAAAATGACAGATGTATCTACAAATATTAATGTAAGCACAGCTGAGAACGGTTTTATTGGCGCTAATTTTTATACCGAAGATGACGGTAGTGCATACATTAGAATCACAATTAAAGATAACAACCAAGTTTTAGATTTTAATAAAACAGACATGTTACCTAGATTAGATCTATTTTGTTCAGATGGTTCAATTTTTACGAATGAGCCATTAGATATTTTGTTACCCGACAAAGGCGTTGTTCAATATAAAGTATCAGATAACGTTATTACTCATGCAGGTAGAATGGACGCAAAACTATTTTTAGCAAACAAAAAAGACAGTATCCACGTAGCTAACTTTTACTTTACAATTACTGACAGCGGCATGACAGGACCGATTGGGAAAGAGGTACACGTTGATAGTTTGAAAGGATTGGTTCAGGACGTTATGCGTCAAAATTCCTTAGGCTTATTAGATGATAAATTTTTATCTAAAGTACAAACTGATTTAAAATCATACGTGCAAGATAATGATGAATTATTTAAAGGAGATAAAGGAGATGCAGGCGAAAAAGGTGAAAGAGGGGAGAAAGGAGAGAAAGGGGATAACGGTATTAACGCCTATGTTTACGCTAAAGATTTTGGTGCAAGCACTGATGCAGATTGGAACACTAATAAAGTAGCTATACAAAAAGCAATTGATAATGTGTCAGAAAAAAACGGTGGTGTTGTTGCTCTGGCTCCCGGTCAGTATGCTGTAAAAGGGTTAATTGTACCTTCAAATGTAGAGTTGAATTTAAAGGATGTTACTCTTAAACATCCGGACGGTCTTGCACCAGCCATTCTGTCATCAAAAGTAGATACATTCACAATATCAACTACTAGGGGATCTAAAAAAATCTCATTAAATAAGAACGCAAAAGCATATAAAGATTGTGTGTTTGTTATTGAAGGTATGGGTGATATTTCTACCACTCAAAGTACCGAGTTAGCTTCAGATATTGATTTAACAACAAAAGAAATACCTATAGCTAACGATGATGGTCATTTTCCTGAAAATAGTGTAATGAGAATAGGTGATGAACTCATTAGATATTCTTCGATTAAAAATCAAACTGTGCATGTTATAGAACGCGGTGCTTATGGAACAACTGCTGATAATTATAGTTCAGGCGAAGTGATTGGTTTATCCAAAGTTTTGTACAGTGAAGTGACGAGTGTTACTGACAATATAGTCGAATTAAAAGATGAAATGCCGTTATCATCTAATAACATACAATGCTATATTGGTTCTAAAAACATTAACATTAATGGTGGAACAATAGATGGTAATAAAATTAGTGGAGGGAGTCCATCAAGTGTATTTGGTATTCAACTTCCACACGCAAGATTTTGTAATATAAATAATGTAACTTTCCAAAATTGCGATCAAGGCGCTCTATTTTTGTGCAAAGGTTCAAAGGAAAATAATATAACTAACTGTAATTTTAGAGATATAGGTGTTTATAATCTTAAAAGCGGTAATAAAGGGGCTGCTTTATGGATGTTCCAAGGATGTCAGTTTAACAAAGTGATTAACCCAAACTTTACAGGAAGTGGTTGGGTAGGAATCTATATTGACGATAGGACAACAACTGCTACAATTTTTGACCACTCTAATAGTGATAACTACATTTTAAATGTAACATTAGATTTTACAA
>NZ_CUEE01000015.1 GCF_001224225.1 Staphylococcus borealis | reverse complement strand
TAAGTTGTTTGTTCGATTGTGGGTGTTAAAGTTCTTCTGTTAAAAATTTATTAATAAAATATTGTTGACCTTTGCCTGTTACTTTTGGCGTACGTGTAATTTTGCTAGATCCGTCCGGATTATTAATTACGCGTTTCTTTATATCTAATATTTCTAAATCCATACTTTTTTGAGTTGGTAAGTTATAACTTTCACCATTTTTCTTGATTAGGTAACCGTTATTTCTTAGCCATTTAAATAATCTGTTTTGACCAACATCGACACCATTTTGTTTAAGCAATTTCGCTAGTTCTCCTACGAGTATTGAATTATCACTTCCAGCAACCGAATCTGCGAATAGCACTTTAGGTTTGTTTTCCTTAACTTGTTGCTTAAGTGCTAAATTGTGTTCTTTTTCTTTCTTATACTCAGTTAGAATATTGATAATATAATCTGGATTATTTAATGTGTTTTCGATTACATTGTCTGTTGCGTAAATACCGTGTTTACGAATAGCTGGTAGAACATCTGATGTTACCCAACGCTTGAAACGTTTAGCACTTTCTAACTTGCTTGAGAAGATTAAGCTATAAAGTCCACTTTCATTGATGATTACTGCTTTAGATTTATAATTGGAACCTGTTCCCTGGATTAGGGTAGTGGTTTTATCTTCATCATCAACATGATTTGCGATAGCATTAGCTGTCTTTAAATAACCTAAAATACCTGCTACATCTTTTCCTACAAAATATGGTTCCTCATCCACTGTTAACGTTCTTACTGGTAAATCTTCAAAACTGAAAACTTTTATATTGTTCATTATTATCCTCCTAAAAGTTATAAAAAGTTATAAATAAGTTTAAAATTTTTTAGACCTTTATTTGGTCTATCTCGATTTTGTACAATTTTGCTAAAGCATAAATTACTACATTACTAGGAGTAGCATCTTTCTTCTCCCATTGTCCAACTGTTTTAGCCGTTACACCAAGCTTATCAGCCACTTCTTGTTGCTTCATATCTGAAATGATACGCCATTTTTTTATTGTAAGCTGTTCAGGCATTTTCTCTCACCTCGCTTTCGCAAATATAACTTTATATTACTTTAGAGAATGTGTCAACTACAAAAGTTATAAATTATGTAAAAAAGTTATAAAAAGTATTGTAAAGTAATATAACTTATGGTAACTTAATATTACATTAAGTAATATTAAAAGGAGTAAAAAACATGGAGAATAACGTTAGAAAAATTTTATCAAAAAATATTCAAGATCTTATGAATGAGAAAAATATTGATCAACAACAACTCGCTAAAGCTATTGGCGTTTCTCAACCAACTGTTTCAAATTGGATTAAACAAAATAAATATCCAAGAATACAAAAAATACAACAACTTGCTGACTACTTTGGCGTTCCAAAATCGAGAATTACTGAAAGACAAATTGAAAAAGTTGAACAAGATACTATCGCAGCACATTTAGATGATGATTTTACCGAAGAAGAACTTCAAAAAATTAGAGAGTTTGCTGACTTAGTACGTCAGGCACGTAAAAAGGACTGATTATGTGGGGAGATATGAAGAGTTACTAATCCAAAATAATCATTTACATATTTGCGATACTTTCGAATTACCTGGAATGTTTAAAGGGTTTTACGATAATGGAGTAATATTAATTGATAAAAATTTATCTGACGCTAAAAAACTAGAAATTTTATCAGAAGAGTTAGCTCACCATGAAATCACTTACGGTAATATACTTAATGAGCAAGATATTCAAAATAGAAAGTATGAATTAAAAGCAAGGAGACTTGCTAATGAAAAAATTATAACTTTAAAAGGAATAATTGAAGCATTTCTGCAAGACATACATAACTTATATGAACTTGCTAATTTTTTTGAAGTTACAGAGAATTTTGTGCTACAAAGTATTGCACATTATAAACAAAAATATGGTTATTCCACTCGATATGGTAAATACGTTATTCAGTTTGAGCCGTTACGAGTGTTTGAATATAAGGAGTTGGTGTAATTGAAAGAATTGTCTAATGATTATTTAACTATGAAAGAATTATGGACAGAAGGAATATTGCTAGGTACTTTGACCAAAGAACAAAAAGTTAGGTATAAACAAATGTCCATTTCAGAAAAACGTAAAATTATAGATGATTATAAGAATAAACGCCCAATTGAAATTGAAGGTATTTCTGTAGAAGAGAGTTCTAATAATAAATTCGATACTTTAAAACTACAAAGAACTTTGGATAAAAGAGATTTAAATTCTCTTAGTGAACACGCTATACATTCTTTGGATAAAAATGGTGTCGGACAATTTATTGATAGTTTCACTTCGAAATTATCAAGTACACTTGCTAACCCCAGTAATTCCGGTCAAATGTTCACATATGAATTAATTAATCAAAATTTTGTCTTAATTAAACTGCTAGATGATAATAACAAACAAAATAATAAAATTATTAAGCAAAACGAAGAAATTATTGAATTATTGAGAAGGATAGCAGAAAAGTAATTTATAACTATCGGATATTTGAGTAAAGTGTCTTTGTGACACTTTCATATAATTTTAAATAAAAGGAGAAAGAAATGGCTAAACAAAATGATGGTTGTACTAACTTCTATACTTGTTTATTAGCAATTCCGGGAATGGGGATAGGTTGTTTAGGATTCATTTTTGCAATTATGTTGCTTTGGGAATTGTTGAAGTGGATAGTAACATCTATATTTTAAATTTTATTAATGCGGTACACCTTTCGAGCGTATCACATAAAAAAAACGTTATCAGCATCTGGCGACCAAACCGAAACTGATAACGCATAATATACAAAATTTATAAAACACAAGAGCAATAAGAAAATACTCTATTTGTATTATAACATCTTTGCTCTTGTTTTAATACTAGGAGTGAGAAAATGAAAGTAGCAGTCTACTGCAGAGTTTCGACTTTAGAGCAGAAAGAACACGGCTATTCAATCGAAGAACAAGAACGTAAACTCAAATCGTTTTGCGATATTAATGATTGGACTGTTTACGACACTTATGTCGATGCTGGTTATTCAGGTGCTAAACGAGATAGACCAGAATTACAACGTTTGATGAAAGATATAAATAAGTTTGATTTAGTTCTAGTCTACAAATTAGATAGGCTTACACGTAATGTACGTGACTTATTGGACCTGCTAGAAATATTTGAACAGAATAACGTATCATTTAGAAGTGCAACGGAAGTGTATGATACAACTACGGCAATGGGTAGGTTATTCGTAACATTAGTTGGTGCAATGGCAGAGTGGGAAAGGGAAACGATACGAGAGCGTACACAAATGGGTAAACTTGCAGCACTTAGAAAAGGTATCATGCTTACTACCCCACCATTCTATTATGACCGTGTAGATAATAAGTTTGTACCTAATAAGTACAAAGATGTCATTTTGTGGGCATATGATGAAGCGATGAAAGGGCAAAGTTCTAACGCAATAGCACGCAAATTGAATAATTCTGACATACCCCCACCAAATAATACTCAATGGCAAGGAAGAACAATTACACACGCTTTAAAGAACCCGTTCACACGAGGTCATTTTGATTGGGGAGGCGTACATATAGAGAATAACCATGAGGCTATTATCACCGAGGAAATGTACGATAAGGTGAAAGATAGATTGAATGAGAGAGTGAATACTAAAAAGGTTAAGCACACATCTATATTTAGAGGTAAACTTGTATGTCCTAATTGCAGTGCTAGATTAACATTGAATTCTCACAAAAAGAAATCTAACTCAGGATACATTTTTGTTAAACAATATTATTGCAATAATTGTAAGGTTACACCTAATTTAAAGCCTGTTTATATCAAAGAAAGTGAAGTATTACGAGTGTTTTATG
The DNA here is from genome assembly GCF_001224225.1 of Staphylococcus borealis. GTDB lineage: Bacteria > Bacillota > Bacilli > Staphylococcales > Staphylococcaceae > Staphylococcus > Staphylococcus borealis. The sequence goes on along the minus strand of NZ_CUEE01000015.1, from coordinate 26,328 downwards.
AGTATCTTAAACGATTTGATTTAGAAAAATATGAAGTTACTCAAAAACAAAATGAACCCGAAATAACTATCGATATTAATAAAGTAATGGAACAACGCAAAAGGTATCATAAACTTTATGCGAATGGTTTAATGCAAGAAGATGAGTTATTCGATTTAATAAAAGAAACTGATCAAACTATCGTAGAATATGAAAAGCAAAATGAAAATAGAGAAGTTAAGCAATACGATATCGAAGATATAAAACAATACAAAGATTTACTACTTGAAATGTGGGATATCTCAAGCGATGAAGATAAAGAAGATTTTATCAAAATGGCGATAAAGAATATTTATTTTGAGTACATAATCGGTACTGGTAACACTAGACGAAAAAGGAATTCGCTTAAAATTACTAGTATCGAATTTTATTAATAAACTATGGAAGTATGTACAGTCTAGCAATCACGGCTGTATTCCCTCTAAAGTGCTCGTACATGATGGTATGGACGGTACAGATTTTGGTTCTGCCTTTTCAAGAAAAAAAGACGTAGTTCGCGCATTAAATAAGAAAAATTATGATAACTTAGCAAATGATGCAAATATTGATGTATTCACTTACAAAGTTCAATTTAAATCCAATACAGAAGTTAACCTCGTAAACGAAGATGGTTCTGTTGCTCAGACATTAACAGCAGATAAGATTGTTATTAATACTGGTGCGAAATCAAATATTCCTGCTATCAAAGGGATAGAAAACGCACAACATTTATATGATTCACGTGGATTATTAAATATTTCATATCAACCTAAACATTTAGTAATTATTGGCGGTGGCTATATCGCTTTAGAATTTGCTTCAATGTTTGCAAATTTTGGTACTAAAGTTACTGTTTTAGAATATGGTTCACAAATCATGCCACGAGAAGATCAAGACGTGGTTACTCATGCAATTAAATATTTAGAAGATAAAGGCATTTCGTTTATTACAAATGTAGAAACACAAGCATTTAAAAATGAAGGCAATCAAACAACAGTTGTAACTACTCAAGGTAATTTCTCAGCTGATGCCGTACTGTTAGCGACTGGACGTGTACCTAACACTGACTTAGCACTTGAACACACTGATATTGAACTTGGCGAACGTGGTGAAATTAAAGTGAACGCGCATTTACAGACATCAGTTGCCCACATTTATGCAGCAAGAGATGTCAAAGGTGGACTACAATTTACGTATATCTCGCTAGATGATTATCGAATACTGCAGTCTGAATTATTTGGAGATCGCTCGCGAACAACGGGTAACCGTGGTGCAATCCCTTACTCTGTCTTTATTGACCCACCGTTATCTCGAGTTGGTTTAACGGCTAAAGAAGCACAGTCTCAAGGCTACAATTATATAGAAAATACATTACTTGTCTCTCAAATTCCAAGACATAAGATTAATAATGATGCGCGTGGAATTTTCAAAGTAGTTATAAACAAAGATAACGATATGATTTTAGGTGCTACCCTTTACGGTAAAGAATCTGAAGAAATTATCAACTTAATTAAATTAGCTATCGATCAGCATATTCCTTATCAAACATTGAGAGATACGATTTATACGCACCCAACTATCGTCGAATCATTTAACGATTTATTTAATATTTAAAACATTTTTTATGTGCCAAAACGTTGTCATATTAGTGCATGGAGAGATATAATTTCAACTTATCAATATTTTTAAAAATAAAAAGCTTTACTTATTAACGAATAACAGTTATAGTTAATCTAACGTAATAAAAGCTCGTGAATTTAAATGTAGTGTGTTTGTCTAGAATACTCTCTTTTTTATAAATGAATTTGTTACAAATATTCGTGCAAAAGCACATGGAGGTATTCTATATGAATAACGGTACAGTAAAATGGTTTAACGCAGAAAAAGGTTTTGGTTTCATCGAAAGAGAAGATGGTAACGACGTATTCGTACACTTCAGCGGTATCGCTGGTGAAGGTTACAAAACTTTAGAAGAAGGTCAAAAAGTTGACTTCGATATTACTGAAGGTCAACGTGGCGAACAAGCAACTAACGTTGTTGTAATGTCATAGGATTAAACTTAATTAAGCACTTAGAAGACGATGTTCTTCTAAGTGCTCTTTTTTTAACATTAAAAAAGCTACGACAATATTCAGATTAGAATACATTCATAGCTCAATTTATACTAATATTTAATTATTTATTCGCTTTACGTTTAGCTAATTTTTCTTTTAGCTTGTGGTCTTGTTCTTCTTTACGACGTTTACGTTCTTCATTACGTTTTCTTAGACGCTCTTCTTCTTCTGGATCTCTTGGTTTTTTAAGCTGGGCTGTGACTTTTTCTAATAGTTCGTCTTCAGTAAGCGCAGCAAGTGGACGATTATTGACAAAAGCAAACGTTTTTCGACGTCCAGGACCACAATAAGATTGGCAACCAATTTCAATTTCCGCTTCTGGATCTAACTTCTCTAGTTTTCTCTTCAATGTTTTAATATTAACCGCCTGACATTCATCACAAATCAAGAATTTATTTTTCACCTTGCCACCTACCTTTCTATATTGTCGTTGCTATATAAATTTTTTTAAAAGTTTTACATACACATCAATGAATTTAACTCTAATTATTTTACTCCTTTTACTAAAAAATTCAAGCAAATCATTAAAAGTCATGCGCACTTTCATTAAAAAAGAGCAAGACATTGATTCAACATTTGAATTTAGTCCCACTCGTTTACGTGCGAATATGATTATTGTCCATGATAAATTCTAAATTTCAACGGTTTAATACCGTGAGATGCCCATTCATCATAAATACGATTTTTATCGATACGATTATCGATAATTGCGATACCACAGTCACCGCCGCCAGCTCCAGATGTCTTAGCAGCAGCACCATAACGTTCTCCAATATCACATAATAATTTTAAATTTTCAGTTTCGATATCAACCGTCGCCTCATTATCCATTTGTTGAATAATCATGCGATTTTGTCGTATCATCTTTTGAACACCTTTAATGTTATTCGTTTTAAAGGCATAAATTAAGTTTTCAACACACGCATGCGACTGATCAAGGAATCTTCCGTAGAAAGAAGGGTCTGATTTCAAGCGTTTGACTTCACTAACTAAATGTGGTGACGATGCAGGTGAACCTGTCCACCCAATTAACACTTCCATATTTTCTGGTGCCTGTAGTGGTTCAATATGAAGTCCCGGCCAATTCTTTTCTAGTACTTCACTAACTGAAGTTTCTTCCATCTGTTGTTTAACCCAATCATGGTCAAACGTACTATAAGCTAGCCATCCACTATACACGCTGACAGCAATATCACCACATGAGCTTAAACTTTGTAGTCGCATGTTAGAAATGACCGCCAATTTATAAATATATAAATTAGACAATTGCATATCGTAAAACTCATTTAAAGCCTTAACAACAGATACTAAGACAGCTGCACTCGAGCCAAGCCCATACTTATTACCTGAAGCATCATCTAAGTTACTGTCAATTTCTAAATGAAAGTGCTTTAATTCAATGTTGCAACTTCTTGCATATTGTTCAAAAACTTCAATCGCAGTTACAACATATTTCAATTGACTCGCAGCATTGGCATCGGAGATATCTATTTTATCTTCATTGCGATTAAACGTTACAGGCTCATAATGTAGTGTCTTTGAGTGAATCGTACCTGTTACCTCATTTGAAGCTTCAATCGTAGCAGTCACAAATCGATCAACTGCAATTAAGACAGACTTATATCCCGGCTCAGTCACTGCATATTCGCCTGCTACATAAAGCTTTCCTGGTGCTTTCACCTGAATCATTATATCTCTTCCTTACTTAATTATTTCGACTCCTGATTGTGTAATATCACTTGTGATGATTTTTGATTGATCAAACGCTTGTAGAAATTTATCTACGATGGCTTGTTGATTTTTCTTCTCGATCAATACTTTGACATTAGGTCCCGCGTCCATTGTAAAGTAACATGGCAAACCCGCTTCCCTACATTCCTGAACGATGCGCATTGCATCGTAACTTTCTTGTACTAAATATGTAAATGGCGGTTGTGCCCCTAAATTTGTAGCGTGCATACGTAAACCATTGGCTTCTATCACTTCACCCATACGCTTGAAATCTTTTTGACTAATTGCCGCTTTCGTCTCTTTCAAATCTGGTTCAACATGATCTAACCAATATTGATAAAAGCGAGACGTATCACGTGTCAATGACATGCCCGAGCGACTAGATACTTTTTTAGATTTATTATTAATGACTACAAAAATCATAGCCAATTCGTTTTCCCAACTGTCGGATTCAACACGGTGTGCATAAGACGTTTCATCATCATGCCCTTTTTCCCATTCAGCAAATCCGCCATAAATACTTCGCGATGCTGAACCAGAACCACGACGCGCTAAACGTGAAAGGTCTTTATCAGACAAACCTAATTGTAGAGCTTCATTACACGCACCAGCTAATGCAGCATACGCACTCGCTGAAGACGCTAATCCTGCAGCTGTCGGAACAAAATTCTCACTTTCAATAAGTGCATGTTCTGAAATACCTGCTTCTTTACGAACCATGTCCATATAACGTTGAATCTTAGCGCTTTCTTTAGCGTTTACAGTTTCCCCGTTTAGGATTAACTGATCTTCAGTCAATGTGTCGTCAAATGTAACACGCGTTTCAGTGTAGAAACGGTCTAGTGTAACTGACAAACTATTATTCATTGGAATAATTAATGCTTCATCTGCTTTACCCCAATATTTAATCAGTGCAATATTCGTATGTGCGCGTGCTTTACCACTCTTTTTCAATGGTTTATCCTCCTAACTTCTCAATCCATGTATGTTGTGCGCCAGCTTTTTCAACGGCAGCGACAATACGCTTAGCTGTTTGCAATTCTTTAGCTAAGATAAGCATACTACCACCTCGACCGCCACCTGTTAACTTGCCAGCGACCGATCCATTTTCTTCTCCTAAACGAAGAAACATTTCAATTTTATCGTGACTTACTGTTAATGTTCTTAAGTCATCTTGACATTGATTAAAGATTGTTGCTAATTGATCAAAACTATGATGCTCAATGGCTTCACTTGCTGAATACACTAAAGAGCCAATATGTTCAACAATTTGCATGTAATTTTTGTCGTTATCACATAATTGATGGACATCTTCAACTGCTTGTTTAGTTGAACCTTTGACACCTGTATCGATAACAACCATATAGCCATCTAAATCTAATGTCTTTAATATTTCAACTTCACCTTTTTGATACCAAACAGGTTGATTTGTCACAATCGTCTTTGTGTCTATACCGCTTGGTTTACCGTGTGCAATACGTTCTGCCCAGTCTGCATTTTCTAATAATTCTTTATCCGTTAATGGTAAGCCTAAATAATCATAGCTTGCTCTTATGAAAGCTACAGCAACTGCTGCACTTGAACCTAACCCTCTAGATGGGGGTAAATTAGCTTGAATTTTAATTAATAACGGCTCTTCTACCTTTTTGTTTTCAACGAAATGCCCTATTAACGATTTCAAATGTTCTGGCGCATCATAAAGTGGTCCATCATAGACATCACTTTGAATTGCTGAGTAATTCCCTTTTTCTAAACTTTCAATTAAGACTTTTACTTTTCCTGAAGTGAACGGAATCGCAATTGCAGGTTCACCGAATGTGACTGCATGCTCCCCGATTAATATTATTTTGCCGTTAGACTCCCCATAGCCACGTTGTACCATGATATCTCACCTTTAATATTCTTTCTGAAAAATTATTTTCGAGATCAGTGGACATACGTATCATGCATATATCCTTAATCTGCCAACTCTATGTATGCTTAAGTAACTTGGTGTTTGATTTATCGATTTTTATCGATGTATATATACGTAAATTTATCTTTAATGACATTTGTCTTCGTCTAAATTCATTTTTGCGTTTGTTGCAAACTGATTAAAAATAGACTCAAATTATTTACTTTAAAACTTAAAAATAATTATACCCTAAAATTTAAAATCTCTAACATACTGCTATATCACTGGTTTACGATTGATCGATCCATTCCGCGGTTTGAACCCACTCTCTGCGCATGATGATGACACGCAATATACATTGTTTTTATATTAATCCACCTAAACTATATTACTATAAAAAGTAATAGGAATATAGCAATTTATAATAAATTTGATATATAATTCCACTAAACTTTACATTTATTCAAATGAAAAGGAGACTTTCTAAACTATATAAAAGTAATAGAAAGTCTCCTTTAACTGTATCAAATTTTTTATTTTAAAAGTTGTTTCACGCTTAATTTCCTTCTATTGAACGATTCATCTTCTCATTACGATCTATCATTCTGTCGAAATAACCTTCATAACGTGACCATTCATCTTCTGTGATGGGATCCATATTCAGATTACCACCTAAATCTTTAATCGCATGCAATAGTTGAAACATTACATCTTGCACTTTAATGTCTCGTCCAAGGAGTGTTTCAAGTGATGCCATACATTCAGGTTGAATATCTGGATATTTAAATTTAGTTACTTCACCTTTTAGCGCATGTTCATAAAAGACTCGCATCATTTCCGCACGTTCTGAACCTGAACCTTCAACGCAAAGGTATATTTGAACTGCAATACCACCTCGAACACGTCGTTGTGAAATGCCGGCAAACTTTTTACCGTCTATGCTTAAGTCGAATTTACCTGGGCAGTATGAATGCTCAATTTCACGTGTATCAATCTCTACATTTTCATTTTCGAACATTTTACAAATCAATAAGTACATCACTGTAAATGCTTCATCAATGGTCGTTTCAGTTTGACCTTTGAAAATAAGAGAAATATTTAACACACCCTGATCTAACACGACGCCAAGGCCACCTGAGTTTCTCACAATGGCATTATAACCAATGTCATCCGTTAAATATCGAATACCATCTTTAAGAAATGGCAAACGAGAATCATGGATACCAAGAATAACTGTATGTTGGTGGATCCACGTTCTAACCACGTTGCATGATAAATCTTTACCTACACTTTCTGAAAACGTATCGTCAAAAGCAAATGATTGCATTGGCGCTAAACCAGATGAATGATCTACATAGCGCCAATCAATATCATTAAAGTACTTGCTTGCTAAATCCATTATTGTAATGTTTGAGCAGCTGTAATGATTGATAATTTATAAACGTCTTCAGTTGAGCAACCGCGTGATAAGTCGTTAACAGGTGAGTTTAAACCTTGTAATACAGGACCAACTGCGTCAAATCCACCTAAACGTTGCGCAATTTTGTATCCAATGTTACCAGCTTCTAAGCTTGGGAATACAAAGACATTTGCATTACCTTGGATTTTAGCACCTGGTGCTTTTTTCTCTGCTACTGAAGGTACAATGGCAGCATCAAATTGGAATTCACCATCAATGACAACATCTGTTAAGCCTTCAGATTCTACTTTTTCTTGAGCTAATTTAACTGCATTTGCAACTTTATCAACATCGTCAGATTTAGCTGAACCTTTAGTTGAGAAACTTAACATCGCAACGCGTGGGTCCATGCCAAAGCTTTTAGCTGATTTCGCACTTTCAACAGCGATTTCTGCTAAATCAGATGATTCTAATGTTGGATTGATTGCACAGTCACCAAATACATATTGTTGGTCATCTTTAATCATAAAGAAGATACCAGAAGTTTTAGATACGCCTGGTTTTGTTTTAATGATTTGTAATGCAGGGCGAACAGTATCTCCAGTTGAATGCGCAGCACCACTTACTAATCCGTCAGCATGACCAGCATAAACTAACATTGTACCGAAATAGTTAACGTTATTTAATAATTCTTCAGCTTGTTCTTCAGTCGCTTTACCTTTACGGCGTTCAACGAATGATTTAACTAATTCTGGTTTGAGTTCACTTGTAGATGGATTGATGATTTCGATATCTGAAACATCTAATCCTTTGTCTTTAGCTAATAAATTAATTTTGTCATAGTCACCTAAAACGACAGGTGTTACATAGTCAGTTGCTTGTAATTGTGTAGCAGCTGTTAACACACGCTCATCTTCACCCTCAGGTAATACGATTTTGACATTTTTTCCTGAAAGTTTCTCTTGTAATACATCTAATAAACTAGACATAATGCCCTCCTAAATAATTTCATAATAATATTTTGCAACCTAATTATACTGTATTTGTATTGATATTTCCATTTCACTAATTTGTAATCATTTAAGTATGTTTACTAATTCTCTTTATGATAAAATTTAGTCTGTATTAAACAACAATAATCAATTTTCGAAGGAGCGATACACATGAGTGAAGCAGCTGAAACTTTAGATGGTTGGTACAGTCTTCATTTATTCTATGCTGTTGATTGGGCAACATTCAGACTAGTGCCTGAGGACGAACGTGAAGCAATGATTAATGAATTCAAGACATTCATTAACGATAAAGCTAGCGCCAGAGAACAACAAGCCGGTGACTATGCACTATATAATATTACTGGTCAAAAAGCCGACATATTATTATGGTATTTACGTCCGGAAATGAAAGAATTAAATGAGATTGAGAATGAATTCAATAAACTTCGTATTGCTGATTTCTTAATTCAAACTTACTCATACGTATCAGTTATTGAATTAGGTAATTATCTAGCAGGTAAATCGGATGAAGATCCATATCAAAATCCACATATTAGAGCAAGATTATATCCTGAATTACCTAGAACAGAATATATTTGTTTTTACCCAATGGATAAACGTCGTAATGAAACTTACAACTGGTATATGTTACCAATGGAAGAACGTAAGAAATTAATGTATAACCATGGTATGATTGGTCGACAATATGCAGGTAAAATCAAACAATTTATCACTGGATCAGTTGGTTTCGATGACTTTGAATGGGGTGTAACGCTATTCTCAGACGATGTACTACAATTCAAGAAGATTGTATATGAAATGCGTTTTGACGAAACAACCGCTAGATATGGTGAATTTGGTGGGTTCTACATTGGTCATATCTTAACAACAGATGATTTCGAACACTTCTTCGCTATCTAATCTATTGTTAAGTCATTTTATCACTTGTTTATGTATAACTTGTTGAGGTTGAGACATAAATAATATAATGCAGCTATTTTGCAAATTCGCAGTAGCTGACTGAACTGAGAAGGCGCTTAAATCATGCTTTTCTCAGTTCTAGTCATCCTTGCGGGCGGGGCCCCAACAAAGAGAATTTCACTAAGAAATTCTACAAGCAAAGCAAGTTGGGAGAGGGACGACGAATTCAAATGAATTCTGTCCCGCTCCCAACTTCTTATTTATTAAATATAGAAATCCGTTTTAAATACTCCCATTAACACTATGATATCGAACTGCAATATTCACTATGATTCATCTAATCGTAGTTTAATCGACGACCATTTAGGGAAATACTATAGTCTAGTAAAGTCGTGCACAAGTCCACAATAAAAACAACCTGAGACACATGCGATGTCTCAGGTTATTATAGTGTAGTATGCGTTTTGGGAGAACTTAATTACTACTCTGAACATTAACAATCATGATTATATTGTCGCTACCCAATATGACTCATAAATTGCTAACTAATTATTATTTAACCAAATTGTAATATTTTGAAACATTATAGAATGAGTTTCTATATCGTTTTCATTTTAAATATATTGCAATTTTATACTATTTTGATTAATATACACGTTTTGATTTATCTCGACTACTTTAATGGTATACTGTCTTCATTGTGCAGAATGGCGTATGCGTTGTAGTCATTGAATGCCAACTTAATTTTTAGTAAATCCCCTAACGACATACACTCAATAATGCCTTCACGCATGTTTATAACAACTTACTATAAACGTATGACTTTAAATGAATTAGTCGATTTAATATGACAACTTAAGTATAAATAGCTTTAATATCTCAGATTGATTGACTATAATTATGAATACATCTTAACGAATGGTGATGAAATGGATAATACACAAATACATGAAAATGCAGATGAAAAATTAATCAAAGACGTCGTCATGATGGCTGGACGTATATTATTAGAATCGGGTGCAGAAGGAACACGTGTTGAAGATACGATGACTCGTATTGCGCGTAAACTTGGCTATTCTGAAAGTAATAGCTTTGTCACTAATACTGTCATTCAATTTACATTACACAACGAATCTTATCCTCGAATTTTTAGAATTAACTCACGTGATACCAATCTCATTAAAATTTCACAAACAAATGAAATTTCACGTTTAATAACTAAAGGTGCTATTACACTTGAAGAAGCTAAACTAAAGCTTGAAAATATATATGTTGCTAAACGAGATAGTAGCTTATTATTTAAAGGGATTGCTGCGGCTATTATCGCGATTAGTTTCTTGTACTTACAAGATGGTAAACTGATCGATGTTATTACAGCACTGTTAGCAGGTGGTTTAGGCTATCTTGTCGTTGAAATTTTAGATAGACGCTTACATGCGCAATTCATTCCAGAATTTCTAGGATCGCTTGTTATCGGTATTATATCGGTACTGGGACATCACTTATTACCTACCGGAGACCTCGCAACCATTATTATCGCCTCTGTTATGCCAATCGTTCCCGGGGTGCTTATAACCAATGCCATACAAGACTTATTTGGTGGCCATATGCTTATGTTTACAACGAAATCCTTAGAAGCACTTGTCACCGCTTTTGGTATTGGCGCTGGCGTTGGCTCAGTATTAATTTTAGTTTAGGAGTGGGAATGAATGTTTTGGATATTAAACTTAATTTTTAGTTATACCGCTTCACTATTTTTCTGTGTGATCTTCGACGCACCTAGAAAGCTCTATCTTTCATGTGGGTTTGTAGGTGCCTGTGGTTGGATGGTTTACATTCTCTTCTTTCAAGGGTTAAATGTACATACCATTTATTCAAGTTTCTTTGGTAGTTTAGCACTAGGTTTAATTAGTCATTATATGGCTCGTACAAAGAGAGAGCCGGCAATTATCTTCATGGTACCTGGCATCATTCCACTTGTCCCAGGTGGCCTTGCATTTGATGCAACTAAGAACTTGGTGCTATTAGACTTTAGTAAAGCCATTAATACAATGCTTGAAGTCACACTGATTGCAGGTGCCATTGCACTTGGCTTATTATTTGCAGACCAAATTTCTAAAATTATATTATCTGGATTTGCAAGAACACGAAAAAGAATTTAACGTCTTTGATTATATATATGATATTAGAAGGGAGTGGGACAGAATTCTTTTAAATTCGTCGTCCCACTCCCAGCTTGCTTTGCTTGTAGAATTTCTTGAGTGAAATTCTCTTTGTTGGGGCCCCGCCCGCAAGGATGACTAGAACTGAGAAAAGCTTTAATTAAGCGCCTTCTCAGTTCAGTCAGCTACTGCGAATTTGCAAAATAGCTTCATTATATTATTTTTGTCCCGCGCTTTTTAAATTGAACGTTTTTTCACTCTATGATTTATAGGTATCGTCTACCATATCCTCAACTTCTTTTTCAGAACGATTTAAAATTAATCGACTTAATTCATCACTATCTATGTTCTTTAATTTAGGATAGCGAATCACAAAGAAAATCAATCCTATCACTAGCCATCCGCCTAACGCAATATAAGACGGCATTGACAGTGACGCCGGTGAACCAGGCACTAATAATAATAAAAGGAAGATAAACGATACAATCGAACCTAAAATGGCAAATGTCTTATAGACAGGCCCATACGTATTGCTTTCTTTATTAAAGCTAAATAACTTAGCAGCAGATAAACATGTAATAAAATAAGCAATCGATACGCCTGTTGACGACATATCAACAATCCATGTTAATGCCGTACGACCTAACCAAGGCGCAATTAAAGTTACAGCTACTAAAAAGATAATCGCAATATAAGGTGTTTTATACTTAGAATGTAATTTACTAAACGCAGTTGGCATAATTCCAGAACGCCCCATCGAGAAGAGTAATCGACTGGCACTCATCAAGAAGCCATTTAAACCTGTAAAAATACCCATAATAATCGCTATAGCTAATACACCTAAGCCAATGTAACCAAAGGCAGTTTGTGTTGCTGCACCTGTCACCCATAAATTACCATTTAAACTTGCACTATTCGTACTTAACCAACCTGTATATAAAATCATAACAACATAAGTTAATGACGCTGCAAGCAAACTATAAACAATTAATTTAAACGTCTTATTCGGTGAAAAGTTAAATTCCTCCGCAGTTTGGGGAATGTTGTCAAATCCAACATAAGCCCATGGCGCTACCGCCACAATCATAATAATAGATGTAAACCAGCCTGTACTTGGATTGGCTAATGGTTGTAAATTATTAAAATCAAAATTATTACCAAAGAATGAGCCAAAGAACATCAGTAAGACAACGATGACCATAGCTACACAAAAGTAATATTGTAATGAACCAGATACACTTGCACCACGAATGGCTACAAACATAAACACTAGTAATAACACTGTTGCAATAATGATTTCAGTTATGTAAACATCCCATCCTGCAATCGTGTATAACCGCCCATTATTAAGCAAATCTGGAAGTAGAAATTTCACTAATAAACTAAACGCAGTCGCATTAAGTGCAACCACACATACATAGCCAAATGTTAGAAACCATGACGAGAAGAAACTAACATATCTTCCGAAACTTAAATAACTAAATGCAAAGGCGCCCCCTGAAACTGGAAATCGCTCTACTAAAGCGCCATAACTCACTGCAATAAGTATCATTAATAATGCACCAATAACGATACCGATAGATGCCGCAATTGGCCCAGATTGCTTAATCCAATCCCCAGGTAAAATAAAGGCACCCCAACCAATACATGAACCATAAGCAATCGCCCAGACAAATTTTTCAGAGAGGTTCTGTTTCAAATCGCCTCGATCTATATTCTGATTTTTATTATTTTTGCTCATAAAATAAACTCACCTCAAGTATGCTATATACCCCAAAGGTGAGTTATTCAATCTATAGTATTGATACAATATAAGTGTTTATCTACTTAAATTCAATCACATAAAAGCTTTAAATCATATTAAATCTTACCCTACAAATTTAAATGTAGAAATGATAAGCATAAGCCAACCTGTAATAAATAACACGCCACCAATAGGTGTAATCGCTCCTAAAATGCGGATTTGTGTTAAAGCTAGAATATATAATGAACCACTAAAGAACACGACACCTAGAAAGAGTAGCCAGCCTGCCCAATTCACATTAATAGATGTTGTACCGCTAATCACGCCAATAATGATTAATCCTAATCCATGGTACATTTGATAATTTACCGCTTTTTCCCAAACTGACATATATTTATCCGATAATTTACCTTCAAGTCCGTGCGCACCAAACGCCCCAGTACCAACTGACATCATCGTACATAACGCACCTAGTATTATAAACAATTTCATCATATCTCTTCATTCTCCTTATTCAGTTTAAAAATCAAATATGGATTCCCCATTACCGATTTCATCGTCCGTGATCATCGTATTAGACGGTAAGTGATTATTCTGTGTCGATTTCATGGTATTTGGAACTGTTCCACCCATCGCTTCGATTTCTGCAGCTGTCACTTTAGATTTATCTTGTGACGTTGATGTAGTCGAACTTTGATTTACTTTTGAAAATGACGGCGTCACCGTATTGGTAAAATCTTGACTTTGTGTCTTAGAAGACACCGACTTACTGTCACCATTAGCATAGATCGACGTTAGTGTATGGATTGCATACATATGTTTTTCAAATTGTTGCGCATTCGTCGCCTCATCAGCTTGCACTAATTCTTGTTCAATCAACTGAATTACTTGTGCTTTATTCATTTAAACCTCCCCATTCTCACACCAATTTATAGGTGTTTTACCTTTACTTATTAAATAATCATTCGCCTTTGAATATGGTTTAGAACCAAAAAATCCGCGATACGCCGATAAAGGACTTGGATGTGGTGATTTAATAATATAATGTTTGGATGTATCAATTAATTTAATCTTCTGTTGTGCAGGTTTACCCCATAATATGAACACAACATCCTCACGTTGTTTCGAAATCGCTTGAATGACTTCATCTGTAAATGTTTCCCATCCAATATCTTTATGAGAATGCGCTTCGCCTTGTCGTACCGTTAAAACGGTATTGAGTAATAAGACGCCTTCGCGTGCCCAATCTTGTAAATGGGGTGATGTTCTGTGACATCCGATATCATCTTCTAATTCTTGGTACATATTTCTTAATGATGGCGGGAACTTAGCATTGGGTTGTACCGAGAACGCTAAACCATGCGCTTGATTTGGACCATGATAAGGGTCTTGACCTAATATCACTACTTTTACATTTTCAAATGGTGTTAAATCAAAGGCTTGATAAATATTTTCTCGATCTGGGTAGACAATTTGCGTCGTATATTCTTTTTCTAAAAAATCATGCATCTCTGTAAAATCGTGTCGTTCCGTAATATCGTGAAATATTTCTGACCATTCCATCGCTTTCACCTCAAGCCATATTTTAACATAATGCGCACCTTATAAGTTATTGATTTCATCCATTACTTCAAGCTAGCACGTTGTCCGATAAACATGCTATGATTAGACATAGATTAGAAATTGTCGGGAGTGAATGTACATGGCTTTAAAAAAAGTATTAACAATTGCAGGTTCAGATACAAGTGCGGGCGCTGGTATGCAAGCTGACCTTAAAACATTTCAAGAACTAGACACATACGGCATGGTCGCTTTAACTGCTGTTGTAACGATGGATAAAGAAACTTGGTCACATGATGTGACACCTCTTCCAATGGATTTATTCGAAAAACAATTAGAAACAGCGATTTCAATTGGTCCAGATGCAGTTAAAACAGGCATGTTAGGTACACAAGAAATCATTAAACGTGCTGGTGAAGCATTTGAACAATCAGGTGCACAATATTTCGTAGTCGACCCTGTTATGGTATGTAAAGGGGAAGATGAAGTACTTAACCCAGGAAATACTGACGCAATGATCGAACATTTATTACCTAAAGCAACTGTTGTAACACCTAACTTATTTGAAGCTGGTCAACTATCTGGTTTAGGTAAATTAACTTCTATTGAAGATATGAAGAAAGCTGCTGAAATTATTTATAATCAAGGTGCTAAACACATTATTATTAAAGGTGGTAAAGCATTAAATCAAGATAAATCTTACGACTTATACTATGATGGCAACACGTTCTATCAATTAACTACAGACATGTTCCAACAAAGCTATAACCATGGTGCTGGTTGTACGTTTGCAGCTGCTACAACAGCATACCTAGCAAATGGCAAATCACCTAAAGAAGCTGTGATTAGTGCGAAAGCATTTGTTGCTTCAGCAATTAAAAACGGTTGGAAAATGAACGACTTCGTAGGTCCTGTAGATCACGGTGCATATAACCGCGTTGAACACATCGATGTAGAGGTAACAGAAGTATAATAGTAAACACTTAATTTTTATTAACTCAAACTAACCTCCTCAATAAAGTCTTTTTTAAGATCATTTATTGAGGAGGTATTTTTATTAAAGTCATTCACATTAATTTAGGCTTATTATAAATTCTAGGTATTAAGTCGTAGAAAGTGATGGGCTATACGTTGTATCCAAAGTTGGTACCTTGGGCTCATGTTTTTATTTTAAAATTGCTTTACTATATTAAGTGTAGAGAGACAAAGGAGGAATTACACATCATGATTATCTACAAGCAAAATATAGAGAATGGTATCCCAATGTACGAAATCATTACGAAAACCTTCAAGACAATTACGGTAAAATTTGATGAAACGTTTAACAAGAATGAAATCTATAAATTGCTCTCTCTACTAGAAAATGACCTTGATAACATGAAACTAGGTTATTAAGTCATTAAGACATCAGGAAGCACAATAAAAGTGTTTTCCAAATTGAGAATTCAAACAGATGAATTATTCCCAAAATTGACTTAAAAGTTCTTATGCCCCCTAATACTATTGAGTAACTTTAAAAGTCATTAATCATTCCTAAACTCACCTTATTTAAATAGCGTCAATGTTAGACAAGGATTGTCCCCCCTTGGAAGCTTAGAGCGTATCTTTAAGCTTTACTAACATTGACGCTATATTTTTGGGTATATGCTTTTCCGTTGCAATCTGAATACATCATAAAACGCATTGATGCACGTTTGCATCAATGCGTGTAAATATCATATTATGCGTTTTTATTTTTCTTAGTCTTAATCCACCATAATGCTTTTTTAGGATTTGATTCATAAAATTGTAAATCTTTTTTATTATCAACATTAGGATAAGATCCTTTAAGTGATTTACCGGCAGTGCTTACATGTAGAACTGCAATCACAATAAAGCCGATAATACTAATTGCTGTTAAATAATACGCTGGTGCGTAAATATTACCAGTTGATTCAACTAACCATGAGTTCACTAAAGGTGTCGTACCTCCGAATAATGAAACGGAAACATTAAACGTTACCGCTAATGTTCGATATCTAATATGTGTATAGAACATTGTTGGTAATGAACCAGGCATTGTTGCTTCATATGTTGATAAGAAGAAACCTAAAATAAACACACCAAGGATAATGAATGGTAATGATTGCGTATTTAATAAACTAAACGCAACGATACTTAATAGTGTCAGACCACCAGTACCAATTAAGAATACCTTCTTCTCACCAATTTTATCTGCTAATTTACCAAAGAATAAAGCTAATGGAATCATAATTGCCATAACACAAGTAATTAATACACTTGTTGTCGTTTGGTCAATCTTTACAATTTGTCCTAAGTATGTCGGCAAGTAGGCAGTCACTGTATAGTTAGTTACATTGAAGAAGACAACTGCTACGAAACATACTAAGATATCTTTAAAGTAATAACGAATAATTGTAAAGAATCCTATATCGTCACGTTCTGGTGCCTGTACATCATTTTCATAAATTGGAGATTCTTCTAACTTACGACGTAAATAAAGTCCAAATAAACCAAGGAATAATCCTAGGATAAATGGAATTCTCCAACCCCAAGCTTCCATTTGTGCATCACTTAAGAAGAAGCTTAATAATGCAATCATAATAGAAGCAGCAATATAACCCGATAGTGTACCAATTTCAAGACCACTACCTAAACTATTACGTTTCTTATCTGGTGAAATTTCAGCAATATAAGTCATCGCACCTGCATATTCCCCACCAGTAGAGAAACCTTGTAACACTCTAGCAAGTAGCAAGAGCGCTGGTGCCCATAAGCCTATCGTATCGTAGTTTGGTAAAATACCAATCGTTAATGTTGATAAAGCCATTAAAATAATTGTCGTAGTTAATACAACTTTACGTCCATATTTGTCACCAATAATACCAAATACGATCCCGCCTATTGGTCGTAATAGGAACGCAATTGCTAATGCGGCAAACGTAAATATTTGTTGAATTTGTGGGTTCTGTACCGGTGAAAAGAAATTCGCACCGATATATGCTGTAGTGTACGCATAGACACCAAAGTCGAACCATTCCATGGCGTTACCAATACCTGTAGCAAACACTGTTTTCTTCGCTGTTTGCCCATCGACCATGTTAATTCTATCTTTTTTAAAATCCATGACCTGTAACACTCCTTTTGTTTATGTTACATAATTATACAGACCTAATGAATGTTGTCAAATTACTAAAAATTATATTAATTTCAAAAATACAATATTATTCATATTACAGAATTTAACAATATTCTTATGTACACGCTTTCAAAATTTTAATAAAAGCAAAAAAAGTTATAATTAGAAAATAATATTTTTATCAATTTCTAATTATAACTAGTTTTACCCCACCTGATTTATTCGAAACAATAATTTTATTCTTTCCAACAACTTCAAATCCCACAAACTCATTGATGCCAATACTTTCAAGGTATTTAATTTTATATTTATCCCAGTGTTGATCTAACATTGAAAATACTTTTTCAACTATGAGCTGTCCTGGTACAATATCGCTATGAATTGGATTTTCATCATCAACAATTTTTAAATATTGATCTACCAACTCCTTATTAAAAACCATATATTCCCTCCCCAGAAATAAATATTTGTTCGATAATCATACAAGTTTTATTATTTTTATTAATTTCTAATTTAAAGATAAAACGGTTAAATTGTTTTATTTTATCGCAACTTTTATACGTTAAATATGCACAATATTGCATGTCACTTTCTAAATTTTCAAATTTCTCAACATTAGTACGGACTAGTCGTATCGGCTTCCCCTTGAAAACTTGGAACATTTTAAATTTAGGCCATAGTTTAGCACACATTAATGGTGGAACGATGCCATCATACGCCATACCGATTACATCACAATAACGACGCACATCATGCTCATGAAATTCAATTGCTATCATTTCAGTGGTTCCACTTTTCAAAGAGAATTGCATTACCCATACCTCCTCCTATGCCCATCGTAGTAATTCCTAACTGCCACTTAGGTAAATTTAATAGTCTAGCAACTAATGCCGCGCCACTTGCACCATATGGGTGTCCTGTAGCAATCGCACCACCCCATTGATTTACCTTCTCTATACATGCATGCAACTCATTTATGGATGCAAGTACTTGTGAACTAAAGGCTTCGTTAAGTTCAATCGCTTGGATATCTTCAATATTTAATTGCTGTTTCTTTAATAATTGTGAGACTGCAGGTACTGGTCCAATTCCTAGTAACGTTGGATCCACACCTGTTGTAACAGCATCTTTAAACACCATGCCGTATTTCAAGCCTAATGCTATAGCCGTTTCTTTATCCATAATTAAAGCTAGCCCAGCACCATCATTCTTCATGCAACTATTTCCAACTGTTACTGTACCATTCGATATAAGCGGTCTTAATCGTTGCAAACGTGATTCAGTTAACGTTGGTTTCAAACTTTCATCTTTACGCAACCACTCCCCCTTAACCTTTAAAGGGAGAATTTCACATTGTATATCACCATTATCAAAATGTGTTGTTGCCAATCGATGACTCCGTGCTGCAAATGCATCTTGATTCTGCCGAGAGATATTATAATGTTGCGCCACGTTCTCAGCTGCTTCAATCATGCTTGGATCTTGCCCTTCAGGTGCAAATGATGCGCGCTCATAAAATTGTGGCAACTGTGATTCATATACTGACTGAGGGCGTTTCATCTTCCAAGGCGCACGACTTGTACTTTCTACGCCCCCTGCGATATACACGCGTCCAGCTCCACATTGCACCATTCGACACGCATAGATGATACTTTCAAGTCCCGAACCACACTGTCGATCCACTGTAACACCAGGAATAGTATGCTTTAAGCCAGACTCTAGTACTGCCTTTCTAGCAATATTGCCACCATTACCTACCACATTGCCTAATACTACATCATCCACTTGATCTATAATTTCAGGAAAACTTGCCTTTATATTTTGAAAAAGTGGCACCAATAAAGCTTCAGGTTCTAAATGCTTCAATATGCCTCCGTATTTACCAAATGGTGTCCGCTTAGCCCACACTATAACTGCTTCTCTCACGATTTAAATGCCCCCTTTAAATAAAGTGATTGTACTTTACGCCGTGCTACTTTGCCGCTATTCGTAAAAGGCAGTTTACTGACTTTCAAAATCTTAGATGGTATTTCATATCTTGATAACGTTTGTTGTAAATAATGTTTCAACGTTGCATATGTGAGTGCTCGATCTCCGAGATAGATTAATACAGTAATTTCACCAAACTGACGATGTGGTTCACCAATAACAACCGCTTCTTCAATTCCATCTAATAATTTTACTTGTTGCTCTATCACACTGGGATATATATTTTTACCTCCAATAATAAGGCGATCGCTTTGACGACTCACTAAATAAAGATACTTATCTTTTACATAGGCGTAATCACCTGTCTCTATCCAACTTTGAGGTTGCACGACTCCAGCATTAACATAGCCTGAATAAGTCATATTACTTTGAACCTTTAACAATCCAATGTGTCGTTCATCTTGTTCTTCAAGTTGAATTGAAACATTCGAAAACACTTGTCCGACCGAACGCGTTGGCGCTGTTTGATTAAAGTTATATGTAATAAAGCTTGCTTCCGATGTTCCAAAGAACTCAATGATGTTGGCGTGTTCATACTGTTGTGTCACTGCTTTAAACAATGGTTCTGATAATTTCGAACCACTACACAATATAGATGTAATACATGTTAATTTCGATTCAGTAGTTAATAATTGATGTAACATTGTTGGCACAAGAAATAACGCTATATTGGAGTATTGTTGCCTTAATATTGGTATCAAGCGATGTGTGTTGAATTGTCTTTGTCCAATAAATGTTCTTCCCGAATAAAGCGCGTAGATGCAAGTGTACAATGATAATGAATGCGCGAGTGGACCAGGCGCAACTAAAATTTTTTCTTGGTTAAGTAATAAAGCTTCATTTTCTTTATATGATGCAACCCATGAAAGTTCATTTCGGTAATATGCCTTGGGTAGTCCTGTAGTCCCTGAGGTGAAGCCAATATGTAGTATATGCTCAACCTTCGCTTGTTCATTCATATATTGATCATATGTCCCATACGATACAGTCGGTTCAAAGTTGGCGATAGCTGTGGCGATATATTCAATGTGATACGTCTCTATGAGTTCATCAATTGTTGCTTGTGTCCACTTGGCATCTATAAAGCACGGCACACCGCCCATCATTAAAATAATAAAATAATTAGTCATATTCGTTATAGGCGAGTCACTCAACAAGCCTACCCTACATCCACTTTGAAACATTGGCAACGTCACGGTATAGTTGCATATATTTTGGTATAACGCCTCATAACTTAATCTTTCATCATCAATTTGAAGCGCAATAGACTGCGGTTGTACTTGAGCATAATATTCAAGTCGCTTTAAAATTTCTAGCATCATATGACCTCTTTCGACCTTTAATGTTAACTTCATTTTATATTATGTTAACATTTATTCAAGTTAAATTCTTTTATATGGCTCCCTGACTAGAACTGAGAAAATCTTAATTTAAGCGTCTTCCCAGATCAGTCAGCTACTGTGAATTTGCAAAGCAGCATGATTTTATTATTTACGTCCCAACCTCGTCTTTACACAAAAAATCCAACCGATGTTCCTAACTGGAATCGGTTGGATTAAATCACATTATTTATTCTAAATTAGCATGATTATTTTGCATTTCTTCTTCATTAATATTAAAGGTTTCCATCAATCCTAATACAACACTATCTAAGAATAATAATGAGGATTGTTCAAATAAACTGCCTAGCGGTTGTTCAGAACCTTCAACATCGTATTTTGTACCTGCAGGTAATTCAATAACTGTTTCCGCTAATTCGCCAATCGGAGAATCAGGGTTTGTTGTTAATAATACAACTTTAGCACCTACTGATTGTGCCTTTTCAGCTAATAAACGTAAATGCTCAGTTGAACCTGACCCAGACAAAATCACAAACAAGTCATGTTCTCTAATAGATGGCGTTGTTGATTCACCTACGACAAATGCGTCTTTACCTAATTGATTCAATCGCATTGCGAAACTGTTCGCCATAAAACCTGAACGCCCTTTACCGGCAGTGAATATTCTTTGCGCACCATTCACATCATTGGCAAAGCGATCATACTGTTCATCTTGTACGTGAGATAATGTACGGTCTAATTCTTCAAGAATTAATTTATAATTTGTAAATTGAGACATGCTTATTTACCTTCAATCGCTTCACGACATTGTTTTGCTGCTTCAACAGGGTCATCTGCATTAGCAATACCGCCACCAACAATGACTAAATCAGGGTTTTCTGCCACGATGTCTTTAATTGTTTCTGGTTTAATTCCGCCAGCTACTGCTACTTTAGAATTCTTAATTACAGATTTAACAGTGCGTAAGCTATCTAATGGAGATTGACCTTCCGCTTGTAAGTCATAACCCGTGTGTACTGCAATATAGTCAGCACCCATTTCATCTAATTCTTTCGCACGTTTTTCTAAATCTTGAACTGCAATCATATCAACTAATAATTGTTTGTCATGTTTATGTGCTTCTTCAACTGCTGCTTTAATTGAAGCGTCTTCAGCTACACCTAAGATGGTAACTACATCTGCACCAAATTTAATGGCTTGGCTTACTTCATAGTCTGCTGCATCCATAATTTTAAGGTCTGCTAACACTTTAGCATTATTAATATTTTCATTTAAATGTTGAACTGCCGGTAAACCTTCATTGATAACAATTGGTGTGCCAATTTCTACGATATCTACATATTCCTCAACTTTTTTAGCTAACTCTGCTGCTTCCTCTTTATTTAATAAATCGATTGCTAATTGTAATTCCAATGCAAACATCCTTTCATTACTAAAGTCATATATCTTCAGTTCTTAGTTTTATCTTTCACATTTATTAGTCTACCCGTCTTCTATCTTTTTAAACGATATAACTTCATCAAACCTTTATCTTATTTTTTATAAAAGCCCTTACAGTAATTCAACTATTTAAGGGTATAATTACCATTTTTTCTAAATAAATTGAGCAGAGATGTACAATTAGTCACATCTTTTTAGTAAAATAAATAGATAAACATATTGTATGGTTGCAAGGAGTGAAAGTGTTGGAACCCATTAACGCTGAAGAAGTACAACAATTATTAACATCATTCGAAAATAAACCTGTATACCTACACGTTGAAACGACTAATGGTGCGTATGCGAACCATTTCGATCAACGTGTCTTTAATGCGGGAACGTTTTTAAGGAATATACAAGTCACGTATGAACATGCACAACTTAAAGGTGGAGAGAAAGACCCTTATAGAGTTGGTCTAAAACTCCGCGATGGTGGTTGGGTTTACGTTCAAGGGCTAACGCATTATGAAATCAATGACAACAATGAATTTTTGATCGCAGGATTTAACTACGAAGGACAATTGGCTGCCACAATCGAAATCAGTGAAAAGCCATTTACAGTATAGAGGAGGTTTATTCATGAAAGATGAAAGACACGTGTTAATGATATTTCCACATCCTGATGATGAGACCTTCTCATCAGCTGGAACGATTGCCAGTTATATCGATAAGGGCATACCTGTCACTTACGCATGCCTAACATTAGGACAAATGGGACGTAATTTAGGTAATCCTCCTTTTGCAACTAGAGAATCACTACCTGATATTCGCGAGCGTGAATTAGAAGAAGCCATGAAAATCATTGGTATCACTGATTTACGTAAAATGGGGTTACGTGATAAAACAGTTGAATTTGAACCTCATGAACAAATGGATGACATGGTAAAAAATTTGATTGAAGAAACCAATCCATCAGTGATTATTTCTTTCTATCCTAAATTTGCCGTACATCCCGATCATGAAGCAACAGCCGAGGCTGTAGTAAGAACCGTAGGACGAATGCCTAAGGATGAACGACCACGATTACAACTTGTAGCGTTTAGTAATGATGCACCAGACATACTAGGCGAACCAGATATATTAAATGACATTCGTGCATATCGAGATTTAAAATTGAAAGCTTTCGAAGCACATGCATCTCAAACTGGTCCATTTTTAAAACAATTAGCAAGTCCAGAAGTCGGTGGCGAAACGCAAAGTTTCTTAGACGTCGAACCATATTGGACATATCACTTTGAATCTTAAGGGGAGGTAAACAATGACTGAATTTGATTTATCTACACGTGAGGGTCGTTGGAAACACTTTGGCTCAGTTGACCCAATCGAAGGTACTAAACCAACAACTAAAAATGAAATGACTGACTTACAAAGCACACATAAAAATTTCTTATTTGAAATTGAAGAAGTCGGTATTAAAAACTTAATTTATCCTGTGAACATCGATCGCTTCCAAACAGCGGGGCGCTTTAGCTTCTCAACGAGTTTAAATAAGGATGAAAAAGGAATTAATATGAGCCGTATTCTAGAAAGCGTGGAGAAACATTATAACAACGGCTTAGAATTAAATTTCGATACACTTTATCAGGTATTACGTACATTACAAACGAATATGAAACAGAATTCAGCAGGTGTTGATGTTTCAGGTAAATGGTTCTTTGACCGCTTCAGTCCAGTTACAAATATTAAAGCAGTAGGCAATGCCGATGTAACTTACGGTTTAGCTATTGAACAAGACCAAATTACACGTAAAGAAATTACAATTGAAGCAACTGTAACAACGTTATGTCCTTGTTCAAAAGAAATCAGTGAATATTCTGCACATAATCAACGTGGCGTTGTCACTGTTAAAGTTTATTTAGATAAAAATAATCAAGTGCTAGATGATTATAAAGAGCGAATTTTAGATGCTATGGAAGCAAATGCAAGTTCAATATTATACCCTATCTTAAAACGTCCGGATGAGAAGCGTGTGACAGAACGTGCTTATGAGAATCCACGTTTCGTTGAAGATTTAATTCGTTTAATTGCTGCTGACTTAGTAGAATTTGATTGGATAGAAGGCTTTGATATTGAATGTCGTAATGAAGAATCTATCCACCAACATGATGCATTCGCGAAATTAAAATATAGAAAATAATTGACATATATAAACAAACATGGCAGTTGCCACACGTTCGAGTGTGATAACTGCCATGTTTTATGTTTATATATTTACATATTATTGCTTAGCCATTTTCTTTTCACCTGGTTTAACAAAGCACATAGCTACAACACTGATTAGTGATGCTATAACCGCTGACACAAACATAGAAGTGTAACCATAACTTGCGACAAGGTACCCTGTTAATGTCGGTGCGATAACAGTCGCTGAGTTAACAAAGAAGTGTGTTATACCACCATAAGTACCTGTCTTATTCGGTGCAGTATCGATAATTACAGACCAGTACACACCATTAGGTAAGAAAATGAACGCATTTCCTATCATCATTAGAAGCATAATTGCGACGATACTATGTGTAAATGGAATGATTAAGAAACAAATTGCTGCACAAATCATGCCAGCGATCGCAAAATATGAACGTGCGATACGTAAATTCCCCGTTTTATGTCGTAACCAGTCAGATATATGACCGCCAAAATAAATTGTGAAACATGCTCCAATCCACGGCACCATACCTAAATACCAAAGTGAATGAATTTCAAAATGATACTCATCTTGTAGATACTTTGGTGTCCAAGTTAAAATTAAAAAGTTAACATATTGGAAACCAAAATACCCAAACATATTACCAACCAATGTCGGACTTTTAAAGAAATGGTACCACTTTTCATCCTTAGTATCTTCCGTTTCAACTGTTTTTTTCTACATTTAAACTATCTTCCGTCGAACGAATTTCTTTCAATTCTGCTTCGGAAACACGCTTATTATCTTCGGGATAATCAGTAAATACAAATGCCCAAATGACTACCCATACTAAGCCTAATGCACCTAAAATCATGAATAATAATCTCCAGCTCGCAATCGTCAAGAAACCAGAAACAATCGGAGCAGTAATTAATGCACCAAGCGGCACGCCTATAAGTCCAAGTGCTGATAATAATCCACGTTCTTTAGGCGCAGCCCAGTTCGCGTTTGTCTTACTAATAATTGAGAATACCGGACTCTCTGCAACACCAAATAGAACTCTAAGCAATCCAAACCCTACTAACGCTGAACCTCCGAAAATTGCCATACCTATCTCTCCAGCATATGCCATTCCCATTTCAGCTATTGACCATGCTGTACCAGCGATAATCCAAACAAACTTTGGCCCCTTCTTATCAGCTGTTAATCCACCAATCAGTGATCCAAGCATATAGCCATAACCAAAGTAGCCTAGAATTTTACCCCAAGCGATTGTATCAAAGCCATATTCACTGATAATATCCTTTTGTGCGTATGAAATCGCGCCCCTGTCAATGTAATTAATCATTGTCATAATAATGATCATCGTAATAATAAAGTATCTGTATTTCTTCATTTCAGCCCCCACCCTTTGTAAGAAAAATTACTTTACTACGATATTTTATCATATTTTTTGTAAGCGTTATCACAAGGGTTTGAATAAATGTAATTTAAGTATTTAATATTTAATAATTAAAAAAAGTAATTTCTGATTCATACTAATCAGAAATTACTTTTCTAAATACCTTTATTTATCGAACTATTAAAGTTCGATTATCGATTTTAAATCATCTATATTATCAAAAGAAGTGAATATTAATGTTTCCTTATCGCCTCTAATCATTCCACTTTTATATTTAAGTCCTAAAATAAAAGAATTATTAAACCTAAACAAATCATAT
>NZ_CUEE01000014.1:0-40000 GCF_001224225.1 Staphylococcus borealis | reverse complement strand
ATCCGGTATTAGCTCCGGTTTCCCGAAGTTATCCCAGTCTTATAGGTAGGTTACCCACGTGTTACTCACCCGTCCGCCGCTAACGTCAAAGGAGCAAGCTCCTTGTCTGTTCGCTCGACTTGCATGTATTAGGCACGCCGCCAGCGTTCATCCTGAGCCAGGATCAAACTCTCCATAAAAATTTATGATGTTTGATTAGCTCATAATACTAAATAGTGTTTGTAACATTTAAGTTACTGTTTATTGGAATTAACGTTGACATATTGTCATTCAGTTTTCAATGTTCATTTAATTATTATAAATGGTGGAGACTAGCGGGATCGAACCGCTGACCTCCTGCGTGCAAAGCAGGCGCTCTCCCAGCTGAGCTAAGCCCCCATATTATTTAAGAAGTCGGGAAGACAGGATTCGAACCTGCGACCCCTTGGTCCCAAACCAAGTGCTCTACCAAGCTGAGCTACTTCCCGTATGTAATTAAATAATAAATAAAATTTAAATGGCGCGCCCGATAGGAGTCGAACCCATAACCTCTTGATCCGTAGTCAAACGCTCTATCCAGTTGAGCTACGGGCGCTATATTTAAGATGGTGCCGAGGACCGGAATCGAACCGGTACGGTGATCTCTCACCGCAGGATTTTAAGTCCTGTGCGTCTGCCAGTTCCGCCACCCCGGCAATATAATGGAGCGGAAGACGGGATTCGAACCCGCGACCCCCACCTTGGCAAGGTGGTGTTCTACCACTGAACTACTTCCGCATGTGGCTATTAAAATAATCGTATGAGCCATAGAGGATTCGAACCTCTGACCCTCTGATTAAAAGTCAGATGCTCTACCAACTGAGCTAATGGCTCAAAGATGGTGCCGGCCAGAGGACTTGAACCCCCAACCTACTGATTACAAGTCAGTTGCTCTACCAATTGAGCTAGGCCGGCAAATTAATTAAGAATGGTGGAGAATGACGGGTTCGAACCGCCGACCCTCTGCTTGTAAGGCAGATGCTCTCCCAGCTGAGCTAATTCTCCAACATGTAAGCCTGGCAACGTCCTACTCTAGCGGAACGTAAATCCAACTACCATCGGCGCTAAGGAGCTTAACTTCTGTGTTCGGCATGGGAACAGGTGTGACCTCCTTGCCATTGTCACCAGACAATAACTTACTCAATTAATTATAATGTCAATTATTTTAATTTTCAATAGTTAATTTTACACTTTGTTAAAGTTATCTTTACAAGTCTTTTACAAAATTAACTTTCGTTTTTGACGACTTTTATATCTTACAACATTCAAAAGGTAAAGTCAACAGTTTTTTAAAACTTTTTTAATTTAATAAGTTTATCATTTGTTGCTTCGACTTCTTTTGAACACTTTTACTATGTTAGCACATCACAAGTACAATGACCATACCTTTTTTAAACTATTTTATTATAATTTCTCCACTCTTTTTTACTTTTGTAACATCTTTTCTCAAATAATATCTAAGTCACTTTAAGTCATCTAATATTCAATGCCTATATACTTACCTATTCTATCTATTTAACTCATTTTCGTTTCATTCAGCATATATATAATAAAAAAATGACTGGGACAAATTGAAATGTCTCAGTCAAATAT
Organism: Staphylococcus borealis; assembly: GCF_001224225.1. Taxonomy (GTDB): domain Bacteria; phylum Bacillota; class Bacilli; order Staphylococcales; family Staphylococcaceae; genus Staphylococcus; species Staphylococcus borealis. The sequence goes on along the minus strand of NZ_CUEE01000014.1, from coordinate 38,389 downwards.
ATCATCTTGGCAGCAGCTGACTGATTTAAAAGTGGCTCATCTCAGACTTTTTCAAGCCTAGTCATCCTTGTCGACGGGCACTGGCTAAGAAAATATCATAAAAATTGCTACAAACAAAACAAGATGGGTGCCGGACAACGAAATAAATTTTGGAAAATATTATTTCTGTCCTACTCCCATCTCAAATATTAAATACGATCTATTTCTGTCTCATGTAAGGGAATAATAATACGTCTCTAATAGATGGAGAGTCAGTTAATAACATAACTAAGCGATCGATTCCGATACCTAATCCACCTGTTGGAGGCATACCGTACTCTAATGCTTCAATGTAGTCTTCATCCATTTCATGTGCTTCATCATTTCCTTGCGCTTTTTCAACTAATTGCGCTTCGAAACGTTCACGTTGATCAATTGGATCATTTAATTCAGTAAATGCATTAGCGTGTTCTCTACCTACGATGAATAGTTCGAAACGATCCGTGAATCTAGGATCTTCTGGGTTTTTCTTCGCTAATGGAGAAATTTCAATTGGATGTCCATAAATAAATGTTGGTTGAATTAATGTTTCTTCAACTTTTTGTTCAAAAAATTCATTTAAAATATGGCCATACTTCATATTATCTGTAATTTCAATACCATGTTCGTTCGCTGCTGCGATAGCTTCTTCATCAGTTTTAATTTGATAGAAGTCTACACCTGTTGCTTCTTTTACAGCATCAACAATATGAAGACGTGTCCAAGCAGACTCTAAATCAATTTCTTCTCCGTTATATTGAACTTTTGCAGAACCAAGGACTTCTTGAGCAATATGTCTAACCATAGACTCTGTTAAGTCCATAATATCATGGTAATCAGCATAAGCTTCGTATAATTCAATCATAGTGAATTCTGGGTTATGACGTGTTGATACACCTTCATTACGGAATACGCGTCCTATTTCATATACTTTCTCAAGTCCACCAACGATTAAACGTTTCAAGTGCAATTCGATTGCAATACGCATATATAGTGTTGCGTCTAATGCATTATGGTGTGTAACAAATGGACGTGCAGCTGCCCCACCTGCGATTTGATGCATCATTGGTGTTTCAACTTCTAAGAAACCTTGTTTATTTAAGTAGTTACGCATTTCTTGAATGATTTTACTGCGATTAATAAATGTTTGAGTACTATCTTGGTTAGTGATCAAATCTAAATAACGTTGACGGTAACGTTGTTCGATATCTTGTAAACCATGGAATTTATCAGGTAAAGGTCTTAGCGCTTTAGATAATAAAGTGAATGTTTTAGCTTTTACTGATAGCTCGCCTGTATTCGTTTTGAACATGACACCTTCAATGCCAACGATATCACCTAAGTCTGCACCTTTCCATAAATTATCGAAATCTTCTTCGCCAATTTGGTCTTTACGCACATAAATTTGAATTTGGCCAGTTAAATCTTGAACATGTGCGAAACCAGCTTTACCTTTACCACGTTTAGTCATTAAACGACCTGCAATTGACACATGACTTTCGTCTTCTTTTTCATGTAATGCTTCTTTAGAGAACTCATCCCATTGTGCTTTTAATTCGCTAGCAGTAGCTGAACGTTCAAAACGTTTCCCAAAAGGATCGATTCCTAAATCAATTAATTCTTGTAGTTTTTGACGACGGACCTGCATTTGGTCATTCATTTCTTCTGACATAACTTTCTCTCCTTTAAACTTCTTTTTTATGATAAATGTTCCATGGATCATTTTTAAAATGCTTATAAGAAATCTTATAGCCTATTTAGTGATATTTCTTTACGCTTTTTATGGAAATTCGTTACCTTTATCACTTTAAAATTATGATATTCTTTATATTCGCATTTCAAATGGTGCGCTTCGTGTTGAGAAATACTTGATAAAATGTCTTCTCAGATTAGTCTACTATAGCAAAGCTGCAATATAGCCTAAGGATATTATACTTACCCAAAGCTTAGTACTTAACCTTTATATTTCTTAACAGTATCATCTGGTTTAACTAAATCAGAGATACGTGTATTTGAACGAGGTTCTATTTGAGTAGATGCAATATCATTCAATGGTATTAATACAAAAGCACGTTCACCCATACGCGGATGAGGCACTTCAAGGTCATCTTCTTCTATTACTTTATCTCCATATAATAAAATATCGACATCTAATGTTCTTGGACCCCAACGTATGTCTCTAACGCGATGCAATCGCTGTTCAGTTTCTAAGCAATGTTTAAGTAGTACTTTGGGCTGTAATTCTGTTTCAATTTCTAAACACAAATTTAAAAAATTGGGTTGCTCTGTATAGCCTACTGGTGCAGTCTCATATATTGGAGAAATTTGAGTTACAGTAACACCGTCTATACTATCAATGATTTTAATAGCTTCTTGTAATTGCTGTTCCCTATCACCAATATTACTTCCTAAGCCTAAATACGCTTGTACCATTTAACGATTCTCCCTCACTATTTCTATACCTACACCGTCATAATGACCTGGGATAGGCGGATTTTCTTTAGTGATTCTGACTTTCGTTTCCATTACACGATTATAGTGTGAATTTATACGTTTTGCAATACGTTCAGCTAGATGTTCGATTAAATTACATGGTGGACCTTCAACGATTTCTTTCACATCTTCAAACACTTCACCATAATGTACAGTATCAACCACTTTATCAGATTGACCCGCTTCAGCTAAGTCTACTTTCAAAGTAACATCTACTACAAAGATTTGACCTATCTCATTTTCAGCAGGTAATGCGCCGTGATAGGCGTAAAATCTCATACCATTAAGAAAGATTGTGTCGTTCATCGTCATTCTCCTTTAAGAAATCCATACTTTGGCCTAATCGAGCGTTTAATTGAACATTATGTACACGCACGGCTTTGACGCCTTTCATTATACCATAAGCTGTTGTTGCAGCTGTGGCCTCATCACGTTCTAGTGCCTTCGTTTCGGTACCAATCATTTCTTTGATGAAACGTTTACGACTCGTTGCCAATAAAACAGGATACTCTGTTGCAACCAGTTCATCTAAACGTGCCATTACTTCATTTTCTTCTTCACGCGTTTTCGCAAATCCAATTCCTGGATCTAGCCATATTTTGTGCTTAGGGATACCTGCCATTTCAGCTTTGTTCGCTTGCGTAATAAGTGATAACAACATCTCTTCGACAACTGGTTGATCACGATGTCCATCACCATTGTGCATTAATACAATTTCAGCATCATAAGCAGCTACAACATCAAGTATTTTAGGGTCGTATAAGCCTGCCCATTGGTCATTAATCATTGTAGCCCCTAATTTCAAACATGCTTCTGCTACTTCACTGCGATATGTATCAATTGAAAGTTGAACATTTAATTTTATAAGTTCTTCCACTACAGGAACGACACGTTCAATCTCTTCTTCTGTTGAAATTTCTGTAAAACCTGGTCGTGTAGATATACCTCCAACGTCTATAATATCCACGCCCTCTTCTACCATCTCTTTTGCACGTGCAACTGCTTTATCTACCGAATTGTACTTACCACCATCAGAGAATGAATCCGGTGTTACATTTAATATGCCCATAATTTTTGTTTTAGTCATTCTTGTCACGTCACCCTTCGTCCTTTTGAAAATGATTTGTAGCATAATAACTACGTTGACTTAATATTCACATACTAATGATACACTCATTTACCAAACATTTCAGTGTTTATAATCGACATCCAAACATCTATAGCTTTCATTGAATTTAATTGGGGTGTTTTTTTAGAAAAAAGAACGGGAGTAGGACAGAATTCATTTAAATTCGTTGCCCCACCCCCGTAAGGATGACTATAACTGAGAGAAGCTTAACTTAAGCACATCTTAGTTCTGTCAGCTACTGCGAATTTGCAAAGTAGCATCATTATATTATTTATATCTCAGACTGATAAAAATCTTAATTATTGATTAATCATCAAATGAATATAAAGGTGTAGATAAGTAACGTTCACCATTACTTGGTAATACTGTTACAACTGTTTTACCTTTACCTAATTCTTTTGCTTTTTGGATTGCAGCATGGATCGCAGCACCTGAAGAAATACCTGCCAAGATACCTTCTTCTTTAGCAACACGACGTGATGTTTCCATAGCTGTATCATTGTCAACTTTGATAATACTATCGTAAATATTTGTATCTAAAGTATCTGGTACAAATCCTGCACCTAAACCTTGCAATTTGTGTGGTCCAGGTTCACCACCACTTAATACTGGTGATGCTTCAGGTTCGATAGCAACGATTTCAACGTTAGGGTATTTTTCTTTTAAGACTTTACCTACACCAGATAAAGTACCACCTGTACCTACACCTGCTAAGAAAGCATCAATTTGTTTACCTTCAAATTGCTCAACTAATTCTGGGCCAGTCGTTAAAGCATGGATTTCAGGGTTTGCTGGGTTTTCGAATTGTTGTGGTTCGAAGTAACCATGTTCTTCTTTTAATTCTTTTGCTTTTTTGATAGCGCCTTTCATAGCTTCTGAACCTGGTGTTAAGACTAATTTTGCACCATAAGCTTTTAATAAGTTACGACGTTCAGAACTCATTGTTTCAGGCATTGTAAATACTGCTTTATAGCCTTTAGCTGCACATACGAAAGCTAAACCGATACCAGTGTTACCACTTGTTGGTTCTACGATTGTATCACCTGGTTTAATTTTGCCTTCTTTTTCAGCTTTTTCAATCATAGCTAATGCGATACGGTCTTTTACTGAACCACCTGGATTTTGGTATTCTAATTTTACGTATACATCTGCTGCATCTTCATCTACAACGTTTCTTAATTTTACTACCGGTGTATTGCCAATAATTTGAGTAATGTTATCTACTGGTTTTTGTGCCATTGAAAAAACGCTCCTTTTACTTTCATATTTAAAACTTAGTTTTTTTATCGGATATAATTATATTCTATCAGAATTTTCTAAAAAGACAAAGATAATTCTTTCATATTTAGACTTGAAGTTACATTTTACTTCCACATTCATTTATCTTCCCTGTAAAAAAGGCAATAAACACGTGATGGTTCATCGCCTTGAATTCTCTTTTCAGTTATACAATTATGCCTGCATTGAAGCTAATAATTCTTCTAGTTCTGCTTCTGAATAACTGTATTTGTTACCACAGAAGTGACAAACTGCTTCAGCACCATGATCTTCTTTAATCATATCTTGAACTTCAGCTTCACCTAAACCTTTAATCGCATTTAGAAACTTCTCATGGCTGCAATTACATTCAAACTGTGCAGGCATAGTCTCTAAAATTTGAACATTGTCTTCTCCAAGTATCTCATTTAAAATACCTTCTGGCGTCAAGCCTTGTTCAATTAGTTTAGATACAGGTTGCATATTACTAATAGCATTTTCTAATTTAGTAACTGTTTCATCTTGTGCGCCAGGCATCACTTGAATAATGAATCCTCCAGCAGCTTTAATAGAATTGTCTGGATTTACTAACACGCCTAATCCTACTGAAGAAGGTGTTTGTTCACTTGTCGCAAAATAGTATGTGAAATCTTCTCCCAATTCACCTGATACAATTGGGCTTGCACCAGAGAAATAATCTTTCATACCAACGTCTTTGACTACTTGAATTGAACCGTCTGTGCCTACCGCTCTTCTTACATCTAATTTACCTTGTTCATTTAAAGGGAAATGTGTTTGTGGTTTATCAACGTAAGCACGTACATTTCCTTCAGCATCTGCATCTGCAATGATTCTGCCGATAGGACCTTTACCATCAACTGTTACAGTTAATTTTTGATCGCCTTTCAACATTGAACCCATTAATAAAGTTGCAGTCATTGTTCTGCCCATTGCAGCTGATGCTGTCGGCCAAGTATAGTGACGTGTTTGCGCCTCTTGTACTGATTCAGTTGTGAGTGCAGCATATGCACGTATTTCTCCATCAAACGCTAATGATTTAACGATATAATCATGTGTCATCTTTGTATACTCCTTTAATACATCTATTTTTATATTGCTAATATTTATACTTGAATCATTCATTTACTTCTAATATTTTCCTTTAAGGATACTTATTCTACACTTGTTCAATAAGAATATGAAGTAACTTGCTTTCAACATTATTATTGTTATTTTAACTATCCTTTCATATTAAAAAAATCTCCTTCGACTAAGGCGTAATGCCCTACTCAAAGGAGATAACAATCCAGCTAAACCTTATCGATTGTTAGGGTTGTTTGGATCATTCGGATTATATGGTTTGTCAATATTAGGAGATTGCTCATAACCTGTTTCATCTTCATCACTTGAATGGCCACGATGTTGATCCGTATCTCCGTTTGAACCGTCACGTAGTTGATCATGTCCTGCATGATTATCTCTACCATCTCTTTGACGATGTCTACGTTCACGATTAATATCGTTATCCTCTTTACGATCTTCTCGCATATCTTCTTTTCCTTCTTCTAGTTGTTCTTCGCGAATATCATCGTAAGATTTACCATATTTACCTTCGCTAAAGTCAGAATCTTCATCTTTAACAACGCGCGCAGCATCGTAATCTACTTCTGGTAATACACCATCATAGAATAATGAACGGATTTGTTCTGCTACTAATGTTTCTTCTGTTAACAATGTTTTAGCGATAAGTTTAAGTTCTTTTTCATGTTCTAATAAGATTTGTTTACAACGTTCATATTGTTCTTTAATAATACGTTGAACTTCTTTATCAATTTCATAAGCGATTTGACCAGAATAATTAGGTTCACCTTGCATATCTTTACCTAAGAAGACTTGTCCACCACCGCTAGATGAGAATTGTAATGGTCCAAGTTTTTCACTCATACCATATTCAGTAACCATAGAACGTGCAATTTGTGTTGCTCTTTCAAAGTCATTTGATGCACCCGTTGATACTTCATGGAAGTTAATATCTTCTGATACACGACCACCTAATAGACCACAAATTTTATCTAGTAATTCAGGTTCTGTCATTAAGAAGCGATCTTGTTTTGGTAACATCATTGCATAACCACCAGCTTGTCCACGTGGAACAATCGTTACTTTATGCACAACTTCCGCTTCATCAAGCACCATACCAATGACCGTATGACCTGCCTCATGATGAGCTACAATATTACGTTCTTTGTCAGAAATAACACGTGATTTTTTAGCTGGTCCAGCGATAACTCGGTCTGTAGCTTCTTCGATATCACGCATATCAATTTTATTTTTACCTTCACGCGCAGCAATTAAAGACGCTTCATTTAATAAGTTCTCTAAATCTGCACCTGAGAAACCAGGCGTTCTTTGTGAAATGGCTTTTAAGTCAACTGTTTCATCAAGTGGTTTATTTTTAGCATGTACGTGAAGTATAGCTTCACGACCTTTAACATCTGGACGACCAACTTGAATTTGTCTATCAAAACGACCAGGACGTAATAACGCTGGGTCTAAGATATCAGGACGGTTAGTTGCAGCAATCATGATAATACCTTCATTTTCACCGAAACCATCCATTTCAACTAGTAATTGGTTAAGTGTTTGTTCACGTTCATCATGACCGCCACCAACACCTGCACCACGTTGACGTCCAACTGCATCTATTTCATCGATAAAGATGATACATGGCGCATTCTTTTTAGCATTTTCGAATAGGTCACGTACACGGCTTGCACCGACACCCACAAACATCTCAACGAAGTCTGAACCACTGATTGAGAAGAATGGTGCACCAGCTTCACCAGCTACGGCACGCGCTAATAATGTTTTACCTGTACCAGGAGGGCCGACAAGTAATACACCTTTAGGTATTCTTGAACCCATTTGTTTAAATTTCTTATTATCTTTTAAGAAATCTACAATTTCAATTAACTCTTGCTTTTCTTCATCTGCACCAGCAACATCTGAGAATCGTACACGACGTTTTTGGTTATCGTACATTTTAGCTTTAGATTTACCAAAGTTCATCATACGACCGCCACCGCCGCCACCTTGTGCTTGGCTAAGGAAGAAAATAAATAAGAAAGCAATAATCAATACAGGAATTAATGTCGTCAACATACTTACGAAGACGCTTTGTTTCTCTTCTTCTTTAACTTTAAAATCTAGTCCTTTTTGGCTTTTGGCTTCATCTGTAATTTTTTGTAAGTCTTTTTCGTTATTGTATAAAATTGTTGAAGCATAATCTTCATCATTTTTTGTTTTACCACTTACCAAGTACACATTTTGTTCAGGTTGGATTTCTAAGGTTTTCAAGTCACCCTTATCCAATTTCTCTACAAACTGTGAATAGGAAAGTTGTTTCGGAGTATTACCGTTCCCATTTATGTAAGAAAATACGCCGAATATAATAACGCCAATAATTGCGATAACAAGCACATTGCGAAAAGCTTTTTGCATGCGTCATTTCCTCCTATTTCTATAATAAAGCTAACAAAAATTGTAACACAATACTTCTCTTAAAGGCTAGCATTTCAACTTTTGTAATACTTTTCAAAATCCTTGTGTTATCAAACTTTTTAAAACTTAAATTCCCTAAAAATGATTTGTTTTTCTAAGTCAAGTTTAAGCATATAAAATGAGTCTACACTAATTCTACATTTAAGTATAGTTATTATATCTTAAACACGATTTAATTATATTAACAACTAAATAAATGTCGCTTACTTGTTATAAATTTCTGGTTTTAATGTGCCGATATACGGTAAATTTCTATAATGTTCAGCGTAATCTAAACCATACCCTACAACAAATTCATCAGGAATTTTCTTGCCGACATATTTCGCTTCAATATCAGCTTTACGTCGATTTGGTTTATCTAATAAGGTGACAATTTCAAGTGAGTTAACTTTACGAGATTGTAATAATTCAGTAATGGATTTCAATGTCGTACCTGTTTCTAAAATATCTTCAATAATGAGGACATCTTTATTTTCAATAGATGAACCTAAATCTTTTAATATTTGGACTTCCCCTGTTGATTCAGTCCCACCATGGTAGCTTGAAACATCCATAAAATCAATTGCTAAATGTGTATCAATACGTTTAATTAAGTCGGCCATAAACATAACAGAACCTTTTAAAATACCAACGCAGACAAGTGGTTTATCTTTGTAATCTCTAGTTAACTGTTCACCTAAATCTTTACAAATATCTTGAATATCTTCTTCAGTTAATAAAATTTCCTTTAAATCATCTTTCATTAATCATTCATCTCCAATTTTTTTGATTTCGATATGTTGATTATATGCTTGAGCAATATATATATTACCTACAGCAATAATTTGATGGTGTTGATTTTCAATTACTGGCATTTGCATGCGCGCATCATTTGGAATTTTATAATCTATAAACAAACGCCCTACTTTTTTATGGCCTTGTTGTCCATTCAGTTCGACTTTATCTCCATTGCGACGTGTTCGTATCAATAACGGTAATTGGTCATGGGGTATCGTTGGATGAATAACGATATGATAGGATCCGAAACGATATGTATTTGCCTGATTCACAATTTGATTATCTAATAATGACGGCTCATTTTTAGCCAATATAATAAATTTATCATATGCCATTTGAATTATCCATTTTTCAGTAAGGGATATCTCAAATTGTGCGATTTCACTATCAATTTGAGCAAACCATTCATGGTATTGTTTCTCTGAAAATGACTTGTCCAATTGAAGATGTTTGAATAGTTGATCTAATAACACCATTTTAGTAATATCATCTAGTTGATTAAATGCATGTCGTGCACACTGAATCTGTGTTGAATTATTATTGATTGAAATATCATGTTCAATAAAAGCATCGGCTTTTTTTCGACTTTCACGTAATTGGATGTCGTGCCAACGTTTTAGCTTTAGTAAATGCGTGCTATCAAGATCTAAATTTTGGTTAATCGCTGGTAATAACCGATTACGAATATCATTTCTAACATATTTATTATCACTATTTGAACTATCCTCGTAATAGGGCACTTGATATTTGTGCTGATAGTCGCGTATGTCATCTTTTGAAACTTCCAGTAATGGGCGACTTATTGTATAGTGACGACGTTTCGATTGAACGTCTATTCCTAAAGTGCTTCGCGTAGAACGCCCTGTAAACAGTCGATAAAAAATGGTTTCAAGTTGATCATCTAAATGATGTGCTGTAAGCAATACGTCTGCCTTTAATTGTTTCATCATTTCATCAAACCACTCATAACGCAGATAACGCGCGTCAGCTTGTATACTCTTACCCTGTGCTACGATATCGGTTAAATTCAATCGTTTCACATAACAAGGGATGGCGTGTTGTTTACAAAACGCTTTTATAAATGCTTCTTCCTTATGCGATGCCTCTCGTAAACCGTGATTAACATGTAGACAAGTCAATTGTTTATACGTATGTGATAATTGTGTAAGTAAATGATGCAACAGTGACATACTATCTATACCTGTCGAAACTGCAATCACAATATGATCTGTATTGTTCCATAGCGACGTATTAACTTTCAACATTCAGACCTCCTTATAATCCCTAGAACATTACGTATTACAGTGCTGTAATGCGCTCATCAAAAAAAGAGTGGAACTAAAATTCATTGTTGAATTTTAAGTTCCACCCCGCAAAAATAACACATCTTATATATAAATAAAGGGCCATTCGACAGGACAACAACCATGTATGTTCGTAGTGAATGTCACCTATAATGATGTCATCCTTGCTATTACCTATAATCATATAAATAATATATTTAAATTAGCGTCTTGAACCTTTACCGCCACGTCTTAATTCTGTTTGTCGTTTAATAGATGTTAATTTATCTTCACTATCTTTCAAGAAATTGCTTAATTTCTTTTCGAAATCTTCACCTTTTTGTTGTGGTGGTCTATTGTGATTTGATTTATGTTGTGGTCTACGAGGACGATCTTTGGCTTTTTTAATTGAAAGGCTAATTTTACCGTCATCTGCAATAGATAAGACTTTAACTTCAACTTCGTCTCCAACTGATAGGTGATCTTCAACATTCTCAACATAGTTATCAGCCACTTCACTGATATGAACTAAGCCACTTTTTCCTTCAGGTAATTCTACGAATGCACCAAATTTTTTGATACCAGTAACTTTACCTTTTAGCTTGTTTCCTACTTCGATTGACATATTCTAAATAAATCCTCCCGATTTTGATTCGATTTTAACCTTATTATATTCCTGTTTTAATATTTTCACAATGCTATAAAACCAGATAATTCATTCTTCTTTAAGAAAAACGATTATCTTTTATATTATCAGTTGTCATTTGAGGATTTTGATTTAGAATCATCATCGTTATTAGGCAATTTAAAAATAACTTCACCTTTATTACTCAAGTAATAATCATCTCTTGCTACCTTCTCAATGTAGTCCTTATTATTTAAATTACTGAGCTCTTCTTTTAATGCGATTTCCTCATCTTGTTTTTTTTGAAATTGTTCCTCTTTATGCTTTCGCTCAACTGCAGCTTTATCATTGCTTTGTTTTTGGACGACAAGCATGATGGATAGAATAATAATGATCGCTAATAGTATCCCACCGAATACGGTCACTCGTCGTCTAACAACTCGCATTTTTTTCTGTTGTCGTTGTTTCTTTCGGTTTTTTTCGGAGGTATACTGGTTTCCTATGTTTTCTACCTTTTTACTCATTGCTTGTCACCTCCTTCAGTCTATTCTTCTTCAAATTGATTTTGATTAATTCGTTCTTCTTTAATTAAATCATACATACCTTTAGCGTTTTCTTTAGAAGCATGTTCACTTAAACCCGTTACTTTAACTGTAACCAGCTTTTGTCCGAAACGAATAACCAGTTCATCTTCTACTTTAACATCTGTCCCAGCTTTGGCTACATTACCATTTACAGTAATACGACCTTGGTCACTTATTTCTTTCGCCAAAGTACGACGCTTAACGAGCCGTGATACTTTTAAATATTTATCTAATCTCATGAATCTTTCTCCCCTTGTTGCAAATAGTTTCTAAGGGTTTCTTCATCAAAATCCCTATTTTTGGTTTTATCATACAATGCCATGAAGTGGTCTGCAAATACTTTCTCAAATTTAACGCGTGGTGATTTACCTTCTTTACTCTTAGCTGTCTGCCAAATGTCATTTAAATCTTCTATGGATGCTGCATTTTCATCACCGAAAATGTGTGGATGACGACGAATCATCTTAGCACTGAGACTCTCAATAATTTCTTGGATGTCCATATAGCCTTCTTTTTTACCAATACTAGCATGCAAGAGCACTTGCAGTAAGATGTCACCTAATTCTTCTATCATGTGCCAATCATCTTCATTATCTATCGCTTCAAACAATTCGAAGCTCTCTTCTAATAAATAACGTTTAAGAGAGTCATGTGTTTGAACACGATCCCATGGGCAACCTGTTTCATCATCTACTAAGCGATCTATCACTTCTACTGCATAGTCAAAATTCTGATACAATGCTTCATCATTTGTCACTTTCGGTACATATACACTCGTTAAATTATTAAAAGCATCCTCATGATGATCAAGCTCAAATAGTGGCACCTCCAGTACATTAGCCCCTGTACTGTGCGCGCCAGTCACGATTTTTACTAAGAAGTCATCTGGATAATGTTCCATTAAAGTGATTTTAATATCTGCTGCAATCATAGCACTGTATACTTGCGTAATAAGTGTATGCGTACGTACATTGAGTAACTGTTCTGTTAAAGCAGTTCCATCCAATAAAGTAAAACCATCATTAGGATCTTGATCGATTGCTGCAAAGATATCATCAATAAAACTTTTACCACCTAGCATTTTAACGTCTACGTCTTGATGATGTGCGTGATAATCAAGCAACTTGGCTGTCGTCGTTTCAGCTACTCGCGGATGTCCATGCACGGCATAGACCACGTCTTGTGCTTGTGCTTTTTCTATTAAAAAGTCGACGATTTGTTGATAAACCGAATCAAAATCTTCGTTTGCTTCATAAACTGTATCAAAGCTTTCAAATTTGAGTTCATCTTGTAATTGATTGATTACAGGATGTTCAAGTGTACGTGTATAAACAAGCGGTTGTTGTATTAAGAAACGATATATACCAAGTGGCAATTCATCTAAACCGTAGTTACCTAAACCAACAATTGTAATTGTATGTGTCATTAATGTCGTCCTTTCTTAATATGATAAAGCTTATCGCCAAATGGCAAATGTTTTAATTCTCTATAACTTAAAATATTCATGTACATCACGAGTAGCAATAATACGGCAACGCCTAGGATTGCTACAATAACCAACATTATAAGTCCACCGATACGTCCTACTACAGGTAACAATGCCATAATGATTTGAATAACGATTGTCATGACGGCTAATGCAGTAATCATTTTCAAAATGAAAGGTTTCATTCGATTAAAGTGATACTGTTTAAGCACCTCTCTATGCAATATGACTCCAAAGCAAGCGAGTGACATAACCGTACTTATACTAGCGCCAGCAATGCCATACTGCGAAATCAACAACACGTTCAGTATAGCTTTCACAACTAAGCCAACCATTACTCCAATCAATATCGGGCGAATACAATTAAGTACTTGTAGCAATGCAATATCCATCATAATGAGTGACACACATATAACAGTTAACATATAAAATCCAAGTGTGAAACTTAAGCTATTCGTCTTAAAGAAGACCGCATTCATCATAGGCAATAAATTAATTAATCCTATACCTGCTGCTGAACTAATTAGAATCGTAATCTTAAGCGATGCGTTAGCATAACGATTCATTTTTACTTGATTTTGTTGTTCAATCGCCTCAGTCAATAATGGTATGAGCACAAAGCTAAATGTGGTTGTAACAATTAATCCCATTTGTATAAATGAAGCACCACGATCATATATTCCTTTTTGCATGATTGCTTCTTTAAAATGCAAACCATGTGATTGTAACGTATGAACAATGGTAAAACTATCTACAAATTGCCATAATATAACCAATAACTGGCTCAATGCAAACACAAGCGTAGCCATAAGTAAGTCTTTCCAAGGTATATGCACCGATATGTTCTGCATTTTGAAGGCGAAAGGTTTCATCACTATTAAAAAGAGGCTTGAACCTAAGAATCCAAGCGCAGAAGCTAAAATCGCAATCGTACCCGCTTGATATATGGACCAATCTCTTATCATAAATAAAACAATCGCTACAATAATAAATCCAACACGAATCATTTGTTCAATTACCTGGGAAATAGCAGGTATGTTCATTCGTCTTTGACTTTGATAATAGCCACGACACACGCCTAGTATGCCGATGAACAGATAACTTAAGCTTGCCATTCTTAACATTGGCGCAAGTCTTGAATCCCCCATTAATACAGCCACTGGATTCGCTAATAATAAGAGCAGTATGAATATCGTTATTCCTATCATTTGGAATCGTAACAGTACTTTGGAGAACGAAGCAGCTTGTCCACTAATACCAAACGTTTGCGTAACCGCACTCGGAATAGCATTCATAGATAAAATCATACCTAGTGCCACAATGGGATAAACTTGTTGATACGCATATAAGCCCGTATCACCGAGTACATTTTGATAAGGTACTCGGTAAATTGCACTTAATACTTTGACGATGACGAGCGCAAGGGTTAGAATCACAACACCATTAAATGCTGTGTGTCTAGAAGGTTTACTGTATGTCAATTCATTCGTAGACTCAGATGACAACGATTGTGTCGATTTAGACTCTGATAGCTTCTTAATCTTCATCTTCAATAGTCATACTTCCTTCAAGGCATTTCACAAGGAATTTCAAATTATCTAACCATTGTTTAGATTTCGTAAGCGTGACATGCATACGGTTCTCTTTAACACCAAGCTTCATCGCACGTCCTAAAGGTTGTGTTTGTTTAAACAATACTTCACCATTGATTTGTTCTGTTGCTTTCGCTGATAAAGACACTTCAATTTGCTTACCTTTATCCTTAATTAAAGTTACACCAGCATGTAGTGCATGTATTTTAATTTCCACCATTTCAAGCAAACGTTCAACTTCTACTGGGTAATCATTGAAGCGATCGATTAACTCATCTTTAATATCAAATAATTGTTCTTCCGTTTCAACTTTGCGTAGTTTTTTATAAATTTCAATTTTAGCTTGCTCGTTTTGAATATATTCTGCTGGTAAATAAGCGTCTAAGTTTAATTCCATTTCTACTTCTGGTGCATCTGGTTCTTCTTCTTTGATGCCACGTTTTTCGTTAACCGCTTCTTCTAACATTTGTGAATACAAGTCGAATCCGACAGAGTCGATAAAGCCATGTTGTTGTTTACCAAGTAAGTTTCCGGCACCACGAATATTTAAATCTCGCATCGCAATTTTGAACCCTGAACCTAGTTCAGTAAATTCTTTAATCGCTTGTAATCTTTCTTCTGCTGTTTCAGTTAACACTTTATTTGCGGCGTGTAAGAAGTAGGCATAGCCGATACGACTTGAGCGTCCTACACGACCACGTAATTGATACAATTGACTTAAACCAAAGCGATCCGCTTCTTCAATGATTAACGTGTTCGCATTAGGTACATCCACACCTGTTTCAATAATGGTTGTAGTCACTAAAATATCAAATTCGCCATTGATGAAACTGAGCATTGTTTCTTCAAGATCGCGTTCTGTCATCTGACCATGTGCAACAGCAATATTAGCATCTGGCATTAACATCTGTAATTGTTCACGCTTTTCATAAATTGATTGCACTCTGTTATATAAATAGAATACTTGTCCGTCACGTGATAATTCACGTTCTAATGCTTCTTTTATAAAATTACTGTTTTGTTCTAACACATAAGTTTGTACAGGAAAACGATTCTCTGGAGGTGTTTCAATAACTGATAAATCACGTACACCAAGCATACTCATATGCAATGTTCTTGGGATTGGTGTTGCAGTTAAGGTTAATACATCAACATTGGTCTTCATTGTCTTAATACGTTCTTTATGACGTACACCAAAGCGTTGTTCTTCATCAACTATTAATAAGCCCAAGTCTTTATAATGAATATCTTTGCCTAACAATTTATGTGTTCCAACTACAATATCCACATATCCTGATTTAAGTCCTTCTTTTGTTTCTTTGACTTCTTTCGTTGAACGGAATCGACTAATCAATTCAATTTGTACTGGAAAATCCTGCATACGTTCAATTAAAGTTTCATAATGTTGTTGCGCTAAAATCGTTGTAGGAACAAGAAATGCAACCTGTTTACCTTCCATTACAGCTTTAAAGGCTGCTCTTACTGCAACTTCTGTCTTACCATAACCAACGTCTCCACATAATAAGCGATCCATTGGACGCTCGCGTTCCATATCACCTTTGATTTCGTCAATCGACTTCGCTTGGTCTGGCGTCAATTCGTATGGGAAGTCCATTTCAAACGCACTTTGCTCAGCAGTATCTTCACCGTATTGGTATCCTACTGACATTTCACGTTCTTTGTACAATGCGATTAATTCATCTGCAATATCTTCAACACTTTGTTGAACTTTAGCCTTTGTTTTCTTCCATTCTGAACCACCAAGTTTGTTTAGTTTAGGGGATTTATCTTCGGAAGCAACATATTTTTGCACTTGGTCCATTTGATCAACTGGTACAAACAGTTGGTCTGTGCCTTTATATTGTAATTTAATATAATCTCGGTGAACATCGCCAACTTCTAGTGTTTCAACACCTAAGTAACGACCTACCCCATGATGCACATGTACAACATAGTCACCCACATTAAGGTCTTGATATGACTTGATTTTTTCAGCATTTGATAGCGTCTTAGTGCGTTTACGTTGTTTCTTTTGCTTAGTCTTGAACAATTCACGCTCAGTTATGACAACGAGTTGCATATAGGGTAATTCGAAACCTTCTGATAGACTGCCTTCTGTAACAATGACTTGTCCAGATTTAATGTCATTATGAACATTTGTAACAGTTGGTATATGCATCTCGTTCAACATTGATTGGATACGTTCAACTTTCGTTTCTGTTTCTACTAACACTACAATGTTGTAGTCATTGTGCACATAACGTTGGAATTCTGAACGCATGATATCATATTGCCCGTAGAATTGTTGCACTGGTTTACATGAAAATTTAATAATATGTTGCAACTGAACAGGCATTGTCGATGTAAATAAAGTGAAATAGGTTACTGGATAATCTTTTAGCAATGATTCAAAACCATCATATTGCATAAATGATTGCCCCATAAAACCATTTCCACTTTCTATTAAGTTCTGAATAAAGTCGTCCACTTCAGTTGTTAATGTCTTTTCAGTTTCTTTAATACGGTTATATTCATCCGTTACAATGATGGCATCTTCTGCAAAATAGTCAATTAGTGTTGAAGGCTGGTCATACATAAATGCCACCAAACGACGTAATAATTGATGATCAAAGAACGTCGTTTCAAACAATTTGAAACTTTCATAAGTCTCTTTCAAATCATTACGGACAGATTTATCAATTTTTGGACGTGTTGTTTCATATGCCGCCTTTAATTCAGTTTGTAAGTGTTGAATGACCTCATCTGTAATAATGTAATCACTTGCCGTCGTAATCGCAACTTCTTCAATATTGTCATTTGAACGTTGCGTTTCAACATCAAAGTCGCGAATGGAATCAACTTCAGTATCAAACAATTCGATTCGAACAGGTTGACCTATGAGTGGATAAATGTCGATAATACCGCCACGTAATGAGAACTCACCAATGTGTGATACGACACTTTCACGACGATACCCCATATTCACTAATTTATTTAAGAATTCATCAACGTCGATGTCTTCGCCTACTTTGAGTGTGAGTTGATGATCTTTCCATAAATCAAATGGTGTAAGCCACTTTTTCAGTCCATTTAAAGGAACGATAAATAACCCTTTCTTATTATGAGCTAATGCAGTTAGTGTACGTACACGTTCACTCATAAGTTGAGGGCTTTGCGTTGAGAATTCTTCAGTCATAATATCTTGTACAGGATATTTATACACTTCAGAATGATCGACATATTGTAAAATATCAGTTTCTAATTTATCTGCTTGATATAAGTTGTTTGTAATTAACAACATTTGTTTTTGATCTTTTAAATACTTTTCAGCAATAATCGTTGCTTTTGCTGAGGGAGAAAGGCCAGTGACAAGTATATTCTGTTGGCCGAAGACGTCATCAAGTTCTTGGAAACGTTTATCATTTTGAATATACTCTGAAATAATAGGTCTCAATTGACTTCTCCGTTATATTGATTCATTACATGATCAAAGCGTGAACTTTCAATAAATGCTTCTACTGCATGTGCTGAATGTTCAATCACTTTATCCATAATGATCATTTCTTCTTTTGAGAATTTCTGTAATACATAATCAGGTACTGACATACCGTTTGTTGGTCTCCCTACACCAATACGAATACGTTTAAATTGATCTGTACCTAAATGTTTAATTATAGACTTCATACCATTGTGTCCTCCAGCGCTACCTTTTTGGCGCAAGCGGATTTGACCTTGAGATAAATCTAAATCATCATATAAGACAATTAAATCTTCCACTTCAACATTGTAATAATCCATTAATGGCCCAACTGCCTCACCTGAAAGATTCATCATCGTCATTGGTTCAATAAATAGGACCTTTTCGCCATTTAGACGTTCAATAGTATAAGCACCTTTAAATTTTTGTTTATCTAATGAGAAATGGTGTTTCTCTAAAATAAAATCGATGACTTCAAATCCGATATTGTGTCTTGTTAACTCAAATCGCTTACCTATATTTCCAAGACCCACAATACATTTCATACGATGTTACCTCCATTGTGTTTCATTTATAATGATATCTATCAACTGAATAGAATTGTGCATATATCAATTATTCCTTATTCTATAACATTCCCTATAATAACACAAAAAAGGGGCAGAACAGAATTCTTAACGAATCCATGATTCCACCCCCGCAAGGATAATTAGCGTTGCGCACACCTGATATAGGTGTCTAATCAACTCATTTAGCTACTGCGATTTAGCATTGTAGCCTTATATTATGTTTTATCCTAAATGATTAAAGATAACATTCAACGAATTATTCTTCGTCTTTGTTTTCTTCGTCATCTTCTTTGTCTTCACCAACTACTTCAGGTTCTTCAGTTGCTGATTCACCTTCCATAGCTTCAACTTCTTCTTCAGTAGGTTCATCAGTTGGAGGAACTACTGTTACAACAGATTCTTCTGGGTCATTTTCAATTGTGAAATCACCAGAAACTTTAATATCTGCAACTGAGTAGCTATCATTAACTTCTAATTCAGTAATGTCTACTTCAATTGATTCAGGGATATTTTCTGGAGTTGCTGTAATTTGTAAGTCGAATAATGGTTGTTCAACTACGCCGCCTTCTTTAGCGCCAACAGCTTCACCTACTAAGTGAACTGGTACGTCAACAGTACGTTCTTCAGTCATGTTGATTGCTAAGAAGTCGATGTGCGTAATTTGGTTTTTAAGTGGGTCGAATTGATAATCAGACACCATAACTTTAATTGTTTTAGAACCAACGCCTAAATCGATAACGCCGTTACGTCCTACTTCACGGATGATTTTGATGAATTCAACTTCATCAACTTTAACTGAAGTATTTTTAGTACCATAACCATAAACTACTGCAGGTACTTTACCTGTGTTACGTAATTTTTTAAGGTCAGAACGTGTTTGTTTACCTTGACGGATGATTGACTTTAATGAAGCCATTCGTATTTCCACCTTTCATTTTCAAGTCTAGATACTTATTATCGTGAGAATCTTAAGTTCTGGACTTCCCTTCACTTACCCATCAACTTTATAAGTTGCTTGCAAGTGTTTATTAGTTCGTAAAACCACGAACGAATGTATTATACACGCTTAAAATATATAAGTCAAACGCATTTGTAAACTTTAGTCAAATAATACACTGACTGATTCACGTTCATAAACGCGGATAATTGCTTGTGCTAATAAACCAGCAACGGATAATTCTTTTGTATTTGATGGCTTACGAGCGTCATCAAGTAAGATTGAGTTTGTAACGATTAATTCTTTAATTGCTGAATTTTCGATACGTTCTTTTGCAGGGCCTGATAACACTGGGTGTGTACAACATGCATAAACATCTTTAGCACCTTTATCTTTAAGCGCTTGTGCAGCTAATGTAATTGTTCCCGCTGTATCAATAATATCATCAATAATAATCGCAGTACGTCCTTCAATTTCACCAACAATATTCATTACTTCTGCCACGTTTGGTTTAGGACGACGTTTATCAATAATTGCAATCGGAGTTTTTAAAATGTCGGCAAGTTTACGTGCACGTGTTACACCACCATGGTCAGGTGATACGACAACACATTCTTCTGGGTCAATGTTAGGGTCGTTTTCAAAATGTTGACCAATGATAGGTACACCCATTAAGTGGTCGATTGGAATATCAAAGAATCCTTGAATTTGTGGTGCATGTAAATCTAAAGCAATCATGCGATTAGCGCCAGCTGTTTCAATTAAGTTCGCTACTAATTTAGCTGTAATAGGTTCACGGCTACGTGCTTTTCTATCTTGTCGTGCATAGCCATAGTATGGAACCACAATATTGATGTTAGCTGCTGATGCACGTTTACATGCATCGATCATAATCAATAGCTCCATCAAGTGTAAATTAACCGGATTTGAAGTTGGTTGGATAATGAAGACATCACATCCACGAATACTTTCTTCAATATTGATTTGAATTTCTCCATCACTGAAGCGTTTTACAGAACATTTCCCTAATTCAATCCCTACTCGATCAGCTACTTCTTGTGCTAATGGCTCGTTTCCTTTTAAAGAAAAAATCTTTAAAGATGAATTCTTGTATTCATTATTTAACATTTATAGTCCTCCAATTTTTAACTTAGACACTCTCATTATATAAAAAATCAATCGTTTTTACTATGTTCAACAAAAAATTGTAGAAAAGAGATACGAAATTCTATCAAAAACTTACTTTTTAAGATAGCCCTCTTTTGTGATTTGACGGGCACGCGCAAGCGCTAAACTTTCATTAGGTACGTTGTCCGTAATTGTAGATCCTGCAGCAATTAATACGCCATCACCTACAGTTACAGGTGCTACTAAGTTAGTATTACAACCAATAAATGCATCTTTACCAACAACCGTTTTGAATTTGTTTACACCATCATAATTTACAGTAATTGAACCACAACCAATATTCGTACGTTCACCGATTTCAGCATCTCCGATATAACTTAAATGAGATACTTTAGCACCATCTTTAAGGTCTGCTTTTTTCACTTCTACAAAGTTGCCGACTTTCACTTCTGAACCTAAGTTAGAACCCGGTCTTAATTGCGCAAATGGACCCACTTTTGTTTTATCACCCACAACAGCGTCATTAATCACTGATTGTTTGATATCAACATGTGCGCCAATACGACTATTGTTGATTTCAGAATATTGTCCAATAACAGTTTCTTCTCCAATTGTTGTGTCACCATTAATTCGCACACCAGGTTCAATAATTGTGTCCATACCAATCTTAACATCCGGACCAATAAATGTAGTTGTAGGGTCAATAATCGTTACACCATTTCTCATGTGCGCAATATTAATACGTTGTTGTAACGCTTTTTCAGCATTACTTAACATCACACGATCATTTACACCCATAATTTCATTAAAATCATCAGTATGATAGACTTCTGCAATACCTTCATCTTCTAAGATTAAAGTAATCACATCAGGCAAGTAATATTCTCCTTGCGCGTTATCATTTTTAACTTCCGCTAATTTAGAAAAAAGCACTTGGTTATCGAATGCAAAAATACCTGAGCTAATTTCAGTTAATGCCTTTTCTTCTTTTGTCGCATCTTTTTCTTCAACGATACGTTGTAATCTGTGCGCCTCATCTCGAACAATACGACCGTAACCAAATGGAATTTGAGCAGTTGCTGATAATACTGTCGCTTGTGCATGCGTACTTTCATGATGCTCAATTAACTTCTGCAACGTATGTGCAGTGATAAGTGGTGTATCTCCACAAACAACTAATGTTGTGCCTTCCATATTTTCTAAATGCTCATTGGCCATCTTTACTGCGTGCGCTGTTCCCAATTGTTCTTCTTGATAACTATATAATGATTGATCTCCTAAAGTTGCTTTAACATCTTCAGCACCGTGACCAACGATTGTCACGATTTGGTTCACACCAGCATGCTTAACATTTGTTAACACATGTTCTACCATTGATTTCCCTGCAACTTCATGTAGTACTTTATATTTATTTGATTTCATTCTAGTACCTTTTCCAGCTGCTAATATTACCGCATTTCTTTGCATGAATGGTAACCCTCCAATAAATTTTACACTTCTAATTTATTATAATTTAACTCAAGTTCGAGTTTCAAGATTTAGAAGGTTTTATCATTTAGTCTATTTAAATTTTCAAAAATATGTATACACAACTTGAATATTTTAGCATACATTTCACAACTTAAAAAAGCAGGTTCAACACATTTCATGTTGAACCTGCTATGAATGTATGGTTTATTTAAGCTTCGTCTGAATCTTCTGATGAAGCGTTTTTATCTGGAATAACTTCATCTGTTTCGTCATATACTTTCATAACGGCATCTTGAATTTCTTGTCTCATATCAGAGTTAATTGGATGCGCGATATCACGGAATTCACCATCTGGTGTACGTTTACTTGGCATTGCAACGAAAAGACCTGAGTTTCCTTCAATTACACGTAAATCATGAATTACAAAAGCTTCATCTAATGTAATTGAAACAAGTGCTTTCATTCTGCCATCTGTTTGTATTTTTCTAAGTCTAACATCTGTCACTTTCATGTAGTGAGCCCCCTAGTATATATATCTTTGTTTGTTAGAAGCTTGACAATTCTCTAATCAAGGAAATTATATTCCTTTTACTTTACCTACAACTTCAATTTCAACTTTAACGTCTTTAGGTAAGCGTGCAACTTCAACACAACTACGTGCTGGTTGATGTTCGCTGAAATAACTACCATATACTTCGTTTATTTGTTGAAATTCATTCATATCGGAGATAAAGATGGTTGCTTTCACAACTGAGTTTAAATCCGAACCAGCTTCTTCAAGTACTACAGACAAATTGTCTAGCACTTGTTTTGTTTGTTCTTTCACATCATCACTGACAATATTCCCTTCAGTATCTAATGGGATTTGTCCAGATGTAAATACTAAATTATTCACAACCATAGCATGTGAGTATGGTCCTAAAGCTTCTGGTGCTTTGTTAGTGTTAATCATTTTCATGATGTAAAAACTCCTTTTAAGAAAATTTAGACAAACTATTGCCAGGTTCTACTTTAAATTCCTGATTGTATTCATCTACATCAGATAATTTAACTAAAGAAGTATAATCCTCAATCAATCTTTGTTTAACTTCTTTTGATTCTACAAGTACAGATACCCCTTTAACGTGTGCCTTAAACTCATTCATCAGATTCATAACGCCATTAATTGAACCCCCTGCTCTCATAAAATCATCAACGACGAGTACATTAGAATTTTCGGCTAACGTACGTTTAGAAAGTACCATCGTTTCGATTTTACGAGAAGAGCCTGACACATAGTTAATCGATACAGTAGATCCCTCAGTAACTTTATTGTCTTTTCTAATTACTACTACAGGTAAATTTAATACGTTCGCTACCGCATTGGCAAGTGATATCCCTTTTGTAGCGATTGTCACAACCGCATCAAGGTCCTCTTCCATATAAATGCTAGCAATTAATTTGCCAACTTTATTAAGTAAAGAAGGGTTTCCGACTAAATCTGATAAGAACAGATAGCCACCCGGTAATAATCGTTCTTTCTCTTGAAGTAGCTCAATAATTTCATCAATAATCTCTGACGCCTCTTCTTTGCTCATCATCGGTTTATAGGTTACACCGCCACTAGCGCCTGCTGTCGTAATAACTGTACCTAATTTTTCTTTTTGGAAAGTATTTTTAATGATTTGAACATCTTCACTAATTGAAGATTTGGCTTGTTTGAATTTTTTCACAAAAAAAGTTAAAGGTACTAACTGATTTGGATGGTTCATTAAATACTGTGTCATAAAGACGATACGTTCACTTCTTTTATACCTCATTGTTGTTCAACCCTTCTATCCTAATAATCTAACTAAATACACTTCATTACAGCAGCCATTTACAGCATTATATAATTTTTTCGCTTGGCTTTCTTTTTGTGCAAGTCCATATACGGTCGGTCCACTGCCACTCATAAGCGCGCCATCTGCACCACACTGCAACATATTATTCTTTATTTTTCTAATTTCAGGATGCATTGACATCGACACTGGTTCTAAACGATTCGATAAACTTTGGCACAACTGTTGATAATTACCGTTAACAATCGCTTGTTCACACATTTCTGTATCAACATGATGTGTGTCATCCAAATCCAACGCCTTGAATACATCTGGAGATGATATACCTAAATTAGGCTTCGCCAACACAACCCAAGCTGAAGGAGGCTTTTTTAAGAAGCGTATCTTCTCACCTCTACCTTTGCATACTGCAGTTCTGTTATAAATACAAAATGGAATATCTGTCCCAATTTGAATACCCAACTCACTCAATTCATGTAGTGATTTATCTAAATTGAACAGACGATTAATGCCACGCATTGTAGCAGCTGCATCAGCCGATCCTCCTGCTAATCCGGCAGAAACAGGAATATCTTTATCTATAGTGATGGTTACACCTGCTTTTAAATCATACGTCTCCATCATCAATTGTGCTGCACGATAAGCTAAATTTTTATGATCGTTTGGAACATAGTTATGTTCAATATCAACAACAATTTTTTTATCTTTTCTTTTTTGAAAAGACAAACGATCATTTAAATCAACAGTCGTCATAATCATCGCAATTTCATGATATCCGTCATTTCTTTTGAAAAGTGTATCGAGCGTCAAATTTATCTTGGCTGGTGCCGTTTCATATATCATTTTTCCGCCCTCTCTTCATCAATAGTAATAAGATGATTTTAACACAAAGACTAAAAATATTTGATAGATACATGACAAATTTATGTAAAATCTTAATAAAACAATCATTTTAATCTGCTAATATACGTTTTCTGATGAAATTCTATTATTTTGAAGTAAAATGATTAAGATTGGACACATTTTGTAGTCCACATTTTAAACAACCTTTATAAGGCTACAAAAAAAGAGCGTTGAACTTAATAAGCCCAACACCCAATACATTTTAATTATAGAGTTGAAGTACACTAAACCACTCTATATTTATCTCTAAATTAGTGTGCAACTACTTCTTGATGATTATCTTCTTCAAATGAAACTTGTACGTTCTCTGTAAGAACATCCGTATATGTATACGAAACTCTTTCGAAATTATGCTTATCTTGGTCTAATTCAACAACAAATACTGAAGGATATGTTTCTTTTAACACACCACAACGTTCGATTGTTTTTTTACGACCACCGTTGGCTTTTAGTACAATACGATTTCCTAAGTGACAATCAATAGAATTTTTGATGTCCAAAATTGATTTTGGCATATTGCTCCACCTCGCTACAAGTTACATAATACCATATTTCGAGGTGTTTTGTCAAACAAAATTTAAATTTTATCAATGTAGTCGCGCTTTGTCAACAATTTAATTTTCTAATTCTGGGAAATTTTTCTTTTCTTCATACAATCGTGCAAAATCTTGTATTGATAGCGTTTCTCCACGTCTTTTAGGATCAATACCTGTTTGTTCAAGCCATTTTAATATACTTTCTTTATGCTGCTTTCCATCTTTAAAGAAGTTCTGATAATTGTTATTAATTGTTTTACGTCTTTGTGCAAACGCTGCTTTAGCTAATTTAAAGAACGCTTCTTCATTATCCACGTGAACGAGTGGCGTTTCTCTTTGCATTAATTTAACCACTATGGAGTCTACATTAGGTGGTGGCATAAATACAGATTTAGGCACAGTTAACACTTTACTTGTTTCAGTATAGTACTGTGTGACAATAGATAATGAGCCATACGATTTCGTTCCTACTTGCGCATTCAAACGTTCTCCCACTTCTTTTTGCATCATCACAACATAGCCATCAATCGGAATATCTTGTTGCATTAAGTTCAGTAGAATTGGTGTTGTTATATAATACGGCAGATTAGCTACGACCATGATTTTGTCACAATCACTTAGATATGTTTCAACCGCTTTAGCAATGTCTGCTTTCAATATATCCTCGTTAATAATCGTAATATTGTCATAAGGCGCTAACGTTTCTTTTAAAACTGGTATCAGCCGTTGGTCTATTTCAAATGACATCACTTTTTTAGCACGCTTCGCTAATTGTTCTGTTAAAGACCCCATACCAGGTCCCACTTCAATCACACCTGTATGGTCATCAATTTGACTCGCATCTATAATTTTATGAATGATATTAACATCTACTAAGAAGTTTTGTCCTAAACTTTTTTTAAAGTTAAATCCAAATTGATCTAACAACGCTCGCGTTCGTGAAGGTGTCGCAATATCTTTTCTCTCCACCTTTTATTCACTCTCCTTTTCCATAGATAATGCTTCGCGCACATCTGCTTCTGTATAACCAAATGCATTAAGTTTCTTCAATAACTGCTTACCGTTTGAATGTCCAATGTGTAACTTACGACCTAATATGTCTCTTCTACGACGTGCATCTTTGCCGATGATTAAACCTAAATCAATCAGCACACTTTTGTCAATTGACTCTTCCGCTTCTTCAAAAGGAGAGCTGACATGCATTAAGGCATCTCTAATATCTTGGGGATCTGCATGTTCAACGCCAATTTTACCACGCTTATTTTTAGCCTTCTCTCGATCTAAATACGCATGTTTAACGCCCGAAACATGTTCTGTAATCGTGTGTCGTATTTTATCACCTGGAAAGTCAGGGTCCGTTAATACAATCACCCCTCTTGTTTCTTGTGCATTTTGGATGACTGCTAACGTTTCTTTATTAATAGCACTACCATTTGTTTCAATCGTGTCACATTCAACAGCCGACTTTACACGTTCTGTATCATCTCTACCTTCTACGACGATAAATTCATTGATTTTCATAATAAAAATCCTTACCTTTCAAATTCATTTCACATATATTATAACTGCTCATCATATAAAAAATGAGAAAGATGCCGTGTGTCATGTTGCTAAAATCATACCATGACAGACACGGTTTAACATCTTTCTCAGACATATCATATTATTTTAATTTAAATAAACGTTCAGCATTTTCGGTAGTCTGACGACATACATCTTCATATGTCATTCCACGTAATTCAGCAATTTGTTGTGCAACTAAAGTCACACGTTCAGGTTCATTACGTTTACCTCTGTATGGATGAGGTGAAAGATAAGGCGCATCTGTTTCAACTAATAATCTATCCATAGGTACATGTTTTGCGACCTCTTTAGGTTGCTTAGCATTCTTAAACGTAACTGGACCACCTAAAGAAATATGGAAATTTAATTTATTAATAACCACATCTGCGATTTCAGGAGAACCACTAAAGCTATGCATAATGCCGCCTACTTCTTCAGCATGCTCTTCCATCAATATATCGACACAATCTTGCGTCGCTTCACGATTGTGAATAATAATAGGCAAGTTTACCCTTTTAGCGAGCGCAATTTGCTTTCTAAACACATCTTTTTGAACATCAGCTGGAGATTTATCCCAATGATAGTCTAATCCCATTTCTCCTATACCAATGACTTTAGGATGTTGTGCTAATTGTTCAATCCATTGTAAACGTTCATCTGTGAAATCAATAGCATCAACAGGGTGCCAACCAATAATGCCATAAATAAAATCATATTCATCTATTAATGTCATCGCACGTTCAATTGTCGGTGTATCAAAACCAACAACAAACATACGGTCAACACCTGCTTCTCTCGCACGAGAAATGACTTCAGTTAAATCTTCTGCATATTGTTCATCATTTAAATGGACATGTGTATCGATTAACATTTTATCTCTCCTCATTTTACACTTTATTACTATTTAATAACTGCACCATTTGGAATTGCACTTGGCAAGCTAACTAATGTTAAAACACCGTCTTTTTCAGCTGATAAAATCATTCCTTCAGATTTTTGGCCCATTAATTTTGCTGGTTTTAAGTTTGTAACTACTGCTACTTTTTTACCAATAATATCTTCTGGACGATAGAATTTAGCAATACCAGAAACAATTTGTCGTTGTTCTGAGCCTAAATCGATTTGAATTTTTAGTAATTTATCAGATTTTGGAACATTTTCAGCATCTGTAATAGTTGCCGCTTTAATTTCAACTTTGTCGAAATCTTTAATATCAATTTGTGCTTTACTTGGTACTTCCGCTTCTTCTTTAGATTCTTCAGATTTTGGAGGTTGCATAGATTCTTTAATATATGCTATTTCCGCATCAGTATCTAAACGTGGGAAGATTGGTGTTGGTTTCTCAGTTACCATAATAGGTTGTTTCAATGCACCGTATTGCTCAAGGCTTTCTAATTCAAACAATTCAGGTTCATTAATATTTAATTGGTTGAAGATTTCTTTAGGTGCATGTGTTAAGAATGGACGTAATAACACTGCAGCATATCGAATATTTTCAACTAAATGTGCCATAACGTTACCAAGCATATCCTTTTGAGTTTCATCTTTAGCTAATACCCATGGTGTCGTCTCATCAATATATTTATTCGTACGACTAATCAATTTCCATACCGTTGATAATGCCACAGAGAATTGGAAACTTTCCATACTTTCATTGAAGTGTTTCACTGTTTCAAGTGCCATTGCTTCCATATCTTCGTCTAACTCGTGTTTTGGTCCTTCGTAAGCAGGTAATTCACCTTGGAAGTACTTATTGATCATAGAAATCGTACGATTCACTAAGTTACCTAAATCGTTCGCTAAATCATAGTTTGTACGCTCTACAAAAGCTTCAGGTGTGAACACACCATCTGAACCAAATGGTAATTCGCGCATTAAATAGTAGCGTGTTGCATCAAGACCATAGCGGTCGATTAATACGTTTGGATCGACAACGTTACCTTTAGATTTACTCATTTTACCGTCTTTCATCAAAATCCAACCATGTGCAAATACCTTTTTAGGAAGTGGTAGGTCTAACGCCATTAATAAAATCGGCCAAATAATTGAGTGGAAACGTACAATTTCCTTCGCCATTAAATGTACATCTGCTGGCCAATATTTTTGGAATAATGCATCGTCATCTGATAGATAACCTAATGAAGAAATATAGTTTACGAGTGCATCAATCCATACGTATACAACGTGTTTAGGATTTGATGGAACTCTAACACCCCAGTCAAATGATGTACGTGATACGGCTAAGTCTTCTAAACCTGGTTTAATAAAGTTATTAATCATTTCATTCTTTCTTGAAGGTGGTTGAATGAAATCTGGATTAGCATCATAAAACGCTAATAATTTATCTGTATATTTATTAATATTAAAGAAATAACTTTCTTCTTTAACTAATTCAACTTCATGACCAGAATCCGGGCTTTTACCCCCAACGATTTTGCCATTTTCATATACAGGTTCTACTAATTGTGACTCAGTATAGTATGTTTCATCAGGTACCGAATACCATCCTTCATACTCACCAAGGTAAATGTCACCTTGTTTCAAAAGACGCTCAAATACTTTTTCAACTACTTGTTTATGGCGTTCTTCTGTCGTACGGATGAAGTCATCATTAGAAATTTCTAGTTTACTCCAAAGCTTTTTAATACCACTGATCATTTCGTCTAAATACTCTAATTCAGTTTTACCTGCTTTTTGGGCTTTTTCTTGAATTTTTTGGCCATGTTCATCTGTACCAGTAAGGTAACGAACATCATAACCTTGCATACGTTTGTAACGTGAAATCACATCACCTGCTACCGTTGAATATGCATGACCGATATGTAAATTACCACTTGGATAATAAATTGGGGTTGTAATATAAAATGTTTCTTTCGCCATCAATAGTCCTCCTCATCATTTACAAAATAATACTATATACTTACGATTTGTTTTTATACATTTTGATACTTAAACGCATCACGATATTCCTTTAATATTTAGTTATTTATCATTATAACGCATATCCATTTTCTAGTGTCGTATCCTATTAACATTACCATAAATTCATTAATTTATGGGTGATTTCTAAGATTTTCATAGCCTAATTCCCTTGAAAAAATAATCAACCGATGTGTCTAATTTTGCTACATCATTCGTTAACATTGTGGTATATGTCATAAACCTCTCCAGTTTTCATATGACGGTCTTCCGCAACTAACTTAATTGCTTTTTTAGGCTTGATCTTTTGTTCTGACATATAATGTTCAACATGTTCAGATATGGTCAATGATTCAAACCATTGTTCAGTTTCAAGAGGCTTAGCGCCCTCAATCAAAATAACAAATTCACCTTTTTGCATAATTTCATCTTGTTGAAATGCGTGTAATAAGTGTTCAACATCTTGCATGACAATTTGTTCGAACTTTTTCGTTAATTCACGACCAACTGCAACGCGTCTAGTCGCATCAATTTTCGCAATGGCTTTTAATGTTTCAACTACTCGGAAAGGAGATTCATAAATAATTAAAGTGCTATCTTGATACATTCTTTCCTGTAATATCACGATCTTTTCTTTTTCTTTTCTAGGTAAAAAGCCTAAAAAAGTATACGTATAAGATGGTAAGCCACTTGCCATCAACGCAGTTAATCCAGCGTTAGGTCCAGGTACCGTTTCGACATGAATATCATGATTATGGGCAGCAACTACTAATTCATAACCTGGATCGCTTATTAAAGGTAAACCTGCATCAGACACTAATGCAACATTGTACCCTTCATTTAATAGATCAATTAAATATGTCGTTTGTTGCGTTTTATTATGTTCATGATACGATTTTAAAGGGGTTTGAATATCATAATGATTGCAAAGCTTTTTAGTCACTCGTGTGTCTTCGCAAGCTATGAAATCAACATGATTCAAAGTTTCAATTGCCCGAAAAGTAATATCACCTAGGTTACCAATAGGCGTCCCTACTAGATATAATGTCGCCATGTTTAACGCTCCCCAATCATTTTTAATTTTTGTTGTCTTGTAAATGTTTTAATTTCATATTCTCTGCGCATGGCTTCTGATTTTGAATCAAACATTTCTTGATAAACTAACACTACCGGGCGTCTTACTTTTGTATATTTAGCACCTTTTCCTGCATTATGCGTCGCAATACGTGCTTCTACATTTGTAGTATAACCTGTATATAATGAATCATCTTTGCATTTAACAATGTATACATAATGCTTAGCCATAATATACCTCTTTCATCTCATCAGTATAGTCACCCTGGTTGTTATAGATGTAAAAAGGTGGTGCAATGGTTAACCCTTGATTACCATTCTTACGTCCCTCTACCACTATCGTAACAGCTGATTTGTCTATTTTACTATAAATAAATACTACACGTTTGGGTTCTATACTCGCGTTACGCATTTCGGTTAAGACATCCATCAACCTTTCAGCTCGATGAACCATCATGAGTCGGCCACCTTGCTTTAATAAATGACGTGCCGCCATCATACAATCCTCTAATGTACACTTAACCTCATGTCTTGCTATTTTATGTGCTTCCTTTTGATGCTGATTGCGTTGATTCGTTTTAAAGTAGGGTGGATTACACGTAACTAATGTATACTGCGATGGTTTGAAATTTTGATACACTTCTTTTAAATCCATATGATGCATTAGCAATCGATCGTTTAAACGATTATATTCGAAACTGCGACGCGCCATATCAACGAGCTGTTCTTGTATCTCAATACTCTCTATAGGTTGTGAGCCCTTAGCGGATAACAAGAGTGCAATCACACCATTTCCAGCACATAGATCAAGTATTTTGTCATTTTTTCTAACTTCAGTAAAATGCCCCAACAATAATGCATCAGTTGAAAATGAAAACACATCGTCATTTTGAATAATTTTCAAATTTTCCTTAAATAAGTCATCAATACGCTCATTAACTTTTAACATGGTCTGTTTTCTCCTAAAAAAGAGATGTCTTTGCAACACATCAATATATTTCAAAGTGTTGAAATCCATCCCTCATCATTAACGTACGTTTTAAGCAATTACAATGTATCTTAACAACGTACCTTCAAGCCATTAGCACTAAACGTATGCCAAAGGTCTAACTATTTAACACATTCATACATAGTAAACAATCTTCACCATAGCGATGCTTACCAAATAGTTCTCCATTACAAATGTGGAAGCCTTCACTATATAATACGGCGAGATTATCCTTACTTGGTAATGGTTTCTTTACATGTTTAATTGAACTTTTATTATCTTTTTCCTTACTCACTGGTTTGTTGTCTTTTTCAACACGGCTAGCAACTTTGACCGCTTCAACGTCTTGTTCGCTCTTAGCCATTAATGATTTTAAGTTATCATTTTCAACTTGTAATGCAACATTTTCTTCAATAAGTTGGATAGATAATGCTTTCAATTCACTCATTTCTTGATTTAATTGATTAACATTACTTTCAAGTCTTACAACTTTTTCAAATAGGTCATTGCGGTTCAAAAGTAACGTGCCTCCTTAATTAAAAGCTTCTAATTCTTCCATTTTATATTCTAATGGTTGTTCTAAACCATCGATTTTAACTTGCATTGAGATGTCTAAAATATTTAATCCGATAACTTGTCCCTTACCTTCAGGTGTCACAATCTTATCACCTAAATCAGGCAATTGTGCTCTTGCTTCTTCATAGAAATCATTTTCATATTTTAAGCAACACATTAATCGACCACAAGCACCGGAAATTTTAGTTGGATTTAAAGATAAGTTTTGGTCTTTAGCCATCTTGATTGAAACCGGTTCAAAATCCCCTAAGAACGTTGCACAACATAGCGAACGTCCACATGGACCGATACCACCTAATAATTTCGCTTCATCTCGAACACCAATTTGTCTTAACTCAATACGCGTTTTTAAATTTTGAGCTAAATGTTTCACGAGTTTACGGAAATCAATGCGATCATCTGCTGTAAAATTAAAAATCACTTTTGATTTATCTAATGTATATTCGCAATTAACTAATCGCATATCCAACTGTTGTTCTTTAACTAAGTCTTTACATAACTGTAATGCATCGGTTGCATCTCTATCATTTTGATAATATGTTTCGATATCTTGATCAGTAGCAACACGTATAATTTCTTTTAAAGGTAATGTAACATCACCATCTTCAACGTCTTTAGGCGGGAACTTAACACTCCCAATTTCAATGCCACGTTTAGATTCGACAACAACCCAATCATTCACATTTACGTCTAAATCTTTAGGCGCATAATATTCCAATTTCCCAGCTTTTTGAAATTGGACACCTACGATATTTGGCATTCTAACTCACACCTTTGATTACTATTTGTTCAAATACAAGCGTCGGATTAACATTTTGCATTAATTTTTTGTGCGCTTCTGTAATTTGATCGTACATGATAATAATTTGATTTAACGATAACTGGCTCGCATATTTTTCTATGTTACCTTTTAAATCTGAGTATATAAAATGATGATCAATCCCTATTTTGGCATGCATAATATCTTCAAAAAATGCATTTACCGCTGCTAACGTTAGAGATTGTAACTTTCTGCTTTTAGCATGTTTTAATAATTCTATTATTCCTATTAACGCCATAGGTTTATTTGTTAATAATAACTCACACCAATGTAAGATTACTTTCCTAAGTGCGACTAAATCATGTTCTTCATTTAAACCTTTAGCTGTTTCGAGTTGGGTAGTATAGCTACTTAACATTTCCGCTACAGCTCTATTGATATCTTCTTCAACTAATCTATCTATAAAGTGCTGTTTATCACTTGGTTTAAAATAAACATGCTGACAACGTGAATGAATTGTATTGAGAATTTGTTCTGGCTTCGTTGATAGCAAAATGGCTATCGTATTCTCAGGAGGCTCTTCTAAAAATTTTAATATACTATTTTCCCCTTGAACAGTAAGCTTTTCAAAGTCCTCAATAATATAAACTTTATGTGTGCCTTCAATTGGTAATTGATTCATTCGATGAACCAATTGTTCAATTTGTTCTTTCTTAATTGAATTCTCCTCAGATGACACATACATGAAATCTGGTTGGTTGAACGTTTCTACTTTCATTTCACATTGTTGATTCCCATTACATAGAATAAGTTTTGCAAATTCCATCGCGACGTGCTTCATTGATTGAGCATCATCACCTTCAAACAAATAGGCGTGCGATAGTTTATTTGAATGATACGCATTCGCTAATTTTTGTTGTTCATCCATGCTTGCTTACTCCTTATTCAACTTTATAATATAAAAAGAGGTTAGGACCAAAGCATTTAGAATTTAGGCAAACTCATTAATAAGCAACATTATGACTCAAATTTTGTCGAATCACGCTTCTCTACAACGTAACATGTTGCAAATGAGTTTACTAAACCTGCCTTTAAACACCATGCATTAGTGTCCCAGAGCATAAGCCGTTTTGTCCCAACCTCGAATATTGTATATTCATCTAAGGTGTCTTAATTTCATTTTCATTGTTTTAAAATTTATTTATTAAAATCTATGGAATGATTCGACTGGCATTACAAATACTGTAGCGCCTCCCACTTCCACTTCAACAGGATATGGTATGTATGAATCTGCACTACCACCCATTGGTGTCATTGGTGAAACAAGTTGATCTCTATTACCACAAGTATGATCGATAACTGATAAAATATCATCTACACGATCATCATCTACACCACATAAGAAAGTAGTGTTACCGGCTCTTAAAAATCCACCAGTCGTTGCTAATTTTGTAGCTCTAAAGTTATTTTTTACGAGTTGGTCTGAAAGTTCCTGACTATCCTGATCTTGAACGATCGCTATAATCATTTTCATCTTAAAACACCTCTTCTAGTTATTATATCATAATTATTTTAAAAATTTTAAGATTATCTCATAAGTTTCATTGACTACATCATCAATATGACGTGTCGCATCTACTACTGCAAAACGTTCAGGTGTTTCTTGAATGATTTGTCGATATCCTTCAATCACCTTCTCGTGAAACGCAATATCTTCTTTATCAAGTCGATTCTGATCTCGTTGGTTTTTGAGAATTCTATCTCTACCCACTTCAGCCGTAATGTCTAAATAAACCGTTAAATCTGGATAAAGTCCATTAATTGCAAAGTCATTTAATTGTTTCACTTCTTCAATACCTATACCCCTTGCATAACCTTGATATGCAAGAGAACTATCAATATATCTATCACATAAGACAATTTTATCATCTTTCAACGCAGGCACAACTTTTTCTACTAGATGCTCTCTTCTTGATGCAGCAAATAGCATTGCTTCCGTGCGAATATCCATATTTGCACCTTCCAATACCACCTTACGTATTTCTTCACCAGTTGGCACACCACCTGGTTCTCTAGTAGCAATTAATTGATAATCCTGTGCTAACTTTTCAGACACACGTTGCAATACAGTTGTCTTACCTGAACCCTCAGGACCCTCAAACGTTATAAATGCCGACATTTCATTCATCCTTAACTAATATTTTTTCATTTTTTATACCTTCAACTTTATCACCTTTTTGAAGGTATTCTCGCATTAATTTTATCATATTTCGGGTTATTCTTTCCCCTTTTAAATAAACAGGAATTCCCGGTGGGTACGGTATAATATGCGCTGCTAAAATGCTATGCTCAGCATGATCAATATGCATCCATGTTACCTCACCATTCTCACTAGGGAAATACTTACCTTCATCGACTGGAAGTTGAATCGACGACATTGGTTTATGTGTTGACCGTACTGGCAAGTTCAAATAAGTGATCTTGTTTAATAATGCTTCGAATGGATACGTATCATCTTCATGCCATAGTGGCAACACAAGCAACACTTGCTTATCATCAGCTAATTCAACATATATACCTAATTTTTCAAACCATGTTTGTATTTCAAACCCAGAATATCCCGGATATTGAATTAATAATTTTAAAGGATCACTCACACAGACTGTAGTTAATCCAGTCTTATTTAATGTATCTATAAGTTGCTTTCTTTTTTCCAGAAATATGGAACTATCATAATCAACATAAAATTGGTGTGCGAGTTCAAGGCTAGCCATAACTAAATACGATGGACTTGACGTTTGAAAATACCCTAAATATCGAACTATTTCATCTTTTAACGGGGCATTTTTATGAATAAATAATATGGAACCCATCGTGAGCGCAGGCAACGTTTTATGATAAGACTGCACCACATAATCCGCACCACTTTCTAGCGCCGACTTAGGAAAATGGTCTAAGTTAAAATGGGCACCATGGGCTTCATCAACTAATACTGGGATTGCTTCACTATGTGCCCTATCAACAAATTCATTAATATCAAAACATTCACCATAATAATTTGGATATGTGACAATTGCTAACTTTTGATGATTAAACTTCATATTATGTACGTCTGGACCTAAGTATTGATCACTATCCCTACTTTTAGTCATCGCAAGTATATCCGCAGGTTGTTGTACAATATCTAAGCCGTGAAAGACGGACTTGTGAACATTACGACTAATTAAATAGTCCCCGTTTCTTTTTGAAAAGGATTGTATCACTGATAAAATACCTGATGTTGTACCATTAATTAAGAAATAGGCATTATAGTCTGGATGTTTACGACAATGCTGCATACTTTGCAATATGATATCTTCAGGGTGATGTAAATCATCTAAACCAGTAATTTCGGTCATATCCATTTTAAAGTCTAAATTTTTTATACGGCCAATTGTCCCATTTTTATGACCAGGTACGTGTAATGAAATAGCCTTTTCATTAACCAATTGAGATAATTTTTCAAAAATTGGAAGTTCCATACTATACACACTTTCTAACAGATTTAGCGCACTTGCGATAAATCATCATCGCCATTACGTTGCTCAATCCACTTCGTTTTTAATAACCCCATAACATAAGAATCTTTGTACTTCCCTTGTGTATAAAAGTGTTCTTTTAATTCACCTTCAATAGTAAAGCCTGCCTTTTTATATATGTGCACGGCTTTTTCATTATTCACATCTACATAGAGATATACTTTATTCAAGTTCAAGACTAAAAAGGCATAATCAATCGCCATTTTAAATGCTTTTTTAGCATATCCTTTATTACCATATTGACTGTCTATAATAATTTGAATTTCACAATTTCTATGTACAAAATTGATTTCTACTAGCTCTACTACACCAATAGATGTTTGGTTATCTTCAATAATAAATCGTCTTTCTGATTCATCTAAAATGTGTTTTTGATACAACGTTTTTAATTCACTTAATGACTCATATGGCTCTTCAAACCAATAAGACATAATCGTATATTCATTATTTAGATGATGTACAAATTGTAAATCTGTTTCTTCTAATGCTCTAATTATCATTTTTAGCACTCCTTTAATTACAGTTTATGCAAGTAAATTAATGAAGTAAAGCAACTCAATTATTTTATTTGTCGAATATTTTATTTCAGAATATAAAGCTGAAATTTATGGTCTTTTAATTTTAAGCATAAAAAAAGAGCCCTTTCGATCTCGATATCAGCTCATCACATCCATACGATTTGCCTAGCAACGTCCTACTCTAGCGGAACGTAAATCGGCTACCATCGCCGCTAAGAACCTTACTTTACTTCGAGACAAGCGCTCGCATCTTTCTTCCTTTTCTAAAATTGCTTGCTCTTTTAGCTCTACTAAACTCGCTTCTCAATTTTCTCAACTCATCAGCTTCAAACGCTTTCTCTTCGTAAAGCCATTATACATTTATATCATTAAACCTTCGGTTTGATTTTTTAAGCATAAAAAAAAGAGACCTTACGGTCTCGATATCGGCTCATCGCATCCATACGATTTGCCTGGCAACGTCCTACTCTAGCGGAACGTAAATCAGCTACCATCGCGCTAAGAACCTTACTTTACTTCGAGGCAAGCGCCCGCATCTTTCTTCCTTTTCTAAAATTGCTTGCTCTTTTAGCTCTACTAAACTCGCTTCTCAATTTTCTCAACTCATCAGCTTCAAACGCTTTCTCTTCGTAAAGCATTATACATATATCATTAAACCTTCGGTTTGATTTTTTAAGCATAAAAAAAGAGACCTTGCGGTCTCGATATCGGCTCATCGCATCCATACGATTTGCCTGGCAACGTCCTACTCTAGCGGAACGTAAATC
>NZ_CUEE01000013.1 GCF_001224225.1 Staphylococcus borealis | reverse complement strand
TACGTCTCATCAATACGCCATTTGTAATAAGCTTTTTTATGCTTTTTCTTCCAAATTTGATATAAAATTGGGGCATATTCTTGAACCCAACGGTACACCGTTGAATGATGAACATTTACACCACGTCCCCTTAATATTTCAGATATATCACGATAACTCAATGCATATCTTAGATAGTAGCCAACGGCTACAGTAATAACATCTTTACTGAATTGTTTATATCTGAGAATAGTTCATACAAAAGACTCCTTTTTATTAAAATTATACTATAAATTCAACTTTGCAACAGAACCTTTTAAATGATTTTGTTATAACAAAAAGTCAGTATTCAATATATCCGCAAAAACATAGAAACAACTGACACTAAAGTAGCATTTCAGAAAGTAGAAAACAGACATGAATACACCTGCTATTTTATTTCACTACATCGACTTGATTTGATTGACTAGTAATATTCTGCCATCTTTTCCAAAAATAATACTTCATAGTGTAAAAATCGCGATTATAAACTTTATTATCAATTATAATACTGTATAAAAAACACCATGAATTTTATGTATTATTTTCTTAATTTCTTAATAGTGCATAAAAGTCAAAATTAATTATAAAGGTGTTTGAATTTATAATGAAGGAACAATATTCATTAGGAGGCAAAGATATGGTTGAAAATTGGTTAGGAATAAATGGAAAAGTAATTATTGTAACAGGTGGCACATCTGGTATCGGTAGACAAATTGTAACTTCATTATTAGAAAATGATGCAGTTGTTTATAATATAGACCTAAAGGATGACCCAGTTGATAACAAAGATTATCATTTTATAGAGACGGATGTAACTAGTAAAGAAGCTGTTGAAAAGGCAGTGAATGCGATTGTGGAAAAACAATCTCGTATAGATGTATTAATTAATAATGCTGGTATTAACTTACCTCGATTATTAGTTGATGTTAAAGGTGAAAAACCAGAGTATGAAATTAATATGAAAGATTTAGATTTAATGTTCGGTGTAAACTTAAAAGGGCCAATTCTATTTAGCCAAGAAGTGAGCAGACATTTTATTAAACAAAATAAAGGTATCATCGTGAATGTTGCTAGTGAAGCTGGTCAAGAAGGATCAGAAGGACAAAGTATATATTCTGCTACAAAAGCAGCTTTAATAGGATTTACGAGAAGTTGGGCTAAAGAATTAGGAAAACATAACATTAAAGTTGTTGCTATAGCACCAGGTATTTTAGAAGAAACTGGTCTAAGAACTAAACAATATGAAGAAGCACTCGCTTATAGTAGAAATACGACAGTAGATAAATTAAATGGTGATTATTCAAAATCTATTCCTCTAGGCAGAGTTGGTAAGTTGTCAGAAGTAGCTGATTTAGTTTGTTATTTAAGTTCGGACAAATCGAGTTACATCACTGGTACAACAATTAATATATCAGGTGGTAAATCACGAGGATAACTTAAAATAGAGAAAGGAGGGAAGGTATTGATATTAAATAAAAAGCATTTATTAATTATTGAAACGCTTAAAAAACAAAATATCTCAATTGATAAACTTTCCCATAAACTTTCTATCTCCCAAAGAACTTTAACGAATTACATTAATCAACTTCAAACATATTTTGAAGGCGCTATTAGTATATTTAAGCAAAATAAAACTCTTTCAATGATAGTAACGTATGAAACAAAATTTTTTAAGTTAATAAAAGATTTAGAGTTTCAAATTTATAATAATTTAGATGAAATAGAGGAACGTAGAGAAAATATATTTCATTATTTGCTTTACCACGGAGTTTGTACGATAGATGATATAGCAGAAGATTTATTTCTGAGCAAAAGTGTAGTTAATAATTATATAAATGAAATTAAAAATGAATTAGAAGAATATAGAGTGAATATTAGAGGTACACAAAATGTTGGTTTACGTGTAGAAGGTAATGAATTGGAAGTAAGAAAAGTATTGATAGAACTATTCAATAGAAAATATAGTTCTTACGCCTTGCCGGATGCTATATACACAGTTCTCAATAATACGAAAGCACAATATAATTTAGATAATGCAACTTTTAACCGTCTCATTACCGCTACTAAAGTTGTTTTGTCTAGAATTAAAAATGGTTATGAAATACAACAAAGAGTACAAATCGATGAAAGCGTATTTGAGTCTGAAGATTTTATAGCTTTAAGCGAAATTAGAGAATATTTAAGTCATCAATACTCCGTAACATTTCCGGATTTAGAAATTTTGCAAATGGTTTTTCAAATTATTGGTAGAAGAGCGTCATTGTTAGATGAAATTATTTCAGAAGACGATCAATCTATTTTGAATCGTATTATTCAACAAACGATAGATGATATTGATTTTTATTACAATATCAAAATCGATGTTGAATTGTTTAGTTCGGATATACAACTTCATATTAAATATCTTATCAATAGACTGATATTCGATATTCGTATACAAAATGATTTTATCGATGAAGTTGAGAATAAGTATCCATTTGCATATGAACTGTCTAAAGTGTTAGCGACTAATATTGAAAAAGAAATCAACATTAAAGTGCCTTTAAATGAACTCGGATTCTTATCCGTTTATTTCAGTGTTTATTTACAGCAATTAGAACAAAAATTTAAAGAAATTCATTCAATCGCATTTATTACTGATCAAGGTTTGAGTAGTGTGAAATTAATGAAAATTCAATTACAAAAAATATTTGGCAATCAAATAATGATAGATGCAATTAACGAAAATGAGTTAAATCACTTTCAAATTGACAATTATGACTTAACGGTATCAACTATTAAAATCAATCGATTGTTTAACAGAATTATTTATATAGACAACATTTTAGATGAACAAGCACTAAAACTTAAAATCGAACAATTTATGATTTACAAAGACGTAAGAAATAAAAAGCTATTTAATCAAAGTATTATAGTGGATTTTCTAACTGAACAAGATGTTTTTCATATTGATGAAAGTATGACATATGAAGAAGTAATTGCTTGTTTATCAAATGAGTTGATTAGTGAGAATAGAGTTGATCATTCTTTTATTTCGAGAATTTTAGAGAGAGAAGAGCATAAAACAACGATAACAGGATGTTTAGGATTTCCACATACGAGTC
This sequence comes from Staphylococcus borealis, assembly GCF_001224225.1. GTDB lineage: Bacteria > Bacillota > Bacilli > Staphylococcales > Staphylococcaceae > Staphylococcus > Staphylococcus borealis. The sequence goes on along the minus strand of NZ_CUEE01000013.1, from coordinate 42,268 downwards.
ACCTTTTTCATGGAATATGGCTGAAATTAGCAATTATTAATCAGCCACTACAAGATTGTGAAAAGGTAAAACTAGTTGTGCTCGTTGCGACACCAGAAGCAGAAGTGAATGAAGCGGTGTTAATCCGGTTATATGAAGAAATTTTAGCTATTACGACCAATAGTTATATTATAAATCAAATATGTAAAGATACGGATTACATTGCGCTTGCACATATACTAAATAATGAAATGAGGGTTTAGCTATGTTTTTTATCATGTTAATTGTCATATTAGCTGTTGGATTTGTAATTCAATACTTGTTAGGTTGGCTTCAAATAAAAAACTTCACTAAACATTATACAGAATTACGAGAAAATGGACGTGTGGCTATAGGGAGAAGACCAGCTATTTTTAAATCAGGAACATTAGTGCTACTCCAAATTAATAAGCGTAATGAAATAGAAGATGCTCGTTATATGCAAGGTGTCACAGTATTTTCTAAATTCAAGAAATTAAAAGGTTTAGAAGGTTATAAAATTCATAAATTAAGAGATACTGATTTAATAAAGTACAATAAATTATTAATAAAAGCTATCTTAGACGCCCAACACACATTTAATGTTATTAAATCTGGAGGAGAAATTGAAAAAATACCTTCACCAATGATTAAAGCTGTTAAAAAAATAAATAGAATGTTTAAAAAAGAAGGGAGTAAATCAACATGGACTTCATAGTTAAGTTAGCTGAAGGGTTTATCAATCTATTTCAAACAGGTGCAGATACATTTATAGACTGGATGACAACAATTGTACCTTTAGTATTGATGTTATTAATTGCGATGAACACATTAATTCAATTAATAGGTGAAAAAAGAATTAATATAATTGCACAAAAATCATCTAAAAATCCATTATTAAGATATTTAGTATTACCATTTTTAGGATCATTTATGTTAGCCAATCCCATGGTTCACTCTCTAGGAAGATTTATGCCTGAGAAATATAAGCCAAGTTATTTTGCATCAGCAGCGCAATTCGCACATACAAGCAACGGCTTATTCCCACACATTAATCCAGCGGAATTATTTATATTCTTAGGTATCGCTAATGGGGTTCAACAATTAGGATTACCAATGACAGATTTAGCAGTAAGATATTTACTTGTTGGTTTAGTAATGAACTTTATAGGCGGATGGGTTACTGACTTTACAACTAGTTATGTAGAAAAACAACAAAAAGTAAAATTAAGTACAAAAGTAAAATTAGAAGGATGAGGTGAGGCGTATGAGTAAAAAGGCTAGAATTGTTAAAGGTTCAGGAGGCTTTGGAGGTCCTTTAGAAATTGGAATAGAAGGTAAGAAAGATAAAGTTATGTATGTAACAGGCGGCCACAGACCTGAAATAGTAGATAAAATATGTGAAATTACTGGAGGCTCACCTATAAATGGTTTCGAAACATCAGTACCTGAAGATGAAATTATGGTTGCTGTTATAGATTGCGGTGGGACATTGAGATGTGGTATTTATCCTCAAAAGGGTATTCCTACTGTGAATATTATGGCAACAGGTAAAAGTGGGCCATTGAGACAACATATTACAGAAGATATCTATGTATCAAATGTGGATGTAAATCAAGTTAGTGCAGTGGATGAAAGCAATTCCAGTGAAAGAGCGGAATTAACTGCTTTGACTGAGAAAACTAAAGAAGATGCAACTGCTTCTTATACTAGAGATAAAAAAATCATGGAAACAAGAGCAGAACAAGAAAATAAATCCTTCTTAACGAAAATCGGTCTTGCAGCAGGTAAAGTGATTAATACTTTTTATCAGGCGGCACGTGATGCGGTGGATACAATGTTACACACTATTTTACCGTTTATGGGATTTGTAGCATTGTTAATCGGTATTATCCAAGGCTCTGGAATAGGAGATTTATTTGCTAAGGTTATGTCGCCATTAGCGGGTAACATTTGGGGTCTACTTATAATTGGATTCATATGCTCACTACCATTTTTAAGCCCATTATTAGGTCCAGGCGGTGTAATTGGACAAGTATTAGGAACCTTAATTGGTGTAGAAATTGGGAAAGGGAATATACCACCAAATTTAGCATTACCAGCATTATTTGCAATCAATACTCAAAATGCTGCTGATTTTATACCAGTAGGTTTAGGACTAGCAGAAGCAGAAACGAAAACAATAGAAGTAGGTGTGCCATCTGTATTGTATTCACGTTTCTTAAACGGTGTACCGCGTGTATTTATAGCATGGTTAGCAAGCTTTGGATTATATAAATAAGAAGGAGTGTATAGATAATGTACAAGACAGAAATAAAACGTATAGGAAAAGATGCAACAGCATTCGAAGCTGAAAAGATGGTTATATTATTTGGTGATAATGCACCTGATGAGTTAGTCGATTATTGCTATATAATTGATATAAATGAAATAGACGGAGAAATAACTGAATCACAAATGTTGTTTCTAGATGATAACGAATATAAAATTACAAAAGTAGGTTCTACTGTTAATAAAAATTTAAATGATTTAGGCCATATTACTTTGAAGTTTGATGGAAGTACAGAAGCTGAACAATCTGGAACATTATATTTAGAAGATAAGCCTCTTGCTAATATAGAAGAAGGCACAAAAATAGAAATTAAATAGTTTTTATAAGATATCCCCCCTTAAAAGATGAATTAAATTTAACTTTTAAGGGGGTTTTTAACTTTACTGTACTTTATAATTATATTCAGCTTTTTTTAAAACATATGATAAAATTAGCGCAAACTATATTTTGGATGTATATTGTATCAAGTTTTTCTATATTTATTCAAATAAAAGAGGTTAACACGGATGAACTCACGTTCATAGAATCATATTATCATCAAAATCTTTCGGTAAACGAAATCGCAAAGAGATTGAAACGATCAAGACAGACAATTTATAACGTAATAAATGCACTTAAGACAGGTATAACTGCAGTGGAATATTACCAAGAGTATAGGCAAAGAAAATCAAATTGTGGCAGACATAGAATAGTACTTCCAGAAAATAAGTCAGCTTATATTCGAGAAAAAGTAGCCGATGGCTGGACACCTGACACCATTATTGGCTACGATTCAATTAATCTTGAAAACATAAATACGAATGAATTAATTTTAGCAGTCAAAATCAGAGATGTATTTCTATTAGATAAGGATGAAAGTAAAGAGTATCCTATTAATGAAAGTAAACGTGATAGAAATAACTTGAAGTCGCGAATATTAGGTAATTGGATAATAGGAAAAGATAAAATACATAAAATATATTATTGGTATCAATACAGGTGCTAATAATGCAGTTGTCTCAGCTTATGAAGTATCATTTGAACAAGCGGAAAGTATCGAAACAAATAATGGTAGAATGAGGTATGCGTTTATTGGGCTTTCAGAAAGAGATGCTACTCTAAAAAAATTGAATTTATACAAAAAAGCACTACCAGATTTAAGATTTGGTAGTGGTAGCGCTACAGCATATATAAATAATGGGACAATGAAAGTTGATTAAATGAATAAAAACATCCAATTCCTTGAATTAGCCTTTGAAAATTTTATACTCGTATATATAAGTGAAAAACTTAAAAGAATTAGATGTTAATTAAAGGAGAGAATGCTATGCCATCAAATGATATTGTAAAAAAACTATACTCAAAAGAGGATATTCGATTAGAATTAGGACTTACTCCGCATAAGTTTAATAAAAAAATGGAAACTATTGCTAAGCTTTTTAAAATTGATATGAAAATTTTTCACAATTACAAAGGCCAAGATAAAAATAATCAATATACATTTAATGGCGTCGCAAAAGAATTAATAAAGGTGTTACTAAAAAGTATTGACTATTACCCAGTGGATATAAATTCCAAAGCTTTTAAACAAAACGGAAAATCTAAAAAAGAGATGATTGAAAATATAAATTCATCTAGTTACATGGAATATACTTATCAGTTAATGAAATCTATCAATGAAATTAAATACAAAAGATTAATTGCAGACATACATACGAAAGACGTATATCAAAATACTAAAGTATGGTTAAGCATTGGTGAATCAATTAATAAAAAGGAACAAGAATTATACCAATATATGACACCTTTGTCCATACATAAAAGAATTGAGCTACAAAATGAAGTATTAAAATCTATAGATGAAACGATTTTTCAATTTATGGCAAAAGAACATAGAAACACCCAAATAAAAGAAAATAATGAATTAGAAGAATACACAAATGCAATAAAAGAAGGTAAGTATCCCAAAAAGGATTACGAATTAAACCACCTATTATACGAGAAAAATGAAATGCCATTAGATAGCTTAATTAAAGATGTATGGGACTATGAGGAAACAGAGTATACTGAGCTTGATTGGTTAATTGCAGATATGCTAAAACGTTCACAAAGAGCTGATAGTAATTTTATCGAAAGTTTAGAGAAGAAAAACAAATTGAGAAAAAATATTCATAAAGATTCCATTAAAAGTATATCTAAGTTGATTGATCATGAATTAGTTAAAAATAATAGAAAGTGGGACGTAGCAGAATTTTATAAAAATCAACAATTTTGGAATAATAGTACATTAAGACGTAGCTCTCAAAATTTTGGAATTTTATATTACAAAAAGAATAGGTTACATACAATGAATCAAAGTAATATTATTAAGAAAATAAAAATTATCGAAGCTAATATAAAGAGTGCAAATAAACAGCCGAGCTATTTAGATTTCTTTTTACAAGCTAAGTTTGATTTAGAGAGGTTAGAAAGTGAATTAATGAAATATAGCATTAATCCGAAATATTTTAATAAGATAAATAGTGATTACGTAAGATATGCTATTGAAGATGTACATAATGCAATTATTAAAATTGACAGATATATAAGTAACGAGAAAGTGAAGTTAAACTATTCAAATGCCCAAATGGTAGTGAGAAACGAAATAACAGAACAAGGAAGCTACTTTGTAACCCAGGCATTGAATACACTGTCAAAGGTAGAAGAGTCTGGCTACAGCTTTGATAATTTCATGGTAGGACCTTTCGTAGAAGACTTTAAAAAAGCAATTAAAAATCGTAGATTTGGTTCTAAAAAAGATTAAGATTGTTTTTTAGAGTTAAACATAAGAATAAATTTAAATAAAAAAATAAACCCAACAAACCTTGTTATATCAATGTTTGTTGGGTTTATTTTTTTTGGTGATTTTTTAATAACTCAATTACATCTTAGGATAATATTGATAAATTATACATTGTCGAGGCCAAGACAAATAAAAAATTAAAGCAAAAGTTAGCGCGCAACTTTCTGCTATAAAGGAGCAGATTTATATGGAGACAAGAGACAAACTGATGTCATTGACTCAAAGTGACAAAACACAGCAATGGTTAATGGACAAGTCATCTAACCAAGATGACATTCAACAATTGCAGCAACAATTCAGCCAACAGTTAGATCAAAAATATAATGCACTTTTAGCTGGTGAACAAGCTAAATTAGATCAATACGTGGAAGTACATCAAGGATTGGAAGCATTAAAGGAAGAGATTGAATCAGAATCCATTAAACTTAATATCGATAAATTACCCGATATCAAAGCAACAATGCTTGAAAGAGCTAAGACTGATGAACATTCTGATAAGATCGAAAACCTATTTGATAGGTTAGAACAGGCATTAAATGGTTCGAATCGATTATATACGCAATTATCGTTGATTGGTACTCGAACACATCGAATTACAACTAAAAATTTTAATCTTCAAGGCTTACCTAAAGCAGTCCAACATACGATTTTACCTTCAAAATTTAAGAAGGTGTATACAATCGATTTCAACTCATTTGAACCTTCGGTTGTTGCGTACATGACTCAAGATTCAAAACTGATTGACTTTTTAAATCAGAAAGACGGACTGTATGACGCATTGCTAAGTGAATTAGGCTTATCATATGAGCTACGAGTATTTGTTAAACGTGCATTTATTGGTTCGTTTCTATTTGGCGGCAACTTCGATAGCCCTAAATTCAAGTTGAAACAATATGTAAGTGAAGTGCAATGGTTGGATGCGGTCAGCCAATTTACAAAAGTCATTGAACTTAAGAAACAAATCGAAGAGCATAAAACCATGCCGATGCCCTACGGCATTGAACATGATATGAGCGCATTTCAAGGTAGTAGTATTATGGCAATTTACGTACAAACGGTAGCGAGCTATATTTTCAAGCACATTTTGTTGGAAGTGTACAAAGCACAGTGCGAACAAAAGACGTTCAAGATTATAGTGCCGATACACGATGCGATTATGATTGAATGTGATGATAAAGTAACTGCACGTGATGTTGCTCAGCTAATGAAAAGTACAGCTAACCAGTTGTTCAATGATGAATTTGCACATGTGACAGTGGAAGAACTGGGAGGTGAGGGCCATGAATAATGATAGAGGACAAAGTTTACAAATACCAAGTAGTACATCACTCAAAGAAAATTATATATATGTAGCTACGTTATATTCTGTGAGAGAAACAAATTTCTCAGGTGATGTGAAACATCAATTCACATATGAAATTGAAGTGAATAATCAGATCGTATATGTGAATCGTAATATCTCAACACAAAAGACAGCTAAGCAGTTGTCAATCAATGATTGGCTTAAACGTCACAGTAATTATAGCTCCACTCATGAGAATTATGACCCTTACATTGATAGAAAGCATTTAATCCATGTAGGTTGCTTTAACGGTAATTACTATGTACAAGATGTAGCATCATTAAATGAAGATGGAGGATTATTATAATGAATCATATATTACAAATGTTATCTAAGCTATTAAGTGTGGCTAAGGAGGCAATCGACCGTCAAGGTCTGATTGCTATCCTAACCATTAGTGTTGGAAATGATGATGAAATAGACAAGTCTGAACAAGCTATAACGATGTATAACGAGCTTATCGATAAGCTACAGCTTAACATTCCTAAAGATGTCGACTATAGACCTAACATATACAGTTATTTTGGCATTCAAAAAAAGCCAAATGACACAATATTAGTGGAAATGATGATAAGTATTTTTCATATCAAGCGTTTTGATTCAGAGTTGTTTATTTTCAAAGATATAGGTTGGCAAAAGGTAAATGAAGATGAATTACAAGGGTTGATATCTAAAATGATACAAGTGTTGTTAATAGATTATAAACCTTCACTAAGTACTCTGACAAACATAGTGAATGGCTTACAAAAATCAACAGATGTAGAAGAGCTTATTGAGGATAAGCAGTATATTGGTTGCGGTCCTAGCATGTTTAATCTAAATACATTTGAAGTTGTTAAAAACTGTATAGATATATTCCCTAAAACACGCTTGAATATAGAAATAGATAAAGGTGATGTTATAAATGAAAATATACCTGACCACTTCAGTAAATACATGCTAGAGCTTGCTAACTTTGATACCGATTTAAAGCACTTTCTGATACAGCATACAGCAATACTGCTTACTGCTAATACCAAACTACGAAGAGGTTTGATTCTCTATGGCGCTGCTAATAATGGAAAATCAGTATATATAAAGTTGTTGAAATCATTCTTTCATCAAAATGACGTTATATCAAAAACGCTAAACGAACTTGGTGGACGCTTTGATAAAGAAAGCTTAATTGGGAAACGATTAATGGCAAGTGATGAAATTGGTGAGGCAAGAATCAATGAGAAGGTAGTAAATGACTTTAAGAAGTTACTTTCAGTTGAACCTATCCATGTTGATAGAAAGGGACAGACACAAGTAGAAGTCACATTAGATTTAAAACTGATTTTTAATACTAATGCTGTACTAAACTTTCCATCTGAGCACGCAAAAGCATTAGAGCGTAGAATTGCTGTTATTCCATGTGAATATTATGTTGAAAAAGCTGACCCCGACTTAATTGAAAAGTTACAGGATGAAAAGAAAGAAATCTTTCTTTACTTGATGTATGTGTATAAGCAAATTGTAAAAAATGATATCGAGTACCTCCAAAATGATCGTGTTACTTAAATTTCTCATGATTGGTTAAATTTTGGATATGAATTTGTTTCTAGTAAATCAGCAAATACTGCACATCAGAAAGCGAGTATTAATTTACTCAGAAAACTTATAGAAATCAAACCAGGATCACGAATCAAAGTATCCGAGTTAAATAAAGTTATTAATGAAGAAATAAAGGTGAGTTCTCAGGTTATTAAAAAGTTAATTCAAGCAAACTTTGATACTCAAACCAAATTATACAATGGCTACGATTATTGGATTGATTTAGGTTGGAAAGAAGCCGATAAAAAAGAGATTCATGATATTTCAGAAAAAGATAATATTATTTCATTTGATAAAAATGAAAATATAACAGACGATGAGGCATTAGATGAAGAAAATTTGGACTTTGATTGGGAGGACTTTGACGATGAATAATGAACAAATCGAAGCATTTGTAGAAGTGCTTGTGCCTATCATAGAAGAACGTATCAATAAAGGTAAGTAATCTAATTACGTACTACAGGCAGTTGCCTGTAGTACTCATATGATTAAGTGGTAAAAGTGATAAAAATGAAACGAAATTATAAATATATATTATCTATATGTTGTTATAAGACCGATAGTCTGTAGCAATAATCTAATAAAAGGAGAACGGTATGATATGAAGGGTAAAATTGCACTTTATTCACGTGTTAGTACGTCTGAGCAGTCAGAACATGGTTATTCTGAAAAAGAGCAGGAACAAGTACTCATCAAAGAAGTTGTGAAAAATTTCCCAGGTTATGACTATGAGACATATACTGACTCAGGCATTTCAGGTAAAAATATTGAAGGTCGTCCGGCAATGAAACGTCTATTACAAGATGTTAAGGATAATAAAATCGAAATGGTATTAAGTTGGAAATTGAATCGTATTTCTCGCTCAATGAGAGACGTGTTCAATATTATTCATGAATTCAAAGAACATGGCGTAGGGTATAAATCGATTTCTGAGAATATTGATACATCCAATGCTTCTGGAGAAGTACTCGTTACAATGTTTGGGCTAATAGGATCTATAGAACGCCAGACTTTGATTTCCAATGTGAAACTTTCTATGAATGCTAAGGCAAGGAGTGGAGAGGCAATCACAGGTCGTGTTTTAGGCTACAAATTATCACTTAATCCATTGACACAGAAAAATGATTTAGTTATTGATGAAAATGAAGCTCATATTGTACGGGAAATCTTTGATTTATATTTGAATCACAATAAAGGACTTAAAGCAATCACGACAATTCTAAATCAAAAAGGATATCGCACCATTAATCAAAAACCATTTTCAGTGTTTGGCGTGAAATATATTTTGAATAATCCAGTCTATAAAGGCTATGTCAGATTCAATAACCATCAAAATTGGGCTGTTCAGCGAAGAAGTGGTAAAAGTGATAAAAATGATGTGATATTGGTCAAAGGTAAACATGAAGCCATTATAAGTGAAGATGTATTTGATCAAGTTCATGAGAAACTAGCTTCTAAAAGTTTTAAACCGGGTCGACCTATTGGTGGAGATTTCTACTTACGTGGCCTTATTAAATGCCCAGAATGCGGAAATAATATGGTATGTCGACGGACGTATTATAAAACGAAAAAGTCCAAAGAACGGACAATCAAACGCTATTACATTTGTTCATTATTCAACCGCTCAGGAAGTTCTGCCTGTCATAGTAATGCGATTAATGCTGAAGTCGTCGAACGCGTAATCAATGTTCATTTGAATCGTATTCTTTCACAACCTAATGTTATTAAGCAGATTGCGTCAAGTGTGATAGAAGAACTGAAACAAAAGCATAGTAAACAAACAGAAATAAAATATGATATTGATAGTTTAGAAAAACAAAAAGCAAAAGTTAAAACACAACAAGAACGATTATTGGAATTGTTCTTAGATGATGAAATGGATAGCGAAATGTTAAAAGCTAAACAAAGTGAAATGAATCAACAGTTAGAAGTATTAGACCAACAAATTAAAGAAGCAAAACAAGCAAATCAATCACAGGATGATATACCCAATTTTGATAAGTTAAAAGCACGACTCATTTTGATGATAACACGATTCAGTGTGTACTTAAGAAAGGCTACACCCGAAGCTAAAAATCAACTTATGAAAATGTTAATTGATTCAATTGAAATTACGACAGATAAACAAGTAAAACTTGTAAGGTATAAAATTGATGAAAGTCTTATCCCTCAATCTTTGAAAAAAGATTGGGGGTCTTTTTTTATGCCCAAATTCCAATTTGAAATATATGGTCAAAATTATTATTTCATCGACCAAATTACCACTTTTACCACTTAATCATATTAGTGATAGAAGTGAGGGAAATGAACTGAATATCAGATATATATTATAAAAATGATGTGATAAATGTGTGCATCAATCAAATACACTAGGAGGTCATAATTATGACATTGGAACAACAAGTCAAAAACTATATTACGAATCTATTCAAATTACCCAAAGACGAGGTGTGGGACTGTGAAGCAATTGATGAAGTTGCTGATAATATCATACCTGATCAATATGTAAGACTCGGGTCAAAGAAGTATTGGATATGTTAGAAACAAGCAATAAAAAGGTTAGTATACTGACAAATCCTCAAACAAATGAGATGATGCACCCGTTGAATCTCTTTGCCAGAAAAGCATGGACAATCAAATCATTAAAGGAAATGAAAATAAATAATTTATGACACTTTCTTATTAGTTAGTTATTTTAAAAAAGTCTTTATTATCAAAATAAATATAGAGAAGTTTTGTAAATTTGATATATAATGATAACAAACGAAGTGTAAATGCATTGCTTATTATATCATTAGTGATATTATTAGTAATTTTATTAGCAGTAGGATTAGATACAGCAAGTCATATGTATCAGGTTGATTGAAGATATGTAGACCTCTAAAAAGTCTAGCAGCAATTTATTATATCGTCGTAGTTTGGGGTTACTAATTTAAAATAATAAGGGGAGATAAAATGAAAAATTTATTAATGGTCTTAGCATCAGTAGCTTTATTAGCAGTTATCTTAGCGGCAGGAGTATTTGGATATAAGAGTTTTACAGATATTAATAATAGTAAAGAAGATAAGAACGGGGAGGAAGTAAAATCAAATAAAGAAAAAGAGTCTAAAAAAGAAGCAAAAAAAGAGCAAAAAAATGAAGAACAGAATGTTGAAGAATCAACTGAATTAGCACAAGAACAAACAATAGAAGAACAAACTGTAGAGGAAAATAAAGAACTAGATGTAAATGCGGAAATTGCTAAAGCAGATAAAGATGGTGACGGTGTTGCAACAAGAGATGAAATGACACCAGAATTATGGGAATTAACCAGACAAGGAAAGTTCCAACCAACTTCTCGTGAAATATATTATCAAGATCCAAACGCAAGTGAAAAAGATGATGAGCCAGTAACAGATAATGAAGTTAACAATATTGATGATGAAGAAGAACGTGGAGATGTAGGTATGGACATGGAGCAACAACAAAGAAACATTGATGCTCTTAAGGAATCAGAATAAAATAATAAGGAAAGTAATTATTTAAAATATCAATGATGATAAACATCCTAAATGCCCTTTATGAAAAATATTATGGATGCCGACTTGATTTTATTAGCTTGAAGAACAAATCAAAACGTCTCAACAATCTAATCTAGAAGAAACAAAAGTACCAGACTTTGATAAGTTGAAGAGTCGTCTAAATTTGATAATAAGTCGTTTTAGTGTTTATTTAAGAGAAGCAAATCCTGAAGCAAAAAATCAGCTTATGAAGTTGTTGATTGATTCTGTTGAAATTACTACAGATAAAACAGGGCTCTATAATAAATTGGACTGATGACTAAAAATCATCAGTCCAATTTTTATGTTTGAATACAAAAATGGCGCAATTACCTCTATAATTATTAGCTACCAAACAAAATAAAAAAGAAAGGTAATGCGCCTATGTGTAAGTCTATATTAAATACATTAAGAATTAAAGATAAAAATCTAAATTTTTCAGATGAAGTGATTGAGAAAAAACATAAAGGACGAATGAGCTTATTTTACTATGCCGAGCTCACTTATCAACCTACACATTGTGAAAATTGTTCAACTAAAAATGAAAATTTCTCAATAGTAAAAAATGGTAAGAAAACCTCAACGATTACTTTACTTAAAATTATGGAAATGCCCGCTTATTTAGAACTTCAAAAACAAAGATTTTATTGTAAATCATGTGACAGTCATTTTACTGCTAAATCTAATATTGTCGACGCTCATTGTTTTATTTCTAATAAAACAAAACTTGCAGTTTTAGATAAAGCACAAGAATACCGCTCTCAAAAATCTATCGCTAAGTCATGCTTAGTATCATCAATGACTGTGTCTAGAGTGATTAATCAAGCGGCAAGCGACGTAGGTCAGTCTTCTTTTGATGCTCTACCTGAACACTTAATGATGGACGAATTTAAAAGTGTTAAAAATGTTATCGGAAAAATGAGCTTTATTTATGCAGATGCTGTATCGCACCGCATCGTAGATGTGGTAGCGGATCGTAAGTTAAAATCGCTTAAAGATCATTTTTATCGCTATTCTTTAAAACTTAGACAAAAAGTCAAAACAGTAACGATTGATATGTATGAACCATATATGTCACTAATCAAACAATTATTTCCTAACGCGAAGATTATTATTGATCGTTTTCATATTGTTCAATCTTTAAATCGAGCGTTAAATATGTCTAGAGTTCATGTAATGAATAGTTATAGAATCTCTAATAGACCGCTTTATAATAAATATAAAAGTTATTGGAAACTATTTCTTAAACCTTTTGAAACGCTAGAAGCATTTAATTATCATAAAGTCCATTTATTTAAAGAGTGGAAAACCGAAAAAGGCATTATAAATTACTTATTAGGTGTAGATATAGAATTATTTAATACATATCACTACGTTCATGAGCTAAGAAGATTATTAAAAGAAAATCAAATAGAGAAATTTAATCATAAACTCTTTTCTATTCATCTTTCAGATGTGTGTACTAAATTACGCCCAGTCATTAGAACTTTAAGACGATTAGCAGCTTTCATTGAAAATACTATGACATATTCTAACCTGACCAACGGTCCGTTAGAAGGAATTAATAATAAAATCAAACTCATTAAAAGGGTATCTTTTGGTTATAGAAATTATGATAATTTGAGTAATCGAATTATTATAACTTCGCGACTATTTGCCTCAACAACAAAGAAAGAGATTAAACAACCTAATGTTGCTTAATCTCAATATTTGGACTCATCAGTCCGATTTGACGTAGAGCCTAAAAAAGTGAAGCTCATACGGTATAAAATTGATGAAAGTCTTATCCCTCAATCTTTGAAAAAAGATTGGGGGTCTTTTTTTATGCCTAAATTTAACTTTGTGATAAATGTCGCAAATGAAAATAGAATTGAAAATTTATCACTTTTACCACTTTTTTAGAGTGACAAAAGTGGAGGAATTTTGAAATATTTTATAAATATATATTTTATTTATGGAGTACACATTATTAATTAAGGAGGTCATTATAATGACGCTAAGCAAACAACTTAAAACGTATATTACTGAACGATTTAAATTAAATTATCAAGAAACTTGGGCTTGTGAAACCGTAGATGCGGTGGCTGAAGATGTATTACCTGAAAAATATATTAAAAATAGTCCACTTGAAAATAAAATTTTAAATACTTTTACCTATTACAATGATGAATTACATGAAATCAGCATTTACCCTTTTTTATGTTATCTAGATAAGGAATTAGTAGCAATAGGTTATTTAGATAATTTTGATTTAGACTTTATATTTTTGAATGACACTCATCAAGTTATTATTGATGAACGCTACTTGTTACAAAAAGGGGGCCAATAATTATGAATTGGATCAAGGTCGCTCAACTATCTGTCACAGTTATCAATGAAGTCATTGAGATCATGAAAGAAAAACAGAATGGAGAAAAATAGTATGAACATCAATCGATACATCACAAGAGGAATTAATGAAAGTATTCCACTAGACCTTCAAATCTTACTTTGGAATATGGTAAAAGAACGGGACAATCAACCTCATACAGATTACCTACACATTTTTAGACTACAAGAAGATGAGAATATACTCTCAATCACATATGAACAAGAACAACCCGCATATAAATTGGAATATAACTATATAAACTATGTAAAAAATCAAAACACATTACCTAAGAAAGTCTACGTCATTCGTGAAGATGATGTAGACGTTTTTTATTATGTGATGCTTTTACCAGAAGAATATTAAAAGGAGTGACGATGATGAATACAATCAAAAGTACGATATACACAGAAGCGATTTTTAGCGACGATGAACAACACCGCTACTTACTCAAAAAGACGTGGGATGAAAAGAAGCCTGCATGTACGGTAATCACCATGTACCCTCATCTAGATGGCGTATTATCACTCGATCTTACTACTGTTCTCATTCTCAATCAGTTAGCCAATTCAGAGCAATACGGTGCTGTATATCTTGTAAATCTATTTTCGAATATTAAAACACCCGAAAATCTTAAACATATCAAAGAGCCATACGATGAGCACACAAACATTCACTTGATGAAAGCGATAAGTGAAAGTGACACAGTGATTCTAGCTTATGGAGCTTATGCGAAGCGTCCCGTTGTTGTTGAACGCGTTGAACAAGTGATGGAAATGTTAAAACCTCATAAAAAGAAAGTAAAAAAGCTCATAAATCCAGCAACGAATGAAATTATGCATCCGCTTAATCCTAAAGCGCGTCAAAAATGGACATTGAAATAAAGGAGGATTATCTATGAACCATGAAACTAAACAATCAGATTGGCGAACGGTTGCTAATTGTTTAGAATCGCAAATTTATATATCGATCGTAAAAGGATTAGTACATCATTTCACAGCGATTGAAGATGAAGAAATACTTGATAAAATCTATGATGATTTTATGAATGATGACTCTATAACAACGGTACTTAACAATGATTTACAGACAATCATTAACCATTATCTATCAAAATAAAGACTATACTAATTACAATAAAAACAGAGCATCCTTCACTTTGCGGTGAGGGATGCTCTTTTAGTTTATTTTTTTAGTGATTACTCAATACGAGAGTAATATAAAAATTATTTAAGGTTAAATGTATTACTAGTAAATATTTATAATTTTAATTTTTCATCACTTAATTGTTAGTTTAAAAATTAAATATATTTCAAAATTCTGTTATAAATAATAATATAATGTAACTAGTAATAAATATTTATTTATGAATAGGAGTAACTACTAATGAATTTATCATCTATAATTCAAAAAATAGGTAATACATATTTAAAAGAGAAAAAATCAGGTAATTTTACGGAAGCACCCGTTGGAAAATTAGTAAGAGATGATTTAGTTCAAGAATTAAAAAAAATTGAAGAGTTAAAAGATTTTAAAATTAAAGGAAGTATCGGTAATGGACAATTTGCTTCTATACCTTGGGTTGCTATGATGAATAAAGAAATAACAAGCTCAACTACAAAAGGTATAGACATTGTTTTCTTATTTAGTGGTGATGGAAACAAAGTATATTTAACTCTGAATCAAGGCTCTACATTTTTTAAAAACAAAAATTTAAAGGAAAAGGAGATATTAAAAATCTCAAGATTAATCTATGAACTAATAGATTCTCCTGAAACTGAACCTATTAGTATTGATTTAAAATCCACTACTCCATTAGGCAAGAGCTATGAAAAAACTACAATCAGTGGTTTTGAATACGACATTAACGATATGCCATCTTCAATAGCAATAAAAAAAGATATCATAAAACTTTTGAATGACTATAAACAAATAGTTACTAAATATAAAGAAAACGGTAATGATATTGAACAATTCTATCGATATGTATTAAGTTCAAAATATAATAAATACCAACTATTTAAAAATTTATTTGAAAACTTTGTAAAGCAAAGCCAAAATAATATCATTAGTGATAAAAAAGTAATGTAATACCAGAAGAAGGTCTTGAGAGTGTAGAAATTAAAAAAATCAAGGACTATAATTCTATATGCATAGATAACAATGATTTTCATGTTCATCTGTTTAATAGTGGACAATATGGAAGAAAAGATGGCAATGGAAGTGGAAAAATACCATATATATGCTATCAATCTTCTCATAAAAAATGGATAACTATAAGAACAACTTTTGAAAATTATAAAATGATTAATGTAAGTATTACAATATGGGATGAGTTAAAACAAGTAGACCAAAAAACAGGACGTAATTACAACCTTAAAGATATGAATTTATTTTCTAGCAATTCGCCTAATGATTATTTCAAACAATTTTATGATGATTATATAAGTTATAAAAATGAGAGTGATGTAATGGGAGAAAAAGACTTTGTAAAAGATTTAAATAAAAAGTTAATGAAATCAAAAAATATTATTTTAAGAGGATCTCCAGGAACAGGAAAGAGTTATTTAAGTAAAGCAATAGCTTCAGAACTAATTGGCACAGCAATAGAAGAATTAGAAGACTCAGATCAATTTGAATTTGTTCAATTTCATCCTAGCTACGATTACACTGATTTTGTTGAAGGGATTCGACCTACCGTTTCTCAAACTGGGGAAATGGGTTTCGAATTAAGATCCGGCATATTTAAAGAATTTTGTAGTAAGGCCGCACGTTCACTTAATAATTCTGAAAATAAGAAATTTGTATTTGTTATAGATGAAATAAATAGAGGAGAAATTTCAAAAATATTTGGAGAATTATTTTTCTCAATAGATCCTAGTTATAGAGGAAAAAAAGGATCAGTAAAAACGCAATATACTAATATGGAGAAATCTGAAGACAAATTTTATATTCCAAATAATGTTTATATTATTGGAACGATGAACGATATTGACCGTTCAATAGATACTTTTGATTTTGCAATGAGACGTAGATTTAGATTTATTAAAATTGAAGCAAACGAAAATACGCAAATGTTGGAAACTTTAGGTGATAAAAAAGATGAAGCAATTGATCGAATGGTAAGACTCAATGAAGCTATTTCAAGTGTTTAAGAATTAAATAGTAATTATCATATAGGTGCTGCATACTTCTTAAAGTTAAGAAGTATGACTTTTGATGAACTGTGGAGAGATTATTTACAGCCATTATTAGCTGATTATATTAGAGGTATGTTTAACGAAGAAAACATTATGAATAGATTTGAATCTGCATATTATGGTAATTCTTCAGAATTAGGTGAAGATAATGAAGAAACTTGAAATAGAGGATAATACTTCTTATTCTTCTTTAATATTTAATGATTTACCGAATATTGTTGATTGTATACTAGATAAGACGCTATTAGAATTAGAACACACAGGCGTTTTTATATTTCCTGATAATTTAAAAAATGAGAATAGTATTTCAGAAGAGCAAATAATTCTTCAGAGTAAATACGAAACATACTACACCAAAAATATTATGGGTTTTTTGGGTTACGGTGATGAGAACTTAATTATTAAGTCTCGTTTTTCAGATAAAGAAGACAAAAAAGATTATTTTTTTCAATATTTATTAGAAAATGTTTTGAAAATGCCACATGTAATCGACTTAAGTACGCTTTTAAATAAAGAAGATAATATTATAAATTTACTTATCTTTCTGTTCCCATATTATCTGAAAAAAGCTATGCGGAAAGGACTATTTAAACAATATACTAGAAATAAATATAATGATGATAATTTAAAAGGGACGATTGATATACCAAGACATATTAAACTAAATACCCCCTTTGTAGGAAATATTGCATATAATCAAAGAGAATTTTCATATGATAACTACATCACTCAGTTAATTAGACATACAATAGAATTTATTCAAACGAAGAAAATAGGAATGAATTTACTAGGTAGTGTTAAACGTGAATCTGAAATGATACGTGAAGCAACAAGCTGTTACAATCGTTTGGATAAAAATAAAATTATTATGAGAAACGAAAAGAGACCGCTTCGTCATGCGTTTTATAAAGAATACAGAGAATTACAAAGACTTTGTTTAATGATTTTACAACAAAAAAAACATTATGTTGGTGATGAGATCAAAAAGATCCATGGTATTTTATTTGATGGAGCCTGGTTATGGGAAGAATATATTGCTACATTAATAACTGAAGATTATTATCATCCTCAAAATAAAGAAAAATACGGTGGGCAAAATTTATTCACTAAAGAAGATGGTAGAAAATCAGGTAAAATTTATCCTGATTTCATTAGTCGAAATGAGCGTTTTAGAATTATTGGTGATGCTAAATATAAACCAATTACAAATATTGGTAATCAAGATTATTTTCAAGTTTTAGCGTATATGTTTAGGTTTAATTCTAAGACGGGATACTATTTCTACCCAGATCGTAAACATATACAAAAGCAAGTATTGTTTTTAAATGAAGGTCTATCTTATGAAAAAAATGAACGAAAACGTGGAAATGTTAACTTAATTAAATTAGGACTTAATATCCCCAAAAATAATGAAAGTTATGAAGATTTTACAAAAAAAATGAAACAAGAAGAACAAATATTTCTGAGTGAATTAAACTAATATAAATAAACTAGAGCATCCTTCACTTTTATAGTGAGGGATGCTCTTTTAGTTTATTTTTTTATTGGTTACTCGCCATAAGCTCTGCTTGTTCTACGACTTGCTCTACAGCCATTTTTTGTAAATCTGGTGGATAGCCATATTTTTTAAGCAATCGTCTCACAGCTACGCGCATTTTAGCTTTTGCGCTATCACGTTTAGACCAATCAACACCCATGTTTTCTTTCACTGTTTTAGTTAGCTCATGAGCAATCGCACGTAGTTCTTTATCTCCCATGGCTTCTTTTGCTGTTTCATGTGAAGCTAAAGCATCGTAAAACGCAATCTCATCTGAATTCAGGCCTAATTCATTTCCTCGTTGTTGTTCTTGTTTGATATCTTTAGCGAGTTGAATGAGTTCTTCAATCACTTTAGATGTTTCAATGGAACGACTATTATATTTATTAATCGAGTTTCCTAACATTTCAGAGAAACGCTTAGATACTGTCGCGTTCGTTTTCATTAATGATTTAACTTGCCCTTTGAGTAATCGATTTAATAATTCTACCGCAACATTTTTTTGTTTCAATCCTTCGACATCTTTTAAAAAGTCATCAGATAGGATTGATAAATCGGGTTGTTCAAGACCTAGCGTTTGATAAACATCAATGACATCTTCAGTCACAACAGATTGTGACACAAGTTGATTAATCTCTGCTTCAACTTCTGCAGGCGTTTTACGTGTTTTCCCTTCTTTTGGTGGTTGTAATAATTTAACAAGTCCTGCTTTAACCGCTTTAAAGAAGGCAATTTCATCATTGAGTTCTTGGGCTGTAGGTTCAGTCGCACAAAGAGCAAAAGCTTTCCCTAACTCTGTGACCGTTTTAATAAAACGCTGGCGTTCATCTTCACCTAAACCAATCACATAATCCATCGTATCTGAAATCGCATAATAATGTTCAGACTTTTTCTCTGAATTAAACTTAGAATAGTCAAGATTATATAGCATATCTTGAATCACATCATATTTCAATAACATCAATTCAACCGCTTTATCTGTATCTATCGCTGTTTGAGCTTGATCAGATTCTGTATATTCTTTAAGGGCCTCTTTTAAGCTTTCAGCAATACCCACATAGTCGACAATTAATCCGCCTGGTTTATCTTTAAACACTCGATTGACACGAGCAATCGCTTGCATTAAATTATGACCTTTCATCGGTTTATCGATATACATGGTATGCATGGAAGGTACATCAAATCCTGTGAGCCACATATCTCGAACAATCACGAGTTGTAATTCATCATTCACATCTTTCATACGTTTTTCTAATAAATTACGGCGTTTTTTAGGACCAATATGTCTTTGGAAAGAAGCTGGGTCACTAGAGGAGCCCGTCATTACCACTTTAATGACCCCTTTATCATCATCATCTGAATGCCATTCCGGTTTTAGACGAATGATTTCATCATATAAATCAACAGCAATTCGACGGCTCATAGTCACAATCATCCCTTTACCTTTCATCGCTTGCTGACGTGTTTCAAAATGTTGGATGATGTCTTTGGCTAAAGCTTCAACACGAGGTTTTGCGCCAGCTAAAGCTTCAATTCGGGACCATTTTGATTTTAAACGCTGTTTTACATCCTCTTCTTGGTCTTCTGTAATGTCATTATATGCTTCATCTAAATCTAAATTTTGGGGTAGATTTAATGGAATTACACGACT
This sequence comes from Staphylococcus borealis, assembly GCF_001224225.1. Classification (GTDB taxonomy): domain Bacteria; phylum Bacillota; class Bacilli; order Staphylococcales; family Staphylococcaceae; genus Staphylococcus; species Staphylococcus borealis. The sequence goes on along the minus strand of NZ_CUEE01000013.1, from coordinate 21,905 downwards.
TTCATAGTAAATTTTAACCGTACTTCCATCAGCTACAGCTTGTGTCATGTCATAAACATCGATATAGTTTCCGAAAACCATTTGTGTATTTTTATCCGTTGAAGCTACGGGTGTGCCTGTAAATCCTACGAATGTTGCATTCGGTAAAGCATCTCTTAAATATTTGGCATAACCATATTTAATGCCTTCACCTTTATCATCGTATTTTGCGTTAAAGCCATATTGTGTACGATGTGCTTCATCTGCCATAACAATCACATTTTTACGTTCAGTTAGGGCAGCCATGGTCGTTTCATTTTGTTCAGGTTCAAATTTTTGCATTGTTGTAAATACAATACCACCCGACTCAACAGATAATAACGATTTTAATTCTTTACGTGTTTCAGCTTGTTTTGGTGTTTGTCTTAATAAACCTTTACCAGAGCGACCTTTTGATTTAACAAACGTACTGTATAGTTGGTTATCTAAATCATTACGATCTGTTACGACAACTAAGGTAGGATTATTAAGCATTTGAATTAATTTTCCAGAGAAAAAGACCATGGTTAAACTTTTACCAGACCCTTGAGTATGCCAAATAACGCCGCCTTTACCATCACCCGACCCAGATGAAGCTAATAAAGCTCTATTAACAGCTTTATTAACAGCATAGTATTGATGATACGCTGCTAGAATTTTACTGATATGTCCTTTACCATCATCTTGGAATAATACAAAATATCGAATTAAATCAAGTAAGGTTTCTGGATTTAACATCCCATGAATCAGTACGTCTAAGCTAGCTAAACTTGACGAAGATTCCGTTTCTCCATCTTTAGAACGCCAAGTCATAAAACGATCATAGTTCGCAGTTAGTGAACCGGCTTTAGTATTAATACCATCACTTGTAACAAGCACTTCATTAAATGTAAATAATTGTGGAATACGCATCTTATACGTTTCTAATTGATGATAACCATCTTCGACGCCTACGGTTTCATTGGTTGAATTTTTAAGTTCAATCACAACGATAGGCAAGCCATTGATAAAGAGGACAATATCGGGACGTTTTGTATAGTCTCCATTAACGACCGTGAATTGATTGACTGCTAAAAAATCATTGTTTTGTGGATGTTCAAAATCAATGATTTTAACAATTTCTACTACCGATTGTCCATCGTCATCATAGTCTTCGATTTCAATACCATTAATCAAATTTTCATGAAAGGTAAGGTTATTTTCTAAAAGATTGGGCGACTTCTCTAAAGTTAGTTCATGTATCGCTTTTTCAATAAAACGAGGATGGATATCTGAGTTGATTTTTCTTAATGCTTTCTCTAAACGTTCATGAAGGACAACATCTTTATCACTTTTACGTTCTGGCGCTAGACCTGTAATACTCATTTCATTTCCTTTTTTATAGTCATAGCCTAGTGATTGTAGCCATTCTAATGCGACTTGTTCTAAATCATCTTCATTAAATTGAAAGTTCATCGTTATTCACCTCAATATCATCAGGTATTTCTATTTCACCAGACATTAGTTTAGGGAGTAGAGTATCTCGAAGTTCTATTAATTTTATATTTTGATTTTCTAAAAAATTAATTTCTTCAAAATATTTTTTAACAATGTTTCCATAATGTTCTATTAGTTCTATCGATGGAAATACTATTTTAATAGATTTCAAACCTTTAGCAGATATTTCTTTAAAAGTTGAACCACTAGCAGTTTGTTCTATTAAAGGAGTTATATTTTTAAGGATAAAATAAATAAAATAAGGGTTCATTTCTTCATTAGGTACTATGGACTTAAATCCTTGATTAGTAGTTACAGGTATATTATTTATTGCAATATAACCTATGGGCGCTCTTGAACTGAATAATACCGAATTTTTTTCTAATAATTTTGCACTACTTTTATTTAAACCTAATTCACTAATATCATTTTCACCATGGGATATGTATATATTTCTATTTTTCGATAAATCTTTAGGGGTAATCCAAGGAATACCGTTATTCGTGTAATACTCCTTATTTTTTTTAGAGGGTGTTCCTCCACCAACTATTGAACCTAACTTTTCTAGAGTTTCGACCCTCCATCCTTTAGGTATTTCGCCTAATTCACTATCAACCATTTCTCCACCGCTAGATTTATAAGGATTACCATTTTTATCTGGAAATTCAAAATCTACAAACCAATGTTTAAACAATGTTTGTGATAGTTTTTCAAGGTTTGCTATTAATTTATTATTAGTATCCAATTTATCTTCTATATTACCTATAATTTTTAATATTTTATCTTGTTTCTTGATAGAAGGTATATCTACGATATAATTTTTTACAATATCTGTTTTTAAATTATTAAAAACGCTACCATTAGATAATTGTAATAATTTTTGTCTATTCAATAATAATATATAATATAAAAATTCTTTTCTAACATTTTTGAAATTTCTTAGTAGTAACCATCCATCATGTATACATGCTTTAACTTTCATGAATTTAGGAAGTCCTGGTGTAGCACTGTTAGATAAAATTAAGTCTCCTGGTAAAACCTCTACTGATTTTTTGCTTCCTTCAAGAGAAACTCGCTCTTTAGTATCATAAATATATCTACTTGAATCTTTTGTTGCATCGGCAATTTTCACCCAAGGCAAACTATTATCATAACTATTTACGATATAATTTTTAATAGGACGTGGAGAAGCGCCTCTTCTTATATCACATAAATCACTGATTTTATACTCCATAACCCAATCCCTCCAATGATTTACGGATTTGGTCTTCAAGCTCTTTAGATTTAGCAAATTGTTCACTTAATTCAGAAGTAATGCGTTCCATTTTTTGTTCAAATGGTTCTTCTTCTTCTTCAACATCAGCTAAACCAACATAACGTCCAGGTGTCAAAATATATTCATTATTCTTAACTTCTTCTAAATCAGCTACTTTACAAAAACCAGCTACATCTTCATAAGGTGTATCGTTTGTACCTCTCCAAGCATGATATGTTTGTGCTACTTTTTGAATATCTTCATCTGAAAATTCTTTTAACGTTCTAGTTACCATATGACCGATTTCACGGGCATCGATAAATAAAATTTCATTTTGTCGCTCTTTTTTACCATTTTGACCTTTATTATTACTAATGAACCAAAGACATACAGGTATTTGTGTTGAATAAAAGAGTTGACCTGGTAAGGTAACAATGCATTCCACTAAGTCTTGTTCAATTAGATTTTTACGAATTTCTAATTCGTCTTTACCACTGGTAGACATAGATCCATTAGCTAATACAAATCCTGCTGTACCGTTAGGTGCTAATTTTGAAATCATATGTTCAATCCATGCATAGTTGGCATTACCTTTTGGAGGTATTCCAAATTGCCAACGATAATCATCAAGTAATCGTTCTTGACCCCAATCACTTGCGTTAAAAGGAGGATTGGCTAATATGTAATCTGCTTTTAATCCTTTATGTAAATCATTATGGAATGTATCAGCATTTCGTTCACCTAAGTCATTATCAATCCCACGAATCGCTAAGTTCATTTTGGCTAATTTCCAAGTTGTAGGATTAGATTCTTGCCCATAAATCGCAATATCGTCTAATCGTCCTTGATGTTTTTCAACAAAGCGTTCACTTTGTACAAACATCCCACCTGAACCACAGCATGGATCGTAAATACGTCCTTTATAAGGTTCAATCATCTCAACTAATAACTTTACAATTGATGATGGTGTATAGAATTCTCCAGCATTTTTACCTTCGGCACTTGCAAACTTAGCAATAAAATATTCGTACACTCGGCCTAGTACATCTTGCTTACGACTTTCAGTATCGCCTACCCTAAAAGTAAATAAATCAATAATATCACCTAATTTTTCTTTATCTAACGCAGGGCGCGCATATTCTTTAGGTAACACACCTTTGAGTGATTCATTTTCATTTTCAATTGCAATCATGGCTTTATCAATCATTTGTCCAATTTCAGGTTTCTTAGCATTATCGTTAATATATTGCCATCTTGCTTCTTTTGGCACCCAGAAAATATTTTCTGCTAAATATTCATCTTGATCCTCTTCGTCAGCATAAGGATCTTGCTTCAATTCTTCATACTTTTCTTCAAAAGAATCTGATACATATTTTAAAAAGATTAAACCTAATGCTACGTTCTTATATTCAGCAGCATCCATACTTCCCCTCAATTTATCAGCAGCTTGCCATAATTTTTCTTCAAATCCAATAGTTGCCATTTAATAACACCTTTCAAATTATTCTTAGCTTAAATATAGCAAAATATTGAGTTTTGATGTACAGGATTTAATTGATTTTATAAAAAATAACAAATAGACTAAAAATATTAATTAGATTATTATTAAATAAAAGTCGAAAAATGGAGCGGTGTCGTAATATTATTGCTCTTATAAAATGTAATTAGGTGGAATTATGAAAAATTTTAAAGTTCAAAAAGCAAAAGAAACTCCATTAAGTGCTCAAAATGCAAATGTATTTATTAAATGTGTTAAAAAATATAATTGGCTTAAAGACATAATAATAAATGGTTATTTCCAATATAGATATGTAACTGAAGAGGTAGATTATTTAAATATAGATGCTACAGACATAAGTGGAAAGAAAATTCCTATCAAAAACATTACCTTTCCAATGTTATGTTTTTGTGATATACCATTAAATCAGCTAAAAGATCATAATAAATGGTATGGAGACTATGCGATATGTATGAAAAAGTCTTGGGGTGTAAACAAAAACTTACAGCCATTGCATTATGTATCGAATACTAGTGAGTATATTAGAATGTATCAAGAAGTGTTTAATAATATAGTTAATAAGCCAGACACTGATGAAAAAGTATATGAATTTATATTCGCTTCATTATTTTTCTTAAAACATTTTAAAGGAAGTCAATATTGTGAAAAAACTGATAAAATAGAAGAGAAAATATTCATGGATGAACAAGAATGGAGAAGTATAAAATTAGTTGATGAAGATTTAGATCCTTTTTATATCAATGAAAATAGTGACTCTAAAAGAAATTATTATAATGAAGCTTTAACAAAATTACCAAGTAATAAATTAGAATTTAATTGCGATGATATTAGGTACATTATTGTTGAAAAAGAAGAGGACGTTATTCAGCTAATAAAAGATATTAATTGCTCTAATTATGATGACCAAGAAAAAAGCTTGCTCATTTCAAAAATAAGTGTCTTAAATCACTTAAGAGAGGATTTTATGTAATGCTTAGTAAAAAACAAATTAAAAAAACTCTAAACAGCGATAAAATGCCATCATTAATTGTTAATGAATTAGACAGAGAATTGCAGAATAAATTGAAACAACAATACCCAAGTAAAGAAGAGTTAATTAACGAATTGAAGTATGAAGCAGTTGATGAGAATTCTGCAGTATTAAAAAATGAATTGACGAGTAAACTAAAATTCAAACTTAATGATTATCAAGATTCAAACGAATTTTTATTTTACTTAAAAAATAGTCAAAAGATGATTGAAATACATGATTATAAAATGCAGAAATTTTTTGAAGATATACCTCTTGAAGATAGTGATGTTTATAAATCTATTGCGAATAATGAAGATACAGAAACATATATAATAATGAAAGCTTCAGAATTTAATGAAGAAGATAAACTAAATATATCAATTAAAGTTGATGGAAATTTTAAAGGATTAGATTTTTATAGAATAGCACATGATAGTAAAAAAGAAATGAAATATTTATATCAGGACCGATATATAAAGATATCCATGTTAATAGAAAAAAATTTAGAATATATTAGTTGGGGATTTCATCATCTTTTTAATGAAAGTATAGGGGAAGTAAATACAATTAATATAATTGATACTTATAAAATGTTAATAGCGCTAGCTAGTGGCGAAATGTATACAACAAATAAGATAAAATTTAATAATGATTCAGCAAGTAAAAATAAAGAAATCTTAGAATCTTTAAACAGAGATTTAAAATTATTTGAAATTATTCATGAATTTCAAAATTCGTTAGATAAAGAATTTAAGATATCCACCCCGTTTAACTCTAAAGAAATTATAGAAGGAGTAAAAATCTACTTTTTATTATATAAACAAAAACTAATATTGGAAGAAAAGCGTTTAGAAAGTTTACTAATCAAAACATCTTCCTTCGATTTAGAAGATATAAAAGGAAAAAAGTTCACCTTAATTCAAGAGGAAGAAGTAACAAAAACTATTTTTACTCAAAAAATCTCTTACACACAATATCAGTGTTATTATCAAGTAAAATCCTCAGCCTATGAAAAATTACAAGATGATGAATTTAAACTAAAATTTAATCCTGAAGATGTAATTACTATTATTTTAAAAGCTTCATTCAATACAATCGAACCTATCGGATTAGAAAATATTGCTTTTGAAGAAGCGGAAACTTTAGATGCCTTTATTAGTAACTATAAATCAAATTAAATACTCTTTAAGATGGGTTTCACTCGTGAAATAAATAAAATTAAAAGATACTTTGGTTTCGTATTAATAGCACTGAATATAAGAAAGGTAACAGCTCAATAAGCTGAAAATAATACAAAAATTTATAAAAAAAGACAATTTCTATATTATATCAATAGAAATTGTCTTTCTTCATTTATTTAGAAATGTTATATCTACAGAAATTTTTAGTAAATTCACTGGTAGGGAGAAGCATATCATAAATGATGCGGTTTTTACTAATATAAAAAGAGATTAGACATATTTTGTTCTAATAACACTAAAAGCCATCTAATAGATGGCTTTTAATGTTATAGCATTTAATTAAATAAATTATTAAATTGCGATAAAGCAAGAGAATTATATTTTTGTATATCGTATTTTGCATAATTAGGGTTTTCTCTTTTTAAAAATATTTCCATACCTTCTGATAATGAATTTGCATCATCATTTTTTAGCATTCCATATTTACCATTTTCTAGGATTTCTCTGGTTACTTCTAATTCAGTAGATAAAACATTTTTTCCGAGAGCCATAGCTTCTAATAAAACTAAACCTTGTCCTTCATAATGTGAAGATAAAACAAAAAGATCTGCTTTATTAATTAAGCTAAATGGGTTGGATTGGTGTCCAAGTAGATATACTCTTTCTGATAAACCATATCCATGTATTAATGACTCTAATGCAGTACGTTCTTTACCTTCACCTAATATATATAACATAGCATTAGGATAATCATTAGCAATATAAGAAAACGCTTCTATTAAATTATCAAATCCCTTTTCTGGAGATAACCGTCCACTAGCAAATATATTAAAGTTATTAGTGTTAAAATTGATAATCTCTATACCCGTTGGAGAATTTCCGACTATAAGTTGTATATTATCTTCATTAGTTTGAATAATATTATCTTCTTTTAGTGAATCATTATGTATTCTGTTTAAATCAAGTAAATTATTAACAGTAACAAATTTCTCATCAATTTTTAGGTATTTCAATTTTTTCTTATTAATTTTATGAATATTTTCAGAAACATTAATCAATTTATCGAACTTAGGATATATTGACATAAGTGATTTTAAATTAATAATATGCGGTCTGATATTTCCAACAACTTTAACTAAATCTTCTACCATATCACTATGTAAATATACAAATTTCTTTTTGGAAGTAGTAGCAAGTAATAAATTAGACCAGAACATTGAGTATCCACTAAAATCAATTACATAATCAAATTTGCTATTCCCAAAAAGTCTTCTAAATTCACGTTTATAGGCTTTTTCAGGGTATAATTTCTCTTCTTTGTTTGAAATAATACCTCTATTTCTTACATAATTATTTCTATAATTCTCACTCATTGTAGCAAAAAATCCGCCGCTTCTTAAAAGTATTTTCACATTTTTGTTAACTCTATTTAAGTTATCTAAAGCAATTTTATTAACTCTTCTTTGCATAAAGATTGTAACTTCGAATTTATTGTAATCAATATTTTCTAAAAGATTTAATAAAGAACTAGTTATGCCATTATTCATTAAACCCCCAGCATAAATTAATAATCTTTCTTTGTTATTTATATTGTTTAGAACTTTTTTATTGTTTGAAAATAGTCTATCGATTAATCGTTTCGTAACTTGGCCATCATCATGAGAAACATATTGGTTTTTAAAATATTTATATAAATCTAAATATTTTTGCTCATTATATAAAGAATTATTGATAGTTTTAATTAAGTCCTCAATATTTGTAGTAGTTGGTCCAGGTAAAGACTCTACATCTATGTACAATCCACGTTCATGTTTATACTTTTCATAGTCAGAAGTGAAGAAAATGATAGGTTTATTTGTTACTAAAAAGTCGAAGAAAATACTTGAATAGTCGGTGACCAATAAATCTGCTAAGCAAAGTACCTCGTTAGGATCCATTGTATCTGGTATTAAATAGTTATTAAATCTTTTATCTTCAGCAACATCTTGGTATATAAAAGGGTGAACTTTTAATAATATATTGTATTCAGTATTGTTTTCCAAAGCTTTTACATTTTTTAATAACTCGTCAATGTCATCTGAGGGATTCATAAAATCTCCTCTATAAGTTGGTGCAAATAAAAGATTTTTATGCTTTTTGAATTTTATTTTCTTATTGGTCTTCAGGAGTTCTTTTTTTACATTTTTATATGGTGTATTAATTGTTAAATCAGTACGTGGATATCCATCTTCAATAATTTCACCAGTATATAAACCCTTTAATTGAAAAGATTTTTCAAATACATTAGTTGTATGTCTGTTTTGTGTAAGTAAGTATGATGTATGTAAAAAATTACGTGTTAAGTTTTGTATGGCAAGTAAGCTATTATCTAGGTCTAATCCTAAATGTTTTAATGGTGTCCCATGCCAAGTATTTATATAAATTTGCTCAGGTTTACTACAAAAATAAATTGAAAATGACGAATTATTTATTAAATATTTACATTGTGAAAGTTCTTTTAAATATTCATCACCATGAATAACTACAAACTTAACATTTTCTAAATGTCTATATTTTCTTTTGTAATATTTTCTTATCTCATTAGATTCACATGCCCATACATGTATAAAATTATTGTACTTAGAATTATTTATTAAATACTTAAAAATTGCATAAGGAGAATCAGACATATTTTTACCATCTCTTGATTGATATAATATTCTATTCTCTTTAACTGATAACTTTTTATAGTATTTTGCATAATCCATTATAAGTGAAATATTATTCATACCATAATAGGACTTTAAAGGTCCCATTAAAAATTTTAATTTTCGATCTGTATGTACTACTAATTTACCTTTTATTGATAAATCTTCATAATTAAGAGACAATTTTACCCCTCCCAAGTATCAATATCGTATTAAAATAATCTTTGAATATAATAGCATATCAAAAAACTATTTTCTATTGCTCAGTTGAATATTTAAAGTTATATTTGAATAATTTTTTATAAAAAAAATAAATTTTAAGTTTTAATCAATAAAAAACTAGAATTCTTTATTACTTAGAAAGAAATTCTAGTTTTTTATTGAAACAACATTCATTTCTAAATATAATGATTAATAATATCTTGAAAATCATTGTTAAGTACCGTGGTTATAGAGTCATCATTCATAAAATCGTCATAGATTTTATCAAGTATTTCTTCATCTTCAATCGCTGTAAAATGATATACTAGTCCTTTTATAATTGAAATATAGTTTTGCGATGCTAAGCAACTAGCAACTGTTCGCCAATCTGATTGTGTAGTGTCATGGTTCATAGATACTCCTCCTTTTATTTCAATGTCCATTTTTGACGTGCTTTAGGGTTGAGTGGATGCATGATTTCATTTGTGGCTGGATTAATGAGCTTTTTGACTTTCTTTTTATGAGGCTTCAACATTTCCATCACTTGTTCGACACGTTCTACAACAACTGGCCGCTTCGCATAAGCACCATAAGCTAGAATCACTGTGTCACTTTCGCTAATTGCTTTCATCAAGTGGATGTCTGTGTGTTTATCATAAGGTTCTTTAATATGTTTAAGGTTCTCTGGTGTTTTAATATTAGAGAATAGATTTACAAGATATACAGCACCGTATCGTTCTGAATTCGCTAATTGATTGAGGATAAGAACAGTTGTGAGATCGAGTGATAATACACCATCTAAATGAGGGTACATCGTTATCACTGTACAAGCGGGTTTCTTTTCATCCCATGTTTTCTTGAGTAAATAGCGGTGTTTTTCATCCTTGCTAAATATAGCTTCTGTGTATATCGTATTTTTAATTGTATTCATATATATAATCACTTCCTTTAGTATTCTTCTGGTAAAAGCATCACATAATAAAAAGCGTCCACGTCATCTTCACGAATGACGTAGACTTTCTTAGGTAATGCATTTTGATTTTTTACATAGTTTGTATAGTGATATTCCAATTTGTATGCGGGTTGTTCTTGTTCATGCGTAATAGAGAGTATATTATTATCTTCTTGCAGTCTAAAAATGTGTAGGTAATCTGTATAGCCTTGATTATCTCTTTCTTTTACCATCTTCCAAAGTAAGATTTGAAGGTCTAGAGATAGTTGTTCACTAATGCCTCTTGTGATGTAGCGATTGATTTTCATGTTATTTTACCTCGTCTTGAATTTCTTTCATGATGATAATTGCTTGGCTAATAATCGTAACAGATATTTGTGCCACTTTGATCCAATTATTCATGGTGAGTTCCTCCTTCTCTTAGTAGATGACGCTCATCAATAATCGTATTTTTAGTATCTGTAAGGTATAAAAAGTCCATATCAAAATGATCGAGATAACCAATGCTGATGAGTTGATTATTGGCGTACATTAGAAATGGATAGATACTTAGCTCATGTAGCTCATCATTGTAGTAGGTATAAGTTTCAAGTGTAAGATGAGCAAGCGGAGAATGCTCTAAAAAGCGAGTAGGAAGTATATTTTCTGCTGCGTCTTCTAACGCTTCACATTCCCATGTTTCATTGTTAGATAGTTGGAATAGACGAGTTATATATTGTTTGAGTTCTTGAGTGATTGTTTCCATATCATTGCCTCCTAGATAGTGTGATAGTGATGTAATTCATATACATCATTAGGATAATATATATTTGATTTGTCATTTATTACGGATCCCGGTGGGAATAAGAGAAAATTCCATATAAAAACCCGTGATAAACGTTGGTATAACAAGGAAATCCCGGAATCCCACTCATTTTGACGAACAATCAACTCATTATTTATACGTATTAATGATGAATGTATCTCTCTGCTTTCCTATATATATTATTTATTTATAAAAAATAACGGGATTTTGGGATTGTGCTTGCACAATCCTTCTGCTTCTTTGAATCTGCAAATCCCATTCCTTTCCCGGTAAAAAATCATCGTGGGATGTTCTTTAGCAATTTCAATATAAGCTTCGTGTAGTTATGAAAATGATTACGACAATGACTGTTTCATTAGATAAGTGTTATTGAAATTGATAAAGAGAATTCTTAAACTTAGTTAGAAACTTTAAAGAAAGAAAAAACGAAGTGCTTGAGGGCACTTCGTTAATATTACAATTAGTATTATTAATCTTCTTCACTAGAATTGGTATCATCATCTGAATATACTGGTTTAGGACTACCTACATCTCCGCGTGGATTGTTTGGATTATAACCTATGAATGCTTGTTCATCTTCAGATAAATTATCTAATTCCTCTTGAGTCATTCCAGTATCTTTATTTTTTTCTAGTTCTTGCCTACCATATTCAGCCATTTTATCAGAAACAGGCTGAAATTTTCCTTCATTAGCTAATCTTGTAGCTTCAGGAGTCATTTCGCTTTCAGATATAATCCCATCTCCATTTTTATCAAATCTGCGAAGATTATTTGGATCATCATTCTTCTTACTTTCTTCACTATTATTCTGGTTATTTACATTTGTGTATTCATTTTTATTATTACCTTCTTGTGAATTTGTTTCTAGAGATTGGTTGTTACTTGTAGTTTGTTGAGTAGTATCTTGGTTTGATTCATTAGATTCAAGATCTTTTTGTTTATCAGATTTTGATGGTTTATTCTCATCTTTCTTATCTTTATCTTGTTTTTTACTTACAGTATCAGCTTTTGTGTTGTCATTGATGAACGTATCTTTAGCAAAATTTACTACAAATAGTGCTAAACCAATAAATATGATTGATAGTATTGCAATTAATAGAATATTAATAATTTTTTTCATTCATTTTTCTCCTTATAATTTTGATAAATAATAGATTGAGTAAATAATTAATTTAAAGAAACATCATCATCGATTACTACATCATCATCTATACCTTCATACATTGTTACATGCCCAGTACTAGTTACATTTATTTTATAGGTTGCGCCAGCCCCAGATTTGTTATTGGCAACGATAGACCAAGTATCACTACTAGCATCATAAGTTGGCTCCTGAAACCTTATTAATGAAGCATCACCGCCACTGTCATTAATTCCTTTTATGACATAGTCAAATACATTATTGCGATTCACTTTAGTATTAGATGTATTGTTATTTGTTTCATTACTTGCTACATCATTATTATTTTCGTCCGTAGAAGTTTCTATAGTATTTTCATTAGATCGATTTATTTGTTGATTTGAAGTGGTATCTTTATGTGTATTTTCCGTTTGTTTTTGATTAAGTTGTTTTTTCAAATCGTCGATTTCTTTGACTTTGCTATATCCAAAAAGACCAGCAATAGCTAATATTGCTAAGACAATTAATACACTTAATATCTTTATTGCAGTTTTCATTGTTCTTCCTCACCTTCATCTTCCCTACATAATTTTAGTCTTCACTTCCATCATCAATATAGCTACCTGATTTTTTTGCTTCTTGCATTTTTTTATCTAATTCTTCAGGATTGTCATAGACATCTTTTAAAGTTTCCCTTAATTCAGATAGTGTTATTTTCATATTATCAGGAGTAGGTGCTCCTCCAGTTTGTCCTAATTCATCAGTTGGTCTCTCATGTGTATTTTCATTGTAGTTGTTATTTATGTTAGTTGTCTTATCGTTTGTAGTAATATCTTGCTCATTACTAGATGTCTGTTGTTGAGTGTTATTTGCTTCAACTGATTGATTTTCATTATTAGTAATTAGATTTGGATCATTATCTTGATTTAATTTACTAGAATTTATAGAGCTGTTATTTTTAGAAGTATCTTGATGAGATTTATTAGTAGTTTTAGTATCGTTGTCACTCCACATATCTCTAGCAAAATTTACTGCAAACAATATTAAACCAATAAATATGATGGATAGTATTGCAATTAATAGAATATGAATAATTTTTTTCATTTATTTTCCCCCTTTATTTGTAATATTTAAAATTTAACAAATTAATTTTATCTAATTTTTATAATTGTATCTACTATATTTTTAATTATTTATTATTTTACTTGGTATTTATACTTATTTCTTTTATTAAATAGTAAGATATAATGTTTGGGACAAAAATAAAGACGAAGTGCTAAGGAGCACTTCGTCAAGTGGATGATTATTAAATAGTTGTTTGATAATTTCATTATTCAGTTTAAGCGTAACATAAAATTGCTTCTTATGATGCTCATCTTTTCTGATGTCAATGCGATCGATGACTGTTAGATATAGTGATTTCAATTGAGATTTCTCTAATTTGTCTATATCTTTGAATATTGTTTGTAGTATGTTGGCAATCATATCAGCATCATAATGTGGAGCTTCCGCTTGTTTATCTTGTTCTAGTTGATGGATTTGATTATTTATTTGATTCAATTCATCTTGATAGTTAAGTATTGTTGGTTTTAATATACTATCTAAGTCAGGTGAGTCTTCAATCGTTTTCGTTAGTGTATGCATTTTGATTTTTAGTTCTTCACATTGTGACTGTTTATAGGCAATATCATGATTCAAAGAAGAGACGTCTATTTGACTTCTTTCATTTACTTTTTCAACCAATTGTTTCAATACCTTTTTACTTTTGATAATCTCCAATATTTGATCCATAACATATTTTTCCAATACATCTGCTCTAACACTATTGGCTGAACATACTTTAGAACCTTTGTTTCTAAAATTACTACATGAGTAATATCTGATTCGTTTCTTAGTGCCATCTTTTAAAGTATTAGTTGTATTACTTGCGGCCATTGCTGCGCCACATTTCGGACTCGGACATTTTACAATCCCAGTCAGTAGATTGGTCCCTTTACCATGAACTTGTGGTTTCTTACGACTCTCTTGGCGTTTAAACTGTACTTTATCCCATAAGGCTTTATCAATAATAGGCGCATGCTTACCATCCGCAATAATCGGTTCTTCATTGAGTCCTTTTCGTCTCTTATCGCTCCAGTGTCTGTACTTCGCAAACTGTATCTTTCCAATATAAAAAGGGTTTGAGATGATATAGGTAATGGATGAAATACTAAAAGGTTTCCCTTTCTTAGTCACGTAACCTTTGTGATTTAATGCATTCGCAATTTTACGATAACCATGACCTTTGGCGTATGACTCAAAAATATATTTAACAATATTCGCTTCATGTTGATTAATCATCAGTTCTTTTTTACTATCAGGCACTTTATCATAGCCTAGAGGTAAATTACCTTGGTAATAACCTTCAATCGCCCGTTGTCTTTGGCCATTGTAGACATTTTCTACAATTGTATTTCTTTCAAATTCAGAGAAGCTAGCTAAAATTTGGAGCATCAATTTACCTGTAGAGCTGGCAATTTCTATTTTTTCAGTTAGACTAAAAAATTCGACATTAATCTTATATAATTCTTCGACAATAGTTAATAAATCTGAGGTATTTCTAGCTAAACGATTGGTTTTGTAGACCATAATACAATCTAACTTACCGTCGTTTGCATCTTTTAACATACGTTGTAGTTCAGGACGTTGCGTGGTTTTACCCGATATACCACAATCGGTATATTCATCAACGACTTCATATCCTTGAAATTGACAATACTCTTTAAGTTGATTTAACTGGCTTTGAATGCTATAGCCGTTCGTCTGGATTTCAGTCGATACACGGGCATATAATCCAATGTGTTTCTTTTTGAGTTGTGTCATATGACTTCATTCCTTTCAGAAGTTATTAAATGCGATTGTTCAACGATATTGAGTGGACTGTTTTTAAAGTAGATCCCTTGTAATTGTTTAGTTTGAGTTATCGTAATGTCATCAATCAAAGGTGCTATAGTTTCTAATGTCAATTTATCTTTGATTATATGACGGATTGTTTCGGTAATTTGTTTATGTGAATAATTAGAGTAACGCTCCTCACTTTCAGAGCTAGTAGATAACCGTTTAAATGTTTCGATATCAATTTGATTTTGAGCTAGCTTTTCAATCAATTGTGCTTGTGTTAGATGGGTTTCTTTATGCTTCATTTGTTGGTGTTTTAGAGCTTTTAGTACTGTCTTATTTAATTTGTCATGAAATGATTGATTGTCACAATACGCTTTACAAGTGCTGAGGATCTCTGTTTCAATCATTTGTGCATTGATACCTTTAAATGGACACGTATGATAAGCTTCATTCATATTCTTAGGACAAACGTAGTAACGTAGAGAGTAATTTTCTTTTTTTATCGTTAAGTTTGTTAATGTTGATTGACAGTAAGGACATTTGATTCGTCGCTTTAACTTATTTCTAGAATTGGATCGATTGTGTTGTTTATGAATACGACGCTCTTGTGCTTCTTCAAACGTATCAATATCAATAATAGGTGGAACGATATCATTAAATGTTCCATATTTATTAATGACACGACCGCAATAGTTAGGGTTCAAGAGAATATTTCTAACTTGATAGGGCTTACGTGGAGTAAGCTTAGGATTGTTATCTAAATGTTGGGAAATTTTTTTGTAGCCTAGACCTTGTAAGTACCAGCGATAGACAGCTTTGACTGTATACGCTTCTTCTTCATGTACAACAAAATGACCTTGTCTATAACGATAGCCAAAAGGTGCATGAGTTGTGATTAGCTTACCTTGTTTGGCTTTTTCTCTTATCCCATTTCGTGTCTGTTCACTGATATTGTTTGATTCCATTTCCGCTAGACTCATAAGTATGTTCAAGCGAAAGCAATCAAACTCTTTAGACAAATCAAAATATCCATCGTTAACACTGATGATTGTGACGTGATGCTTTTTACAAATTTCAAAGAATTGTATGGCATTTTTCAAATTACGATGTAGTCGGTTCAAGCGATAGCAACATAATACTTTACATTTTCCAGATGTAATCATTTCTACCATTTTTCGATAGCCCGAACGTTTTGTATGTCGACCTGTTTTTTTATCATCATAAAACGTCACATGAGACCATCCATATTGTTTAGCAGTATCCATAATAAGTGATTTCTGTGTCGCTAAGCTTTGTTGTTTTAATGTACTTTGACGTACGTAAGCAATGGCTTCTTCCATGTTATACACCTCCATAGAGATAATATATGTTTATGAATGAATTAGAATGAAAGGTCCAACGTGTTAAAAGCACGTTGGACCACAATGATTAATTATCGTTTTGTAACTCTTCAACAACTAAATCAGCTAGTAATTCAATCAATTCATCCATTTTATTCACTCCTGCACGATTTTATCTTTAAGTTATTAAAAATCAATTAAATCATCATTCTGTTTTTTCCATGATTCAAGCATCTTTTTGTTATCCAAGTTAATTTCAGCTTTAATAGGTTCAGCATCTTTAGTTAGACCAAAAATAGACGCATATTTTGAATCTAGCTTTAAATGGTAAAAGACAAGTGACTGTTTCTTGCCATAGTCATCTTTAACTGCTCTTTTCGTAGTTATTCGATCACGGTCAGATTCGATAAATCCTTTATCCCTTAGTGCATTCACAACATTGTTGACATCTTGGAAATGATGCTCTATCAACATATTCTTAAATACAGATGCAATGATTTTAACTTCGATATAATCATCTTTTAAGGCAATTAGTCCATAGTTCTCAATCATATTCTTTAATGCTGTATCATCAGAAAACTTACCACGGTTTTGTGCTACAAATTGCGTAATGACTTCAATCGCTTTATCAGCCAGTGATCGTTCAGAGACTGTATGAGCATGATAATCAATAAAGTAGTCTCTTATTTTAGCGATATCAATATCTGTAGATAAAACATGACTAAGAATCTTGGCCGAAGTAGTGATAGCCGCATAGCGCTTAAACATACGAATACCAGTATTATTTGTTTCATCCTTCAATTTATCTTTAAACCAATGATGTAATTCAAAAACGGATCAAAAAACAAAAGGCCCTAGAAACTAGGAGCACACTTACACAAGAACAATTGATAGATAAATTAGCTAAAGGAGCCATCGATGCAGAAACGTTCAGAAAACAATCTCAATCGTTACTTCAACAATCAAAACCAACACTATCAATAAATGAGCAACAAATTCAAAGGTCTTTTGAAAATGTAATTCAACAACACTTCACGTTAAGCATGTTATACCGATATATTGATGAAATTCATATTTCTAAAAACAAAAGCCTTGTGGGAATCTATTTCAAAAATGAACCGCTAAACATTGTAAACCAAGCTACGCAATCATCGATTGCTTAATTAATGAAAGGATGAAAAATATGAAAGAAATGAAAAGAAAATCTGTAGGATGTTATGTTAGAGTTTCAACAATTTCTCAAGACATTGATAAATTTAGTATTAATGGTCAAATTACACAAATAAAGGAATATTGCCAACAGGGAAATTATGAATTGCTATACTGATAATTAAAAGTACCCCCGATCGAACGAAAATATCTTTTTGATGACTATTAGTGATAATTGTAATTTTATCCATTAATAGATGAATGGATTGGAATAATACTAAGCCTATTGCTATTCCACCGAGTAAAATTACCCACCCGCCTAATTCAATACTTTCCGGAATCATTTCAAAAAATAATAAGCCAATTATAAGGCCTGCACATAATGAATAAATAAAGCCATGACCACTTTGAAAACCTTCCATTATCCAAGCGAGTCCACCGCCAACACCAATTCCAAGTGCGGAAGCTAACGCCCGATCATCCATACTGCACTCATCCCACTATTCTTAAAAAGGCTTTGTTTATTTTACTCTAAAAAATCAAAACAAAATATATGAATTCATATTAAATATTATTTGACTCTTTATTCAGATGGTTATATCATATATATGAACATATATTAATATATGTAGATAAATAGTGATTATTATATATAAGGTTTTGAATTGAAACCTAAAGTGAGGGAAGGATAATGGAAGAAAAAAAGGAATTAGAGGAAGTAAATAATAAGGACTTAGATGATGAAACATTATTTGTCGTATCGCAAACATTTAAAGCGTTAGGTGATCCTACGAGAATCCGGATTCTCCATTTGCTCTTTTATAAGGAGTATTCGGTAAACGGTATTGCTGAAACGCTACATCTTAGACAATCAACAGTTTCCCATCAATTGCGGTTCTTGAAAAATTTACGGTTAGTAAAATTCCGAAGGGAAGGCACAACATTGTTTTATTCCCATGATGATGAACATACTATGAATATGCTAAAACAGGCGATCGATCACGCCTGTCATCACTAGTATTCCGTAAACCAGTAATGAGTGTTAATAATAATTCACGTCATTAATATTTTTATATGATCATATAAAAATATTATAGGCATATGAAAAGGGGGTTTTGCAATGGATATGGAAAACAAAAAAACAGAATGGAAAGCGTTGTATGATATCTCGAAGGAAAGTGAGATGGGTGTAGCAGAGAGGGTTAGTGAATACGGTTGATAAATTCATAGGATGTATTATTGGATACAAAAAGTTTGGATGTGGTCAATTAACGTCCTGGTTTAGTAAAGCTTACTGCGAATATATTGGAACCCGATATATCATATTTATTTAGAAAGGTGATAGAAATGAAAAATATTCAAGAGCAACAAGCACACGAAAGTCATAGCCACGATCATAGTCATGATCATGATCACGGAAAAATGCCAATTATTTCATATTTTATTGGCTTAGTGTTGGCTATAATTGGGCTTTTTTTAAGTGATGCAAATTTATTAATACAAAACATCTTATTTTCAATTGCCACAATCACAGCCGGCTACCATGTAATTATTCTCGAAGGAATTGGAGAGACAGTTGAAAATACTAAATTAAAGGGAAAATTCACTCCTAATTCTCATATTCTAATGGGATTAGCTGCAATCGGGGCTTCTCTGATAGGGAGTTTTTGGGAAGGAACCCTTTTGATACTTATTTTTTCCGGCGCTCATTTTCTTGAAGATTACGCTGAAGGAAGAAGTAAAAGAGAAATTACTAAGCTACTCGAAATGAACCCAACGACAGCTAAATTAATCCTACCTGATGGAAACACAAAAATTGTTGATGTCAGTGAATTAAAAGTTGGAGATCAACTCCAAGTACTGAACGGTGATCAAGTTCCAATTGATGGGATTATTTTATCCGGTACTACCTCAATTGATGAATCTTCTATTAATGGAGAAAGTATACCGAAAGAGAAATCTAAGGGTGACGAAGTTTTTGGAAGTACGATTAATGGAACAGGTACTTTTACTATGGAAGTCACTAAGGAAAACAAGGATACTGTATTCTCTAAAATTTTACAATTAGTTAGTCAAAACCAAGATAATCAAACAAAAGCTGCCAGTATCATTCAAAAATTCGAGCCTAAATATGTTAATATAGTTTTAATCGCAATACCATTAGTAATGTTACTTGCTCCTTTTCTATTTGATTGGACATGGTCGCAAAGTGTTTACAGGGGATTAGTGATTTTAGTCGCAGCTTCACCGTGTGCTTTGGCAGCAGCTACTGTATCTGTAACATTGTCTACAACATCTAACCTAGCTAAAAAAGGCGTGCTTTCAAAAGGAAGTACTTACCTATCACAATTAGCGGATATAGATGCAATTGCCTTCGATAAAACAGGAACCCTTACGAACGGAGAACCTAAAGTAACAAATTACTATTTCACTCATTCTGTGAACGAAGAAAATATTATTGATATTATAGTCGCCCTTGAAAAGGAATCCAATCACCCACTCGCTAATGCTATTTTAGAAAAATTTGAAGTTAAAAATAAAATAGACATCGAAGTTACTAATCAAATTGGAAAAGGTCTGACAGGAGATTATAATGGAAAAAATTATCGTATTGGTAAGCCTACTTCTTTTGAAAGTGCTTCTGAAGAGTATACCCAGTTCAATCATGATTGGGCATCAGAAGGAAAGACGGTTGTATACGTAGCAGAAAATGAAGAAGTTATTGGGATTATAGCTCTAATGGATATTCCGAATGAGCATGCTAAAGAAACAATTAATTACTTTAAGAAACTTGGTATCCACACGACTTTAATTACTGGTGATTCGGAAATGACGGGAAAAGCTGTAGGCGAACAATTGGGAATAGACGAAGTTATCGCTAATGTAATGCCTGAAGATAAATCCAGAATTATAGAAGAACAAAAAGAAAAATTTGGAGTTACTGCCATGGTTGGAGATGGTGTGAACGATGCACCGGCCCTTGTTAATGCTGATGTTGGTATAGCTATGGGGGGCGGTACTGATGTGGCAGTAGAAGTATCTGATTTGGTTTTAATGCAGAACAATTTATCTAAATTAGTACAGTCTCATAAAATTTCCTCAAATATGGGTCGTGTTATTAGGCAAAATATTATTTTTTCAATGGCAGTTGTTGCCTTTTTAGTTGTCGTTAGTTTGTTAGGATTAACTGATATTACAATCAGTGTAATTGTTCATGAAGGAAGTACTTTAGTTGTTATACTAAATGGACTTCGATTATTAAGATCTAAATAATGAACGAATCGATTGACATGAATGAACTTTGAAGTGTGGATTCTACAATGTTCCCATAACATTGGACACTAAAAAACAGAGCAATCTAATAAAGATGTTATGAGTAAAAACAATGCCTTGCATACCGTTTTTATCATACGGGCGGTCAAATAAGCAATTAAAGAGCATGGGAAGCATAAAATCATAAACAGTGACTTAAGGCAGCCAGTTTACATTCAAAAGTTAAATTGACTGTATTAAAAGTTTCGAAACGATTAATATCCGTATGGGGGCAAGCGTCGAGCCAAAGATAATGCCAGGACAGAGCGTCTTTTTCCGTTCTTTTAAGTGGGAAAGGTTTTACCTTCTCTATGCCAAGACAGTCCCAGAGCTAAAAGAGCCAGTTGCTCTTTTTGGGCGTTTGTGAACGGTAATCGCAGGAAGGGGATTTTCCCAACCGCACCTGGTTTTCCATCACAATAAAGTTGGCGGCATTTGTTCTGATATTCTTGGGAATACTTACACTATGAATGGCCGTATTAAGTGATACAGGAGCTGCTATTATTGTAATACTGAATGCTCTCCGCCTTTTGAGGGTAAAAGAATAAAAGTAAGGATAACTAGGTAAAGCTGTTCAATCAAAAATTGAACAGCTTATTTTTCATCAAAATCAAAAACGTTTATTATAATACCTACACTTGTTCTGTTAAACGTACCGATTTTTTAACCTTATTGTATCAGTAATATCTTGAAACGAAGTAAGCGACTAAAATTTCTCTTTTATCATACTTTTATAAAAATACACTTTTAAGAACGGTTTGAAAATTTTTGAAATAGATCAAAATAATCTTCTGGTTAAAAAACCTGTAGATATGATTTCTCTCTTAAATTTTTGTTTGATTAGATTAGATCCTAATAAGACGCATTCAATATGTCTACACGTGAATTTAGTCTTTGAAAATGTAAGGACCATTATTATTATAAAAACCCCAGTATAAAACGATACGCAGAAGCTTATCATAAATAAAACTAAAAATTAGGTTGTGTATAATTTAAAA
>NZ_CUEE01000012.1 GCF_001224225.1 Staphylococcus borealis | reverse complement strand
TTAAGTTACTGTTTATTGGAATTAACGTTGACATATTGTCATTCAGTTTTCAATGTTCATTTAAATGGAGCGGGTGATGGGAATCGAACCCACAACATCAGCTTGGAAGGCTGAGGTTTTGCCATTAAACTACACCCGCATATTTAATTAGAAAGTTTATTTGGTGCGGCCGAGAGGACTTGAACCTCCACGGGATTTCTCCCACTAGGCCCTCAACCTAGCGCGTCTGCCATTCCGCCACGACCGCTGGCAAAACGCAATAATTACTATTAATTATCGAGAACAATAATTATTGTAAATGTTTTGTAATGAAATGTCAATATCTTTTTAACATTTTTTTAAACAAGTTTTACAAACAATTAATGTTTGATACATTTATTAAAGCAACGATATATACTATACATGTTTATTTGATTAATGTCAACGTATAAATGATTAAAAATTTAAGATTCACCATTTTTTTAAATTGTAATGGTGAATCTTAATACGTTTTTGCTTAGTTATTTCAATTCATGCGTTTTATTAGTGATAACTTCCCCATGCACTTCCCGCATCTCATCTTTTTCACATCGACTTTTTTTATTCTTAGATATTGGCAACCACATGATTTACATTGATATACGTAATTAGCGCGTTCTTCATACGTTTGAATAAGCGTACAAAACCTTGGTGCACCTACTTGCTTACTTAACACTTTAAAATCTGTATTTTTATGTTGATATCCTTTTCCTAGTATGTGTAAATGATAATGGCACAATTCATGTTTGATGATATCAATTAATGCTTTCTCCCCATAATATTGATATTGCTTGGTATTAATTTCGATATTATGTGATTTTAGCATATAGCGACCACCAGTGGTGCGTAGCTTGTTATTAAATATAGCTTTATGACAAAATGGTCTATTAAAAAACTGACTTGAAATACGTTCTACTATAGTTTGTAATTCATTATTATTCATGGGGATCAATCATGGTTAACGACACTTTGCCTTTAGTTTGATCTATATCTAGTATCCACACATCCACTATGTCTCCCACACTTACGATGTCCATTGGATTTTTGACGAATTTTTTAGATAGTTTCGATACATGGACCAAGCCATCTTGTTTCACACCTATATCAACGAATGCTCCGAAATCAACTACATTTCTTACGGTGCCACTTAATTTCATACCTACTTTTAAATCTTCAATAGATAATACATCTGACTTCAAGATTGGCGTTTCGAATTCATCTCGAGGATCTCGATTAGGTGCCATTAATGATTTAATTATATCTTCAAGTGTAGGTACTCCGACATTTAATTGATTAGCTACTTGATCCACATTTACTTTTGATAGCTCTGTTTTAAGTTTATCAGTACCTAAATCTTTAATATTTAAATCTAAAATACCCAATAATTTATACGTTACGTCATAACTTTCAGGGTGAATAGAAGTATTATCTAATGGTTCAGTACCATCAACAATACGCAAGAATCCGATACTTTGTTCAAATGTTTTTGCACCTAAACGTTTCACTTTACTAATTTCTTTATTGTGCTTAATGGCTCCATTCTCTTCACGGTAATCAATGATGTTTTGAGCAATCGCACCGGATAATCCAGATACATATTGTAATAATGATTTAGAAGCTGTATTTACATCAACGCCCACTTGGTTAACAGCAGTTTCAACTACAAATGTTAGTGCGCTTTCAAGTTCTTTTTGGTTTACATCGTGTTGATATTGTCCAACTCCAATTGATTTAGGATCTATTTTAACTAATTCACTTAAAGGGTCTTGAACACGTCTACCGATGGATACTGCACTACGTTCTTCAACTTGAAAATCAGGAAACTCTGATCTAGCAATTTCAGATGCTGAATAAACAGAAGCACCCGCTTCATTGACAATAATAAATTTAATGTCTAAGTTATACTTTTTAATAACATTTGCAACAAATTGTTCAGTTTCACGACTCGCTGTACCATTACCAATAGCAATGAGTTCTACATGATTTTCTTTAATCATTCTGACTATTTCTTTTTCTGATGCTTCTATCTTAGATTTAGGTGGGTGTGGATAAATCACACTCTTATCAATAAAAGTGCCAAATGGATTAATTACTGCCAACTTGCAACCTGTTCTAAATGCTGGGTCAACACCTAAAATTTGCTTACCCTTCATAGGTGGTTGTAATAGCAAATGTTTTAAGTTTTCACTAAAGACTTCAATGGCATGTTGTTCAGCTTTACTAGTTAAATCTGCTCGGATTTCTCTTTCGATTGAAGGCATAATTAATCGTTTTAAACTATCCTCAATAGCTAGCTTAATATAATCTCTATGGGGATTTTGAAGTTTTATTTCACTTTTCTCAATTGTACTAGCTACTTGTTTTGTATCAAATTCTATTTTGATTGATAGAATTTTTTCTTTTTCACCACGATTCATAGCAAGTACTCTATGATTTGCTACATGCCTAATAGGTTCTACATAGTCATAATACATTGCAAATATTTCTTTTTCATCTTCTGCTTTCTTCTTCTTAGTTGTCACAATACTTCCTTGTCTATAAAGCTCTTTTAGTATGCGACTACGATATTTAGGATTATCTGAAACATGTTCAGCAATGATATCTAATGCACCTTGAATCGCCTCATCAATATTTGTTACCTCATCAGTAATGAAACTTTCTGCCTTTTGTTTTAAGTCACCTTGCTGTCCATCATAGATCCATTTAGCTAAGCTTTCTAAACCTTTTCTTTTAGCTTCTGTCGCTCTTGTCTTCTTCTTTTGTTTAAAAGGTCTATATAGATCTTCGACACGTTGCAATTTAGTTTGTTTAAGTATATCTTCTCTCAATTCATTTGTTAATAAGCCTTGTTGTTCAATATTATGTATAACTTCTTCTTTTCTTTTTTGTAAATTTGCAACGTATTGGTATTCATCTGAAATCTGTTTGATTTGAACTTCATCCAATCCTCCAGTTGCTTCTTTACGATATCTTGCAATAAAGGGAACCGTATTGTTGTCTTCTAATAAACTTAATACTGATTTTACTTGTTTTTCAGAAAATTGATATTTTGTTGTTATTTCATCAATTAAATTCTTATTCATTTTATGACCACACTTTTTCTTATTTTCTATTCAATTTTATCATATTTTTCATGTTAATTTATTAAGTCAACTATGTACCTATTTTTATTTATTCATATCAATATAAAAAAACTGAGGCATGACGATACCTCAGTTTCTATTACTATTTTACTGTTTAGCAGCTTGCTGTAATTTCTTGATTGCAGTTCTTTGCAATCGAGACACATGCATTTGACTTAAACCAATGCGTTCACCAGTTTCTTTCTGGCTTAGCCCTTCAATAAATGTACATTGAATGATTTCTCTTTCTCTATCTGAAAGAATAGGCAAAATACGTTCCAGAATCATACGTTTTTCTGTTAAGTCATAATTGTCATCTCTTTGACCCATTATATCTAATAAAGTCACTGTTGAACCATCTTTATCTGCTTCAATCGAGTGATCCACGCTAAGTGCATTATAACTTTGTCCCATTTCCATAGCTTCAAGTACTTCTTCTTCAGAAACTTCCAAACGATCAGCAATTTCTGCGATTGATGGGGAACGTTCTAATTCATTCGTTAATTCATCACTTACTTTTTTTATACGTGGGCCGATTTCTTTTATTCTTCTTGGAACATGAACACTCCAAGTTTTATCTCTTAAATATCTCTTAATCTCACCAATAACGGTCGGTACTAAGAATGCTTCAAATTTGCGATCAAAAGACAGGTCAAATCTGTTAATAGCACCTATTAAACCAACCATACCAACTTGAACTAAATCTTCGTGATGTGATTGTCCTTTTGAATACTTATAAGCCAACGATTCAATTAGTTTACGGTAATGATTGAATAATCTATCTTGAGCTTCTGTATTAGCGTTATCTTGATGTTCTTTAATCCATTGGTTAATTTGTTCAGGTGATACATCATTAACTGATTTCGACTCTTTCGTCATTATTTGGCACCTGCTCTTTTTTTATATACTTAATCATACTGATTGTTACACCAGATTCTTTAAAGACTTTCACTTCATCCATTAAGGATTCAATTAAGAATAAACCAAGTCCGCCTTCACGTAAGAAATCGATATTTTCATTCTCATCGTAAGGTCCTAATTGTGATTTAGTTATCTCATAATCAAAACTTTCGCCTTGATCTGAGATAATAATTTTTATTTTATCATCAAATAACTCGAAACATAAATTAATCATACCATTTGTATCTTTATTTTTATAAGCATGTTTAACTGCGTTAGTAACGGCTTCACTTACTGCAATTTTAGAATCTTCGATATCGTCATAAGATGCGCCTGCTCTTGAAAATACGCCTGATAACGTTAAGCGAATTAGACTTACATATTCGGCAGAGGCAGGCAATTTCATCTCGATATAATCATTTTTAATTGGCAAGTTATTCTACCTCCGTTCCTTCATTGACATGCATTAAGTCTTTAAGACCAGTAATATCAAATAATCTTCCGATTCTATCTGATACGCCTAAGATATATAACTCTTTATCATTTTGGTTCAATGCTTTTAATGTTCCTACAAATAATCCTAATCCTGTAGAATCCATATAACTAACGTTTGTTACATTAACGTGAATATCATGTGTACCTTCTTGTCTCATTGGCATTAATACTTCTTCCAATTCAGGTACAGTATATACATCTAATTCACCAGCAACAATGACTTCATAATAGTCATCATGTGTTACCGTTTCAATGTTAAGGTTCATAGTTCTTACACTCCCATTTTAGTCTTTTGTTACTACCAATTATGTATACTCTAGTAAGTATACCCATAGTTAGATTTATATAATCAATAAATTTAATATTTAATTTACACGTTTTATAATCAATATAGTCATATCGTCACGTTTGTTAGGATTTTGAATTTTTAATATAGCTTCATAAAGTATTTGTACGATATCTTGTGGATGCATATGCTTATATTTTCGAATAAGGTTTAACAATGTCTTTTTAGCGATAAATTCACCATCAGTATATCTTGCTTCTGTCACACCATCTGTAAATATTATAACTAAATCATCTAAGTAGATTGGGATTTCTTGTTGATTATATCTAGTGTGCTGACTTACACCTAGTACTCTACCTCTAACGTCAATTTCTTCGAACGTTTCAGTTTCCGCTCGATATATGTATCCCGGCTCGTGTCCAGCAGAACTACAATATAATAAATGGTTCATTTCTTCATAGAGTCCATAAAACATAGTTACAAACATATTTTGATTTACGTTTTTTTCAACAACTCGATTGAGACGCTTTAAACCATCACTTGGCAATTGAGAGTGGCCATAAGAGTCCATTCCGAACTTAATCATACTCATTGCTAGTGCAGCAGGGATACCTTTACCTATGACATCGGCAACCGCAAAACTCATCGTTCCATCTCGATGGTCAATTAAATTAAAATAATCGCCACTTACTTTCTGTGCAGCGACAGAAATCACACCGATTTGAATACTATCAAATTGAGGAATATCCGTTTTCAACATGGTTTGTTGAAGCCTTGAAGCTAAGTCAATTTCTTTATCGTGGAATTGCATTTTATCAACTAACTTTTGGTAGTCTCGATAGCTATAGCCAAATCCTTTGACTACTTCTTGCAAAACATCTAATGTATTCAAAATTTGTTCTTTTTCTAAATTCAAGGAGGTTACATATGATTTGTGTATATTCACAATATCTTCAGGTAGAATATCTTTTTTTATGACTTCATCTGTAAAGTCATTACATTTTATTAGAAATTGTTGTTTATTTTTCGTAACTAAACTTTCATCTATAAGTTGCTTATAATGCTTTTTAAATTCTTCCACGAATCTGCCTCCTTATCTCAATAAATGGATCGCTTATGACTTATTTATATGTATTTAATATATATTAATAAAATTTACTAATGCTAATGACATAATATTAAATAATAAACTCTCTATTTAAAAAAGACTTTAGGTATTACCTAAAGTCAACAACTAAAGACCTTTCAATCATTTTCGTACTTATCTTCTTTCATAATGCATATGTATTAAGTACTTTGAAATCAAATAATTAAATATTTGAACAACTGATATTAAAAATTTTGTCTTTAATAGTTAATATGAAATACATTTGGATTATACATGAATTTAGTTAAGAATTTTGGGATTTAACTTCATCATGTAATCCTAAACTAATATCTAAGGCATCATCTACTTCTTGCATTTTCTCTTCAGATAAGTACGTTAATTTTTCTTTTAATCGCTTTTTATCTAGTGTGCGAATTTGCTCTAGAAGGATAACTGAATCCTTATCAAGTCTATATTTCTTTTTCTCAATTTCAACATGTGTTGGTATTTTCGCTTTATTAATCCTTCCCGTAATCGCAGCGACGATTACGGTAGGACTATATTTGTTGCCAGTATCATTTTGAATGATAACTACAGGTCTGACTCCCCCTTGTTCTGAACCCTGTACTGGTGACAAATCAGCTAAATATACATCGCCTCTTCTAATCATTCACTCTTATAATTAGAAATAATGTACGTTTCATTGCAATCACAAGCTTCACATTCTAATGGAAAAGCTTCTGTCGCTAGGGAGAGATTTAATTCGGCCATCTGAACATAGCCCTCTTTTAAAGATTGTTCAAGACTGTGACTTCTATTTTGATTAAAAGTAAGCATAATATGAACCTCCAATTGATACCAAATACAACATTATAAACTTTAATTTATTTTTATAATAACAAATTTTGTATCAAGTGACTATACTATTTTAATAATTCATTAGTTACATGCATCTCGTCATCAACTTCGTAGATTCTAGGTAAACGTCGACCTAAATTGCATAGTACTTCATAACTAATCGTGTGTTGCTTTTGTGCTAAAGCTTCCACTGATTGTGGGGAATCACTTGAGTTATCTATAAGTGTCACAGTATCGCCTTCTTGCACATCTTCAGGCACATGTATAATCATTTGATCCATACATACACGGCCGATGACTTCGCATTGATGACCGTTTACACTTACATGTGCACCTTGCATTGAACGTAAGTAACCATCTGCATAACCAATAGGTAGAATCGCAATCTTCATGTTGTCAGTTGCTGTATAGGTGCTTCCATAACTGACAGATTCACCTGGTTTTAAATATTTAGTTTGGACTACTTGTGTTTTTAATTGCGTACTTGGTTGCAATTGAGTAGTAACTGTTTCTTTAACATACGCTGACGGATAGTAGCCATATAATGAGATACCTAATCTAATGGCGTTACATAGTTCATAATGTCTTAATAAAGAACCTGCTGAGTTTTGTGCATGGATATATTTTGGCTTTTCAGCTTGCGTGACTATTTGCTCAAATTGTTCATATTGTTGATCCATAGAATCGCCCGGTTCATCTGCATTAGCGAAGTGCGTATATACGCCTTCGAATATTAAATGCGGTTGGCTATGAATTAGACGGATAACTTCTTTGTATTCTTCTAATGATTTCATTCCAAGTCTACCCATCCCTGTGTCTAATTTTACATGTAGCCAGAGATTCTTTTCATTATCATCACTAATTAAATCAATTGCATGTTGAAGCCATTGTAGTGATGGTACAGTCAATGCAACCCTATGTTGAATTGCTTTGTTAATATCTTCAAGTGGTATAACGCCTAAAATAAGTATTTGTGCATTTACACCATGCATTCGTAATTCAATCGCTTCGTCAAGAGTGGCAACTGCAAAAAACTCAGTACCGTTTTTCATTAAATGTTGCGCTATCTTGACGCTTCCTAAACCATAGCTATTTGCTTTTACGACTGGTATCACCGTTTTATTGTTATGCAACGATTCGAAAGCATTATAATTATTTAAAATTGCTGATAAATCTACATTTAAGTAGGTTGATCTATAGAATTTATCTGACATAAGTAGTCCTCCTCTTTACTATTAAATACCATGTAGTAGTTGATTTATCTCGTGCAACTGGCGAGGTAGAAATTATTTACATTATAATACTGTTAATCTCTCTTTTCTAATAAAACCTGACTCATCGCATAATGCTCAGTGTGTGTAATAGATACATGTACGATAAAGTCTTCGTAATCAATACATGGTTTCCCATTGCTATCGTTATAGCAATTAATATCTTTAAAGGCCACTGTTTTTCCTAAACCAGTTCCTAATGCCTTACTGAACGCTTCTTTCGTTGCGAAGCGACCTGAAAGAAACTCTAGTTTTCTCTTTTCACTTGTAAATGAATGGAACTTTTGTTCTTCTTCTTGAGTTAAAATTCTTTTGACTAACTTGTCTGTTTGTTTCTCGAAAGCATTCTTAATTCTTTCAATTTCTATTAAATCAATACCTATTCCATATATCATGCTAAGCCCTCACTCACTAGGTAGATTTGAACGATCTATTGTTGTAGTCATTTCATTAATATCATTTTGCTGTATAGTTTTCTTATTTTGTATCATTTGTTTAAGATTTATTGCGTCTGTTTTTGTAATCAAGTCTATTTGAGAAATACCCCCGGCAGTCGATAAATGTAATGTTGCTAATTGATATTTTCTCATTAGAAACCCTTCCTCAATATCGATATTCTGAATTCGATAAAAAGGAATGATTTTAGTGTTGATAAAAATAATACCTCGTCTTATATAAATTTCATTGTTCGAATAATAATAACGAAAATTTTTATATTTTAAAAATGGTGTTAGAAATATAAAAACAACACAACATAAAATTATAAGTCCTATCGCAACACTTACAATCAATGGGCGATGCAATGCTTCAATGTATAAATCACATAATACACTTGCTACAACCACAATAATTGTAAAAATAATACTAGCAATCATTGAAGCAATCCTCATCACTTTAAGGCCATTTTTATTCATGTAATTATAATTAGTCATCATACTCACCTCTTAAATACGCATCAACATAGCGTTGCGAAGTTTCTTCTTTTATAAACTTTAATTCCATAAATTCAAATATTGAACCCTTAGCAACAAAGAAGTAAATATTAGCTAAACGACTTCTTTCAAGCAGAGGATGTTGGCTCGTCTCTATACCTATAATTTTATTTGTTTTGAAATAATATGTTTGAAAACCAAACGTACTCACTCGTTTCAAAGTAATTTCATCATTTTCTATCACTAGACCAGCATTTTTAACGTAGATATATGCATGTGCCATCATCACAATAATGATAATTAAAGCGATGAAAAAGCTCCATGCACTCCAAAAATAAGTTCCAATACTAGCGATAATTAAAACAATTATACTCGGTATGAAAAAGTGACGATGAAATCCATTCCACGGCATAATGTTTTGAACCTTATTAAACTTCATTTCAGGCACAAGCTCGCCAATAATTTCATATGCTTCTTTTTGTTTTATAAATGGTAATATCATAATTTTACCATTATTACTTGCATCATCATTAGACTCGATATCCATATCACTCGTGATAATAAAGTGTATAGAGGTGTATCCAAAGATTTTTCTTAAGAAAGATTGTTTCTCTAATACGGCTTGTAGCCGATCTGTTGGCACTGTTAGATTTTTCACATTAAAAAGACCATAACTAATCTTAAGATGATTACCCTGTTGGACAACTTTGTAGTTATAGTAACGAATAATCGTGATTATAGTTCCTAACACATAACTAATGATTAAAATAGATGCAACAATAAACAGCACAATTATAAGTACAGAATTCACCCAATGCCATAGATTAGACGTCCATTTATCCCAAGGTATCACATTTTGAAATGCACCTACTATTGGCGAAACTGTAGCAAAAGCCACTCCAATTGCACCACTCGTCATAGCCATTAGTAATAATGAACTAAAGGACATTTTAAACACATGCTCTGAATTACGCTTTGTTGAACTCGTCGATGCATTTAATTGCTCAGTATTTAGTTCATTATCACCTGTAGCATCATTAATAGTGTATTCCAGTGCATCATTATTTAATTCTTTTTGTCTAGAACGAATAGTTTGTTCAATTAAATCACTTTGTTTCTTAGTTATTGTTGACAATTCAATGCCATCACTTGGCGTTTTGATTTGTAAACGAACACCACCAACGATTTGATTAATCAAACCTTGTGTTGTATCTAATGACTGAATTCTGCTTAAATTTAGTTCTTTTCTTTTTTTATTTAACCAGCCAGAAGTAACAACAAATTGGTCATCTTCAATCCAATATCTTGTAACTTTAATTTCTAAAAATCGATGTATAAACGTTAAGATAAAGATGAATAAAAAGATGAATGGACCAATATAATGTCGAATTTCTGTAAAATCAAAATTCCAAATATTAAAACCAACAAATACGATAAATGTAAAAATATTTTGTTTAATCACATCTATTATCCCTGTTATGTATGAAATAGGATGCAATTTTTGGGGATTAAACATCTGAATCAGCACCTCGCAATGCTATAAAAATATCTTCTGATAATTCATTCATTTCTTCTTCTGAGACAATGGGTAATTTCAGTTCATGCCCCGCAGTTACAAAAATTAAAACATTTAATTTTAATAATTTTAAAATAGGGTTACTTTTAATTTCTAAAAATTGTAGACGTTCAATTTTAGTTATTTGGTGTTTTTTAAAAATAAAAGTTTTTTTAACTTCGACATTTCTATTATCAACCCTATAATAACGATATTTATACTTAATAATCGGTTGTAACAGTAAACGAATAATCGAAATGAAGACTAAGAAGATAAGTATGTAGACAATAAAGTGGTACCAATTAAAATATTGCCACATTGAAAATAGTGCAGCAATGATAATTAGTTCTATTAAAAATAAGATACCACTATTAATCCAGTGGTATTTCAGTGCATTTTTAGGACTTTTATGAAATGATCGTTCTACCTTCATAATATACTCCTTTGCAATTTTACTTTATTATATCATATTCGATATGATGCTTACGCTCCTATAGCGAAGATGCAATAAGGTTCATTTATTTTTAGGCTTGTATCGAATTAAAAAACCACCTCAAAAGCATGAGATGGTTTAATCATAAAATTAATATTGATTCATTTTATTTTTGTAAATCTGCAAAAGTTCGGCCTTTCATTGTAGATCGACCTTTATCTTGTCTTTCGCGACGATCTGGCTTTTTGCCTTTTTTCTTATTAAAGTTACCTTTAGAACGTTTGTTTTTATTATCAAATTTATTATTACGTTTTCCACCACGACGTGATCCATTACCTTTACCTTGGCGATTTTTACGTGCTAATGGTTTTTCAAATGTTAATTGTACTTCAACTTCATCATTCGCTTCAACTAGTTCTTGTAGTAATGATGCAACTAATTCTGTACTATCGTATTCTTCTAATAACTCACTTGAGATACGTTTCAAACGCGCTTCACTTTCACGTGACATCCAATTTTTAACTTTATCTTTGATGTCATCTTCACGCGCTTTTAATACTTCTTTACGGTGTGGCGGTCTTAACGCATTCATTCGTCTTCCATTTGCATCTTCTATTTGACGGATATAATCCATTTCAATAGGGTTAACAAATGTAACTGCGATACCTTCTTTACCAGCACGACCAGTACGACCAATTCTATGTGTATAGCTTTCCGTATCTTGAGGAATGTCAAAGTTATATACATGACTTACACCTGAAATATCTAATCCACGTGCAGCAACATCTGTGGCTACTAAGATATCAATTTGGTCATTTTTAAATTTCTTTAATACTTCTAAACGTTTAGCTTGTGTAATATCGCCGTGTAAACCTTCTGCTTTATAACCTTTTGATAATAACGCACTTGTTAATTCATCAACACGACGTTTCGTTCTACCAAATACTATAGCTAACTCTGGTTGATGTACATCTAAGAAATTAGTGAATGTATCGAATTTTTCAAGTTCTTTAACAATTGTATAATATTCATCAATTTGAGGATCTGACATTTCGTTATTCATTGTTTTAACGATTTGAGGAGATTTCATAAATTGTTGTACTAATGTTTGAATTGCTTTAGGCATCGTTGCTGAGAATAACATGGTTTGTCTTTGCTCAGATGGAATTTTATCCATAATGAATCTCATATCATCGATGAATCCCATGTTCATCATTTCATCCGCTTCATCCAAAATTAATGTATGAATACCATTTGTTTTTAATGTACGTCTATTTAAGTGATCAATAACACGTCCTGGTGTACCTACAACAATTTGTGGTCCTCTTTTTAAGGCTTTAATTTGACGGTCGATTGGCATACCACCAAATACGGTTACAACTTGTACATTTTGACCACGACTAAATTCTCTTAATTGTTCAGCTACTTGCATAGCTAGTTCTCTTGTAGGTGCTAATATTAAGGCTTGTACACCTGATTGACCCACAACTTTTTCTATTAAAGGAATCCCGAACGCTCCAGTTTTACCTGTCCCAGTTTGCGCTTGTCCAAGGATGTCTCTTCCTTCTAATGTATAAGGGATACTATCTTTTTGGATAGGTGTAGGTTCCTTAAAACCCATTGCTTCAAGGGTTTCTACAGTTTTATCCGAAATCCCTAGTTCTTTAAAATTTTGCAATATAATTCTCCTTTTAACTTTCTTATTTATCAATATACGTTTGTGTATATAAGGTCCTCTTATTACGTCAACTTCTATATAGTACCACCTAAAATTATATATCGCAATAAAGCAATTCTAGTGATAGGTTCGTTTTCCCAAGATTTAAGACATAATAGCGTTTACATTTTTTACACTTTTTTTAGCTTTTAAAGTAAAAAAACAAGTCACTAAAGGATTTATATTCCTTTTAAGTGACTTGCCTAATCTTAATAGCAACTTTGAAAATAATTAAATCAATTTATTTACTACTTCTTCGAGCTTATTACCGCGTGAGCCCTTTACTAGAACTTTGTCATTAGCAACTAAGTTATCCATTAAATATTGCGTTAGTGCTTGTTTATCCGTGAAATATTGAACATGATCAACAAATTGACCACCTTTATCACTTATATATTTCGCATCGTTACCATATGTTAATAACGTTTGGATATTTTTGTCTTCTAAATAAGCGCCGACATCTTCATGCATTTGACGGCTATTTTCTCCTAATTCAAGTGAATCAGCAAGTACAATTATTTTACGGCCATCCATTTGGCTTAATGTATCTATAGCTGCTTTCATACTAGTAGGACTTGCGTTATAAGCATCATTAATTATAGTTATGTCGTTATCAGTAATATGGCGTTCCATGCGCATACCTGTAAGTTGAACATGATGAATATTATGTTGAATTGTCTCATATTCCAATCCTAATTCATGCCCAATAGCAATGGCGATAGCTGCATTTTTCATATTATGAATGCCTAGAATAGGCAATTTATAATGTTCATTACCATTAATATTAAAAGCAATACCATCATTTTCACTCTGCTCTACTTCACAAACTAAAGCATTATTTGGTTTCAAACCGATACTTAGGCATTTAGCATGCTTAACATCTTTAACATGTGGTTCGAGTAATGGTTCGTCACCGTCATAAATGAACGTTCCACCTTCTTTAAGTCCAATTGTTATTTCCGATTTAGCTTGAGCAATACCTTCACGTGAGCCCAAATCTTGCATATGTGACTCACCAATATTCGTAATAACGGCAATGTCAGGCTCAGCAATCGTCGATAATAATTCGATTTCATGGAATCCAGACATACCCATTTCTAAAATTGATATCTCAGTATCTGGATCAAGTTCTAAAATCGTTAATGGTAAGCCTATCTCATTGTTGTAGTTACCTTGTGTTTTTTTAACTTTAAACTCAGTGTGTAAGACACTTTCAATCATATCTTTCGTCGTAGTTTTACCATTGGAGCCTGTCACACCTATAACTTTAGGATTCACATATTTTAAATAGGCTTTGGCTAATTGTTGTAATGCAACTAACGTATCGTCTACCCAAATAATTGGTCCGTTCACATGATCATCGATGTCATGACCCTTTTCATAGAAAGATGCACCGGCACCATCAATTAACGCTTGTGAAACAAATTGATGGCCATCTACATTTTCACCTTTAAAAGGGATAAATAGCATATCGTGTGTGATTGCACGTGAATCAATCGTTACACCTTTGATTGTATGTTGTAAATATTCTGTTTCTATCTCACAAGGTATCCATTCCTGAATTTGCTTTAATGAAACTTCTATCATTTATGAATTCCCCTCTTAGTCGATTGTGTATTTATTTTTCTTTTTATCCTCGTGACGTTCTTTAGCTAAATCAATTAGTTTAGTAATTAAATCAGAATAGGATAGTCCCATATTCTCCCATAAGCTTGGATACATACTAAATGCTGTAAATCCAGGCATCGCATTCGTTTCATTAATGAAAATTTGATTATCTTCAGTAACGAAGAAATCCGCACGTACTAGACCAGAACAATCTGTAGCTTTAAATGCTTCTAATGCCATATTTCTTAAAGTCATTTGTACTTCTTCATCAAGTTCTGCTGGGATTTGTAAACTAATCTTACCGTCTTTATATTTTGATTTGTAATCATAAAACGCAACATCTTTAATGACCTCGCCTGGCCATGTTGTTTCAGGATAATCATTACCTAATACAGCCACTTCAACTTCACGTGCATTAATACCTTGTTCAATAACAAGCTTACGGTCAAATTGGAAAGCTTCCTCGATACCCGCTTTTAATTCATCTTCATTGTTACATTTACTGATACCGACGCTTGAACCTAGGTTCGCTGGTTTTACGAATACAGGATATGTAAGTTTATCTTTAACAAGTTTGATAATATTACCTTCATATTTTTCATATTCACTTCTTAAGAAACTAATGTAAGGTAATTGTGGTAACCCTCTATGTTCAAATAATTGTTTCATAACAAGTTTATCCATTGAACTTGATGCTGCTAATACACCATTACCGACGTATGGTAAATCCAGAACTTCAAACAACCCTTGAATCGTACCGTCCTCACCATTAGGACCATGGAGTAATGGGAATACCGCATCATAAGGTTGACCGTCACTACTTTCTTTCAATAAAGTTGTGATCTCACCTGCTTCTACATCGGCCATATTAAGTGATTCAATTGATTTAATCTCTTCAGTAATATTATCTTTTTTCTTCCATAATCCATCATTCGTTATATAAATGATATCGACTAAATATTTTTCTTTATCAATTGCGTTAAGAACATTTTGCGCAGTTAATTTCGAAACATCATGTTCAGCACTTTTACCACCATATACGATACAAATGTTTTCTTTTACCATAAGTAGTTCCTCCATTAAGAAAGATCATAACTCGCGCATTTGTATAAAGTTATATCTCAATTAGATATTTCAACTTCCCACAAATACTTTTGTCTCTTTCAACTCATTTTTAATTTTTCTTTTTAGTTAACTATCAATATTTTATGAAATTTATTTAGGTTAAACTATGCTTTCTAAAAATCAATATTATCACAGTCTAAAGCAATTTTGCATTTATCAACTTAAATATAAATGTGATTATGTGATGAATATCTTTTATTATCGCATAAGAATTAAACTCAATTAAGCGATGTATATTTTTCTTTTACACATTCACTCTGTTATTTTCTAGCAAATTAACTTAAAGTCATGTAAAATTTGTATATAATATTATTCGTTAGATTATAAGAGTTTAAGGAGTTTTCTCATGAAATATTCATCCCGTCAACAGCCATCTAAGCATTGGCTACGTAAAATAGACTGGATACTCGTAGCATTATTAACAATATTAGCTATAATTAGTGTTACTACGATTAGCTCAGCTATGGGTGGCGGCCAATATAGTGCAAACTTTAGTATTCGCCAAATTATCTACTATATATTGGGTGCTATTATTGCGCTCATCATTATGCTTATTTCACCTAAAAAGATTAAAAATAATACATATATTCTATACTTTATCTTTTGCATATTGCTTGTTGGTTTATTGATTTTACCAGAAACATCAATCACACCAATTATTAACGGTGCTAAAAGTTGGTATTCCTTTGGACCAGTAAGTATACAGCCTTCGGAATTTATGAAAGTTATCTTAATTCTTGCATTAGCAAAGAGTGTTTCTAATCATAATCGCTTTACTTTCAATAAATCTTTTCAAACTGATTTAGTTTTATTCTTTAAAATCATTGGCATCTCAATTATTCCAATGGCATTAATCCTATTGCAAAATGACCTAGGTACAACCCTTGTAATATGTGCAATTATTATTGGGATTATGTTAATAAGTGGCATTACATGGAGAATATTAGCCCCATTATTTATAGCCGCATTTGTTATAGGTGGAACGATTATTTTAGCAGTTATCTACAAACCGTCATTAATTGAAGGGCTTCTCGGCGTTAAAATGTATCAAATGGGCCGTATTAATTCGTGGTTAGATCCCTATTCTTATAGTGCAGGCGACGGTTATCATTTAACAGAATCGTTAAAAGCAATTGGTTCTGGCCAACTCTTGGGTAAAGGGTTTAATCATGGTGAAGTTTATATCCCTGAGAACCATACCGACTTTATATTTTCAGTAGTCGGAGAAGAAATGGGATTTATAGGTGCTGTCGTTTTATTACTTATCTTTTTAGCATTGATTTTCCATTTAATTCGCCTTGCTACCAAAGTTGAATCACCATTTAGTAAAATATTTATCATTGGTTACGTTTCTTTACTCGTCTTCCATATATTCCAAAATATAGGAATGACAATCCAATTACTACCAATTACTGGTATTCCATTACCATTTATTAGTTATGGTGGTAGTTCACTTTGGAGTCTAATGGTTGGTATAGGTGTCGTATTATCTATTCATTTCCACCAAAGACAAACTACTCCTAATAAAAAAGAAGTAGTACAGAAATAATATTTTGTTGCACCTAGCTTTGACTGTAAAATCACTTTCGTAATTTTAATGTGGGATCCAATCCCGCAATTAGATTAACTACAATATAAAAAATGTAGCCTGTGACATTGATTGATGTCACAGGCTACATTTTTATTAATTGCTAGCAAACTATTTAAGTTCTTGACGCACAGGCGTAGTTGCTGGCAATGTATTCATTATGTCCAAACGAGATTTAGTTTTTTTAATATTCACACCTAGTGATGATAGTAGTTTAACAACATTTTGTAATTTATCCGATTGACTCATGGCTTTCACCTCGTTTTATGACTTCAAGGTTATACTACCCCAATTAACAATGTTTTACTACATGAATTCAACATAAAATTGACATTTTATAAAATTAATTTCATTGATTAGCCTAAAACCTTAAATCCATCATCATAAATTTCTTTTTCAATACTATTTAAATTCGTTGGTGTTTCATAAGATATTGTGACCAATTGTTTATCTAGCTCAACACTTACTTTACTTACACCAATCATATTTTCTAGTCTATGATGAAGTGCATTGGCTTGCTCTTCCGTTTTCAAACCACTCAATTTAATCTCACTATAATTCATTTCATTTACTCCTAATCTTTCATTAATTTCTGAAACGTTACTAATAGTTCTTCCATTGCTTCTTCTTGAGCCCCATTATTCACTTTGTCCATAATACAGCTTTTCATGTGATGATCTAACAATTTAGTGGCAACACTATTCAAAGCAGATCTTGTAGCTCTAATTTGGGTTAACACGTCATCACAGTAGACATCTTCTTCAATCATACGATTGATTGCTCTAACTTGCCCTTCAATACGATTAAGTCTCGATTTTAAATTTAATTTAATTTGATCAGAATGATGTGCATTATCATGATTTTCCAAGGTCGTCACCCTTTCTATACGTACTATCATATCGTATAATTTACCTTACTATTCGTCAAACACTGTAACTTATTTCATGAAAAAGGGTCATGCTATTTGGTAAATGCCATGATACAATTAACTTTAAGAAAGTAAAAACTTGTCTTATTATTGCAAGAATTAAACTATTGAACAGGAGGCGTACTATGGTAGAAATATATTCAATGTCTTTCACGCATTCCTCATTGATTATTAATATCATATTAATTGCTGCCTTTATATTAAACTTAATTTTTGCATTTGTTATTATCTTTATGGAACGTCGCAGTGCTGGCTCTATATGGGCTTGGCTCCTCGTTTTAGTATTTTTACCAATCATTGGATTTATATTGTATTTACTATTAGGACGCCAAATTCAGCGCAATCGCATTTTCAAATTGAAAAAAGAAGACCGCAAAGGCCTTGCTATGATTGTGGATGAACAAATTGAAGCGTTAGAAAGTGACGATTTCTCAAAAGGTAATCATCAAATTGTTAAGTTTAAAGAAATGGTACGCATGTTACTTTTTAACAATGCTGCGTTCTTAACGACAGATAATCGCATCAA
Source organism: Staphylococcus borealis (assembly GCF_001224225.1). Classification (GTDB taxonomy): domain Bacteria; phylum Bacillota; class Bacilli; order Staphylococcales; family Staphylococcaceae; genus Staphylococcus; species Staphylococcus borealis. Next base: position 46,674 of record NZ_CUEE01000012.1, on the reverse strand, counting down.
AATATATACAGATGGTCATGCTAAATTTGATGCATTACTTAATGATATTAAAAATGCACAAGACTATATACATATTCAGTACTACATTTTTAAAAGTGATGGACTAGGCCGTCAAATTCTCTCAGCACTTGAGGATAAACTTGATGAAGGCTTAGAAGTTAAAATGTTATACGATGATATGGGTTCAAGAACTTTAAGAAAAAAAGATTTAAAACATTTTCGTCAAAAAGGTGGACATGTGGAATCGTTCTTTCCCTCTAAACTTCCCCTCATCAATCTCCGTATGAATAACCGAAACCATAGAAAAATCGTTATTATTGATGGCAAAATTGGTTATGTAGGAGGGTTCAATGTTGGTGATGAATATTTGGGTAAAGATAAAAAGTTTGGCTATTGGCGAGACACCCACTTAAGATTAGAGGGCGATTCTGTTAACGCACTGCAACTTAGATTTATATTGGATTGGAATTCACAATCCAATCGTGATTCAATCGAATATAAAGATAGCTATTTTCCAGATGTAGACTCAGGTGGAACAATTGGCGTACAAATTGCGTCAAGTGGTCCTGATGAAGATTGGGAACAAATCAAATATGGTTACTTAAAAATGATATCTTCCGCAAAACATTCTATATATATTCAATCACCTTATTTTATACCTGATCAAGCATTTATCGATGCAATTAAAATAGCAGCCTTAGGTGGTGTGGAAGTCAATATCATGATACCTAATAAACCGGATCATCCTTTCGTTTATTGGGCTACATTGAAAAATGCAGCTTCCCTACTATCAGCTGGCGTTAAAATTTATCATTATGATAATGGATTCTTACATTCTAAAACTTTAATTATTGATGATGAAATCGCATCAGTAGGCACAGCCAATATGGATAATCGTAGTTTCACACTAAATTTCGAAGTGAATGCATTTGTTTATGATGAGACGATTGCAACTCAATTGAAAGAAGCATTTATTCAGGATATGAAAGTCTCTTATCAACTTACTGAGGAATTATATAATAAACGAAGTTTATGGATTAAATTCAAAGAAGGCATATCTCAATTACTTTCACCTATTTTATAAATGTCTTTAAAAGTTGTCAGCGGGAGTGGGACAGAATTCTTTTTGAATTCGTCGTCCACTCCTAGCCTCGTACAAGTTAATTTAATAAGGAGCGTAACATGAAAGTACAACAGCAAATAAAGTTAGCGTATAATTATATGAAAGAGTTTCATATAAGCGATTATTCTGGTCACGATATTGCGCATGTGGAACGTGTAACGTCGTTAGCGCAAATCATTGCTAAAAACGAACAACAGGGTGACTACTTAATTATCACGTTATCTGCCTTACTACATGATGTCATCGATGATAAATTAACAGATAAAGCAATTGCATTAAATCAACTTAAAACATTTTTAGAACATATTGAAGTGACACCTACGCAGCAACAATCAATCATTTATATTATTGAACATATGAGTTATAGAAATGGGCGCAATAATGAGGTAGCTCTTTCAATAGAAGGACAAATTGTAAGGGATGCTGACCGATTGGATGCTATTGGTGCAATTGGTATTGCAAGAACTTTTCAATTTGCAGGCCATTTTAATGAACCTATGTGGACAGAATCACCACATAGTGGACTACCAAATACAGATAGCATTTCAAATTTGGACCCTTCTGCTATACGTCATTTTTATGATAAGTTGTTAAAATTAAAAGCATTAATGCTTACCAAAACTGGTAGACAACTGGCTGAAGAAAGACATGCCTTTATGGAACAGTTTTTAACACAATTTTATAAAGAATGGCATATTGATTAAATGCTATAACAAAAAGGTCGATACCTCTTTCCAGGGTATCGACCTTTTCTATGATATAGCATTGATTAAGCTATTTACTTTTTCTTTTTATTATTCTTAGAAACAACTTGAGTGTTTTTACCTTTTTTATTTGAGTTACCATTATTTTCCTCAAATTTTTCAATCATTGGCGCAACTTCTCTTTGAGCAACTTTTTCATAGTACATATTGGCGAAGTAAGTTTGGACAATTAAGAATGCCGCACTGACAGACCAATATAGACCTAAAGCTGACGCCGAACTTAATGAAATCCAGATGATCATAATTGGTGATACAATCATCATCATGTAAGTCATTTGACGTTGTTCTTGAGGCATTTGTTTACTTGATACCCAAGCTTGGATAAAGTAAAGCACACCGGCAATAATAGTAATCCAAATATCAGAATGAACTAAATTGAACCATAAGAAGTGTGGATGTTCTGCAATTCCGCCACCAATACGGTAACGTAATACGAAGTATAATCCCATAACAACTGGCATTTGAATTAATACTGGTAAACAGCCTAATGCACTCTTCATTGGATTAATATCGTATTTCTTATAAACTTCCATCATTTCTTGGTTTGCTGCCATTTTCTCTTCTTGAGTTCGTGCACGTTTAACTTTTTCTTGCACACCATCAACTTCTGGCTTAGCAACTTTCATTTTTTCACGCATCATATGACTATTTTTATAGTTTGATAACATGAATGGTAACAAGATAACACGAATTACTAAAACTAATACGATAATTGCAATACCGTAATCATCATTAAATACTGAATGGCCTAACCAATGTAAAACTCTAGCCATTGGTTCTACGAATGTATTATAGAAAAATCCATCTCTATTACTAGATTTTGAATAATCACACCCGGCTAAAAAGACCATTACCCCTAATAACAAAGGTAGTAACGCTTTCTTCTTCATTTTTACACCTCTATTGATATATTCACATAGGGATTATTTTATCATAGTAACCGTGTACTAGAAAACAAAAAAAGAAAAATTTTCTTATTTATTTGAAATAACTTTGCATTTTAGTAACAGTCTTGTCAATATTATGACTACGTGCAATCGCCGAAATAACTGAAACACCATCTGCACCATTTTGAGCAATTGGTTCAATATTGTCTTCTGTAATACCTCCAATTGCTACCATAGGTAACGAAGAATTGATCTTTTTTAATGTGGCAATCATAGCGGGACCTACTGGTGCACTCGCATCATTTTTAGAAATTGTTGCAAACATCGGTCCAACACCAATATAATCAACATGATCTAAATCCGATTGATTATATTCTTCCTCGTTGCCAATACTAAGTCCTATGATTTTATTTTCGAATCGCTTAGCAAATGACTTCACATTTTCATCATCTTGCCCTACATGAATACCGTCTGCATTTATTTTTTCAGCTAAATCAACATCGTCATTTACAATAAACGGTACATGATATTCATGACATAAATTCAATAACTCAATTGCTAAATTTTCTTTATCAGCACCGTCTAATGACGTTGGTCCTTTTTCACGAAATTGAAAAAGCGTAATACCGGCATTTAAGGCATGCTTCACTATTTCTCTAATATCTTTTCCCTCTGGAATATCTTGCGTACCGCAAATAAAATAAACATTTAATCGTGATGGATTAAACATTTTATTCCACCTCTTGTCTTTTGACTTGTTGTTGGTAGGTATTAAAATCAATGACATACATTTGATCTAATAATTTAGATAAAAATGAACCCGGTCCATTTACTTGTTGATCTTGTTCAGCGCGTTCAGCAGCAATATTATAGATGCTAACCGCTTCTTCTAATACTTGTAGAGATGGCGTTTCTTCTCTAAATAAGAAACTTGCTACAATGCCCCCAAGTAAGCATCCAGCACCAGTAATCTTAGCTAATAATGGTGACCCATTAGATAACTTCACCACTTTATTATTTTGGACAATAACATCATCTTTACCAGTTAACACGATGGCTGTATTCAATTTCTCATGGGCACGCTTAGCTATTTCAACAACGTCTAAGTCAGTTTCACCATCCGTACCTTTCATCGTTGTTGTTGCATCTACTAACGTTAAAATTTCAGAAGCATTACCTTTAATAACTGATACTTTCACTTCTGATAAGAATTTTTGGCAAAATGCTTTGCGATACGAAGAAGCACCAACTGCTACTGGATCAAATACAATGGGTGTTCCTTGTTGATTCGCAATTTTACCTATTTCCAAAATGTCTTGTTCATTTGCCCTAGTCATCGTACCAATATTAATAAGTAACGCCCCTGCAACTTTATAAAATTCTTCCGCTTCTTCAGGTGCTTCACTCATTGCTGGACTAGCACCAATGCTAAGTAATCCATTTGCCGTAAAGTTTTTCACGACATCATTTGTATAACAGACAACTAAAGGATTCTCTTGTCTTAAACGTTCCAAATTATTCATCATCTAATCCAACCTTCTTCATATATGCAAAATGGTTTACCGGTCCTCTACCTTGACCAATTTCTGGCGTATATTGAATACTCAATGAAATAAATTTCTTCGCTTTTTTAACCGCTTCATAGATAGATTTACCTTTAGCCAGTTCTGCAGTAATCACCGCTGAGAATGTACATCCAGTTCCGTGCGTATGTTTAGTGTCAAAGCGTTGATCTTCAAAGGTATACACATCATCCTTAGTAAATAAGAAGTCTTTAGCATTGTTTAAATCAGCAGAGTGTCCACCTTTTATGACAACGCCTTTACTGCCTATTTCATTAATAAAGATATTGCCTGCTTTACGAATATTTTCTTCCGTGTCTATTTTAATGCCTGTTATTTCCTCTGCTTCAGGAATATTAGGCGTGACGACATCTGCTAAAGGTAGTAATGTATTCTGTAAATGTTTCTTGGTTTCATCATCCATTAACGAATCGCCACTCTTAGCTAACATGACTGGATCGATAACGTATGGAATATCTGAATGTTGTCTCAAATAATGTTGAATTAACGCCATTGTTTCATGAGTCGCAATCATACCTGTTTTAATAGCGTGTGGTAATTCGTCATTGAAGACGCTATCTAATTGTTCTTGAACCCAACTTGTCTCAAGATTATGGATATGTTGTACCCCTTTAGTATTTTGTGCAACGATACTTGTAATAGCTGCCATGCCGTAGACACCACAGGCATGAAATGATTTTAAATCGGCCATTACACCAGCGCCACCGGATGGATCAGTTCCCGCGATTGTTAAAGCGATTTTGGGTTTATGCATTTTTGTCGCCTCCGAAGTTCCATTGTTCGTTAGTATAAGCCATATTAAAGAAATTACGTTCATGTATCGTACTTTGTAAGAAACTTTCTTTAATATCATGCTTTTCTTGTTCTGTACACTTTGCTGTTAATTCATCTAATAAATTATCAAATACTTCTATTAATGGACGCATTTCTGTACTATAGAAATCAAACCATTTTGCAGTTACAGAATCTCTATTTAGATTTTGATCCTCTAATGCCATTTTAGCTACAACTTCATATACATAAGGGCATGGTGCCATTGCAGCTATTGTATACGCAGCATTCTCATGTGCATAGGCATGATAATACATATGTTTAATGTAATGATCACCGCTTGGAGGCCATACTTTTTCTTTAACAATTTCTTCATAAGGTTCATTAATGTAATCTGCTAAAATTTCATGTGCCTCAACTTCACCATCTAGCATAAATTCAATTTGTTCAACTAAAAATTTAACATCTTTCATTGTTGGTGCTTTTGGGATAAGAAGTGCATACAAATTTGTAAATTCTTTTAAATATGATGCATCCGCTCTTAAATATTGACGTACTGCTTGAGCGTCTAACTTCCCTTTTAAAAGGTCTTGAATAAATCCATCATTATAGATATCTTCAATAATAGGTTGTGAAGCCTCTTTAATCTCAGTTGAAAATGTCATATTATTATCCTCCTTAAAATTAAAAAATGCTACATTTCAACGTAGAAATGTAGCTATCATTCAATAAAGAGAACATAACATATACATTACTACTTTCCTACGTTGGCATTAACCAAATCAGGTTATAAGGGTCTGAATTTATTCATCTCAGCCATTAGCAATGGCTCCCCTAGTAGCATTATCTTATTAATTCAACGATATCAAATTGATTAGGATTTATCAAATAAAACAGATAGGGAGAGAACAAAAATAATATAAACTCATTGTTCTCCCTAGCTTACTTTACTTGTAGCAATTATTAGTGAAAGTCTCTTTGCTGGGGTCCCGACTCCCAACTTGCTTTGCTTGTAGCATTTCTTAGTGAAATTCTCTTTGTTGGGACCCCCGCCCGCAAGGATGACTAGAACTGAAAAAAGCTTGATTTAAGCGCATTTTCAAATCGGTCATCTACTATCAAAACAATAAAATAGGCTGAGACACTTTATTATGTCTCAGCCTACTCATTTAATATTATTATATTGCTAAATTAAGCAGTTACCCATTGTGATGGACCTGCAGTGTTATATAATTTAACAGCAGCTGCATCTTGAACATGTTCTGGTGCTTGTGCTGGTGATACACCTTTATATTGAGCAGGTGCTACTGAATCCCAAGTTGATTGTAAGAATTGATATTTACCTGCTGCACCTGAACTTGGATTAATAGCAGTAATGTCGCCACCTGATTCACGTTGTGCAATTTGTTGTAAATGACTGTTTACATTTACAGAAGAACCACTTGAAGCAGTGTTACTTGAAGCACTTGAGTTAGAAGTTGTAGCTTCAGTTTGTGGTTGTTGTGTTTGTTCAGTTTGTGGTGCTTGTTGTACTTGTGTTGGTTGAGCTTGACTAGATTGTTGTGAAGAAGCTACTTGTTCAGCTGAAGTTTGGTTAGTAGTAGCTGATGCTTGTTCACTAACATCTTGTTGTGGTGAAACTAAGCCTGTTTGTGCATAGTTCCAACTCCAGTTAGTGCCATCTGATTCGAAATGATAAGTGAAACCTTCATAATCAAATGTTACGTTATATGCACCTTCTTGGATAGGGCTATTATTTAATGATTGATCATTTGATTGTGCTAATTGTGCTAATTCAGCTTTATTTACTTGAGCTTCGCTCGCATCTGCGTGTCCAGCGTTGCCAGCAACTACTCCTAAACCTACTGCTAATGATGAAGCAATAATTGTCTTTTTCATAATTATATATATCCTCCTAGATTTGTTTGTGTCTTAATAATAAATTTTACAAGTAACACTTTAACATCCATAAAACCTTAGTAGGTTACAGTGAAATAAAAAAAGCCAGTACTTTTTTACATCCAAATTACAAACGTACTGTAACTCTATTTTTTAGTTATGGACTTTCATGACGGTTTTGAGTAGCGATATGTATACGTATCTCTTGTAATACTAATGAAATCTTTCAGATAATTACACTAAAAAATTTAAGAACCTCTCTTATAAAATTGATAATATAAGAGAGGCCATGAGTATAATTAAAGAAGTTATTTATAGTAAATAGGGATGGAGTTAATAGAACATTAGTTTATATCAATCACTTCTAGGTGATCGTATGAATAAGTGTCTTCATTGAATGAGGTGTCAGGGAGAATATCATTATTTTTGGATTTGGGAGACATAAATTTAATTGTTTCAACATATAATTCAGTCACAAAGTGCGTTTGGCCCTCTTTATCGTATTTACGTGATCTCATTTGACCAGTAATACCTACTAAAGCGCCTTGATCAGTATACAATTCAATATTGGTAGCTGTTTTACCAAAAGCTTTACAAAATATATAATCACAAGCTATTTCATTGTTGTCATCTTTATAATTACGTTCTGTTGCAACACAGAACGTGGCTATCTTCACCTCCTCTTTCTCAAATATTTGTGCCTTTTTGGTCAACCGACCTACTATCACAATCTTGTTTAGCATGTGTCACCTCCTTCTACAACTATAGTATTCATTTATAACTATGGCGTCAAAATTCTATTTTTAAGATTTTTATTCCTATTAATACTCAAAGTTTGATATATTTAAAGAAAATAATTGTAAAACTCATATTAGATTATTGATAATTTCATTTTTTGCATAATTTTAATTATTTTGGGGATGTGATGAAGTGAAGACATTTAAAGCTGTACGTTTTCAAATTGTTAATGAAAATGGAGGTATAACTGAGTTTGAGCTAGAAGATGGTGTAATCATCAATAAAGAAAATAGTGGTACTGGTTGGCTTCTAGAAGTTGTCATTTCAAATGCACACTATGAAACGATGAAAAAATATTATGATGATCAAACACTACTAGATATTAGAGTCGTGATAACACGCCCTTCGAATGATCCTGCACTTTTTGATGCTACAATCAGAAGTATTTCTGAATTCGAAACAACAATGTCAATTGTATTAGATTGTCATATTTACACCTTACGACAAGTTTATGCAGAGAGTTTATTAGAACAATTAGTTGATGAAGGACTGTCAGGTGAAGAATTAAAAGTAACATTTAATCGTATGATGCAATCTAAACCTAAACTAAAAGAAGAAAAATTTGAAAGAGAATAAAACAGGAGTGGAACACATTTCAATGTTCCACTCCTATTTATATTGATTATAAAAGGATGTTTTGGTTTAAGCATCTTGGATAGCGAAAGTTAATTCACAACTACAAGCGAGTTGGCCATCTACCGTAGCCTTTGCTGTACCTTTTCCGATTGGACCTTTGATTTTAGTAATTTCTACCTCTAACATTAGCGTATCACCAGGCGTTACTTGTTTTTTAAATCTACATTTATCAATTCCAGCGAATAATGCAATTTTCCCTTTATTCTCTTCGCTGTTAAGCATAGCAACAGCACCTGTTTGTGCTAATGCTTCAGTAATTAATACACCAGGCATAACAGCATAATCTGGGAAGTGCCCTTGGAAAAATGGTTCATTACCAGATACTTGTTTTAGTCCAACACATCTCTTACCCTCTTCATATTCAACTACACGATCAATAAGTAAAAATGGTTGTCTATGTGGGATAATTTGCTTAATTTGATTATAATCGAAAATTGTTTCCATAATGTATGTCCTCCAGAAGTATTATAAAGTGAGTATACGATTAATCATTTACTCGTTCAATATTAGCACCTAATGACTTTAATTTCTCATGGAAATTAACATAACCGCGGTCTAAATGTTTTAATTCTGTAACCTGAGTTGTACCATCAGCTACTAAGCCAGCTAAAATTAATGCTGCCGCTGCTCTTAAATCTGTTGCTTTAACTTGAGCACCTTGCAATTGACTCTTACCTTGAATTTTAGCACTTCTACCTTCTACAGTAATATTTGCATTCATACGCTTAAATTCTGCAACATGCATGAATCTATTTTCAAAGACAGTTTCCGTAATGACTTTATGTCCTTCAGCAGTTAATAATAACGCCATCATTTGTGATTGCATATCTGTTGGGAACCCAGGGTGAGGAAGTGTTTTGACATCAACTGGTTTAAGTTCACCCTCTGCCGTAACACGAACGCCATCTTCTTGGAAATCTAAATTAACGCCCATTTCTTCAAGTTTATAAATTAGACTCGACATATGTTCTTTTACTGCGTCTCTAACAAATACATCACCACGCGTAATAGCAGCTGCTATGATTAAAGTACCAGCTTCAATTCTGTCAGGAATGATTGAATGTTCTACACCTTTCAACTTATCAACACCATGAATCGTAATGGTATCAGTACCTGCTCCGGTTACTTTACCACCCATTTCATTAATATAATTTGCTAAATCAACAATTTCAGGCTCTTTGGCAACATTTTCAATCACTGTTTTACCTTTAGCAAGTGACGCTGCCATAATGATGTTTTGTGTTGCACCGACACTTGGGAAATCTAAATGAATGTCTGTACCTTTCAAGCCGTCTTTTGTGCTAGCGTAAATATTCCCATTCTCTAGATGTATTTCTGCACCTAATGCCTCAAACCCTTTAATATGTTGCTCTATTGGACGAGCACCAATTGCACAGCCACCTGGTAATGCAACGATAGCATGACCTAAACGTGCTAACAAAGGACCCATAACTAAGATGCTTGCTCGCATTTTACTAACATATTCATAAGGGGCTTCTTCTTTTAAAGTCGTTGATGCATCTACTGTAACTGCACCTTCTTCTTTATTATATTCAACTTCCGCATTTAAAGTTGATAATACATTGTTTATCGTTACTACATCGCTTAAATCTGGTACATTAACAAGTTTACTTTTTCCTTCTGAAGCTAATAGTGATGCAGTTAATACTGGTAATACTGCATTCTTAGCTCCTTCAACTTTAACTTCTCCAGTTAGGCGATTGCCACCTTCAATTACTATTTTATCCATATTAATCCTCCACTTTAAACTCCTATTACTATCTTCATTTCCCGATTTTCAATCAATTATTTATTTATTATATCTATTTTTAAAAAGAATTTACAATAATCTCATTATTGAAATAAAAATTTCACTTGAGTTGAAAATTGTAATAAATCAATTAAAAAATTGCTTACGGCTGTACCCAATAAGATGGCTAAAAACATTAGACATACTTGTACTTGAGTAGCGTAACCTTTTTTAAAAAATTGATCTAATTTGAGAGAGTTTAAGGCCCAATAAGCTATACATATACACAAAACATGTAAAACCAAGTGTATGATCGCAAACTGTCCAATATAATCCATGACTTTCTCTCCTTTTAGATTTCTGTACTATATTGTACATTAAAAATGCACAGAATGATACTAAACTTGACTATCATAGAACACAAAAAAAGGTTTGAAAACTAAATTTAGTTTTCAAACCTTTTTAATTATTTTAATTCTGCTACGCGTAAGCGGTTTTCAGCTCTAGCCAACGCTCGTTTAGCTCTGTTTATATCACTGTTATCCTGATCGTCCAAATGAGATTGTGCTCTTTGACGTGCTAATTTAGCTCGTTCAACATCTATCTCACTGGCAGTTTCAGCTGTTTGAACAATGACAGATACTTTATGTTGTCTAATTTCAACAAAGCCACCACTAACAGCTATATATTCAGTACCATTTCTAAAGTTCACTTTAACATGGCCTGTTTTTAATGCGGCAACTGTCGGAATATGCCCACTCATGACACCCATTTCACCAGCTGTTGTTTGAAAAACAACTAGTTCAACGTCATCTTTTTCGTAGACTGAACCATTAGGAGTGACAATATCAAGATTAACTGTACTCATTATCTATACCTCCTAATTGTTTAGACTTCAACACCCATATCTTTTGCTTTGGCAATTACATCTTCCATACTACCAACTAAACGGAAAGCATCTTCAGGAATATGGTCGTATTTACCATCTAAAATCGCTTTGAAATCAGCTACTGTCGTTTTAACAGGTACATATGAACCTTTTTGACCAGTAAATTGTTCTGCAACGTGGAAGTTTTGTGATAAGAAGAATTGAATTCTACGTGCACGTTCTACTGTAAGTTTATCTTCTTCTGATAACTCATCCATACCTAAAATTGCGATAATATCTTGCAATTCTCTATATTTTTGAAGTGTTGATTGAACATCACGTGCCACTTCATAGTGCTCTTGACCAACAATTGCTGGTTCTAACGCTCTTGACGTAGACGCTAATGGATCCACAGCTGGATAGATACCCATTTCTGTTAATTTACGTTCAAGGTTAGTTGTCGCATCTAAGTGAGCGAATGCAGTTGCTGGCGCTGGATCAGTATAGTCATCGGCTGGTACGAATACGGCTTGGATTGATGTTACAGAACCTTTATTCGTTGATGTAATACGTTCTTGTAATTGACCCATTTCTGTAGCTAATGTAGGTTGATAACCTACGGCAGAAGGCATACGTCCTAATAAAGCTGATACTTCAGAACCTGCTTGAGTAAATCTGAAAATGTTATCGATGAATAAAAGAACGTCTTGTCCTTGTTCATCACGGAAGTACTCAGCCATTGTTAATGCAGATAAAGCTACACGCATACGCGCACCAGGTGGCTCGTTCATTTGACCGAATACCATCGCTGTTTTCTTGATAACACCACTATCTCTCATTTCATAGTAAAGGTCATTACCTTCACGTGTACGTTCACCTACACCAGCGAATACAGAGATACCACCGTGTTCTTGTGCGATGTTATTAATTAATTCTTGAATTAATACGGTTTTACCAACTCCGGCACCACCGAATAGTCCGATTTTACCACCTTTAATATAAGGTGCTAGTAAGTCTACAACTTTAATTCCAGTTTCAAGAATTTCCACTTCAGTAGATAATTCATCAAAATTAGGTGATTGTCTATGAATCGGATCACGTCTCACTGAACTATCTAATTTATCTTCTAAATCAATTGTATCACCTAAGACGTTAAATACACGACCTAGCGTTACTTCACCAACTGGCACTGAAATATCTTGTCCAGTGTTTTGAACTTCCATGCCTCGTTGAACACCATCTGTTGAATCCATAGCGATTGTACGAACAACGTCATCACCTAGTTGTAATGCAACTTCAAGTGTTAATTCAAAAGTACCATCTTCTTTAGGAACTTCAATGATTAAGGCGTTATTAATTTCAGGTACTTCATTATGTTCAAAACGAACGTCAATAACAGGACCCATAACCTGAGTTACACGGCCATTACCCATGTTGTTTCCTCCTTTAAAATATTATTCAAGTGCTGCGGAACCACCAACAATTTCAGTAATTTGTTGTGTGATTTCAGCTTGTCTCGCTCTATTATATTGTAATGATAAGTCATCAATAAGTTCAGTCGCATTATCAGAAGCATTTTTCATTGCAGTCATTCTCGCTGCATGTTCACTAGCCTTAGCATCTAAAATCGTTCCATAAATTAAACTTTCAACATATTGAGGAAGAATAACACTTAGGATAGATTCTTTATCCGGTTCAAATTCATAAGAAGACATTTGACCTTGACCTTGGCTAGAATCTTCTCGAGATAATGGTAAAACTTGTTTAGTCGTTGGTTTATTTTCAAGAACACTAACATAATGACTATAATAAATTTTTAATTCATCAATATGTTCTTCACTAAATAAGTCAATCGCATGTTTCGCAATTGCTTGTATTGATTTGAATGAAGGTTGATCGGGAACATCAACAAGTGAATTCTCAATTTCATAACCTCTATTTTTAAGGAAATCAACACCAGATTGACCTAATACAATAATGCTATATTCATCACTACTAGAATGTTTTTCACTAATATCATTAATCAGTCGTTTTAAGACATTTGAACTGTATGCACCTGCTAAGCCTTTGTCACTAGTAATTACTAAGTAACCACTACGTTGAACTTGTCTAGGTCTTAACATAGGATGACTAGAGTGTTTACTCGCTCCTGCAATTGCAGTAATCGCATCCTGCATTTTTTCCATATAGGGTTCAAATTGCTTTGTGTTTTTTTCAGCTCGACGTAATTTTGAACTCGATACCATGTTCATTGCTTTGGTAATTTGTTTCATTTTTTTCGTCGATTTAATACGACCATCTATCTCTTTTAATGAAGCCATTATCTCACCACCCTTTCAATTTAAAGTTTAATTATTCAGATTTGCTAAAGCTTTTCTTGAATTCATTAATTGTAGCTTCAAATTTATCGTCAGATGGTAAGGCACCAGTTTCTCTAATTTCATTTAATAAGTCAGAACCATTTGATTTCGCCCAACTATTTAATTCGTCTTCGAAACGTGTAATATCCTCAACAGGAATATCATCTAAATAACCTTTTGTTAAGGCATATATAATTAAAACTTGGTTTTCAACAGGTAATGGTTTGTTTTGGTCTTGTTTCAACACTTCAACCGTACGTTTACCTCTTTCAAGTTTTCTGGCTGTGAATTCATCTAAATCAGAACCGAATTGCGCAAATGATTCTAACTCTCTATAAGAAGCTAAGTCTAAACGTAGCGTTCCTGCTACCTTCTTCATTGCTTTGATTTGAGCTGATCCACCTACACGTGAAACTGATTGTCCCGCATTAATCGCAGGTCTTACACCTGAGAAGAATAAGTCAGATTGTAAGAAGATTTGTCCATCTGTAATTGAAATTACGTTAGTTGGTACATATGCAGAAATATCCCCTGCTTGTGTTTCGATAATTGGTAACGCCGTAATTGAGCCGCCACCTAAATCATCATTTAATTTGGCTGCTCTTTCTAATAATCTACTATGTAGATAGAAAACATCACCAGGGTATGCTTCACGACCTGGAGGTCTACGTAAAAGTAATGATAACTCACGGTATGCTGCCGCTTGTTTAGTAAGATCATCATAAACGATTAATACATGCTTACCATTAAACATGAATTCCTCACCCATAGTTACACCAGAATAAGGTGCAATATAAAGTAATGGTGAAGGTTCAGATGCTGAAGCTGAAACAACAATAGTGTAATCTAATGCGCCAGCTTGACGTAATTTTTCTACATTTGCACGTACAGTTGAATCTTTTTGACCAATTGCTACGTAAATACAAATTGTATCTAAACCTTTTTGGTTTAAGATTGTATCAATACCGATTGTTGTTTTACCTGTTTGTCTATCTCCGATAATTAACTCACGTTGACCACGTCCGATTGGAACTAATGCGTCAATCGCTTTAATACCAGTTTGAAGTGGTTCGTCAACAGATTTACGAGCCATTACACCTGTTGCTTTTTGTTCAACAGGACGTGTTTTTGTTGTATTGATAGGACCTTGTCCATCAATAGGTTGACCTAATGGGTTAACAACGCGACCAATAAGTTCTTCCCCTACTGGAACTTCCATAATACGTCCAGTACGTCTAACTTCGTCGCCTTCAGTAATTTCAGTATATGGTCCTAAAATAACTACACCCACATTTGATTCTTCAAGGTTTTGAGCTAAACCAAGAACACCATTTGAGAACTCTACTAGCTCACCAGCCATACAGTCATTTAATCCGTGAATTAATGCGATACCGTCACCAATTTGGAGTACCGTACCTACATCAGTTACAGACATTTCAGACTCATAATTTTCAATTTGTGAGCGAAGTAATGCACTGATTTCTTCAGCTTTTATGGCCATCTATGTCACTCCTCTTTATTTTAGTTTACTCTTCTAAATTTGCGTTCGATTTGTTCTAAATCTTTTTTAACACTGCCATCTAGCACAGTAGTACCAACTTTAACTCTAAATCCTCCAATTAATTCAGGATTTATTTTCGTAGTAATATGTACTTGTGATAAATTCGTTTGTTTTAAAATTAAGTCTTTAATGCGACTAAGTTCTTCGTCGCTTAATTGATAAACTGATTCAACAATGGCTGAATCTTCATTATGATACTCATTGTATAAACTTTTAAATTCTTTAAAAATTGAATTAATCAGTACTAAATGACGATTATTAGCTAATATCATTAGCATATTTTTTAAGTAATAGTTAGCATCTCCAAAAACGATACCAACAAATTTGCGTCTTTCAGAAGCCGGTTGGTTAGGATTTGAGTCAATTGCTCTTAAATCTTCATCATAGTTTTTTGTGGCTTCACTAACTATACTAAGTTCTTGGTACATTAAGTCTAATCTTTCTTTATCGATAGCGACGTCAAATAATGCTTTAGCGTATTTATTTGCTACATTTGCCATTATTTATCGCCTGCCTCTTTTAAATACTTATCAACAAGTTCTTTTTGATCTTGTTCTGAAATTTCTTTTTGAAGTACTTTAGATGCAATCAATACTGATAACTCAGACACTTGATTGTTAATATCTGCTAATGCACGTTCTTTCTCGCTATTGATTTCACTTTGAGCAGTTTCAATCATACCGTTTGCACGAATATTTGCTTCATGAATGATTTCTTCATGTTGTTTACGTGCTTGAACTCTAGCATCTTCTAAAATACGTTGAACTTCATCTTGAGTTTGTTTTAGTGTCTTTTTATTTTCTTCTTCAAGTTTTTGTGCATTTAATTTTGCTTCTTCAGCTTCATCAATGTCTCTATTGATGTCACGTTCACGTTTGTCCATTACTTCTTTTAATGGACCCCAAGCAAATTTCTTAAGTAGTGCTAATAAAATAGCAAATGTGATTACTGTAACAATAACAGTACCCCATTCAACACCACCACCTGCTGCACCTAAAACGAATGAATTAGTTAATGCATTCACTGGCATTTGACACTCCTTTCATAATTAATCACCACTTGCCATTAAATAAAACGAACGGCGAAGATCCAAGTGACTTCGCCATGAAATTTTCTTATTGGAAAAGAGTCATGAATGCGATTACAACACCGATGATAGGTAATGCCTCAACTAAACCAATACCGATGAACATGATACTCATTAATTGTCCACGTGCTTCTGGTTGACGAGCTACACCTTCTACTGTTCTTGAAACGATAAGACCGTTACCGATACCTGCGCCTAGTGCTGATAAACCAATTGCAATTGCTGCTGCGATTAAACCCATATTAATAATTCCTCCTAAAATGTTTGTTTAAGTTAATGTGTGTCCGCTACTTTGTGGGACATGTAAACCATTGAAAGCATGATAAATATATATGCTTGGATTGAGCCGACAAAGATAGAGAATCCTTGCCATACGATTAAACCTGGAATACCTATAATCCAACCCCAAGCACTGCTTACAACTAAGCCGGCTAATAAAGAAAGTAATAATTCACCGGCAAATATATTACCGTATAAACGTAGACCAAGTGTTAATGTTGAAGAGAATTCTTCAAAAACATTGATAATTGCTAATGGCCAGAATGGTTTAAAGTAATTACCTATGTAAGCTTTAGTTCCACGCATTTTCACACCATAATAGTGTGTAAGTAATATCATCATAGTTGATAATGTCAATGTGACAGTTGCGTCAGCTGTTGGAGATTTCCACCATAGATAATGATCTTTAGTCACTATAGCAAATGGTAGTCCTAACATGTTTGCAACAAAGATAAATAAAATCAATGTTACTGCTAAGAAGTGAAACTGACCACCTTTTTTCCAAGCCATATTACTCTCTATGATGCTTCTGACAAAGTCAAAGATCCATTCGATAAAATTCTGTTTACCTGATGGTCTTTTCTTTAGATTACGCGTACAAATAATAGCTATTAGAAAAACAATGATTGCTGTAATAACTAACATCATGATGCTTGCTAAATTGAAAACGAGATCAAAACCAAATACATTCCAACTTACGAGCGGGTTTTTGTGATCCATGTACTCACCTCTTTCTTTATTAAAATTTTAATTCTTAAGCAGTAGAGGGCGTAAAATGATTAAAACATAAGAAAACATAAGACCAATCATTACCCCAATAATATTGACATTATCTTTAAATAAAAACCATATTACGCACGCAATGATAGCGACTAAGTACCTCCAAGTATTGCCCGTAGAAATATGTATGTTATCTGGTTGCTTTGCCCGAGATAAATATAATTCGAAAATATAGGTATTTATTAAAGATCCAAATGTTCCTATTATTAATCCTAGAATAAAAGGATTTGGAATAACGATATACAACACAGCCAATATAATTAAAAAATAAATATAATATTGAATGAATTGTTTAAATATGATGCTGAAACGCCTCATTTTTCTCCTCCAAATTAACTTATGACAACCATGTAAACCGTTCCACTCATACAAATTTAATAATAATATAGGGTAAATAGTGTGTCAATTCTATTCAAATTGTTGTAAAAATTAACTCTTTTATTGTCACAAAATGTTCACAATTTAAAATTTTTTTATGATTTGAAAGGCTCTGGTGAATTTGATGTCAAACCAAAATAATATTTTATACTCTCACAAATTCTTATAGATGCTTTACCATCACCATAAGGATTTTGAGTTTGTGACATTTGATGATAAATTATTTCGTTATCCAATAATTCTGCCGTTGTATTATGCACATTTTCAAAATCCGTTCCAATTATTTTCAAAGTGCCCGCTGCTACACCTTCTGGTCTCTCGGTTACATCTCTAAGTACCAAGACAGGTTTATTCAATGAAGGTGCCTCTTCTTGAATACCACCTGAATCCGTCAAGATTAAATAGGCGTTACTTACGAAGTTGTGGAAGTCTACAACGTCTAATGGTTCAATTAATTCAATACGCTCATGATCACCTAAATACTTATAAGCTAGTGACCTTACTTTAGGATTCAGATGTAGTGGTGATACAATGACCACATCTTCATATTCATCAACAATAGTGCGCATTGCTTTATAAATCTCAATCATTGGCTGTCCAATATTTTCTCTTCGGTGAACAGTTAATAGGATAATGCGTTTATTTTGATGTTTTGTGATTATATCTGATGTATATTCCTTTTGGACCGTTAATTTAAGTGTATCAATAGCAGTATTTCCAGTAATAATTACTGTGTCTGGATTTTTCTGTTCTTAAAGCAAATTATTCGCTGCACCTTTAGTAGGCGCAAAATGCAGGTCGGCTAGATTACTTACCATTTGCCTATTCATCTCTTCTGGGAAAGGTGCATATTTACGTCGTGTTCTTAAACCAGCTTCTACGTGACCAACAGGTACCTGATTATAAAAAGCAGCTAGTGCACCTGAAAATGTAGTAGTGGTATCGCCATGGACGAGCACCATATCCGGTTTTTCTTTTTTAATAATTTCTTCAAGTTGCGTCATTGCTCTTGATGTAATGTCTGATAGCGTTTGACCTTCCTTCATGATATTCAAATCATAATGTGGCTCGATGTTGAAAGTTTGTAAGACCGAATCTAACATTTCGCGATGCTGAGCAGTTACAACAATCATTGGTTCTAACTCAGCATCACACTCGAGTGCCTTCACTAAAGGTGCCATCTTAATTGCTTCTGGTCTAGTACCAAAGACTGTCATAATCTTTCTCATACATAAACTCCTATACCTATTTTGTACCGAACAATCTGTCCCCAGCATCACCTAAACCTGGTGTAATATATGCTTTATCATTTAATTTTTCGTCTAATGCTGCAATATAGATATCGACATCATCGTGCGCTTCTTGCATTTTTTCAACACCCTCTGGTGCAGCAATAAGGCACATGAATCTAATATTTTTAGCACCGCGTTTCTTCAACGAATTAATTGCTTCGATTGCTGATGCTCCAGTAGCTAACATTGGGTCTACCACAATAATTTGTCTCTCATCAATGTCTTGTGGAAGTTTAGCAAAGTATTCTACTGCTTCCAATGTTTTAGGATCACGGTATAAACCAATGTGACCAACACGTGCCGCTGGGACTAAGCTTAATACACCATCTGTCATCCCTAAACCGGCTCTAAGAATTGGAACGATTGCTAATTTTTTACCAGCTAATCTTTTTGCAGTCATAGTTGTTACTGGCGTTTTAATTTCAACATCTTGAAGTTCTAAATCTCTAGTAACCTCATACGCCATTAACATGCCGACTTCATCAACAAGTTCTCTAAATTCTTTAGTTCCCGTATTCATATCACGGATATAACTTAATTTGTGTTGAATTAGTGGGTGATCAAATACATGTACTTTACTCATTTATATTGCCTCCAAAATTTTATAAATTATTCATATAGCGGATATTTAGCTGTTAAACGACTTACCCTTTCTCTTGCTTCTTTCAATTTTGTATCATCATTAGGGTGTTTAAGTGCTAAGCTAATAATACGACCAACTTCTTTGAATGCTTCTTCATCAAAGCCTCTTGTTGTAGCAGCTGGTGTGCCTAAACGTATACCACTTGTTACAAAAGCTTTTTCTTGGTCAAATGGAATTGTATTTTTATTACATGTTATTCCAATTGAATCTAATGTCGCTTCCGCTTCTTTACCTGTAACATTAACTGAGTTTTTAACATCTACAGATACTAAATGGTTATCAGTGCCACCTGACACAATTCTAAAGCCCTCTTCTTTCAACGTTTCAGAAAGCACTTTAGCATTTTTGATGACTTGCTCTTGATACGTTTTAAAGTCTTGTTCAAGTGCTTCACCGAATGCGACTGCTTTAGCAGCAATGACATGTTCTAAAGGTCCACCTTGTATTCCAGGGAATATTGTTTTATCTATATCCTTCTTATACGCTTCTTTACAAAGAATTAATCCACCACGTGGGCCACGTAAAGTTTTATGCGTTGTTGTTGTTACAAAATCAGCATATTCTACAGGATTTGGATGTAAACCTGCTGCAACTAAACCAGCGATATGAGCCATATCAACCATTAATTTAGCGCCAACTTCATCAGCGATTTCTTTGAACTTTTTAAAATCAAGTTGTCTTGAATACGCTGAAGTTCCTGCAACGATTAATTTAGGCTTGTGTTCATGTGCTAATTGACGCACAACGTCATAGTCAATTTTTTCAGTTTCTTTATCTACACCATAATCTACAAAGTTGTAGAATTTACCACTGAAATTAACTGGTGAACCATGCGTTAAATGACCACCATGACTCAAATTCATACCTAAAACAGTATCACCCATCTCTAAAGCGACAAGATATACTGCCATATTGGCTTGAGACCCTGAGTGGGGTTGCACATTTACATGCTCCGCACCAAATAATGCTTTCGCTCTTTCAATTGCAATCGTTTCAGTTACGTCAACATAATCACAACCACCATAGTAACGACGACCTGGATAGCCTTCAGCATATTTGTTAGTCATCACAGAACCCTGGGCTTCCATCACCGCTTCAGATACAAAGTTTTCAGATGCGATTAATTCAATGTTGTTATTTTGCCTATTATATTCATTTTGAATTGCTTCATAGACAGCTTTATCTTGATTTTGGATATATGACATATAAAATCCCCCTTTACACTTTCTAGCTTATTCGTATTTAGCTCGTTCACCACCGATTTTCTTAGGTCTTGATGTAGCTATCGTAACAATAGCTTCACCAACTTGTTTGACACTTGTTCTAACCGGTACACAAACGTGTTTAATATGCATTCCAATTAATGTTTGACCAATATCAATTCCCTTAGGGACTGAAATATGTTCAACTACGATTGGATCATTCATTTGCTTATAAGCATAAGTTGCAAGACTTCCACCTGCGTGAACATCAGGAACAACTGATACTTCTTCCATCGTTAGCGGATTGAAATCTTCGCGTTCAATTGTAACTGCTCTGTTAATATGCTCACAGCCTTGAAATGCAAAAGAAACACCAGTCTCTTGTTTCACTTGTGCTAATGCACTAAAGATTTCCTCTGCAACTTCCATCGATCCTACAGAACCTATCTTTTGTCCTATAACTTCAGAAGTCGAACATCCTATCAAGCAAAGTTCATCTTTCTTGAAAAAAGATTGCGCCTTAAGTTCATCAAGCAACGTTTTAAGTTCTTGCATTGAAATCTCCACCTCAATTACATAATTAAAAAGAAGCATAGCAAACTAGCTATACTTCTTTATTATAACTTATTTAACGCTTAACATATACTAATTGTATAATATTTCGCTTTATGAATCTGACTGTAATTTACTTATTAAGTGTTGAAGCTCTTTAAATGTTTGTCGGTATGTTTCAATACTACCGCCAAACGGATCGCCAATATCGCCTGATTCCCCAACATATTCACCAAGTTGATAAATGCGACCATTATCACCATAACTATAAATAAGTTGTTGTTTATGCATTTCAGTCATTGTTAAGATTAAATCGCTTTCTAAATCCGCCTTACTAAATTGCTTGGCCCGCGTAGGTTCTGGCAATTCATGCTCAGCGATGACTTTAAGTGATTCAGGTGAAATAGATTGTCCATCTACTGCAAATAACCCTCTTGAATTAATAACGTCTTTTTCGAGTATTTTCTTTGCAATACTTTCTGCCATCGGACTACGACACGTATTTCCTGTACACACAAACGTTATTCTCATAATGTTTCACCTCTAACTAAGTGATTTCCTGTAGCTTTACGCATTCTGTTCATAATTGCCTCTGTTGCATCTGTTTTATCAAATGCATAAATATATGCCTCATGTATTTCTGAATTTTCATCGATATCATGGAGTATTTTAAACAAATTATGATTGGCTTGTTTCGTATCATGCTGATCTTTACAGAGCGAAATAAATATGGCATCACTAGGGACAAAGTGTTTTAAATTATCCGGTAAAATAAAAGCGGTATGCGTCCAATCTTTAACAGTTGTAATAGGTTTACTTAGATTTGTCAACATCGTTACAGGTGTTTCAGGAGCATAGTGCTTATATTTCATACCAGGTGCTATCGGTTTGCTTGTCGTATCATATTGATAATGTTCAACACTTCCAGGCAAGACTTCATTAATCATTGATTGTGTAATTGCTCCTGGTCTGGCTATTCTAAATGGGAACTGTGTGCAATCGAGTACAGTACTTTCTAGGCCTTCTTCACTTTGATCTCCATTAACGATTCCATCTATCTTCCCATTTAAATCGGTATAAACATGTTGAAACGTCGTAGGTGAAGGTCTACCACTGACATTAGCACTTGGCGCAGCAATCGGCATATCCGTATATTGGAGTATTGCACGGCCAATGGGATGACTTGGCATACGTACAGCGATGGATTGCAAACCACCTGTCACTTTGTCACAGAGATACCCAGGCTTTAAAGGTAAAATAAATGAAATCGGACCTGGCCAAAATTCATCCATCAAGCATTTTGCCTCACTTTGTAAATGAGACACAAAGTCATCAATTTGAGAAATGTCGTGAATATGTACAATTAATGGATTGTCGGAAGGACGACCCTTGGCTTGATATATATTTGAAACGGCTTGTTGGTTTCGGGCATCAGCACCCAACCCATATACTGTTTCTGTCGGAATTGCAATTAAACCACCATCTTGAAATATCTGCTTTATTTTGTCTAATTCCGGATAATCTAATGGCGCATTTTGATATTGACGCATATCCCATAAATTTGTTTTCATCAAGCTCACTCCTCCATCATTTTTATTCATATATAGGAAAAGAAGCTGAGACAAATCAAACTGTCTCAGCCTACAATATCATTTTTGGCAGTGGCTGACTGATTTGAAAACGCGCTTAAATTAAGCCTTTTCAGACCTAGTCATCCTTACCGGCGGGGCCCAGCAAAAAGAATTTCATCAAGAAATTCCATAATCAAACCAAGCTGGGGCGGGACTACGAATTCATTTTAATATCTATCCCGTTTCCTTTGAGTTTCACCATTTAAATGATACGATTCTATCATTTCCATTTATATCTTTGATAACTTTAACATCCAATTTAGGATATTTTTCTAAAATGATACTTCTTAATTTCTCACCTTGATTATAGCCAATTTCAAAGGTCACATAAGCATCATCATTGAGCACTTGAGGTAAGTCATTAAGGATTGATTCATAAATAGCATAGCCCTTATTTTCTGCGAATAACGCTTTATGGGGCTCGTATTTTACAACTGTAGGTGCCATTGTATCCATCTCATCAACATCAATATATGGTGGATTGGAAATAATACCATCCAATTTAATATTATGTTGGATAAACGGTTTCAAGGCATTGCCTTTCAAGAAATGGATATCCACCTCATGATTGTGCGCATTATCAGCAGCGATATCTAAGGTTTCTTGAACGATATCTGTTGCATAAACAGTAAAATCATTATTTAGCTTTTTTAATGTAACAGCTAATACACCACTACCCGTTCCAACATCAGCAATCGTTGCGCTTGAGTTACAATGCTCAAGAAAATGCAACATTACTTCCTCGGTTTCAGGTCGTGGAATTAAACAATGTTCATTGACTTGAAATTGGTAGCCATAAAAAGATTGAAATCCAACAATATATTGGATTGGTTCTCCTAAAAGCATTCGTTCAGTCGCCAGCGAAAACTTAATTTCTTCTGCTTTTGACATATCATCATACATATGAATTAAATAATCCGTTCTTGACCACCCAAATAAATCAAGCATTAACCATTCCGCTCTTGATTGTTCGTACCCTTTTTCTACAGCTTGTTTGATAGCACTATCTAATTTTTCTTTAAAGTTCACCATTGTTAAGTTCTTTCAATTTCTCAGTTTGTTCAGATAAAGTTAAAGCATCAATAATTTCATCTAACTTACCTTCCATAATTTGGTCTAACTTTTGTAATGTTAAACCTATTCTATGGTCTGTCACACGACTTTGTGGATAGTTATATGTTCTAACACGTTCAGATCTATCACCAGTTCCTACTGCTGATTTACGTTGTGCTGCATATTTTTGTTGTTCTTCTTGTAATTTCATATCATATAGACGTGCTTTTAATACTTTCAGAGCTTTTTCACGGTTTTGAATTTGTGATTTTTCAGAAGATGTCGCAATCACACCCGTTGGTAAATGTGTAATACGTACAGCTGAGTCAGTAGTATTGACGTGCTGACCACCTGCACCACTTGAACGATATGTGTCTATTTTCAAGTCTTCATTGCGAATTTCAATTTCAACATCTTCTACTTCAGGCAGTACAGCAACTGTTGCTGTTGACGTATGAATTCGACCACCTGATTCTGTTTCTGGTACACGTTGAACACGATGTGCACCATTTTCAAATTTTAATTTACTGTATGCACCGTTCCCAGAAACTGAGAAACTAATTTCTTTGTAACCACCATGGTCACTTTCAGCTGCTTCAACTATTTCCGTTTTAAAGTTTTGAGATTCTGCATATTTACTATACATTCTTAGTAAATCTCCCGCAAAGATGGCTGCTTCATCTCCACCTGCAGCTGCTCTAATTTCAACGATAACGTCTTTTTCATCGTTAGGGTCTTTTGGTATTAGTAAGAATTTAAGCTGTTCTTCTAATTCAGGAATCACACTTTTCAAGCTAGCGCTTTCCTCTTTTAACATTTCGATTTCTTCTTTATCATCTGTTTCGTTTAACATGTCATCAATTTCAGCTATTTCTTCTTTTTTACTTTTATAGTCTCTATATACATCAACTGTTTTTTGTAAATCAGCTTGTTCTTTTGAATATTTGCGTAACTTGTCTGGATCATTTACGATTTCAGGGTCACTTAACATCTCATTGAGTTGTTCATATCTTTCTTCAACGATATCTAATTGATCAAACACTACATTTCCTCCTCGTCACTTGTACTTGGTGCTACTATATGATGTGCTCGACATCTCGGTTCATAACTTTCATTTGCGCCTACTAAAATGATAGGATCATCAACTTTAGCTGGTTGTCCATTGATTAAGCGTTGTGTTCTACTCGATGATGAGCCGCATACTGCGCAAACAGCTTGCAGTTTAGTAACTTGTTCACTTACCGCCATAATTTGAGGCATTGGTTCAAATGGTTCTCCTCTAAAATCCATATCTAAGCCTGCTACCACAACTCGATGACCATTTTCTGCAAGCTTCTCAACTATATTTACAATTTCTTTATCAAAAAATTGAATTTCATCAATGCCAATGACATCAACTTGAGATAAATCATGCAACAATATATCTCTAGATGTCGAAATATTAATTGCTTCTAATTCATTTCCGTCATGAGAAACAACTTTTTCTTTGTGATAACGATCATCAATCGCTGGTTTAAACACTACTACTTTTTGTTTAGCGTATATGCCTCTTCTTAATCTACGAATAAGTTCTTCTGACTTACCGCTAAACATACTTCCAGTAATGCATTCAATCCAACCGGAATGGTAAGTTTCATACATTATAAGTTCCACCTTTTACAAAAACATAATCGCTTAATTATATCATATTTCTATGTATTATAACTATCTCTTTAAAGACTACTTAAATTTAAAAAAACTGCCTACGCGATTCTATAATAAAATAGACTAGGCAGACAGTTTAAACTTATAATTAGTTGTTGTTTGATTTGAGACCAAACTTTTTGTTGAAACGTTCCACACGACCATCCGCAGCAGCGAATTTTTGACGTCCTGTGTAGAATGGATGTGAATCTGAAGATACATCTAAACGAATAACTGGGTATTCATTGCCATCTTCCCATTCCATTGTTTCTGAAGATGTTTTAGTTGAACCACTTAAAAATTTAAAGTTTGTTGTTGTATCTAAAAAGATAACTTTGTGATAATCAGGATGGATTCCTTGTCTCATTATTTTCAGCTCCTTTGCCCTGAACCATCTGGAACAGAGTTATTTGTGAGTTTTTTACCCAATACTTGGTAATTATAATAGTTATTAGATTAAAACGCAACCCTCAAACAGATATTCATTAAATAATTGGTTTACCTGTTTTTGTACTTTCTTCTGCAGCCTTTTGTAATTGCTCGAAAAATTCTTTATTACTTTTAGAGCGTTTAAGTTTTCTAATGAACCTTTCAGTGAAATCTGTAGAATCCGTAAACATGTTTCTTAATTGCCATAATGAATCTAGTTCAGATTTACTAATTAATAATTCTTCTTTACGTGTAGAACTTCTTCCAATATCAATTGCTGGGAAAATTCGACGTTCAGACAATTTACGATCAAGATGGAGTTCCATATTTCCTGTTCCTTTGAACTCTTCATAAATCATATCATCCATACGTGAACCCGTTTCTACTAATGCAGTAGCTAATATTGTTAAGCTCCCACCTGCTTCAATATTACGTGCAGCACCAAAAAATGCTTTAGGCTTGTGTAATGAAGCGGGATCAAGTCCACCTGATAGTGTTCGTCCACTTGGCGGTATAACAAGGTTATATGCTCTTGCCAATCGAGTAATTGAGTCCATAAGAATAATCACATCTTGACCAATCTCAACTAAACGTTTAGCACGTTCTAATAATAATTCAGCTACTTTTACATGGTGTTGAGGTGGCTCATCAAAAGTTGAATGTACTACTTCAGCAGATTCTACAGAACGTTCAATGTCAGTGACTTCTTCTGGTCGTTCCCCTACTAATAAAACAAATAATTTCGCATCAGGTTTATTTTTGCAAATCGCATTAGCAATTTCTTTTAATAATGATGTTTTACCAGCTTTTGGTGGTGCAACGATAAGTCCACGTTGACCTAAACCAATTGGTGTAACTAAATCCATAATACGTGTTGAATAATTTTGGGGTTCTGTTTCTAAAACGATTCTTTCCTCAGGATAAAGAGGTGTTAAAGCTTGAAAGTGAGGGCGTTTTTTTACAACTTCAGCATTTTCGTCATTAACAAAGTCTACTTGTAATAAACCGTAATATTTTTCATTATCTTTGGGTTTACGCACTTTACCAGTTACTTTGTCACCACGTTTGATTTCAAAACGGCGAATTTGACTTGCAGATATATAAATGTCCTTTTCACCTTTTGAATAATTAACTGTTCTTAAAAATCCATAGCCATCAGGTTGGATATCATCCAAGACACCCTCCATGTAGTAGTTCCCATCTTTTTCCATTTGGGCTTCCATAATAGCTAATACTAATTCACTCTTATTTAACTTACTATAATTTGTAAGTTTTAACGATTTGGCTTTCTGTGTTAATTCTTTCGTTGTGTAGTTTTTATACAATTCATGAAACGACTCATATTGCGGAGATGTACGTACTTTTTCAGGCATAAATTGCACCCATTTCTTATATATTTATAAAGACTTAAATTTGACTTGAAAAGAAATATTTCCATATAGATTCACTTCGATAAATCACAAAATCTATTTTGGATATTTCATATATTACTTTTTAAAGTCTTGAATACTAGAATTAATATAGCAAATTTTCAATTTAAATACAAAACGATTTTATTAAATTTCCAAAAATAAAACAGCTCATGGAACTAAAAATATCCCATGAACTGTTATAAATGACAAATTAATTAATTTTTAAAATTAACTGAAATAGCCGGCAATTGATTTCACTTCTAAGAATTCTTCAATTCCGTAATCGCCCCACTCACGGCCGATACCAGATTGTTTGTAACCGCCAAACGGTAAATCAGGTTGATTGCCAGCCTCATTGATTTCAATTCGTCCAGCTTCAATTGAGCGTGCTACTTTTTGAAGTGTTTCTTTATCTTTACCAATTACGTAACCTGCTAATCCATATTTTGTATCATTTGCAATTTTAATTGCTTCATCTAAGTCATTATAAGTGATAACAGAGGCAACTGGACCAAAGATTTCTTCTTGCGCAATGGTCATATCGTTATCAACATTAATGAAAATGGTTGGTCTTGCAAAGTAACCTTTATTTAATCCTTCTGGTTTACCGGGACCACCATAGAATAATTCGGCGCCTTCTTCAATCCCTTTATCAATATAAGATTGAACTGTATCAAATTGTTTTTTACTAATAATTGGACCGACTTGAGTGCCTTCTTCACGTGGATCGCCAACTTTAACGTTACTAAATTCTTCTTTTAGTGCGGTTAAGAAATCTTCTTTTTTACTTTCTGGTATCAAAATACGTGTACCAGCAGTACAAACTTGACCTGTATTATTAACTACTTTGCCTGTAGTCGCTTTTGCAGCTTCCTTAACATCAACATCATCTAAAACGATATATGGTGATTTACCACCTAATTCAAGTGATACTTTCTTGAAATCTTTAGAAGCCTTTTCCATAATTTTAGAGCCTGTACGACCTGAACCAGTAAATGACATCATTCTGACTTTAGGATGTTCACTTAGAGGATTACCGACACCTTCACCGTCACCGTTTACTAGATTGAATACACCTTTAGGCACGCCTACTTTATCAAAAATTTCAGCTAAAATAACGGCTGCAAATGGTGTTTCTTCAGAAGGTTTTAGAACTACAGGACTTCCTGCTGCAAATGCAGCGGCTAATTTCAATGACGTTTGATTAGTTGGGAAGTTCCATGGTGTCACTAATCCTGAAACACCTATCGCTTCTTTAGTTACTAATGCATCGCCACGTCTTTCATCAAATTCAAATGAATCTAACGCTCTGCTAGCTTCTTGGAAATGATCTAATCCCATTTGATAATGCACATTTTCAGATAATGTGAGTGGTGCACCAAGTTCATCTGTAATGGCTTCTATAATGTCTTGTTTTCTATTTTTATATTCTTCTACAATTTTATCTAATAGTTCTTTTCTTTCTTTTACTGAGCTATGACGAAATTCTAAATATACGTTATTTGCAGCTTCTACTGCTTTGTCTACGTCGTTAGCATTACCTTTAGCTACCTTACCAATGACTTCTTCTGTTGCTGGATTAATGACTTCAATTGTTTCATTACTATCGCTATCAACCCATTCGCCATTGATATATTGTTGCGTATAATTTCTCATCAATGCTTCACTCCTTAAGAATCGTTATATCATTTGTGTACCTTTTTTTAACGAGAATTAAACATACCATGTCAGTACAGCATAATAAAAGCGTTTTGCACCTATATATAAAATGACTAACCTCAACTGTTAGATTCATTCCGTGTATAGTACAAAACGCTTAACTCTATTATTTAGATTTAACTTCTTCTTCAAGTGTAACGTGTTCACGAGCCCACGCTTCAATAGGTTTCAAAGCTTCGGCTAAAGCTTTACCTTTATCAGTCAATTCATAAATGATTGAAACTGGACTAGTTGAAACTACTTTCTTTTCTACTAATCCCCATTCACCTAAGTCAGTTAATTTAATACTTAATGCACGTGGTGTAATGGTCTTCAAATCCCTTTTCATATCGGAAAAGTGCGCAGTATAATCAGTGCATCGTGATAGATAATTAATGATTAAACCGTTCCAACTTCTACCAACAATTTTAAAGGTTTCTTCAAGATATGGACAGATTTCCAATGTCTTCACCTCTATTCAAAACATCTTTAGATTGTAGGTACTAAAAATCACTTATAAATACATTACATTAGTTCCAGTAATGGTTATAAGTCTACAACATATTAGTATCTAATATAATTATTATACCAGAAAAACAAGCCCTAATACAACGTCTAAAACTATCAATCATAAATCAATTGAAATCATCAAACAAATGCATCTGAATCATTCAAAGCTAAATATCAAATCAAAAAGACATTATATTAAGACTTTGACTTGTTTCTTAAATTTATCGTAGTGATTAAACTTCTTCCGTCCAAATATCTGCGCCCAGCGTTTTCAAATGTGTAACGATATCAGTATAACCTCTATAAATATGTCTAACATTATAAATTGTAGTTATACCTTCAGCTAATAGACCCGCAATAATTAGGCATGCACCAGCACGTAAATCACTCGCATATACGTCAGCACCATTTAATGTTGAAGGCTTAATTGTCGCTGTTCCTGTTTGCATGTCTGCATCGATATTGGCACCCATATGCTTTAACTCATCGACATGTCTAAAACGCGCAGGATATATCGTTTCTGTAACAAACGAAGGACCATCTGCCATAAATAATAATGGCGTTATTGGCTGCTGTAAATCTGTTGCAAAACCAGGATATACTAAAGTTTTAATGTCTACATTTTTGTACATAGGTTTGCGTTTAATGATAGCTTTTTCAGCATCTCCATCGATTTCAATATCTACGCCTAGTTCTTTTAACTTAACCGTTAAAGCTTCAACGTGTTTAGGAACGATATTATTAATCGTTATTTCTTCTCCAACTGCAGCTGCGATACACATATATGTACCCGCTTCAATACGGTCAGGAATAATTTGATATTCGGATCCATGCAAGTCTTTAACACCATTAATTTTTAGCGTACTTGTACCTGCACCTTTAATATTTGCACCAAGACTATTTAAGAAATTAGCTACATCTACAACTTCAGGTTCTTTGGCAGCATTCTCAATAACTGTCTGACCTTTCGCATGTACAGCAGCTAACATAATATTAATCGTTGCACCTACACTGACCATATCTAAGAAGATGTTAGCACCATGTAATTCTTTAGCTTCAATCTTCATTGACGTGTCATTGGATTCATCGATTTCTGCTCCTAATGCTTTGAACCCTTTAATATGTTGATCAATCGGACGTGGTCCTAATGGACAACCACCAGGTAAGCCGATAACGCATTTTTTAAAGCGACCCAACATCGCCCCCATCATATAGTAAGATGCTCGAAGAGATTCAACCTTATTGTTAGGCAGTGGTGCATTTTGAATTTCAGAAGTATCAACTTCTAGCGTTTTACCATTTAATTGAGCCTTAATGTTTAAATCTTCCAATAAACTAACTAGTGTTTCTACATCGGAAATTTGTGGTAAGCCATCTAATTTCACTTGGCCTTGAGCTAATAATGTTGCTGGGATGATAGCTACTGCGCTATTTTTGGCACCGCTTATCGTAACTTCTCCCTTTAGTGTTTGACCACCGCGAATTTTTATTACCTCTTGAGTCATAAGTTTATCTCCTTTGTTTCTCATTTATTTAAAATAATACATTAGTAGCATTATAAAATATACATTCTTTATTTGTAAAACATAAATTATTATGAATTAAAGATAATTGCAATAGTAAAAATTATTGATTCAAACTTTATAAAACCATCTCAAGTATTATATATACAAATATTATAAATCATTTTTGAAAAATAATTAAATGTGATTACTTATATTATAAAAGAAAAAGAGTGAAACGATGAAACGTTTCACTCTTTTAAATAACATCTTCAATTATTTTAAAACTTATTTAGCGCGGTTAGATGTACCAAATTCTCTAATTTTACCTTTAACCGTTTCTTTAATTGCTTCACGAGCTGGTCCTAAGTATTTACGTGGATCATATACGTCTTGATCATTATTTAATACTTCTCTTACTGCTTTAGCTGAAGCAATTTGGTTTTCAGTGTTTACATTAATTTTAGCAGTACCGTAAGGAATTGCTTTTTGAATGTCTTTCGTTGGGATACCAGTACCACCATGTAGTACTAATGGTAAACCAGTTGATGCACCGATTTCTTCCATTTCTTTAAATCCTAATTTAGGTTCACCTTTGTAAGGTCCGTGAACTGAACCTAATGCTGGTGCTAAAGTATCAATACCTGTTCTTTCAACTAATTCTTGACATTCTTTAGGGTCAGCATAGATGATGCCACCAACAACGTCATCTTCTTGTCCACCAACAGTTCCTAATTCAGCTTCAACTGATACACCATGTTGATGTGCATATTCTACTACTTTAGATGTGATTTCAATATTTTCTTCAAATGGGCTATGAGAAGCATCGATCATTACTGAAGTGAATCCAGCATCAATTGCTTCTTTACATTTTTCAAAACTTGAACCATGGTCTAAGTGGATAGCTACTGGTACAGTAATGTTTAAGTCATGAATTAAACCTTCAACCATTTTAACTACTGTATAGAAACCGCTCATGTAACGTGCAGCACCTTCTGAAACACCTAAGATAACTGGTGCATTCTCTTCTTGAGAAGCTTCTAAAATTGCTTGTGTAAATTCAAGGTTATTTAAGTTGTATTGACCAACTGCATAACCATTTTCTTTCGCGTCGATTAACATTTCTTTCATTGAAACTAATGGCATGAAAGTTCCTCCTTGTGTGCAACTGCACAATTTTTAAAATCATTATATCAGATATTATTTTGAATTGCATGTGAATGTATGCTCATTTTAAAATAATCTTACCTGACACGCATTACGTCATTCAGATTAGCTATCATAACCAGTTTTATTGCACTTACGTTTGCGTTTATTTACAATACAAAATGAAATGGAGGATTTACATGTCTAAAATATTACATACACAATTAACAGGTATATTCAATCGTTTAGAAGATCAAGCATTAGACATTCAAATGGCCGCTCAATGTCTAATACAAGCAATCGGTGGTGAGGGGTATGTATATATACGCGGTTATGGTGATTTAAAATTTTTCGAACCCTTTATTCTTGAAAGTGAAGAACATCTTCAATCTAGTAAACCATTATCAACATTAACAACGGTTGACGATATTGATTCTACAGATCGTGTGTTACTCTTTTCACCATTTTATACTGAAGAAGTCGCTCAGGATGTACAAACATTCGTCGATAAAGATATTGATGTTGTCTTAATTTGTAACCGTCCTAAAGATGTTGAAATACCAGAACAGTTTATTCATTTTATTAACCTCGCTACACCACGACCTATCGTCTACACAGAAGATTATGATAAAGTGGTTCAACCACATACAATGGCATTTAATTATATTTACTATGAAATTTACACTCAAATGGTTGAAATGACACGAGATTTAGAATTGTAATAGTAATAACTAAATATTAAATAAAAAACAACCCTTATATGCTAATAAAGCAATGTAAGGGTTGTTTTAATATATTATTTATTTTGATAGTTGTTTGCTGCTTCAACAAACGCTTTAAATATTGGTTGAGGTCTATTAGGTCTTGATAAGAATTCAGGATGGAATTGACAAGCAATGTAGAAATCATTCTCAGGAATTTCAACCATTTCGACTAAACGTCCATCCGGACTAGTTCCAGAGAATACCATACCATTCGCTTCTAATTGTTCTCTGAATTCGTTATTAAATTCATATCGATGACGGTGTCTCTCTTCAATGTTGATTGCATCATAAATTTGATGCGCTAAAGTACCTTCTTTAATTTTACATGGGTATAATCCTAAGCGTAACGTACCACCTAAATCTTCAATATCTTTCTGTTCAGGTAGTAAATCAATGATTGGATAAGGTGTGCTTGGATCAAGTTCAGCTGAATGTGCACCATCTAAGCCAAGTACATTACGTGCAAATTCAACAGTTGCCAATTGCATACCCAAACAAATACCAAAGTATGGCACATTGTTTTCACGCGCATATTTAATGGCTGCAATTTTACCTTCACTTGCTCTAAATCCAAAACCACCTGGCACTAGAATACCATCTACATCTTTTAAGTAGTCTTCAACATTATCGTCATTAACTTCTCCTGAATCGATCCATTTAACAACGACATCTTTTTTCAATGGATAGCCAGCATGCTTCAATGATTCCACTACTGATAAGTACGCATCTTGTAAGCTTACGTATTTACCAACTAAACCAATCGTAATTGTACCGTCTAGCGAATTTACAGTATCTAATAAATATTGCCATTCGTCTAACTGAGTATCGTATTTAGCATCTAAATCTAATCGCTTAATAACGATATCGTCCATATCTTGTGCACTTAATTGTAATGGAATTTCATATAGTGATGATGCATCTCTACATTCGATAACACTTTCTTTATTAATGTCACAGAATAACGCAATTTTATCTTTTAAATCTTGAGTCATTTCATATTCAGTACGTACTACAATTAAATCCGGTTGAATACCTAAACCACGTAATTCTTTAACACTGTGTTGCGTTGGTTTCGTCTTCATTTCACCGGCAGCTTTGATGTATGGAAGTAACGTACAATGTACATACATCACATTTTCACGACCTAAATCGCTTCTAATTTGTCTAATCGCTTCGATAAATGGTAGCGATTCAATGTCACCAGTTGTACCACCAATTTCAGTGATAACTACATCAGCATTGGTACTTTCCCCTGCAAGTAATAAACGTTCTTTAATTTCATTAGTAATGTGTGGAATAACTTGTACAGTTCCACCTAAATAATCTCCACGACGTTCTTTTTTAAGTACATGAGAATAAACTTTCCCAGCAGTAACGTTTGAATATTTATTTAAATTAATATCGATAAAACGCTCATAATGTCCTAAATCTAAGTCAGTTTCAGCACCATCATCTGTAACAAATACTTCTCCATGTTGATATGGACTCATCGTTCCTGGATCAACGTTTAAATATGGATCGAATTTTTGAATTGTGACTTTTAAGCCTCTATCTTTTAATAATCTTCCTAGAGAAGCGGCTGTTATACCTTTTCCTAATGATGATACTACTCCGCCCGTTACAAAAATAAATTTTGTCATTTCCTGACCTCCTAATTTATAAAGGGATGCTTCCTTACCTATTTGTTCATTTTAAATAATCACTTTTGAAAAAATAAAAAAATCGCTCCCTCTCACATATCTGTAAGGGGAGCGTATATCATTTATACACGTGTCCTAATTAAAGGAGCCCGAATAAAATTCTATCATCTTTTAAGTAAAAGTCAATCAAAACTAGCATTTAGTTTTAAAATCTTCTTAGTCTTCGAATTCTTCCTCGTCTTCTTCGTCGAGTTCATCCTCTTCGTCATCTTCAATTACTAAATCTGATTCACTAATTTCATCTTCAACTTGTTCATCTTCAGGATCATCTAATGTTTCTTGATCATCTGTTTGGGCTGGAATATCATCATCGTCATCCATTTCATCGTCACCCAATAACTTAAGATTCTTATCTTCTTCATCTTCGTCATCAAGAATATCGAATTTTTGAATTGTTGGAGCAATTTTTTCTTCGATATCATCTACAGAATACCAATCACGTAATCCCCATTGATTTTCGCCAACGTTTAAGAAACGTCCGTCAGTATTTAAATCGGTATAGAATTGAACTACACGATTTTCAATTTCTTCAAATTCATAGTCACCTAATTTTTTGAATTCATCAATGATATCGTACAAATTCATTGTAGTACCTTTATCATTTAATAACGTATAAGCCATATCAATAAATGACTTTTCATCAACCATTTCTTTAGTATAATCTTGGATTTTCATTATAGCTAATCTTCCTTTCGAAGAATTTTTAATTATATCGTTGGATTTCATTAATTAATAGTAACAAAAATAAATTATAAATGACAATACACGATTTCGCAATTACGATTCACTTAGTAATTGATATATTTCTCGAAAATAACTAAATCATCTGATTGATCAATCTCGACAAAACCACTATTCATACACAATGGTTTTAATTCATTATTTTCACCAAACAATGTAATAACAATCGTTTTAGCTTGTTTAAAATGCTTACGTACATATGTTGGTATTTGTCTTAATGCACTTTCTGCAATGCCTTCTTTACGTTGATCTTTATAAACTTCAATGGCAACAATATTAATTCGATTATTCATTTGTTCAAGTGCAATAAAGCCAACTTTTTGGTTATCTTTAAGTAAATCAACGATATTATATGTCGCTATACTTGACGTTTCGTTTTCAGTTAATCGTAATGAAGAAACGTGTTTAGAATCTAAATCTAAGTAGTATAAACGTTCTTTACCAATTGGCCCCTCTTCTTTCGTAGCCGTATGCATGAAACCAGCACGTTCATATACATTCCACGCCCCTTTATTCTCTGCATCAACAACTAGATACAAATGATTAAAATCAGGAAACAACATCTGTACATATTGAGGTAAGTACATCATCATTGTCGTTCCATAACCATTCCCTTGAAATTGCTCATTGATTGATAATGATCTTACATAAACGACGTTCTCTGGCGTATCGTATCCTTCATGTTGATAATATTGATGTAATACAAAGAAACCAACAACATCTCCATCTTCATTAATAGCAATGTTAGCCACTCTATTCTCATCTGTAAGTGCATCGTCTAATACTGTTTTCGGTAAAGAAGAGTATATTTGTTGTCGCTCGCTTAATTCAAAGTTAACTACATCTTGTCTATATTTTTCTTCAAACTCTTGAATTGTTATATTTTCAAATTGTTTCTTTATAGTCATAACCACTAACCCCTATGCCTCTAATAATTTATCAACTTATATTATAATTGTTTTTTTACACTTATCAAAATAAAATCCACTTAAGTTAGATACAATTATTTTAAATTTTTACCTTTTTAAAATTAATCTATTGAAATTCAGCAAATTTGCTTTACTATAAATATGACATATAAAATCACGAGGTGAACTAGAATGAAAGTCGGTATCGATGCCGGTGGTACGTTAATTAAAATCGTCCAAGAATCACAACAAGGACGTTCATATGAAACCGAACTTACTACAAATATATCTGAAGTCATTGCATGGTTGAATGCAAATACGTTCGAATCCATCAGTCTTACGGGTGGTAATGCAGGTGTAATCGCTGAAAATTTAAATACAGAAGCTAAAATATTTGTTGAATTTGATGCATCATCTAAAGGTTTAGGTATGCTTCTAAAAGAACAAGGTCACCATATTAACGAATATATTTTCGCTAATGTCGGTACAGGCACGTCATTACACTTTTTTGATGGTCAACAACAGCACCGTGTTGGCGGTGTAGGTACTGGCGGTGGTATGATTCAAGGACTGGGTTATTTATTGTCTCAAATTACAGATTACGAAGCACTGACTAATTTAGCACAATCTGGTGATAGAGATACGATAGACCTTAAGGTTAAACATATTTATAAAGATACTGAGCCTCCTATTCCTGGTGAATTAACAGCAGCTAATTTCGGAAATGTCTTACATAATTTAGACGTAGAATTTTCACCAGCCAACAAATTAGCATCAGTCGTTGGTATTGTTGGAGAAGTTATAACGACTATGGCAATCACTGTTGCTCGTGAAAATAAAACTGAAAATGTTGTATATATCGGGTCTTCTTTTAACAACAATCCTCTTTTGCGCGAGGTTATTGAAGATTATACGGTACTACGTGGTTTCAAACCATTTTATATTGAAAACGGTGCCTTTTCAGGTGCGCTTGGCGCTATCTATTTAAGTTAATAGTTTTGTAATTATTTTCTAAAAAAGGGAGCGGGACAGAATTCTTTTGAATTCGTCGTCCACTCCCAGCTTGCTTTGTTTGTAGAATTTCTTGATGAAATTCTCTTTGCTGGGGCCCCGACTCCCAGCTTGCTTTGCTTGTAGAATTTCTTGATGAAATTCTCTTTGCTGGGGCCCCGCCCGCAAGGATGACTAGAACTGAGAAAAGCTTGATTTAAGCGCCTTCTCAGTTCAGTCAGCTACTGCGAATTTGCAAAATAGCTTCATTATATTATTTTTGTCCCAGCCTCTTCCTTTTTATTTAATTAATCAATTATGTAATACCTAAATATATATAAAGACTAAAAGTAACGAATGACTACATAATTCAAATTAAAACGTTAATTCGTTTGATAATTTTTGAGCTGAAACAACAGTTCCAACTACACCAGGTTTTAAATCGATGGCAACAGCTTGATTATTATCACGTAATTTATCTAACCAATCACTAAATACGCTGCCTTCAATTTCGATTAACTCACACTCTTCAAAGTCTTCATCTCGAACTTTAAGCGCTCTATTTTTTAAACTCCAAACAGGCATAATTTGAGGTTTTTCTTCTTTATCATCACTGATTAATATGAAGTGACTTTCACCTTGTTTCGTTAAGCCGAATACTTGGTCTTCTTTGGCTACATCTCTCACAAATTCTTTAATGCGAATTTTATCCAATTCTGACATTAATTCATCAGTCATTTGTACAACGTTAACAATCTGTCCTTCTGTTTCAGCTGTTTGATTAATAACAACTTGATCATTTTCATCAAATAAGTCATCCAATTCATAGGTAACGAATGTATCCACATCAATTGTTAATACGCGATCGTAGTCTATTGCTGAATGCTTTAAATACGCTTCTGCTTGTCCTTCTTGAGTCCAAACACCGACATGATTTTGATCATTACTATTTATTCTGATTAATTTTTTATTTTGGCTAGCAACATAAAACGTTTCATTAATCAGCACATCTTTAAAATAAGTCTCATTCTTGTAAGACAATGCGTAACCCTCCATTTCTATTTTGGTAACAATTAAAATAGTAAATGACAATACTTAAGCCGTCAAATATCTGTATCGCAAATGATGTTATTAAGATAGCACTTTTAAAACATACTTGTTTTGAATCTAAAATAAAACTAGAGTTGAGAAAAGGCTAATATGCGTGCCTACTCAACTCTAGTTCATAACTCATATTCATTTTAAATAATCCACTTCTTGTCGACTTACGATT
The DNA here is from genome assembly GCF_001224225.1 of Staphylococcus borealis. Taxonomy (GTDB): domain Bacteria; phylum Bacillota; class Bacilli; order Staphylococcales; family Staphylococcaceae; genus Staphylococcus; species Staphylococcus borealis. The sequence goes on along the minus strand of NZ_CUEE01000012.1, from coordinate 8,021 downwards.
GCATATTTTATAAATGATTACTTTTCTAGATCAGCTAAAAAAGATTGTTCAATCTTCTCAATAGATTCCTTTGATTCGCCTCTCCAAATACAACCAAAGCGAGAATTAACTTTGTTTTTTCCAAACCAATCTCCATCGTAATAAGACAATGGGTACAACACGCCTTGTTTAACATATTTTAAAATAGTATTAAAGAAATGCTCATTATCACCATTAGAGAAGTAGCTATAAAATTTTTGATATGTCGAATTCAGTTCCTCTTGTAATAATAACATGCTTGTAGAGCCATTTTGTCTAAAGTTTAAATCGATTGCAAAAACGTCGTCATTCTTATCTAGGAGTAAATCGAAACCAGCTACACCAAAGAAACCGATTTTCACACCATTTTCCATTATTTCTCGACCGGCATCAATTATTTGTTGTGGAACATTATGAACATTTTCATTACCTGCATAAAATCCATATTTATCTGTAATTTGATGTGCTGTACCTAAATAGGTCACACCAATATCTTCAGAATAAGCGAATTGCACACAATAGTTCTTAACCGCTTCAATTTTCTGTTCAATAATTAGGTTATCTGTCGCATCACTAGCTTCTAAGATACGTTGTGTGGCTTTAGCCAAATCCGCTTCATCATAGCAAATCATAACACCATATCCACCTGCTGTCGGCAAATCATCTCCAGGTTTAATAACAAATGGAAACGCCCATTCTTTAATACGCGCTTTGAAATCATTAATAGATACAATTTCACGCTCTGGCAAAAATTTATGATTCGTCCACTCTGGTATACGTGCTTTATTGTTTAATGCTACAAATGTTTCTTTTTGAACAGCGTAGCAATCATCTGGTACAACGTCATCACTATGAATATATTGAAAATAAATCGCTTTACCTTCTTCGTGAACAATTCGATTTAACAATGCTTCATATGTTTCACGATTTTTAAATTGATACGTATGTGTTGGAACTTTTTTTCCGACTAGAGCAAATAATTGAACTAATTTATCAGTAATGCTTGCTTCATGTACAATCATCGGCATAGAATCTGCAATAAGCATTTCTCGACCCGTTAAGAAATTCGATTGATGTTCCTCAGGTTTTAGCCAAGGATTTGAAACATATGATGGTCTCGAGTTATACACAACATTGTCATTATATAAATCACTTAAAGTTAATTTTAGTTCATTTTCGTTCTTTGTCATCTAGACTGCCCCTTTATTTGAGAGTGCTGTTGAACTACGTCATCAAACATTCTCTTATTTTCAATTAATTCTAATCCCATTAATGCTATGATTTTAGCACCATGAATTAACGCTTGATCACCGTGCACACTCGCTGCAGCCTCTCTAAATCTATGTGTATGACCAACTAAATTTCTAGAGCCTATTTTCACATGAGGGTGAATCGTAGGTACTATATGACTGACATTACCCGTATCTGTCGATCCAAAACCAAAATCGTCATGACTGACATCTTCACCTACTTCATTTGCATATTTCTCAAATAACGCATCTAATTTAGGCGTCTTTATAAATTCATTTACACCATTCTGTATCGGTCCAAATTCATAATCACATCCTGTTTGAATCGCTGCGCCTCTCGCAATTTGATTGACCTTTTCAGTTAAAACATCTAATTCTTTACGTGTTGTTGCACGTGTATAGAATCGGGCATGTGTATAGTCCGGAATAATATTAGCTGCTTTGCCACCATCTAAAATAACGCCATGTACGCGTTGACTTTTTTTAATGTGTTGTCTTAATTGTGCTACACCATTAAAATACGAAATCATCGCATCAAGTGCATTTAAAGCTTCATCAGCATTTTCTGAAGCATGTGCACTTTTGCCATAGAATTTTATATCTAAGACATCTACAGCGAGCGTATCAATAGTTGGATAGGTTTCATTCCCAGGGTGAATCATTAAAGCGATGTCGATATCATCAATAATGCCAGCTTTAACATATGACGCTTTGGCACTTCCATTCTCGCCACCTTCTTCAGCTGGACAACCAAGCACAACAACCTTTCCCCCAATGCGGTTTATCACTTGTTTTAATGCTGAACCTGCAAGTACGCTAGCAGTCCCAATAATGTTATGGCCACAGGCGTGACCTAATCCCGGCAGTGCATCATATTCTGCTAAATAGCCAATCGTAGGACCTTCTTGTCCAGAATCATAAGTGGCTATAAAACCTGTAGCATGCCCAGCAATATCCGTTTCTATTTCAAAGTCATTATCTTTCAATTTATCAATGAGTGTTCTAGAGGCAAAGATCTCCTCATTACCTAATTCAGGGCGTTCATGTATTCGATGACTAATTTCAACATAATCATATTTATTATTCTCTATATAATCTAAAATTTCTTGTTTATTACTCATAAATCATAACTCCCTTATCTTTACGACAATCGTTTTTGCTACTATCTTCAATCGTTTATATTTCTTATCATCAGTTAATTATTACCTATTTTATCGGATTTAAAGATGGTTGTCATTAAATTTCCATGTATTTACAAAATTTTCTCACAATTCATTCAATTTCATGTCACCTATTGGGACTATAATTTTGAAAATTGTAAATACCTTTAACTATTGATACAATCAAATCGTTAACTTAATAATTAAATTTATTGCTTATAGGAGGATTTATGATGACTAAAATGAACGTTGAAAGTTTTAATTTAGATCATACTAAGGTTGTAGCACCTTTCGTGCGTTTAGCTGGTACAATGGAAGGTTTGAATGGTGATGTGATTAAAAAATACGATATTCGTTTCAAACAACCTAATAAAGAACATATGGAAATGCCAGGGTTACACTCACTCGAACATTTAATGGCTGAAAACATTAGAAATCATACTGATAAAGTTGTAGATTTAAGTCCAATGGGTTGTCAAACTGGTTTTTATGTGTCATTTATTAATCATGATGATTATGAAGATGTATTAAATATCATTGAAAAAACATTAAATGATGTGTTAAATGCTACTGAAGTTCCTGCTTGTAACGAAGTTCAATGCGGCTGGGCTGCAAGCCATTCACTTGAAGGTGCAAAAGAAATCGCGCAAGCATTTCTTGATAAACGTAATGAATGGTCTGATATATATGGTGAAGGTAAATAACATACCCGTTCATAAAGTGAATATTTAAAAAGAGGCTGAGACATTTTATTTTGTCTCAGCCTCTTTATCTTTTAGCTGTAGTTGACTGATTTGAAAATGCGTTTCAATCAAGCATTTTTTCAAACCTCGTCATCTTTGCTGTCAGAGCCCTAACTAAGAGATTTTCATCAAGAAAAACTCCGAACTAAGCTAGCTAGGGTGGAACAACAAATTTATTTTAATTTTTGTCCCGCTCTCTGATCTGATTATTTTATAATTTTTTTACTAATCCAATTAATACAAACTGTAATGGTAATCTTAAATATAGCGCCCATTTTGGCACTTGTTTATCACCTAAAGGTAATTCTTTACGTGCCATGTAAACATTTGCAGGCAATACAGCTAATAGGAATAGGTTAATACCTTTTTTTAACCAATTAGCAGGACGTTTTAATAACAACATAATACCGAAGAAAATCTCAAATACACCTGTTACTAAAACAGCCGTTTTTTGTAATGGTAAATAATCTGGAACGATATTTCTAAATGAACGTTCACGTGTAAAATGAAGTACACCGGCTACTCCAAAAGCTAAACCTAATAAATAACGGAATACTTTCATTAATGTTCCACTCCCATTTCTTTTAAATAACTCTTACCAAATTCAGGTAATTCAACATTGAAATTATCTGCGATTGTTGCACCAATTGAACTAAATGTCGTATCTCCTGATAATTCATGGTATGCATCTATTTTAGGGCTAAACATTAGCACTGGAATATATTCTCGTGTATGGTCAGTACCCTCTGCAATTGGATCATTACCATGATCTGCCGTAATAATAACTAAATCATCTTCTTGTAAATTATCAATTAATTCTGGTAAGCGTTCGTCGAAATCTTTAATTGCTTGTGCATAACCGTCTTTGTCTCTGCGGTGACCATATAATGCATCAAAATCCACCAAATTCAAGAAGCTGATACCATTAAAGTCCTTTTTAACGACATTAATCAGTTGATCCATGCCATCCATATTATTTTTAGTTCTTATTGCTTCTGTTACACCTTCACCGTCATAAATGTCATTAATTTTACCAATTGCAATAACATCATAGTCATGATCTTTTAATGTGTTCATGACTGTTTTACCAAATGGTTTAAGCGCATAATCATGACGATTAGACGTACGTGTAAAGTTTCCTGGTTCACCTACATATGGGCGTGCAATAACACGGCCAATTAAGTACTTAGGATCTTTAGTTAATTCACGAACCTTTTCGCAAATATCATACAATTCTTCAAGTGGGATAATATCTTCATGTGCAGCAATTTGAAGTACTGGGTCTGCACTAGTATAAACAATTAAATCCCCTGTCTTCATTTGATGTTCGCCTAATTCATCAATAATTGCAGTACCTGAAGCAGGTTTATTTGCTACAACTTTTCGACCTGTCATTTCTTCAATCTCTTGAATTAATTCATCAGGAAATCCATTTGGATAAACTTTAAATGGTTGCATGATATTTAGTCCCATAATTTCCCAATGTCCTGTCATCGTATCTTTTCCGACAGAAGCTTCACTTAATTTAGTATAAAACGCACCTGGTTGTTCAACTTTATTGACCACTGGTAAATCCTCAATATTACCTAGTCCTAATTTTTCTAAATTAGGTAGTGATTGGTTAAACCCTTCTAACGTGTGTTTTAATGTGTGTGACCCTTCATCATTAAAAGCTGCAGCATCAGGTGCTTCACCAATACCTACTGAATCCATGACAATTAAATGCACTCTTTTAAATGGTGTCGTCATATTTAACACTCCTACTCTGTAATTATTTTATGAATTAATGTTGGTGTTTTTGCTTGTGCTTTAATTTCGATACTTTCGTCAAGTTTCTTAATGACATCATCAACATTTTCACGATTACTGTGAATCGTTAATAAAGACTCACCTTCATTGACTTTGTCTCCTACTTTCTTATTCAACACAATGCCAACACTTAAATCTATGTCATCTTCTTTCGTTTGTCTTCCCGCACCTAACATCATTGAAGCAACTCCAATTTCATTTGCAATAAGCTCTGAAACTACACCACTTGATTTTGCTTTATAATCAATTTGATATTGGGCAGTCGGTAATAACTCCGGTGAATCGACAACTGAAGCATCGCCACCTTGATTTTCTAAAAATGTTTTGAATTTATCTAGTGCTGAACCATTTTCAATGGCTTCATTGAGCAATTGACGCGCCTCTTCAAGTGTACTTGCTCTTTCAGCAAGTACGACCATTTGTGAACCTAGTGTTAATACTAGTTCAGTTAAATCTTCAGGTCCTTGACCATTTAATGTATCAATCGCTTCTCTTAATTCTAAAGCATTCCCAATCGCACGACCAAGTGGTTGGCTCATATCTGAAATAATAGCCATTGTATTTCTACCAACATTATTTCCTATGCTTACCATAGCATGTGCTAAAGCCTCAGCGTCTTCTAATGTTTTCATGAATGCACCATTTCCAGTTTTAACATCTAGGACGATTGCATCAGCACCCGCGGCAATTTTCTTACTCATGATTGATGATGCGATTAGAGGAATAGAGTTAACTGTTCCTGTAACATCTCTTAATGCGTATAGTTTCTTGTCTGCAGGTGTTAAATTGCCTGTTTGTCCAATCACTGCAACTTGGTCTTCATTAACAAGTTTAATGAAGTCCGCTTCAGAGATTTCAACATGGAATCCATTAATAGATTCTAATTTATCAATCGTACCGCCCGTATGTCCTAAACCACGGCCACTCATTTTAGCAACTGGCACTCCCACTGCAGCTACTAATGGTGCCAACACTAGCGTCGTCGTATCTCCAACACCACCAGTTGAGTGTTTATCTACTTTAATACCATTAATTTTTGATAAATCAATAACATCACCTGAATTAACCATTGCCATAGTTAAAGCTGCACGCTCTTCTTCATTCATATCTTGGAAAAAGATTGCCATCGCTAAACTAGAAGCTTGATAATCAGGAATGTCCCCTTCCGTGTAACCTTTGATAAAGAATTCAATTTCCTCTTTAGATAATGATTTGCCATCGCGTTTCTTTTCAATAATATCTACCATTCTCATAATTCTGAACCCCTCTCAAAATAAGCTGTTATATCTGTGTGCTGTTACATCAATTGCATGATTAATAATCAGAATCTGACTCTAAGCCTTGAATAATTTGAACACCAGCACTCGCACCTATACGAGTAGCGCCTGCGTCAATCATTTTGTTGAAATCTTCTAAATTACGCACGCCACCTGAAGCTTTAACCTCTAATGCGTCTCCCACAGTGTCTTTCATCAATTTCACATCTTCTGGTGTAGCGCCTCCCCCAGCAAAGCCAGTTGATGTTTTAACGAAATCTGCTCCAGCAGCTTTTGCTAGTTCACTTGCTTTCACTTTTTCATCATCTGTTAAAAGAACAGTTTCAATAATAACTTTCACTGTTTTTCCGTTAGCTGCGCCAACTACGCCTTCAATATCTTTTTGAACGTCTTCATATCTTCCATCTTTAAGTGCGCCTATATTGATAACCATATCAATTTCAGATGCGCCATTTTTAATTGCATCTTCTGTTTCAAAAATTTTAGTAGCAGTTGTATTTGCTCCTAATGGAAAACCAATCACAGTACAAACTAATACATCTGAGCCATTTAACTTTTCTGATGCATATTTAACGTGTGTAGGATTTACACAAATTGATTTGAAATCATACGCTTTAGCTTCGTCAATAATTTTATCAATTTGTTGACGTGTAGATTCCGGCTTCAATAAAGTGTGATCAATAAATTTTGCATAATTCATAGTAGTTTCCTCCAATATGTTGTTAAATTTAATCAATATTCCTTAAAATTAGAATATTAACTTTTCATATTAATATAGCCCTCTCATGTATATAGTACAAAAATTCGCAAAAAAGTTAAACAAATGTTATCTTAATCTTAACAATCATGATAAGGAGAAGATATTAATGACAAATGGCACACCTCACATTCAACCAAATGGAGCGAAAATCGCTAAAACGGTTTTAATGCCTGGCGATCCATTACGCGCAAAATATATTGCAGATAACTTTTTAGAAAATGTAGAACAATTTAACGAAGTTAGAAATATGTTCGGTTATACAGGTACTTACAAAGGTAAAGAAGTTTCAGTTATGGGCTCTGGAATGGGCATACCAAGTATTGGTATTTATTCATATGAATTATATAATTTCTTTGATGTTGACACTATTATTCGTGTTGGTTCATGTGGTGCTTTACAAGAAGATGTTAATTTATATGATGTGATTATTGCTCAAGCAGCATCTACTAACTCTAATTATGTAGACCAATTTAATATTCCTGGCCACTTTGCCCCAATCGCTGATTTCGAACTTATTACTAAAGCTAAAAATGTTGCTGATAAAATTGGCGCAGTAAGTCATGTAGGTAATGTACTATCTTCAGATACATTCTATAATGCTGATGCAACGTTCAATGACAATTGGAAAAAAATGGGAATTTTAGGTATTGAAATGGAATCAGCAGGGTTATACTTAAATGCAATTAATGCTGGTAAGAAAGCATTAGGTATTTTTACAGTTAGTGACCATATTCTTAGAGATGAAGCAACTACAGCTGAAGAGAGACAAAACTCATTTACGCAAATGATGGAAATTGCATTAGAAGTTGCTGAATAACAATAATTAATAAACAATAAACGAGGTTAGGAAATAATCCCTAACAAAATGAGACTGGGACATAATTCCTAGCAAAAATGCCAGTAAATGAGTTTTTATAAATTCATTTACTGGCTTCTTTATATACAATACTTCGTATTGTTGGCTCGCTTGCCCAACGTGCTTTGCTTGTAGAAACTGATTAACT
>NZ_CUEE01000011.1 GCF_001224225.1 Staphylococcus borealis | reverse complement strand
TGCTGTTATTACAAGCAAGTTTAAATCCAATTATCGTTAAAATTTGGAAAAAAGAGAAACATATAGTAAGAATATTAGGAGATAATACAAGAAAATCGGAAATTAAAAGTACTGTATATAATAAAAGTTTAAATAATTATTATGATATTTTAGGTGGAAAGACAGGTACCGTAGGTTTTATAAAAAATTTAAGTGTCCTGTTATATGCTAAAGATGAGATATATTTAGTAACAGTATTAAAAGCAAAAGGAAATAGGTTTCACCAAGTAAAACTTATTATGGATACTGTTTTAGATAATAAAGAAAATAACATAGATGCAAATTCATTTACGGTTTTTAAATATCCATTAAAAAATATAGAACTTTTAAAGAACTTTAAACCTCACAGTATTTTTTCGAAAAATGAATCAGATAAAAGTAATCCTGCTAGTATAACTAAATTGTTAACGTTAATAACTGCGTTAGAGTATCCGATTGACTTAAACGATAAAATCAAAATTCAAGAAAGCGATATTGTTGAAGATAACATGAATAATATATATGTAGGAGACATAATATCGTTAAATGATGCAATGCATTTTATGCTTTTATCATCTTCTAATATTTTAGCTAATGCACTTGCAAGATACATCGAGGAAAATTATCTCTAATATATAGGTAATGTAAATATCGTATATAAAATAATAACTTTTTAGTAAATATGATGATGAATCAGTTGTAGTAGTTGAGCTAGATGATTTCAATAAAAGGATTATCAAACAATTAGAAATATAATTATAACTTATAACCAACCATCCTATTGATAAGATTTAGTTAATTTAAAGGGCTATACACAAAGATTTTAAATTTTGATTTCATACGTATGTGTAATAGTCATGACTACCTGTTTTATAGGTAGTCATGACTATTAGCACATTAAAATTGTAAAAAGAACAAAACTCTAGAATTATGCACTTGAATATAGATTAGATACAACGAAATATTATGAAAAAGATTTTAAAATTTATTAAAGTTAGACTTGGGGTCTTGATATGAAGTGAAAATAATAGTTTCTTTTTCTCCACGTATAAATCCACTTTTATATTTAAGTCCTAAAATAAAAGAATTATTAAACCTAAACAAATCATATTTATAATGCTTATATATTTGGTATAAATCTTTTACAGTATAACTTTGTCGATCTCTACTTCTAAAACGACCCGTTAAGTTTGTAGCTATCGAACTAGATAATCTTAGGTTTTTTATCAAATGATTAATATACTTTTTTCGATTTGAGTGATTTTCAAATAACTCATTAGCTAACTCATAGATTTCAGAAGGATGTGGTGCGTTAGTCATATTTTTTAGTAATGTATAAGTATAAATTTCTCGACCTTCAACATAGCCAGTTTTACTACTGTTGGTTGGCCAACTTTTCATATTTATCATTCTATTTTCTAATTTTTCATCTACAGCTTTTAAATAATAAATTAGTGGACCCATTCCCTCAATTGTTTGAGACTTATCACTGTTAAATTCTTCAATAATTTGTCCAGTTTCATTATTTACTCTAATATAGCTTTCCCCTACTTTACTAAGTTTCTCAAATAGATCATCAAAATCAAATTCTACGTCACTCTCCTTCAAAATGTTAGGCAACGACTTAGCTATTTCTGGAAAATCTGTACCAGTTACAGAAGATTTTAATAAAGTTAGAGAATCTTCATTACATAAGTAGTTTAAATCATTTATTAATAATTCCTTGTTAGGATACCAAGTTATATTCTTATTTCGAACTCTGTTTACGACTTGTCTTAATTCCGTATCCTTACATAAAATGTAATCTGCATTGCAACTTTCTAATTCCTCAACTAATTGTAAATGTGTTTCACTAGACTTATGACCTAAATCACTGATTTTTCCAAGTGCAATTATTTTATGACCTGTATAAAACTTTGTTTGACTATTAAACGCTCTAATCGCATTAATCATTGCAGGCAAAGAAGCATTATGTGTATCATCCAGTAAAGTTAGTTTATGAGATTTTGTTTGTATTTCTTTCAGTGCTAATATTTTTGAAAAAGGTTTGAAATTCTTAAGTAAGTCTTTCTTTATTGGTAAATTTAAACTTTTCAGAATTAGCATACTTGCTAGTGTGTTAGAAACCATCCCTTCACTAATCGTATTAAGCTGATAAATGTCTTCTTCATTTTTATGGTCATTTACTAATAATTCAATATTTCCTTTATTATACTTGATATTATCAACAGTTAAGTCTGCATTACTATCCTTTTTAATACTATAAGTTAAGACATTATTTGTATTTTCTCGCGCTTTGTCTATTAAATAATCTGCATATAATGTATCATTATTAATAATTGCTACTCCATTATCCGCAAGTCCTTCAAAAATCCTTGTCTTAATTTTGGCAATATCTTTAACAGACTTAAAAGTTGAAAAATGTGCTTCACCTATACCAGTAATAATTGCTATATCAGGTTTTAAGTAAACAGCTGTATTTTCAAGATAATTGATAGCATTCAGAGATGTTTCAATCACAGCAAAGTCTGGGTTTTTGATTAATTTCAACATATTATTATAAATTGCTGCTCTAACATTATTATTCCCTCTATTTTCAAGTACATCAAAATCACCTAATAAGCTAGTAGTTAACATTCTAGTTGAACTTTTACCCATTGAGCCAGTTATTGCAATAACCGGATTTTTATATTGATTTCTAATATAAATAGCCAGTTTTTTAAATGCTTGAACAGAATCTTCTACTATTATTTGAGGAACAGAAAATTTTAAATCGGAAATATATCTTTCAGTTATAATTAACCCAATTTCTTCATTTTGTCTATCAACTAAATCATTACCATCTAAAGCATTTTTATTTCTCCCCAATTTTTTTGCCCATGTTTCTTTATTTGGAGAAAAATACGCAGTCTTTTTGTTTTTTACAAATTTATATTTTGTTTCAAAATCATTTATTTCATTTGATTTACTATTATGAGCATCCTTTAACTCTCCACCTATAATATGATAAATTTTTTCAATTGTTAGCATAATCACTACCTACCCTTTGAACGCCTTTTGGTACTGTACATATCCTGATAGATAATGCTCAATATCATCAATACGGACACGATAACCATGGTGTTTAATAAAGAAACTTCCTAAAATTCTAGATGGATTTTTAAAGTACATTGCAGTTTCAGGGTAAAAGAAGCCTACTCTTTGATAATCTGCTCTAATATCAATAACTTCTTTTAAATATTCCTCATCTATCAAATGATTTACTAATTCCCCATAACCAGTTTCTTTGGCTTTTTGAACTAATCTATAAGTAGCCATTAACATTTCCAAGAATGTTGGGAAAGTAGTTTCACGATTTTTAATATAATCTAGGTACGTATTCACATTTTTTATACCAAATTCAAAATATTTTTCTTGAGGGTTAATTTGAATTAATTCATTTGTACAATAACCTAGCCAATGATCATGATATTGCCAATATTTCTTCTCAATGAAACGATCCATTAAATTTTCTACAGTTTTCAACCATACTTTATTATTATCTCTTTGATATAGTCTCAACAATGCAAGTGCAGCTTCGCCATCATAATAAATAATTCTGAATTTCTCTTTTACGCTTAAATCAGGATAATTCAATAAGTGCGTCGTTTCATACGTATCTTCATCAATCATTGAAAGAATACCTTTTGCTACTTTTTGAGCAGCTTCAAGATATTTAGGATTATTCTCATGTTTTAAATATTCACATATAGCGAATATAAATGAAGCATTTTGTCCTAATTTAATTTCATTAGCGTCTTCCGTATCATCATAGATATATGCTTTATCTTCAACTTCAAGTAATTGATTTGAAATAACATAATCAATTGCCTTTTCAACGGGTTGTAAACTTTTACCTAAATAGGCTAATCCTTCTATCAAAGCATATGTAGAAGATGAATGTCTTAAAATATTATAAAATCCAATTTCATTATCAAAATGTGGGAAATATCCATAAATATACTTACCATTATCTAACAACATATTCTGTAAAAAATTAGTGCTACTTTCAATTAATTGATCAATTTCATTCTCCAAATGGTCTACTTTTCTTAAACCTTTTCTATAACCCTTGCTGTATAGTTCATATACTTTCTCATTACCTATGAAGAAACCATGTGTATAAAATTTAACAACTTCTTTTTCATTATAAAATTCACTAGAAAATGCCTTTTTATTAGTCGTATATTTACGTAAATAATTATTAATATTTTTTTCAGAAAGAAATAATTCTTTAGTAGAATTATCTGGTCGAACAAAAGCATTCGCATTAATTTCTTCAGGTAACACTGCTAGATTCCATTGACTATCAAATGCTATACCAAAATCCACATAATTACGTCTTGTATTAATCAATTCTTTTTTTAATTCTTTAAATAGAACTTTTTCTGTTGACGTAACAATATCTAATTTAATCCACTCTGGAAACTGACCTGTCTTCTGTTTAAATTTAAGTGCTAATTTCGAAATATCTTGCTTAAGATAATTAGTTTTTTTGATTAATTTAACTTGGGCTTTGATGTTAGGTTTACCCAAACTTATAAAAACATAATTATTAATTTCGCTTTTATTATTTACTTCGGTTAATAATTTATCTAATTTATAGTCAAAATCCATAGTTTTCTCCTTATTAATTCTATTTATATCAATCTATATCATAGTATTTAAAAGAAAACCAGGCCATAGAAGGCCTGGTTTTAATTTTCATTGCGCAAATATAAAGACTACCTATTATTTTTCTTCATTATTTTTGTTTTTACGACGGCTGCCCGCTAAGAATAGTCCTCCAAGTGCAGCAAATAATGAACCAAATAATGTGCCATTATTTTGAGTGTTATTACCAGTATCAGGTAATTCGTTATCATTTGATTTATCTGCTTTGTCATTATGATCTTTATCGGCATCGGCATCACTGTCGGCATCAGCATCCGCATCACTATCTGCATCGGCATCACTATCTGCATCGGCATCTGCGTCGGCATCCGCGTCAGCATCTGCATCGGCGTCACTATCTGCGTCGGCATCCGCATCCGCGTCGGCATCTGCGTCACTATCTGCATCGGCATCACTATCTGCGTCGGCATCACTATCTGCGTCGGCATCACTATCTGCGTCGGCATCGCTATCTGCATCGGCATCACTGTCTGCGTCGGCATCGCTATCGGCGTCGGCGTCACTATCTGCGTCGGCATCGCTATCTGCATCTGCATCCGCATCCGCGTCGGCATCCGCATCAGAATCGGCGTCGCTATCTGCGTCCGCATCAGCATCGGCGTCAGCGTCGGCATCCGCATCGGCATCCGCATCCGCGTCGGCGTCACTGTCGGCATCGGCATCTGCGTCACTATCGGCGTCGGCATCCGCATCAGAATCCGCATCAGAATCCGCATCTGCGTCGGCATCACTATCCGCGTCGGCATCGCTATCGGCGTCGGCGTCACTGTCTGCATCTGCGTCGGCATCCGCATCACTATCTGCATCCGCATCAGCATCAGCATCAGCGTCGGCATCCGCATCAGAATCCGCATCACTATCCGCGTCAGCATCACTATCCGCGTCAGCATCACTATCTGCATCCGCATCACTATCCGCGTCAGCATCACTATCTGCATCCGCATCACTATCTGCATCCGCATCACTATCCGCGTCAGCGTCCGCATCCGCGTCGGCATCGCTATCAGAATCCGCATCACTATCTGCATCCGCATCCGCATCTGCATCCGCGTCACTATCTGCGTCGGCATCCGCATCAGAATCCGCATCTGCATCGGCATCCGCGTCGGCATCCGCATCGCTATCCGCATCGGCATCGCTATCCGCATCGGCATCGCTATCCGCATCCGCATCAGAATCCGCATCGGCGTCGGCATCCGCATCACTATCCGCATCACTATCCGCGTCAGCATCACTATCCGCGTCAGCATCACTATCTGCATCCGCATCACTATCCGCGTCAGCATCACTATCTGCATCCGCATCACTATCTGCGTCGGCATCGCTATCAGAATCCGCATCTGCATCTGCATCGGCATCCGCATCGCTATCCGCATCGGCATCGCTATCCGCATCTGCATCGCTATCCGCATCCGCATCACTATCTGTATCGTCACCATTACCATTACCATTACTTGTAGCAAATGTTATATTATTACCATACTCTGCTGTATCATCTGTACCATAATATTTATTAGATGTAACCATAGACGCCCATTGTTCGACATTTACATTACCTTCAGCGTCTGGTTGATACTTACTAACTACTTTGATGATATATGGCGTATTAATATCTCCAAAATTAATTGTAGCCGTATTATTATTATTTATAGTCACTGGATATTCTTTAGTAACATCTTCATATTGAGAATAATTATAAATTCTATTGCTATCTGGAAGATATTGATTTGATGCCACTTTATAAATTTTAATCTCAGTATTGTTATCTATAATTGTACTACCATTTGGTCCATTACCATTGATTGTGACATCTGTATTTTTAGCTGTGTATCTTAATGGATTGACATATACCGTTTGTTCAACGGTTTGATTATCTAAATCAAGATGAGTGAATATACTTTGGATATTTGAATCCCCTTTGACTCTAGGATACTGATAATCAACTGTGAAATTTTGATTATAAGCAGTATTAGCAGTCTTAAAAGTCATATCGATGTTAGTATCTCTTGTTGGCACTTTTGATTTATCAATAAACGATGATAACGATAGCGTCCCTTTAACATTTGAGTGTGTATCAACAAAATCTGTAAATGTATATGTTGCGCGTTTAGTTGCATTATCATATGTGCCTGTTGCGATAATGTCACCATTGCTATCTGCAATATCTGGCACAAAATATTCATCAGTTAAGTCTGACGGGATTGTATGTGGATCATAATCAATTGTCATTGTATCTCCACTATTTACAGCATCATCAACAGCAATATCTGAATGATATGTTATTGGTTCACCATCATGTGCGTGAATTACACCGTCATTGTTGTGACCTTCTTCTATATATTGATTTGAGACCTTAATTAAATCATTTACATTTTGACCTTGTCTAGCAGCAGCTAATTTATTCACAGCTAATCTACTTTTTGGTTGTACAGAACGCGTTGTATTTACATCACTCGTTGTCGCATATGTAGCCTCGGCATCTTTTTTATTAGAGTCAGCCTTAATGAGCGCACTTAGTAATGCTTTATTATCAACTTGATTATAGTCAATATTAAGGTTTTTAACATTTTCACTAGCCTCTTCAATTGAACTACCAGTATTCTCAGCTACAAAATTTGTTAATGCTTTCTCTTTTTCTGTATTATCATTACTATTATTTAATTGTGTCTCAGTATTTTCAAATGATGAATCTAAACCTGATGCACTAACTGTCTTAGTATCATTATTATCTTCTACAGATGTTGGTTCGTTTAAGTTAATATTTGAAGTTTGGTTGTCTTTCTCTTCTTGGCTATCTTCCAAGTTTGAATCATCATTGATTTGAGTAGCGTCACTTTCTATGCTTGATTGATTATCTTTATGAGTTAAACCTGTTGCCTTTTTTGATTCTTGGTTTGTAGTAGATGTTTCTACAGTAGGTTGTTCTGACTTAGCTTCATTAGTTATATCACTATCTGAAGTTTGCGTACTGCTATTCTCTTCTGTAGAAGTTAAATTTTTAGTAGCTTCTACACTTGCACTTTCATTTAAGTTGTCTTGAGAACTCACTTCTTGCTTTGGTAATTGATGTTCACTTTCTTGTTTACTAGTTTCATTTGAATTTTTATTGTTTAATACGGAATTAGAATTATTATCTGCATCAGTTGCTACATTTTGTTTTGTAGTGTCAATTTGTTCTGGTTTCACTTGTGATAATGTAGCACTCTCGGATGTTTGTACATGACCTTTTACTTTTACATCTTGCGCTTCATTCGTATCTATAGTTGTGGAAGCTTGATCTTTTTCAGCTGCTTTTGCTTCATCATGAGCACTTCCAAAGATTAAAGCTGTCCCTACTAATATAGATGCTGTCCCTACTGTGAATTTTCTAATTGAATATTTATTTTGTTTATTCGGTAGAAAATCCAATCTCTTTTTTTGTTTATTTTTCAAACAGACCACTCCCTAAAAGAATTATAAATCGACCTAATTTAACCGTTTATTTAATTACTTAAATTTAAAAAACTAATTAAAAGATTAGGCTCCAAACAATTGAAAGCAATTAAATATAATCACACTATACCACGGATATGCTTTTAAAAACCATATAATTATAAATTAATATCAAATTCAATTAAAAAACGAATATAAATACATATAATTAAGTTCAAAAAAACATCTTTTGCATTGCAATCTATATAATCGTCTGAAATATTCTTTTTAAAGCAATAAAAAAAGAACGATAAAAATCGTTCTTAAAAACTAGTTTCTACTATTATATATGTGTACTTATAGATAATTAAATTTTATTTTAAATGTTCATAAGGACTATTATTCACAAATGATACAATTTGGTCTACAAATAATTTTGCGCGCAACTGAAATTGGTCATCATCAAGATACAATGTACCATCTTCAAGTTTACTGTAATCTGAATCGTGTGTAGCAATTTGTGTCGGTACCGCGATACCTAGTAAACTGCGAACAATGACACGTAAATGTGATAGTGGTTCTGAACTAACAATACCACCGCTATTGCCAATTAGCCCTACTGGTTTCATTTTAACGTAATCCATATTGATATGATCTAATGCATTTTTAAGAATGCCAGAGTAAGAACCATGATAATTAGGTGTGCCAAGTACTAAGAAGTCTGCTTCCATAACTTTAGTTTGAAAGTCTTTTGCGTTTGCTTTAATTTCTTCTGTTGAATGGGTTGTTCCTGAAAAGTCTAACTGATTTAAAGGTCTTTCTGCTAAATCAAATATATCAACATCTAAATCATGTGTATCAAATTGACCCACTAAATATTTAGCAAGCGCATTCGTATGTGAGCCTACTTTTGCACTACCAACAATAATAAGTCCTTTCATTTCTTCTAAACACCTCTTAATATTAATTATTTTCTTCTTGTAATAGTTTCATAATGGCTTTACCTACACCACTATTTTCGTTTGTATCTGTGACATATTTTGCAACGGCTTTTACTTCAGGCATTGCATTTTCTACTGCCACCGGATAACCTACACGTTCTAACATTGACACATCATTTAAATTGTCACCTAATGCCATAACGTCTTTTAAATCAATATTTAATTGATCTGCAATAGACGCTAACGCTATTCCTTTTTGAGCATCAGAATGGGTAATTTCAAGGTTACCACGTGATGAAGATGAGATAGCTAAACTTGAAATTGCTGAGAGTTCTGCCCCTATTTTATTTATTTTCTCTAAATCTGGATTAAAGGCAAGGACTTTCATAATTAGTTCGCCTGGAATATTTTCAATTTCCTCATAACTATTTACAACTTTCAACGTCCCATTATCTATACGTTTTTGAATGCCGTTTTTAATCTTTTCAACATCCGCTTCTTGTCCTGCTTGTTTAGCAATATCTAAATATATATCTAAATCTTTAGTAGGATCTTCTGTGTAAATCCCTCTATTAGTGTAAATTTGATAGTATACATCTTCATGGTTCAAGATGGATTTTATGCGTTCCACTAATTCATGATTTAAGTTAGAGGTACTCATAATATTAAACGATTCATCACGTACTTCTGCACCATTTAAACAAATGTATGGCACACTTAAATCTGTTTCAGCTACAGGTGTGTTCGCTTCATAGAATGCACGACCTGTCGCAATGGCAACTGTTATTCCTTGTGATTGTGCAAATTTAATCGCATCAACATTTTCTTGTGAAATTTCATGTGCAGCATTTAACAATGTGCCATCCATATCTGTTGCTATTAATTTAATCATACAGTTACCTCGTTTCATTATCTTAATTAAACGCTATTTATTTTGAAAAAGTATCATCTGAAAGTTTTTAAACCTCAATTTTGACACCACATTCACGTGTATTATTTTAACAAATATAAAACAATTTGTACGCTTACTTGTTCGTTTTAGACTTCTTTAATCGTAATTCTCGAAAGAAGTTACGTAATAGATCTCCACATTCTTGTTCACATACACCACTAACCACTTCAGCTCTATGATTAAAGCGTGACTCTACTAGTAAATTCATCAAGCTACCACCACATCCACCTTTAGGGTCAGAAGCACCGTAAACCACTTTAGGAATTCTGCTCATCACGATAGCACCTGCACACATGACACAGGGTTCCAACGTTACATATAAGGTGCAACCTTCTAAACGCCAACTTCCAATGGTATTAGACGCTCGTTCAATCGCTATATGTTCTGCATGTGCAGTCGGAAGCTGTGCAGTTTCTCTTAAATTATGTGATCGTGCTATAACTTCATCATCTTTAACAATAATTGCACCTATTGGTACTTCTCCAATATTTTGCGCTTTTTTAGCTTCTTCAATCGCTAATTTCATGTAATATTCATCATTTGCCATGTGTGTTATACCTCACTTATGATACAATACTCATTGTCTATTTTAACATTTGGAGATGTGATTATGAACAAACCATTTATCGCAATTGAGGGCCCTATTGGTGTAGGTAAATCCTCCCTAGCTCATAAGCTTAGTCAGTCATTAAATTACTATGAAGAAAAAGAAATAATTGATGAAAATCCATTTTTGTCTGATTTTTACGATGATATCTCTAAATGGAGTTTTCAAACTGAAATGTTCTTCCTTTGTAATCGATACAAACAAGCGAAAGATATCGCAAAAATGACACAAGGCGTTGTTAGCGATTATCATATTTATAAAAATAAAATATTTGCCCGTAACACTTTAAGTCATCATGAATTTGATAAATTTGACCGCATTTTCGATATTTTAACAGAAGATCTTGAAATGCCTAACATGGTTATTTTTTTAGATGCAGATTTGAATGTTTTGAAACAGAGAATCGCTAAACGTAACCGTAGTTTCGAGCATCATATCGAAGATAACTATTTATTGAATTTAAAAGAAGATTATTTAACATTTTATAATGCGATGAAGTGTGAAGGTGCGAATGTTGTCTTAATTAATACAAGTGATATTGATTTTGTCAATAATGATTCAGATTATCAATCCATTTTAGAAAAAATAAGACCTATGATAGGAGCAATTGAAAATGAATAATTACAAAGTACCTCAAAATGCAATTATCACTATTGCTGGTACAGTTGGTGTTGGTAAATCAACATTGACACAAGCGTTAGCCGACAAACTGAATTTTAAAACCTCTTTTGAAAATGTTGATCATAATCCTTATCTCGATAAATTTTATGATGACTTTGAACGTTGGAGCTTTCACTTACAAATCTACTTTTTAGCGGAGCGCTTTAAAGAACAAAAGCGTATGTTTGAATATGGTGGTGGATTTATACAAGATCGTTCTATTTATGAAGATGTAGATATTTTCGCGAAAATGCATGAAGAACAAGGTACTATGAATGAAGATGATTTCAAAACCTATTCTGAGTTGTTCAATGCTATGGTAATGACACCCTACTTCCCTAAACCTGATGTATTAATTTATCTTGAATGTGATTATGATGAAGTCATTGAACGTATCAAAGCACGTGGTCGTGATATGGAAATTAATACAGATCCAGAATATTGGCAAAAATTATTTAAACGCTATGAAGATTGGATTAATAACTTTAATGCTTGTCCAGTAGTACGTGTAAATATCAATGAATATGATATTCACGAAAATCCTGACTCATTAGATCCAATTATTGATAAAATTGCACATGTCATTAATACGTACCGTAACGTAGACAATCGATAATATCTAAAACAGTCTGGGACATAAATAATATAATAATGCTATTTAGCAAATTCGCAGTAGCTGACTGAACTGAGAAGGCGCTTAAATCAAGCTTTTCTCAGTTCTAGTCATCCTTGCGGGGGTGGGACGACGAATTCAAAAGAATTCTGTCCCGCTCCCTTTTTATAACCTTATTTATTTTCACTATATTGTTTTAAGACTTCGGGCACACTTACCGCTGTATCTATAATCACATCAGCGTCGACTAACTCTTCTTTTTTAGCAATACCACTCAGTACACCAATTGCTAAACCTAATTCAGCATTTACCTTTGTCTTCATATCATTATTCGTATCACCAACAATCACTACATCTTTAGGTTTCACGTCATAGTGATCAAACAATGGATTAAGTACTGCCGGATTGGGCTTTTCAGCAGCATGTGTTTCTGTTGAAATCACTAAGTCAAATGCATCTTTTGAATTTGTATCTTCTAAAAACTGCAAGACGCCTTTTCTAGAATCACTTGTAACAATACCAATTTTATAGCCGTCTTTTCTCAATGATTGAATCATATCGTATACACCATCAATCCAGTTATTCTCTGGCACACGCGTATCGACAAGGGATTGACTTGTATTACGTGTCCAAGTTGAGACATCTTTACCAACAACGTTATTGAAAGCTTTAATCATTTCATCTAGTGAGCCTGAACCCATCACAGAATCAGGAACAATTGCATCATCGAGAATACCCAATTGTCGATGCGCAACTTCTTTATCGGCGACTGGGTATTCATCTAAAAGACTATCTACTAGTCTTATGCCGATTTTCTCCCAACTCTTGTCAAACTCAATTAACGTCCCGTCTTTATCAAATAATATCCATTCCATTTACATAACACTCCTATAATTCGTAACTTTAATTCTTCTATTGTAATACAGATTTTCATTTTAGACTTAATAGAACGATTTACAATTCCATTTTCCAATTATTCAGTATATGTATCTGTTAGACGTTTATCTTGGTATATAACCATACCAGTTTTCAATTTTTTAAATCCCGCTTTTTGATAAAAATCTAAATTACCAATAGTTGATATTAAATGTATGCATGAAACTAAGCCTATTTCATCTAGAAGGCATTCGAGCATACGCATACCAATTTGGTTATTTTGAAAATCTTTGTTAACTACAACATCATAAATGGCTGCGTTGAATACACCATCTGATAATGCCCTAGCTACGCCAATGACTTTATTATTATAAATAGTTAAGACGACATGTGTACTATTACGGAAAATCTCACATATCGCCTCTTTGTTATGTTTTAACCAACCAACTGATTGATATACTTCATAAATTGAATCAATATAGCTTTCATCGAAATAAGTAATTAGCTTAAACGCCATGCAATCCCCCCTAAATAGTCTTTTTCTATATACTATACACTATTTTAACAGATGTAATGGGGGCTTTACATTTAGTCTATCTTGGGTCTTTGGATGTATCATGTTATATCAACAATTTGCAATGAAGTTGAATCAATTACGTATTTTCAAAAAGAATAAAAATTATCATGTTTTTAATTAATATGGTTATATAAAGTTCACCCCGAAAATTAGATTTCAATCTAACTCTCGGGGTGATGATTATTGTAAAAATAATTATTTAGGTTCGCCATGTACTAAAATACTACTAATAAAGTCAATCGCTTTTTTAATGAAACCGAATACGTCTGTCATTGGATTCCACTCCTTCATTAATATTTAAATTACACTTTTATTGTAAACACCTGAGGATACATTTGGCGTTTATTGCGTAATTGCCTATTAATGATGCGTATTTGTCTGCTTATATATTTAGTTTGTAGTGTGATGCATTGTCAATAATTCTTGTACGTAACTGTCTTTCACCTCGTAAACAACAGGATTACTTTTTAACTTAATTAATTTGTTTTCATATTTGTTTATGACTTCATTAACTTTATTTCTTGAATATCCTGCGATATATTTGACTCCTTTAATAGTAATTCTAGAATATTTACTTCCAAAAATTTTATCTTGAAGTAATATAAAGAGAACATCTGAATCATATTTATTCAATCCTTGTTGATCAAGTGCCTGTGCAAGTCTTTTAATGATTTCTGTATTATTTTCAAACGTTTCTATTATATTATTTTGTCCTTCAATAAGTAATTGCATCATATCATCAATGAAATTTGTTATTTCACCTTTATTAAAGTAATCAGATGCTTCTTGAAATGCCTTATAATATTTATTTTTATTGTGATTTACGACGTATGAAAAAGTGAGTGCTGTAAATGAATCCAAGTTATCATTAAGCAATTTAGCTAAAATATATCTTCCTACTCTTCCATTTCCATCGTAAAAAGGGTGTATGTACTCAAACATATAATGACTAGCTAATATTTTATAAATACTGGGTGCTTCATAATGTTTAATAAAACTTAATAAAATGGTTAGATATTCATAAATTTCTGGTTCATTAAATTCATTTCTATGAACCCATTTACTTTTAGCATTGTCGTAGACACCGATAGAATTTTTTCTAAACAAATTTCCATCTGGTAAATCTTTTTCTAGAATTTCAGAAGCAACAATTGGGGAGTGGGACAGAATTCTTTTAAATTCGTCGTAACCCCAACTTGCTTAGCTTGTAAAATCACTTTCGTGATTTTTTGTGTTGGGGCCCCGCCCACCCCCGCAAGGATGACTAGAACTGAAAAAAGCTTGATTTAAGCATTTTCTCAGTTCAGTCAGCTACTGCGAATTTGCAAAATAGCTTCATTATATTATTTATGTCCCGGACTCGTATTGATTTCAACGTCATCATTTTCAATCATAATATATTGATTTACTAATCCATCAAAACGCTTATTCTCACCTTTTGTTTTGTTCAGTGACGCAGCAATCTCTTTTTTTGTACTTTTTATATTTTCAATTTCATTTGTACTTTGGAGTTCAGTGATTAATAAATATTTAA
Organism: Staphylococcus borealis; assembly: GCF_001224225.1. GTDB lineage: Bacteria > Bacillota > Bacilli > Staphylococcales > Staphylococcaceae > Staphylococcus > Staphylococcus borealis. Next base: position 64,142 of record NZ_CUEE01000011.1, on the reverse strand, counting down.
TATATGCTTCATTCGCGAGTTTAGGCAATGTTGAGGAAAGTTGCTTAATTCTATCTGAGTTTTTCAAGACCTTTTCAAGATTAATACCTAATGATCGATTTAGAACAAAGAATAGAGGATACTCTATGCCTCTTTGTTGTTTCTCGTCCTGAATTGGATGAATAACAAAGTCGGTAACATAACTTGAATAACTATTTAACCGCATATTATATTCTGTTTCTACATTATCCCAACCATACATATGAAAAAGCTTTTTAAGTGTTTTATATTCCACACTATGCACCTTCTTACTTATCATATATTTAAGTATGCTTTTTATGATACTAATATTATACATAATACGTTATATATAAAAGTATGATCTTTAATTTGAATAACACCATGCTTAAAATATAATATTAATCCCTCCAACATGTCTGTACTTTAAACATAGATGAATTAAAGAAACTATAAATAAAACTGATTATATAAAAATTTTTAATTCATGTTTTTAATATTTTATGTTATTTTTATATTTATAAACAATGTTAAAATTATTAGTGATCATAAGATAATATATATGCCTAAAGATAAGAAATGCCTTTTTTCGCTAAATATTTAAGTAACTAAATGATTTAATAAATCAAACTTTTTCATACAGTATTTATTAATATATGTCATATCATTTTTGAATGGTTAAAATTCAATAGTTGAGATTTTCATGAAAGGTTGCATAATATATGTCAAAATCTAAATTGAGATTAATTCTAAATATTATATATTTTGGATCAATCATATTACTTTGTATTTTTATGTGGATAACACATATTCATATTCTTACAAATATTTGGGGAATTATACTTTTTTGGACATACGTTTTCATTTTTCAATTTATAATCGATCACTACGCACCTAAACAGAAAAAACATGATGATGATAAATAGCTATATACTTTGACTTTTTAAAATTTATTAAAAAACTGCATAATTAAAATGTGGGGAATTTCTAAAATGACTTAAAAATGTTGGGGTGTCTATGATGAAATACAGAATAATTGCAGGTGTTATATTTTTAATAATACTAATTGTTGCTACGTTTTATGTTCAGCCAATGCTTACTTTAGATAATCAATTATCAAATTTAATATATATTTTAGTATTAGTTATAATTGGTGCTGTATTAGGCTATATCAGTCGTCGATTAGATGGGAAATAGCTAATTACTGTTTCGAGATCGACCAAATTTATAACGATCTCCATTTAAAAACATTTTCTTAATGATGCTAAAGGAGAGATTGATAATGAAAAAATATCAAATAGCCTTAACGATTAGTTTGGTATTATTGAACATATTCTCAATTATTTTCATCGCATTTTTTCATATTCCATATGGTAAGACCATTTTCTATTCTCTTTTTTTAGTTATAATTATCGTTTTTTTCTTTATAGATATGAAAATTGAGAAAGATAATGATAAAAATTGAACAAGTAATACATTAAAATTTAAATAATCAAATCTTTAAGTTCCAAATATTTAAGTCCATAAGGTCAAAGTATTCAATTATCTAGTCGCTTATTTTAGATATCATTCAAAAAGCATAGACTCAAGCCATCACAATTGAATAAAATAAAAAGCTAGAAACCTCAATTACTTGAGATTTCTAGCATAATAAACATACCTTATTTATATTCTGGAACAACGACTCTCCAACAATAAATACTTTTTCTATGTATTTCTAACTGTTTATAAACGTTGTTATATCAATGTTTTGTAGCTACATCATTATTGTAGATTACTATTAATTTTTAAATAACGTATTCAAAACGTATTCAAAATAAAAACGTCACTTTGTAAGTGACGTTTTTAACTGTATATCTAACTTGTCCGCATGCTTTACATTCTTTAACAATCTTCTTTATGATATTTCAAATTTAATATCTCAGAAAAGTTATTTAATAAACAACCCATTTTATCGTAAATATTGCTTTTAGTAATTGTATTAATATCTTTTAAATAATAATCTATATGGCTATCTATTTCCTTAATCATATTTTCATAGTCTCTTTTATTTAAAAAGAATATTAAAAATAATAACATATCAAATAATTTAGATTGTAAGTTATCATTTTTTATACAAATGTTAGATATTGAATTATAATTAGCAATTAGATTTTTAGAGTTAATTTGCTTTTTTATTTTAAAATCATACAGTCTCTCTTCATGAGCACAAACATTTCTAAAGAAATTAACTTGCTTAACTATACCTTCAATGTCTTTATGTTGAATATTTACATCTAAACCATACTCTCTTGAAAATTTATCTGAATAACTTTTTGCAATTTCTTTTTTAATATCTTCATCTAAAATTTGAAATAAATATGAGACATTTCCGATAGTTAAATAATTCATTAAAACCCAAAAAGGTACTCCATTATGATTTTTTATATAGTGAGCAATTGGTTGTTTATTAGTCTTGGTCATTATATTGCTTAATGTTGCTACCGTTTTTAACACTGTCTCAGAATTTTCTTCATAAGCGTAATTTTTAAAATACAAATAAGAGTGTGGATCATTGTACTTATTGCTAAAATGATAAGCAATTCTAGATTTCAAATGTGTTTCAAACACTAATAAGTATTCAATAATAGTATTTCTCAATCTACGATCTAATTTATATAATGAAAATATTTCGTCAAAAGAAGCATTTTCTATGTAAGTTTCTGGCATTAAAAAGTCATTAGAATTAGCTTTTCTTTTTAAAAATAAATCTTTATAACCATTAATGATATTATAATAATTTTCATTCTCTAAATCATATATATTTTCAGTTGTGACTGTTAAACCTCTATTTTTTAGTATTTGAAGTTGTTCTTCATATGTTTTAAATGGCTTCATTATATTAATACCTCTATGCAAAAAAATAGCCATACTCCTAAATTAATAGGTGGTATGGCTTGATCCGTTAAATAAATCTTATTATATTAATAATTTAAAAGCAAGTATTTTTTACCAAAAGTAAAAATTTTTTTACCACATTCTAAATATGGTAATTTGTCTATTTTTTTAGGGTATCAGCAAAATACTTACCCCTTTAAGTCACGTTGCTTAATTGATAAACTAATTATTTATTGCTCTTATACTGTCCTTTCAGTATTGTTTTACAACCTTTTTTATCTAAAGTTAAATTTTTAACAATTATTTTATTATTACTTTTACAGTCTGAGATATATTTTGATGTATTTTCATCTATTTTTTTCACTGAAATTTCAAATGTTTTATATTCTCTTACCTCATCACTTATAGTTTCATATCCACGAGCAAAAAGGTTTTCAAATTTTTCATCTGCAGTAAGTTCACCTACTTGATTTGTTACTTTAAAAAACTCTTTCCTCTCTTTTTTTATAAAATCTTTCTTATTTTTTTCACTTTGGTTATATTCCCAATGATGTTTAAGTAAAAATTTCACATACTGTCGTATTTCTTCACTATTTAAAACATTAAATCTATAACATGAAATTTCTTTTTCTGAGCTTTCTTTTTCTAATGTCTTGTTTATATTTATATTATTATTGAGATAAAAATCACTAATTTTCTTAATTAACTCATTATAGATATAATTAGAAATCTCATCAAAATCTTTCTGTTTAGATTGTTTAACTTCATCTTCATCTTTGGGTAAAAATCTAAGCGAAGCTAAAATTCTATATACATCTTCTAATTGCATTACTGGTTTAGCAGCAATATTCATTAATTCTTTACGCCATTCTGATTTTTGATCTAAACTGTTTAATAATTCTTTATTTTTTAATTTTTCTGCGTCTAATAATTCTTGGTTTTTCAATTTCTGATTACTAAAAATAGTATAAGCGACACCTACTATTGCTAAAGCTCCCGTCGTAAAAGTGCAAATGCCGACATATAAATTGCCACTCAAACCATTATTAGATCCATCATCAAGAAAATATATCCCAATTCCTAATAGAGCAAAAAATACAAACAATCCTATTAAACAATAAACAATTCTTTTTAATTCTTTTTCCATTATTATCTAGTTTCCTTCTGCATATATATAAAATTATTTACTAATATCATATCAAACATATTTTAAAAGTGTAGTCCTAAACCAGTGAAACATCTTTTTAGGCGTGCAAAACTGGAAAAATAAGTTTGAAGCGGTTACTATATTCCGCTTACCTAACGTCGTAACTTGCGACGATAAATGTGGGGGAACATTTCGTTACTGCATGTATGAGGTCGTGTTTCACGACTGCATGAGCAAAGGGGGTAACGTTTCGTTCTCCCCTTTTGACGTTGTGTGTTCTTTGGTGCGTTCTGGTTCGGGTAGAGTGGTAATTAGATATAGAGCGTTAGAACCTAAATTGTGGTACGTATCAGAATTTGGTAATTCTGATGAAACTTTCATAAATCTATTAGCGGTATTCCAATCAAAGTTTAGATTTTTTAACCACTTACCAAACTTGCCATGTGCTAAGTCGTTTTCACGTTATTAAAGAAGCAGCGTTTCACAATCTCTTTTTTTATGCCCTCGTGTTTTACGAGGTAATATTAACAACTCACTTAATAAGGGGGTAGCGTTGCACGACCTCCTTATTTTTCTGCCCTAACGTTTCGTTCAGTCAGCTACCGTCACAAACCGTTACATCAGCTCATGCACTAAAGTGGTGCGTTGGCTTACACGCTAAAATGCCTTATGAGGTGTATACAAAATTGTACATATCACTGTCCATATTTGGACTGTGAAACTCACGGCTCAAATCTGCGCCGTGAGATCATACATCATAAATATGTTTCGGCCATAAGCTGCGTAGCCAAATTAACTACGCACATCTATAAGCTAGATAACCCAAATTTTGGTTATCTAAAATACCGCTTCGATAGTTCGGGTATTAGAGAACTCACATTTGAGGTTTCTAGCTATATATTCAGACAATCCACATTTGGCTTTTCAGAATTTAGAGAACGGATATTGTCGTTTTCTGATTTACCGCTGTGATATATCAGTGATTAATTAAATACGGCCAACATTTCGGCTGTATTAACGCCCTCATATTTGGGGTGGTTAACGAGCTCACATTTGAGCATATTGAATGTGTATAACTATTCAGTTCTATTACTGAACTCACATTTGGGCTGAGTGATAAACTAATATCCTCAAATTTGGGGATATTAAGAGAAACAGCTAATAAGTCCACTTATGGACGCATTTAACCAATCCACATTTGGGCTGGTTAAACCACTTCCCTATTTTAAGGCTCTAGTTTACAAGTGTACTTTTAAGTACGGTTGTAACAAGTGTATCTATAACTACGCTTGTAAATCATTATATAGCTATAAAAATGTACGGTTTTGATAGGTTTTGTAGTTATATGGCCTTTTAAATGTCAAGTTTAGTCAAGTTTTTGTCTTAATAACATGTTCAAATTTCAAGTTTTATCAAGTTCTATATCTTATATATAGCTCTCTAGCTTATTAATATCGTATCTTTCAATTTTCGACTTAAACGCCCTTATATTAGGTTTTATACTTAGGTTTTCTTAGGTTTTTATTTCAATATACCTAACTCATCAGATAGTCGTAGTAGTATATCGTTTCTTAAATTGTATGCTGTTGATTTACTGACATTAATCATAAGTGCTACTCCCGTTAAATTTAAACTCTCAATATTGTTGAAATAGTACCTATCTATCAATCTCTGACTATCTTCAATGCTCGTAGCATATACATGCTCTATTGCGTTCTTCATTCTCGTTAGCTGCTTAAATCGTCTATCTTTTAATGCTTTTTGCTCATTGTACTGTGAGGGATATATCTTTCCGCTCCTAATACGTTCTATATCTCTGTATATGTGTTTATAATGTATTAATTCACTCTCTAAATAATTGATAGTTGCTTTTCGCAAACGCATTGATATTGTCCTCCTCAAAAATTAGTACCTAGTACTAATTATAAGTTATAACTAACTCATGAATTTACTAATAAGCTATTAAATGTACGCTTTTTACATATTCGAAGCGGATATATCGTTCATATATGTATATATGCTTAATAGAGAGGCGTAGAAGCGATTGAATAACTTGATTGATGTTTTTATACCTAATCTTATTAAAGCGTCTTAAATAGACTTAAAATTAATTGCTCAACCTTATCATTTTTAAAAGTTGCTAACCTATATAAAACATTACTATTGTTATATGTTAAAAACGTTGATATAAAGCCGTTTTATAAATTTAAAAAGTTCGCTTACCTTTGTAAAAACTTGGTATTTTTATTTTACCTAACCTTACGGAAAACTTACGGTTATTTTCTCGTCTACCTCCCCTAAAACTTTCCTATTTTTTTCTTGTAAACCTTGTACAAACCTTGCACATTCTATTTTTGCTCTACCTTTGGTAAAACTTTGGTTTTTTTGCAAAGTCCAAATTTGGACCCTGCTAATTATTTCAGAAGTATTAAAGGACAATCCACAATTGGATAGTCGTAAGGTCTTTGTAGAAAGCATATTTATCAATTCTCAAAATAAATTCAACCTCCCCCTTATCTATCCCTTTTTTATGGCAGTCAAAAAGTCCTTTTTATGGCTGCCGAAAGTAACAAATAAGCTTTTATCTATCACAAATTAATATTAAGGGTGCGACATTTTAGATACACCCTTACTTATTCCGATAGCCGTAACAAAAGTTAACACTTTAAGTTAAGGAGGCCTCAAATCAGTGCCCCCCTTATATATTTAAGCCCTCAACATTCTTCATCATTTCAGAAAGTTATCGTAAGTTTTATGTAAGTAGGAGGGCTATATAACAACCCTTAGTAGTTTTTAGTAATTTACTAAGTGATATGTAGTAATTTGTAGTAGTTTAATTAATGCTAAATATTAAATAGCTAAAATAACTTTAAAGCTATACTACTTCTACATTTAAGCCATTTTAAAAGCCTCTGAAATTTTGCATAAATTAACATTAATAAAATGTACACGCCCAAAAATGACCGCATACTTTTAAGCTGTTAGACTTTAACGACTAATAGCTCAACCTAATCGAAAATGATTAACTTAAATATGCTCAAGCTCTTTTTTGAGCGATAGCTTTGATTAGTCAAAAGCTACTACTCGATATTGAGTAATAGCCCTTTTTATAATCGTCGTTCGTGTCGTTCCTTTGAAGCGGTATGTAAGATATAATGCTCACATTTGCAACTATTTTTATGCTAGGATTTTCTAGGTATATTGTCCGACATTTTCCGATGTTTTAAACCTTTTCGTATATTTGCTTTCATCCCAACATTTCCCTACATTTTAATTTCATTCAAATACTTCTCAATATAGTATTTAACACCAACATTTTCCAACATTTCTTAGTAAGTGTTATCACTTTTAGAAAATAAATGCTAGCAATTTCTAGCATACCCCCCTTACGTGTAAAAAAAGAATAAATTTGGAGAGTAGATACCCCTCGCCGTTCTCCAATATCCCTTTTAACCTCTAAATATTTGAAACGGGGGGGCTACTCCGCTTCATCAACTATCTTATTAAGTAATATCTCAAACAATTGTCTAATGCGTTCCCCCGAAAGATTAAATACCTTTCCGACTTCGTTAAAAGACTTACCCTGACATAATAAGTAAAATACAAAGTATTCTTTATCCGTAGCTATTTTATCAACGAGCTGCTCTAGTTCATTGTAAAATACAATATCGTCTACATTGTCGTTTAATTCTTCCGCTTCTACATCATCAGTAAGTTCAAAGAAATTATCTATATCTAGCTCTCTCTCGTCTACTTCTTGCATTGAACGATTGCTATGCTTGTGATACGTCTTTATAAAGCGTTTAATAGTTTCTCTATCGTACTTCATAGTCTTCTAGTCCCTGCCATTACCTTACGCTTATGTATCGCTCTGTATAAATCACGTCGTAAGCGTTCAATTAATTCATAATTAGAAGTTGATCCTCCCGAACGTATATAGTAAATTATTTGTTTTTGTTCACTAGGTGTATATCGCTTAACTATCTCTTTAAATAAAGCTAGCTTATAGTTCGATTTTCTTATATAGGTGTCTAACTTCTCTTTTTCCTCTATGATATGTACGACTAATTTATCTAAAGGGTACGAAATAGATACGACACCGAATACATCACTTGTCGTTGAGTGAGATACGTTCAAAAAATACATAGCTTCGATTTGTGACTTAATTCCCTTAACCTTATTACTTATAAAACGTGGGTTAAATTCAGTTAGCAACGCATATTCTGAAATCATTGTTTCATAGTAATATAAACGATAATCAACTCGTTTCAACTTCATTTATACACCTCTTTTTAAACAGAATGAGCCTATCAAACTAGGATAGGCCTTAATATTATTCATCTAGCTATTGCTTAATACATCGTTATAACGTTTCTCTATTGAGCGTACACCGATATAGCCCGCTTCATCTTTCGTTGCTGGTACGCCTAAACAACTCATTTTAAGCGTGTTTAACGTATTTCTTTCGCTTATCAGTCGTTTATATCCTACTTCATCAGAATAAGGATATAATACCTCTCTTTTTAGTTTCTCGAAGTCTTTTGATATATGTTGCTTTTCTAATTCAGTGAAGCGGTTATCAATCAAATTTTGGTATAGATATATCTCATATATTTTTGTATTAGTCGGCTCTAATTGTTTAATAAGCGTTATTGCTTCGTTATTAGTTATAAGCGATAACCTAGCTTGTAAATCTTGTCGCTTAATAATTTCAGCATGTGGATTATCGATATCATTCTCTAATGCTTCGCTTTGCATGGTGCATAACTGATTATTGATACTTTGCAACTTACACACTGCAAACGCCTTAAAACCATTCTCTAACTGCTCTATTTTAGGTAATTGCTTATTGTCTATCTCATCAACGCTATGCCCCTGTTTAACCATATCTCTCGTTTGATTAAGAAAAGCCTCTAATTCATTGATGAGTGCTTGATATTTATTATCTTCAAACAGTACACTCCATGCGTCAGCAATAGCTTGATTGCTTTCTTTAGTAATTGTCATAATTCCCTACCTCCGTTTCATTAATAGATTGAATAAACCACATCGCAATTAATAAAATCCCCTCTAATTCATCAAATCGCTTTTAAGCACGTTTACAAGCTCATTTTAAGCATTCAACTATTTTTAATGTTTATTTATCGCATTCAATTATCTTTGCTCTAAATGATAGCTTAAAATAGCAAATAAGTATGTTGTAAATTCAAAATAAAGTCACGGACAAAAAAGTCCGCAACTCTTATCTATGCTTTGAAGTCTTTCAGTCTATAATCTGCTCCGTGCATTTTAATTACTTTTGTATTTTTCATTAGTCGGCTAAATATCTTCGCCATATCTTTCGTAGTAGCTAATTCAGACGCCTCATTATTAGTTGTAATAATGTTGTTCTTTCCTGTTCTCAAATTAGCTACGCCAAACATCTTACTTATGCCGTATGGTGTTAAAGATGTGCCATAGTCATCAATAACAAGTAAGTCTACGTCTTTGATAAGTTGATCTAGCTCTTTTTCTGTGACATCTGATTTTTTGTTATAGGTATCTCTATATGCTGTAATTAGTTCCGTTACGTCAATAAATAAAGCTGTATATCCTTTTTTCTTTACTTCTCTAACTACTGACATCGCTAAATGACTTTTGCCTATTCCAAAACTACCCTGTAATAGTAATGATTGCGGATTGTCTGTATTAAAGTTAGCAGCATATTTCTGAATAGTTTGTTTAGCTTCTAAAAGCTCGGCGTTTGTCGGCTTGTAATTATCAAATTCTGCATTTAATAAATCATCATTTGTTAGTGACTGTTTAAATACATTCTCAATACTTATACGCTTTTGTTTAGCTTTATAGTTTTGAGTACTTTCTTTAGCTTTCTCAATCATGTAGCAATCACACCCGATACGTTCCTCTTGCCCGTTATCAAATTTATAGTAGTCGTATCTATTGCCACATCTTTCACATTTTAAATCGAGTTGTTCATCTACTACGTTATTTCGTAATTTACTTTTTAAAATATCAGTGAGTGTTTTCAAAATAATACCTCCTTAGAACAAATCTTTGTATTGTGAATTATCAAACGTTTCATCTTCGCTATTTAATAGCTTATCTAAGTAACTACTGCTATTTGATTTACTTCGGTTGCTAATAGCTTCTCTTTGCCTTCTACGTGCTTCTATATCTTCGACTGACTTTATTCCGTCTTGATACCAGTTTTTTAAAATACTGTTCACATACGCCCACTTATAGACATTGTTAGTAGCCGCTTCTTTAAGTGCTTCGATAATGATCTTCTCATTACCGTTAAAATCATCTATCCATGCGTTAATTTGTTCAATAATGGTTGGTTGTAAAATACCAAAGCCATTAGTTTGGTAAAAATTAAAAACATTACTACTGGATTGTGACGGTGGTTGTTGTGCAGTGGCATTTATGCCACTACTACTGTTATTCTTCTCTTTGTTATTCTTAATACTGTTATTCTTAGTACCTTTATTTTGTATGCCTACATTTTGTAGCCCTAAGTTTTGTATGCCTACATTTCGTATGCCTACAAATTGACGTGATACGAAATGATGATTAATTGTGTAGATATTTTTACTAAATCCGTTATCTGTTCTTTGTCGTTTTATATCAATAACTTTTTGATTAACTAACTCATCTTTATATTTTCTAAAACGATTTTCGCTGATATTAAGCTCATGACAAATCAAATCTACACTTGGAAATGCTGTATCTTTACCACCAGCATAAGAAGATAGGTAAGAATATATAGCTTTTGCTTCAATACTTAACTTAGGTGTTTTCATCACTTCTTTATAAACTGTTCCGTAGCCACCTGTTACGTCAATTAATCTATCGTTCACTATACTACTCCTTTACTTCATAGAATTTAGGTCTAATTTGTCTTTGCAATTGTTTATCTATATATACATAATTAATTTCTAAGTAGCCTAATTTTCTTAAATGGTTTATTCTGTTTAATATCGTTATTTCATTATGACCGTACAAGCTAGCGAAATATTTATCACTAGCTGTACAATAGCCATACTTATTACTAAATGCTGTTATTTCAGCAAATAACACCCGTTCACTATCTGTTAAGTTATTGTCATATCTCACGTTAGCGGGTAAAATAGAGAAGTAACTAGGTTGTTTACTTGATTGTTTTTTATCGTTCATAGTGTTAACCTTTCACATAGATTTTTAGTTTGTATAACTATCTATCAGCGTTATCAGTTTCGGTTTGGTCGCCAGTTGCTGATAACGTTTCTTTTTTATCTAATTCTTTAAATTTTTCTAATACCTCGTCGAAACGTTGTAAATACATATATAAAAGGTCAGTAATTTGTGATTGATTAATTCGTTGTTCCGAATATCCAATACCATGATTGATATAATCCTCTCTATTACTTAAGTGTGGTTTAGTGAAAAATTTATCCAAATGCCATTGTTGTATTGTTAATACATCTTCTAATTTTTCTTTTAAAACATCTAATTCAAAAACTAAGTCCTTTTCGTCAAAATTCATTCTATTTCCTCCTAATCGCCTCAATTGGAAGCGGATTGTATTATTTGATGTTTCTATCTGTTTGTTTCTTAATTGCTCTCTAAACGTCTTATATGCGTTTGTTTGCTATCTGTTCTTTACTAATCTCATACTTAATTATTGCTATTAGTGAACCTAGTCCATAAAACGCTATTGCGTAATGAAATTCACTATACATACATATAAATATGGTTATTACACTTATATAAATAAGTTCGTTTATAAATCTAAGCATTAATATCGCCCCTTTCATTTCTCTGTCCTAACATTGTATTTATCGTAAATACGTTCACTAACTCTAATACCTAAATTAAAGCGACTGTTAGCCTCTGTTAGTGCTACAACATCATCAAGTATAGTTTGTCTTGCTTCTAACATTGGCGGCGTCATATCGCCTTTCTTAATAGCCTTTTTGAAGCCGTATAGCGTTGAAACTGCTTTATTAGCTATCATATTAGGTTTAATAAAATCCACTGGTTTAACATTGCTATTTGCTTTTTTAACAATCGCCATAGCTTCTTTTTGCTTTTCTTTATCTAACATTCTAAAGGCTTGATAATCTTCTAGGCCTGTGGCTCGGCGTAACTCAACAAGTAAGTCACATATCCAGTCTTGAAACTCTTCCGCTTCGGCTTTATTAGAACGCATGACTAATCTGTAAATACCTTTTTCATTGATAACCGACATATTTTGTTCTCCTCCAAGGGTACGCACTTTATGTGTATCCTTTACATGAGTAGGTAATACTCTCACTGCTGTATGACTATCTCTAAAACCTAATATAGTTGCTACATCACTCGCTACCGCCCAATGTTCCCCGTCTTTTTCTATAAATCTAATTTCATTACCTTTGAAAAGTTGCTTAATCATATAGCACCTCCACAATAATTAATTTCCATTTTTTATTTTCCTTACTTCTTTAATCTCAATATCTAATGCGTCGCAAATTCTTTTAACTGTTAAAAATCCAGGATTTTCATTAATAAGTTCAGCTGATTGAATTGTAGAATTTGATAATCCAGATAGTTTTGAAAGCTGATAACGAGATAAACCTTTTTCTTCTCTTAATTCTTTTAAATTAAGCATTTTATCCTCCTTATTGTATATAACGAAATATCGTTATATACTTATTTCATCCCACTAATATGTGAGGTGATGGCCTTGCTTATGCGAGGTTTTAAATCATCCTGTGGTTTTATAGGTAAGTAAATCTAAATTAAGGCATCGTTTGTTGTGTCTCGCCGTCAATCAAGAGACGTTAACTAGAGTATGCGTACTGTAAGGTAGTAACTTACGGGACGCTAGACTTTGATTGAAAGCTTAAGTACATTACAGGGCTGGGGGCGATACCAGCAAAATCTGTACAGATGGTCGTAGCTTCTAAAACCAAACAAAATTTCCGTAGCACACTCTTTCTACGACAAGGAGTGTGTTTTTTTATCTAATATTTCTATTAACTTATTCACTCGCTTGCGGGCAAGATCTTTTAATATTTTTGACTTTCTAAAAATTGCTCAATTTCTTGGCGGTCATAGTAATAGCTTCGTCCCTGTTTACGTTTAGTAAGTCCTAATCGTTCCCACTCGGTAACGTCACTATGTGTACATCTGTATAACTTTCTTACTTCCGTTTGTGTAAGCCACCGCTTCTGTTGTTGTTCTATCTTTTGCTGTGCGATTTGCTCAGCAAGTTTTAAAATACCGTTTGCTAACTCGATTGAAGCGGCTTCGCTTAATATCGGTGTACTCATTTAGAAGCCTCCCTTTTATCTCAAAATGAGATATTAATAACTAAATAAAAAACAACTCTCTATCAATATTTAATTCGTTTGATAGTACAGTAATTTCATAGTCGTGAAATGAGAACAAACCTTTTTCCTTTGCTTCATACTGTCTTCTATCAATTCCAATTAATTGAGAAACATAGGTAGTTGATAACTCTCTTTTTAACCTTTCTTCTCTTAATCTAACTTTAGGTTTTAAATATTTTTGTTTCAATTCCAATTTTTTTGTAATCATGTTTCAAACCTCCTTGAGCCTATTATCTCAAAGTGAGATATTTATTTCAACACAAAATATTGCAAATTGAGATATTTTTTTCTTTATGCTAGAATTTTAACGAAAGGAATTGAAGAATATGGTAGAAAGACAAAATACATTAGGGACAGTTATCAAAAGCATTAGAAAAGCTAGGCGTATTACCCAAAAAGAATTAAGTAAACTAACAGGTTTTAGTCAAAATACTATATCCAATCATGAAAATGGTAACAGAAAAATTGATTTAAATGATTTACACATTTATGCAGAAAAATTAAATGTTTCTTATAATTTGATTATACGATTTAGTGAAGACTTATTTCATAACGGATATAGTAAAGCTCTCGATCAATTTCAAGATTTCCAAAAGATATATAATTATTTTTTAAAGGCTTATTATAATGAAGCAGATATATATTTTTATTCGATAGATGAATACAAAGAAACACTTGAAATTTTAGACATGTTAAAAAACTCTAATATTGATATAAATTCTGTCAGTTATGAGTATATAAAGAAACTATGTATTGAAATACTACATAAGAACGATAATAATCAAAATAAAAAATCAGAGGCAGTTTCTCTTGAAGAGATAGTGGCATTTAGTACTGATTACATAGAATTTATGAGGAAAGCAGAAACGGATAAAAACAATATAAATGCAGAGGCATTAATTAAAGAAGCAGAGATTTTAAAACAAAAATCTTTAAAAATTAGTGAGCGTCTTTATCATTATCCTAACTATTCATACGAAGCTATAAAAGGTAAACCTATGTATTTAGTTTACAAAGAAACATATCCCAAAAGTTTAGATGAATTTATTGAGCAATTTAAAAATTGTAAATGACTTTTCTCGCTTCTCTTACGAGCAAATACATACTATTACCGCACTGATGAGTAACCACTCTCAAAGGTGCGTTCAATCCAATCAAACGCATGCGGGCAAGTAGAAAGGATTGATTTAAAATGATTAAGAAATATAAAAAGAAAGACGGGACAACAGCTTATATGTTTGTTGCATATTTGGGTGTTGATCCTGTAACTCGTAAGCAGAAGCGGACAACAAGACGAGGCTTCAAAACTGAAAGAGAGGCCAAAATCGAAGAAGCAAAGCTACAAACGGAAATACAAAGCAACGGCTTTTTAAATAATGAAATAACGACTTATAAACAAGTGTATAAATTATGGCTAGAACAATATAAACATACTGTTAGAGAAAGTACATTTGTTAGAGTACAAAATATGTTTAAAAACACTATTCTCAAAGAGTTTGAAAATATGCCTATTAAAAGTATAACGACACCGTACTGTCAAAACACTGTAAATAAGTGGATTGAGAGCTATTCAGATTATAGAAATATAAAAGTGTACGCTGCTAATGTATTAGAATATGCTGTTAGTTTAAAAATCATATCCGAAAACCCTTTTAAATATACTAAATTGCCTAAAAGAAGTAAGGGCAAAGAAAACGAGCATTTGATTTATTATTCTAGCGAGGAATTAAAAGACTTTTTAAAATTAGTAGAAGATGAGCCAATGTATCACGCTATGTTTCGTACCCTAGCGTTTACTGGTATGCGTAGAGGCGAACTCATGGCTTTAACGTGGAATGATATAAATTTCGAAAAACAAACTATCAATATAGATAAGACAGTAACAATCGGCGTTGGTTACAAAGAAATTATACAGCCACCGAAAACAAGTTCCTCAATAAGAGTAGTTAGTATAGATGATCGTACCGCTGCAATATTAAAAGAATGGCGTATAGAACAGCGTAAGTTATCTTTAATGTATGGACATAATACTAGTAATGTAACTCAAAATCTTTTTACTAATGTTACTACTAACCGCAGATTACAAGTACAGCACCCTAACAAAGCACTAGATAAGATATATAAAAAAACGAATTCAAAAAAATTACAGTACACGGCTTTAGGCATACACACTGTTCACTACTATTCGAAGCGGGTTTATCTGTTCAAGAAGTTCAAGACAGATTAGGCCACGGAGATATAAATACCACTATGGATATATACGCTCATATTACAGAAAAGCAACGTGATAAAGTGGCCGAAAAATTCGCTCAATATGTTAGTTTTTAGTATTAACGTATTCAAAACGTATTCAAACTCAAATTAGCAAACAAAATAAAAAGCTAGAAACCGCTTCATATCAACGTTTCTAGCTTCTTATATATGAATTATTTATACTCTGGCACGATTACTCTCCAACCATGCGTATCTTCTAATTTACCACTTTGGATGCCAGTGTATGTGTCATATAATTTTTTAGTAATTTCGCCAGGTTCGTTATTGTTGATGACGATTTCTCTGTCTTCATATTTTAAAGTACCTACTGGTGAAATCACGGCAGCTGTACCTGACCCGAATACTTCAGTCAATTCACCTTTGTCGTATGCTTCAAATAACTCATCGATTGATACTTTACGTTCTTCAACTTCATAGCCTAACTCTTTCGCCAATTCAATGATTGATTTACGTGTAATACCTGGTAAGATACTACCATTTAAAGCAGGTGTAACTAATTTTCCATTTTCAACGAAGAAAATGTTCATACTACCAACTTCTTCAACATATTTTTGTTCTACACCGTCTAACCATAATACTTGATCATAGCCTAAATTATTAGCATTTGTTTGTGCTAATAAACTTGCTGCATAGTTACCTGCTACTTTAGCAAATCCTACGCCACCACGTACGGCACGAACATATTCATCTTCAACGTAAATTTTAGTTGTTTTTAAAGTATCTCCGCCGTAATAAGCACCTGATGGAGATAAAATGATTAATAATTTATATTGATGAGATGCTCTTACACCTAAGATACCTTCAGTGGCAAATACAAATGGACGAATATATAATGATTGTCCTTCGCCTTCAGGTACCCAATCACGTTCAACGTCTACTAATTGTTTTAAACCTTCTAGTAATAATTCCTCATCTACTTTAGGCATCTCTAGACGTGCTAATGAATCATTGATACGTTTGAAGTTTTGATCTGGTCTAAATAATACAACTTCGCCTTCATGTTTATATGCTTTTAAACCTTCAAATACAGCTTGTCCATAATGAAGACCTTGTGCAGCTGGTGAAACTTCAAATGGTGCATAAGGAACAATTTTTAAATCATGCCAACCTTGATCTGCATCATAATCAAAACTTAACATGTAATCTGTGAAGTATTGACCGAATCCTAAATTACCTTCTGGTTTTTCTTTAAGCGCGTCGCGTTGTTCAAATTTTACTTTTTCTGACATGATGAAAGCCTCCTAAATCATTCTAAGTTAATAATAGTATATTAAATTATAGCAATCTCATAATGGTGATTCAATAAATTTTCTAAAAATTCAAACTAAATACCAATTGTAAACCCTTACTTCAAAAATAACATACTTTAATAATGAATTTAAATCCAACTTCGAAATTGAGAATTAGCCACTTAGAAAAATGTAAAATGAATAATAGTACATAGTTGCATGCTCACACACTTACGTAAATAGTTCTAAGATAGATGACGAAGTGTAGTTGTGTAGACTCCTAGTGGAAAAGAAAGTGTCGAGTGACTACAGGCACGAGCCTTTCCCACAGGAAAGCGAAACAACTTAAACGAGTGAATATCTATCTAAGAACTACTTTACAAGACCGCGGTTCGACCCAGCCCCCTAGGCAAGCGTCTCAACTTAAGTGAAATGAAATCCATTTAAGAACTACTTTAGGGACAGCACCCCAGGAACGCGAAGCAACTTATGTGAGTGATTATCTATCCAATAACAATTTTCACAAAAAAAGGCTGGAACATAAATAATATAATGAATCTATTTTGCAAATTCGCAGTAGCTGACTGAACTGAGAAGACGCTTAATTCAAGCTTTTCTCAGTTCTAGTCATCCTTGCGAAGGTGGGCGGGGCCCCAGCAAAGAGAATTTCATCAAGAAATTCTACAAGCAAAGCAAGCTGGGAGTGGACAACGAATTCAAAAGAATTCTGTCCCACTCCCTTTTCACAAAAAACTAGCAGGGTGTTACCACCCTGCTAGCTCAACACATCACACTTTATTTATTTTGTTCTTTTTCTTCAATCGCTTTTAACATTAACTCAGTCATACCAGCTAAATCGTATTTAGGATCAAAGCCCCACTCTTTACGAGAATAGCTTGTATCAATATTATCTGGCCAACTATCTGCAATTGCTTGACGTGCTGGATCCACTTCATAATCTAAAGCAAAATCCGGATAATGTTTTTGGATTTCAGCTTTAATTTCTTCAGGTTCAAAGCTCATTGCGCTTAAGTTATAGCCATTACGCGTAACTAATTTATCTGCATCTGCTTCCATTAATTTAATAATTGCATCAATTGCATCATCCATATACATCATATCCATGTATGTGTCTTTAGCAATATAACTTGTATAACGTCCGCTTCTTACCGCTTCGAAATAGATTTCAACCGCATAGTCCGTCGTACCGCCACCTGGTTCTTTAACATGAGAAATAAGTCCAGGGAATCTCACACTACGCGTATCGACACCAAATTTTGTGAAATAATATTGGCATAATAATTCACCAGCAACTTTATTCACACCATACATTGTAGTTGGTTGTTGGATTGTATTTTGAGGTGTATCTTTCTTAGGTGTTGAATCACCAAACGCACCAATAGAACTTGGTGTGAAGAAATGTAATTCATATGTTCTAGCAGTTTCTAATGCATTCATCAAACCGCCCATATTTAAATCCCATGCTAATAATGGATTTTTCTCAGCAGTTGCTGATAATAAAGCCGCCATATGCATTAACGTATCCGCTTTAAAGTTCTCAACACTCGCCATCATCGCTTCACGATTCGTAACATCCAATACTTCAAACGGTCCATTATTAACCGGTGAGTCCTCTTCCGGTTCTCTAATATCCGTAGCTAAGACATTGTCATTTCCATAAATTTCTCTACATTTTAATACCAGCTCAGTACCAATTTGACCAAGCGCTCCTGTAATAACGATTCTTTCCATAAATAAAAACTCCCTTTGTGTGTTTACCACGAATAATTGTCCTTTTAGGGTGTACATATTCCCTATTTACATGCTTATTATAATATAAAAGCGCTTTCTTGTATACTCAGAAAGTACATTCTTTATTAATCTATTTCTTTTTGAAAAGTCAGAGATTCTTAGGTATCGTAGTGTTTGATTTATTAATCATTTTTAAATTTATCGTAAATAATTGAATGCGTAAGCTTTAAGACGGGTGACTTATGCTAATATAAAAATGTAAATTCCATATAATAAAGGAGGCAAATATGGAGCGATATCTTGTTCCAATCTTAATACTATTTTTTATCGTATTTGGTATCACTATGGGTACAACATATGCTGCTGAATCGGAATCAATCCAATCAAACAACACCACAGCAGTATCACACACAACATCACAAGAAGCACCATCAGTAAATGCTTACTCGACGAATAAGGATACGGCAATAAAATCTGATGCAATTTCACATAATGATGACACCTCATCGTCATCTCAAACGACGCCACATCCTGATGTTGCAACGTCTACAACACAACATACAACTTCAGAGAAGCACAATGCTTCATCTCAGGGTTCTGCCTTTTCAGACGAAAAAGCATTGCCTGAACCGACTACAAATGAAGTTCAATCGTCGCAAGATACTAAGGTAAACACATCATCTTCAACAACTGAAGCTTCTAAGTCAGCACAAGTTACATCGCCAAAGGCATCTACGCCGGCGAAAGCTACCTCATCGCCTGAAGAAGCAACGCAACAACAAAGTCATGATGTTGCTATATCACAACACGCAACACCTGTTTCAAAGCAAGCACTTAAACACAGTGATGCTACTTCAAAGCAAACAGCTATGAAGACGAATGATGTTACTGCGAATAAGAAAGCAACAACAGCTTCTAACAACAAAGATAAACACACAATTTTACATACAAATGATATTCATGGTCGTTTCGTTGAAGAAGATGGTCGTGTCATCGGAATGGCTAAAGTAAAGGGACTCAAAGACAAATATCATCCTGATTTAATGGTTGATTCTGGCGATGCTTTTCAAGGATTACCTGTTTCTAACAACTCTAAAGGTGAGGAAATGGCTAAAGCTATGAATCATGTCGGTTACGATGCGATGACTGTCGGAAATCATGAATTTGACTTTGGCTATGACCAATTACTTAAATTACAGAAACAGTTAAATTTCCCTATCATTTCATCCAATATCTATAAAAATGGTAAACGTATTTTTAATCCTTCTACAATCGTAACTAAAAACAATGTCCGTTATGGTATTGTGGGTGTCACAACACCTGAAACCAAAACTAAAACATCACCTAGCGCAGTTGAAGGTGTAGAATTTAAAGATCCGTTAACCAGTGTCAAACAAGCTATGAATCAAATTAAAAATCATGTAGATATATTCGTTGTCTTATCACACTTAGGTGTGGATAAATCAACACAAGAACGTTGGCGTGGTGATTATTTAATCAAGCAGCTGACGAAAGACCGTTCATTTACACAGTCTATCTTTGTCCTCGATGGCCATTCACATACAGTCATTGATCACGGTCAACACTACGGTGCTAACAATATACTCGCGCAAACAGGAACAGCCCTCGAAAATGTAGGCCGTATTGATTTTAATTTTAAAGATAAGCAAGCAACGAATGTCGAAGCATCATTAATTAATGTCGCTGATGCTGAGCATGTGACACCTGACTCACAAATCGAAGCACAAACTAAGAAAGCAAATGATGCGTTCTTGAAAGCAACATCCACTGTCGTTATCCCTAATAATACAGTGAAGTTAAATGGCGAACGCGCACAAGCACGTACACAAGAAACCAATTTAGGGAATTTAATTACAGACGCTATGGAAGCATATGCCTCTAAACATTTCTCACACCCTTCTGATTTCGCAATCACTAACGGCGGTGGCATACGTGCTTCAATCGACAAAGGTAAAGTTACAGAAAATGATATTATTACTGTATTACCATTCGGAAATTTAATTTCTCAAATTCAAGTTAAGGGCTCAGATGTGTTAAAAGCATTTGAACATAGTTTAAGTGCTGATACTGAAACACAAGACGATAAGAAAGTCTTAGGTGCGAATGGTGGTTTCTTACAAATTTCTGATTCACTAAAAGTATATTACGATATCGACAAAGCATCTGGACAACGTATTAATGCAATTAAAGTATTGAATAAAGAAAATGGTCGCTATGAAGATTTAGACCCTAACCGCACGTATTATGTAACAACAAATGATTTCACGGCTAATCAAGGTGATGGCTATGATATGTTTGGTGGTCAACGTGAAGAAGGCATCTCATTAGATGAAGTTGTCGCGCAATACATTAAAGAAACCGATTTGAGTAAATATGATACAGTTGAACCTGTACGTATTATCAACGGAGAGCCTGAAAGTGCTGAGCAGCCAAATACTGGTGAAGCAACTCAAGATAGTAACAATCATTCAACAGGTCACGCAGGTAGCGGTCAACAAATGCCAAATAATAATACGAATGATGACTCGAAACACAATAGTCATCATGGACAACAACCAGCGCATAAAGATACACATCAAGCCAATGGAAATATCATCGAACTTCCTAACGTAGCTAATGGCGGTCATCAACAAATGCAAGTGCCATTATGTACTAATGGGAAGCATCACCATAATGATGCACAACCAATGGTCATCAACACTAACCATACATCTACACATCATCATTGTGGTTATCCTGTAGCTTCAAATCATTACAACAAAGTGATTCAATTATCAAATCACGCCTTTGAACAGCATGCAGGTGCGTACCATATGATGCATCAGCAAAATCATCACACGAGCAACGCAATTCAAACAATGGCGCTCTATAATGAATCATTAATACAGCTACCTAATACAGGTAATACAGGTGATACATCAGAACATGGTATCGCAATCTTACTTGTTGTAACTGGAACTGGATTGATATATTGTCGTCAACGCAAAAAATCAGCATAATTTGTAATAGATAATAAACCGTGAATGGGACACTAAATGCATTGTCTCACTCACGGTTTGTTGTCTTTATATTAAGATTGTTATGACACCCAACTATTTATCCTGCTTTTCAATCGCTTTTTTATAAAAATAATTAGCAACCACTATATCTACAATAGCAAGGCCAACAGATTTAAAGAGTGTCACTTCTTCATCACTCTCACGTCCTGAAATTTTACCTGCAACAATATCACCAAGTTCGCCATGTAAAGATGCTTGTGTGATAATTCCTTCTTCTTGAGGTACCTTTAAATCGCCTGTTTCTTCCATTGCAGCTTCAGTAGATTCAACCACAATTTTGTTAGCTACCATCATTGATTCAGTAGGTAATTCCTGCATATCTGGTTTGAAAGAGCCTACTGCATTTAAGTGAACACCTGGATGTAAAGTATGAGCATATACGGGATTATTCGAATTTGTAGCAGTTACTACAATGTCCGCTTCTGCCATGGCATCATCCGCTTGATCAAAGACTTTCGTTGCGACATGATATGTTTCCGCTACTTCTTGTGCTAATACTTCCGCATTCGATGTCGTACGACTTGAAAAGTGAATCATATCGATATGTCTCACAGCCATAACAGCTGCAATTAAACCCCTAGCCTGATCACCAGCACCAATGACACATAGCGTTTTAGCATCTTTGCGAGCCAAGTATTGCGTTGCTACGCCTGAAATTGCGCCAGTACGTATTTGTGTTAAATAACTACCATCTAACACAGCAAGCGTTTCTCCCGTCTCATAGTCACTTAAAAGGACTGAACCTGTTATCGTTTTCTTACCCTTTTTAGGGTTATCAGGCGCAAATGTAACGGTTTTGATGCCAACGATTTTAAGATCATCGGATAAAGCTGGCATGACTAAATAGCGATTATCATCATTAAATGGTAGAACATAGCGTAGTGGCGTTTCTGTCTTACCTTCTGAGAATGCTTTTAACGAATTGGCAACTTCATCAATCACTTCTTTCATATCTAGTAATGCTCGTTGATCTTGCTCATTCAAAACTAACATATTAATTCCTCCATCAAATGCTTTGTCGTTATTCATTATTTACCCGTCAAGCCACTCATTTATCATCTTATTATGTAACACTTTTAATTCACGTATGTTGATAGGATGAAAAGGCTAATTTAACTTGCTTAAACTATTCATTTTGATTGAAGCGCTTCGTTTCCCACTTTAATCTACAAGTCCTTCATCATAATAAGTAGCGTGATTATTTAGAAATACACGCAAACTATGATGGTAATATACTAACTTTTCATCCGCTTCTTCGATTGGCAACCAACGTAATGTTGAAATTTCATCTTTCATTTGAATTTCTGTTGTATAATCATGTACTTGTGCTTTAAACATAATAAAAAGCGTATGGACATTCATTTGTGTCGATTTACCTTCATTAATACTAACCACGTCTTTAACTTCAATAGCTAATCCTGTTTCTTCTCTAACTTCACGTTTCAATGCTTCAACTAACGTTTCTCCATACTCAACTTTGCCACCGGGTAGTGACCAGCCACCACCATCTGTATTATGAACGAGTAAAATATTTCCTGCTTCATCTTGTATCAATGCATATACTACTTTTAAATCTTTCATTCATCCAACCTTCATTCATTAGGAATTTCAAATCGACTTACTAAATTACCATTCTTTTTAACATATGGTTCGATTTCATATCCGCCATGTTTTTTAATCACTTTTTGTGAGGCAGTGTTCTTAGGATTTGTAGTCATTAATACTTTGTTTACACCTAATTCTTTTAACAATAGCTTCGCCTCTTGCAACATAAATGAAGCAATGCCATGTCCTCTACGTGACTGACATACGCCGTAACCCACATGTCCGCCAATGTTTACTAAGCGTCGATTTAAGTGATGACGAATATCGACTGCACCAACAATAGCTCCATTTTCAAAGCAAAATAGTGTGGTCGTTGGTACCCAATCATCATCAACCTCTATATTATTTAAATGGTCTACCATGTGCTCAAATGACTCATACTTCGACAAGTCTGTGTTGGAAGGCACTATGGGTTCATCATGAACATACCATTCTTGGAGGTACTTCATTAAAGCAACTTTATCTGAATAGCTTAACTGTCTTAGATTTAGCATTAACACACCACCTTCTAAATTATATGTTAATTTGATATTTCACATTATAAGATGATGAACTATAACATTATTTTACCAAAATAAATATCTCCACCTCATCTATTAACAAGCGACATTTTGCGTTATCTTTGTTAAATCACAATAAAAATAGACTGAAACGATCATAATCGTCCCAGCCTAAAAATGACTCTCTCTTATATCATTATTTAATTGTACCTAGTTCTTTACCAACTTTTTCATAGGCAGCAATTGCTTTGTCTAACATTTCTTTCGTATGCGCTGCTGTAGGCATATTTCTTACACGTCCTGTGCCACGTGGTACTGTTGGGAAGACGATAGATTTAACATATACACCTTCGTCTTTAAGACGTTTACTAAATTCTTGTGTTTCTTTTTCGTCTCCAATAATAACTGGCGTAATTGGTGTTTCTGATTCACCAGTATTGAAGCCAAGTTTAGCTAAGCCATCTTTTAAATATTTCGCATTATCCCATAATTGATCGTGTAATTCAGTAGAAGCCATTAATTTTTTCACAGCTTCAGTAATTGCTTTAGTGTCTCCAGGAGCTAATGAAGTTGAGAATAAGAATGGTCTTGATTGAGCTTTTAACCAGTCGATAAGTTCTTTAGTACCTGCTACATAACCACCAACTACACCGATTGCTTTTGAAAGTGTACCGATTTGGAAGTCGATTTTATCTTGTAAACCGAAATGTTTAACTGTACCAGCACCTTTACCCATTACACCTGAACCGTGCGCATCATCAACGTAAGTAATTAAGCCAAATTCTTCAGCAATTTCAACGATTTCAGGTAATTTAGCAACGTCTCCATCCATACTAAATACACCATCTGTGATGTACATAACTTTATTGTATTGACCTGATTCAACAGCTTCTTTCGCTTTCGCTCTTAAATCATCCATATCTGAGTGGTTAACACGGATGATTTTAGCTTTAGATAAACGACATCCATCAATAATAGATGCGTGGTTTAATTCATCTGAAAGGATTGCGTCATTTTTGTTCATTACTGCTGAAATAGCTGCCATGTTACAGTTGAATCCTGATTGATAAGCAATAGCAGCTTCAGTACCTTTGAACTTAGCTAATGTTTCTTCTAACTCATCATGTAAGTCTAATGTACCGTTAATTGAACGTACAGCACCAGCACCAACACCGTGTGAATCAATTGCATGTTTAGCTGCAGATTTTAAATCTTCGTTTGTTGCTAGTCCTAAATAGTTATTTGATGATAAATTAATATATTGTTTCCCATTGATTGTAATTTCTGGACCATTCGCACCTTCGATTGAATCGATTTCGTTATATAATCCATTGTCTTTTAAATATTGAATATTTTCTTCTAAAAAGTTGTGTAGTGATTGAACCATATTCATATCCCCTTTGCATTTATTTATCAACATAATCATAACTGATTTTACTTGAACATGAAAGCACTATCATTCCAGTTAATTCAATATATTGAATATTCTTTACGTCATGTACAACTGTTCATACAACATGTATATTTACCTTCATTTTCTAGAAAATACCGAATTAATCTATTGAGTTGAATTAGAATTTGATATACTAAAATTCATAATAATTAGGAAGAAGTGGTTCATGTGTTAGATTGGTTTCAATTAGCCAGTAATAAGGAAAATAGAATGATTCAGATGCGTCGCTATATGCATCAATATCCTGAACCTTCTTTCGAGGAAACTTGGACGCATAACTATATTCTAAATCAGCTTAGTCATCTTGATTGTAAAATTGAATCACCTATTGGACGTAATGGCATTAAAGCAACATTCAAAGGTAAAGAAGAAGGACCAACAATTGCATTTCGTGCTGACTTCGACGCACTACCTGTACAAGAACTTAACGATGTACCTTACAAATCTAAGAATGATGGATTGATGCATGCATGTGGTCATGATGGTCATACTGCGATATTATTAGGCGTCGCTGAGATTGTGCATGAACATCGCCATTTATTAAAAGGAAATGTGGTCTTTATCTTCCAATATGGTGAAGAAATTATGCCAGGTGGCTCTCAAGAAATGATTGATGATGGTTGCTTAAATGGTGTTGATAAAATTTATGGTACCCATTTATGGAGTGGCTATAGTACAGGTACGATTTATTCAAGACCTGGTGCGATTATGGCATCACCAGATGAATTCTCAGTTACAATCCAAGGTAAAGGGGGCCATGGCGCTAAACCGCATGAAACCATTGACCCCATTGTAATTATGGCTGAGTTTATTCTCAGTGCGCAAAAAATTATATCTAGAACAATCGATCCTGTAAGAGAAGCTGTCCTTACATTCGGAATGATTCAAGCTGGATCGTCTGATAGTGTTATTCCCGATAGTGCTTTTTGTAAGGGAACTGTGCGCACATTTGATACAGAATTACAATCACACATTCAACATAAGATGGATAAACTATTACAAGGCTTGGCTCTAGCTAATGATATCACTTACGACTTAGAATACATTCGTGGCTATTTACCAGTACACAATCATGTCAATGCATATGAGGTAGTCAAACAAGCTGCAAATGACTTACATCTACGCTTCAATGAATCTGAGTTAATGATGATTGGTGAAGACTTTTCTCACTATTTAAAAGTCCGCCCAGGGGCATTCTTCTTAACTGGATGTGGTAATAAAGATAAAGGTATTACAGCACCACATCATAACCCACATTTTGATATCGATGAAACTGCATTTAAGTATGCTGCTAGTACGTTCTTGAAAATATTAGAAATTGAAAATGTGTTTTAAAAATAGAATCGTTTAACTTAATGGAACAATGAGGCTGGGACAAAAATAATATAATGAAGCTATTTTTGCAAATTCGCAGTAGCTGACTGAACTGAGAAGGCGCTTAATTCAAGCTTTTCTCAGTTCTAGTCATCCTTGCGGGCGGGGCCCCAGCAAAGAGAATTTCATCAAGAAATTCTACAAGCAAAGCAAGTTGGGAGTCGGGGCCCCAGCAAAGAGAATTTCATAAAGAAATTCTACAAGCAAAGCAGGCTGGGGGTGGGACAACGAATTTAAAAAGAATTCTGTCCCACTCCTATTTTCATATAAAAGGAAGTAATATTTATATATAACAAACTGTGATAGCTATAGTTATTAATCATATAGAAACACAATAGTGCCTATTATCGAGCATATAAAAAGAGACTAAAACAAAATGAATTGTCTTAGCCTCTTTAAACATTTAGGCAGTAGCTGACTGATTTAATTTTAAAATGCGCTTAAATCAAGAGTTTTTCAAAACTAGTCATACTTGACGATGGGGCCCTAGCAAAGGGAATCTCATCAAGAGATTCTATAAACTAAGCAAGCTGGGAGAGAACAACAAATTATTTTAATTTCTGTTCTTCTCCAAAAAAAAGACTCCCTTAAAGGGAGTCTTTGAAATAAAGAATAATTAAAATTATTCGATGATTTCAGTTACAACGCCTGATCCTACAGTACGTCCACCTTCACGGATTGAGAAACGAGTACCGTCTTCAATCGCGATAGGAGCGATTAATTCTACTGTCATTTCAACGTTGTCGCCAGGCATAACCATTTCAGTACCTTCTGGTAAGTTAACAACACCAGTTACGTCAGTAGTACGGAAATAGAATTGTGGACGATAGTTTGTGAAGAATGGAGTGTGACGTCCACCTTCGTCTTTAGATAAAACGTATACGTCTGCTTTGAATTTTGTGTGAGGTGTGATTGAACCTGGAGCAGCTAATACTTGACCACGTTGTACGTCTTCACGAGCAACACCACGTAATAATGCACCGATGTTGTCACCAGCTTCAGCGTAGTCTAATAATTTACGGAACATTTCTACACCAGTAACAGTTGTTTTAGAAGTGTCATGGATACCAATGATTTCAACTTCTTCACCAACTTTGATTTGACCACGTTCAACACGGCCTGTAGCAACAGTACCACGACCAGTGATTGAGAATACGTCCTCAACTGGCATCATGAATGGTTTGTCAGAATCACGTTCTGGAGTTGGAATGTAATCATCAACTGCTTGCATTAATTCTAAGATTTTTTCTTCGTATTGAGCATCGCCTTCTAAAGCTTTTAAAGCTGAACCAGCGATTACAGGTACGTCGTCACCTGGGAAGTCGTATTCAGATAATAAGTCACGTACTTCCATTTCAACTAATTCTAATAATTCTTCATCGTCAACCATGTCAACTTTGTTTAAGAATACTACTAATGCTGGTACACCAACGTTACGTGATAAAAGAATGTGTTCACGAGTTTGTGGCATTGGACCGTCAGCAGCAGATACTACTAAGATACCGCCGTCCATTTGAGCAGCACCAGTGATCATGTTTTTAACATAGTCAGCGTGTCCTGGGCAGTCAACGTGAGCATAGTGACGTTTGTCAGTTTGGTATTCGATGTGTGCAGTATTGATTGTGATACCACGTTCTTTTTCTTCTGGAGCGTTGTCAATCATGTCATATGATTGTGCTACAGTGTCACCATTTTTAGCTAATACAGTTGCGATAGCAGCTGTTAAAGTAGTTTTACCATGGTCAACGTGACCGATAGTACCAATATTGGCATGTTCTTTTGAGCGATCAAATTTTTCTTTTGCCATTATTAAATCTCTCCTATTCTAGTAAAAGTTATTTCAATATTATCTCTCATGATAGTTTCTCACCATCATGAGACATAATGATTGTTAGAATTCATAATTCATTTATAATGCATTTTCAGTAAAAAATCAATTCATAAAGGTGTTTGCTTAAAGAATAAGCATACGCTGTATTTTACCTAGAAAATCTAGTTAAAACAAGTTTAATTATTCACCTTTATTTTTTTTGATGATATCATCAGCGATTGATTTTGGAACTTCTGCATAGTGATCGAAGTACATTGTGTAAGTACCGCGACCTTGAGTGTTAGAACGTAATGAAGTTGCATAACCGAACATTTCTGAAAGTGGTACATAAGCGTTAACAACTTGTGCATTACCACGAGGTTCCATACCATCAACACGTCCACGACGAGCTGTTACGTCACCCATGATATCGCCCATGTATTCTTCAGGCATTTCGATTGTTACTTTCATCATTGGTTCTAAGATAACTGGATCACATTTTTTAGCAGCTTCTTTAAGCGCTAATGATGCAGCAATTTTGAAGGCCATTTCTGATGAATCGACATCATGGTATGAACCATCAAATAATTTAGCTTTAACATCGATTAATGGATATCCAGCTAAGACACCGTTTTCCATAGCATCTTTAAGACCAGCTTCAACTGATGGAATGTATTCACGAGGAACTACACCACCAACGATAGCGTTTTCGAATTCGAAACCTGCGCCAGTTTCGTTTGGTGTGAATTCAATGTGAACATCACCGTATTGACCACGACCACCAGATTGACGAGAGAATTTACCTTGAACTTGTGCAGATTGCTTGAATGTTTCACGGTATGAAACCATTGGCGCACCTACATTACATTCAACGTTGAATTCTTTCTTCATACGGTCAACTAAGATGTCTAAGTGTAACTCACCCATACCACCGATGATAACTTGTCCAGTTTCTTCATCTGTGTGTGCATGGAAAGTAGGGTCTTCTTCTTGTAATTTAACTAAAGCTTGAGTCATTTTATCTTGGTCAGCTTTAGATTTAGGTTCTACTGATAAGTGGATAACTGGTTCAGGGAATTCCATTGATTCTAAGATAATGTCATTCTTTTCACCACATAATGTGTCACCAGTACCTGTATCTTTAAGACCAACTGCAGCAGCGATATCGCCTGAGTAAACAGTATCGATTTCTTGACGTGAGTTAGCGTGCATTTGTAATAAGCGACCTACACGTTCACGTTTGTCTTTAGTTGAGTTCTTAATGTAAGAACCTGATGTTAAAGTACCTGAATATACACGGAAGAAAGTTAATTTACCAACATAAGGGTCAGTCATAACTTTAAATGCTAATGCAGCGAATTCAGCTGAATCGTCTGGTTTAGCAATTACTTCTTCTTCAGGATTGTCAGCACGGTGACCAACAATTGGTTTAACATCTAAAGGTGATGGTAAGTAGTCAATTACTGCGTTAAGCATTAATTGAACACCTTTGTTTTTGAATGCTGTACCACAAAGTACTGGGTAGAATTCTACGTCAGTAGTTGCTTGACGGATAGCATCTTTTAATTCTTCAACTGAAATTTCTTCCTCACCAAGATATTTTTCCATTAAATCGTCGTTAGTTTCAGCAACTGCTTCGATTAAATTAGAACGAGCTTCTTCTGCTCTTTCTTTGTGATCTTCAGGAATTTCAATTTCGTCAATTTCAGTACCTAAGTCGTTTGTATATTTGAAACATTTCATTTCAACTAAGTCAATGATAGCTTCAAATTCGTCTTCGGCACCAATTGGTAATTGGATAGGTGCAGCGTTAGCATCTAAACGATCATGTAATGTGCTTACAGAGTAATCGAAGTTAGCGCCTAATTTATCCATTTTGTTTACGAATACGATACGAGGTACACCGTATGTTGTAGCTTGACGCCAAACAGTTTCAGTTTGAGGTTCTACACCTGATTGCGCATCAAGTACAGTAACCGCACCATCAAGTACACGTAATGAACGTTCAACCTCTACAGTGAAGTCTACGTGTCCTGGAGTATCGATAATGTTTACACGGTGGCCATCCCATTGAGCTGTTGTAGCAGCTGATGTGATTGTAATACCACGGTCTTGTTCTTGTTCCATCCAGTCCATTTGTGAAGCACCTTCGTGTGTTTCACCAATTTTGTGGATACGACCTGTATAGTAAAGAATACGTTCAGTCGTAGTTGTTTTACCAGCATCGATGTGAGCCATGATACCGATATTACGAGTGTTTTTCAAAGAAAAGTCTCTAGCCATTGTTTTTCTCCTTCCAGTAATTACTGAATAAGTACTATTGAATATGGCGATGCCCTAAGCATGAGCCATCTTATTTGGTAAACCAATGTGACGGAACACACTCAGGGTTAAAGCTTTAATCTTACCAGCGGTAGTGAGCGAATGCTTTGTTCGCTTCAGCCATTTTGTGAGTGTCCTCACGTTTCTTAACGGCACCACCTGTATTATTAGCAGCATCTAAGATTTCGTTAGCTAAACGATCTTCCATAGTTTTTTCACCACGAAGACGCGCGTAGTTTACTAACCAACGTAATCCTAGAGTCGTACGACGTTCAGGGCGAACCTCAACTGGTACTTGGTAGTTTGAACCACCTACACGACGAGCTTTTACTTCTAATACTGGCATAATATTGTTGATTGCTTCTTCAAATACTTCTAAAGCATCACGACCACTGCGTTGTTCTACAAGGTCAAATGCTGAATAAAGAATTCTTTGTGCAGTTCCGCGTTTACCATCTAACATAATTTTGTTGATCAATTTTGTAACTAATTTAGAGTTATGAATTGGATCTGGTAATACGTCTCTTTTAGGTACTGATCCTTTACGAGGCATAATTAAAATCCTCCCTTCCTATTATAGTATATTATTAAAAATTGAAATTAAAATTTACACAATCTTAAACTTAATTTTTAGGTTTTTTAGTTCCGTATAATGAACGGCCTTGTCTACGTCCGTCAACACCTGAAGTATCAAGTGCACCACGTACGATGTGGTAACGCACACCAGGTAAGTCTTTTACACGTCCACCACGTACAAGTACTACACTGTGTTCTTGTAAGTTATGGCCGATACCAGGGATGTATGCGTTGATTTCAATATTGTTTGATAAACGCACACGTGCATATTTACGTAACGCTGAGTTAGGTTTTTTAGGTGTCATAGTACCTACACGAGTACAAACACCACGTTTTTGAGGTGAGTTTAAGTTAGTAAATTGTTTCTTTTTACTATTAAAACCTTTGTTTAAAGCTGGTGAATCTGATTTTTTAGATTTGCTTTGTCTAGGTTTACGTACTAATTGGTTAATAGTTGGCATTGAAATGTCCTCCTCTCTTCACTTTTTAATTCCACACATCCAGGTGGTTCATTTTTAGGTTAAATAAAATTTAGTAAGCAAAATACTTACTAATTCTCATTCAATAACGCAACAATGGTTGCATTAACATTAATACCTACATAGTTACCTAAAGCATGTTTGCTTTGATAATAAGTGATAGGTATATTTTTATGATTGATTAAACTAAATACGTGAGCTAACAAATGTACCTCAACGTCTTGAGCAATAATCAAAGATGCAACTTGATCTCTATTTAACGCTTTAAGCGTTTCTTTAAGACCAACTACATAGTGTTGTTTGTTAAAGCGTGCAACTTTTTCATTAGACATTAAAATATCCTCCAAAGTTCTGCTTGCATCAACCTTTACAATAATAACACTTATTGAATCATCAAGTCAACATTTTTTATAGACTTTTTACTCATTTTAAAAATTAAAGAACGAGAGCGAGACTACCTCTTTAAAAGTTAGATATGTCCCGTCTCGTCAATTATAAAAATAATTCCTAATAGGCTTTATTTCATAGTTTATTCAATAACTTCGGCTTCTTCAGTTTCAGTAACTGGTGTTTCCGCTTTATCGTATTTAACGTCGCTATAACGTCTCATACCAGTACCAGCTGGAATTAACTTACCGATAATAACGTTCTCTTTAAGTCCAAGTAAGTCATCACGTTTACCTTTGATAGCTGCATCTGTAAGCACACGTGTTGTTTCTTGGAATGACGCTGCTGATAAGAAGCTTTCTGTTTCAAGAGAAGCTTTAGTAATACCAAGCAATACTGGTTTAGCTGTTGCTGGACGTTTACGTTCTTTAAATGCTTCTCTGTTTGCATCTGTAAAGTTATGAATATCAACCAATGAACCAGGTAATAACTTAGTATCGCCAGCTTCAATGATTCTAACTTTACGTAGCATTTGTCTTACCATTACTTCAACGTGTTTATCGTCGATTTCTACACCTTGCATACGATAAACTTTTTGAACTTCTTTAAGTAAGTAGCTTTCAGTTGCATTTAAACCAGCAACGGCTAAGAAGTTCTTAGGCTCGATTGAACCTTCTGTTAACACTTCACCACGTTCAACTGATTGACCGATTTCTACTTTCAATCTAGAAGTACCTGAAGCTAAGTAAGATCTTGTTTCATTAGCACCTTTAACAACAATTTCTTGTTGACGGTCTTTAGCTAATTTAATATCTTCAACGACACCTTCGATTTCAGTAATCACGGCTTGACCTTTAGGATTACGTGCTTCGAAAATCTCTTGGATACGAGGAAGACCTTGAGTGATATCGCTTCCTGCTACACCACCTGTATGGAATGTACGCATTGTAAGTTGGGTACCAGGTTCACCGATTGATTGCGCAGCGATTGTACCAACTGCTTCACCCACTTCAACTTTTTCACCTGTTGCAAGGTTTTTACCGTAACATTTTTCACAAACACCGTGACGTGTGTTACAAGTAAATGCTGAGCGGATGTACATTTGTTCAATGCCTGCATCAGTGATTTTCTTAGCAATTTCAGCTGTAATTAATTCATCTGGACGAATGATAATTTCATCCGTTTCAGGATGACGAATTGTTTCTTTAGAGTAACGTCCTTCAATACGTTCGATGAATGGTTCGATCATTTCTGTACCTTCTTTGATATCAGAAACGAGTAAACCACGGTCTGTACCACAGTCTTCTTCACGAACGATAACATCTTGTGCAACGTCAACAAGACGACGAGTAAGGTAACCAGAGTCAGCTGTTTTAAGGGCTGTATCGGCAAGACCTTTACGCGCACCGTGAGTAGAGATGAAGTATTCTAATACCGTTAAACCTTCACGGAATGAAGATGTGATAGGTAACTCGATAATTTTACCTGATGGAGCGGCCATTAAACCACGCATACCAGCTAACTGAGTAAAGTTAGATGCGTTACCACGGGCACCAGAGTCACTCATCATGAAGATTGGGTTTGTTTTCTCAAGTGATTGCATTAATTCGCCTTGAATTTGATCTTTGGCATCTGTCCAAATTTCAACAACCGCATTATAACGTTCATCTTCAGTAATTAAACCACGGTTAAATTGTTTAGATACGCGTTCAACTAATTTTTCATGTTCATCTAAGATATCTTGTTTATCTGGAAGTACAACAATATCTGCTACACCAACAGTAATACCCGCTTTAGATGAGAATTTGAAACCTAAATCTTTCATACGGTCAAGCATCATAGATGTGTCAGTGATGCTAAATCTATTGAAGACTTCGGCAATAATATTACCTAAGAATTTTTTATTGAATGGTTCAATAAGTTCTTGTTCTTCAAAGTAAGCT
Source organism: Staphylococcus borealis (assembly GCF_001224225.1). Lineage (GTDB taxonomy): Bacteria > Bacillota > Bacilli > Staphylococcales > Staphylococcaceae > Staphylococcus > Staphylococcus borealis. The sequence goes on along the minus strand of NZ_CUEE01000011.1, from coordinate 29,984 downwards.
TTAAGTCCACCTTCACCTAATTGAGTTGGATCAATAAAGTATTTATCCGGTGTTTTACCTTCAAGATTAGTTTGGCTAGGTTCATTAATAAATGCGAATGAATCAGGAATGATTTCATTGAAGATCACTTTACCTACTGAAGTAGCTAAAATTTTGTTGTTTTGAGCTTCTGTAAATGTAGGGTTATTAAATGATTTCGCATGCACACCAATACGAGTGTGTAAATGTACATAACCATTTGCATATGCTTTAAGCACTTCATTAGTATCATTAAAGATTGTGCCAGTGTTTACTGCATCTTTACGTTCTAAAGTAAGGTAATAGTTACCTAGTACCATATCTTGTGATGGTGTTACAACAGGTTTACCATCTTTAGGGTTCAAGATGTTTTGCGCAGCTAGCATTAACATACGTGCTTCAGCTTGTGCTTCTTTAGATAAAGGAACGTGAACAGCCATTTGGTCACCGTCAAAGTCCGCGTTGTAAGCTGTTGTTACAAGTGGGTGAAGACGGATAGCACGACCTTCAACTAATGTAGGTTCAAATGCTTGGATACCTAATCTGTGAAGTGTAGGTGCACGGTTAAGTAATACAGGATGTTCTCTGATTACATCTTCTAATACGTCCCAAACTTCATCGTCCATACGTTCAATTTTACTTTTAGCGTTTTTGATGTTCGTAGCAATTTCACGTTGAACTAATTCTTTCATTACGAATGGTTTGAACAATTCAAGGGCCATTTCTTTAGGTAATCCACATTGATACATTTTCAAGCTTGGTCCAACTGCAATAACTGAACGACCTGAATAGTCAACACGTTTACCAAGTAAGTTTTGACGGAAACGACCTTGTTTACCTTTCAGCATATGTGAAAGAGATTTCAATGGTCTGTTACCTGGACCAGTAACTGGACGACCACGACGACCGTTGTCAATTAAAGCATCTACAGCTTCTTGTAACATACGTTTTTCGTTTTGAACGATGATGCCAGGAGCACCTAAGTCTAATAAACGTTTCAAACGGTTGTTACGGTTAATTACACGACGGTATAAGTCATTTAAATCACTTGTTGCGAAACGTCCACCATCTAACTGAACCATTGGACGGATTTCTGGTGGAATAATTGGAAGTACATCTAAAATCATCCATGCTGGGTTATTACCAGAGTTTCTGAATGATTCAACAACTTCTAAACGTTTAATCGCACGTGTCAATCTTTGACCTGTTGCAGATTCTAATTCGTCACGTAATGATTTTAATTCTTCGTCTAAGTTGATTTCTTCTAATAAATCTTTAATACCTTCAGCACCCATTTTAGCGACAAATTGGCCTGGATATTTATCATAATAATCTCTGAATTCAGCTTCAGATAGTAAAGATTTTTTCTCTAAGCCAGTTGGGCCTGGATCTACAACAACATATGAAGCGAAGTAAATCACTTCTTCTAATGCTCTAGGAGACATGTCTAATAAAAGACCCATACGACTTGGAATACCTTTGAAATACCAAATATGTGAAACTGGAGCAGCTAATTCAATGTGTCCCATTCTTTCACGACGTACTTTAGATTTAGTTACTTCTACACCACATCTGTCACAGACCATGCCTTTGTAGCGTACACGTTTGTACTTACCACAACTACATTCCCAGTCTTTTGTAGGTCCAAAAATTCTTTCACAGAAAAGACCATCTTTTTCTGGTTTCAATGTACGATAGTTGATTGTTTCTGGTTTTTTTACTTCACCGTATGACCATGAACGGATTTTTTCAGGTGAGGCTAAACCGATTTTCATATAATGGAAATTATTTACATCAATCAAGGAGCCTACCTCCTTCAATTTAGATTAGCTGTGCTATTTGATTGATTTACATCTATTGAAACTAAAACAAGTCATTATGAATATGGGGAGGAAATCAGTACGATTTATCCATGTTTCAGAATTAAATCGAACTGAGTTTCATATCCCTTATGTTAGATAACTTCTATTTCTAATTAGTCAGTAGTTTCTTTTTGTGTTTCAGGAACATCTTTTTGTTGTAAATCTACTTTGCGCTCAGTTGCATCTTCATCATCAACATCCGCCATTTCGATTTCATTATCATGTTCATCCATAACTTTGACATCTAAACCTAAACTTTGTAATTCTTTCATCAATACACGGAATGATTCTGGAACACTTGGTCTAGAGATGTTTTCACCTTTAACGATAGCTTCGTAAGTTTTAACACGTCCTACAGTATCGTCAGATTTGTAAGTTAAGATTTCTTGTAATGTGTAAGCAGCACCGTAAGCTTCTAGTGCCCATACCTCCATCTCACCAAAACGTTGTCCACCGAATTGTGCTTTACCACCAAGTGGTTGTTGCGTTACAAGTGAGTATGGACCAGTTGAACGCGCATGAAGTTTGTCGTCAACCATGTGTGCAAGTTTAAGCATGTACATAACACCAACAGAAATACGATTATCGAATGGTTCACCTGTTCTACCATCGTATAAGACTGTTTTACCGTCACGCGCCATACCTGCCTCTTCGATTGTTGACCATACATCATCATCGTTCGCACCATCGAATACTGGAGATGCAACATGGATGCCTAAGTTTTTAGCAGCCATACCTAAGTGTAGTTCTAATACTTGTCCGATGTTCATACGAGATGGTACACCAAGTGGGTTTAACATGATATCGATAGGACGTCCATCTGGTAAGTAAGGCATATCTTCTTCAGGAACAATCTTAGAGATAACCCCTTTGTTACCGTGACGACCACACATTTTATCCCCAACATGGATTTTACGTTTTTGTACGATGTATACACGTACTAATTGGTTAACGCCTGGTGATAAAGTATCATCGCCTTCTTCACGATTAAACACTTTAACATCAAGAACGATACCACCGGCACCGTGAGGTACACGTAATGATGTATCACGTACTTCACGTGCTTTCTCACCGAAGATAGCATGTAATAATCTTTCTTCAGCTGTTAATTCAGTCACACCTTTAGGCGTTACTTTACCTACTAAGATGTCACCGTCTTTAACTTCAGCACCAACGTAGACAATACCACGATCATCTAAGTTTTTAAGTGCATTTTCTGACACGTTTGGAATGTCACGAGTGATTTCTTCAGGTCCTAGTTTAGTATCACGCGCTTCTGATTCATATTCTTCAATATGAATTGAAGTATAAACGTCATCTTTAACTAGACGTTCACTCATAATAACAGCATCCTCATAGTTGTAACCGTCCCAAGTCATGAAACCAACTACAACGTTACGTCCTAACGCCATTTCACCTAATTCCATAGATGGTCCGTCAGCTAAAATTTCATTGTACTCAACAACGTCGCCAACTGTAACAATTGGACGTTGGTTATAACACGTACCTGTATTTGAACGTTTGAATTTAGCTAATGGATAGCGATCTAATTCACCTTCATGTTCAATGCCGTTCTCTTCTACTAATCGACGAACTAAGATTTCTTTAGATTCAACATGTTCAACACGACCTCTATGTTTAGCAGTAATTGCAGCGCCTGAGTCACGTGCAGCAACGTGTTCCATACCTGTACCAACAAATGGTGCTTCAGTGTTCATCAATGGTACTGCTTGACGTTGCATGTTCGCACCCATTAAGGCACGGTTAGAGTCATCGTTTTCAAGGAATGGAATACATGCTGTCGCAGCTGATACTACTTGTTTTGGAGATACGTCCATGTAGTCCATTTTCTCTTTGGCCATAACTGTGTTATTACCACGGAAACGACATACTACTTCATCATCTAAGAAACGGCCATTTTCATCTAAGCGAGAGTTCGCTTGGGCAACTACATAGCTATCTTCTTCATCAGCTGTTAAGTAGTCGATTTGATCTGTAATAGAGTTAGTGTCTAAGTCTACTTTACGATATGGTGTTTCAATGAAACCAAATTCATTCACACGTGCATAACTTGAAAGTGAGTTGATCAAACCAATGTTTGGTCCCTCTGGTGTCTCGATAGGACACATACGTCCATAGTGAGAGTAGTGAACGTCACGCACTTCCATTTGAGCACGTTCACGTGTTAAACCACCAGGTCCTAGGGCAGATAGACGACGTTTATGTGTTAACTCAGCTAACGGGTTAGCTTGGTCCATGAATTGTGATAATTGAGAGCTACCGAAGAACTCTTTAATAGAAGCAATTACAGGACGAATATTAATTAATTGTTGTGGTGTGATTGAATCTGTATCTTGAATTGACATTCTTTCACGCACAACACGTTCCATTCTTGATAAACCGATACGGAATTGGTTTTGTAATAATTCACCAACTGAACGTAAACGACGGTTACCTAAATGGTCAATGTCGTCTGTATAACCAATACCATTTAACAAGTTAAAGAAATAACTCATTGACGCAATGATATCTGCTGGTGTAATACATTTAACTTCTGAATCAGGTAAAGCATTACCAATTACAGTAGTTGTACGACCTTCTTCATCATTTGGAACGTAAACTTTAATTGATTGAATTTCAACAGGTTCATCAATAACTGTACCTTCTAATTCAAACACTTCACTATTAGCATTTGTTTCTAAAACTTCCATAATTTCGTCTAATTTACGACGGTCTAATACTGTACCTTCTTCAGCAACAATCTCACCAGTTTCGCTATTGACGATTGGTTCTGCTAATTTTTGGTTAAATAAGCGGTGTTTTAAGTGTAACTTTTTATTTGCTTTGTAACGACCAACACTTGCTAAATCATAACGTTTAGGGTCGAAAAAGCGTGAATATAATAAACTTTTCGCATTTTCAACTGTTGGTGGCTCACCAGGACGTAAACGTTCGTATATTTCTAATAATGCTTGTTCAGTATTTTCAGTGCTGTCTTTTTCAAGTGTATTACGTAAGTATTCACTGTCTCCTAATAAATCAATAATTGATTGATCGTGAGAGAAACCTAAAGCACGTAATAATACTGTTAACGGTAATTTACGTGTTCTATCAATACGTACATATACTACATCTTTCGCATCCGTTTCATATTCTAACCATGCACCACGGTTAGGAATAATTGTTGCATCGTAGTTTTCACGACCGTTTTTGTCAATTTTCTCATTGAAGTAAACGGATGGTGAACGTACTAATTGAGACACGATTACACGTTCTGCACCATTGATTACAAATGTACCTGTATCTGTCATTAATGGGAAGTCACCCATGAATACTTCTTGTTCTTTAACTTCGCCAGTTTCTTTAATTATTAGACGTACTTTAACACGAAGAGGTGCAGCATAAGTAGCGTCACGGTTTTTTGATTCTTCTAAATCATATTTTGGTTCACCTAATCGATAATCTACAAATTCTAATGAAAGGTTACCTGTGAAATCTTCAATTGGAGAGATATCACGGAACATTTCTAATAAACCTTCTTTTAGGAACCAGTCGTAAGATTTAGTTTGAATTTCTATTAAGTTTGGTAATTCTAATACTTCTGAAATTCTCGCATAATTTCTACGTTTACGATGTCTTCCATATTGGACAACTTGACCTGCCAAACAGATTCACCCCTCAAATATTGTGTGATGAACCAATACGCATGAAAATTTCGTATAACAAGACAAAAAGAAAACGGCAACACAGTTGATGACACCATTTTCGATTCTACATTTATTCTTGTTTATCATACTCTTTTCGCGTAAAAGTACACACTTATTGAACATAAATTTTTACATTTTATAACTATATCAGAATACACTTTTGAAATCAACCTTTTCGGCTTTTCAAAATGTAGTATCCCTTGTTCTTATTAACAATTTCGACATTATTAAAAATCTCTTCCATTTTCTTCTTAGCAGAAGGCATACCCTGTTTCTTTTGGATCACAACGTACAACTCACCTTGAGCATTGAGCTGTTGATATGCTTCTTCGAAAATACGATGAACAACTTCTTTTCCAGCTCTAATAGGAGGATTTGTTAGCACATAATCGAAATGACAATCCTTCAATTGCGATAAACCATCGCTTTCCTTAATAATGACGTTATCAATTTGATTTGCTTTTTTATTCTTTTCAGCAAGACTTAACGCACGGTGATTAACATCAACCATGGTAATTTGATGATGCGGTGAAACTTTAGCAATCATTAATCCAATCGGACCATAGCCACACCCGACATCAGCAATTGCTTTACTTGGACCAGGAGGATGTTCATTTAAAAAGGTTTGTACTAAAGTATCTGACCCAAAATCTACTTGCGCTTTTGAGAATACGCCTGCATCTGTAGTTAGATTTAATTGATGTTGATGGTAATGATAGTGAATGACTCTTTCATCACTTTGTACATCAGGATTTTCATCATAATAGTGTCCCATAACGCCACCTCTTTTTTTCATTGTTCATCTTTATTTTACTAGAAAATGAAGTAAAACCCCGTTATCGTGATAACGGGGTTTTAATTTCTCAAAGAATTCAAGTTAATTATATCAATGTATTGTTATAAATACATCGAATACACTAACTTTCGATATTAAGTTAAGATACTAGAATTATTTTAATTCTACAGTAGCTCCAACTTCTTCTAATTGTTCTTTAAGTTTTTCAGCTTCTTCTTTAGCAACGCCTTCTTTGATTACTTTAGGAGCGTTATCTACTAATTCTTTAGCATCTTTTAAGCCTAAGCCAGTTGCTTCTTTAACTGCTTTAACAACTTTGATTTTTGAAGATCCAGCTGAAGTTAACTCAACGTCAAATTCAGTTTTTTCTGCTGCTGCGTCTCCGCCACCAGCTGCACCAGCTGCTGCTACAGGAGCTGCTGCTGTTACACCAAATTCTTCTTCAATTGCTTTTACTAAATCGTTTAATTCTAATACTGACATTTCTTTAATTGCTTCAATGATTTGTTCTTGATTAGCCATTTTATATTTCCTCCAATTATTTTAAAATTTTATGCGCAATTATTCAGCGCTTTCTTCTTTTTGTTCTCCAACAGCTTTAACCGCATAAGCGAAGTTGCGTACTGGAGCTTGTAATACTGATAAAAGCATAGAAACAAGACCATCGTGTGAAGGTAATGAACCAACAGTTTTAACTTCTTCTGCTGAAATAAGGTTACCTTCCATAACGCCTGTTTTGATTTCTAAAGCTTCATGTTCTTTAGCAAATCCTGCGATAACTTTCGCTGGTGCTACTACATCTTCAGTTGAAGTTGCAACAGCTGTAGGACCTGTTAAGAATTCATCTAAGCCTTCGATACCTGCTTGTTCAGCTGCACGACGAACCATAGTGTTTTTATAAACTTTATATTCAACACCAGCTTCACGTAATTGTGAACGTAATTCAGTTACTTCTGCAACAGTTAAGCCACGGTAGTCGACGATAACAGTTGAAACTGAATTTTTAAGTTGTTCAGCAATAACATCAACTTGTTGTTTTTTAGCTTCGATAATAGCAGACATTCAGACACCTCCATTTTTATTTTTGGTGCTTTTTAAATTTCTCAATAAAAAAAGCACTTTCTACCCACGGCAAAAAGCGCTTGAAAGATCATTTATATGATCACACGTTCAAGTCAATTTTAGCCTCGGCAGGATGATGTTTTAAGTTAATGGTTAACTCCTACTGTCTTAGGTAAAATAATCACAATAAATAATATAACCTCATTGTTGTAATATGTCAATAACTTTTTCAATTTTTTTAATCAAACGAGCAAAAGTTATAGTCATTGTAGAAATTAAGCGTTATGTTACATCCACATACGACCACTAATGTTTACAGATGACTTTTAATAACCTGTGCATACAGAGATTTTACGTGTCATCGTCATGCGACACTTTTTACAGGACTTAATTTATATCTATACATAAAAATAACCTGCGACTTTCAAAAAGTCACAGGTTCTATTTTCAATAAGTTTACACTTAATTATAATTTGAATGATGAAGTATCAACTTTAACTCCAGGACCCATTGTTGTAGTTACAGCAACAGATTTGAAGTAAGTACCTTTAGCTGATGATGGTTTAGCTTTAGCTAAAACATCTTGTAACGTTTTGAAGTTTTCAACTAATTTTTCATCGCTAAATGAAACTTTACCGATTGAAGCATGTACAATACCAGCTTTTTCAGCACGGTATTCAACTTTACCAGCTTTGATTTCTTCAACAGCTTTTTTAACGTCCATAGTTACTGTACCAGTTTTAGGGTTTGGCATTAAACCTTTAGGTCCTAATACTCGACCTAATTTACCAACTTCGCCCATCATGTCTGGAGTAGCTACTACTACGTCAAAGTCGAACCAACCTTGTTGGATTTTTTGTACGTATTCAGATTCACCTACGTAATCTGCGCCTGCTTCTTCTGCTTCAGTGATTTTGTCACCTTTAGCAAATACTAATACACGTTGTGATTTACCAGTTCCGTTTGGTAACACTACTGCACCACGGATTTGTTGGTCATTTTTACGTGTATCAATTCCTAAACGGAAAGCAACTTCAACTGATGCGTCAAAGTTAGCAATGCTTGTTTCTTTAGCTAAGCTGATTGCTTCTTCAACACTATAGTGTTTAGTACGATCAACTTTATTAGCTGCTTCTTGATACTTTTTACCTTTTTTAGCCATTTATTGTTCCTCCTTTAGTGGTTTTAGCGGAATTTCCTCCCACGCTTACTTGTGTCTAACACAAGTTAAGAGCAGATAACAGATGAATGTCTAATGTTTGAGCAATCTCCTAAGAAATTACTAGTCACCCAGACCAATCATAGACAATATTGTCGTTGTCATTTCTGTTACCTGCTATCGTCTATCAGTTTATTTCAAGATTAAACTAACTTATTATTCTTTAATTATTGTACAGTGATACCCATACTACGTGCAGTACCTTCGATAATACGCATAGCTGCTTCTTCGTCTGCAGCGTTTAGGTCTTGCATTTTAGTTTGAGCAATTTCACGTACTTGATCTTTAGTTACTGTAGCAACTTTAGTTTTGTTAGGTTCACCAGAACCTTTTTCTACGCCAGCTGCTTTTTTAAGTAGTACTGGAGCCGGTGGAGTTTTAGTAATGAATGTAAATGAACGATCTTCATAAACACTGATTTCTACCGGAATGATTAAACCTGCTTGTTCTTGCGTACGTGCATTGAATTCTTTACAGAATCCCATGATGTTCACACCTGCTTGACCTAATGCTGGACCAACTGGTGGTGCTGGGTTCGCTTTACCTGCAGGAATTTGTAATTTAACTACTTTTTCTACTTTTTTAGCCACGATGTGCACCTCCTTGATATCGTGATGTGGTCACAGGGCTCAGTTTTGCCCTCCCACTCATAAACATTTCGTGACGAAATGAGCGCTATAAAAACGCGACCACATTATTTTAACACTGAACCAACTTAAAAAGCAATAGTAAAATTTCATCTTTTTAGTTGTTCAATATTTTTCCATAATTACTTGATTATAATTTTTCGATTTGATCAAATTCAACTTCAACTGGTGTTTCTCTTCCGAACATATCAACCAATACTGTTAATTTGAACTTGTCAGGTTCAATCTCTTGAACTTCTCCTACTTGATTAGCAAATGGTCCAGATTTAATACGAACTTGTTCACCGACATCTAATTCAACATCAATTGTTTTTTCTTTCAGTCCCATTTGTTTCAAGATAAATCTCATTTCTTCTGGAAGTAATGGATTTGGTTTAGAACCTGCACCAGCTGAACCAACGAATCCTGTAACACCTGGTGTATTACGTACTACATACCAAGATTCATCAGTCATTACTAATTCTACAAGTACATAACCAGGGAATGTTTTTTTAAGTAGTTTTTTAGCTTTCCCATCTTTAACTTGTGTTTCTTCCTCTTCAGGTATGACAACTCTAAAAATCTGTTCTGTCATATTCATTGATTCTACTCTTTTTTCTAAATTCTTCTTAACCTTGTTTTCATATCCAGAATACGTATGCACAGCATACCAACGCTTTGCGCCAACCTCTTCAGACATGTTGTCACTCCTTATTCTTATCTAAATAATTCAATTAAATTACCAATACCTATATCTAACACCCAGAAAAAGACCATAAAGAAGATTACTGTAGAAACTACAATCACAGTATATTTAAAAAGTTCTTCTTTTGTTGGCCAACTTGTTTTTTCCATTTCACTTTTAACGCCTTGGAAAAAACTATCTTTTTCTTTGTTTGTGCCCTTATCTTTAGCCATCAAAATTACCTCCATACTCACAGTTAGTTAACCGCTACCTCTAATCGTAATAGTTCCACTATTATTTAGACTCTTTGTGAATCGTATGCGCATTACATCTCGAACAATATTTTTTTAATTCTAATCTCGTTGCAGAAGTTTCTTTTTTCGGTACATTATAGTTTCTTGTACCACAAACTTCACAAATTAAAGGTACTTTTTTCAATTCAGTTCACCTTTGCTCATTTTAATACCAGTATACTATACATAAATCAAACATTAAATGTCAAACTAGCACCGCTATATAAATGCTATTACAACTTACTAATGATGCTTCAATAAATAACACTTCATTTTTATTTTACAACGTTGAATACTATTGTAAACCACTTTATCTTTAATACCTAAATGTTTCGCAATTTCATTAGGCGTATAATCAGACATTAGTAATTGTGCTACGCAACGTTCAAACTGACTTAGTGCTGTTAAACTACGCGCTAGCATTTTACGTTGCTCATGTAACATACATGCTTCTTCAATACGTTTGATAGATTGGTTCAATCTATATTCGATGACATAGTCATTAATCATACTATCTCGTTTATTCATTTCGGTATACTTTCTTCTCCAAAAATCATTTCGCATTGAACGTACAATACAGTTTAAATAGTGTTCGAAAGGAACATTCGTACTAAAATCAAATGTATGGAGTGCTAAGTAAATTCTGATTAATGATTCTTGTACTAAATCTTCTATTTCTTCATTCTGTACTCTAGAACTTTTAAACTTTTGAATAAGCTTCGGTTGTATATGATTTACTATTTCTATAAATAATCTTTCTCGTTCGAGACTGCAATGACTATTTTGAAACGCTTTAAATGTCTCCTCTAGTTGTTTGAATTGATGCGCCATAAACCTTCCCTTTCAAATTAAGTTAGAGAAAGTTTATACGATGTTATTTTCAAAAGACAAGTGGGCAATTTCAATCTTTGTTATGATTCCCGCGTCTTATTTTTTCAAATTCTGCTAATACATCATTTGATAATGAAATTCGAGTTCTTGGTTTACTTTCTGTGAAATTATCCAAAGACTTACTGACCGTGATTTCATTCTCTCTTAAATCACGCCACATTTCTCTCGAAGATACTCGATATGCGCCAGCACCAAATATGGCATGTTGCTCACTCATATCACTCGTTACAACGGTAATATGTGTTGTGTGTTTGTTATATAGGTTATAAACATAACGTTCGATATAGCTATCTGCTGTTTCTTTTTCTTTAGTAAATACTGTTTTTACACCATGATAAATGTATTCTCTTTCTATACCTGATTGTTCATATGCATCAAACACACATACAACTTCATCAGCGACAACAGCATTATAGTTAGCAATGGCATCTAATAATTGTTCGCGTGCTTCTTGCAAATTATGCTTTGCAATCTTACCGAGTTCCGGTGACTGTCCAATCATATTGTAGCCATCAATAATTAAATATCTATCTTTCATGCGTTGTCCTCAATTTGATGACGTTTACGATAGACCTCATACATCATTAGACTCGCAGCTACAGATGCATTAAGGCTATTCACATGACCAACCATTGGTATCTTGATGTAAAAATCACATTTATCTTTAACTAATCTACTCATACCTTGACCTTCACTACCTATAACGATAGCTAATGGCATATCCGCCGCCATATCTCTATAGTCTGTGGCATTATCCGCTTCAGCACCAGCCACCCAGTAGCCATGTTCCTTTAATTCATCAATGGTTTTAGCTAAATTTGTAACACGCATAACCGGAACGTGTTGGATCGCACCAGTGGATGCTTTAGCTACAGTTTGTGTCAGCGCAACTGAACGTCTTTTAGGAATAATAACACCATCAACACCACTAGCATCTGCCGTTCTTAATATTGAACCTAAGTTATGTGGGTCTTCCAAGCCATCTAAAATTACAACCGTTGATAAACCTTCTTTATCTTTTTGCGATTGTATAAATTGATCGAAATCCGCATATTCATATGGGGCAATCAGTGCAGCGACACCTTGATGAGGTGCATTTGCTAAATTATCTAATTTGGATTTTGGCACAGTTTGCACAATTAATTTTTGTGCTTTTGCACTTTGTAAAATATCATTAATTTGTTGCTTTCTAATACCTTCTTGAATCCAAATTTTATTAATTGTATGGCCAGAAACAATCGCTTCTTTAACAGCATGTCTACCGACAATAACGATATCTTCCACTGTCTTCACTACCTTTCATTGACTGTTTGTACAATCATATCAAGTAAATTTTCCAATCTTTCTTCTTGATGATCTAAATATAAAAATCCAATGACTGCTTCTAACCCAGAACTTTTACGGTAAGTTTGAATATCTGTATTTTTAGCCTTAGTGTGACTTTTGGCATTGCGACCTCTTTTAACAATGTCTCGTTCTTCATCAGTGAACCAATTCATTTCAAACAATGTTTCTAAAGTTTGTGCCTGACTTTTAGCAGACACATAACTTTTCGAAACTTGATGTAATCGATTGGGCTTACTTTGTAATTTAAGAACAATATATTCACGCACGTGCTGGTCCAATACTGCGTCACCCATGTAGGCTAATGTTAATGGATTTAATAATTTAATATCCATACTATCCACGTTTAAAGCGTACACCTTGTGGCGTATCTTCTAGTATAATATTTTGTTCTTTAAGCATATCTCTAATTTCATCTGCACGTGCAAAGTCTTTATTTTTACGCGCTTCATTACGTTCTTCGATGAGTTTTTCAATATCTTCATCAAGTAACATATCTGATTCATTACCTTTAAGTGGCACACCGAGCACATCACTGAATATTTGATAAACTTCTTTAAATCTTGAAATGACTTGCGTAGATGTATTGTTTTCTAAAACGTATTTATTCGCAAGTTTAGACAAATCATACCAAGCAGTAACTGCGTTGGCAGTATTGAAATCATCATCCATAACAGTCTCAAATTGTTCTAAAATAGCATCGATTTGGTCAATATAATTAGATTGGTCAACAATATCTGTCGCAATCGTTTCACGTTCTTCTATCAATTGATAACTATTTCGGATACGCTCTAAACCACTCTTAGCTGCATTAACCAGTTCTAAATTATAATTAATAGGACTTCTATAATGTACGCTAATCATAAAGAATCGCAATACATCAGGATCTACTTCTTTAATAATGTCATGCACTAAAATAAAGTTACCTAATGATTTACTCATTTTTTCGTTATCAATATTTATAAAGCCGTTATGCATCCAGTAATTTGCGAATGGCGCGTGATTATGTGCTTCTGATTGGGCAATCTCATTTTCATGATGTGGGAATTGTAAATCAGAACCACCGGCGTGAATATCAATTGTTTTACCTAATTCGTGAAACGCCATTACAGAACATTCAATATGCCAACCTGGACGTCCTTCACCAAAAGGACTTTCCCAACTAATTTCACCAGGTTTTGCTTTTTTCCATAATGTGAAATCTAGCGCATCTTCTTTTTGTTCTCCAGCTTCAATTCTTGCGCCTACTTTTAAATCATCTAATGACTGATGACTTAATTTACCGTACCCCTCAAATTGACGCGTTCTAAAGTATACATCGCCATCACTCTCGTAGGCATAACCGTCGTCAACTAAATCTTTAATAAAATCAATAATCTCGTCCATATGATTCATTACACGAGGATTTGAAGTAGCTTTCTTAACATTTAATGCACCAACATCTTCATAAAATGCTTTAATATATTTATCTGCAATATCTGGCACACTCTCATTCAATTCTTTCGAACGGTTAATTAATTTATCGTCTACATCAGTGAAATTTGAAACATAAATCACTTCATACCCTTTATATTCGAAATATCTACGCACCACATCATAATTAATAGCTGGACGCGCATTACCAATATGAATGTAATTGTATACCGTCGGACCGCAAACATACATTTTCACCTTACCTGGTTCAATCGGTTCAAATGTCTCTTTTTGACGTGTCAAAGTATTATATAATGTAATCATCTTTAATCTCTCCGTTCTTAGCTTTTTCTAGTTGCTTTTCTAGTTGCTTAATTTGTTCAAATAATGGGTCAGGTAAATTACGATGATCAAATGTTTTACCAATACGTTTACCTTCTTGTTTAACAATATGTCCTGGAATACCGACGACAGTCGTATAACTTGGAACAGATTGTAATACTACTGAATTCGCACCAATATTTACATTTGAATCAATTTGAATATTACCTAGCACTTTTGACCCAGCTGCGATTAATACGTTATCGCCAATATCAGGATGACGTTTCCCTTTTTCTTTACCTGTACCACCTAGTGTGACACCTTGATAAATAGTTACATTATCACCAATTGTACAAGTTTCACCAATGACAACGCCCATACCATGGTCTATGAATAAGCGTTTGCCAATTTTAGCACCTGGATGTATTTCAATCCCTGTAAAGAAACGTGATACTTGAGATATGATTCTCGCAAGTACATAACGTTTTTTATTATATAGTTTATGCGCAATTAGATGACTCCATACTGCATGTAATCCAGCATAAGTTGTAATCACCTCAAATGTTGTACACGCTGCTGGGTCTTGTTCAAACACCATTTTCACATCGTCTCTAATTCTTTTTATCAAGACTGTCGCCCCCTCAGTTTTTTAAAAAGTTAAAAATTTATCAAAATCAATATACATACTACTGATATACATAATAGATAAACAAAATAGCACCCCTAACACTAAGATGCTAGAGGCGCTACTGCACGGTTCCACTCTGTATTCTAGATAAAATTAAGCTAGTACTTCACCCTACCTATAGGTGATAAAGTTAACTTTATCATACTCATTGACTTTATTTAGTTGATCAAACAAAGGTGCATTCAATATCGTCTATGGTGTACTCGCAGCGACCGTACACTCTCTGAAATCATAGTCTAATATTTACTAATCCTTTGCGCTTGTAATATCAATATTAACATGACTTTGCCATGTTTAACTTTATCTTATTTGCTTTAATGTAAAATTTCAAGTGTTAGCTAAATAAAATGTTCATCTTGTTCACGTATGTGCTTTACACCATTTACACGTATTTTTTTAATCGTGATAATACTTTGTCTTTACCTAGTACTTCAATAGTATTTGGTAATTCAGGACCATGCATTTGACCTGTTACGGCAACACGAATTGGCATGAATAATTGTTTACCTTTAATACCTGTTTCTTTTTGTACTTCTTTAATTGTCTTTTTGATGTCACCCGCTTCAAATGGTTCTAAAGCTTCTAATTTACCATATAGATGTGACATTAATTCTGGTACTTGTTCCCCATTAATAACCTCTTGCTCTTCTTCACCTAATTCAGGCATTTTATGGAAGAACATTTCAGATAACGGTACAATTTCTCCTGCATAACTCATTTCTTTTTGGTAAAGTGCAACTAATTTGCGACCCCATTCTCTATCAGCTTCACTTGGAGATTCTGGGATTAAATTAGCTTTGATAAGATGGGGCAATGCAAGTTCAAATACAGTATCCGTATCTTTCGTTTTCATATATTGGTTATTAACCCAAGCTAATTTTTGTCTATCGAACATTGCTGGTGATTTAGAAAGACGTTTCTCATCAAAGATCTTAATAAATTCTTCTTTAGAAAAGATTTCTTCTTCGCCTTCTGGAGACCAACCTAATAATGTAATAAAGTTAAATAATGCTTCTGGTAAGTAACCTAAGTCACGATATTGCTCGATAAATTGTAAAATTTGACCATCACGTTTACTTAGTTTTTTGCGTTCTTCATTAACAATTAATGACATATGACCAAAACGTGGTGGTTCCCAACCAAACGCTTCATAAATCATAAGTTGTTTAGGTGTGTTAGAAACATGGTCATCCCCACGAATAACATCAGAAATTTCCATATAGTGATCATCGATGGCTACAGCAAAATTATACGTAGGTATGCCGTCTTTTTTAACGATAACCCAATCTCCTATGTTATTTGAATCGAATGAAATTTCACCTTTCACCATGTCATTAAACGTATACGTTTGATCTTGAGGCACACGGAATCTAATTGATGGGCGACGTCCTTCAGCTTCAAATTGTTGACGTTCCTCTTCAGTTAAATGTGCGTGTTGGCCACCATAACGAGGCATTTCACCACGTGCAATTTGTTCTTCACGTTCTTTTTCAAGTTCTTCTTCAGTCATATAACATTTATAAGCTTTATCTTCATCCAATAATTGCTGGATAAGTGGATTATAGATGTCACCGCGTTCAGATTGACGATAAGGACCATAACCTTTATCTTTATCGATAGATTCATCCCAATCTAAACCTAACCATTTCAAGTTATCAAATTGAGATGACTCACCATCTTCAAGATTACGTTTACTATCTGTATCTTCAATACGCACTACGAAATCACCATCGTAATGTTTGGCAAATAAATAGTTAAATAATGCAGTTCTTGCATTACCAATGTGTAAATATCCAGTTGGACTTGGCGCATATCTCACTCTAATGCGTTCACTCATCGTATTCACTCCTATAATTATTAATTCTGTTTTACCATCGAATTCATACGCTTTATCTAATATAGGTGACGCGCTCTGTAATTTAACCGAGCAGTCATACACCATTCAGAAACATCTTCAAACCATTAGAAAAAAGTTATTCCAAACTATCATTTTAGACGTGTTTCCGAATAACTTTCCACTTTACATTCATCTTAGATAAAAGTTCGCATTTCTTCATTATTGTAGCATTAAATCAATACTTTGATAAGTCACATGTTTCCACTTACCACACTTAGTTGCACATTCATTCACATTACATAAATAGGTTTCATGCTTTGCTATTTGAAAAGCGTACGCTCAACATTTAGCGTTTCACATGAAACCTAGTCATTTACACATATTTTATTGTCATCATCAAACCTATTCTATGAATCATGATTCCGAATCGTCAACTTTTTTAGCGAAAATAATACGACCTGATGATGTTTGCAATAAACTGATGACCTCTAAGTCTACATGCTTACCAACAAGTGGTTTCGCATTATCAACCACTACCATTGTACCGTCATCTAAATAGCCAACACCTTGACCAGGTTCTTTACCCATTTTAGTCAATAGAATATTAATGCGATCGCCTTGATGTACATTTGGTTTAATTGCTTCAGACAAGTCATTCACATTCAACGCTTTAATTCCTTGAACGTGACATACTTTATTTAAATTAAAATCGGTAGTAATCACATGCGCATGATATTTCTGTGCTAATTTCACTAATAGTTCATCGATATCACTGTGAGACTTTTGTGGATGTATCACACGTGTCGGATAATCTAAATCATATAATTCATTTAATATATCTAATCCACGTTGCCCTTTTTCACGCTTCACGCTATCATTCGCATCAGCAACGACTTGAAGTTCATTAATGACACCTTGCGGAATAAGTATTTCGCCATCGATAAAACCACATCGAATGACATCTAAGATACGACCATCGATAATTGCGCTTGTATCTAATAGTTTAGGTACGGCACTAATATTACTTTTAGACATAGAACGCGCCATGTTTTCCGGCAAGAACATGAGCATTTCGTCACGCTTCTTCAAACCAAATTGGAAGCCTAAATAACATAGCAATAAAGTAATAATAAGTGGTATAAGATGATTCAGTATCGTATTTCCAATCATTTCTAGAATAAACGAGGCCATTACTGAAATAAATAGGCCAATGATAAGTCCGAGTGTTGCAAATAAAATTTCAACTGCGCTACGTTGCATAATCCAATGTTCAACGGCTTTGAAAGTTCTTGTTACTTTATTAATAAAGAAGCCAAAAATCAAGAAAAATACTACGATGCCTATTAAGCCGTCAATATAATAATTATTTAAAAATGGATAACCATTAATATTAAAATCTTTAAGTATTTCAGGTATTAGCAAAATACCAAGTGCCATACCTAAGATAATATATATAATGATTACAATGCCTTTTAATACTTTCAAAAGTCTCACCTCTTTTTCAGCTTATGTTACGCTTTAAAAGCATATTTAAGTGCCTCATGTACAGTAGAGACACCTACTACTTTAATACCTTCAGGGAATTGCCATCCACCAATATTAGTTTGTGGAATAACAACTCGTTCAAACCCTAATTTAGCCGCTTCTTGAACACGTTGCTCAATTCGAGAAACACGTCTCACTTCACCAGTCAAACCTACTTCTCCAATATAACAATCCAGGCCATCCACTGCCTTATCTTTGAAACTTGAAGCTGTCGCTACAATAACGCTTAAATCAACTGCTGGTTCTGTTAATCGAACACCACCTGCCACTTTAATATAAGCATCCTGTTGTTGTAATAAATAATTTTCCTTTTTCTCTAATACTGCCATTAATAAACTCAAACGATTATGATCAATTCCTGTAGCCATACGTCTAGGGTTATTAAATGTGGTAGGTGTCACTAACGCTTGAACTTCTATTAGCAATGGTCGCGTACCTTCCATCGTTGCTACAATCGTTGATCCAGGTACATTAGTAGACCGCTCTTCCAAGAACATTTCTGACGGATTATGTACCCCTTTCAATCCGCTTTGTTTCATTTCAAAAATGCCCATTTCATTAGTAGAACCAAAACGGTTCTTAACTGCTCTCAAGATACGATAAGCATGATGCTCATCTCCTTCAAAGTACAATACAGTATCAACCATATGTTCTAATAAACGTGGTCCTGCAATTTGACCTTCTTTGGTTACATGACCAACGATAAATGTAGCGATATTCATTTGTTTGGCAATATTCATCAAACTCTGCGTGCTTTCTCGAACTTGAGATACAGAGCCAGGTGCCGAACTAATCTCTGGATGATATATGGTTTGGATTGAATCGACCACTAAAATATCTGGCTGTGCTTGTTGAACCGTTTGATATATCACTTCTAAATCCGTTTCTGCCAGCACGTTTAAATTACTAGAATCTTCATCTAAACGATCAGCTCGTAATTTAGTTTGATTAAGTGATTCTTCACCCGTAATATATAGTACATTTAATTTTTGTGATAGTGATGCACAAATTTGTAGTAATAGTGTTGATTTCCCAATACCAGGATCTCCACCTATTAACACTAAAGAACCACTTACAATACCACCACCTAAAACGCGGTTAAATTCCTTTGATTCTGTCTGAACTCTTGGCGTCACTTCATTCTTAATATCATTTAATTTCTGGACCTTTGCGCTAGATGTTGATGTCTTAACGCCGTGTTTGGGATTTGAAGCTTTTTCAACAATTTCCTCCATTTGATTCCATGAACCACAATTAGGACATTTTCCCATCCATTTTGGAGATTGATAGCCACAAGCCATACACTCAAAAATCACTTTCTTTTTGGCCAAAATTGCACCTCCGATTTTTCTTTGAACAAATCTATTTTATATGTAACGTTGCACAATGACAAATGTAAACTTAAGCATTTTATATAAATATATTGATATTTATTGTTCGAAATGACGTATATAGATAATCATTTTATTTCAGTTGAAATCATTACATTATATTTCAAAAAGTAATAGGAGTGGAACAGAATCCATTAAGAATTCATGTCCCACTCCCAGATAAATGACGAGTGCTAAGAAACGCACTATATAAATATTATCTCATCTTCATTAGTTAGCACGTACTTTGCGTTATAACCCTATACTATTTTTATCCTAAAAACAGCTAGGCCTAACGTTCATTTTATTAAATTATGCTTCTGTTTCAGTTACGTCACTATCTTCGTCTGAATCTGAAACATTATTATTTTTTTCATTGATATTATATTTAAATTCATCGCCATCATGATCAATCACGACTTCTTTACCTTCGATTTGGTTGCCATCTAAAATTAATTCACTTAAGTTATCTTCAACTGTTTTTTGAATAGCTCTGATTAATGGACGTGCACCATACTCTGGATCATAACCTTCTTCCGCAATTTTTTCTTTCGCTTTGTCGGTTACTACAATATTAATATCTTGTTCAGAAAGACGTTGTGTTAATTTATTAACCATCATTGTAACAATTTCTTTCAATTCATCTTTAGAAAGTTTATGGAATACGATAATGTCGTCTACACGGTTTAAGAATTCTGGACGGAATGAATTTTTCAATTCTTTCATCATTGTCTTGCGAATCGTTTCATAGTCATGACCGTCAGAGCCACCACCGAAACCTGCAAAGCGTTGATCTTGTAATTCTTGTGCACCAACATTTGATGTCATAATAATCACAGTATTACGGAAATCAACTTGACGTCCTTTAGTATCCGTTAGATGACCATCATCTAACACTTGTAATAAGATGTTAAACACATCTGGATGTGCCTTTTCAATTTCATCAAATAAAATAACTGAATAAGGTTTACGTCTAACTTTTTCAGTTAATTGGCCACCCTCATCATGACCTACGTAGCCAGGAGGCGCTCCAACTAAACGGCTCACTGCATGTTTTTCCATAAACTCACTCATATCAACACGAATCATTGCATCTTCTTCGCCAAACATTGATTCTGCTAACGCTCTAGCTAGTTCCGTCTTACCTACACCAGTTGGTCCTAAGAAGATAAAGCTACCGATTGGACGTTTAGGGTCTTTCAATCCTGCACGTGCGCGACGTACTGCTTTACTTATAGATGTTACAGCGTCATTTTGACCAATCACTCTATCATGTAATGTTTGTTCAAGATTCAATAATCGGTCTGATTCTGTTTCATTGATTTTTGTAAGTGGTATGCCTGTCCAGCCTGCAATCACTTCGCCAATATCTTCTTTAGATAGTGATGTAGATTTATCACCTTGCGTTGTTTGCCATTCATTTTTAGCATCTTCATATTGTTTTTCAAGTCTCGTTTGTTTATCACGTAAATTAGCCGCATTTTCGAATTCTTGAGCGTGAACTGCAGCGTCCTTTTCATTTTTTACTTTTTCAATTTCTTGCTCAATTTCTTTCAAGTTGTTAGGTGTTGTATGACTTTTCAGTCTTACTTTTGAACTTGCTTCGTCAATTAAATCAATTGCTTTGTCAGGCAAGAAACGATCAGATATATAGCGATCACTTAATTTAGCAGCCGCTTCAAGTGCTTCATCAGAAATATTAATACGATGATGCGCTTCATAACGATCTCGTAATCCTTTTAAAATTGCGATTGTATCTTCAACAGAAGGTTCATCGACTTGAATGGGTTGGAAACGACGTTCTAACGCTGCATCTTTCTCGATGTTTTTACGGTATTCATCTAATGTTGTAGCACCAATACATTGTAATTCACCACGAGCTAATGCTGGTTTTAATATATTTGATGCATCAATTGCGCCTTCTGCACCTCCAGCACCAACTAATGTGTGCAATTCATCAATAAATAGAATAACGTTACCAGCTTGATGGATTTCTTCCATTACTTTTTTCAAACGTTCTTCAAATTCACCACGATATTTAGTACCTGCTACAACTGTTCCCATATCAAGTGACATGACACGTTTATCTTTTAATGTTTCAGGCACTTCATTATTAACAATCGCCTGTGCAAGACCTTCTGCAATTGCAGTTTTACCTACCCCAGGTTCGCCAATTAGTACTGGGTTATTTTTAGTACGACGACTCAATACTTCAATCACACGCGTAATTTCTTTGTCTCTACCCACAACAGGATCTAGTGTTCCATCTTTGGCAATCACAGTTAAATCACGTGCTAATCCATCTAATGTAGGTGTATTATTTGATTTATTTGCTGTAGCGTTTTTATTGCTCATTTCAGGACTTCCTAATGCTTTAACCACTTGAGCACGCGCTTTTGTAATATTTAAATCTAGATTAGCAAACACACGCGCAGCTACGCCCTCATTTTCACGAATTAAACCTAGTAAAATATGTTCTGTACCTACAAAGTTATGATGTAACTTTCTAGCTTCGTCCATTGAAAGTTCAATTACCTTCTTGGCTCTAGGTGTATAATGCAATGTTCCTGTTTGATCTTGTCCATGGCCGATTAATTTCTCAACCTCTTCAATCACTTTATCTTCGGTAATATTGAAACTCTCTAATACTTTAGCGGCTATACCTTCTGGCTCTTTCATTAAGCCAAGTAGTAAATGTTCTGTACCTATATTAGAATGATTTAAACGTATAGCTTCTTCTTGCGCATGTGCTAAGACACGTTGTGCACGTTCAGTTAATCTACCAAATAGCATATATTTCTGTACCTCCTATTGTGTATATTCTCTTAATATATCTGCTCTCTTCTCATTTACAGAGATTGTTTCATCTTCATCGTTATAAATAAACGCTGATTGAATACTTACCATTAATTCATTAAATTTAAAGTCTTTCAATGTTAAATACCCTAAATCGATACCTAATTTCACTTCACTTAAACGATAGGAAGCTTCTTCCATTGAAATAATTCGACTGTTCTGTAAGATACCCAACGACCGATAAACACGGTCTAACGTTTCCAATTCATTATAATGCGTTAAGCGTTCACGAATTTGCATTTCTTCATTTATAATTTGTTGAACAACTTCAGTTAAGTTATCTATAATTTCTTCTTCAGTTTTACCAAGTGTTAATTGATTTGAAATTTGATAGATATGGCCATAAACTTGCGAGCCTTCTCCATATATACCTCGAATCGTAAAACCAAAACGATTAATGGTCTGTGCAATACGATTCATACGTTTCATGATGGATAACCCTGGCAAATGTAGCATTACACTTGCTCTCATACCTGTACCAATATTGGTTGGGCATGTTGTTAAATACCCTAAATGTTCATCATAACTAATGTCTAGCGATTGATCTAACGTATCATCAATATCACTCGCTTTGTTATATAAATCATGTAATGACAAATCATTTCCCATTGCTTGTATGCGTATATGGTCTTCTTCATTAATCATAATACTGATTGATTCGTCTTCATTTAATAACACTGCTGATGCCGGTTGTTTAATAAGTTCAGGACTAATTAAATGTTTAGCAACTAGTTTCATCTTGTTTTGTTGATCCATTGTATCTAATCGCATGAGAGACAAATTAGGTAATACATCTTGTACTTCATTTATCACTCTAAAGCCATCTTGTTCTGAGGGAAACATGAGTGGATGGACATGATTTTCTAAATTTCTAGCTAATCGGATTCTGGAAGACATCACAATTGGAGATTCTTCCGTTTGCTTCATCCATTCACTGATATGCGTATTCATATCACTCATTACGTTCCACCCCGCTCTCGTCTTTCAATGCCTTTATTTCGTCTCTAACGATAGCAGCTTCTTCAAAGTTTTGTTCATCAATTAATACATTGAGATACTTCGTTTTTTCTTCGATTTGTTTTTTGATGGCAAGTTTCTTATGAGAAGAACGAGGCGTTTTACCTACGTGCTCAAATTGCCCACCTTGCACACGTCTTACTATATCTACAATGTCATCTTTAAATGTAGCATAACAATTTGCACAACCAAATTTCCCTACATGTGCAATATCTTTTAAAGTCATGTTGCATGTTGGACATCGCTTCTCTTCTTGAAAAGCCACTTCATGAAAATTAATTCCATGCTTAGTTGCTAAATGTTGCAATATTTGTTTGACGACGAAAGCTTCTTCAATATCGTCTTGAAACTGAGAATGTGGCGATGTATTTTCATTTTGTTGCCAAGGATTTTCGCCCTGCGCACATATAGAACATACCCATTTCTCAGAAGTGCCTTCTTTACTTTTTACTGTGAGTTTAACCTCTGCTTCATTTAAATGACAGTTTTCACAAAGCACACATAGACACCTCGCTTTTCTACTAATAATAATTAATGATTGGTAATACGCGTTTTAATATGTTGGCTCTAATGATATCTCGAGCAACCACGTCCATTTTTAATGTTTCGCGATCTACGATTACTTGAATCATTCTTGCTTCTCTTTCACTGATGAGCCCCTTATCTAGCAAACCATCTATAATATAATACGCTTGTTGTTGAGAAATAGATGGCCCAATGATTTGCAATAGGTGATTAATATACCCCGTTGCATCTTTATTTTCAATTTTAGTGATTCGGATATAACCTCCGCCACCACGTTTACTTTCTATTTCATAACCATGTTCATTTGTGAATCTAGTTTTAATAACATAATTTAGTTGAGAAGGTACACAGTCGAAACGCTGAGCAATGTTAGCTCGTTGAATTTCTACCACGTCTTCATTACTTTCTTCAAATAACTTTTTAATGTACTGTTCTATGATGTCAGACATGTTGTGCATGATTTACCACCTCTTTTGACCTTCTTTGACTATATTATATGAGCATCTTTGACCTTTTTCAACCAATTTGTTTTTTAATTTTCTAAAATAATGATGTTACATGCAAGAATTTAATGTATTATATTAATTAAGAAAAATTTAAAGGAGTAGAATTATGCATATTCTTATTGGGATTATTGGGATAATTTTCTTTTTGGCACTTGCATTTTTGTTTAGCTCTGACAGAAAAAATATTCGCTGGCAATATGTTGGTCTTTTATTAGTCATCCAACTTGTATTTGCGTTTATTTTATTAAAAACGACAGCAGGTATTACAGTTATTGGGGGCATTTCGGAAGGATTTAACTACTTATTACAAAAAGCTGCAGAAGGGGTTAACTTCGTGTTTGGCGGATTCAAATTTGTCGATCCAAAAAACCCACCATTCTTCTTTAGCGTATTACTACCAATTGTATTTATTTCAGCATTAATTGGTATCTTGCAATACACTCGAATCTTACCATGGATTATTAATGTTTTAGGATTCTTAATCTCTAAAATTAACGGTATGGGACGTTTAGAATCTTATAACGCAGTAGCTGCTGCAATCTTAGGTCAATCGGAAGTGTTTATTTCATTAAAACAACAATTACCTTACATACCTAAACAACGTTTGTACACATTGACCGCTTCAGCAATGTCGACAGTATCAGCGTCAATTATCGGTGCTTACTTCACATTGATTGAGCCTAAATACGTTGTTACAGCAGTAGTATTAAACTTATTTGGTGGTTTCATTATTGCTTCTATCATCAATCCTTATAAAGTTAATGAAGAAGACGATAAACTATTAGTAGACGAAAGCGAAACTAAAAAGCAATCATTCTTTGAAATGTTGGGAGAATACATTTTAGACGGGTTCAAAGTTGCAGTAATCGTTGGTGCGATGTTAATAGGTTATATTGCCATCATCGCATTATTAAATGGTATCGTTAGTGGTATCTTTAGCTTTGTTTCTGGTGGCGCAATTACATGGGATTTCCAAACGTTAATTGGATTTGTCTTCGCACCATTAGCATTTTTAGCTGGTGTACCATGGGAAGATGCAGTTAAATCTGGTTCAATTATGGCAACTAAATTATTATCTAATGAATTCGTTGCAATGCAATCATTAGGAAACTTAAAAGATATTTCTGAACATGCTAAAGGTGTTACATCAGTATTCTTAGTATCATTCGCTAACTTCAGTTCAATTGGTATCATTTCAGGTGCTATCAAATCACTTAACTCTGAAAAAGGTGACGTCGTAGCACGTTTTGGACTTAAATTATTATTAGGTGCAACATTGGTATCATTTATTTCAGCAGCAATCGCTGGATTCTTTATCTAATATTGAAATTAAATACCCTAGAACTTCTGACGATTAGAAGTTCTAGGGTATTTTCATAGATGGAAACACTCAAATGCGTCTCTCCATTACCTACTATTCTTTTATTTGACCATATGATCGATAAAGTATTGTGTCACTCTATAATCATCCGTTAATTCAGGATGGAATGATACACCTAAATATTTTCCTTGTTTGACTGCTACAATCTTTTCGCCCACAGTGCTTAATATTTCTACGCCCTCTTCAACACTAGCAATATGAGGTGCTCTAATAAATACACCTTCAATGTTTTCAGCTATACCTTTAATATCTAACTCTGCTTCAAAACTATCCACTTGTCTGCCAAATGAATTACGTTCAACAGTGATATTCAACTTTTTCAAATAGCCAGTTTCACCTTCGACATCTTTCGCAAGTACGATAAGGCCTGCACATGTACCAAACATTGGTAAATCAGACTGTTGTAACTTTTCTTTAAAACCATATAGATCCATTAATCTTCTTAGTGTAGTAGATTCTCCACCTGGAAGAATTAATCCATCTATTTCTTCTAATTGTTCAACCTTTTTAACTGCAATACCTTCATGACCACTAAGTTCAATATGACGAATGTGTTCACGTACGGCACCTTGCAATGCCAATACACCAATCTTCATAAATTACCAACCACGCTCTTGCATACGTTCTTCTAATGAAATTTGATTAATATCTAAACCTTTCATTGCTGTGCCTATTTCTGAAGCTAATTTACCGATAAGTTCATAATCTTGGTAATGCGTCGTAGCTTGAACAATTGCTTTAGCAAATTTCTCAGGGTCTTCTGATTTAAAAATACCTGAACCAACAAATACACCATCAGCGCCTAATTCCATCATTAAAGCAGCATCTTGAGGTGTAGCAACACCACCAGCTGCAAAGTTAACAACAGGTAAGCGTCCATGATCTTTAATTTGTTTTAACACATCATATGGTGCACCTAATTCTTTAGCATAAGTCATAATTTCATCGTCATTCATAACAACTAAACGACTAACTTCTGAATTAACTTTTCTCATATGTCTTACAGCTTCAACGATGTTACCTGTACCCGGTTCACCTTTAGTACGTAACATCGCAGCACCTTCACCAATACGACGTGCAGCTTCTCCTAAGTTACGGCAACCACACACAAACGGAACAGTGAATTGATCTTTTCTTAAGTGGTATTCTTCGTCTGCAGGTGTTAATACTTCAGATTCATCAATATAATCTACACCCATAGCTTCTAATACACGTGCTTCAGTAATGTGACCGATACGTGCTTTTGCCATAACTGGAATTGAAACAGCATTCATTACTTCTTCAACAATTTTAGGATTAGCGCTACGTGCTACCCCACCAGCTGCTCTGATGTCAGATGGTACACGTTCCAAAGCCATAACAGCAACTGCGCCAGCTTCTTCAGCAATTTTAGCTTGTTCTGCATTAACAACGTCCATAATAACGCCGCCTTTTTGCATTTCAGCCATTCCTCGTTTAACTCGATCTGATCCTACGATTTTAGACATAATATTAACCCCTTTTCACATTTGATTAAATTCATTTTAAGTTATAAACTGATATTTAAAAAGGTACAATTTATTTATAAAATTAGGGGTCAGTTTAAAATGAAAAAGCAAAAATTATATATAGCATTATATGAGCAGCTGAAAAATCAAATTATCGAAGGTCAATATCAAACACAAGATAAATTTCCATCAAAGCGCCAATTAAGTGAACATTTATCACTTAGCCATACAACTATTGAGCATGCCTATCAACTACTTTTAGATGAAGGTTTTATATACTCTAAACCCCGCTCCGGCTATTATGTATCTGATATACAGTCTCTCCCTGTCATTAATGTTAATAGCCCATCTATTGAAACAGAAGCGAATCCAATTGACACTAACCAATATAAGTATGCATTTAATTTAGCAGAGATAGATGCCGAATATTTCCCTCTAAATCTATTTAGAAAATTTGCAAAGGAAGCATTTGAAGATAATGAATTAGCGCTTTTAGAAAAAGGAGACATACAAGGTGAACTAAATTTACGACAACAAATCGCACATTATCTATTTAATAGTAGAGGTGTGTCATGTCATCCAAATCAAATTATCATTGGGTCTTCTACTGAGCAATTACTTAACATGATTACTGATATTCTTAAAACATCGTCATTCATAATAGAAAAACCAAGTTATCCACCAATTAAACATGTTTTGGATAAAAACAATCACGATTATATTCAAGCAACTGTTGAGAAAGATGGAATAAACATGACTGACGTACTTAATTCTAATAATGATATTGTATATATCACACCATCTCATCAATTCCCAACTGGCTATGTCATGAACTTAAAAAAACGTACCCAACTCATTAAATGGGCTCATCAGAAACATAGTAGATATATTATTGAAGATGATTATGATTCAGAATTCAGATATTACGGTAAACCAATTCCTGCTTTACAAAGTTTAGATAAAAAAGACAAAGTAATCTATATTAGTACATTTTCAAAATCACTTTATCCGAGTTGTCGTATTGCTTATATCGTTTTGCCTCAAACATTATTACAATCTTATTTATCTATGCCTTATAAAGAGAGTAATACCGTCCCTGTTCATATCCAACAAATCATTGCGAATTTTATGTCATCTGGAAGTTTTGAACGTCATTTAAATAAAATGAGAAAAATTTATAGAGAGAAACTAAATTATATATTGCAACGATTGGAACCCTATAAGGAACAACTAAACATTGAAGGCGCATTAACAGGAATGCATTTCACACTAACAGTAAATAATGGACTTACCATGTCTCAATGCCTGCACAATGCGGAAGAACTAAAATTAAAATTAAATATCTACAACTATGATGAGCAAGTTGAACCAATCCCAAAGTTTATTATTGGTTTCGGTGGTATTCCCAACCATCAACTTAAAGAGCATACTGATATTTTAATCAAAGCATTAACTTTATAATCATTAAAAAGTGGGAGAGGGACAGAATTCTTTTGAATTCGTCGTCCCACCCCCGCAAGGGTGACTAGAACTGAGAAAAGCTTGAGTTAAGCGCCTTCTCAGTTCAGTCAGCTACTGCGAATTTGCTAAATAGCATTATTATATTATTTTTGTCCCAGACTGACTTTACTTTACTTATAGAATTTCAATGAACGTATTTGCTAATTATTCGCAAATACACATTTTTAATAAAGTTCAAGTGATTTCTTCCAATTATAAGAAATCATTACAGATATACTCATTACCAATAGTATAATTACAAGTTCTGAAGCCATATAACCATGTGCTAGATGAACTGTAAATAAAGCGCCAAGCATAATTATAATGAAACCAGCAGCAACATAGTTTGCAAATAAACCTATGATCATTAATATGCCCCCGATAAACTCAAATAACCCTAATATAATTCCTAAGAATGCAGGGAAACCTAAATCAGACATCATTGCCATCGGTTCCTTAAATCCACCAAATACTTTTTGAGATCCATGTATTGTAAATGTAATACCTAACATAAGTCTTATTAATAATAAACCAATTCTCATTGTAAGTCGTTCTCCTTGTAGATATATTTATTATATGCAATATATTACATATACTACATGATGATAATAATTATTTCAACCTTTATATCATTAAACCTTCATTTTGATTTTTTAAGCATAAAAAAAAGAGACCCTACGGTCTCGATATCGGCTCATCGCATCCATACGATTTGCCTGGCAACGTCCTACTCTAGCGGAACGTAAATCGGCTACCATCGGCGCTAAGAATCTTACTTTACTTCGAGGCAAGCGCTCGCATCTTTCTTCTTTTTCTAAAATTGCTTGCTCTTTTAGCTCTACTAAACTCGCTTCTCAATTTTCTCAATTCATCAGCTTCAAACGCTTTCTCTTCGTTAAGCCATTATACATATATATCATTAAACCTTCGGTTTGATTTTTTAAGCATAAAAAAAGAGACCTTACGGTCTCGATATCGGCTCATCGCATCCATACGATTTGCCTGGCAACGTCCTACTCTAGCGGAACGTAAATC
>NZ_CUEE01000010.1 GCF_001224225.1 Staphylococcus borealis | reverse complement strand
TTGTATTTATATGTAATTTTACATTGAAACACTTTAAAAAAATAAGGCACTTTCGTATAATTTAATAAATACCACTAAACTAAATTAACGAGGTGCCTTATGTATAAAGATTATAACATGACTCAACTTACTCTACCAATGGAAACTTCAGTTCTTATCCCCACAAATGATATGTCACAACATGTAAATGATATTGTTGAAACAATTCCTGACAATGAATTCGATGAATTCAGACACCATCGTGGTGCGACATCATATCATCCAAAAATGATGTTGAAAGTAATTCTATATGCCTACACACAATCTGTGTTTTCAGGGCGTAAGATAGAAAAATTACTTAATGATAGTATCCGAATGATGTGGCTATCACAAAATCAAAAGCCTTCTTATAAAACGATTAATCGATTTAGAGTAAATCCAAAAGTAGATGCTTTATTAGAATCACTATTTATTCAATTTCATAGTCAATGTTTGAAACAAAATCTTATAGATGAACAGGCCATTTTTTATTGATGGTACGAAAGTTGAGGCGAATGCCAATCGATATACATTTGTATGGAAAAAGAGTATTCAAAACCATGAATCAAAGATGAATGAGGACTCTAAAGCCCTCTACCATGAATTGGTAACCAATAAAATTATACCGGAAATTAAAGAAGATCATGATAATGAATTAACAAAAGAAGAAATAGATTTGATTGGTAGTCATTTAGATAAAGAAATCGAAGATTTAAACCAACATATCGATAATGAAAAATGTACTAAAATAGGAAAACAAATACGGCTCAAAAGAACTAAAATTAAAAAATACAAAAAGCAAATTAATGATTACTCTGAGCGTAAACAAAGATACGAAGTCCAAAAATCTATTTTAAAGGATAGAAACAGTTATTCTAAAACAGACCATGATGCCACATTTATGAGAATGAAAGAAGATCATATGAAAAATGGACAACTCAAGCCTGGTTATAATTTACAAATAGCGACAAATTCTCAATTTATTTTATCGTATAATGTGTATCAAAATCCGACTGATACAAGAACGATGATACCATTTTTAAATTCAATTCAAGAGACCTACGGTCAATTACCTGAATACATTGTAGCTAACGCAGATTATGGTAGCGAATCAAATTATATGGCAATTATTGATAATTTTAATCGAACACCACTCATAACTTATGGAATGTTTATAAAAGATAAAACAAAAAAATATAAATACGACATCTTTAATACTTAAAATTGGGATTATGACGAAATTAACGATGAATTTATTTGCCCGAACAATAAAAGACTAGGATTTAAAAGATATGCCTATCGCCATGATAAATATAGTTTTAAACGAGACTTTAAATTATATGAATGTGATGATTGTTCAGAATGTTCTCTGAAACACCAATGTATAAACTTCAATTCAAAAACAAATAAAAAAATAATGAAGAATTATAATTGGGAATATTTTAAAGCCCAAATTAATAAAAAGCTTTCAGAACCAAAAACAAAAGCCATCTACAGTCAAAGAAAAATTGATGTGGAGCCTGTTTTTGGATTTATGAAGGCTATTTTGGGTTTCACTCGAATGTCTGTTCGAGGGATAGATAAAGCCAAAAGAGAACTAGGATTTGTGCTAATGGCACTTAATATAAGAAAAGTAACAGCTCAACGAGCTGAAAATAATCAAAAAAATTATAAAAAAGACAATTTCTATATTATTTCAATAGAAATTGTCTTTTATTCACTTATCCAAGAACTTTATGTCCTGGACTCTTTATGATTTAATTTACTTTAGAATAGGCAATTTCGTCGTCATGGTCTACTTTTTCAACGAGAACATCACTATCTTCGAAATACCATAAATCATCTTCTGAAACGACCAATACTAAGTCATTATAATTCTC
Source organism: Staphylococcus borealis (assembly GCF_001224225.1). GTDB lineage: Bacteria > Bacillota > Bacilli > Staphylococcales > Staphylococcaceae > Staphylococcus > Staphylococcus borealis. Next base: position 88,999 of record NZ_CUEE01000010.1, on the reverse strand, counting down.
TTCATAACCTATTTCTACATCTTGTCTAGGTTCAACGCGAAAGGCAGGACTGAAACCTTGTTTAAGTTGAAATTCACCACCATATCGTACGTAAAACTGTAAAACCTTGTCATTCTCAGGCAAATCTAATTCATCTTTAAACCATTCTACAGCTTGATCTGTTAGTTTAATTTTCATTACATAATCCTCCTACCTTATATATCTATTACTAAATTTTTATCTTTATTGGAACTCTAAGCATTATAACATAATACCTTTTTGAGATAATCTTTAATGATTTTATGAGCATAATAAAAAGGAGCAGGACAGAATGCTTTTAAATTCACTGTCCTACTCCCAGCTTGCTTAGCTTGTAGAATTTCTTAATGAAATTCTCTTTGCTGGGGCCCCGACTCCCAGCTTGCTTTGCTTGTAGAATTTCTTGATGAAATTCTCTTTGCTGGGGCCCCGACTTCCAGCTTGCTTAGCTTGTAGAATTTCTTAATGAAATTCTCTTTGCTAGGGCCCCGACTCCCAGCTTGCCTAGTTTGGGCTCTGCCCGCAAAGATGACTAGTTTTGTGAATAGCTTGGTTCAAGCGTCTTCTCAATACAGTCAGCTACTGTGATTTGCAAAGTAGCATTATTATATTATATATCTTGGGACCGATATTTTCTGATTAATAATTACATCCATTTTATTTTAGGTTCTTCGCCTTTAAAGATTCTTACTATATTAGTACGGTGCCTTACGATTAAAATAATCGAAACAAGTAGGCTCATACCGAATAATATGTAATCTTGTATGATGAGTGAGCCAATTACACAACATATTGCAGCAATAATACTTGAGAGTGAAACATATTTAAATATATATAACACGCCAAAGAATATAATTGCTAATACGAGCAGTAAGATAGGATTTACACCTAAGACAACACCTGCACTTGTAGCAACTGCTTTACCACCTTTAAATTTAAGGTATATCGGATAAACGTGTCCTAATATTGCGAATAAACCTACGATTAACCCATGTGTGAAGAACGTGCTAAGCGGTCCATCTGCATGCACTGGAAACCAAATGGGAAAGAAAACGGTTATAAACCCTTTAAATATATCTAAAAAGGTTACAACAAATCCTGCTGGTTTACCAAGAACTCGAAAGCTATTAGTTGCGCCAGTATTGCCACTTCCAAATTGTCTAATATCTTTTTTGAAAAAGAGCTTTCCTATAACATATCCATTAGGAATAGCACCGATGAGATAGCTTAATATGAGCATGACTACTATCATCATATAACTTTACACATCCTTTAATAACGTAGCTATATTTTACCATAATCTCATAGCTAGCAACGACCAATTTTGAAATTTTGTTTTTTTACTAACTTAAAATAGATTTGTTTTTAACTCACACTTGCAATTTAGACCAATTTATATAAGAATAACTATTGTATAGTTTTTAAAACGAACGTACGTTTGTAGGAGGCGAACGCATTGGCAACAAAAAATTCAAATCATTATTCAGATGATTCTATTCAAGTATTAGAGGGATTGGAAGCTGTAAGAAAGCGTCCAGGTATGTATATAGGATCTACTGATAAGCGAGGTCTACATCATTTAGTATATGAAGTTGTAGATAACTCTGTGGATGAAGTGTTAAATGGATATGGTAATGAAATAAATGTAACAATTAATCAGGATAATAGTATTTCTATTGAAGATAATGGTCGTGGCATGCCTTCAGGGATGCATGCATCAGGTAAACCTACTGTAGAAGTTATTTTTACCGTCTTACATGCCGGTGGTAAATTTGGTCAAGGTGGATATAAAACATCTGGTGGATTACATGGTGTTGGTGCTTCAGTCGTTAATGCATTGAGCGAATGGTTAGAAGTTGAAATACATAGAGATGGGAATATCTACAAGCAAAGTTTTAAAAATGGTGGGGTGCCTGCCTCTGGTTTAGTTAAATCAGGTAAAACGAAGCGAACAGGAACTAAAGTTACATTTAAACCAGATCCTGAAATATTTAAAGCAACAACTTCATTCAATTTTGATACATTGAGTGAAAGATTACAAGAATCAGCCTTCCTATTAAAGAATCTTAAAATAACATTGAAAGATTTACGTAGTGGTAAAGAACGTGAAGATGTTTACCATTATGAAGAGGGGATTAAAGAATTTGTAAGTTACGTCAACGAAGGCAAAGAAGTTCTTCATGATGTAACAATGTTCACAGGTTCAGCTAATGGCATAGAAGTGGATGTTGCTTTCCAATATAACGATCAATACTCAGAGAGTATATTAAGTTTCGTTAATAACGTGCGTACAAAAGACGGAGGAACACATGAAGTAGGATTTAAAACTGCTATGACACGTGTCTTTAATGATTACGCTAGACGAATTAATGAATTAAAAGAAAAAGACAAAAATTTAGATGGTAATGATATTCGTGAAGGTTTAACTGCGATTATATCAGTACGTATTCCAGAAGAATTGCTACAGTTTGAAGGACAAACGAAGTCTAAATTAGGTACTTCAGAAGCGCGTAGTGCGGTTGATTCAGTAGTCTCTGATAAATTACCGTTTTATTTAGAAGAAAAAGGACAACTTTCTAAATCACTTGTGAAAAAGGCAATTAAAGCACAACAAGCTAGAGAAGCAGCACGTAAGGCCCGTGAAGACGCACGTTCAGGTAAGAAGAATAAACGTAAAGATACGTTGCTCTCAGGAAAGTTAACACCTGCTCAAAGTAAGAATACTGAAAAAAATGAATTGTATTTAGTCGAAGGGGACTCTGCAGGTGGTTCAGCTAAGCTTGGTAGAGATAGAAAATTCCAAGCGATTTTACCTTTGCGAGGTAAAGTTATTAATACTGAAAAAGCAAGACTTGAGGATATATTTAAGAATGAAGAGATTAACACGATTATCCATACAATTGGCGCTGGAGTAGGAAATGACTTCAAAATTGAAGATAGCAATTACAATCGTATTATTATCATGACTGATGCTGATACAGATGGTGCGCACATTCAAGTATTATTATTAACCTTCTTCTTTAAGTATATGAAACCACTAGTACAAGCTGGTAGAGTGTTTATTGCATTGCCTCCACTTTATAAACTTGAAAAAGGAAAAGGTAAATCTAAACAAGTCGAATATGCTTGGACAGACGATGAACTTGATAAACTTCAGAAAAAATTAGGAAAAGGATTTATGTTACAACGTTATAAAGGTCTTGGTGAAATGAACCCTGAACAGTTATGGGAAACGACAATGAATCCTGAAACTCGAACGCTTATTCGTGTTCAAATTGAAGATGAAATGCGCTCTTCTAAACGTGTTACAACATTGATGGGTGATAAAGTTGCACCGCGTCGTGAATGGATTGAAAGTCACGTTGAATTTGGCATGCAAGAAGATCAAAGTATATTAGATAACACTGAAGTACAAGTAATTGAAACTGAAGAATATACTGAGGAGGAAACAAATTGAGTGAGATAATTCAAGATTTATCACTTGAAGATGTGATAGGCGATCGTTTTGGAAGATATAGTAAATATATTATTCAAGAACGTGCTTTACCGGATGTTCGTGATGGGTTAAAGCCAGTGCAACGAAGAATTCTTTTCGCAATGCATAGTAGTGGAAATACCTATGATAAGAATTTCCGTAAAAGTGCTAAGACAGTCGGTGATGTTATCGGTCAATATCATCCACATGGTGACTCATCAGTATATGATGCAATGGTCCGTTTAAGTCAAGATTGGAAATTGCGACATGTCTTAATTGAAATGCATGGTAATAACGGTAGTATTGATAATGATCCACCAGCAGCAATGCGTTATACCGAAGCAAAGTTAAGTCAATTATCTGAGGAACTTGTACGTGATATTAATAAAGAAACAGTAGCTTTTGTTCCTAACTATGACGATACAACACTTGAGCCAATGGTACTGCCGGCAAGATTCCCAAATTTACTAGTAAATGGTTCAACAGGTATTTCTTCTGGTTATGCGACTGATATTCCGCCGCACAATTTAGCTGAAGTAATTCAAGCAACATTGAAATACATCGATAATCCTAATATTACTGTTAGTCAATTAATGAAATATATTAAAGGACCAGATTTTCCTACTGGTGGTATTATTCAAGGTATCGATGGTATTAAGAAAGCTTATGAAACCGGAAAAGGTAAAATCGTCGTACGTTCTAAAGTTGACGCAGAAACACTTCGAAATGGTCGTCAACAACTTATCGTGACAGAAATTCCTTACGAGGTGAATAAAAGTTCACTTGTAAAACGTATTGATGAATTAAGAGCCGATAAGAAAGTAGACGGTATCATTGAAGTACGAGATGAGACGGATCGTACTGGTTTAAGAATTGCTATTGAGTTGAAAAAAGATGTAAATGCAGAGGCTATAAAGAACTATTTATTCAAGAACTCTGATTTACAAATTGCATATAACTTTAACATGGTTGCAATTAGTGACGGACGTCCTAAATTAATGGGTATTCGTCAAATTATAGATAGTTATTTAAATCATCAAATTGAAGTGGTAGCGAACCGTACTAAATATGATTTAGATCATGCTGAAAAACGTATGCATATTGTAGAAGGTTTAATGAAAGCATTATCAATTTTGGATGAGGTTATTGCTTTAATTCGTAACTCTAAGAATAAAAAAGATGCAAAAGACAATTTAGTATCTGAATTCGAATTTACAGAAGCGCAAGCAGAAGCTATCGTTATGCTTCAACTATACCGTTTAACGAATACAGATATCGTTGCGTTAGAAAATGAACATAATGAGTTAGCAAATATGATTAAAGAATATCGTCATATACTGGATAATCATGATGCGCTGTTACAAGTAATTAAGAATGAATTGACTGACATTCGAAAACGATTTAAATCTGAACGTTTGTCATCAATTGAAGCGGAAATTGCAGAAATTAAAATTGATAAAGAAGTGATGGTACCAAGTGAAGATGTTGTTTTAAGTATTACACGTCAGGGTTATATTAAACGCACATCTACACGTAGTTTTAATGCCAGTGGTGTTGCAGAAATTGGCCTTAAAGATGGAGACAGTTTACTCAAATATCAAACAGTCAATACGCAAGACACGGTACTAGTATTTACAAATAAAGGTAGATATTTATTCATTCCAGTTCATAAACTCGCAGATATTCGATGGAAAGAACTTGGGCAACATGTTTCTCAAATTGTCCCTCTAGACGATAATGAAACCGTGGTCGATGTATACAATGAGCAAAACTTCAAAGATGATGCATTTTATGTATTAGCAACGCGAAATGGTATGATTAAGAAAAGTAACGTTAGTTTATTTAAGACAACGCGCTACAATAAACCGTTAGTCGCCATGAAAGTTAAAGCACAGGATGAATTAATTAGTGTAATGCGCCTAAATGAAAATCAATTAATTACTGTATTAACTCATAAAGGCATGTCATTAACGTATTCAACTGAAGAATTATCTGATACGGGATTGAGAGCAGCTGGTGTTAAATCTATTAATTTAAAAGATGAAGATGTTGTAGTTATGACAGATGCCGTAAATCAAGATAGTTCAATTATAATGGCTACTCAAAGAGGCGCTGTAAAACGAATCAGCTATAAAATTCTACAACAAGCTAAGCGAGCACAAAGAGGAATTACATTACTTAAAGAATTGAAGAAAAATCCACACCGTATTGTTGCTGGTCATGTTGTTAAAGATGAGCATATGTATACATTATATTCTGAAAGTCATACGGAAGAAGGACAAATAACTGATATTCATTTATCTGAACAATATACAAATGGTTCATTTATCGTTGATGTTAAGGAGTTTGGAGACGTTCTAGATATGACAATCGACTAATTGCTCAAAAAATTTTATTTTCAATTTAAAAAGAAAATGATAAAATTGAACTTGTTATTTTAACCAATTTTAATCTTTCAAGAGATTTATATTGATGTTGTATAACCTCAAACGTAATATACATTAGTATTATTTTATTGAGTTTATTCAATGCAGTATAAATCTCTTGTAATATATCTTAGGATATTAATTAATTATAGATGAGAGGGATTTAATGAGTGATTTTGATAATTTAATACCTGGGTGGTTTAAAACAATCGTTCAGGTAGGTAATGATTTAATTTGGTCGCAATATTTAATTGGATTACTATTAACTGTAGGCTTCTTCTTTACAATTAGTTCTAAATTTGTGCAATTACGTATGTTGCCAGAAATGTTTAGAGCTTTAGTAGAGAAACCTGAAACATTGAATAGTGGTGAAAAAGGTATATCACCATTTCAAGCATTTGCAATCAGTGCTGGTTCTCGAGTAGGTACTGGTAATATTGCCGGCGTAGCTACGGCAATTGTGCTTGGTGGACCTGGTGCAGTATTTTGGATGTGGGTAATTGCCTTCATTGGAGCGGCAAGTGCGTTTATGGAAGCTACTTTAGCTCAAATTTATAAGGTTCACGATAAAGAAGGCGGATTCCGTGGGGGTCCAGCATACTACATAACTAAAGGTTTAAATCAAAAATGGTTAGGTATTTTATTCTCAATATTAATTACTGTAACATTTGCGTTTGTATTTAATACTGTTCAATCTAATACAATTGCAGAGTCATTAAATACTCAATACAACATAAGTCCAGTTATAACAGGTATTGTATTGGCAGTTATTACAGGAATCATCATCTTTGGTGGTGTGCGCAGTATTGCGACATTATCATCATTGATTGTGCCTATCATGGCGATCATTTATATTGGAATGGTTTTAGTTATTTTATTATTAAATATCGACCAAATTGTTCCAATGATAGGTACGATCATTAAGAGTGCGTTTGGTTTCGAACAAGTTACCGGAGGCGCTGTTGGTGCGGCTATCCTTCAAGGTATTAAACGTGGTTTATTCTCTAACGAAGCTGGTATGGGTTCGGCACCTAATGCTGCTGCTACAGCGGCTGTACCACACCCAGTGAAACAAGGTTTAATTCAATCACTTGGTGTATTTTTCGATACTATGTTAGTTTGTACAGCTACAGCGATTATGATTTTATTATATTCAGGATTAAAATTTGGTGAAAGTGCACCTCAAGGTGTTCAAGTTACTCAATCAGCATTAAATGAACATTTAGGTTCAGCTGGGGGTATCTTCTTAACAGTTGCGATTACGTTATTCGCATTTTCTTCTGTAGTCGGTAACTATTACTACGGCCAATCAAATATTGAATTTTTATCTAAAAATAAAGCAATTATGTTTATTTTCAGATGTTTAGTTGTTTTATTAGTATTTGTTGGTTCAGTTGTGAAAACTGAAACTGTATGGAGTACTGCCGATTTATTTATGGGATTAATGGCGATTGTTAACTTGATTTCTATTATCGGTCTTTCAAATATAGCTATAGCTGTCATGAAAGATTATCAAAAACAACGCAAAGCTGGTATGAAACCTGTGTTCAAACCAGAGAATCTCGAAATTAACTTGTTTGGCATTGAAACTTGGGGTAGAGAAAATCAACTACCTAAAAAGTAATCGATTGAATAACTATTTAATATAATATTATTAACATACTCCTTTCAATGTATTGAATTTAGGTTTCATAACGTTGGAAGGAGTTTTTACATTAAGTTTGAAATCTTTTCATTTTTAATAATTCGTTTTATAATTCATATATTATAAAGAAAGGTGATTATGATGAGTGAGTATACTATTTCTAAAGCTTTAAATAACAACGTCATCATATGCACTTATAATAATCAAGAGGTTATTCTCATTGGAAAAGGTATTGGCTTTAATAAAAAGGCTGGAATGACCTTAGATGAAAGTGCTTCAATAGAAAAAGTTTATAAGCTAGAACAAAAGCAACAGCAAGAATATTATAAATCTTTAGTTGAAATTGCAGATGAAGATGTTCTACAAGCGGTAATTGAAGCAGTCAATTTTATAACGAGTACAACACATACTACTGACGATAAAAATCTTGTTGTTGCTTTGACTGATCACATTATATTTGCATACAAAAGATTAAAGCAAAATCAAATTATTAGTAATCCATTTGCTATTGAAACCAAACATTTATATAGTGGCGCTTATGCAATTGCAAGCCAAGTTATTGATAAACTGAATCAACGATTAGATGTCAATTTTCCACCTGATGAAATTGGATTTATCGCATTACATATCGCATCTAACACTGAGGATTTAACAATACACGAAATGTCTTTAATTAATAAGTTAATTAGTAAAAGCATACTGATTATTGAAAATGATTTGAACCATGAAATTGATAATCATACAGTTCAATATCAACGATTTATTAGACATATCCAATTTTTAATTCGACGTCTTAATAAAAAAGAATATATTTACGCTCAAGATGTCTTTATTGATATGGTTAAAAACCATTATCCTAATGCATACAACACTGCTTTTAAAATCTCAAGAATGATACAAAAACATTTAAATATTCCTATTGATGATTCTGAAATTGTTTATCTTGCACTACATATTTATCATTTTGAAACACAAATAAGTTCATCTTAAAGCGAAACAACATTTAATTGTTTTTATGTTATGATGTTAGATAGCTTTAGTTCTATAAGTTAGTTAAGGTATGGTGAGAAACATGACAACTGAAAATAAACAAGTTGAAGATAACAGCGCAAAAAAATTCAGTTTTACAGAAACGCGTTTTATGAAGTTTTTAGGCGGTAAAGATTTATTATTTGCTTTACTTTCATTAGTGCTCATAGGCATTGTAATATTTATATTCGATAAAGTTTCATATGTTTTTGAACCATTTATCATCATATTTAATACAATTGTGGCACCAATTATTTTATCGCTCATTTTGTTTTATCTTATTAACCCAATTATCAATTTGATGGAAAGATATAATATCCCAAGATTGCTTGGCATTATTATTGTGTTTTTAGCAATTGTTGGTGGCGCAACATTAATTATTAATTTATTAATTCCATTAATCAGTGATCAAATCACACGCTTAGCGAACAATTTCCCTAAGTATGTAGATAAATTTAATAATGCAATAGATCAAGTTACGCATTTTTCTTTCTTATCTTCATTTTATACTCAAATACAAGATTGGTTAGACTCTGTCTCTAACAAGATTCCTTCGATGGTTTCGAGTTATTTTGATGGATTTGGAACTAAAATAAAAAGTTTTGCAGAAGCGATAGTAAATGTAGGCGTAGTGCTTGTCACAACACCATTTGTATTGTTCTTTATGTTAAAGGATGGTCATAAGTTTAAAGAGTATTCAACTAAGATTATGCCACCAAAATTTAGAAAAGATTACCATGATTTAATGGAGAAAATGAGTGTACAAGTGGGTTCTTATATTCAAGGCCAAATTATTGTTTCATTTTGTATCGGTATCTTACTCTTTATTGGTTATTCTATCATTGGGCTTGATTATGGATTGGTGCTTGCATGTATCGCAGCTGTTACAAGCGTTGTTCCTTATTTAGGTCCAACTATTGCGATTTCACCAGCTATTATTATAGCCATTATTACATCTCCACTTATGTTATTGAAATTAATTGTTGTATGGACGCTTGTTCAATTTATCGAAGGACATTTTATTTCACCTAATGTCATGGGTAAAACATTGAAAATTCATCCTTTAACAATTATTTTCATCTTATTAAGTGCTGGTAATTTATTAGGAATCATTGGTGTTATATTAGGTATACCAGGATACGCGATACTTAAAGTACTAGTCTCTCACATGTTCTTATTATTTAAACGTCGTTATAATAAGTATTACGGTAATGATTCAGGAGAATATGAAATAAAAAAAGAAGAGACAAAAGAATATACTCGAGCCGATTAGTACGGCTTGTTGATGCAAAGTATAGTCGAGTAAAAGATAAATAATGCTAGAGTGTTACTTTGTAGTAGTTGACTAGGGCTGAGAAAGAGGGATATCCACTTTTTCTCAGCCCTAGTTTTTTAATACAATGTACATATCAAATTTTGAAATCTGAATGTATAATCTCACGTACATTACAATACTGTTAGCACGTGTAATATATATTCATATGTTCATTCAAATGAAGGTATGATATATTTTAAACTAATCGAAGTTGAAGGTAGAGGTATGATATGACTGAAGAACTAAAAAATAGATTATTATCTATACTTAAATTTGTTTTTGCTGCAGTGTTGTTTATAGCAGTTGTTGCCACGCTATATCATGAACTAGCTCATATTAATTTCAAGCAAACGCTTGAAGCTTTTAGCAAAATTAATCGTTGGTACCTTGTAGGCTTATTTATCTGTGGTGGTGCTGCAATGATTTTGCTGAGCTTATACGATCTTATATTGGTTAAGGGATTGAAACTTGGTATCCCACTGATAAGAGTGTTTAAAGTGAGCTATATTATTAATGCACTCAATGCTATTGTTGGTTTTGGTGGGTTTATCGGTGCTGGATTTAGAGCATTTGTGTATAAAAATTATACAACGGATCGAAAAAAATTAGTGCATGCCATTTCAATTATACTTATATCAATGTTGACAGGTTTGAGTCTTCTATCAATTCTTGTCGTATTACATATCTTTGATGCTTCGCACATATTAAATAAAGTAAGCTGGGTAAGATGGATATTATATATTGTTGCATTATTCTTACCTTTATTTATTGCTTATACTATGATTAATCCTATTGATCGTTATAACAAATATTTAGGTGTTTATTGCACATTGGTTTCTAGTGTTGAGTGGCTTGCTGCTGCATCAGTACTTTATTTATCGACAGTTATTGTTGATATTAATGTCGCATTCACGACTGTAATTGGAATTTTTATCATTGCTGCGCTTTCTGGATTAGTCAGTTTCATTCCCGGAGGTTTTGGTGCTTTCGATTTAGTTGTATTACTAGGATTAAAGTCGTTAGGCGTTCCTGAAGAAAAAGTTTTATTAGCGTTATTGTTGTATCGTTTCGCTTATTACTTTGTACCAGTCATTATTGCACTTGTATTATCTACTTTTGAATTTGGTTCATCTGCTAGAAAATACTTTGAAGAATCTAAATATTTTGTTCCTGCAAAAGATGTAACATTGTTTTTATTTTCTTATCAAAAAGATATTATTGCTAAAATACCATCTTTTGCTTTAGCCACTTTAGTATTAATCACAAGTTTTGTATTATTTATTAATAACATTACTATTGTTTATGATGGCTTATATGATGATCATCATTTTGCATATTATATTATGTTATCTATTCATACTAGTGCTTGTTTATTATTACTTCTTAATGTTAGAGGGGTATACAAGCAAAGTCGTCGTGCTATTTTATTTGTAATGATTTCGCTTATTCTAATTTTCGCTGCGACAATATACACTTATGCATCTTTAATCTTATTATCATGGATTATTCTAATATTTGTATTACTTGTTCTTGCATATCGCCGATCTAAAGTTGTGAAGCGACCATTTAGATTAAAGCGGTTCATTGTAGCTATTATTTTGAGCGTCTTTGTATTATACGTTAATCACATTATTATTTCCGAAACATTATATGCGCTGGACATTTATCATATTGAAATGGATACATCATTATTAAAATATTATTTCTGGTTAACAATTCTTGTCGTTGTAATGTTAGTGGGTATAGTTGCATGGCTCCTTGAGTCAAAATACAATAGACCACACCAATTTGAAGATTTGTCACAATGTAAAGCAATCATCGAAACATATGGTGGTAATTATTTAAGTCATCTGATCTACAGTGGAGATAAAGATATCTTTATGCATGAAAATGAACAAGCATTTTTAATGTATCGTTATAAAGGTAATGCACTTGTTGTGTTAGGTGACCCAATTGGTGACCCAAATGCTTTCCAATCGTTACTGATTGATTTTTATAATTATGGTGAAAAGTTAGGTTATGACATCATTTTTTATCAAGTGTCAAATCGGTTTATGCCACTTTATCATAATTTTGGTAATCAATTCTTCAAATTGGGCGAAGAAGCCATTATAGATTTAACTCAATTTACGACATCAGGAAAGAAACGTCGTGGTTTTCGAGCGACACTTAATAAATTCGATGATTTAAATATTCAATTTGAAATTTTAGAACCACCTTTTTCAATGGATATTATTTCTGAATTGAAATATGTCAGTGATCAATGGTTAGATGGACGTAATGAAATGCATTTTTCAGTAGGACAATTTACTGAAGACTATTTACAACAAGCGCCTATTGGAATCATGAAGAATGAAGAGGGTAAAGTAATTGCGTTTTGTACTTTAATGCCTACTTATTATAATGAAGCTATTTCTGTTGATTTAATTCGTTGGTTACCTGACCTTGATTTACCTTTAATGGACGGTTTGTATTTGCATATGCTACTTTGGGGTAAAGACAAAGGCTATAAAGCATTTAATATGGGTATGGCAACATTATCGAATGTAGGCCAATTAAATTATTCATATCCACGTGAACGTGTAGCTGGTCGTGTTTTTGAACATTTCAATGGACTTTATCGCTTTCAAGGATTACGTAAATATAAAGAAAAATATAGCCCTAATTGGGAACCAAGATTTTTAGTTTATAGAAAAGACAGTTCATTATGGTATAGTATGCTAAAAGTAATGAGAGTTATTCGTCATAAATAAATCATTATTTAAAAATAAGGCATCCTACAACTGAAATGATAACAATCATTTATGAAGGATGCCTTTGATTATTTATGTGTTTAATTTGCGCTATAGTTAGCTCGGTCTTGTTGTTCTTGAGCATAACGCTCAGGGTTCTTTTTATAAAAATCTTGATGATATTCTTCTGCTTTGTAAAATGTTGAAGCGGGTAAGATTTTAGTTGCTATTGCTTTTTCAGAATGAATGGTTTGCTCGAGTTGGTGGATGTATTGTTCAGCGAGTTTTTTTTGGTCCTCATTCGTGTAGAAGATTGCCGTTCTATATTGAGAACCTCTGTCTTGAAACTGACCGCCATCATCAATAGGATCAATTACCGAAAAGAATACTTCCAATAATTTATTATAAGAAAACAGTGCAACATCATATTCGATTTTTACAGTTTCATAATGTCCTGTGGTCCCACTTTTCACATCTTCATAAGTAGGGTTGTGAGTTGAACCACCCATGTAGCCAGATGTTACTGTTTCTATACCATCGAATTGATCGAAAGGTTTGGTCATACACCAGAAACACCCACCAGCAAAATATGCTGTATTAATATTCATTTATGCCATCCTTTCATTGGACCTTAGTACCATTTATTTAAAAATTACTTGATTTTTTAAAGTAACTTCTATAACTTAATTATATATAATTATAGTACATAGATATACAATTTTGAAGATTTTTACAAGACGTAAGGTAGGTAAATATGACAGAAGAGAAGGATAAGACAGTATACAGACGACAAGCAGAATCAGAGACACCTTCTAAACGACGAAATAAGAAAAAACTACGAAAATTACCTTTTATTATTTTGATTATAGTAATATTGCTTCTTGCAGCTATTATTTATATCGTCCATAGTTATCGTAGTGGTGTTAATTATGCTGAGAAACATGCCAAAGATATTAAAGTACATAAGTTTAACGGACCTGTTAAAAATGATGGTAAGATTTCTGTACTTGTATTAGGCGCTGACAAAGCAAATGGTGGTAAGTCAAGAACTGACTCCATCATGGTAGTTCAATATGATTTTATTCATAAAAAGATGAAAATGATGTCAGTAATGCGAGATATTTATGCAGAAATACCTGGGTATCAAAATTACAAAATTAATGCAGCATATTCACTTGGTGGTCCAGAACTGCTAAGAAAAACATTAAATAAGAATTTAGGTATCAATCCGGAATATTATGCAGTCATTGATTTTACAGGCTTTGAAAAAATGATCGATGAATTAGAGCCAAATGGTGTTCCTATGGACGTAGAAAAAGATATGTCTGAAAACATTGGCGTATCTCTTAAAAAAGGTCATCATCGTTTGAATGGTAAAGAATTACTTGGATATGCAAGATTTAGACATGATGAGGAAGGAGACTTTGGGCGAGTTAGACGTCAACAACAAGTTATGCAAACGTTGAAAAAAGAATTAGTTACGCCTAGCTCTGTAGTTAAGTTGCCTAAAGTAGCTGGTATTTTGAGAGGCTATATTAATACAAGTATGCCTAATTCAGCGATATTCCAAACAGGTATAAGTTTTGGTATTAGAGGAGATAAGAACGTAGAATCTCTTACAGTGCCGATTAATAATTCATACCAAAATATTAATACTAATAATGATGGCAGTGCATTAGATATTGATAAAGATAAAAACAAAAAGGCTATTCAAGAATTTTTAAATAATTAAATGACAGTAAAAAAGCACACTTGCTAAGTGTGCTTTTTTTACTACGCAATTAAGTACCATAATATTATTATGTAAACTTATCTACGTTTTATTCAGCGTCTGATTTTCTAACGCCTGCAACGCCATAATGATTTTTTTGCATTTCTTCAATGACAACATGAATAGCTTCTCTATTAGCTCCAGTTGTTTTTTCAACGGCATTTGTTACTTCAGTAACTAAATTTTTTAATTGTTCATCAGAACGTCCTTCTAATAATTTAACATTGATGATTGGCATTTTATTTCCTCCTTGAAATAGTAATTTCATCCATAGTATAGCATGTTTTAAGATACGACTCCAAAATAATTTTAAGAACACTCGTTCTTATTTTTGTTGAAATAGAACAAGTGTTCGTATATAATAAGAATTGGATAAGGGAGGTATCTGGCATGTATGATTATAATTTGTTGGAGGATAGAGATATTCTGTGTATTGATCAAAAGAGCTTTTTTGCTAGTGTTTCATGCATCGACAAAGGGTTGGACCCACTAGAAACAAAATTGGCAGTAGTTGCAGACACTAAAAGACAAGGTTCAGTTGTTTTAGCAGCTACACCTAAACTAAAAGAAATTGGTATTAAAACAGGGTCTAGGCTATTTGAAATACCACATCGAAATGACATTTATATTATTAATCCTAGCATGAGAAAATATTTAGAAGTTTCAATTGAAATTTCTAAAATTGCACTTAAATATGTACCAGGAGAAGACTTGCATCAATATAGCATCGATGAATTTTTTTTAGATGTAACTAATAGTTATCACCGATTTAACTCTACCGTTCAGTCATTTGCAGAGCGATTACAAAAAGAGATAGAAGATAAAACAGGGATATATTGCACAATAGGCATAGGCTCCAATATGTTATTAAGTAAGGTTGCAATGGATATCGAAGCGAAGCATACAGCCAATGGTATTACAGAATGGAGATATTATGATGTCCCCAAAAAGTTGTGGAAAATTTCGCCACTAAGGGAATTTTGGGGCATTAATAAAAAAACAGAAGCAAAACTTAACAAGAAAGGGATTGTAACGGTAGGGGATTTAGCACAGTATCCGTATAAATATCTCAAAAGAGATTTTGGTGTAATAGGGGTGGATATGCATTTACACGCAAACGGTATTGATCAAAGTAAATTGAGAGAGAAATATAATGTTACTAATCCTTCTATATGCAAAAGCCAAATTTTGATGAGAGATTACCGATTTGAAGAGTCGAAGGTAGTCATGCAAGAACTAATTGAAGATGTTGCTAGTAGAATAAGAGCACGTAAGCAATTGGCAAGAACCATTCACTTTTCATTTGGCTATACGGAAGGTGGCGGCGTACATAAGCAATATACATTAACGGATGCGACAAACTTGGAGCGAGATATTTATAAGGTAGTAAATTATTATGCGAATCAATTATGTGATAAACACGCGCTGTACCGGACATTGAGTGTATCATTGACACAACTTATTAATGAAGAAGACCGTCAACTCAATTTGTTTATTGATGAATATGAAAGAAGACGAGATGAGAAATTAGCTAAAACTATTGATTATTTACAAAATAAATATGGAAAGGGCATTATATCTAAAGCGATATCTTATACTGATGCTGGAACAAAGCATGGACGATTAGGTTTAATGGCAGGGCATAAAATGTAAATAATGTCCTCCTAACAATGATGGTATCAAGATGAAAATTGGGCATTCCAATTTCAAACTTGCTTTGCTCGTGGTATATCTTTGTGAAGTTCTCTTTACTCAGGGCTCGATGCCCAATTGTGCAATATTTGTATCATTTCTGCATTGGGGTCCAATCATCGGTGTCTTGAACTTCTAATATTTTAGGAGCGTCATCAAGTTAGGAGGATATACTTATAAAATATATGTTTCAAAATCATGCAATGCCTGAATACCACGTTCGCGATCTTCAGGAGTTTTAAAGCTAATTTGCAAAGCACCTAAAATATCTTCACGAACTTCGAGAATTTTTAAGTTACTTATAGAAATATTATGTAAACTCAAGATAGAAGTAACTTTGCTAATCATACCCGATTTATCTGGAATATCTACATAAAGATCATACGCAATACTTAGTGCACCTTGTTGCTTAACTGGGAGCTGGTCTCTGAACTTTTTAGCACTTGAGAAGAAATCATGAATCTCATCAGTGTGATTCGAGCGAATATGCGTGGAAATTGAATCTATCTGTTGTTGTAACATATCCAATAGGTGAAGTATGTTCTCTTGGTTACTAAATGTAATGTCACGCCACATATCTGCATTACTACTAGCAATACGTGTAACATCTCTAAAACCACCAGCAGCTAATTGAGTTATCAAAGCATGATGATTTGAGTTTGATTCGCTTAAATGAACTAAACTTGATGCAATAATATGAGGTATGTGACTGACGACACCAGTAACGTAATCATGTTCTTGGGCAGAGGTTGTTATAAATTTTGCAGATGTCGTTGATAATAATGATTGTAATTTTTGGGCTGTTTCAGCATTGCGTGCATCATTATAAACAAGGATGTAGTAAGCATTTTCAAACAAGTGTTTTTTAGCGTTAAGAACACCTGATTTATGACTTCCAGCCATTGGATGGCCACCAATAAGATGAATATCATTGCTTAACAGAAATGCTTCGTAGCTTTGAATATTAGCTTTCGTACTGCCAGTATCAGTTACAATCAAATGAGGTTGTGTTTGATAATTAGGTAATTCTTTTAAATACACTTCAGTTTGTTGTACAGGCGTAGCATAAATGATAACGTCTGCTTTTTTAACACCTTCACTATAATCTTCAACTTTTTCGTCAATTATTCCAATCGACAAAGCTTTTTCTAGTTGATTTTTATCTGCATCAAAAGCAGATATGGTTAAGTTAGGCTGGTAATATTTTAAGTTGCTGGCTAAACTTCCACCAATCAAACCAAGACCTACAAATAAAATATGTTGCATATTGAATCACCTTATTTCGAAATTTTCAGAATATGTACATTGTAAGGTACAGACTATAGATAAACAATAGTAAAATAAATGAATTAATAGTGATAGTATTATAAATACGATAAAATGTTACCAATAAATATTTTAACTAGGGGGAGATAATAATGACTCAAAAGGTATTGAAAACAATAAAAGAGCTCACAGAAATCAATAGTCCATCTGGTAATGCGACAGAGGCAATCAATTATGTTAAGAATAGAGTTGAATCACTTGGTTATGACACAAAGATAACAAATAAAGGCGCTTTAATTATCGAAGTTCAAGGAGAAAACCAAGCGCAACAAAGATGTATTACTGCTCATGTAGATACATTGGGAGCAATGGTTAAAGACATTAAAGAGGATGGTCGATTGGCTATAAGCTTAATAGGTGGATTTACATACAATGCTATTGAGGGAGAATATTGTGAGATTCAAACCGAATCGGGACAAACATATACTGGAACGATATGTATGCATGAAACAAGTGTGCACGTTTACAGAAATAACCATGAAATACCAAGAGATAGTGAACATATGGAAATCCGTATCGATGAAAAAACGACATCTGATCAAGAGACAAGAGATTTAGGAATTGAAGTGGGAGACTTTGTCAGTTTTGATCCTAGAACTGAAATTACCTCATCAGGATTTATCAAATCAAGACATTTAGATGATAAAGCGAGTGTGGCAATGATACTAGAATTGCTAGAGAAACTTAAGCAAGAAAAAAAGCAATTACCATATACAACTCAATTTTACATTTCCAATAACGAAGAAATTGGTTATGGTGCTAATGCTTCTATATCGGATAAGATAGTAGAATTTATTGCACTTGATATGGGCGCATTAGGTGATGGCCAGTCATCAGATGAATACACCGTATCAATTTGTGCTAAAGATGGATCTGGTCCATATCATAAAGAATTAAAATCACATCTCATAAATTTATGTAAAATAAATGATATACCATATAAAGTGGATATTTATCCTTATTATAGTTCAGATGCGTCAGCAGCCTTAAAAGCTGGTGCTGATATTCGTCAT
This sequence comes from Staphylococcus borealis, assembly GCF_001224225.1. GTDB lineage: Bacteria > Bacillota > Bacilli > Staphylococcales > Staphylococcaceae > Staphylococcus > Staphylococcus borealis. Next base: position 70,557 of record NZ_CUEE01000010.1, on the reverse strand, counting down.
GGCCTATTTGGTGCTGGTATTGAATCATCTCATGCACTAGAGAGAACGCATATAGAATCTATTGAAGCAACACAAAATCTTCTTTATGCATACTGTTTATCACCTATAAATTTATAATCCATTGTTGACAAACAAAATAGATTTTTGTATTATACTGAATTATAAGAAATATCACACAATTCTATGAATGAAGTAGATGATATGGTTTGTAGCAAATAGAAAGCCAATGGGTGATGCAAATTGGCACAACGTATTTATCGAATTGGGTCTGGAATTCTAAAGTTTAATAATTGATGAGTGAACAATTTATTGTTAATTAAGGTGGCACCACGGTAACGCGTCCTTATAGTAAGCGCGTATGCTGTGGTGTTTTTAATATTCAATTTAATAGCATAAATGAAGTAGTGATAAGTATGGTAGTGACAGAAAGTTGATGGGTGATGTAAATCAACACCGCTTAATATGAAATTGGGTTTATGCTAGTAAAACAAATTAATATCAATGAGTGAATGTTCAATATTCCGAATAATCGGAATATTGCGTTAATTAAGGTGGTACCGCGCGTCAGCGTCCTTTAGATAAGGAGGCTGACTTTTTTAATGAAAGGAATGAGAAAATGGATTTTTATTATGAAGTATTAAGAGCGCATATAACGCCCGAAGTTTTAGGGCAGTTAAACGAACGAAAAATTATACTCGAAAGTACGAGTCAACAACAATTGAAAGGTAGATACTCTATTGTAGCATTTGAGCCTTATGGCACTGTCAAATTAAATGATAATTCTTTGATGATTGAAACTTTAAAAGGAACTCAAACAATAACTTCTGAGCCATACAATTATTTGAAATCATACATCAATCAGTTTGATTGTGACATTGATGATGAAACATTAAAGCAATTGCCATTTATTGCAGGTTTTATCGGAACGTGTAGTTTTGATTTAGTACGACATGAATTTCCAATTTTACAACGCATCGCTATTGAAAGTAAGAAAACAACACACGACGCAACGCTCTATATGATAGAAGATGTGTATGTATTTGATCATTATAAAGATGAGTTATACGTCATTGCGTCAAATCAATTTTCAAAAGTAAGTAAAACTGAATTAAAAACTAGGGTAGCTCGTAACGTTCAGTCATTATCACATATTCAAGTTTATCAAGAAGATATTAAAAAACGACCTAAGCGATCACATATAAAAGCAAATATTTCTGATGAACAATTCATTCATATCATCCAAGAAATGAAACGACGGATTACTGAAGGAGATATGTTTCAAGTTGTACCTTCTAGAATATATAGTTATGAGCATCATTTCAAAGCGGATAAGAACCAATTAAGTTATCAGCTTTATCAAAATTTAAAACGGAAAAACCCTAGCCCATATATGTATTACATCAACATGGACCGAGAGATTATAGTTGGGAGTTCACCAGAAAGTTTTGTCGCAGTTCATAACGGTGAGGTGACAACGAATCCCATTGCTGGAACGATTCAACGTGGTACAACGCCAGAAAAGGATGAGCGTAATGCTAATCAATTAATCACAGATGAGAAAGAGCGAAGTGAACATAGTATGCTTGTAGATTTAGGTAGAAATGACATTCATAGAGTGAGTATCACTGGATCTTCTGAAATATCTAAACTTATGGTAATTGAAAAATATGAACATGTCATGCATATCGTCAGTGAAGTGAAAGGCAAAATTAAAAAGGGGTTATCTCCGATGACTATTATTGCAAGTCTTTTACCAACTGGAACCGTTTCTGGTGCGCCTAAACTAAGAGCAATACAACGTATATATGAAGCATATCCATATAAGAGAGGCGTCTATAGTGGTGGCGTTGGTTATATCAATTGTAACCAAAATTTAGATTTTGCATTGGCAATACGGACCATGCTCATTGATGACAATACGGTTAATGTTGAGGCAGGCTGTGGGGTGGTATACGATTCTGTACCTGAAAAGGAGCTTGAAGAAACGCGACTTAAAGCCAAAAGTTTACTGGAGGTAACACCATGATACTAATTATAGATAATTATGATTCATTTACGTATAACTTAGTTGATATTGTTAGTCAAATTGATGATGTATGTATTAAATATCCAAATGATAAAGATGTATTGCATTATTTAGATCAAATTGATGGTGTGATTATTTCTCCAGGTCCTGGCCACCCATTAGATGGGGATGAATTGATGACAATTATTGATAACTATCATTCATTACCTATTCTAGGGGTATGTTTAGGCGCTCAAGCACTTACTTGCTATTACGGTGGCAAAGTTGTCCAAGGAGAAAAAGTGATGCACGGCAAAGTGGACACACTTGAAATTCAAAATCAGTCGCCACTCTATTTGTCGATACCACATCAAATTAAAATAATGAGATATCACTCGCTTGTCAGTGACATAGCGTCTTTTCCAAAGAATTTAATCATTACTGGGCGGACAAAAGATGCAATACAATCCTTTGAAGATAAGGAACATCTACATTTCGGAATTCAATATCATCCCGAATCATTCGCCACTGAGTTTGGCGCACAAATCATTAAGAATTTCATTCATATTGTAAAGGAAAGGGGGCATCTGAATGGTGCTACTAAAACATATAAATAACCATACTATTATAACCCAATCAGAGGCAACGCAATTGATAGCGTATCTAACAGATCCGCAAGTTGATATTGAAGATAAAGTCGATGTACTAACGCGTTTTACTAAAAAAGAAATTAAACAAGAAGAATTAACTTATATTGCCAATGGCTTAATTCAAACTATGTATCCTAAACAACCGACATATGAAGGCAGTATTTGTGTGTGTGGAACAGGAGGGGATAAATCAAATAGTTTTAATATTTCAACGACGGTATCGTTTGTCGTCGCGAGCGCAGGTGTTCCGGTTATCAAACATGGAAATAGAAGCATCACATCGCATTCAGGAAGCACAGACTTATTAAAAGAATTAGACATAAGGACGACGAAAGTATCAGATGTACCATTACAAATCGAAAGGAGAGGATTGGCATTTATTAATGCGATGGAATCTTATCCCATTATGAAACATATTCAACCCGTTAGAAAAATGATTCCTATGCCGACTATTTTTAATATAATTGGGCCACTTATCAATCCGTTTAAATTAACTTATCAAGTCATGGGCGTATACGACCCAAGTCGATTGCACATGATAACGCAAACACTTAGAGATTTAGGGCGTCGAAGAGCAATCGTAATACACGGAGCCAACGGTATGGATGAAGCTACATTATCTGGTGACAATGAAATTTATGAGCTAAATGAAAAAGGTAATATAACACATTATTATATTAATGCTAAAGATTATGGATTAAAGGTTGCTGATAACACAGCATTACAAGGTGGTAGTCCAATTGATAACAAACAAATTACGTTGGACATTTTAAGTGGTCGTGACACATCTTGTAAAAGAGATGTTGTTGTATTGAATGCAGCACTTGCATTATATGTTTCAGAAAAAGTAGCTACAATCGCTTCCGGAATAGGTCTCGCACAATATTTAATTGATAGTGGTCGTGCGATGAAACAATTTTTACAAATTAGAGGTGATAGTTGTGACAATATTAAATGACATAGTGGCATATAAAAAGCGTTTATTAAACGATGGTTATTATCATTAGAAATTACAAACATTAAAAGCGACAAAACATAGTCATAAAGCACGTTTAACCGATGCATTAAGTAGAAATGAAAATTTAGTATTAATCGCCGAAATCAAATCGAAGAGTCCGTCCATTAAGGCATTTCAACAAAAAGATGTAGTTCAACAAATAAAAGATTATGAAAGATATGGCGCAGATGCCATTTCTATCCTTACTGATGAACAATATTTTGGTGGTAGTTTTGAAAGATTACAAGCTTTATCGGCAAAGACACAATTGCCGGTGTTGTGTAAAGATTTTATCATTGATCCGCTTCAAATTGATGTTGCTAAACAAGCGGGTGCATCAATTATTTTACTCATTGTGAATATCCTTACTGATGAAAAGTTAAAACAACTTTATCATTATGCGACGTCTAAGGGATTAGAAGTGTTAGTTGAAGTACATGATGATAATGAGTTACAACGGGCATATGAGTTAGAACCGCAAATCATTGGTGTAAATAATCGAGATTTAAAATCCTTTAACACCGATGTTGAACATACGAATCATATACTTAAGTATAAAAAGGAAAACTATTTTTATATATCTGAAAGTGGTATTCATTCACAACAAGATGTCAAACAAATCATAAATAGTGGTATTGACGGCTTATTAGTGGGTGGTGCTTTAATGAATTGTAATCAGTTAGAACATTTTATACCATCACTTAAATTAAAAAAGGTGAAAATATGATTTTAAAATTTTGTGGATTTAAAACAAAATCAGAAGTGTTAAAGTTGCCTACTCTGAATGTAAATATGGTGGGATTTGTATACTATCCTAAAAGCAAACGTCATTTAGAGATTGAACAAATTAATGCGTTAGCCCAGTTTGTTCCAGATGGTATAGATAAAGTAGTTGTAATGGTTAATCCCACCTTTCAGCTTATAAAGAAAATGTTAAAACAAACGGATATCAATGGGATTCAACTCCATGGGGAAGAAACAATAGCATTTATCAAGCAAATTAAGTTGAATTTTAAGAATATTAAGATAATTAAAGCGTTACCAGCTAGCCAGAATATCATAGATGAAATTGAACGATATCGTCCTTATGTAGACTTATTTATTATAGATACGCCATCTAAGCATTATGGTGGGACTGGTCATTCATTTGATTGGACGATTTTAAAACGCATTAAGCAATCCGTTCCGTTTTTAATCGCTGGAGGTATTGATGCTAACAAAATAAAACAAATTGAAACATTACACCTAAATCACGTAGGTTATGACATCTCAAGCGGAATCGAAACAAATGGCATGAAAGACAAAAATAAAATGTTAGCTGTAATACAACAATTGAAGGGAGTACAATAGAATGTTTAATATACAAACCGAAGCAGATGAACTAGGATTTTTCGGAGAATATGGTGGTCAATATGTTCCGGAAACACTAATGCCGGCAATTATTGAATTGAAACAAGCATATGAGAAAGCAAAAAATGATCAATCATTTCAAGATGAATTATCGTACTATTTAAAAGAATATGTAGGTAGAGAAACACCGTTGACGTATGCAAAATCATACACCCAAGCACTGGGTGGCGCTCAAATATATTTAAAACGGGAAGATTTAAATCATACAGGTGCGCATAAGATAAATAATGCATTAGGTCAAGCATTATTGGCAAAGCGAATGGGCAAAAATAAATTGGTTGCAGAGACAGGAGCTGGTCAGCACGGGGTAGCAAGTGCCACAGTTGCTGCATTGTTCGATATGGAGTTAATCGTATTTATGGGTAGAGAAGATATTAAACGCCAACAGCTCAATGTATTTCGAATGGAATTATTAGGTGCCAAAGTTGAAGCCGTTGATGATGGTCAAGGAACACTCTCGGATGCGGTTAATAAGGCGTTACAATATTGGGTGAGTCATGTTGAGGATACACACTATTTACTCGGTTCAGCATTAGGACCTGATCCGTTTCCTACAATGGTTAGAGATTTTCAAAGTGTAATTGGCCGTGAAATAAAAGACCAAATACTTCAAAAAGCAGGACGATTACCTGATGCTGTGGTGGCTTGTATAGGTGGCGGTTCTAATGCTATAGGCACGTTTTATCCATTTATTCAAGATAACGTTAAGTTGTATGGTGTCGAAGCTGCTGGACAAGGATTTGATACAGATAAGCACGCGCTCGCAATTGGAAAAGGGCGACCTGGTGTACTTCATGGTTCAAAAATGTACTTAATTCAAGATGACCACGGACAAGTAGAATTAGCACACTCTATATCGGCTGGTTTAGATTATCCAGGTATTGGACCAGAACATTCATATTATCACGATATTGGACGTGTTAAATACGAACATGCTAGTGATACCGAAGCTATGGAGGCACTTATCCGCTTCAGTAAAATGGAAGGTATTATACCAGCCATTGAAAGTGCACATGCACTGAGCTATGTCGAAAAATTAGCACCAAAAATGAATAAAGATGAGATTTTAGTTGTGACGATTTCAGGTCGCGGTGATAAAGACATGGAGACAATTCGACATTATATGAAGACAAGAGGTGACTCACATGACTAAGCTTTTTATTCCATACATTATGGGAAATAAATCATTTATTAAGAATATGAAAATCTTAGATGAGAACGGTGCTGATATCGTTGAAATTGGTGTGCCGTTCTCAGATCCAGTTGCGGATGGTCCTATCATTATGGAAGCAGGTAACCACGCGATCAAAGAAGGAGTAACAATAGATTATATTTTTAATGAACTATCTAATCATAAAGATGAAATCAATTGTAAATATGTATTAATGACGTATTACAACATTATTGTTTCTTATGGCGAAGAGGCTTTCTTTAAACAATGTGCAAATGTGGGTGTTTATGGTGTGATTATTCCTGATTTGCCACACGAATTAACTCAAAAATTGAAAGCTAAAATAGCTAAGGTGAATGTTAAGCTCATATCACTTGTAGCAATGACTGCAGATGATGAACGTATAAATAAAATTGTTAAACAGGCAGAAGGATTTATCTATACGGTAACAATGAATGCTACAACAGGTGAAAATGGAACATTTCATCCACAATTAAAAGATAAATTAAAACTGCTTAAAGCACATACAGATATACCAGTTGTTGCAGGGTTTGGAATCAGAACAATTGAACATGTCAAAGATATTGCTGATGTAGCAGACGGTGTAGTTATTGGTAGTGAAATCGTTAAACGTTTGAGTCAAGATGATAATGTGGATACGATTCACTTTTTGAAACAAGTAAGAGAGACGCTAGATATGCTTTAGATAAAAAGCATCCCTTGGTGGTGATAATACAAATTTCAATCATTATTGTACAATAGCTACACTTAATTATTGTGGCAAAACAAACTGGGAGCGGACGACGAATTTTAAAAGAATTCTATTCCGCTTCCAGTTTTTATTTACTATTTTGATTAGATGATATCGTTTAGATAGGATCACAACATTTATTTTGTAAAATATTTCAATCTCATAAATGGTTTGTATTTTAGTTTTGTTAATTTCTATTGTATACTTAATGAAACTGGATATATAAATTTTTGGTTGAAGATAAAGATATTATTCAAAATTATAATTTAAATTTTGAACTAAAAAAATAGATAAAGATTCTTTGAAGTAGGAGCAATAAATAATGAAGTTTACAAATTTAACAGCTGCAGAATTTGGCAATTATACAGATAAAATGCCATATAGTCATTTCACCCAAATGACTGAAAACTATGAGATGAAAGTTGCAAATAAAACAGAAACTCACTTAGTTGGTATCAAAAATAAAGATAATGAGGTCATTGCAGCTTGTATGTTAACAGCAGTACCAGTCATGAAATTTTTTAAGTACTTTTATAGTAACCGTGGACCAGTAATTGATTATGATAACAAAGAGCTTGTCCACTTTTTCTTTAATGAATTAACAAAGTATTTAAAACAACATCATTGCCTCTTTGTTCGTGTTGATCCTTATTTACCATATCAATACTTAAATCATGACGGTGACATAACAGGTAATGCTGGCAATGATTGGTTCTTCGATAAGATGAAGCATCTAGGATTTGAACACGAAGGATTTACTAAAGGCTTTGACCCGATTAAACAAATTCGTTACCATTCTGTTCTAGATTTAAAAAACAAAACAGCTAAAGATGTATTAAACGGTATGGATAGTCTTCGTAAACGTAATACAAAAAAAGTTCAAAAAAATGGTGTGAAAGTTAAGTTCTTATCAGAAGAAGAACTTCCAATCTTCCGTTCATTTATGGAAGATACTACCGAAACGAAAGAGTTCCAAGATAGAGACGATAGTTTCTATTATAATCGATATAGACATTTTAAGGATCGCGTCCTCGTTCCATTAGCTTATATTAAATTTGATGAGTATTTAGAAGAACTTCAGAATGAACGTGAAACGTTAAATAAAGATGTAAATAAAGCGATTAAAGATATTGAAAAACGTCCAGATAATAAAAAGGCGTTAAATAAAAAGGAAAACCTTGAAAAACAACTTGATGCTAATCAACAAAAAATAGATGAGGCAAAAACATTACAAGCTGAACACGGTAATGAACTGCCAATATCTGCTGGTTTCTTCTTTATCAATCCATTTGAAGTTGTATACTATGCTGGAGGAACTTCTAATAAGTATAGACATTTTGCGGGAAGTTATGCTGTTCAATGGACAATGATTAATTATGCGATTGATCACGGCATTGATAGATACAATTTTTATGGCATCAGTGGTGACTTCAGTGAAGATGCTGAAGATGTTGGTGTTATTAAATTTAAAAAAGGCTTCAATGCAGATGTAATTGAGTATGTTGGGGACTTTATGAAACCGATTAACAAACCTATGTATTCAGTATATAAGACACTCAAAAAGATGAAAAATAGATTTAATTAAGAGGGGAATAGACGAATATGAAATTTACAGAGTTAACAGTTAAAGAATTCGAAAACTTTGTACAAAACCCATCATTAGAAAGCCATTACTTCCAAATGAAAGAAAATATTCAAACACGTGAAAATGATGGCTTTGAAGTAGTGTTACTTGGTGTTAAAGACGAAGGCAATAAAGTGCTTGCAGCTAGCCTTTTCTCAAAAATACCAACTATGGGAAGTTATGTATATTACTCAAATCGCGGTCCAGTTATGGATTATTCAGATCTAGGTCTAGTTGATTTTTATTTACGTGAATTAGAAAAATATCTACATCAACATCAATGCCTATACGTAAAAATTGATCCATATTGGATTTATCAAATTTATGATAAAGATATTAATCCACTTGAAGATAGAGAGAAAAATGATGCGGTAGTCAACTTATTTAAATCTCATGGTTATGAGCACCATGGATTTACTACTAAATATGACACATCAAGTCAAGCGCGTTGGATGGGGGTTAACTACCTAAAAGGTGAAACACCTGCATCATTGAGAAAGCAATTTGATAGCCAACGAAAAAGAAATATCAATAAAGCGATAAACTACGGGGTAAAAGTAAGATTTCTAAGTAGAGATGAATTTCATATATTCCTAGATTTATATCGTGAAACAGAAGCGCGAACAGGTTTCGTATCTAAGACAGATGAATACTTCTATAACTTCTTTGATACTTATGGAGATAAAGTGCTTGTTCCACTTGCATATATTGATTTAGATGAATACATAAAATCATTGCAAGACGCATTAACTGACAAAGAGAGCCGTCGTGATCAAATGATGGCAAAAGAAAATAAAAATGATAAACAACTTAGAAAAATTGCTGAATTAGATAAGCAAATTGAACACGATAAAAAAGAACTCTTAAATGCAAGCGAATTACGTCAAACAGATGGCCAAATCTTGAATTTAGCATCAGGTATTTTCTTCGCAAATGCATATGAAGTGAATTACTTCTCTGGAGGCTCATCTGAAAAATATAATAATTATATGGGACCATATATGATGCATTGGCATATGATGAACTATTGTTTCGAACATGGTTATGATCGCTATAATTTCTACGGTTTATCAGGCGATTTCACAGAGAATAGTGAAGATTATGGTGTTTATCGCTTTAAACGAGGATTTAATGTATATATCGAAGAGTTAATTGGGGATTTCTATAAACCTATTAATAAGTTTAAATATTGGTTGTTTAATACACTTAATACAATTCGCAAGAAAATAAAAAAATAAATTAATGTTAATAAAGGCTGCGACATTCAACATGTCACAGCCTTTATTTATCGTAACCAGTGATAGAGACAAGTTACAATACAGTGTAGGTAAATTCTAAGTTGATTTTCATGTTGCCCCTACAATTTAATATTACCACAGGTTTGGTTTTTAACAATAATATTACAAAATAAATTTATTTTAGTAAATTTAAAATGTATGAAAAGTAATTCCTTATAGAAATTAATTTAGTTTATCTTTCATGGGTATGTTCATCATTTACGATTTAATGCGGAACAATTACGATTTAAAACAAAATACCATACTTGTAAGTGAGAAAGAAATATTTAGGCACCTTGGAAGCATTTTAAATATAACTATGTAAATACAGTAATTTAAGAAAAACCTAAATTATATCGGCGAGCCTCTATAATCGATTAAAATGATATACGTTCACATACAGTTGAATGTATGTACTTAGTCATTGATATAGTAAAAATTAGTTACTTAATTATTTAACATGTAGATAGCTGCTAAATACTGCAAGTTCTTGATCAAATGATACGTATTGATAAAATAACTTGTTCAGAAATCATCCTGACAGCGTACGAATAAGTGTAATAACTAAAGGTATATATCGATGTGAGTATTTTAGTTTACATAATATATATTATAGGAAGTTATATGTGTTATCTCAGGGGACCTATTCTTCCATGGATTAATCCACTTCTGATTAAATAGCGTTTATGATTTTCTTTTTAGTTAATATATACTTACATTGATATCATTTAACCACAAATTGTTTTACATGCTAAACTATATACATACTTATATATTAAGGAGTTATATATGAATATCATATTAGATATTGACGGTACGATTTGTTTTGATGGACAACAAATTAATCAAGATATTGTCGATCGTTTACTTAGTTTACATAATATAGGATATACCATTATTTTTGCTTCGGCAAGACCAATACGTGATTTATTACCTGTTTTACCTAAGCAATTTCATTTATTTCCACTTATTGGCGGTAATGGCTCTATCGTTTCTATTAATGGTCATATACGACCATTGGCAACTATTCAGCCTAAATCTTTTAAGGTAATCAAAGATGTTATTAACCACTATGATTTAGATTATATTGTAGATGATCAATGGGATTATGCTGCGCGTGTTGATGAGTCTCATACTATTTTTCGTCGTCTTGATCCACAGCGATTAGCACACAAATTAACACTCGATGACATTAAGGCACCGATTAAGACGATTTTATTGAATATTGCTAACGAAGACTTTGATGAAATTGCTGCTTATATAGCAACAACTGCACCTCATTTATCTCTGATTAATCATTCGAATGAACACAATATTGATATTACCGCTAAAAATATCAATAAATTTTCGGCTATTGAATCTATCCTTGGTAGTCAGCCAACCTATATTGCATTTGGAAATGATCACAATGATATTGAGATGCTACAACACGCTGAGATTGGCTATTTTGTAAATAATAATCAAATAGATGTTGCTATTCTTAAAAACGATAATAAAATTCAGTGTATTGATGCTAATACAGATGCCCTATGTCTTGTTTTAGATCAATTACTGGAAGATTTAGTTTAAAAATAAGTGAGTATATGCATTCGAATTATATTGAAAATGATTATCAATTTCAATATAATTGTTTCATAGGAGGCTTAATTATGAAAAATTCATTTAAATATATTGCTATACTCTTTTCAATCATCATATTACTTGCTGCGTGTGGCAAGGATTCGAATTCAAAAACATCCTCTTCCAAGGATACGATTACCGTTGACAATACATATGAATTTAAGGATAAAAATAATACCCATACTAAAGGTGAAATGAAAACCGAGAAAGTTAAGATTCCAGTAAATCCAGACCGAGTTGCTGTGTTGGATTATGGTGCACTAGATATTATGAAACAGATGGGATTAGAAGACAAAATTGTAGCTATTGCAAAAGGTAAAGGTGCAGCATTCTTGCCTACTTCCCTTTCTGAATTTAAAAATGACAAATATATTAACTTAGGTAATCCTGGACAACCTAATTATGATAATTTGGCAAAGGCTAAACCCGAAGTCATTTTCGCTTCATTTAGACAAGCTCATACTAAAACTTTAGATGAAATGAAAAAAGCAGCACCTAACGCTAAAATATTATTTGTAAGTCCTGACAACGATCATTATATTGATTCAATTAAAGATAATACAACGTTGTTTGGTAAAATTTTCAAAAAACAAGATGTAGCTAAAGATTTAAATGAAAAACTTAGTAAGAAAGTAGCTGAGACGAAAAAAGTTATCAATAACGATACGGTACTATTTCTAAACGTAGATGATAAAGGTGTTAAAGCATTTGGTCCTACAGGTCGTTTCGGTGGATTCCTAAATAAAGATTTAGGTATAACGCATGCCGACAAGTCTATGAAAGCAAACACAGCTGGTAATACAGTTACTTATGAATATTTAAATAAAGTAAATCCAGATAAATTGTTTGTAATAGATCGTACACAAAAAGGTAACGACAAAACCTTACCTTCTGCTTTAAATAATGATGTCATTAAAAATATGAAGGCAATCAAGCATAACCAAGTTTACCAATTTGAATCTAATGCGTGGTATTTTTCAGAAGGTGGTATTCAAACAACGATTGAACAATTAGATAAAATTGAAAAGGCATTTAAAAAATAATAAAGCACACCCCACTAAACATAATAAAAAACGTTTGAAACATCATGCTTAATGCATTTAGTTTCAAACGTTTTTTATTATCTATTGCGACGACGGAATGTTTCGTCATCATCTTCGTATTTACGTATTTCCTTTTCTAATTGTTTCTTTTTACGTTCACGACGCCAATTTCTAGTGAAATACCATAATAAAAAGCTAATAATTAAACTGATAATGGCTAAAAACGCAGCGTATCCAAGTAATGGTTGAAATGAAATGTCATAAAAATTAGGTATGAAAAATGCTAAAACAGCTAACGCAACAAATGTAATTACTGCGGATACAAACCATTTTTTTAGTACTAAAGCACTAAAGACAGTCAAAATGATCATTGCAACTATAGTAATCCATAAATAGTTTGGCATATCAAAAATAGTCATGTGTATCTCCAATCTAAAAAAAGTTCTTTTAAATACTATACAATAATACGTAATTAAATCATACATCTTTGCTTACGAGTTTAACTCGGCCTTAAGGCTTAATAATGAGTTTGAAAATAATATTGTGTATAATAGTTGTGAAAAATAATTGAGGGAGTGAAATATATGACGTCAGGTTTACCATTTAGAAAAGATGTTTCAGAATCAGAAAAATGGAATTTAAATGATTTATTTGAAAGTGACGCACATTTTTATGAAACGTTAGATAATGTCCTAAACCAATCAAAATCATTTAACCAACAATACAAAGGTAAAATTACTGATGCTACGATGATTAAAAAAGTGTTAACTGAATTTGAAAATATCCTTATTCAGCTTGATCGTCTAGGCAATTATGCAGAATTAAGACTAAGTGTCGATACAGCAAACACAGAGGCACAAACATTAAGTGCTAAATTATCGACAAATTATGGGAAAATTTCAAGTCAGTTATCCTTTGTAGAATCCGAAATTGTATTACTACCTGAGGATGTTATTAAACAAGCAATAGCTGAATCTGATGTGCCACACTACTTAGAAAAATTAATTGAAAGCAAACCATATCAATTATCTCCAGAAGTTGAGCAAGTATTGGCTAGTTTGTCACCTACTTTCCAAAGTGCCTATGAATTATATGGCACTACGAAAATGTTAGACATTGCCTTTGAATCATTTGAACATAATAATGTGACATACCCTATGGATTACGCTACATTTGAAAATGAATATGAAGATAATGCTGATCCTGAATTTAGACGTAAAAGTTTCAAAAGCTTTAGTAACGCATTAAAGAAATATCAACATACAACTGCTGCGACATATAACCAACATGTGCAACAAGAAAAAATCGAAGCAGATTTAAGAGGTTATGATTCTGTCATTGACTACTTATTACATGATCAAGAAGTTACTCGAGAAATGTATGACAGACAGATTGATGTGATTATGAGTGATTTAGCGCCAGTAATGCAGAAATACGCTAAACTATTACAACGTATTCACAAGCTAGACAAAATGCGCTTCGAAGATTTAAAAGTATCTGTTGATCCAAGTTATGAGCCTGAAATATCAATAGAAGATTCTAAACAATATATTCATGGTGCACTAAAGGTACTTGGTGATGACTATATTCAAATGGTGGAACATGCTTATAATCAGCGCTGGATTGATTTTGCACAGAATAAAGGTAAAGATACAGGTGCTTATTGTGCTAGTCCATATGCTACACATTCATATGTATTTATTTCTTGGACAGGTAAAATGACTGAAACATTTGTATTAGCACACGAATTAGGTCATGCAGGACATTTCACTTTAGCACAGCAACATCAACACTTGTTAGATTCTGAAGCATCAATGTATTTCGTTGAAGCACCATCTACTATGAATGAAATGTTAATGGCTAATTATTTATTCAGTAATAGTGAAGACCCTAAATTTAAACGTTGGGTCATTGGTTCAATATTATCACGTACGTATTATCATAATATGGTTACTCACTTATTAGAAGCTGCATATCAACGTGAAGTATACCGCAAAGTGGATAATGGTGAATCACTAACAGCGCCAGTACTCAACCATATCATGCAAGATGTTTATGAACAATTCTTTGGTGACGCTGTTGAGTTAACAGATGGTTCGGAATTAACTTGGATGCGCCAACCCCACTACTATATGGGATTGTACTCATACACATACTCTGCAGGATTAACCATTGGTACGGTTGTTTCACAAAAAATTAAGCAAGAAGGTCAACCCGCAGTAGATGCATGGTTAAACACATTACAAGCAGGTGGAAGCCAATCACCTGTTGCTTTGGCAAAAATTGCAGGTGTTGATATTACAACAGATGCCCCACTTAAAGCAGCAATCAAATATATTTCTGACTTAGTAAACGAAGCGGAACAATTAACAGATGAAATTGAACAACAAGGTTAAGTCATTACGTTTGTTGATTAATTTTAAAACCCTGAAAATAACTAGTTGAATCAGTTATTTTCAGGGTTTATTTACTTGATTTGGGTTATTTCATTTAGGAATAATTCTATGTTATTTATCGTAATGTTCACCAGTATAGAAATAATAAATACTTTCTGCTATATTTCTAACGTGGTCCCCGACTCTTTCAAGGTTTCGAGCTGCAAGGTGTGCTTGTCCGGCTACAAAAGGATCGTTATCGATTAGATATGTCGTGTTAACAATATTGGCATAAAGATCATCAATGTCTTTATCACGTTCAATCACTTCTTTAATCAATGTGATATCTTCTTCCTTTGTTGCGGTGTTAAGATCTTGCAACATTAGCATTGCCAATTTCCCCATCGTTTTTAAACGTGTTAACACATAATGATCTGTTATCTTTACTCGGAGTCTAATATGCGCGATATGTGCTGCATTATCTCCCATTCGTTCAAAGTCTGTGGAAATTTTTAAAGCTGCCATCATCATTCTTAAATCAGTTGCAATAGGTTGTTGCTTAGTGATGAGCATAATCACCTTTTCATTAATTTCATAGTCTAAATGATTAATCGTTTTATCATTTTCGATTACTTTTCTTGCATAATTTTTATCTTCTTCACTTAACGACACTAAAGCATGTTCTAGATTAAAATAAACACGAAGACCAAGGTGACGAATATCTTTAATTAAGTCACCCAATTGACCTTCGTATTTCTGTCTAATAATGGTCATCATAGTCGAATATTAACCGAAACGTCCTGAGATGTAATCTTCTGTTTGTTTATCAGAAGGATTAGAGAAGATTTTATCAGTGTCGTCATATTCGTTAACGTACCCATTAAGGAAGAATGCAGTTTTATCTGATACACGTGCAGCTTGTTGCATGTTGTGTGTAACCATAATAATTGAATAATTTTCTTTTAATTCTTGAACCAATTCTTCAACTCTTAAAGTAGAAATTGGGTCAAGTGCAGACGTAGGTTCGTCCATTAAAATGACATCTGGTTCAATTGCTAAACATCTAGCGATACAAACACGTTGTTGTTGACCACCAGATAAACCATATGCATTTGTGTGTAATCTATCTTTTAATTCATCCCAAATTGCAGCGCCACGTAAAGATTTTTCTACGATTTCATCTAATAGTTTCTTATCTTTAATACCGTGTGTTTTAGGGCCATAAGTAATGTTATCATAAATTGATTTTGGGAATGGGTTTGGTTGTTGGAACACCATACCAACATTCGTTCTTAATTTTTCTTTAGAATAATTTTCGTCAAAGATATTTTGATCACGGTAAAGAATTTTACCAGCAGTTTTGACTGAAGGTACTAATTCTACCATACGATTTAATGTTTTGATGTATGTTGATTTACCACAACCAGATGGTCCAATAATTGCTGTTACATTGTTTTCTAAAATATCTAAATTGATATTTTGTAAAGCATGTGTATCGCCATACCATAAATCTAAGTTTTGTGTTGAATACACTACTTTTTTATTCGTATCAGTTTCGTTATTATGTTTCACTTCATTTGATGAAACAACTGTTGAAATTGAGTCTTGAGATCGATTTGTATGTTGTGCTAATTCTTTCTCTTTAACATTTGTATTTGCCATAATTAAAAACTCCTTTATATCTGTAAGATTGAAACGATAATGATGCATGATTATAAACATGTCATTGTCGCTTCAATCTTCACTCCCTAATGAATGATGTATATGATTGGATTAATATTTTCTAGAGAACTTGTTACGTAAGAAAATGGCTACTGCGTTCATTAATAATAAGATGACTAGTAATACGATAATTGCTGCTGATGCAACATTTTGGAATTCAGCTTGAGGCATTTTAGCCCAAGTGTAAATTTGCGTTGGTAATGCTGTAAACATAGACATAATACTTGTTGGTGTTGCTAATAGAATCGTTGGTATACCAATTAAGATTAATGGTGCTGTTTCACCCAGTGCACGAGATAAAGATAGAATGAAACCAGTTAAGATACCAGGTAGTGCTGCAGGTAATACAACACGTCTAATGGTTTGCCATTTGTTTGCGCCTAAGCCGTATGAAGCTTCACGAACAGAGTTTGGAACAGCTCTGATTGCTTCCTGACTTGAAACGATAATAATAGGTAAAATAAGTAATGACATTGTTAAGGCTGCAGCGATAACACTATTACCCAAAGCAAGCGCTTGAATACCGCCACCACGAACGAACAATGTTAAACCTAGTAAACCAAATACGATTGAAGGTACACCGGCTAAGTTAGAAATGCTAATTTTAACGAAGCTCGTAAAGAAATTATCTTTCGCATATTCTTCTAAGTAAATTGCCGTACCAACACCTAAAATCATAGAGATTGGGATAATACTTACCATTAACCAAATTGTTCCTGCTAATGCACCTTTAATACCTGCTTGTGAAGGTGTAGAAGAAGAGAAACTCGTAAAGAAATCTGGTGTAAGATAACCAATACCTTTAACAAATGTTTGAATTAATAAAGCTGCAAGTACGATTAAAGCGATTACGATACATGTAAAGAATAACCATTTATTTAGCTTGTTCGTTTTGCCACGACTTGAAATATTTTTTTCTACTTTATTTTGGTCTATTAATGTTTTTGCTTTAGGATTTGTAGTAGCTGTCATATTAATACTCCTCTCTGAAGCGTTTCGAAATCCAATAAGAAATTAAGTTCATTATTAACGTGAAGATAAACAACGTGAAACCAACGGCATAAATACTGTAGTACATATCTGAACCGAATGTAGCATCACCAGTTGCAACTTCTACGATATAACCAGTCATCGTTTGAATTGAACTTGTTAAGTTTAGTGATGCTGTAGGTGAACTACCAGCCGCTAATGATACGATCATTGTTTCACCGATGGCTCTAGAGATACCTAGAACGATTGAAGCTACGACACCAGAGGCTGCAGCTGGTAATACTACTTTTGTAGCAACTTCGAATTTAGTTGATCCTAATCCGTAAGCACCCTCACGAATTTTATTAGGCACAGATGCCATAGCATCTTCACTCATACTTGTAATGACAGGAACAATCATGATACCTACTACAATTCCTGGGCTGACAGAGTTAAAACTATCAAGCGCTGGAATAAACGTTCTTAAAACAGGTGTTACAAACGTTAAAGCGAAGAAACCAAATACAATTGTTGGAATACCTGCCAAGATTTCTAGAATTGGTTTAATAATACGTCGTGCTTTGTCACTTGCATATTCACTTAAATAAATAGCTGCGCCTAATCCGATAGGTACTGCGACGATCGTTGCGATAACTGTAATTTTTAAAGTACCAATTACAAGTGCCCAGATACCATATTTAGGATCAGAACCTGTTGGGTTCCAGTCTTTAGTGAATAGGAATTCAACGATAGATACGCGTGTGAAGAATGTTATTGTTTCAGTTATCAAAGTGAATAGAATACCGATTGTAGTTAAAATTGAGATTGCAGCTATAATACCTAAAATAATGGGTACGATTTTATCACTAAAACCGCCCTTTTTAGCGTTATTTTTAGCTATCAAGTCTCTAACATTAGTTTCCGATGCCATATATAACCCTCTCTTTTTCTCCCAATAAATTTAAAAAAGCGCTAGAAATTATCAGGTAAACAATGAGTTCAAATTAACCTTAAAACATTTTAACAATCACCCATATATTGGAGAACAAGGTAGCAGAGTTGCTACCTTGTAATACCCCTTGAATAATTCCCAGCCCTTTGTTATTAATAATGATTATTATTTATCTGATTTTTTGTCATATTTGTCTAAGCTTTTAAGTTCATCTTTGTAAACTTTTTCTGGTGAAGCTACATAACCAGCATCTTCAGCAGATTTACCTTTGTCTTCTAATGTGAATTTGATGAATTCTCTCATTACGTCATTATCTTTTAATGATTTTTCTTTAACATATAAGTATAATGGTCTACTTAAAGCATATGAACCGTCTTTGATTGTTTCTTTAGTTGGTTCAGTAGTTTTGCCTTCATCGTCTTTGATTTTAACTTCTTTTAATTTATCTTTGTTTTGTTCGTAGAAGTTATAACCGAAGTAACCGATACCCTCTTTGTTTTTCTCAACTGATTGAACAATTACGTTAGTATCTCCGTTTTTCTCAGCTTTGATATCTTCTTTGTTCATTACTTCCTCTTCGAAGAAATCATAAGTACCATGACTTGAGTTTGGAGAGAATGCTTTGATTTCTTTATCAGGCCAGCTTGAATTTACATCTTTCCAAGTTTTAGCTTCGCCACTGTAGATTTTTTTCAATTGATCTTTAGATAATTCTTTAACGAAGTCGTTATCTTTGTTTACAGCAACTGTTACACCATCTTGTGCAATTTTGTATTCTTTATATTTAATATCTTTGTCTTCTAATTTTTGTTTTTCTTCATCTTTAATAGGTCTAGAAGCTTGTGAGAAATCAGTTTCGCCAGCGATGAATTTTTCAAAACCAGCACCAGTACCTGCTTGACCAGATGAAATAGTAGCGTTTGGATGATCTTTAGCCCATTTTTCGTTTAATTTTTCAACGATAGGAGCTACTGTTGATGAACCTTCACCTTTGGCTTCACCTTTAAGGTCTTTGCCATCTCCAGAACCACTTCCACTGCTATCTCCACCGCCACATGCGCCTAATAATACCGAAGCGCCTAAAACAGTTGTACCAACTAATTGCCATTTTTTCATTGAAATATCCTCCTAATAAATAACCCAAAATGTTATATGTATTTCTTACAGTCCTTATATTACATACCTTTCGTTAATACAAAATGGTTTAAATGTAAATTTTTTGTTAAGATTATAGAAAAATTAATACTAAGCATAAAGATTGTCTATGAAAATAAAAAAGGGGCTGGAGAGAATTCTTATCGAATTCATCTTCCAGCCCCACATGTATGACTAGCGGTTAGAAAAATTTCTTGAAATGACATAGCGTATTAAAACCACTATTTAAATAGAAGGAAAATGTTTGAATCGAGATGATTAATCTTTTTCTACACGACTCCAACCTTTTTTAGTTAAAGAAATTTTTCCTGTTTCAATATTGATAATTTTATGTTTGTATAAGTGACCAATGGCACGTTTGAATGAACCTTTACTCATGTTGAACACTTCTTTGATTGCTTCTGGGCTTGATTTATCCCAAAAAGGTAATTCACCTTCGTATTCGACTAATAAATCAAATATTACTTGACCATCATCATCAAGACGTTCATGAGCTAGAGGTAAAAATGAACCATTCAGTTCACCTTTATCGTTATGACCAATAATTCGAACTTCTACTTCTTCCCCTAAACGTGGCTCTTCTTTACGTTCTGATTCATGTACAAAGATTTTATAGCCATCATTTGATAGCAAGAAACTTCCTATTCTTAATAATCGATATGGTCTTGCTTTAATAAGTTCATTTTGTTTTTCGTCATCATAAACTGGCGTAAACATTTTTTCTACGATTGTTTCACTAGCTAGGCGCGCAAACATTTGATTTTCTCTATCGATACGCAATGTAACGAGTACATAATCTCCAGTTTGTGGCCATAATGATTTCACTTTCGGTAAATCCTCCCAAGGAATAAGTACTTCTCTTGGTAAACCAACATCTACACGTGCACCATCACGGTCTGTTTTTAACACTTTGGCAAAATCATATTTGTCTTTCGTAATGTCCGGCATATTTTGAGTTGCAAATAATTCTCCAGAACGGTTTGGATAGATGAAGAAACTGTATTCTTCACCTGTTTCTAATTCATCTTCATCATTGATTTCTGATTGATTTAATTTTACTTGTTCACCATTTGGACCTTTTAAAAGGTATGTAGAACCTTCTAAACCAATGACTTCTAAAAATTCAATTGAACCAACGATATCTTTATCTAATGCCATAATATTCTCCTTCAAGGGTTTGTATTCTACATCATTATAACATGCATAGTAAAAACAAGCATTCACACGTTTACATTTACATTAGGTCGAAACTCTATACAGAATATGATATAATTTTTGCGTTAGATAAACGATAAATAAAGGAGTAAATGCATGCTACAAGTAACTGATGTAAGTTTACGTTTCGGCGATCGTAAACTATTTGAAGATGTAAATATTAAATTTACTGAAGGTAATTGTTATGGACTTATTGGTGCCAATGGTGCTGGTAAATCAACGTTTTTAAAAATTTTATCTGGAGAAATTGATTCTCAAACAGGACACGTTTCAATGGGTAAAGATGAACGTTTGGCTGTTTTAAAACAAGATCACTTCGCTTATGAAGATGAACGCGTATTAGACGTCGTTATCAAAGGTCATGAACGTTTGTATGAAGTAATGAAAGAAAAAGATGCCATTTATATGAAACCGGATTTCAGTGATGAAGATGGTATCCGTGCTGCTGAACTTGAAGGTGAATTCGCTGAAATGAATGGTTGGAACGCAGAAGCGGATGCTGCTTCCCTACTTTCAGGTTTAGGTATCGCTACTGAATTACACGATAAACAAATGTCTGAATTAGAAAATAATCAAAAAGTGAAAGTTTTATTAGCTCAAAGTTTATTTGGTGAACCAGATGTACTTCTACTCGATGAGCCTACCAATGGTTTAGATATTCCTGCCATTAGTTGGTTAGAAGATTTCTTAATTAATTTCGATAATACAGTTATTGTTGTATCACATGACCGTCACTTTTTAAATAATGTGTGTACACATATTGCTGATTTAGATTTCGGTAAAATTAAATTATATGTAGGTAACTATGATTTCTGGTATCAATCAAGTCAATTAGCTCAAAAAATGGCTCAAGAGCAAAACAAGAAAAAAGAAGAAAAAATTAAAGAATTACAAGACTTTATTGCACGTTTCTCAGCAAATGCTTCTAAATCTAAACAAGCGACAAGTCGTAAAAAACAATTGGAGAAAATTGAATTAGATGATATTCAACCTTCTTCAAGACGTTATCCATATGTTAAGTTCACGCCAGAGCGTGAAATTGGAAATGATTTATTAACCGTACAAGGTCTATCTAAAACGATTGATGGTGAAAAAGTACTTGATAATATCTCATTCACTATGAATCCAAATGATAAAGCGATATTAATTGGAGATAGTGAAATTGCTAAAACAACACTATTGAAAATTTTAGCTGGTGAAATGGAGCCAGATGAAGGTACATTTAAATGGGGTGTAACGACATCATTAAGTTACTTCCCTAAAGATAACTCAGAATTCTTTGAAGGTGTAGACATGAATTTAGTAGATTGGTTACGTCAATATGCGCCTGAAGATGAACAAACTGAAACGTTCTTACGTGGATTCTTAGGACGTATGTTATTTAGTGGTGAGGAAGTTAAAAAGAAAGCGAGTGTACTTTCTGGTGGCGAAAAAGTTCGCTGTATGTTAAGTAAAATGATGCTTTCAAGTGCGAACGTTTTACTATTGGATGAACCTACGAACCATCTTGATTTAGAAAGTATTACAGCAGTAAATGATGGCCTTGCTTCATTTAAAGGTTCAATCATCTTTACGTCATATGACTTTGAATTCATCAATACGATTGCAAACCGTGTCATTGATCTAAATCAACCAGGCGGTTTATCTAAAGAAGTCCCTTATGAAGAATATTTACAAGAAATTGGTGTATTACAAAAATAAATTTATAATTTAAAATAAGGTTGAGATTAAAGTATATCGTTTAGAACACGTCGATTAAGTTCTAGAATAGGATTACTTTGTGTCTCAATCTTAATTTTTTATACTGATCAAAGGTCTCAACACTGAAATTTTTACACTTTTAATTCATATTTACCTTCATGATGAAAAATAGCCTTTAATTTTTCAGTCTATTTCAAAAAATCACAATTATCGGTTTACAGACACAATTGCCATATGTATAATATAAAACATAGCAATTGAATAAGAAATTGATGAGGCGCATCAATCATTAGTATATATTAGATACACTGTCTGCAACAGCTAATATAGAAAGGGTGCGATGCCGAAATGAATCATAATCGCAGGTATGATTTGTTGGACTTTGTGGTTAAGAGCTGAGAGTTTGTCATTATTTAAAAATAATGGAGTGCATCACTTGTATATAAATTATGAGCAAGTTCGAGCATTCCGAACTTGCTCTTTTTTTATAACGTGTGCCTCCCCTAATCTGTAGGAGGTATCGTATTGAAACGAAGTGTTTTGAAATTTGGCGGTTCATCCGTTGCTGATTTTACAAAAATAAAAAATATAGCTAAAATGCTGAAACGTCGAGTAGACGAAGGTGAACAATTAATTGTAGTAGTCAGTGCCATGGGGAAAACAACAGATCAAATAATGGATAATGTCTTCCATTTGACTGCGACACCTAAAGATGAAGAACTTGCACTGTTACTTACTACTGGTGAACAACAAACGGTATCCTATTTATCAATGGTGTTAAATGATATCGGCGTGACTGCTAGAGCCATGACTGGTTATCAAGCAGGTATTAAAACGGTTGGTCATCATTTGAAAAGCAGAATTGCAGAAATTGATTCGAAAACCTTTGATCAAGCTTTTCAAGATAACGACATTTTAGTCGTAGCAGGCTTTCAAGGTATCAATGATGAGTTAGAACTTACAACTTTAGGTCGCGGTGGTTCTGATACAACGGCAGTTGCCTTAGCAGCAAGTAATCAAATACCTTGTGAAATATATACAGATGTTGATGGTGTCTATGCAACCGATCCAAGAGTTCTTAGTCGAGCAAAGCGCTTAGATTATGTATCTTACGAAGAAATGATGGAAATGAGTGCACTTGGTGCAGGTGTACTTGAAACCCGTAGTGTTGAGCTTGCTAAGAATTACGATATACCACTGTATTTGGGAAGAACACTATCAAATGTGAAAGGAACGTGGATTATGCCAAGAACAGAAATTCTAGAAAAGAAAGCAGTCACGGGCGTCGCTTTAGATAAACATATGATGCATGTAACGATAAGCTACCCCCTACCTGACAATCGTTTGTTAACGCAATTGTTTACAGCGTTAGAAGATGGCTCAGTTAATGTAGATATGATATCGCAAATCGTTAACATCGAAGGGCTACAATTATCGTTTACGATTAAAGATAGTGATGTGCATCAAATTTCACATATTTTAAGTGCGCTTTCCGCTCAATTTGAAGCTTTAGATTATAAAATTAATGAAGCCTATGTCAAAATTTCATTAATTGGTTCAGGCATGAGAGATATGTCAGGCGTAGCATCCAGAGCGTTTATTACACTAATTAACGCCAACATCCCTTTTTATCAAACAACAACTTCAGAAATCAGTATTTCATATGTCATTGACGCTGAAAATGGCGAAAAAGCCGTAGAGCGATTATACGAGGCATTTGATATATAATTCATATAACATTTAAATTAAATTTTAGGAAAATTCAAACAAATATTATTGGAGTGATAAATTATGACAAAATTAGCAGTGGTTGGAGCAACAGGATTAGTTGGAACAAAAATGTTAGAAACTATTGATCGTAAACACATTCAATTTGACGAATTGGTCTTATTCTCATCTGCAAGATCTGCGGGGAAAGAAGTTGAATTTCAAGGTCAAACATATGTTGTTCAAGAACTAACAGAAGATGCAGCTAGTGCCCACTTTGACTATGTTTTAATGAGTGCTGGTGGCGGTACAAGTGCACAATTCGCCCCTATTTTTGAAAAAGCTGGTGCAATCGTTATTGATAATTCAAGCCAATGGCGAATGACTGAAGATGTAGATTTAATTGTACCTGAAGTTAATCAACCAGAATTCAAACGTGGTATTATTGCCAATCCTAACTGTTCAACAATTCAATCGGTAGTGCCATTAAAAGTGTTACAAGATCAATTTGGTTTAAAACGTGTGGCATATACTACGTATCAAGCAGTTTCGGGCTCTGGTATTAAAGGTAAACGAGATTTAGCAGAAGGTGCAAATGGGAAAGAACCAGAAGCATATCCACACCCTATTTACAATAATGTGTTACCTCATATCGATGTGTTTTTAGAAAATGGATATACAAAAGAAGAACAAAAAATGATTGATGAAACACGCAAAATTTTACATGAACCAGATTTAAAAGTCACAGCTACATGTGCCCGCGTTCCGGTACAAGATAGCCATAGTGTTGAGATTGACGTTACGCTTGATAAAGAAGCAACTGTACAAGACATTAAAGCGTTATTCGATAAAGATGATCGTGTTGTATTAGTTGATAATCCTGACAATAATGAGTATCCTCAGGCACTTACTTCTACTGGTAAAGATGACGTGTTTGTTGGTCGTATTCGTAGAGATGACTCATTGGATAATACGTTCCACGTATGGTGTACGTCAGACAATTTATTGAAAGGTGCAGCCTTGAATGCCGTGCAAGTATTAGAGCAAGTAATCAATTTAAAAGGAGCTAGATAATATGCCACATTTATTCGAAGGTGTAGGTGTAGCACTTGCTACCCCATTCAAAAATAATGAAGTTGATTATAATGCATTAGAGAGACACGTAGATTTCCTTTTAGAAAATGGTGTAAAAGCTATTATTGTTAATGGAACTACAGCTGAAAGCCCTACTTTAACTGAAGAAGAGAAAGCGCATATTCTAGAATCAGTAATTCAACAAGTCAATCATCGTGTGACAATTATCGCAGGTACAGGTACTAATAATACTGCCAAATCTATTCAAGCATCACTACGCGCAAAAGCACTTGGTGCGGATGCAATTATGCTGATTACACCCTACTACAACAAAACGAATCAACGTGGTTTAATTAAACACTTTGAAACGATTGCAAATGAAGTTAAATTACCTGTAGTACTTTATAATGTACCTTCTCGAACAAATATGACGATTGAACCAGAAACGGTTGAAACATTAAGTCATAATCAATACATTGTTGCAATTAAAGATGCTACAAATGATTTTGATTATTATGAAGATGTAAAACGTCGTATTGATCAAGAAACTTTTGCGTTGTATAGCGGTAATGATGACAATGTTGTTGACTTTTATAATAGAGGTGGCAATGGTGTTATATCGGTTATTGGTAATGCTATTCCTAGAGAATTCCAAGCATTATACGATGCGAAACAACGTGGAGAAGATATTTCAAAAGATTTTGAACCGATTGGTAAATTATTAAGTGCATTATCTGTTGATGTTAACCCTATTCCGATTAAAGCGTTAACGAGTTATCTAGGATTCGGAGATTATGAATTACGTTTACCACTGATTCCTTTAGAAGTAGAAGATGCTAAAGTATTAATTGACGCATTTCAACAATTTAAAGCAGGTGAACTTTAATGAAAATATTACTTATAGGTTATGGCGCAATGAATCAGAGAGTGGCACGTTTGGCAGAAGACAAAGGTCATGAAATTATAGGTGTTATAGAGCCACAAAACAATGAAACAACGCCATATACGCATTACAGTCATATTGCTGATGCGCAAAATGAAGCGGATGTGGCCATAGACTTTTCAAATCCTAATCTATTATTACCTCTACTTGATGAGCAATTTCAATTGCCTTTAGTGGTAGCTACTACTGGTGAAAAGGAAAAAATAGTTGAAAAGTTAAATGAATTAGGTCAAAGCATGCCTGTCTTCTTTAGTGCAAATATGAGTTATGGTGTGCATGCATTAACTAAAATATTAGAAGCTGCAGTGCCGCTTTTACAAGATTTTGATATTGAGTTGACTGAAGCACATCATAATAAAAAAGTAGATGCCCCTAGTGGCACATTAGTTAAATTATATGACGTCATCAAAGACTTACGTCAAAACAGTACACCTGTATATGATCGTCATGAGCGCACTGAACAACGCAGTAAAGATGAAATTGGTATTCACTCTATTCGAGGTGGCACTATAGTTGGTGAACATGACGTGTTATTTGCTGGAATAGACGAAACCATTGCAATTACGCATAAAGCACAGTCAAAGGATATCTTTGCTAACGGTGCCATTACTGCCGCAGAAAAATTAATAAATCAATCTAATGGTTATTACACGTTTGATAATTTATAAAATATAAAATTCTATCTATTATTAAGGAGAGTTCAATTATGGTACAACACTTATCAGCTGAAGAAATTATTCAATATATCAGTGATGCTAAAAAATCTACACCATTAAAAGTATATGCCAATGGACATTTTGATGGTGTTACCTTCCCAGAATCTTTTAAAGTATTTGGTTCTGACGATTCTAAAGTTATTTTTTGTGAAGCAGATGATTGGAAGACATTCTATGAAGTAAATCAATCTGTAATTACGGAGTTAGAAATTGAAATGGATCGACGAAATTCAGCTATTCCGCTTAAAGATTTAACGAATACGAATGCACGTATTGAGCCAGGTGCATTCATTCGAGAACAAGCAATTATCAAAGATGGCGCTGTTGTAATGATGGGTGCAACGATAAATATTGGTGCAGTTGTTGGCGAAGGCACTATGATTGATATGAATGCAACACTCGGTGGTCGTGCTACAACTGGTAAAAATGTACATGTAGGTGCTGGTGCTGTGTTAGCAGGTGTTATTGAACCCCCTAGCGCCTCTCCAGTAATCATTGATGATAATGTGTTAATCGGTGCGAATGCGGTTATCTTAGAAGGCGTTCATGTTGGTGAAGGTGCAATTGTTGCTGCTGGTGCTATTGTCACTCAAGACGTTCCAGCTGGTGCAGTTGTTGCTGGTACACCAGCCAAGGTCATTAAACAAACTTCTGAAGTTGAAGATTCTAAACGTGAAATCGTTTCAGCATTAAGAAAATTGAATGACTAATACGATGTGTATTTGATAAGTGTCTGTGACACAATTTATTATTTTATGGCTATAATGCATGATTGTAATAGCTGACTGAACTGAGAAGGCGCTTAACATAAGCTCTTCTCAGTTTTAGTTATTCTCGAGAGTGATGACGCGCAAGTATGACGCGTTATTCTTTCTCTATTCTCACACTTTAATCATATTTTAAATTACAATCACACCATACATAAAAAGATGAAATAAGTTACAATAATGATAAGACGAATATAGTAAACAAAGGAATGATATGATGAGCGAATTAGAGTTTGTAACGAAACATAGAAGACATTTACATCAACATCCAGAATTAAGTCTACATGAGTTTGAGACAACAGAATACATTACACATTTTTTAGATGACTTAGGGGTTTCTTATGAGAGACCGCTTGAAACAGGTGCAATTGCTTATTTAAAAGGTAATAGTGATCATACCGTTGCATTTCGTGCAGATATTGATGCGTTACCTATTTTTGAAGAAAATGATGTTGACTATCGTAGTCAAACAGACAACGTGATGCATGCGTGCGGCCATGACGGTCATACAACGGCATTAATGTTATTTGTTAAACGTTGTAAAGAGATGTTTGATAAAGGGACACTACCGCATAATGTTGTATTTATATTCCAACCTGCTGAAGAAACTGGTGGCGGTGCGAATCGCTTAATTAAAGCAGGCGCGTTTAATAATTATCCAATAGAAGCCGTTTTTGGCATTCATGTTAATCCATTTGCAGATGAAGGACAAGTTGTAATCCGCGATGAAGAAATTACAGCCAGTGCAACTGAGTATCGTTTCTTCTTAAAAGGGCTATCAAGTCATGTTGCAGATAAAGAACAAGGTCATTCTTGTGGCGAAGCGCTATTACATGTTCTAAATCAAGTTGGTCAGATACAGCAGTATCATCTTAACGGATTGAAACGAAACATTGTTCATATGGGACATTTTGAAGCTGGTGAGGCAATAAATACAGTAGCTAGCCACGGATATTTAGAAGGTACAATTAGAACGTATGACCCTAATGATTTGAATGTAGTTAAAACTCAAATGCATAAAATTGCTGAAAGTGTAAGTTTATTATTTAACGTAGAATGTGAAGTGAAATTTGAAGAAGGCTATCCTCCTACGATGAACAGTCCTAAACTACGTGCAAGTGTAGAACAAGCAATTAATGCTGCGAATCTAGAAGTAATAGATAAGCCCCTACCTTTCTTATTTGGTGAAGACTTTAGTTTCTATGGCCAACAACTTGCGCCTGCTTACTTTGCATTCGTAGGTACACGTAACGAAGACAAAGATTTTGTAACTGGCCTTCATACCTCTCATTTAAATTTTGATGAAAAAGTATTAATTGATGTGGCAAATTATTATGAACAATTGTTAATGCATTATGGAGAGGAGTAATTCACATTGACAGCAATATGGTCCGTCGATAAAGAAGCGTTTTTACAAAATGCTATTCAAGTTAAAAATGATAATTCAATAATGGCTGTAGTGAAGAACAACGCTTATCATTATGGTTTGGCGTTTGCTGTTACCTCTTTTTTGAAAGCAGGAATCCATACATTTAGCACTACTTCTTTGAAAGAAGCCATTAAAGTACGCGAATTAGCACCTAATGCCACGATATTCTTGATGAACGCAGTTTATGATTTTGAAAAAGTAAGAAAATATCAAATTCAAATGACCTTACCGTCATTAGCGTACTATTATAAATATAAGAATGATTTAAGTGGTATCAAAGTGCATCTCGAATATGAGAATTTACTTCATCGTTCTGGATTCAAAACATTAGAAGAAATTAAAGAAGTTATTGAAGACCATCTAGCGAATACAAACGAAGATAAAATGATTATTAGTGGCGTATGGACCCACTTTGGTTATGCGGATGAATTTGATGTTCCAGAGTATGGTGTAGAGCGAGAGGCTTGGATAAATGTGGTGAATGCATTGTTAAAAGAGGGTTATCAGTTTGATTTCATTCATGCGCAAAATAGTGCAAGCTATTATCGTGAAGGTCAAATACTATTACCGCAACATACCCATGCACGTGTAGGCATCGCGTTATATGGTTCTCGTCCTTATAGTCGATTAGACACACAGATTATTAAGCAATCACTGACTGTTAAAGGTAATGTGATTCAAGTGCGTGAAGTCAATGTTGGTGATTATTGTGGGTATAGTTTCGCATTCGAAGCGACTCGTGATCACACACGATTAGCAGTTGTAGACATCGGTTATGGTGATGGTATCCTTAAATCGAGAGCTAAACATGACGCATTAATTAATGGTAAGCGTTACCCTATTCGCGCATTAATGATGAGTCATATGTTTGTGGAAGTTGATGATGAAGTCGATGCACAAGATGAAGTGATATTATATAATAACGATATACGCATTGATGAATATACATTCAAAGGTGTAGGCGCTAACTCAGAACAACTTAGTGCGATGAATCATGATTCTCTCATAAAGGAGTATAGATAAAATGGCAGTAAAATATAATGATTATGGTGAATTAACAATGGCAGGCACAAGTTTAAAGACGCTTGCTCAAAGCTTTGGTACCCCTACTATTGTTTATGATGAAGATGAAATCCGCAATCAAATGCGTAGATACCATAAAGCTTTTCAAGAAAGCGGTTTGAAATATAATATTTCTTATGCATCTAAAGCTTTCACTTGTATACAAATGGTTAAATTAGTACAAGAAGAGGATTTACAATTAGATGTAGTATCTGAGGGTGAATTATATACTGCATTAGAGGCGAAATTTGATCCTAATAAAATTCACTTCCATGGTAACAATAAAACAAAACATGAGATTCGATATGCTCTAGAAAATGGCGTTGGTTACTTCGTCATCGATTCTCTTGAAGAAATTGAATTAATCGATAAATACGCAAGTGATTCGGTGGATGTAGTTATACGTGTTAATCCAGGTGTTGAAGCGCATACACATGAGTTTATTCAAACAGGACAAGAAGATAGTAAATTCGGTTTATCTATTCGTCATGGTTTGGCTATCGAAGCGGTTAATAAAGTGCGTGATTCAAAACGTCTACATTTAAAAGGCGTTCACTTCCATATCGGTTCTCAAATCGAGGGTACTGAAGCAATGATTGAAACTGCTAAAATAGTACTAAATTGGTTATCTGACAATGATATTAAAATTGAGCTGCTTAATATCGGTGGAGGTTTTGGTATTAAATATATTGAAGGTGATGTTAGCTTCCCTATTGAGGAAGGCATCTCAGAAATAACTAACGCAATTAAAGCGGAAACTGATAAATTGAATTATGAAGTGCCAGAAATAGGTATTGAACCTGGTCGTTCAATCGTTGGTGAAGCTGGTATAACATTATATGAAGTTGGCACAATTAAAGAAATTCCTAATGTGAATAAATATGTATCGATTGATGGCGGTATGAGTGATCATATTAGAACAGCTTTATACGATGCGAAATATCAAGCGTTATTAGTGAATCGTCATGAAGAAGCTGATGATACGGTAACGATTGCTGGTAAATTATGTGAATCAGGCGATATTATTATTCGCAATGCGAAACTCCCTTCTTCTGTTCAACGTGGTGATTACCTAGCGATTCTTTCTACAGGAGCATATCATTACTCAATGGCTTCTAATTACAATCAAATGCAGAAACCACCTGTGTTTTTCTTAAAAGATGGTAAAGCACGTGAAGTTATTAAACGCCAATCATTACGACAATTGATTATTAACGATACTAAATAACAATTATCAATTTTAAAAATAATTCTAAAGAATGTTAAAAGAAAAATTTAAACTTAAAACCTACGTAGACTTTATAAATTTTGCTACGTAGGTTTTTAATATCTTAATAATTAATTCTATTATATATATATTAATATTGTATTTTTTTAAAAATAAGTTTTGATACAAGATATATAACTACTATGTATACTAAAGTAATAACACTCATTATTAATAAATTTTGCGAAAAGCTAATATTACTATCTAATTTGATAAAATTAGAAGGGAAAAGCTTAATTTTATCAATACTGTCTGTAACTTTTATGAGAATAAATCCTGTAATTAAAGTAATAATAGTTACTCCAGTATTAAAACGTATAGATGCAATAAGTGATAAAAATATTAAAATAGCATCGGTAAAAAATAAGCCTATCAAATTTGTCATTAGATAATGATTATATTTAGTATCTTTTAATAATAAAGAATGTGATGAATAATCATGATTATTCACAAAATATAAATAAACAATTATTGAGGATACACATAATATAATTAGAAAAGTAATATAAACTATAATGATTGATAAAAATTTATTATTAAAAATTTTATTTCTATTCTGATCTTTGAAAAAAAGAAGACGACTAGTACTAATTTCATTATAGAATAATATTGATGCTAAATAAGCAACTATTATTAATGATAGCATTGACTTTTGCTGGGTATCATATATCGCAATAAAGGTTTCCAAAAAGTTTACACTACCAGCTTGACTAGCTGAGAGTGATAAGAAATTACTATTTAAAAATTGTGCTAAAAATATTAATAAAGGATATAGACCTAAAATTAAAAGTAACCATGTGGCACGTATCTTAAAAACAAACATGAATATAAATTTAAACATTAGTAATACCTACTCTTGATAAAAATATGATTCTAAATCATGTGAGTTATGTATAACTTCTAATAAAGAATTATCACTTAACTCTACAAGTAATTTAGACAAGTTATCGTTCTCATTTTTTATAGTGACAATATTTAAGTCGATTTTTTCAATAAATGAGAACTTAGAAAGTAAATTGTCAATATTGTTAATTGTTTTTTTAAATTTCAATTTTATAATATTGTTTTGTTCTTTAACATCTATTTCTGTAATCTTTCGTTTATTTAATAATAAAAACCTTGTGCACAATCCTTCTAATTCTTTTAATTGATGACTAGATATTAAAAAAATTGTGTCATTCTCTTTAGAAAATTGTTCGATTATTGTTATTAATTTTTGTACTCCAATAGGATCTAAACCTAAAAATGGTTCATCTAAAATAGCAACTTTTGGTTTGATTATTAAACATAACGCCAAACATAATCGCTGTTTCATACCATATGAAAAGTATTTTACTTTCTTCGAGTTATCTTCTAGAGCAACTAGATTTAAAATTTTACTTATATCGTTAGAATATTCTTTTTTATTATTAATTTCTAAGTAATATTCTAAATTTTTTCTAGCGCTAATTTCAGGGAAATAGATTTGATTAATCATAAATGCAAAATCATTTAAAACGTTATCTTTACTATTTATATCAATGCCATTATAAAAAATATGACCTTGGGTAGGCAACTGAGATTTAGCAATTAGCTTCATTAAAGTAGTTTTACCTGCCCCATTAGTACCAAGCAAACCGACTTTTTCACCTTTACATATTTTGAAATTTATATTTTCTAAAATTGCTTTTTTATGATACTTTTTTGAAATATCTTTAAATTCTAACATGTTTCTCCCTTTTTTAAATTTAATAAATATTATGAATAGTTGAGGTATTAAATAAGCCAATATTAAAAAAATTACTTGAGAGATTTCTAACATATTTGGTGACACTTGTATATTTATATCATTATTATCAATATTATATTTAGAAACATATTCTAAATAACCAT
Organism: Staphylococcus borealis; assembly: GCF_001224225.1. Lineage (GTDB taxonomy): Bacteria > Bacillota > Bacilli > Staphylococcales > Staphylococcaceae > Staphylococcus > Staphylococcus borealis. The sequence goes on along the minus strand of NZ_CUEE01000010.1, from coordinate 37,083 downwards.
CTAAATTCATAATATATAAACTGTAAATTATATAATAAAAAACATTAAATGCAACAGTGATTAACACATGTAATATTGATGGTTTAACAAAGATTATTGCTATTGAAGAAATTAAGCAAGGAATAATAATAGTTAAAACAGTTGATAAAAATAAATTTATATCTAAGCCCAAATAAGCTAAATAAATATAAAAAATACAATTTACTAAAATCGAAATAAGTGCTAATTTCATACAATCACCCTATTACTTTTGAAACTAAAATATTATAAATCCAATGAACACTTATAGATGCCCTAAGACCAAAAGCATATCTTAATAAATATAATAAAATACTAGATGGGAATCTAATTAATAAATTTGTTATTATTGACTCATTTAAATGTAATAACAAAGAAAACAATAAAGAACCTATAATAATTGAATTGATAAAACTAAAATTATTTAATAGAATTTTATAAACAACTTCTCTAAATAAATATTCTTCTCCCATTGCAATTGTTAAATAAAATAATGTTAATTTAAAATCATCAAAAAAATAAAACACTAAAATAAAAATAATTGTGTAAATTAATATATTTGAAAATTTATACATTGAGTATGGATCGAATTTATAAGAAAAAATTGAAGAAAGATAAGTAGGTATTATTAAAAAACAGATGTTAATACTTAACAATAAAACTATAAACTCTAAAAATTCTGATTTTATTAGATAAGCAGTTAAGCCTATTAATAAATTTAGCATCATTGAACTACTGAGTATTATACAAATAATTGCAAATATACAAATTATTCTTCGATTTTTTAAGATTGATATTACCATTTAATATGACGGCCACGATAGCCGATATAAAATCTACCAATTGAAAATTGGAATATATCTAAAAGTTTTAACATAATCATCTCTCCTTTCTCCTACTTATCAGTATAATAATAATATATTTATACAATAAAAACAATATTTTATTTTGTACCATTCAATAAAAGGTAAACTCATTTTTCGTACAATCCTTTTCTAAAGCCATTATTAACTTAAAATAAAAGGTTCTACGCAAACATCGGTTGATAAATAAAAAAATTATTTAATTATAATAAGATTAAGCGACAAGGTGGAAATCAGACTTTTTTAGTCTTGGTTTCCTTTTTGTTTTTTTAAATAATCGTTCTTTGATGATTATACGACATTTGAAATTCTCGAAGTTATGATAACCGTAAGCTATACGTTTTTGAACTTTAATTTTATTATTAAAACCTTCGATAGGTCCATTTGATAAATGTGGAAAATTGAACGTATTCATAATATGTGGTGAAAATTTATCGAATGTATTTAATACTCTATTTAAACCTTTAGAAATAGATGTTTCGTCTTTAATACAACTAAAGAACTTTTCCGATTGATTGAGTTTTAAAGCCCGTCTAAGCTGATGGCCTACTTGATGCGTAAATTTAAGTATGTCATTTCCTTCTAGCATATAATCCAAGACACCTTGAGGTGTCATCCATTTGTCGAAGAGTTTAACAGGGCCATAAACAAAGCTTTCTAGATTTTCTGTATCGGTAAGAAATATCTTCCAATGCCGTTTTAACTTATTATAAAATCGGTGATCTGTGTATCTAACTTCATTCATCAAACGGATACGCGCAGTGTTAATTTCTCTATTGATAGATTGAACAATGTGAAAACGATCAATAATGATGCGCGCATTAGGGAATAATTCCTGAATCATGTAAATATAAGCTTCAAACATATCAATGGAAACAGTTTTTACTTTTTTACGTTCTTCTAAAGAAAAATGATAAAAGTAGTCAAGAACAAATCGTTTTTTACGACTTTCGATGATATCTCCAAATTGATGTGTTAAGCCATCACAGTACACAATGCTCATTTGACCGTTTACTGTTTTAAGTTCATCAATCATAATGTGTTCTGGTAAGGATTTAGATGGTGTCTGAGCTATCTCTTTAGCTGCTTCATTAATAATACGCGTAACCGTATGGAATGAGGTATTGGTACTTTCACTAATAGATTTGACCGAACGGTCTTGAACACTTTTATTTAAGATTATTTTTTTGTATTATTTGAAATCACACAATGTTTGTCTACTATTTCAGATTGAGCGACAAAGGTACTATGGCATTGGCGACATAAAAAACGTTGTTTTTTGAGCGAAATATACGTAGGAACTTCTGAAACTTTAGGTACTTTAATTAATATTTGGCGTTTACCATTTTTAACAATACGATGGTTTTCATTTGGGAAGCCACAGTTCTCACAATGATTAGGCGTATAAGTTAATGTGCCAAAATAACATTTAGCTGTTATATATCCATTGGAAAAACGTTCTACACGGTTTTCCCAAATAATATTTTCATCTTTAATTTCTAATGTTTCTGCGATACAATTACTCATAAGCGCGATATCTCTCCTTTTATTTGGTTTGGTCACTTAATATTATAGAGATATTTGCGCTCTTTTTGTATAAAAAATGCGGTTAATGAAACAATCAATTTGTTTCATCAACCGCATTTCTCTTAGAACCAAATAAAAAACACCTTACATCTTGGTAAGGTGTTACTAAAGTCAATATTTTACAATCTATTTATTATAGTTTTACAACGTTTGCAGCTTGAGGACCGCGGTCGCCTTCAACTACTTCAAATTCAACTGATTGACCTTCTTCTAATGATTTGTAACCATCTTGGTTAATTGCTGAGAAGTGTACGAATACGTCGTTTTCACCTTCAACTTCGATAAAACCAAAACCTTTTTCAGCGTTAAACCATTTAACTGTACCTTGTTTCATAATTCTGAAACCTCCAAGACTAAATTCTTTCAATATGCATTATTCGCATATTACAAAAAATACATGTGACAATTATGTATGAATAACGAAACGCTATAAATAACTCTTACAGATATTCTTTGCAATATGGAATAAAACCATTGCTTAGTAGTAATTATATGTTAGTTCTTACCAAATTGCAATACAATTATAGAAAATTATCTTTTAATTAATTTTAGGTAGATTATAATATACTTCTTTATTATTTAATACAATAAAACTATAAAATATTTGTAAGTCTTCTTCACAATCTTCACAAAAGTTTAAATCACAGTTGTTATAAAATGCATGAATATTGTATTTACCAACAACATAATTATCATAATCATTTTTACTTTTTGCAATTATATCTTTATAGTAATCAATCATTTCAGCATACGTTGAAAATTGATGTTGTTCAACAATTTTATCTGTCCAGTCACTAAATAACCACCATCCCTCGTAGTCAGCTCTGATCTTGGTAACTGTCCACATATATAAATCCCCTCTCAATTAACCTATAATACTTATTTTAACTATTTTATATCTGAATTAAAAATATAACGGCTCATACTTTTGACTGATAGCCTCTTGATTCAATAGTAAATATTAGTTTTTTAGTATAAAACTACGTATAATAAGTTTAAGAGGTGATACTATGAAGCAAAAGCATTTACAAGTGTTTGGAACTGTTCAAGGTGTAGGTTTTCGATATTACACTCAAAGATTAGCAATCAAATATCATGTTAAAGGTACAGTTCAGAATGTAGATGATTATGTTGAAATATATGCAATAGGTAATGACGATAATATTGATCAGTTTATTAATGCTGTGATCAATGGTGCATCACCTGCTTCACATGTTACACACTATGAACTTGAAGAAACTAATTTGAGTGAAGATTTTACAGACTTTAAATCGATTTAAATATAAAAAGGAAGATGTCATTTGAGATACAATATTTCTCGACTTTTTGGCGTGATTGTGGGGGTTCCAGTAGCAATAGTGTCATGGTTGATCAGCGTTTTTGGCTTTGATTTATCATTCATTATTGATGGTTTAATAGGAATTGGGATGTTTTTTGTGTCCTACTTCCCTACTCAACGACTTACGTCTAAGAAGTATTTAACAGAAATTGGCCTTTCACGAAGAGACTATTATTACGTGAGAAACCATTTAAAGCAAACCCAAGACAAGATACGTACTATATTGAAGTCATTTATCAATGTAAGATCTATTCAGGATTTTAGACAAATAAATGACATCTATAGAATATCAAAGTCTATTCACTTTGCTGTTAAACAACGACCAGCAATGTTCTTTAAAGTTGAAAGTTTCTTTTATTCACATATAGACAATGCTTTAAATTTAATTGAGTCGTATACTCGACTGGCTAAAATGCCAAAAAAATCAGTTGAAGAAAAGCAAAAATTAGAACAAACACGTATCACGCTAGATGAAGTGAAACGTACACTAATTGCTGATTTGAAGAGAATCAATGAAGATGATTACGAACGTCTAGATGTTGAAATGCAACTTAATAAATTGGAACAAACACGTCATAAAGATAAATAGAATAAAGAAATGGAGCGATTTACTTAAATGTCTCGAGATGAACAATTTAACAACGCACATCCATTAGATGATTATATAGAACAACAACAGTTTAATAATTTAAATAATGAAAACAACATTAACCTAGCACATGATAATACAGTTTTAGACGATTTTCATCAACAATTTACTGATAAAGAACTACAAAAGATTGAAACTATTAGTCAACAAATTAAACCTTTAGATAATGATGGGTTACTAACTTATGGTACTCATTTACAAGAAAACATGTCTCAATTCTCGCATAAAATGTTGGATGAAGTGCAGACAAAAGATATTGGACCTGTTGGGGATTCACTTAATCAGCTAATGTCAAAACTAAAAGCCGTCAACCCTGATGAATTAAATCCAGAGAAACAATCTAAGTTGAAACGTTTATTTAAACGTACGAAAGCTTCTATTAATGAAGTGTTTTCAAGAATGCAATCTGTTAGTTCGCAAATTGATAGAATTACTATTCAACTTGATAGACACAAAAATAATCTATCTAAAGACATTAAATTATTAGATGGTTTATACCAACAAAATAAAGATTACTTTGATGATGTTAATTTATATATTGCTGCTGCTAAAAGAAAAAAACATGAAATACAAGCTGAGGATATTCCAAAATTACAAGCAAATGCGCATCAAAGTGGCAATCAAATGGATATCCAAGCTGTCGCGGATATGGAACAATTTGTTGATCGTTTAGATAAACGCATTTATGATTTACAATTATCTCGTCAAATTGCAATACAAACTGCACCACAAATCCGTATGATTCAAAATGTGAATCAGGCTTTAGCTGAGAAAATTCAAAGTTCGATTTTAACAAGTATTCCTCTATGGAAAAATCAAATGGCGATTGCCCTTACATTGATGAGACAACGTAATGCAGTGTCCGCGCAACGTGCTGTAACTGATACAACCAATGATTTGCTTACGCAAAATGCGGCGATGCTAAAACAAAATGCAATTGAAACTGCAACTGAAAATGAGCGCGGTATTGTTGATATTGAAACACTTAAATCGACACAAAGCGATATTATCGAAACGATAGAACAAACACTTCAAATTCAACAAAATGGTCGCCAAAAACGTAAAGAAGCAGAAAAAGAACTCGTTGGTTTAGAAGATGAATTAAAACAACACTTACTTTCTATGAAGAAAGAATAGCACATAAACAAAAGCACATCACAACTCAATTTGAGTCTGATGTGCTTTTTAATATCTTCGACTTGTTGCAAATTTTGTTAAAGAACTATTCTTTTTGATAAATAATATAGTCCTGTTTTACAAACTTAGCGACTATATAACCAATAATGGTAGCAATCACTGCTATGGGGAACCACTCTAATGAATATTGCTTTAATGGTAAAGCATCTATAAATGACATCTTCACCCAACCATTAGAACTAATAACGCTCAAAATTGAAACGATACTAATGACAACAATTGGTATTTGTTGAGCAATTCGCTTAGTTGGTATAAATCTTGCAAGTAAGATAAGTAATACCACAGTTATTGCAACAGGATAAATAATACTCAATACTGGAACAGACATGGATATTACTGCATTTAAACCTAAATTGGACAATATAAAACTAATTAAAGTAAAGAATATTGTATAAGCTTTATACGAAACTTTAGGGAATATTCTATTGAAATACTGACTTACAGCCACTATTAAGCCGCAAGCAGTTGTCAAACAAGCTAATGCAACAATAATACCTAATAAATATTTGCCAAAGACACCAAAACCACTTGCTGCCATTGTTGTTAATAAGTAGGCACCTACATTTTGATCCTTAGCAGTTAAATTTTTAAGTGTTTCATTGTCTACGTTCATATGATTACCTATAAATCCTAATGATACGTATATGAAGATGAGTGCTACAGCTGCAATCAAACCTGACATTACTGTTTGTTTAAATATTTGATCTGCATGTTTTACCCCAGTTGCTTTTATTGCATTCACTACAATCATTGAGAAAGCAATTGCTGCAATTGCATCCATCGTTAAATAACCTTCTGTAAAGCCTTTCGAAAAACTTCCGATAGCTGAACTATAATCAACTTGATTTCCATGAGATGGCGTATTACCACTATAATCGACGAAACCTTTAATAATCATGGCTAAAATTGTTATCAACAATAGTGGTGTTAACAATGATCCGATGCGATCTACAATTTTACCTGGATTAATACAAAGGTAAAGAACGACTAGGAAATAAATCAACGTAAATATGAATAGTATAAGATTACTATTTGTATGAGCAATTGGTGTGACAGTCATCTCGAATGAAGTTGAAGCTGTACGCGGAATTGCAAACAGAGGTCCGATTGTTAAATATATAATAATTAAAAATATAATTGAAAATTTAGGTGATATTTTGTTTAAAGAACCTACGTAACCTTGCTTGTCTAAAGCGCCTACAATAACGCCTAGTAACGGTAAGCCAATGCCTGTTAAACAAAATGCGATCACAGCGGGCCAAAAGAAATGACCACTATCTTGACCTAAATTTGGTGGAAAAATAAGATTACCTGCGCCGAAAAACATAGCGAATAACGTAAATCCTACAATCCAAGTATTCTTATTCATAGAATTGCTCCTTTTTATGTGTATGTTTGCAATATTAAACATTCTAGCATAAAAAGGAATTGCAAGTCTATGTGATTTCAGAAAATTTGAAAAGTTGATATATATTTAAAGCTATACTTATACAAAATTTTAAAATGATTTTAGTAGTAATTTTTCGAGTAATGGTGATAGATGGCTTGGAAGATTTTCTACGCCCTCAACAAATAAGGCATATTGTCCATAAATATTATGAATAGTTTGTTCAATGTCTTCTGTAATAACATCTTGACTCAAGAACACATTAAATACTTCAATACCATATTTACGTGCCATTTCTACCCCTTCATACGTGTCTAAAATACCATCTTGCGCATAATTGTAAGCTGAAGGTTCTCCATCAGAAAAGACGATTAGGAAACGTTGATTATGACTTCTTCTTAGTAAACGTTCGCTAGCAATACGTATGGCTACACCGTCACGGTTATCGTCTTGCGGGTGTAACGACATAATTCGTGGCCCGCTTTTTTCCATAGTTGAATAATCGTAATGAACAATTTCATCAATGATGTTAGGCTGTTTACGATCATCAGAATCAAATGCATCTTCATTGAATGCCAGTATTTCATGTTTAACATTTAGTGCTTTAAGCGTTTCATGGAAAAGCACAACACCCTTGATTGTTTCCTCCATCTTATCGAACATACTTGCAGACACATCAATTAGTAATGTGAAAGTAGCATCGAACGTCTTACTTAAATCTTGTTTCTTATAAAATAATTTATATTGGTCATCGATAAACCAATTAGTTAAATCTCGTTGTAAACGACCTTTAGTTAAATTGTGACGTTCATCTACATGTTCTCGATCAATCGTCTTTTTAATAATTTGAATTAAATCTTTTGTTTCGAATTGAACATCATTTTTAACATCTTGATATGCTGGCAAGAAATCAGGTTCAATATCAGGTACATTCCATTTAATTTCAACATTTTCATTAATTCCTTTAAGTGCAAATGAAGCGTTCTCGCCAATGAACCCGCCTTCATCGTTGTTCAGTGTATTTTCTGACCCGCGCCCTTTTTTAGTCATCATATCCGTCATGTCGTCTGTGGAATCACCCTCACGCGCAGTATCATTATCACTCATAACCTCACTATTTTCACCCTCATGAAGTTCCATTTCAAGATATGCGCCGCCTTCTGATTTGCTATCTTGAGCTTTTGTTTCAGCTTCAGCAGTTTCTGCATCTGTATCTTCAGATGTATTATCTTTACCGTCGACGTTACTTGCATCTGTTCGTTTCAACTCATCAAATGACATTTCGTGGATTGCTTCATATACCCTTCGAGGAAGATGATAATATTCGTTTAACATATCTTTGTTTAATATATCATCGATTTGAAACATGATGCGTTGTGCTAAGTACATATTATCTTCTGATGTTTCATTTTGGAAAAAGTTAGGTAAGTACAGAAACATTGAATTCAAAATATCATCTAATTGTGAATCTATGGTTGGAATATCATAGAAGTTTTGGCTTAGAAATGCTTTTTCTAAATATAAAAATAGCAAGTCAGTATATACTGTTTTAGTCTTATAAAATTTGATTTGAGACTCCGTATAAGACAATCGCGTTTGTAAACGTAAATCTATTAATTTAGCTGTGCTAGGACGTGCAATACGAATATGATTAAATACACGCATATCTTCAAGTAATCTAAAAAGTTGTTGATAGAACTTCGGATGTGCAAATTCATCATCATGAAGTACATTATTAACAATAGTTTCATCCATCATTTGATATCCGTAAGCGGCAAGCATGACATCTGTTTTAAGCCCAGCTTTCTCTATATGGTCGGGACGGTGCGACCAGAACCAACTTGTAATCAATGTGTTGTTGATTGGATCATAATAAGGGAATTTTTGAATTTTAACTTGTGTTTGTTCATTTTTGAGAAGTAAGCGTGCTAAGTCTTGCAACATCATAACTTGCTTAGCATCTAATTGCTCATCATTAAATTTGATAAAACGATCGCTCATAATAATCCCTCTCTAAAAGTTTAATTCAATCGCATTTTTGATTGCTTGTTGTTCACGCTCATCTTCTAATTTATCAATAATCGTACGTTGAATCGCACGTTCAATTGGCATGACAGTAATTAAATCACTTAAGTCAATTAATGCCCTAATACTTGCTGCTTCTTCAGAAATTTGTCCCTGTTTAGACATCGTGCGCAAATCTTCGTTAAATTTAATGATTTGCTCAATAATTGCATCATCTTGAAGTTGGCTTTGCTGTTTAATAACGTCTTTAAGTATATCACCATCAATGTAATCTACTTGAATGACGACAAAGCGGTTTTTTAGAGCTTCATTCATAGGAAGTGTACCTACATACCCTTCGTTAATTGCGGCGATGACATTGAATCCAGGCGCAGCTTTGATCACTTCGCCAGTAAATGGATTAGTAAGTTGACGTCGGTAATCTAGCACACCATTGAGAATTGGCAATGTTTCAGGTTTAGCCATATTAATTTCATCGATATAAAGGATATGACCTTCACGCATGGCTTTAATAACGGGACCATCGATAAACACAATTTCTTGTTGCCCTTGATCATTAGTTTTAATTGTTTTGAATCCAAGTAAACTTTCAGCATCTAAATCTACAGAACAGTTGACTTGATGCATTGGTGTATCTACAGTAGCACTAAGTGTTTCGGCTAATTTTGTTTTACCCGAACCTGTAGGTCCTTTTAGTAAAATGTTCTTATTTAAACTAAATAAAGCTTTAGCATCATTGAATACTGACTCATCTGAATTGATATATTGATTTTTAATCATTTTGATTACTTACGCTCCTTCTTTAAAATGAAAAATAGACTAAGAGATTAAATTGAATGAAGGTAATGTATTGTTTAGCACAACCTATACATCATCTAATATCCAAAGTTAACCCCTAAGTCTTAATTTAATCATGAACATACATAACGATTTATACTAAATTTCTTTAAAATATGATTTGTAATAGCCACCAACTAAACCAGAATTATCAATAATTTGATAGTACTCTTCGGTTTCGTTAATCACATCATATTGTTTACCAACTGTTAACATATCAGATACTGTGAATTTTTTTGCATCAGTATTGATAACTTCTACTTTTTTAATTGGTGTACGTGTTTTCCACATTTCATGTAACATAGCCATAAATTTAAATCCTCCATATTGTCTTTGTATTACTTTTCTAATGTGTAAATAAACGAGATGCCACTATTCTCGGTAATGCGTAATGACTGAGCATCGCCTTGATCTAACGTTTGGTAAGGAATTCCAATATCGTCTAATTCCTTTTGCGCATGTGCGAATGCCTCTTGAGAGTTTGCACTAAACTCAACTTGTTCAACAATACCTTCTTCTTTTAGTTCAATAGGATCTTTAGGTTGATATAAATGAATTTCGCCACCTAAACCGCCTTCTCCAATTTGAAACACTTGAATCATTGTTTCAGGAAAAGCTGACGATTCATATTCTGCATAATGCGTTAGGTTAAATACATTTGTCAGAATAGAAGCGGTAACTGGTAATTCATTCACTTTAATAATAATAGGTCCCAAACCCTGGATTTGATGAAGTGGGTTTACTGTACTTTCAAAAGTAGGTGTACCTAAACCAACACCAGTATTAAGTTCATTTGAATAAATATCAAAGATTTGGTCGTTATTATCCTCAAAATTAAAATGCTTATTACCATTTAACTCAGTTACTTCACCAAACTTAAAATCATTATCTTTCAAAATGGTTTGATACTCTTCTAAACCTGAATCAGATGGTGTTCTTAAACCAACACTAGCGATATGTTGGTTTTGGTATTCAGGATTTGGCACTTCAACAAAGTGTATTCGTGTACCTGGACTTAAATCTGCATCACCAAAACGTAATGCTTTATTTTTAGTTGCTACATTAAGTCCTAAAATATCTTTAAATAATTTGTTTGTTTTAGAAAGATCACTTGTCCCTAATGTGACACTTCTAAGTCCACTCATGCAATGACACCCCTAATATTTGTCTTTTCCTATTCATTATAACGCATTTTAAATACGATTTATATCATGAACTACATAAAGCATTGGCGAAGTCTAAGAATTTCAAAAATCGTATTATATAAATATAAAACTTAATAAAGTCTGTTTATAAAATATATTTAATATCCTATAAAACAAATATATAACTACTCCCCTATCCTTTGATGAATAGGAAGGGGGTGTTTAATAGTAAGTTGTTGTTGTAGTAGTTGTTCATTTAAATTTTTGTGATAGTTCGTTTTACATGGTTTTTATTTGTATTTGCAACATTTCGAAGTTTGAGTGTGATAAATATGTGAGCAGAAATATTTATCATTTAACGCCATACTTACATAGCCTAGAGATATAAATTAACATAGTTTAGACTGCTAACTAATAGTGAGTTATTCTAAGGTTTTTGTATGTTCAAATGCCTTTTCAGTACAGTCAGCAACTGTGAATTTTGTAAAATGGTTAACCCGGCTTAAGTAGTTCTAAAATGGATCATGAAACGGAGTTTAGTGTGGGGCCCACCATAGAAAATATCGAATAAACAGTTTTCATACATAGAAAGTTGGACTAGCGAGCTACCAATAGGAAGTATCGTAAATAAAGAAGAGAGTGGGACAGAATTCTTTTTAAATTCGTTGTCCCACCCCCCAAAAGGATGATTAGAACTGAGAAAAGCTTGATTTAAGCGTCTTCTCAGTTCAGTCAGCTACTGCGAATTTGCAAAATAGCTTCATTATATTATTTATGTCTCAGCTTTTATTTAGCTAGGATTGATGCCCCAGCCTTATCAATATTAGTTTGAGGTTGTTTTCCGTTATGATTAGCTTTCTAATAGTAGGTCTTCAGGGCTTTCGATCAATTCTTTTATCGTTTTTAAGAATCCTACTGCTTCTTTACCATCAATAATTCTGTGGTCATAACTTAAAGCAATGTACATCATAGGTCTATTTTCAATAGTATCTTTATCGATTGCAATTGGTCGAGTAATAATAGAGTGCATACCAAGAATTGCTGCTTGATTACCGTTGATAATAGGTGTACTCATCATTGATCCAAATACACCACCATTAGTGATTGTGAATGAACCATTGACCATATCATCTAGGCCGAGTTTTTTCTCGCGCGCTTTAACTGCTAGGTCAGCAATCGCTCTTTCTAGTTCTGCAAAGTTTTTCTTATCACAGTCTCGTACGAATGGAACTAATAGACCATCATCAGTAGAAACAGCGACACCAATATCATAATATTGTTTAGTAATCATATCATCGCCATCAATTTCAGCATTTACTTCTGGATATTTCTTCAATGCTGCGACAGCGGCTTTAGTGAAGAATGACATGAATCCTAATTTTGTACCATCATGATCTTTAATAAATTGTTCTTTTTTACGCTTACGTAATTCCATTACGTTTGTCATGTCAACTTCATTAAACGTCGTTAACATAGCTGAATTATTAGATACTTCTAATAATTTTTTAGCAGCTGTTTTCTTTCTACGTGACATTTTTTCTCTAATTACTGGTTTATTAGGCGCACTTGAAGCTTTTTTAGGTGCTTCTTTTTTGCTAGCTTCTTGCGAAGGTTGTGATTGAGTTGATTTTTGGCTATTTTCAACATCATCTTTACGAACAACATCGTTTCCTTTTCCAGAAACAGTACTTAAATCCACGCCATTTTCACGTGCATGACGACGTGCTGATGGTGTCGCATTAATACGTTGATTGTTAGAAGATGATGGTTCCTCTTCTTTATTAGATTGTGGTTCAGTTGGTTGTGCGTCCTTCTTACCGCTATCATCTGAACTATTAGATTGAGCGTCTTCTGACACCTCTGATTTACTTGCTGATGAATTTCCACTACCTTCACCAACCGTAGCGATGACTTGACCAACTTCTACTGTATCGCCTTCTGAAGCTAACTGTTCTTGAAGTACACCTTCTTCTTCAGAAACTACTTCAACGTTAACTTTATCTGTTTCTAATTCTAAAATAGCTTCGCCTTTTTCAACGCTATCTCCCACATTTTTTAACCATTCTGCAATGGTACCCTCTGTTATAGATTCTGCTAATTCTGGAACTTTTACCTCTGGCATAATATTTCCCCCTAGTTATTTTTCAATGCTACTTTCAATGATTTGATTTTGAACAAGCTTATGAATTTCTCCATCACCTTCAGCTGGTGCTGCACGTTGTATTCTACCATGATAACTTAAATTATATTGGTTACCTACAAGTGATTTTAAGTAAGGATAAACAAACAACCAAGCCCCTTGGTTTTTAGGTTCTTCTTGAACCCAAGATACAGTCTCAAGATTTGGTAATTCATTTAATACTTCTTTAATTTCCCCTTCAGGGAATGGATATAAACGTTCAACTGCAACTAGCAAAATTGAATCGTCAGGATTTTTAGCTAAATGTTCTTTTAAATCAATAAACATTTTACCTGAAGCTAGTACGAGTTTAGTCACTTTGTCTTTATTTCCATCTTCAACAATAATTGGTTTGAATCCACCTGTGGTGAATTGATCAATAGGCTTAGCTACTGTTTTATTTCTTAATAAACTTTTCGGAGACATTACAATTAGAGGTCTCATCGCTTCAGTGCCCAAACTTTTAGCTTGTGCTCTTAATAGATGGAAATAGTTGCTTGAACTTGATAAGTTAACGACCGTACTGTTATTCTCTGCAGCTAATTGTAAAAATCTTTCTAAACGTGCTGAAGAGTGTTCAGGGCCTTGACCTTCAAATGCGTGCGGTAAGAATAGTGTTAAGCCACTTCGTTCTCCCCACTTCGCACGAGCTGATGACATGAAATTATCAAACATCATTTGAGCCATATTTGAGAAGTCTCCATACTGCGCTTCCCAAATATTCATACTATTTTTATTCTCAACATTATAACCATACTCGAAACCAACCACGGCAGCTTCAGATAATGGACTGTTGTGCACTTCAAATGTCGCTTTTTGATTAGGTACATGATGCAACGGTGTATAGGTATCACCATTTTCTTCATCGTGTAACACAGCATGTCTATGACTGAATGTACCACGTTCACTATCTTGTCCTGTTAGGCGAACAGAAATGCCATCTTGAACGATGGTTGCAAAAGCTAGTTGCTCTGCTTGAGCCCAATCAACTAAACCATTTTCTTTTTCAAAAGGTTCTCGACGTTTTTCAAGTACTTTATTAAGTTTTTTAAGTATGTGGAAATCTTCAGGATATGAAAGCATAGCATCATTGATTTCTTTAAGATGATCTATTGAGAAATCTTTATCATCACTTTGCAATGGTTCTTGTAATGATTCAGGTTTCTCCATATCTGGATTATCCATTTTATCTGATTTATCAATCTTATCTTGGGCAGCACGCATTTCTTTTTGAACTTTATCCATAACGTCATCCATTTGTTCTTTAGAAATAACGCCATCCGCCACTAATTGATTACCATAGATGATTTCAACAGAATCATGTTTACGAATATTTTGATATGGAAGTGGATTTGTAATTGAAGGTTCATCCATTTCATTATGCCCGTATCGACGATAACCAACTAAATCAATTACAAAATCTTTATGAAATTCTTTGCGGAATTCCATTGCAATATCAATAGCTTCAATTGTTGCTTCTACATCGTCTGCGTTTACATGCAGAATCGGTACATCGTATCCTTTTGCAATATCAGTAGAATACGTTGTTGAACGACCATCCACTGGTTCTGTTGTAAATCCAATTCTATTATTAGTGATGATATGTAATGCACCACCAGTTGAGTAACCATCTAGGTTACTTAAATTCATTGTTTCAAAGTTAATACCTTGTCCTGGGTATGCAGCATCCCCATGTATAATAATAGGCATACCTTTATGGAAGTCTGTTGTTGGTTTACCAGCATGGTGTGTATCATCTTGTGATGCACGTGTCTTACCAATTACAACTGGCGCAACGATTTCCAAGTGACTTGGGTTATTAGCTAATGAAATACGTTGTTCAATACCATATGATGAAGTTGTCTTCACACCACCTAAATGATACTTCACATCTCCTGTCCAACCAGCAGTTAATTCAAGGCTGCCGTCTTCAGGTAAGAATTTCATTGGGTCTGTGTGCATAAATTCAGAAATCATCATTTCGTATGGTTTTTCGAGTACGTGAGTTAAAACATTTAAACGACCTCTGTGTGCCATACCAATTTGAATATTATTAATGTCAACTTCAGCTGCACGCTTTAATGTATGTTGTAACATTGGTACTAATGTATCGACACCTTCAATTGAGAATCGTTTAGCACCAACAAAGTTTTTGTGCAGATACTTCTCAAAGCCTTCAACATGCGCTAAAGTATCGAATAATTGCTTTCTTTCGTCATTATTGATGTTTGCTCTATAAGGTGTTTCGATACGACGTTTTAACCACGTACGTTCTTTATTGTTATTAATATGATTATATTCAAAAGCAATCGGCCCTTTATAACGTTTCTCCATTCGTTGAATTGCCTCGTAAGCATTATCATAAATATCTTTGAAATGATCAGATACGATATCTGCTGAGACATTCTCCAATGTTTCTTTATCTAAGTTAAATTCTTCAATTTCTAACTTAGGAAGATTGGTTCTTTCTGGAGCGTTAACAGGGTAAATGTCAGCTTTAAGGTGACCGTATTGTCTAATATTATCAATTAAACGCATAATACGTTTAATTGTACCGTCGCCTGCTGATGAACCACTCCCTTCAGTGGTAGACTTAGCTTCAACGTGAGCTTCGCCGTTTTTAATTGTGCTGAAAAGCACTTGTAAATCATCTGGAACCGAACTTGGGTCTTGTAAGTAATCATCATATAAATCTAACATTAGACCTAGATTAGCGCCAAAGTTTACAGGAGCTTCTGTAACATCCTTGTTATCCTTTGCCATAATATTACCCTCCACAAAATAGTTAAACCGCTTACAGGTCAATAATAGCACTATTTCTAGCATTGATAAAGTCCATTAACAGAATATTATGGAAAAAACAAAATAACTAAAATAAGTGCACTAAATTTATCTAATTATGAGTGAAGATTAATGATAAAATCATAAAAAGTAGAATTGAAATTGGAACATGAGGTTTGGTTAGTCTTAATTTAGATAGATGATCAAGTAGAAAAAGGGAGAGGACTTGAAATAAAGTTTTAAAAATTTATTTCTGTTCCTCTCCTAGCTTGCTTAGATTGTAGAATGTCTTGATGAATTCTCTTTGCTGGGGCCCTGCCGGCAAGGTAGACTAAAATTAAAAAATGGTTGTTGTAAGTGCATGTTTAATTCAGTCAACTATTGCCAATATTTATTTGTAGCCTGAGACATCGTACTTGTCCCAGGCTCTTGAATTAATGTCGTTATTTAAATATAATTTTGAACGTTGTGTATTCGTTTACTTCACTATCAACCGTAATGTAACCACCATACTGCTGAACAATCTTCTCAGCAATTGAAAGACCTAGTCCATTACCACCTTGGCTTCTCGCTCGTGATTTATCCACTCTATAAAAACGGTCAAAAATAAATTCTTGATCCTCTTTAGGAATGCCGAGGCCATGGTCTGTAATTTCAATACTGATTTGTTTATTTCTTAATCGCGTCGCTATTTCTATTTGCTTATTATCTTTATCATACTTCATCGCATTATCTATAAAAATCAGTAACAGTTGTTCAAATTGATGACGATTGATTTGTAATGTTAATGGCTTCTTGGACAAATGTGTTTCAAATTCATAATCTGGATGCAATTGTTTTAAAGATTTAATACGTGAACGTATTTCCTCATTGATGTTTACTTCTTCAAACTCTAAAGCTTGATTGTTCACTTTATCTTTAGTTAGTAGCAATAATTCTTCTACTAGTTTTGTTATTCGGTTCATTTCTTCAAGTGAGATATTCAAAGATTCTTCAAGGACGGCCGGATCTTTTTTGCCCCAACGTTGAATTAAATTTAAATGACCTTGAATGATTTGAAGCGGTGTACGTAATTCATGAGAAGCATCTTCAACAAATTGGCGTTGTTGATTAAAAGATTCTTCAATTTGATACATCATATCATTAAAGGTATCAATTAAATTATCTGTTTCCTCATAGTTTGTCTTAAGCTCAAGTTTATTTTGAAAGCCATCACGACGTATTTGAATCATCTTATTAGACATTGTTACTAAGGGCTTCGTTAATTGCGTTGAAAAGATATAACTAATACCTGCCATGATGATTGTTGCTAATAAGCCAAATGCGATTGCCACAAAATACAATGACCGAACAACATTGTTGTAGCCTTCAAGTGAATGTATTAAAACACTGTAACCTTCAAAACGGTCACTATGTATTGGCTCAGTTATGATTAAATATGGCACACCATGATGTTTTGTAATTTGAATTGTTTCAGGATTAACAAAGTCCACTTCAGGTTTGAAATTAATCATATTTTCATTCGAAGATTGCATCAATTGTTTACCATTACGGTCGTAAATAATCGCTTTTTCAAAGTTCTCTAAAGTAGCAGACAAATCTAACGTTGTGATATCATCCATTGACCGAGATTCAACTAAATTAACGATATCACTAGAACTGTGTTCAGCTTCATCTATTTCTCCATCTCTTAAAGTGGCTTTTAAAAAGAATATGATAACTAAACAAAAAAGAATAATGGTACTAAACATTATCAGTGTTGTAATTATCATCCATTTATATTTTAACGTACCTTTTTTAATCATCTAATCACATACCCGACACCGCGTACGGTTTCAATTGTTTTTTCTTTATCAAAAGGTTTAAGTTTGTTTCGTAAATATCGAATATAGACATCTACGACATTTGTTTCGACTTCACTATCATAGCCCCAAACATGATCTAAAATTTGTTCTCTTTGTAACACACGATTTCGGTTAGTTGCTAACAAATAGAGTAAATCGTATTCAGTCTTAGTGAAATCTAACTGTTCGCCATTGATTGTAACTTTAAACGCATCAACATCTATTTTAATACCATTAATATCGATAATATCTTTCTGAGGTTGACGGCGTAATACTGCTCGAATACGTGCAAAGAGTTCTTCAATTTCAAAGGGCTTTACAATATAATCATCAGCACCATAATCTAAGCCAGTCACTTTATCATATGTATCACTCTTCGCTGTAATAATAATGATTGGTGTTGATTGTTCTTGTCTCACACGACGACATATTTCTAAACCATTTATATTTGGTAACATTAAGTCTAATATGATTAAGTCATAATTGTTACTTAACGCTTTATCAAGTCCTGATTGCCCTTCATATTCTATATCTACACTATAATTATCGTGTGTTAATTCTAGTTCTAAGAAGCGAGCTAAGTTCTGTTCATCTTCAACAATAAGAATGTTGGTCATTTTTATTTCCACCTCTATTTAGATGCATTAATCTTAGTTTTAAAGTGAGCGTGACAGAATTCTAAATGCTAATGTCTTGATTTCCAGATTGCACTGCTCATCTGGAAATGCGCTTTGACGGGATGTCGTCACAAGAATGACTAGCATTTAGAAAAGTTTAATTAAAGTACTTTCTCATTTCAATCATCTATTGTAAATTTGCGAGATCATCATTAAAATTAATCATTTTGGCTCGAACTAAGTCAAATGCACTTTATCATAACATAACCTACATTTTATCACATCAGAGATTGGAATTAGATAAATGATTGAAATTGTAAATAGATAATCAAATTTAATTGAGAATTTTTCGCAATTATAATTGACAATGATTATCAATAATGTATAATAGTATTTGAAAATGATTATCAATACCGAATAAGACAATTCCCCCCACATATATTTCGTTCTTAAAGGATTGGTCATTTTCAAGTTATTCCCCTTTTATATGCCCGTAAAAGACTAACGTTAAAGTTTCAAACTTACTTTAAACGTTTTAATAAAAAGCAGTGAATCTAATGCCGAGGTTCACTGCTTTTTTTATATGTAGTGTTGAGAATGATATATTTAAATTTCAAAGGCGTGATTAATTTATGAATACTTTATTCATATGACTTTAAAATAGAAGGGAGTGGGACAGAATTCTTTTTAAATTCGTTGTCCCCCCCAGCTTGCTTTGCTTGTAGAATTTCTTGATGAAATTCTCTTTGCTGGGGCCCCGCCCGCAAGGGTGATTAGAACTGAGAAAAGCTTGAATTAAGCGCCTTCTCAGTTCAGTCAGCTACTGCGAATTTGCAAAATAGCTTCATTATATTATTTTTTGTCCCAGCCTCTTGTTTAAATGGTTGGATATAAGTGGTTTTTAAGTATTAAAGTTGAAAGGACGATACAGAAAGCACCACCAATTATGCCAGCAATGACATCTGTAGGATAATGCACGCCTAGATATACTCTTGAAATAGAAATAAGAAGAATAAATAGTGCACATAATCCGATAATAATACCTTTATTATTGCCATTCGCTTGTCGATTTGCTATGAACATTGCACTACCAAAGAATGATGTTGAGCCCATAGCATGACCACTAGGAAAACTAAATCCTGATATATCTATTAGTCGCAATAACGTTGGACGTTCACGGTCGAAGATATTTTTTAATAATGGATTTAATATACTAGATAGCGACATGACAATCACGAAGAATAGTGCTTCGATTTTGAAACGTTTTAGCATTAAATAAGCGACAAGCATCAATGAAAGGCATACCATGGCCCATACTTCTCCAATTTTCGTGGCCCCCAAAAGGATTGAGGTAGTGATAAAACTTTCAGATGAATAAATAAATTCATACACTTCTGTATCAATCCATTTACCCAATCTAGACTCATGGAAGGATGCAATGATACCAAATATTAATGTAAAAACGATTAATAAGGTAATACGTTTCGCGCGATTCATTGTCTACACCTCCTGAGTTTATAAAGCGTCTTGTAGAATTTTATTAAATAAATCCTCTTTGGTATAACTTTCGTTGTATGTCTCCATTTGTTTCACAATCGATTCTCGATTATGCTCAATATCTTTAAGTTGTTCCAATAATTTAACTTGTGTAAGCTGGTCTTCAGGAATCATTCTACCATAGCCTTTAGATTCGAAATTCTTTGCATTATCGATTTGATCCCCACGAGATTGATCAAGTCCTAACGGTATCAATAACATAGGAATACGCAATGTTAAGAACTCATAGATTGCGTTAGATCCTGCACGACTCACGACAGTGTCTGTAATAGCTAGTAAATCTGTTAATGTTTCTTTTACGAATTCATATTGAACATAGCCTTTAGCATCGATACGATCATCTACTAATCCATGTCCAGTTAAATGAATGATTTGATAATCTTGAAGCAAGGCTTCTAAATTTTCACGGATAGCTTGATTTAGTTTTTTACTACCTAAACTACCGCCCATAACAAGTAATACTTTTTTAGAATCATCGAAACCGGTTAATTGATAGCCTCGTGCTTGATTACCCTCTTTTAAGTCTTGACGAATCGTAGCGCCTACGAAGTCTGCTTTTTCTTTAGGCAAGTACTTCAAAGTATCTTCAAACGTAGTATAGATTTTTTTAGCAAATTTTAATGAAATTTTATTAGCTAAACCAGGTGTTAAATCTGATTCATGGATAATCGTTGGTATATTCAATGAGCGTGCTGCTATGACTACAGGAACTGATACAAATCCTCCTTTAGAAAATAGCAAGTCTGGCTTTTCTTTTTTTAATACTTTACGTGCATCAATGATCCCTTTTAAAACTTTGAATACGTCTTTCGCGTTATTGACTGATAAATATCGACGTAATTTACCGCTAGATATTGGATAATATTTAATATTAGGTAACTGTGATTCAATCATTTCACGTTCAATACCTGTTTTAGAACCAATATAAAATGAGTCGTGTCCTTTATCAGTAGCTGTTGGAATTAAACTTAGATTGACCGAAACATGTCCAACAGTACCGCCACCGGTAAATGCTATTTTAGACATAGTAATTAACCTCTATTCTTAAATATTTTTATAATATGCATAGAATGGTGCGCCTCTATCAAATGGATGATAGTCAATTTCTGCTTCACCGACTTTTATGAAACCAAATTTTTCAAATAATCCTTGTGCTGGCTTATTTAAAGCAAACGTGTCTGTTAATATAACATGGATATTATGATCTTCAGCTAATTTTACAGCAAAATCAAATAATGCTGTAGCTGCACCTTTGTATTGTTGTGAGCCAGCAAGTCTATGAATGACATAGGCGCCTTGACGTTCGATTGGCCATTCTAAATCATCATACCATTCTGATTGTTGTTGGTCGACCACGATAAAGCCATAAATTGTGTCATTTTCTTCTAAAACATATAGTGTTTCAGCTTTGATATCCTCTTCAAAATGTTCTGACACTGGGTATTTATCATCCCATTGATTATTATTAAATTCTTTCATTAATGCTTTAGCTTCCTCAACTAATGCCTCTATTTGTGAAATATCTTGTAATTTACCTAACCTAATCATTGTTTTAAAAACACCTCTTTATTTTAATTTGTTTATTAAATCATCTAATACTTTATCTTCTTTATTAGCTTTTTCAACTAATAATTGTGTAAATTTCTCGTTGGTTTCTTTATCAAATTTACCATTCACTTGTAATTGGTGGTCTGATTGGAATGAATTTATAGCTGTTTCTAATTGTGTATCAAATTGATTTGATTCATCGTCAACGTCATAACCTAACGCATCTAAGCCAATTTTAATTGATTTTACATATTTGGTGTTATCACCCACAGTATATGTTTTATCAGTAGGAATGACACTGATAGATTGATATTTAGGTGATGCAATTTTAGTATCAGGTTGGATACCTTTACCGTGAATATAATGACCATCAGGTGTTAACCATTTCATTTGAGTATATTTCAATAATGAACCATCTTTGAATTCACGAGTTGTTTGTACTATTCCCTTACCAAATGTTTTTGAACCGTAAACTTTTGCTTTATGGTGGTCTCTCATAGCACCTGTAAAGACTTCAGAAGCACTTGCAGAGCCCTCATTTACTAAAATACTGACTTTCATGTCTTTAGCTTCTTTTGTAGCATCATTCGACGTTTTAATGGATTCAGTATCGTCACCTTTTTCAAGTTTGACAACCGTTTGATTTTTATCAATAAAGATATTCGCCATTTTAACTGCTTCATCAAGTAAACCACCAGGGTTATTTCTTAAATCTAATACAATATTACGCACACCGTCTTTATGCGCTTTTATGATTGCTGACTTGAGTTCTCCAGCAGTATTATCTTGGAATTTATTAATTGTGAAGACACCAATATGGCCTTTTTTCTTATACTCCACGCTTTTTACATGAATTTTTCCACGCTTAATATTAATATCTTTTTCTTGTGAACCACGTTTGATCGTTAATTTGACGGTTGTTCCTTCTTTACCACGAACTAATTTAACTACTTGGTCTAATGGCTTACCTACAACCGATTTTCCATTCACTTTAGTTACAACATCTTTAGGTTGTATACCGGCTTTTTCGGCAGGTGAATCTTTCATTGGGCTAGTAATCATGATTTGTTTATCTTTTTTCTGCATTTCAGCGCCAATTCCTACAAAGTCACCTGAAACATCCTCATTGAAACTTTTCGTCTCATCTTTAGTCATGTACTCAGAGTATGGATCTTTGAGTTCTTTTACCATGCCATCTATAGCGGCTTCAGATAAATCGCTAGCACTTTGTTTCTTATAATAATCATTATTAAGTGTCTTGTAGGCATACTCGATTTTTTTCATTTCTTGGCGTTCCTCTTTATTTAATCCACTTATTTTGTGACTAATACCTATTGTAGCGGCAACTGTTATTCCAGCCGTTAATACTATAATTCCTAATATAAGTAATATGAATTGCCAAGCTTTAAATCGAATTTTCTTATTTGAAGATTTGCCATTATCTTGTTTGGCGTCAACATGATTGTGTCTCTCCTCAGAATGATGACTCATAAAACCACTTCCTCGTATAACATCGTATGTATTTATATTAATTTCATCTAAAAAGATAATATAAGTATGTCGTTATTTAAACATAAACGCAACTTATTAGAAAACAAATACCTATATACACATAAAAATGATAAAGGAGTGGAACAGAATTCGTTGTGAATTCAGAGTTCCACCCCGGCAAGGTTAACTAGAATTAAAAACTTGTTTCAAACACATGTTTCATTCAGTCAACTAATGCGAATGTACAATGCAAAACATAAAATTATATATACTTGAATTGACTATTTTAAATTTAGAATTTCAGCCATTCTGTATATTCTTCATATAAATCATCAAATACTGACATCGGTAATGTTATATCACTTTGCATTTCTATATAATCAGATAATTGATTGAAATCTTTTTCATGTTTAGGAAAAGATAAATCATTAAATATTTCTTCAGCTAAATCTCCTTTGCTATCTTTACGGCCTCTAGCTGTTAGCGCAAATTGATAAAAAGAATGTTCTTTCATTAGCTCATTGTCACATCTACGACTTTAGTTTCACCTTTAATCACTGCTTTAACATCATTAACATAAATTGATTCAGTTTGATCTGAATTTGTAATAATGATTGGTGAAATGACATCTTTCGCATTATTTTTAATATATTCTAAATCAAATTTAAGTAAAGGGTCACCAACTTGTACAGTATCACCGCTACTTACTAAGATTTCGAAACCTTGACCATCCAATTGAACTGTATCTAATCCAATATGAACTAAAATTTCTAAACCGTTATCTGCTTTAAGACCAATTGCATGTCTTGTAGGGAATACATTATCAACTTTACCTTCGATTGGTGAAACTACTTCTCCTTCAGTTGGGTTAATACCAAATCCTTCACCCATCATTTTTTGTGCGAAAACTGGGTCTGGGATATCTTCAATATTGATATATTCACCAGTTAGTGGTGCATAAATTTCAATTTCTTTATTAACTTCTTTACCTTTACCGAATAATTTTTTAAACATTATTAGTCACTCCTATTTTTCAAAATGTGGAATTAAATCACCGTAGCCTAGCGCTTCTAATTTATCATATGGGATAAATTGAATTGCTGCTGAATTAATACAATAGCGTAATCCACCACTTTCTTTAGGACCGTCATTAAATACATGTCCTAAGTGGCTATTAGCTTCTTCTGACCTAACTTCAGTTCTAACCATGCCGAATGTTTTATCAACCAGTTCAATGATTTCATCATCATCAAGCGCTTTCGAAAAACTTGGCCAACCACAGTTAGATTCAAACTTTTCTTCAGAAGTAAATAATGGTTTACCTGAAATTTTATCTACATAAATCCCCTTTTCAAAATGATTCCAATATTCATTTTGAAATGGAGGTTCAGTACCATTTTCTTGTGTAACAAGATATTCCATGTCATTGAGTTCATGCTTATCTTTTTTAATCATTTTGAGACCCCCAATGTGTTTCGATGAATGATTTTCTTCCTGATCCACGTTGGTATTGCTCATAGTGTGCAGGATTCTTCTTATAATAATCTTGATGATATGCTTCTGCAGGATAAAAATTCTTATAAGGAAGAATTGGTGTTATAACCGGTTTGTTAAAAATGCCTTCCTCGTTCAGTTGTTGAATTTTAAGTTCTGCTGCTTTCTTTTGTTCATCATCGTGATAAAAGATAGCTGGTTCATAACTTTCGCCTCTATCGAAAAATTGACCACCACCATCTGTTGGGTCAAATGTTTTAAAATACACATCTAAGATATTTTCAAAGGACGTAATGTCAGAATTAAATTGAATTTGCACGGCTTCTCTATGACCAGTTTGATTAGTGCAAACTTGTTCGTACGTAGGATTTTCAACATGTCCTCCACTATATCCAGATACGACATCTTCAATTCCTGGATATGATGTAAAGGGTTTAACCATACACCAGAAACATCCTCCAGCTAATGTTGCATATGCCATATTATTACCTCCTCTGTCATTAATTAAATTTACGATATAACTTTGTTAATTTAAAGTAATCTACTCACAACGATACTTTTATTTATTTAATATAAATAGGAAGCAAGTAATAAAATGCGTGTTTAGTTTGGTTCACGAACAACAACCAAACCAATTGCACCTTGACCAGTATGCGTTGATATAACTGGCGTAGTTACATTCACATCATATATTTGCTGCCCAAATGCTTCATCAAACTGTGATTTAAGTTTGTCAACAAAATCAAGTACGTTAGCGTGAGCAACACCAATAGATTTAATTTTATGTTTATCAATAAATTCTGAAATTTCTTTTTTTAAATATTGTATACTTGAATTTTGTGTTCGTGCATTATGCACAATTTCCAAATACCCATCTTCTAATGTACCGATAGGTTTGATTTTCATAATATTACCAATCAACCCTTTAGTCTTACTTATGCGTCCACCTTTGATTAATTGATTTAACTGTCCAATAACAACAAAAAGCTTGATGTTTTTTTGTAGTTCTTTAAGTTTACCAACAATTTCATTTGATGAAAGATTAGTATTTATGAGTTCAACAAGACGTTGAATTTGGTATCCGAGTCCATATGAAATGGATTTAGAATCAATCACGGTTACTTTAGTGTCGACTATATCACTGGCTTGAAGAGCAGTTTGATATGTTCCACTTAGACCTGATGACATATGAATACTAAAAATTTCAACATCTTCTTTACCAAGTTCTTCATATAATTCAATGAATTTACCGATTGGTGGTTGACTTGTTTTAACATCCGCATTTTCTTCAATGCGTTGAATATATGCCTCAGATGAAATGTCAATTTGATCGACGAATGATTTACCATCAATCGTTAAGCTTAAAGGTACAACGTGGATATTATGTTGATTTAAATAGTCATGTGATAAATCTGATGTAGAATCAGTCACGATAATTTGTTTAGTCATAAGTGCCTCCGGTTAATCAATTTAATTTAATTTAATGTTTACGTACTAAGTGTAGAAATGTATGTGGAATTCTGTTTTTATCATCTAGTTCTCCTTCTACTGATGATTCTACTTCCCATTCTTCAAATGTATAAGGTGGGAAGAATGTGTCACCTTGGTGTTTACCATCGACTACCGTAATGTACATATCATCTACTTTATCAATCATTTCTTCAAATAATGATTGGCCGCCAAAGATAAAAATATGACCTTCTAAGTTGTAAATATCGTCAATAGAATGAATCACATCTACACCTTCGACGTTGAAAGATGTATCACTCGTTAATACGACATTTCTTCTGTTAGGAAGCGGTTTACCAATTGACTCAAAGGTTCTTCTTCCCATTACCAATGTATTTCCAGTTGATAGTTTTTTAACGTGTTTGAGGTCATTAGGCAAATGCCATGGTAAATCATTCTTATAGCCTATGACGCGTTGTTGATCGTGTGCAACTAAAATGGATAAAGTCATAATTCCCCTCCGTATCTATAATTTATTTAGATTAAATTAGTACTTTTGTTTATCACACTGCTATAGGTGCTTTAATAGCAGGATGCGCGTTATATCCAACCAACTCCAAATCTTCATAATTGATTTCAAAAATTGAAGCATCAGAATTGATTTTTAGGGTTGGTGGCTCAAAACTATCTCTAGATAATTGTGTTTGAATTGCTTCAATATGATTAGAATAAATATGAGCATCACCAAATGTATGAACAAATTCTCCGACATCTAAATTACATTCTTTTGCTATTAAATGTGTCAATAATGCATAGCTCGCAATATTAAATGGTACACCTAAGAAGATATCTGCACTACGTTGATACAATTGACAACTTAACTTACCATCTTGAACATAGAATTGGAACATCGTATGACATGGTGGCAAGGCCATGCTATCAATTTCTGTAGGATTCCATGCTGAAACAATATGGCGTCGAGAATTTGGATTATGCTTTATTTGATCAATTACAGTTTTAAGTTGATCGAAATGATTGCCTTCTTTATCTACCCAATCTCGCCATTGTTTACCATAAACGTTACCTAAATCTCCGTACTTTTTAGCGAATGCATCGTCATTTAATATATGTTGTTTGAATTTAGACATTTCCTCTTTGTATTGTTGATTAAAATCCTCGTCTTGGAGCGCCCTATGTCCAAAATTAGTCATATCAGGTCCGTGGTAATCATTTGATTGTACGTATTTCTCAAATGCCCACTCATTCCAAATATTATTATTATATTTTAATAAATATTGTATATTTGTATCGCCTTTAATAAACCATAGTAATTCAGTAGCTATAAGTTTAAACGATACTTTCTTCGTTGTAAGTAATGGAAAACCTTTGGTCAAATCAAAACGTAATTGATGACCAAACTTAGATATAGTACCTGTATGCGTACGATCATCACGTTGATTGCCAATTTCCAATATTTCTTCACATAGAGCATGGTAGGCTGAATCAAATGAATTTAACATCTTGTTCATCTCCTAGAATTGTTTATATTACTGTTTATTATACTAGATAATACGTACTTATAAAATTAAAATAAAAAAATCCCAAATATAAAATTAACTATTAATTTTATATTTGGGATTGGTAAGTCAAATAGGTTTCTTAACAATTTTCATCAAATGCATCTTTAATATCCATACAGATATCTTGAATGTCACGGCCTTCAATATGCTCTCTAGGAATAAAATGCTTTAATTCTGTCCCTTTGAATAATGCATATGATGGACTAGAAGGCACTTGTTGGATGTAGTCACGCATTGTTTGTGTTGCTTCTTTGTCTTGACCAGCAAATACTGTGATTTTGTTTGTCGGTTTTTTATCATTTTGTTCAGCTACTGCAACAGCTGCGGGTCTAGCTAAACCAGCAGCACAGCCACATGTAGAGTTAATTACTACAAATGTTGTATCTTCTTCATTAACATTATTCATATAATTTGATACATCTTCACTTGTCTCTAAACTTTTAAAACCATTTTCAGTAAGTTCAGCTCGCATTTGTTGAGCTAATTCTTTCATGTATTGTTCATAAGGATTCATTATTTCCACTCCTATTTTAGTTTTTCTTGAAATTTATGACTTATTGCGATTTGCAATTTGTTTCCATACAGAGCCTAACGCTTCATCGCCTTTTTCAATTCTAGAAATTGCCATTTCTATTTGAAGTTTAACTTCATAGGCAGGATCATCGGCGTGTGATTTTAAACTTGGTAACTGTTCTGGCCCACCTTCATCAAATAAAAACATTGCCGCTCTCCAACGGACTATTTTTTGTGGGTCATTTAAAGCTTGTTCCATTTCTGGTAATGCCTCTTTAAACCCTAAATCACTCAAACAATCTCCAGCGGTGCGTCTAACAGCTGGACTTTTATCATGTAAGCCTTTATATAAATATGGAAGGATTTCCTTATCTTCAATCATGCCGATTAATACAATGGCTTGTCGTCTTAATGGTGCTTTTTCTTCTTGTAAGGCTAAGTCTAATAAATCTAAATCTTCGACTGTTGGTGATGGAAATGCTTTAAGCATTCTTAATTTATCTTTCCAATCAGACGCTGCTTTAAATTCGTTAACAGTAACATGATGATACTGTTGTTGTGGAACTACAACATCTGTCTCTAATGCAGTTTGAACGAGCGCGTCTAACCTTTCAGTTGGGTATAGTGCAATCATTTCTTCATATACTTCATTCATAACGTCATCTAATTCACCATATCTAATACCAAGATCTTCCCACTTACGTAAGAATACAACATTGTCACCGTCTTTTTGTGTCTTTAACATTCTATCAACGAAATGGTTCGGCAATTGTTCGCGACGTTCTTCTGAAGCGGTAGTCAGTTTAATTTGATAAGGGATGCCTTTAAACATAAGTGTCTCAGCTTTAATTTCACCATAATGTTCATCAGGCTGTTGAGCACTATCAATCGATGATTCGTTATTTAATGTTGAAGTGATTTGAGGTAAGACCACTTCCCAATCAGATTTCGGTTGCTTATCGATAGCTAAGAAGTCCATTACGTAGAAAATAGATTTGACATCATCAATTGCTAATAAATCATTAATAAATTGAGGTTGATGCTCATCTATTTGTGTAAATGTATTAGATTTATTGTCTTCCCTCTTTTCAGACAAGACGATTTTCATTGTATTAGGACTTGGTGTTGGCTCTATTCGTACAATTTCCATAACTACATGTCCCCTTATAATGCTTTATTCAAAAGTAGATTGAATTTGTGGTAGTACATTATTCCAATCTGCATTGGCTTCTTTATCTACAGAAATAAAATCCATAACATAAAATATTGATTTTACCCCGTCAATTTCGAATAAGTTATTTATAAAATCTGGTTGTCCTTCTTGTGCAGAAGTAAATGTATTAGATTTATTATCTTCTCTCTTTTCACTTAAATTAATCTTCATAGTGTTATGATTTGGTGTTTCTTCGATTGAAACGATATGCATAGTCCTTACCTCCTATTGAAGTTCATTTCCTAATTGTTTGATTTGTTTACCAATTGAACACTCGGAAATACAAAAATGATGTGCCTGTGTTTTACCTTCTGTTTTTCTTATATGTGTTTTTAGTAAGCATTTATCACAATAAGTGTTCATTAATTCATCAATTTTATCAATTGCATTTTTTTCGGAATGTGTAAGTATAACCGTCACTCCTTAAGCACAGTATTACTTTATTATAAGCATGGAACAAGTATAACTTAATTTGGAGTTATTTTGAAATAATCGATTTAATAATTGATAAATGATTATATATGTGATGTTGGTTATTGCAATTGCCAATAAATTGCTATAAAATAAATAAGTTGTTTTTGCGGTTTCTAAACACCCGCATCATCAAAATTTAGGAGGATTTTTTATGTATAATGAGATTTTTGGTGTAGCATCGTTTCTTGTTACATTTATTTTAATGGTGGTAATGTTCCGATGTTTTGGTAAACAAGGTTTAATTGCCTGGGTTGCAATTGGAACTATTATTGCTAATATTCAAGTAATAAAAACAGTTCATATTTTTGGCATATCTGCTACTTTAGGTAATGTAATGTTTGCGTCAATTTATTTAGCAACAGATATTTTAAATGATATATATGGGCGCAAAGTTGCTAAAAGAGCTGTGTGGTTAGGCTTTTCATCCACGTTGGTCATGATCATTGTGATGCAAATGTCTCTTCATTTTATACCAGCACCTGAGGATATGGCTCAAAAATCACTCTCAACGATTTTTGATTTGGTGCCTAGAATTGCATTAGGTTCAATTATTGCGTATATAATTGGACAACATGTTGATGTATTCATCTTTTCAGCTATTAAGAAAATATTTAGTTCAGATAAGACGTTTATCATACGTGCATACGGAAGCACAATGTTAAGTTCAATTATTGATACAGCACTGTTCGTAACAATTGCTTTTGCAGGTACTTTACCAAATATGGTTGTACTTGAAATATTTATAACAACGTATTTATTAAAACTAATTTCGACAATTTTCAACGTACCATTCGGTTATGTAGCTAAATCTATGTATCGTAAAGGTCGAATTCATAAATTAGATGAAGGATATTAAAATTTTTTAAGGGAGTGGAAAAGCGTTCTTAGTGAATTCTTGTCATTCCCTATTTTCATATTTCATACTTTGATAAAATTAAAGTAATTAATAAATCTAAAAAGGTGTAAAATTTATATGGCAAAAATTTACTTTGATGCAGCGACTAAAGGTAATCCTGGGAGAAGTGCTTGTGGCATAGTTATTAAGGAAGAAGATAAAAGATATGTATATACGCATGACTTAGGTGAATTAGATAATCATAGTGCAGAATGGGCAACTCTGATATATGCACTTGAACATGCTCGTGAGCTAAATGTTGTTAATGCGCTATTGTATACTGATTCAAAGTTGATAGAAGATAGTGTCAATCAAGGATTCGTAAAGAATGCTAGATTTAAGCCCTATTTTGAAAATTTAGAAATACTTGAACAAAGTTTTGACTTGTTATTTGTTAAATGGATCCCTAGAGAGCAAAATAAAGAAGCTAATCAAATAGCTCAACAAACCCTATTTAAACTAACTAAAAAGAAAAAATAGAATTATTTAATTATATAACGAGTCTGGGACATAATTCCTAGAGAAACAGCCAGTAAATGAGTTTTAAGAAATTCATTTACTGGCTTCTTTATTTACAATACTCCGTATTGTTGGCTCGCTAGCCCAACGCTCTTTGCTTGTAGAAACTGATTAACTCAGTTTCTCTGTGTTGGGGCCCTTCTTAGGGGACAGCTTCAGCCTGTAGTCCTCTAAAGAAATTCTTAGATGCATATTCACTCATTATAGTTGCGACGCTTTCCTGTGGGAAAGGCTCGTGCCTGTAGTCACTCGACACTTTCTTTTCCACTAGGAGTCGCGCAACAACATTCGTCATTCATCTCTAGAATTCCTTACATAAGTGCGCTAGCACTTATGTTCATTAATAATCAACGTAAGAGTCTCGCCAAAATACTTTGTATTTATATGTAATTTTACATTGTATTACTTAAAAAAATACTTAATGATAGCATCCGAATGATGTGGCTATCACAAAATCAAAAACCTTCTTATAAAACAATTAGTCGATTTAGAGTAAATCCAAAAGTAGATGCTTTATTAGAATCACTATTTATTCAATTTCATAGTCAATGTTTGAAACAAAATCTTATAGATGAACAGGCTATTTTTATTGATGGTACGAAAGTTGAGGCGAATGCCAATCGCCATGATAAATATGGTTTTAAATGAGACTTTAAATTATATGAATGTGATGATTGTTGAGAATGTCCTCTGAAAAATCAATGTATGAACTTCAATTCAAAAACAAATAAAAGAATAATGAAGAATTATAATTGGGAATATTTTAAAGCCCAAATTAATAAAAAGATTTCAGAACCAAAAACAAAAAATATCTACAGTCAAAGAAAAATTGATGTGGAACATGTTTTTGGATTTATGAAGGCTATTTTGGGTTTCACTCGGATGTCTGTCCGAGGACTCAATAAAGTCAAAAGAGAACTTGGTTTTGTATTAATGGCACTTAATATAAGAAAAGTAGTAGCTCAACGAGCTGAAAATAATCAAAAAATTTATAAAAAAGACAATTTCTATATTATTTCAATAGAAATTGTCTTTTATTCACTTATCCAAGAACTTTATGTCCCGGACTCGTTATTTTAGTTATTTAGCAAAATACTATTTTTCTTCTTTTTTATGTCTTCTTGTTAATAATGCAATTCCACCTAATAATGAAGTAAATAATAATGCAGATGATGATGCATTGTCTTTGTTAAGACCTGTGTCAGGTAATGAATTAACTTTATTTCGATTGTGATCATTAGAGTTATTATCCTTTTCATTATAGTCGCTTAAATAATCATTTTGACCACTTGATTTTTCATTATGTTTTAAATCTTTTGGAATTTCATTTCCAGTATGACCGTTATTTTTACCTGATTTATCATTATCAGACAATGTGGCTTTGGCAGGTTTTGATAATGAACTATTGGGATGTTCTGCATTATCCGTAGCTCTCACAGTCACGTCACCTTCAGGTATTGGTGTTGTTGGTTTTATCGTTGCATTACCATTGCCATCCGTTGTAGCTTTACCAATGACATGTCCATATTTGTCTAGTAATTCGACAAGTGTGTAAGGATCAGTTGTAACTTTAACAGGTGTTTTTGTATTAGCTTTATGAATTAATGTTGTATGAATTACTGGTTCTTTAGGTGCTGTAGTATCCGTTACTTTAATTGGATCTGAGAATGAACTATTCGGCGGTTGAGCATTATCAGTTGCTTTAATAATTATAGTGCCCTCTGGATAAGGTTTGGTTGGTGTGATGACCACATGTCCATTTTTATCCGTTTTACCAGAGCCAATCACGCGCCCATCTTTATCAATGATCTCTACATAAGTGTATGGTTCAGTGATAATTTCAATAGGATCTTTAGTACCCGCTTTACCATTCATACTACCTTTAACTACTGGTTTAGGTGGTGGTGTTGTATCAGTTGCTTTGACAGGTTTTGATATTGAACTATTAGGTTTTGTAGCATTGTCAGTTGCTTTTGCATAAACATTACCTTCAGGAATTGGCTTTGTTGGTGTAATTATCGCATTACCTTTTTCATCAGTAACGCCAGAGCCAATAACATGTAAATCTTTGTCTAATAATTCTACTTTAGTGTTAGGATCAGTTGTTATTGATACTGGTGTATAAGTGTTTGCTTTTCCATCAAGACCCGTATTCACTTTAGGTACTATAGGCGGTGTTGTGTCTGTCGCGTCGATTGGATCAGATGTTGAACTATTAGGATGTTCGGCATGATCTGTCGCTTTAATCGTTACTGGTCCTTCAGGAATTGGTTTTGTAGGTGTAATTAGAGCATGACCATTTTGATCTGTATCGCCTGTACCGATGAGTTGTCCATCTTTATCGAAAATTTCTATGTGCGTATTAGGATCAGTTACAACTTCAATAGGATCCTGTGTATTAGCTTTACCTACTAGCCCACCAGGAACGGTTGGTTTAATTGGAGGTGTAGTATCTATAACGTTAACAGGTTGAGATGTAGAACTATTCGGATGTTCAGCATTATCAGTTGCTTTTGCGAAAATATTACCTTCAGGAATTGGAACATTAGACGTTATTGTAACATGACCCTGATCGTCTGTTGTGCCAGAGCCAATGATATTACCATCTTTATCAACAATATCTACGTGTGTATTAGGGTCAGTTGTTACTGAAATTGGTGTCAATGTTCCCCCTTTTTCAGAGATATCAGTATCAAAAGTTGGTGCATTTGGTGGCGTCGTATCAGTTGCTTTAACTGGATCAGATGTTGAACTATTTGGAACTTCAGCATTATCAGTTGCTCTAACTGTCACATTGCCTTCGGGAATAGGTTTAATCGGCGTAATAAAGGCATGACCAGTACCATCAGTCACTCCTGAACCAATCACATTACCATCTTTATCTAAAAGTTCAACTTTTGTATTAGGATCTGTAGTAACTTCCACAGGATCAGTAGTGCCAGCTTTACCATCTAAGCTACCTACAACAGATGGTTTTGTAGGTGGCGTTGTATCAGTTGCCTTTACTGGCTCAGAAGTAGAACTATTCGGATGTTCTGCATGGTCAGTCGCCTTAGCAATGATATTACCTTCAGGTATCGCTTTATTAGGTATGATTGTCACCTGACCAGAACCATCTGTTTCTCCAGAACCGAGACTATTACCATCTTTATCAAACAGTTCTACAGTAGTGTTCGGATCAGTCGTAACAGTGATTGGTGTTTGGGTACCCGCTTTACCTGCTATATCTGTATTAATTGTTGGAACGATAGGCGGTGTTGTGTCAGTTGCTTTTTTAGGTTGAGAAGTAGAACTGTTCGGGTGTTCTGCGTTGTCAGTCGCTTTCGCAGTAACATCGCCTTCAGGAATCGGTCGATTAGGTATAATCGTTACGTGTCCAGTAGAATCAGTTGTCCCTCTTCCTAAACTATTACCATCTTTATCAAACAATTCTACAGTAGTGTTCGGATCAGTTGTAACAGTGATTGGCGTTTGGGTACCCGCTTTACCAACTAAGTCAGTTTCTAAATTAGGCGAAGTTGGTGGTGTTAAATCCGTTACATTTGCAGGATCTGAATAACTACTATTTGGCGTTTCAGCATCATCAGTTGCTTTAGCGGTAATCGGTCCTTCAACTAATGGTTTGCTAGGAGTGATTGTAATGTGTCCAGTATGATCTGTCATTCCACTACCTATTAAGTGATTATCTTTATCAAATAATTCCACTTTAGTATCAGGGTCAGTTGTGATTTCTATAGGAGTTAATGTACCAACCTTATCAACTAAATTTGTATGAATAATTGGTTTGTCAGGTGGTGTTGTGTCAGTTGCTTTTTTAGGATCTGAAGTAGATGAGTTACCACTATCATCTGTTGCCACAGCCGTCACATTACCTTCTGGGATTGGTCTTGTTGGCACGATATACGCATGACCTTTATCATTTGTTCTAGAAGCTCCAAGTGGTTTATTATATTTGTCTCTTAATTCTATTCTTGTAAAAGGATCCGTTGTGACTTCAATTACAAATGGTCTATGTTGAGGATCAGTATTTAATGCTTCAACAGGGTCTGACGTAACACTTTCTGAACCACGTGTTGCTTTAGCTGAAACATTGCCTTTAGGAATCCATTGTTGCGGTACAATAGTGACATGACCAGTTTCATTTGTTCTACCAGTACCCATTGTCGCACCATCTTTATCTAATAAAGCTACAT
Source organism: Staphylococcus borealis (assembly GCF_001224225.1). Taxonomy (GTDB): domain Bacteria; phylum Bacillota; class Bacilli; order Staphylococcales; family Staphylococcaceae; genus Staphylococcus; species Staphylococcus borealis. The sequence continues at coordinate 1,689 of NZ_CUEE01000010.1, read as the reverse complement.
CAGTATTTGGTGAAGTCAAAATCTCAATTGGTCTTTTCGTATTAGCTGCATCTCCTACACTTGTAATGAAAGTTGGTTTAATAAGCGGTGCTTGCTGATCATTAGGCGTTGATGATGAAGTATTTGGTGCAGCAACAGATGAATTATCAACTGATCCTGTTACTACTCGATTAAAATCAATTTCATCTGAATTAGTAGCTCTCTTTTTTCTAACATGTGTGTTTGATGGCTGATTTGAAACATTCAAATCGTTATTAGCTTGTTGTTTATTGTTAGTTTGTGTATTTAATTTAGTTTCTTTAACATTGTCATTGATTTGTTTTGATTGAACTTGACCTGTGGTAATTTTATTATCTAAAGGTTTAATTGGCGTATTAGCGCTTTCGTTAATTGAATTTTCATGATTGCTATTCGAATGTTGTTGAGTGGTATTTAATTGCTCACTAGCTTGTGCGTCATGGTTTACTCCTAAAAATACGAATGTCGCTACTAAGGTTGAAAAAGTACCGATTGCATATTTACGAATGCTAAATTTTTGTAATTGATTATGTTGATTCATAGGTGCGATATTCTCCTTTACTTTTTTAAATGAAAATTAATTAAATTAATAACAGTAATATTAAGGAAATATATTGAATTAAGTTCATAATTACGACATTTCAATTTTACTCAATATATATAACTGTTAGTTTAATTTCATACTAAAGATAGAAATCAAACTTAATTTATATAATTTTATTATATAATTCATTTAATAATAAGTGTTGTGATATTTAAAAATAGTAGTCTCTTTTTAATGCGTTTATAAATGAGTTGAAGTTATGACTTAATCAATATTTCATAAAAATGTTTCTTCATAACTATGTGTAGATGTAAATTTATATTTTTAGAAATTACAGAAATTTTTACGAGTAAAATTGATGTGAATTTTTGTATGAATTTTATTTCAAATATAAATATAGTTAAAATCAAAAATCCACCGAAATCATTTAAGATTTCAGTGGATTTTTTCTAATTAGTATATATATTAGAATTACTTATTTCTGTTGTTATCTTTTCTTTCCTTTTTTCTACTAATTAGTAATGCAAAGCTACCTAGTAGTGTAACTAAATAAGGTAAAGAATTATTAGTTGATTCTTTTTCACCAGTACTTGGTAAATCTTTTCCTTTATTTTTAGTAATAGTATTAGTTATATTTCCTTTTTCAACAGGTATTGTATGTTTATTATTTGTTGAATTATGGCTTCCATCCTCTTTTGAATGGTCATTTATAAATGCTTTTTTATCAGATTTTACAATCAATTTAGTAGCTTTTACTGGCTTAGATACAGAGCTATTTGGATGTTCAGCATTATCTATTGCTTTAGCGTAAATATCACCTTCCGGAATAGGTTTCGTCGGTGTAATCGTGACATGTCCCGTATCATCCGTTGTACCCGAACCAATGATATTACCATCTTTATCAAGTAAATCAACATGCGTATTTGGATCTGTAGTCACCGTAATAGGTGTTTGAGTACCAGCTTTACCACCTAAATCCGTATCAAGTGTTGGAGTAGTTGGTGGCGTTGTATCAGTTGCTTTAACAGGATCAGATGTAGAACTATTCGGATGTTCTGCATTGTCCGTTGCCTTGGCAGTGACGTTACCTTCAGGAATAGGTTTTGTCGGTGTAATCGTGACATGAC
>NZ_CUEE01000009.1 GCF_001224225.1 Staphylococcus borealis | reverse complement strand
AACTACACAGCCTGTTACTGAAGAGACGACTTTAGCGTATGCTATTTCGCCATCCAAAGGTAAAAGTGCAACATTTGGTAATATAGTGTTACCTACCGGTTCACTCACTCAACCATCATTATCATTCGAAAAAGATCGACGTACTGGGTTTATGTATTATGCACCAAACACTTTTGCAGTTGTTAGTGGTTCCGAATTTATATATACGATGTACAATACATTAACGAAAGTGAAAGACGGTTATAATATCCAACTTGGAGATAATATAGGAACTAAAATTGGAACATCACCTAATCAGAAAATTGGCTTTTATGGTAAACCCCCTATCGAACAGCAAAAAACTTTATCTAACACAAGTGGTTATACGCTACAACAACTTGAATATGAAGTTAATGCTATAAAAAATGTATTAAGAAATATTGGTATAATTGCACAACAATAAAATGATAATAACCCCACAAGCTGACCTTTTTAGGTCGGCTTTTTTAATACAAAAATAGGAGTGATAAGATGGAAGTAAAAGTAATTGTAAGATATATCGTATTAATTATGGCAATCGTCAATCAATTTTTAGCAAATAGAGGACTTAGTCCTATTCCAGTAGATGAAGAAACAATCAGTACGATTGTATTAGCTGTTATCGGCTTGTACACAGCGTGGAAAGATAATCCGACAAGTAAAGAGGGACAATGGGCGAATAAGAAACTTAAAAAATACAAAGCTGAAAAGAAATATCGTCAAGCAACAGGACAAGCACCAACTAAAGAATATATCGAACCATCAGACTTAGATGAGTTAGGTTAGGTGATATTATGTTGATGACAAAAAAACAAGCTGAAAAATGGCTTGATAACTCAGAAGGGAAGCAATACAACCCAGATTTAAGTTATGGTTTCCAATGCTACGATTATGCAAATGCCTTTTTTATGGCTGTTACAGGCGAAAGATTATATGGTCTGTATGCTAAAAACATTCCGTTTGATAACGCAAACACAATTAAAAAGTACGGTCAATCAATCAAAAACTACGATAATTTCTTACCACAAAAACTTGATATTGTTGTATTCCCTGGTAAATACGGTAGTGGTGCCGGCCACGTTGCAATTGTAACAAGAGCAACCCTTACACAGTTTGAATGTTTAGAACAAAATTGGGATGGTCAGGGTTGGACTAATGGCGTTGTAAGTCCTGGTTGGGGACCAGAGAAAGTTACAAGACGTTGGCATTACTATGATGACCCTATGTATTTCATTCGTTTAGACTTTCCTACTAAAATTAGTGCGGGAACTAAAGCGAAACAAATCATTAAAAGTAAACAAGCTAGTAAAAAAACAAAGCCTAAAAAAATCATGATTGTGGCCGGTCATGGATATAATGACCCCGGTGCAGAAGGGAATGGTACAAATGAACGTGATTTCATTCGTAAAAACATCACACCACAAGTTGCTAAATACTTACGTCAAGCAGGGCATGAAGTTGCATTATATGGTGGCAGTAAACAATCACAAGATATGTATCAAGACACGGCTTATGGTGTACGTGTAGGTAATAAAAAAGATTATGGCATGTATTGGGTTAATAAACAAAAATATGATTTAATTGCAGAGTTCCATTTAGATGCAGCAGGTGCTAGTGCAAGTGGTGGCCATGTAATCATATCTAGTGCTTTTAATGCAGATAGTATTGATAAAGGTATACAAGATGTGATTAAAAACAACTTAGGTCAAATTAGAGGTATTACTAAACGTAATGATCTACTCAATGCAAATGTGTCGGCAGAAATTAACATGAATTACCGATTAACGGAATTAGGCTTTATCACTAACACATCTGACATGAATTGGATTAAAAAGAACAGTGACAAATATTCAAAACTGATTGCAGGTGCTATTCATGGTAAGCCAATAGGCGGTGTCGTTGCTAGTAAGCAAAAAGCTGCTCACAAAAAAGATGATATTGTAGCAGTGCCTAAAGGATATAAACTAAATGATAAAGGCGTTCCATATAAAAAAGAAAAGGGACGCTACACTGTATCAACTGTTAAAGGGAATAATGTAAGAACTGCCCACAATACAAAAGCTAAAATCACAGGTGTATTAAAAAATGGCGAAAGCATTATTTATGACGGGGCATTTGCAGTTAATGGTTATCGTTGGATCACATATTTAAACAATGATTTAAAACGACGTTATATTGCAACAGGTGAAATTGATAAAAAAGGAAATAGAACAAGTAGTTACGGAAAGTTTACTAAGGTATAAATTTAACGAAAGCAACAACCTTGTTAAATTTTATACAGGGTAATATACTATACTCAGATGACATTTCACTATATACTCGTTCGTATAGGGATAAGCATGACGGTGCTTGTCCCTGTTTTTGTGTTATAATGAAATAGATCTTAAGGAACAATTCATTTGAAAATGTTCCAATACGTATTGATCTAGCCATATCTCTATTCGGGGTATGGCTGTTTTTTTATGTTAAAATCAAATAGAAATTGCGGTACACATCTGCGGAGTGTATCTGAGGTCAACTGTTGCGACAGTTGGCCTATTTTTTTATGCTAAAATAGTTGTTTATTATACCCCTATGGGGTATAATACTTTTACTGGCATAACAGATAAGCCACAGTGATGTGGTGAAAGGTGCAGTTTGACGAACGGCCGGGTGGAAACATCTAACTTATGCAATTGTGTAAAACTAAAGGTTATCATCTAGGTGGTAACACTAATGTGAGTAAAGCATTATTCCCTATGGCAAATGCTCGGGGATTGGGAAAATGCCAAAGTACCATTAATGCCGTCGAACATTAGCTTTTTACATAAAGGTATAATAGTCCGAACCTATCAAGTAAGGGCGTATACCATGATTTGTATCTGTGGTGGCGGACAGTAATACAATGAGAATGGCTAGTACGATGATAAGGAACGTCATGACGGAGTGAAGCATTTCGTTATTCAAAAGATAACGAAACTTCTGGGGAAGCACTTCGTCGGTCAAAACAATTAATTTTACAATTGGCTAAATACAATTATATGTATTGGAAATTAAAACAAGCGAAAGACTTCCCCCGTTAGTGACGAAAGCACCCTAAGACTTCGCACGAAAGTGAATGAAGTTTGTTACTGTTTCGCAAAAACGGTAGCAATCTATCGCAAAGTAAAGCAGTCAAGGGACTTGCAAACCTTTGATTAATTGAAATCGGTAGAGTAGTCGCTAACGTAATGAGTGATTGGCATTACCAATCGGGTGTAGGCAGTACGTCGGGGACGGCGTGGATAAGAGAAGAACATATAATGTCTCTAAAGCTGCCTAAAGTAAGGTGTAGTCTCAACCTATACATAAACCGTACCTTAAATGGTGCGGTCTTTTTTATTTTAACCGCCTCGATTTCGATACGGTTATTCTAAACCCGTCGAATTCGATGGGGTATTTTATTATGGAAGTATGTACACTCAACATTGATGCATGTGCCGCCAAAATTATCTGAAGATTGTTCTACTAAAGCAACGTGTTGACCTTGTGCTGCTGCATATTTGGCAAGTGTTTTACCTGCTTTACCGAAGCCAATAACTAATAAATTATAATGTGTCATATATTGTGTCCTCCTGAAGTGTATCTTTGATGACGTCGTTAATTGTCAAGTTACGATAAAAGTTGAGCACTAGGGCAGTTTCTTGCGCTTTATATTTAGTCATAGTGGTTGCAATATGCTTAGAAATCGTACAATGACTCTCTTCACTACCAGTGAAAATACGTTGCGCAGGTGATTTATCTAACACAAAAAGTTGATACAGCGTATCTAACGTAATCGTGGGTGTAATCTCATTCGCTCGATAACCACCGCCTTTACCGCGACGTGTATCAATAAATTGTTGGTTATTAAGTATTGTAGCAACGCGTCTTAGTTGCACTGGATTAAGACAAGTAAGTGTTGCTAATTCCTGACTATTGAAATGTTCTTCTGAGTGCTTAGTGAGAAAGCTTAGCACGTGTACTGCAATGTTAAATTCTAAATTCATCGTAAACCGCCTTTAATGTAACTTGATTAGTTACATTAAAGTATATCTTATATAAAATGTCAATATGAATGTCTTAATCAGAATGGGGTAAACTACAAGTAGTAATATTTGAATAAAGGAGCGAGTATGAATGGCAGATTTAGTACAATTAGGTAAATCAGATGTTCGTGTATTTCCAATCGCATTAGGTACCAATGCAGTAGGTGGCCACAATTTATATCCAAATTTAGATGAAGAACAAGGGAAAGATGTTGTGCGCAAAGCAATTGATAATGGCATTACATTGCTCGATACGGCATATATTTATGGTCCTGAACGTTCGGAAGAATTAGTTGGCCAAGTGGTTCAAGAATACCCACGTGAACAAGTGCAAATTGCGACGAAAGGTTCTCATGTTATTAAAGATAATGATGACGTCATTCAAAACAATGACCCAGATTATTTAAAACAACAGGTTGAGAATAGCCTGAAACGTCTTCAAGTAGATTATATTGATTTATACTATATTCATTTTCCTGATGAAAATACGCCGAAAGATAAAGCAGTTGCAGCCTTAAAAGAACTTAAAGATGAAGGTAAGATTAAAGCAATTGGGGTGTCTAACTTCTCATTAGAACAACTTAAAGAGGCAAATAAAGATGGTTATGTAGATGTAGTGCAATTAGAATACAACTTATTACATCGTGAAAATGAAGATGTAATGGCATACGCGGCTGAAAATGATATTACATTTATTCCTTATTTCCCACTAGCGTCAGGCATCTTAGCTGGTAAGTATGAGGAAAACCAAACGTTTGATGATCATCGTGCGCCTCGTCGCGACTTCCAACCAGAGGTATTTAATGATAATGTGCGTCGAGTGAAACAATTGCAAAGTATTGCAGAAGCCCACAACACATCTATCGCCAATGTGGTTCTAGCATTTTATTTAACTCGTCCAGCGCTAGATGTAGTAATTCCTGGTGCGAAACGTGCTGAACAAGTTGTAGAAAATATTGAAGCGGCTAATATTCAATTAACAGATGATGAATTGAAAAAAATCGACGAACTATTTCCGATTGAATAACAAACGCGGATATAAAATAAATTAAAGTAATTTAAGCTCTTACACCGTTTATATTTGTGTAAGAGCTTTTTTAGAAACTTGAATAAATAGTAATGATTCTTTTTTATTTTACGAAAATGCACATATATCATATGAAATAAGGGTACTAGGCAAATATGCGAAATATTAAATTAATATGAAGTATTGATGTAGCGAACAAATTAAAAAATAATGGCATATTTTAAATATAAATTAAGAGAGAGGGATAGACATGATTACAGTTTTATTTGGAGGCAGTCGTCCAGAGGGGAACACAGCACAACTTACTAAGTATGCAATAGAAGGATTAGCCTATAATTGGATTGATTTAACAGATTACCAATTTAATCCTGTAAGAGATTTCCGTCATGATAATAAAGACATTACTAATTATACCGACGATTATAAACACATCATTGATCAAGTATTAGAAAGTGATACGGTGATCTTCGCATCACCAGTTTACTGGTACAGTATATCTGCATCTTTAAAGGCATTTATTGATCATTGGTCTGAAACAATGGTTGATCCAAATTATAGAGACTTCAAAGAACGAATGGCAAAGAAAGATTTCCGTCTTATTTTAGTTGGTGGAGATTGTCCGAAAGTGAAAGCAAAGCCTTGTATTACTCAAATGAAATATACGTTAGATTTTATTGGGGCTGAACTTAACGGCTATATTATCGGTACAGCTGAACGACCAGGAGATATTTCGAAAGATACATTTGCATTCGAAAGAGCTAAAGAATGGAATGAAACACTAATATAGATTTTGATGAAAGGTACGACAAATTACATCGATAAATACGCTATATTGAGCGATTGTATAACTACTGTGATATAATTTCATTATTAATTCCATAGTAAAGTCAGGAGAATCAAGTATGTTTAAAGTCAGAGAAGCCACATCAAATGACGTCGTAGCAATTAGAGATGTTGCTACTAAGGCATGGTATAACACATATTTAAATATTTATGCAGCATCAACAATTAATGAACTATTAGCTGCTTCTTATAATGAGCAACATTTAAAGAAACGCTTAGAAGAACAATTATTTTTAGTAGCCGAGGATAATGATGAAATTATAGGCTTTGCTAATTTCATTTATGGTAAAGAACTGTATTTATCTGCGCATTATGTACATCCAGAATATCAACACAAAGGTTACGGTTCTAGCTTACTTAAGCAAGGATTAGAACAATTTGATGGTAAATATGATGCAGTATATTTAGAAGTTGATAATAAAAATAAAGGCGCTATTCAATATTATCAAAATAATGGTTTTGAAATCGTACGTTCTTATCAACCAGAAATGTATGGAGAGCAAATGGATTTAGCTTTAATGAAGAAAAGTATATAATCTCTATCACTATACTGTAATGAGAGGAAGGATTTATTTGACGCAAACACCTTATGTTGAACAGAAATTAGCTGAAGAGAAGGTATTTAAAGACCCTATCCATAAATATATTCACGTCAAAGATCAACTTATTTGGGATCTCATTAAAACGAAAGAGTTTCAACGTTTACGTCGTATAAAACAATTAGGTACATTATATCTTTCTTTTCATACTGCAGAGCATAGTCGATTTGGTCACTCTTTAGGTGTATATGAAATCGTACGTCGTATGATTGATGAATCATTTGTTGGGCGTGATGCGTGGAATAATGCAGATAGACCATTAGCTTTATGTGCAGCATTATTACATGATTTAGGGCATGGTCCATTTTCACATAGTTTTGAAAAGATATTTAATACAGATCATGAGGCATTTACACAAGCCATTATTACAGGACCTACTGAAGTGAATGAAGTCTTAAGTCGTGTATCTGATACTTTTCCTAAAGAGGTCGCGGATGTTATTAATAAAACACATCAAAATAAACTTGTCATTTCTATGATTTCATCTCAAATTGATGCCGATCGAATGGATTATTTGCAAAGGGACGCTTATTTTACTGGTGTCTCTTACGGTACATTTGATATGGAACGTATTCTACGTTTGATGCGACCTTCTAAAGATGAAGTACTCATTAAAGAAAGTGGGATGCATGCTGTAGAGAACTTTATAATGAGTCGTTATCAAATGTATTGGCAAATATACTTTCATCCGGTTAGTAGAGGCGGGGAAGTTTTACTAAATAATTGTTTGAAACGTGTCAAGCAATTGTACAAAGAGGGTTATCATTTTAAAATGTATCCTGAAGATTTTGTTCCTTTCTTCGAAGAGAAGGTTACAATCGAGCAATATGTTGATTTAGATGAAGTCGTAGTGCTTTATTATTTAAAGCGATGGATACAAGAAGATGATGCCATTCTTAGTGATTTAGCACGTCGTTTTATCAATAGGGACTTGTTTAAATATATTCCATTTGATGGTTCAATCATTACTATTACTGAACTGCAAGAGTTGTTTATAGAGGGACATATTGATCCTAATTATTATTTCGTTAGTGAAGCTTTCTCTGATTTGCCTTATGATTATGATCGACCAGGATCTAATAGACAACCAATACATTTATTAAGACGTGATGGTAATATTAGAGAAATTAGTAGCCAATCACTTGTTATTTCTAGTATTACGGGTATTAATCGTGAAGATTATAAATTGTACTATCCTAAAGAAATGATTCTTAATATCGATAATCCACAAATTAAGGGTTCAATTATTAATTTACTTAATGAATTGAATTAAGCCATTGAAACTTTAATATATAACACATAATATAGAAATTATGAATTTAAGTTTTCGGAGGTGTCACGTGTGTCTGAGAATAAAGGTTTTAAATTTAATATTATCAAGAATGACCCGCTTGACGGACATAAAGGAACGAATATTGGTGCAATTAGTTTAGATAATATTGCCCCAGTATTTATAGATGTAGCTAATAAAGAGGCGTTTATTGATATAGGCGGTATGCATGCGCGTGCTCAAGTTGAAAAAGGTGTTAAATGGATAACTGACAAAGCGGAAGTCGAAGGCGAAGAAGCTAAAGAATATTGGCTTTGTTGGGTGACAACTGAGCGTAGTGAAACTGGACCTTATTATGCCGGTGTTACTGCATGCTATTTATTAGTTAACAAGTCTATACGCCGTGGTTATAAGAGTATGCCTGAACATGTCAATATGATGGATAAGTCTATGAAACATAAAATTATGATTGATCATATTGGCGAAGAAAATAAAAAAGTGTTGAAAGACTTTTTAATATCGCACAATGAGGATATGTGGAATAATTCGAATGACGAATTATTCAAAGCTTTTGAATAGTATAAACAGTACTAAGCGTGGGACGCTATTCTTAATAGCCAGTAAGTGAATTTTAATAAGTTCATTTACTGGCTTATTTTCATACATTGATAAAGTATGTCAGTCTCATTTCGCTTAAGTTGTAAAGAAATTCTTAGATGAATATTTACTCAATTTGTTGCGACGCTTTCTTGCGGGAAAGACTCTAAAGTAGTTCTTTGATTTTAATCATTAGAACTACTTACTTAAGTGTGTAAACACTTAAGTTCCTCAACCCCAGCTTGCTTTGTTTGTAGATTTTCATATTGAAAATCTCTTTGCTGGGGCCCCGCGCGCAAAAATATTCGTAGTTCATCTTTAGAATTTCTTACATAAGTGCGCTAGCACTTATGTTCATTAATAATCAACATAGGCGTCGCTCAACTACGTTCCATTACCCATTTTAGAACTACTTCAGTCTGGGGCATAAATAATATAATAGTGCTATTTAGCAAATTCGCAGTAGCTGACTGAGCTGAGAAGGCGCTTAAATCAAGCTTTTCTCAGTTCTAGTCATCCTTGCGGGGGTGGGACGACGAATTTAAAAGAATTCTGTCCCACTCCCATATTATAAAAGGCAATTCCTACAACACTCTAATAGGAATTGCCTTTTGTATTGATATTAGATTTGTTTGTTTAAATCAATTCTGGTTCTACAAACGTCGTAATTATTTTAAAGATTCTCCAATATGGTATTGATTATTTATAGTGTTCATTACGGTATTATACACTTGATGTAATGGTATGGTTTTATGTTCGCTTATGGCTTTAATATCGTCAAACTCAGGTTTCATTTTTAAGATTGTTCCATTTTTTAAAGCGAATTTTACTTTTATTTGACCATACGGAGTCTCTATATCACGGAAAGCTCTTTTTAAAATGTGTCTATTCACTGTGTAACTACGAACGCCTAGTGATGATGTATGTGTTAATACTAAATTTTCAATGGTTTGTTTATCATTAATTTTGCATAAGACTGTCAATTGAATTGCAGGGCGATTCTTCTTCATTGTAATAGGTGTAAAGTAAACGTCTAGTGCGCCTGCTTTCAATGTCGTGTCCATAAAATGACCTAACATTTCTGGAGTCATATCATCAATTTGACACTCTATGACCTGTACTTGGTCGTGAGAAACTTGTTGGTTATCTTGGAATTGAATGACGCGTAAAACATTTGGAAAATCAAAGTCTTTATTACCTGCCCCGTACCCAATTTCTTGCATTGTTGCAGCTGGGAAAGGTCCGAATTGAGTGACTAAACTTTTAGCAAACGCTGCCCCTGTTGGTGTAGTCAATTCGCTTTGTACGTTAAATGCTGCGAGGGGTATGTTTTTTAGAATTTCTGCAGTAGCAGGTGCCGGTATTGGATAAATACCATGTGCAATATTAATTTTCCCGTTACCTGTTGGAATAGGGGAACAATAGAGCGTATCGATGCTAAGTTGTTCCAATGCGATACAGCCTCCGATAATATCTATAATTGAATCCATAGCACCGACCTCGTGAAAATGAACGTCTTCTATCGTCATACCATGGATTTTTGCTTCGGCATGTGCAATCGTATTAAATATTGCTTTACTACGTTGCTTAACACGTTCTGGCAACTGACTATCATCGATTAATTTGAAGATATCAGACGCTTTTCGGTGATGATGATGTTCATGAAAATCAATCTTCAGCGTCATAGCATGGATACTTTGTTTAACTTTCTTATTAAAGTGAAGCGCAAAATCATCGATAGGTAATTGTTTTAATTCGCGTTCAATTGATATAGGGTCAGCGCCTAAGTCAACTAGTGCGGACAGCAACATGTCACCAGCAATACCAGCATGGCAGTCTAAATATAAAGCATTACTCATAATTGTAGCTCCGTTCTATTGATTTTCTAGCATCTTAATAATCATTGCAGCATTATAACCTGCACCAAAACCATTATCTATATTTAGTACGCTTGTACCTGGTGCACAAGCATTAATCATCGATAATAAAGTGGTTATACCATTTAGGTTGGCACCATATCCAATGCTAGTAGGTACAGCATATACAGGATGATCGACTAAACCGCCAACAACACTTGCGAGGGCACCTTCCATACCAGCAATAACAATCGATACTTTACCACTGCGAATATCATGAATATGTTCAAATAATCGATGGATACCAGAAACACCTACATCGTAATAACGATTAACTTGAATACCCATTACTTCAGCTGTGACTGCAGCTTCTTCAGCGATAGGCAGATCAGATGTACCGGCGCAAAGGACTGAGATACAGTGATGTGATTGATTAATAGAATCAAGTGGCGTACAGACTATATTTGCTTCAGCATAATAGTCTAAGTCTGGGTGTTGTTGTAAAACATAAGATGCTTTTTCTTCATTAATACGTGTGACTAAAATAACATTGTGATGATTCGATAGACTTGTAATGATTTGACTGATTTGTTCTTTTGTCTTACCTTGGCCAAATATCACTTCAGGAAATCCTTGTCGCTTCGCTCTATGTAAATCAATTTTAGCAAAGCCCAATTCGTCATAATGACTGAGTTGGGCTTTAGCTTCATCAATGGATATTTGATTTTACACCTTCGAGCAAGTCTTCAATAAAGTTAGAATCTTTACTCATGAGTATACGTCCTTATACTAATTTAGTTGCTTTGGTATCAATGACTTCATTCATACTACCTGTTCTGTAGCCTTCTAAGTCAACAGTAACATAGTCGAAACCAAGTTCTTTTAAGCGTAATGTAATGTTATCTTTGTTTCTAATTACAGTTGCCAAATCATCTTCTGATACTTCGATACGTGCAATATTGTGATGGTAACGGACACGTACGTTATTAACACCTAAACTTAAAATGTGTTTTTCAGCTTCATTGACTTTATTCACTTTAGTAAAACTTAATGCTTCACCGTAAGGAATACGTGAAGCTAAACTACATAAAGCAGGTTTGTTCCATACAGGCAGATCGTGTTGTTTACTTAATTCTCTAATTTCTGATTTATAGAGTTTGGCTTCTTGCAGTACACTGCGAACGCCATATTCATCTCTTGCTTTTAAACCTGGACGGAAATCCTCTAAATCGTCCATAATCATACCATCTAATACATAGTTGAAACCTAACTCTTCTTTAATTTGAGTTAATTTGCCATACATTAAACGTTTACTATAGTACCAGCTTTCGGGTGTGTTTTTAACGATATTTGCATCTTCTAATTCAGCCATTTCAGTTTCCATAACGTCGATGCCTAATTCGCGACCTAATGCAATGGCTTGATCGAATTCTTCATTTCTGAAAAGTTCAGATTTAACAACAACCGGTTTAACATTTTCAGTACCTAATACATCCATTGCTTGTTTAAGTACTAAACTACTATCTACACCACCTGAAAAAGCAATTACGACACTGCCCATATCTTCTAATAATTGATTTAATTTAAGTTCTTTATTTTGTAATTCAGTCATGTTTATCAATCCTTTCATTATGCTTCGTCTTCTACGTAAGGAATCGTTAATGGACCTTGTGGCATAACACCAATACTTAATTTTCTGCCATATTGCGCTTCTAAATCGGCAATCGTTTGTTCAATATTTGATGTTGGATTTAGCATTGAGTCTTTAAGTTGTTGGTCAGTTAACTCTGAATACACATATACATTTGCGAATGTTTGAATACTGGCTTGTTTTTGAACTTGCCATTGGTCCACTTCTGAAAAGTTCGGGTCATGAATTAAGTCTAGAATACCTTGTGGCGTGTCAGCCATTTTGAATATTTCGGCGAATTTACCATGATCAGGGAATCCGTCTGCACACTCAGATACCATAATGATATTGCCGCCTTCTTTTACAACTTTACTAGCAGCACTCATACCTTTAACGGTTTGATATAAGTTTTGGTCGAGAGGGTAGCCGGAATTTGAAGCAATAACCACATCGAAACGGTCATCACATTTGAACATTGCGTGTTCTTTAACGTAAGCACAACCTTCTTTATGTGCCTCGAAGACATCGCCACCAAATGCAGCTGTAATTGCTTTATCTTTATTTAATGCGACATTTAACATGAAGTCAGGCTTGCACATCGTATTGACTTCACGTGCCATATCTTGAACAGGATTATCTTCTAAATTACCCCAAGTTGAGCGTGGATCACCAATCATTTTGGCGTTGTGGAAGGTCTTAATTGTTTCAAGACCAGCGATACCTGGCATAATTCCTTTAGGTCCTCCAGAGAACCCAGCAAAGAAATGGGGTTCAATAAAGCCCGTTACGATTTTGAAGTCAGATTCAACGTAGTCTTTATTTAGATATGCATCACAGCCATATTTACTATGTCCAACTTTCACTAAACTTTCTTTTTCGTCGCAGTGATTGTGAACGATTTTTACGCTATTAACAATATCTTCACCTAACATTTGTACGAGTTCGTCACGTGTTTGATCACGGTGTGTACCTGTACCATTAATAATTACGAAATTCTCACGTGGCACATGGTTTAATTCCTCAATTAGTAAAGGTACGAGTATGTGATTCGGTGTTGGTCGAGTAATATCACTAATGACGATTGATACAATATCATCCTTATTAACCAATTCTTTCAGTGGCTTAGAACCTGTTGGTTGTCGCAAAACATTTTGAATTGCTGAAGTATAATCATCTAATGCTTCTATCTTTTGAGGTTCTATGACTGTACTATCATCAGGAACATTGACTTCTACTTCAGACTTTCCATATAGGACATGTGTTTTCACTAAAAATCCCTCCATAAGTCTTGATGCAATAGTTGTAATTAAGCAATTAATTAATTGTTATATGTAAAATTATAGCATAACTATATCGCGTTTTTTAATGGTAAGTGCGTAGTAGTCTAATGGTATTAGCATAAGTGGTATTAATCATTTTATAAAAAGTAAAACAGTAAAAAATAAAATGTTTGAAAATTAAAAATAATTAAGAGAAAATGATTCCAATTCTGTAAGCGATTGCATATAATGAGTGTAGATTTACAAATTTATCATTAAATGTTAATTGAACAAGGAGTGATTGACCATGAAAGCAGCAGTAGTAACACATGATCATAAAGTAAGTGTAGAAGATAAAGAAGTACGTGCCTTGAAACCCGGTGAAGCTTTAGTTCAAACAGAATATTGTGGTGTATGTCATACTGATTTGCACGTTAAAAATGCAGACTTCGGTGATGTAACTGGCGTAACATTAGGCCATGAAGGTATTGGACGTGTTATTAAAGTAGGTGAAGGTGTCGATTCGCTTAAAGAAGGCGATCGTGTCTCAATCGCTTGGATGTTCGAAAGCTGCGGCCATTGTGAATATTGTACAACAGGACGTGAAACATTATGTCGTGATGTTAAGAACGCAGGTTACACTGTTGATGGCGCTATGGCTGAACAAGTTATTGTTACAGCGGATTATGCAGTGAAAGTACCTGAGAATTTAGACCCAGCGGCAGCTTCTTCAATTACTTGTGCTGGTGTAACGACGTACAAAGCTGTAAAAGTAAGTAACATTAAACCAGGTCAATGGATTGGTGTATTTGGCATTGGTGGTTTAGGTAACTTAGCACTTCAATACGCTAAAAATGTATTTAACGCTAAAGTTGTTGCATTCGATATTAGTGATGATAAGTTAGATTTTGCGAAAGAATTAGGCGCAGATGCGGTTGTGAATACTAAAAATCAAGACGCTGTTGAAGAAGTAAATAAATTAACTGACGATAAAGGTTTAGATGCGACAGTTATTACTGCAGTAGCTAAAACACCATTCAATCAAGCAGTGGATGTTGTGAAAGCTGGCGCACGTGTAGTAGCTGTAGGTTTACCTGTTGAGAAAATGGACTTAGAAATTCCACGTTTAGTTTTAGATGGTATTGAGGTTGTTGGTTCATTAGTAGGAACACGTCAAGACTTGAAAGAAGCCTTCCAATTCGCGGCAGAAGGAAAGGTTGTTCCAAAAGTACAAACACGTGAATTAGAAGAAATTAACGATATCTTTGAAGAAATGGAACAAGGAACAATTACCGGACGTATGGTAATTCAATTCTAATAACTCATATTAATAGGTAAGAGAGTGGGTTCAATTTGAATTCACTCTTTTTTATTTCTCACAAATTTAGGGTAAATATATTTGAAAGCGAAAAGGAAGGTGTTTATATGAGCCATATTAAAGGGATTAATCATATTGGTTTAACAGTGTTAGATATTGATAAAGCGACAACATTCTTAAAAGAAGCGTTTGGCGCTAAAATTGCGTATGATGCATTAACGTATGATGATGAACCACGTGAAGGTGTAGAAGTTGAACGTATGCTAGGTTTAACTAAAGGGGCAAAAATTGTGCGCCAAAGAATGATTGTGATTGGAAATGGTCCGAATATTGAAATGTTTGAAGTAAAGAGTAATCATCAGAAAGATCCACTTAAACTTGAAGATTTGGGTTATCACCATATTTCATTCATGGTAGATGAAATT
Organism: Staphylococcus borealis; assembly: GCF_001224225.1. Classification (GTDB taxonomy): domain Bacteria; phylum Bacillota; class Bacilli; order Staphylococcales; family Staphylococcaceae; genus Staphylococcus; species Staphylococcus borealis. The sequence goes on along the minus strand of NZ_CUEE01000009.1, from coordinate 76,691 downwards.
GAAGCGGTATTAGACAATGCCATACGTGCAGGCGCTGAACCACTATCTGAAACACATGATAATTCAACTTATGAAGATTCGAAAGGTAGTAAGAGTGTGTACGTTAAGGCACCGTTCAATGCCTTAATTGAGTTACAGACTATACCAAATGGTTATTATTATCCTAAAGATAGTGAAGCAAATGTATTTATTCCTGGTGAGTAGGGTGTATTAGCAACAATAAATTAACTGTTTAAATTTATAATAAAGTTATTTGATGTTATAATTATTTAATGAATATAAATTTAATCTATGAAGTTAAGAGGACAACAAATGAAAAACATCTTATTTGTAGCATCAATCGGTTTCGGCATCATTTTCTTCTATAAATATAAAACCCTTTTGGAAAAATATCGTTATGACATTGTAGAACTTGAATCAAGCGAAGATATTTTAGAATGAAAGCAAAAATTAATAGACTATGATGGATAGACGACATTAATTTATTAGAAATAGAATATCGTAATATACTTAAGAAATTAGTGTTTAAAAAACTATTCGATAAGGTGCATCCCTAAGGTTGAGCTTAAAATTTAACTTTATGGGGTGCATTTTTATATGGTGAACATAGCAAATATGAATCATAATTATTTCGGGATGAATAATGTTTTAATAGATGTAAAATTGCAATTTTAGAAACATTGTTGTAATATTGTAAACAAATCGTAATATAAAGATTGTTATGACGATTTGACTAAGAAATGAGAGGAAGATTCATATGAATAAAACTGCCAAAGCAATTGTTAGTGCAACTTTAGCCATGGGAACAGTATTCGGAGTCGGAGCCTCAGTAGAACAACCACACAATAATCAAGCACATGCAGCTACTACACCATATTATACGTATAGTGGCTATGTAAATAACGATGGTTCATTTTTATTAAATAAAACGTTTAAAAATGCGGTTAAGTATGGCAATGTTACGTTTAATGGAACTAAAATAGTACCTCAAACGGGAACAAGCAGTAAGTTGAACAACTTTAGTAAATATGATCAAAACTTCTTTTCAGTGAAGTCTGGAAAGAAAACAGCAACATCTGTCCAAATTAAGGTAAACAATGTAACTGTGAAACAACTTAAATCTGTTTATGGTAGCGATCTTGTAGAGCAAGCAGATGTTCATGGTCATAAAAATCCTAATAGCGATGATTATAAATTAGTTGGTGGCCAAAATGGTAATTATCATACACCCGTAACGTTTGTACAAAAGAACGGTAAAGTACAATCAGCAATTATTGGATTCGAGGGCTCAGGAGCTTAGAATAGAAGGAGAACGCAATTTCAAAAATAGTTGGAGTACGTACTATTTTGTTAAAGTAATCGTCAATTGTATTCTTTCTTTATCGAGTGTTATATTATGTCTGTTGAAAATTATATGCATATATGTACCAACACCCTCACTATTGCGAGTAGTGAGGGTGGTTTTGATGTGGTTATGCCGCCTATTTATCGTTACGTTTACGTAACCAATGCGTAAACAACGCAACGATACATTCACTGATGACTGTGGTTGTGATATTAAGCTTCCACCATTTATCAGGTACCTGCGCCCTGCGTTTAAATTGACGCTTAAGAGATAAAGGATCTAAAAATTCTCGTATCTGCCAATTTGCGATGGCATATAACTTTCATTAAATCAAACCAAAGCTATCTTTTTGTTAAACAGTACCACGTTGAATATCTTTATCCAAATTATCGATCATTTCTTTAAATAATTCTTGAAATCTTGTTTCATCTTGATCAGAGTAGCCCCAAATATAACTTTATCAATATTCTTTTCATTGGAAATAATAGATTTGCGCTTCTACAATACCAACTGGGTATTTACATGCTGAATAATCGAACATATACTTTTGACTCTCAATTTCTACAATTGGCCCTCGATTGATAATCATTAACTTTTGAGAACCTTCTTTTAAATATATAATGCTTCCTATTGTTTCCATTTTATCTCACTTATCTTTACTTTTATTTTAGATTGATTCAAATTTGATATGTTTATTTACTCTGATTGACTTAGCTTACTTATAAATACCTCTTCGTTGTCATATGTAATGAGGTTCATTAATGAAAACATGAAAAATATTAAGGGACTTCCAATATAAATCATAAGATTGTTTTGAACACCAAAAATAAGTCCTATCATTTGTAACAATACTCATTTTCAGATTCTATCCCCTTTATATTCCATAATTTCAATTTTGCATTCCTATCCAGTATGGTGTTATAATGTAATTAACAAAGATGTCTGCATTTGATGCACCAAACCCCTCACTATTGCGAGTAGTGAGGGGTTTTTTGGTGTGATTATGCCGCCTATTTATCATTACGTTTACGTAACCAATGCGCAAACAACGCAACGATACAACCACTGATGACTGTGGTCATGATGTGAACAAAGATATCTGTCATTTTTAGCACCTCCTCTCTGCGTCTAGATTGACGCCTGAGAGATAGGCGACCTTAATATTATATCATCTACGAATTTACGATGATAGGTAACTTCTAATAAGTCAATTTATGTTAAATTAAATCAAAATTATCTTTCTTTTGAACAGTACCACGTTGAATTTCTTTATCTAAATTATCGATCATTTCTTTAAATAATTCTTGAAATCTTACTTCTTCTTGATCAAAGTAACCTTCAAATATAACGCTATCAATATTCTCTTCATTGAAGTAATAGATTTGATCTTCTACAACACCAACTGGGTATTTACATGCTGAATAATCGAACATATACTTTTGACCCTCAATTTCTACAATTGCCCCTCGATTGATAATCATTAACTTTTGAGAACCTTCTTTTATATATATAATGCTTCCTATTTTTATATGTATATATAGTTTAAGATTTTGTCAAAGCAAATAAATTAAGATATATAAATTCTATTATTAAGAATATACTTAATAGTGATATTTACTGTATGTAAATATTTATATTGAAGTGGTAGGTAACAAAAAACTTAAAAATATTAAAATATGAGATTAAAAGAATTAAAGAATTGTTTACTTCTAATGGTATTTATTCAATGGGACCTATTATCTTTAATGAAGAAAGTGTTGGCATGAGGCTGGGACATAAATAATATAATAATGCTATTTTGCAAATTCGCAGTAGCTGACTGTACTGAGAAGGCGCTTAAATCAAGCTTTTCTCAGTTCTAATCATCCTTGCGGGCGGGGGCCCCAACAAAGAAAATTTCACTAAGAAATTCAACAAGCAAAGCAAGTTGGGAGAGGGACTACGAATTCAAAAAGAATTCTGTGCCACTCCCACGCTTAACAATATACTTTATAAGAGCCTTAGCAAATCAATTATTTCAATATTTTAAAGGAGAAAAAAATGGAAAATAGTTTAAAAAAATTACGAAAACCAAGTGTTCAAGTGATGAATGTACTTTCATTATTAATGATTTTAGCGGGGGGAGTGCAATATTTTTACAGTTTAACCATTGAAAGAACACCTATTTACTTAATCATTACTACATTGATAGAAATAATTATCATCTTTTTTGGATTTATACAACTTTTCGAAAAGAAAGATAGTATTGAACTAAAGACGGCCAAAAGATATTTAATAATTGGTTGTTTGACTGGTTACTCGACTTACTTATCATTTTATAATTCATACTTTTTCATGGCAGAAGAACATCATATTAATTTAACTACTTTTTGGGTTGTTGGCTTTCTATTTCTATCAATATGTGCAAGTGCGCATATTTGTAAACTATTATTAATGGCAAGTAAACCTTCATGGCTAAAAGGTAATAAATATGTTTGGATTCTGGCGTTAAGTGTTATAGCATCAACAATTTATGTTCAAAAAATTGTTGAATATATATTAATTCCTAATGTTGCAGAGTCACATTTTGTAATCATAGTTAGTATGATAATGATATTTGTTGCTAACTCATTAGCAACTCAATATTTCTTGCTTTATGGAGAGGTCTATACTGCAATAGAAAATACAAGTAAGCAGGAGAGTATATAATGGAATTAGACGTATTGATAATGCCTCATATAGCAAAAATGGAATTTTCTATTCATCCAGATTATTGAAAGTATGAGATGTACTAAAGAAGTGTTTATTTCGAATAATATTTATATATAGATGGCATGCTAGTTGTTGGATCAAATTTTGCCTCTGAAAAATCTATGCAAAGAAAAATAGTTGATTCTGTCATTGACCTTGGTGCAATGGCTGCCACAACTGGAACATCAACTGCTATTGGTACAAGTATTGGTGGTCCGTTAAAAGCAGCTGATGGTCTAGTAGCTGGGATGACTATTTCGTCTTTATCAGAACAAAAATTAGTTGGCGGTAAGTCTGCAACGGATATAGCTAAAGACAAAGCGAACGAAAAAGTAACGGCAACTAGAAATTCATAAGCATGGAAAAATACAAAAAAACAACCAGTGATGCTATTAATAATGTAAAACACTTTGGAACATCAGTAAGTTCAATATTTTCATAAAGGTGGTCAAATAAATTGGAAGAATCATTAAATCGTTTAAGAAAACCAGCAATACAAGTAATAAATATATTATCATTACTGTTTATATTTGTTTCATATGTACAATATCTATTTGATCTTACACTTGAAAAAACACCTAGCTATCTAATCATTACTACAGTGCTTGCATTAGTTGTTAATTTACTTGGACTATTCCAATTTTTTGAAAAGAAAATTGATAATCCCATAAATAAAGCGAAGCGATATTTAATAGTAAATATATTAAGTCTCTATGTCTCGTATCTAACTTTATATAATTCGTATTTTTTTATGGCAGCTGAACATCATTTTTATTTAGATAAATATTGGTATATTGGTTTTATAACATTACTTTTTTGTACAACTATGCATATATTAAGTGTATTATTAATGAGATTTTCTCCCAAGTGGTTAAAATATGATAAAAGAATAGTAATTATTATTTTGAAGGCTATTGCTTCGTTGATATATATACAAAAAATTATAGAATATATAATAATTCCAAATATAGCCGATTCCCATTTTATATTTTTACTGTCAATATTGTATATTTTTGCATGCAATTTTTTGGTGACTAGTTATTATTTATTATATGGAAGAGTATTTACTGATTTTAGTAAACTAAGTGAAGATAATAAAAAAAGATATGGAGTCAATAAATAATGGAATTAGACGTATTGATAATGCCTCATATAGCAAAAATGGAATTTTCTATTCATCCAGATTAGTGGGAAGATGATATGAAAAGAGTTAAAGGTTATTTATGTCGTACGATAGTTTAACAATGGATTTCATTATATTTAATAAAGAAAGTGTTTTGGCATGAGTGAAGTAAAAGTCAAGGTATGGGGGGGTGTCTACCACATAATGGATATTCTACTTATTATAATCGTATTTGGTCTGTTTTATTTAGTACATTTTACATCTGTTATGCATTCGGGTGGTCTTAAAGTATTGCCAGTAATGACATATATTATAGCGTTCATTTTATATTTAATACCTGTGATTCTCATAAAAGAAGAAAGCGTAAATCAGTTTGAAAACTTGATGCTCATATTGAATATAGGTGTGTTGCTGTATGGAATTATGGGTGTAAGGGGGTTATGGTCAAGACCCTTAAAAATAAAGATTCAGGAGTTAACTAAGGCACCAGATAAAATGATTACACAACAGAAGTATGACAAAATTGAAAGTATGAAAATTAATTTAGACATAGCTAAATATAAAGGTATTATATCGCTACTGATGTCGTTTATTTTTATGATCACCATGTCAATTAAAGCATCCACACAGTATAGAGAAGATTTTGCAATTGGAAACTTTTTCATACTATATATTTTTATCGCACTATTTGTTATTTACATAATCATAAATATCATTTTAAGAATAATAAAAGGACGATGGAGACTCATATCTATAAGACCATTATTGATGTCAATATGGGTAATTATTCTCATTATGATATTAATAATACATAGGTAGGGAGATAAATACATCGACGTTTTTGAGACAACATTTAATACATAGTACTATTGCACATGAAGAGAGGGGAATTTACACTCTCTTTTTGTGATAAATAAATGATTAAGAAAAAAATTCATCCACAGTGTTACCAAATAGTCTTGCCAAATTAAATGATAATGTCTATGTAGGATCACATATTGTTTTCTATTACATTAATAATTAGTTATTATCCCGATATATGTGAGAATGATGTTACCTAAAAAAGAAACTACAATTTTAAAATATGTTGTTTTTCTAGTATCGAATATATCGCACACCTCAATTTCTACCGTTGTTTAATATGTTTCTTCTCATTAGTTGAGTCATCGTATGAAATCATTTTGCATTTCTCTACTCACCAGTGTTATAATTTAGTTAACAAGGAAACTAGCATAGATGCACCAATCCCCTCACTATTGCCGTAGTGAGGGGATTTTTTGGTGTGACTATGGTCGCCTATTTATTATTGCGATTACGTAGCCAATGCGTGAATATCGCAATAATACAACCACTGATGACTGTGGTCGTGATGTGAACAAGGATTTCTAGCATAGATTAGCACCTCCTCTCTACGCCTAAATTGACGCCTGAGAGATAGGCGACCAGTATATTATATCATCTCCAAATACACGCTGATAGTTTACTTCTAATAAGTCATTTTATAGTAATATTTCCCAAGATTTAACCTATATACTGTTCTTTTTATTACTCAATTTATCAAAATAGATGATGATACTTATATATCCTAAATGCTTCAAAACTGAGAAGTATCACCTACATGCACTATCTAAATTATGCTATAATGTGGTGTATTAATTAGAAGTTAAGGTGAGGCAAACGTTGGATAAGAATATACACATTCAAACGAAGCAAGTCTTAAAACAAAATGGTGAAAAACAAAAATTTGAATTTGCTACTCAAGGTTCTTGGCAAACAAAGAATGCAGATTATATTCGTTACCAAGAACAAATTGAAGATGCAGTCGTCAATGTAACGATTAAAATCGAAGCGCGAGGCGTCAAATTAATACGCAAAGGCGATATTAATATGAATCTTCACTTTGTAGAAGGTCATGATACGACTACACTTTACGATATTCCAGCTGGACGTATCCCTTTGACTGTTAGAACACGTAGTATCTTGCATTTTGTGAATGAAAATGGTGGGAAGCTAAAAATTCAATACGAGTTACATCAAAATGATGAAAAAATGGGCTCATATCAATATGAAATTAATTATAAGGAGATAGGCGAATGAATATTATTGATCAAGTAAAAACAACTTTAATACAAGAAATTGAAACGAGTATTAAAAAAGCTGGTCTTGCTGAAGATATTCCAGATATCAAAGTTGAAATACCAAAAGACACTAAAAATGGAGATTACTCAACTAATATCGCAATGGTATTAACTAAGATTGCGAAACGTAACCCACGTGAAATCGCTCAAGCGATTGTTGACAACTTAGACACAAGTAAAGCGAATGTGAAGCAAGTAGATATCGCGGGTCCTGGTTTTATTAATTTCTATTTAGATAATCAATATTTAACTGCAGTTATTCCAGAAGCGATTGAAAAAGGTAATCGATTTGGTTATGCTGAAGCATCTAAAAATAAAAATATCTTATTAGAGTATGTTTCTGCCAACCCAACTGGCGATTTACACATTGGTCATGCAAGAAACGCTGCTGTTGGTGACTCACTAGCTAATATTTTAATTGCAGCAGGTTACAATGTAACACGTGAATATTATATTAATGATGCTGGTAATCAAATTACTAACTTGGCACGTTCAATTGAGACACGTTTCTTTGAAGCGCTTGGTGATACAAGTCATGAAATGCCTGCAGATGGTTATAATGGTAAAGACATTATCGAAATTGGTAAAGACTTAGCTGATAAGCACCCAGAAATGAAAGATTATTCTGATGAAGAACGTCTTAAAACATTTAGAAAACTTGGTGTTGATTATGAAATGGATAAATTGAAAAAAGACTTAGCTGATTTCAATGTCCACTTTGATAATTGGTTTAGTGAAACATCACTATATGAGAACGGGGCTATTGATAACACATTAGCTAAAATGAATGAACTCGGTTACACATATGAAGCGGATGGTGCAACTTGGTTACGTACATCTGATTTTAAAGATGATAAAGACCGTGTGTTAATTAAAAAAGATGGTAATTATACTTATTTCACACCAGACACTGCGTATCACTACAACAAAATTAATCGCGGTAACGACATTTTAATCGATTTAATGGGTGCTGATCACCATGGTTACATTAACCGTTTGAAAGCCAGTCTTGAAACATTTGGTGTAGATAGTGATCGTCTTGAAATACAAATTATGCAAATGGTACGTTTAATGCAAGACGGTGTCGAAGTGAAGATGAGTAAGCGTACTGGTAATGCGATTACTTTACGAGAAATTATGGATGAGGTTGGTATTGATGCTGCACGTTACTTCTTAACAATGCGTAGTCCGGACTCTCATTTTGATTTTGATTTAGAACTTGCAAAAGAAAAATCACAAGATAATCCAATTTATTACGCGCAATACGCACATGCACGTATTTGCTCAATCTTGAAACAAGCAAAAGAGCAAGGTGTTGAAGTTACAACTGATGCAGACTTCTCAACAATTACAAATGAAAAAGCGATTGAATTATTGAAAAAAGTAGCTGAATTTGAATCAACAATTGAAAGTGCAGCAGAAAGTCGTGCACCACACCGTTTAACGAACTATATTCAAGATTTGGCATCTGCATTCCATAAATTCTACAATGCTGAAAAAGTATTAACAGATGATGCAGAAAAAACGAAAGCACATGTAGCTTTAGTAGATGCAGTTAGAATTACACTACACAATGCATTAACATTAGTTGGTGTATCTGCACCTGAATCTATGTAATCAAGAGAATTATATAAATTTTGATATCACCCTCATAAATTTCGATTTGTGAGGGTATTATTATGTAAAGATTGGAGTGAGAGTATGCCAACGCTTACGACTGAAGCACTTTATAACATCTTATTAGACAATATGGGTCCGCAACATTGGTGGCCGGCTGAAAGTCCTAAAGAAATGATGCTTGGTGCGATATTAGTACAAAATACGAATTGGAACAATGCAGATATGGCGCTAATGCGTTTAAAGGAAGAAACCTGTTTTGATCCTCAAACCATTTTGGCTTTACCATTAAATGAACTACAAGACATCATACGTTCTAGTGGCTTTTATAAAAATAAAGGGAAGGCCATTCATGCGTTATTCAATTGGCTAAACCAATACAACTTTGACTATGATGCAATTGCGCGTATGCATGGTGATACGCTCAGACAGGCATTGTTAAACATACGCGGTATAGGTAGTGAAACGGCTGACGTGTTATTGGTGTATCTTTTTCAAAGAATAGAATTTATTCCTGATCGATATACACGACGCTTGTATCATAAATTAGGCTATTCAAACACAGAGAATTACGATAAATTTAAAAAACATATAACACTACCAGATTATTTTACAAATCAAGATGCCAATGAATTTCATGCATTATTAGATAACTTTGGGAAACATTATTTTAATGGCAAAGGAAAGCAGAAATATACGTTTTTAGATCATTATTTTATAAAAAATGATTGACTTTAACGTTACGTCATAGTGCATACTCCTGAGTAGATGAGTGAGGTATGAATGATATTGAAAATAAAACAAAGTGGAGAATAATACAATGTTAAATCACAACTATTTTACACCGAGTGAAGTGAGCAAAGTGACGACGGTTAGTACAAGAACATTGCGTTACTATCATGAGATTGGTTTACTAGTACCTAGTTATGTAGACGATAATGGCTATCGCTACTATCATTCACAAGATATTGCAAAGCTACAAACGATCTTATTTCTTCGACAGCTCAATTTATCTCTCGAAGATATCCAATTATATTTTCAACAAAGTATTACTAATAAAAATGCAATATTAGAAGATAACTATGCCCAAATTGTTCAACGACGAAATCAGCTAAATCAAATCATTGATTACCTCAAACATCATCTAATAAATCATAGTAACGAGGAGATTAATATGGACCAATTCAATCAATTTGATGTGACAGAACAATATGATAAAGAAGCTGAATTGAAATATGGCGATACGGATTATTATCAGTCATATAAACAACGTAGAAATCAAATGAACGATTCTGATAAGCAGAATAATGATAAAGATACAAATGACCAATTCACCCAATTTTTCAATGAAATGAATCACTTATTGGAAAATGGCTACGCAGCGGATGATGTGCATGTATATCAAAATATTGAAGCTTTAAAAGGCATTTTACAACGACAAGTGCCTAATGCAGATAATCAATTTTTAGAATATATCGCACTTACTTATGAAAGTGATGATCGCTTTGCTAAGAATATAAATAAACATCGCAATAATCACTTGAATGAGTATATCGCAAAAGCAATCCAAGCGTATATCAAATAAAGTGTTTCCTTCAATCCTTTATTATGTAATGATTATACTGAATCATATTTAAAGGAGACGCTATAATGATTGAGTCGTACCAATTATTTTGGAGAAATTATTTTAATGTACAAGGTCGTACACGTAGACGACATTACTGGTATGCAACACTCGCGAATATTATTGTACTCATTTTATTAAGCATACTTACCGACGTACTCACTTGGATAGTTGGCGGTGGCGATATGTTTTTCAAGATTATTTATGAAACGATTGATGTCATTATTCTAATCGGAACATTCACCATGTCGGTGCGTCGATTTCATGATGTTGGACGTACGATGTTAATACCATTAATTATGTTAGTGTCTATGTTACTAAGAGGATTAATTGTATTACTCGAAACGATATCTGATACGTATTTAAATCAATTTTACGCTGATGTTTCTTTAATGGCTTCGACTGTAGTCATACTTGTTATATCAGTTATATTATTAATTATCTCTATTTTCGCATTAATTTACTGCGTTGCGGATAGTGAACAAGGTACAAATGAATATGGACCTAACCCCAAAGCATAGTGAGTGTTAAAACTAAGCATTGAATATTTCTAAATTTAGAAGTATTCAATGCTTTTTTACTACTGATTATTTCTCAAAATAAGTGATAATATAAAATTACACAATTAAATATAAAAAAGTTAAATTAATATTGAATAATATTTGTTATGATTAATGCATACATATACAAAAGATAGAAAGGAATGTGTAGTCGTGTTAAATAAAAAAATGTGGATAGTACTATGTATAATGATGCTTGTACTTGTCGCTTGTGGTCAAAATAATCAACACAAACAAGCAAACAATGAGAGTAATAAATCAGATTCAAATTCAAAAAATCAGTCATATCATCGTATCGTGTCACTTATGCCTAGTAACACGGAAATTCTTTATGAATTAGGACTTGGGAAAGATATTGTTGGTGTTTCAACAGTAGATGATTATCCTAAAGATGTTAAAGAAGGTAAGAAACAATTTGATGCAATGAATTTAAATAAAGAAGCATTGTTAAAGGCGAAACCAGATTTAATATTGGCGCATGAATCTCAAAAAGGGACGTCAAAAAAAGTGTTAGATAGTCTTGAAAAAAATGGTGTCAAAGTGGTTTATGTGAAAGATGCACAATCATTAAATCAAACATATGATACTTTTAAACAGATAGGTAAAGTCACTGGACGTGAACGTGAAGCGCAAGACCTTGTAGATGAAACGAAGCATAACGTTGACAAAGTAATCAAGTCAGTGCCTAGACATCACAAATCACAATCTGTTTTCATGGAAGTGTCTTCTAAACCAGAAATCTATACAGCGGGTAAACATACATTTTTCAATGACATGTTGACACAATTAGATGCTAAAAATAGCTTTTCAAATATAGAAGGTTGGAAGCCAGTAGATAAAGAAAGTATCATCAAAAAGAACCCAGACATTCTGATCTCTACAGAGGGCCTGTCTAAATCAGATTACTATAAAATCATTAAAAAGCGTGATGGCTTCCGTCAAATTAAGGCAGTGAAAAATGGACGTATTGAAACTGTGAATGGTGATGAAATTTCACGTCCGGGTCCTCGTATTGATGAAGGTTTGAAAGAATTACGTGATGCCATTTATAAACGATAAATGGCTATTAAAAGGTAACACTGCACATTCGTAGTGACTAACTAAATAGAGAAGACGCTTGATATTAAGTGCTTATCTTTACGTGGCTGAAGCCTCAATAAAAAGCATTTCATGAAGAAATTCTACAAGCTAAGCAAGCTGGGAGTGGACGACGAATTTTAAAAGAATTCTGTTCCAGTCCCATTCTTTTATATCATCAGTTATAATAGAAGAAATTATAGAAAGATAGTTGATGAGTTGATAAAATGACAAGGAATATTTATTTCACAATGCTAGGTTGGATTATCTGTTTAATTGGTGTGATAACACTCTATTTATTATGGGATATGGGTAATTTAGCAGATTCATTTAATCAAATGATATTGTTGAAAGTTAGATTGCCACGAATTATTGAAGCTATGTTAACGGGTGCAATACTAACTTTAGCAGGCCATATGTTTCAGACTGTGTTGAATAACCCATTAGCGGATAGTTTTACATTAGGATTGGCTAGTGGTGCAACGTTTGGCTCAGGTTTAGCCATTTTTTTAGGATTATCTTTTATTTGGGTACCTATCTTTTCAATTGGTATCAGTATTATCACACTATTAATTGTATTGATGATTGCAGCAACTATATCTCGTGGTTATCCGGTGAAGATTCTTATTATTACTGGATTGATGATTGGCGCACTTTTTAATGCATTCTTGTATATTCTTGTGTTAATTAAACCTAGTAAGATGAATCAAATCGCAAATTACTTCTTCGGGGGATTCGCGGCGGCAGAAACGAGAGAAGTCATTTACATAGGACTAATAGCTATACCTTTTATCATCATTTTATTTACTATGATACCGGGGATTAAGTTATTACAATTAGGTGAGTTGAAGAGTCAATCATTAGGTTTAAATGTGCAACAAGTGATGTTTATCGTACTTACTTTAGCGTCTATGATAACGGCAGTTGCAGTGGCTTATACGGGGATTATTGGTTTCATCGGTATGGTTGTACCCCAATTGGTAAGACGTTATTATTGGCGATTTACGTTAGGAATTCACATGGTATTAAATTGTTTAATCGGTGCTACAATGATGTTAATTGCAGATTGGGTAGGCAGTACGTTAATTCATCCTGTACAGATACCTGCTAGTATTATATTGGCTTTAATTGGTATTCCAACATTGTTTTACATTTTGCTTAAACAATCTAGACATGCTTAAATACACATTTGATCACAGCATACCTATGTTGCGTTATTATCTTAAAGAAGACTTTTTGATAAAATAAGAATAATTATAGAGTTAAGAGGGAATTGACAATGGACTTAAGTCATATAAAAGCAGTTGTGTTTGATTTAGAAGGTACATTATTAGATAGAACAAAATCTCGTGATAAATTCATTGAGGAACAATATGAACGATTTCATGATTATTTCGTACACGTTCAATTAGCGGATTTTAAACAGAAATTTATTGAATTAGATGATGATGAAGATAATGATAAACCCGATTTATATAAGGTAATTATTAAGCAGTTTCATATCGATCGTTTAACGTGGAAAGATCTGTTTAATGATTTTGAAATGCATTTCTATCGCTATGTCTTCCCTTATTATGACACGTTATATACTTTAGAGAAATTATCGCAAAGCGATTATGTTTTAGGTGTGATTGCAAATGGTAAATCTAAAATTAAACAGTTTCGTTTACATTCATTAGGTTTAGGGCACGTGATTAATTATTTATCAACTTCTGAAACAGTAGGATTTCGTAAACCCCATCCTAAAATATTTGAAGATATGATTCACCAATTAGATGTTCAGCCAGAAGAAATTATGTATGTCGGTGATGATGCTTTAAATGATGTAGCACCAGCACGTGCGATGGGCATGGTAAGTGTGTGGTTTAAACATGATGACGCTGAATTAGAACCTTTAGAAGAAGAAGTTGATTTTATTATTACAACGAGTGAAGAATTATTATCAATATTACCAATTCAAATCAAACAAGGAGGAGATGCATAAGATGGATTTATTTACTAGAAAAGGTGGTTTATCTCTACATTACGATACTATGGGTGAGGGTTACCCTGTCGTCTTAGTACATACTGCATATGAAAATGCTTCTATATTTCAAAATTTAGCAAAAGATTTGGCAAAGTCTTTTCAAGTTGTCTTACTTGATTTAAGAGGACATGGCTATTCAGATAAACCAAGAGAGATTAAATTTAATGAATTTGCAGATGATATTATACAATTATTGGATTACTTGTATATAGACGAAGCAGCATTTGTAGGACATGAGATGGGGGCAGCGATTATTGCTGATTTAGCAGAACGCTATCCTAATTATGTATCATCACTCATTATGGTGACACCAACATCCATTGAAGGCGAGTTGCCTGAGGAACGTTTATTTAGAAAGTACTCTCATAAAATTCGTAACTGGGACGATGAAAAACAAAACAAATTCTTAGAAAAGCGTCGTTATCATAAACCAAGAAAAGTGAATAAGTTTTTAAAACATGTTGAAGATACTAATGCGATTTCTACTAAAGAAGAAACGCAAGCGGTTGAAGATGTGTTTAAAGAGGCGGCAATATCAAATGTATTTGAACGTGTGACGAAACCAACGTTAATCATTGCAGGTGAACATGGTGAGCGTATTACAACACTTGAATCTAAAGAAGTAGCCGATTTAATAAAAGAGGCGCAGTTTGATGTTTATGCACAATCAAGTCTATATCCTTTTGAAGAAGAAAAAGAGAAATTTGTTGAAGATGTAACACCATTTATTAAGAAATTTATGCCTGAGCACTAATGACGGGTTTCAAAAACGCCGCCAAAACTTTTTTGTTACATAAAATAACTTAATTTGTAATATTTTTGTAATAATACTGTTATTTAAGTAATAATTAGGGTATACTATGAATAAGCACAAGACGAGAAACAAGATAAAGGAGAGAGTGCTTATGAAAAAATTAGTAGCGGCATTTTTAGTCTCAGGACTAGTAATGACAGGAGTAAGCGTTAATCATGCTGAAGCAGCTAGCGGCAATACAATTCAAACAGTTCAACAATTAACACAAGGTCAAAAATCTCTAGAAAATATTACGCTTGGCGAATCAATCAAAAATGTTACAAACAAATACGGTACACCGATTTATTCTAAAAATCCAAGTAACAATGAAGGGTATTATGAATATCGCACTAATAAAGGTTTACTGGTAGTAACTGCAGTAGGTAAGAAGAACCAAGGCCATGTTACAAGAATTTCTATGACTTATAATGAAGCCAATGGCCCAACGTATAACCAAGTGAAAAAAAGCTTAGGACAAAATGCGATTGCGCGTGTTCAATATAACAAAGTAAGTGGTAACTTTGGTTATATCCAAAAAGGTAACACAAGCTATCAATTTGGCTCAAACTCACCACAAGATAAAAACATCAAATTATATCGTATTGATCTTGCTAAATAATTAAAATTCTATATATGTTATCAATCAATCACTAGGAGTACGACGTCAAATGCAAACTTTTAAATGACGTCTTGCTCCTATTTTTTTATGGTTAAACAGAAAATAACGTCAATGTATGATAAAATTTTAAATTGAACCATTAACTATTCGTGTCAATCTAACGAAACTATAGCAAAGGAGTAACCTATGAGAACCAATGATAAAGTGTTACTTGAGAATATAAATGATTACTTTAGTCATAAAGGGATGGCACCTAATTTAATCGATGATATTAAAGAAAATTTGCGTACAGATTTGAAGAAATCTGAATCAAAAGATCAAGATTATCTAGATTATAGAGGTAAATCTCCAGCACAAATTATTTTGATTATTCAACGGAATTTATTTGGGTTACAAACGAATCCTGTTATTTTCTTTATTATGAATTTTATTTTAATTTCGTATCTTTATGATAAACAATACGTGCCATTCCAGGCGGCGACAGCTATTTCAATTTTCTATTGTATTATTATTTTTCCGTTAACGATTTTTATCAATATACGGATTGATAAGAAGAAATTTCTCTATAGTAACCGTTTTGAAATGATATTAGGATATACAGTCGCCATTATTGCATTAATCTTAATTATTATGCGTGCGTTTAATTTAAACTGGGGAATCGTTCCAATCACTATTTATAGTCATCAAGTTGTCTTTTTTATAGGTATTATATTAAGTTTAATAGGTATTTTCTTTAAAAAGATGGAGTACACAGCTATTGGCTTGTTATTTTGTCAAAAGACGGTTGATGCTGTAATCACAAAACCTGAGATTGCACAAATCTTTTCTTTAGTTATTTGGATTTTAATAGTTGTACTCATTATTTTTTACACAATTAAATTATCATCGAGAACTAGGGTTTAGTTCTTAACACATAGACAATCACCTGTATTTTTGAGGTGATTGTTTTTTTTGTTTAAATATTAATTTTATATAATAATTTATGAAATAAAGTTAAGAACATTCATAGCGTAACTTTTAAAGAAGTGGGTATAGTAACAATTAAGGGAGGTGCCAACATGAAAAAAATCGAAACGTTAAACCAAACAAAATTAGCTTATCAAGATGAAGGACATGGCAGCCCCGTTATCTTAATACATGGCTTAGATGGTAATTCTGCAGCGTTTGATTTATTAAACAAACAACTACAAGAGAACTATAGAGTGATTGCATACGATGTTCGAGGACATGGTAAATCATCACGTCCTGATTCATATGATTTAGAAGATCATGTCGAAGATTTATATGTACTAATCAATAAATTAAACTTAAAGAAAGCACATATATTAGGTCATGATATGGGAGGTATTATTGCTAGAGAATTTACTGAAAAGCATGAAAAACATGTATTATCTTTAACCATTATCTCCTCTAAAGCTGAAGATATCGTTCATGGTTTTACGAAATTAATGATTGAGCACCAAGATGAAATTGCAGGGTTTAATAAATCTGAAGCGCTACTGTTACTATTCCCTTATATTTATAAAGAAAAAGAATCAGCGATGAAATGGATTCAACGACAACGATTATATAGTAAACAGAATTCTGAGGATAGTGCCATAGCTAGTAGGGCGCTTTTAAATACAGCATATGTAAATCAAGGGTATACACATTACGTTAAAGTACCTACACTCATTGTAAATGGACGTTATGATCCAATTATAAATGACAAGGAACATTATAAAATCGAAGAACGATTCCAAAATGTTGAAAAAGTTTTATTTGAAGAATCAGGACATGCACCCTATGTAGAAGAAGAAGATAAGTTTCTAGTCTTATATTTGAACTTTTTAGAAAATGTTGAGCAGATAGTAGAAGTAAATCATTAAATTTAGTTATTTGAGAAAGACAGTTTCTATTGAAATCATTTAGAAATTGTCTTTTTATCATTGTTTTGAATGTATTCAGCACGTTTTATATTAAATGTATTAGCTTAAAATCGGCATCGAGCTAACAATATAAAAGTATATAAATAAGGGAGCGGGACAGAATTCTTTTGAATTCGTCGTCCCTCTCCCAACTTGCTTTGCTTGTAGAATTTCTTAGTGAAATTCTCTGTGTTGGGGCCCCGCCCACCTCCGCAAGGATGACTAGAACTGAGAAAAGCTTGATTTAAGCGCCTTCTCAGTTCAGTCAGCTACTGCGAATTTGATAATTAGCATTACTATATAATTTATTTCCCAGACTGTATTTCTCTGGAAATACGATTCCAGATTTTTAAGTGTATATCGAAAACAAATAGAATTAGAAAAGCCACAAAGAAATTATAAATCAGTTTCTTTGTTAGCTTCTTCAATACGTGTATTTACTTTATTTAATAATGAATCGATTTTTTTACGTTGTGTACTATTAACAAGGATTAATACAGTTCTTTCATCATGTTCATTACGTTTTTTATCAAAGTAATCTTCTTGAGATAAATTTTTCACTGCTTTAACTACTTGTGGTTGTTTGTAATTTAAGTGATTAATAATATCTTTTAAATAATATTCATCTTCTTTACTTTGACTAATGTATGTTAAAACGGCGAACTCTTCAAAACTAATTGAAAATTCTTTTTTGATGATATTTTTTAATTTATCTGCGTATGTGATCATTGCTAATAACTCGAAGCAATCATTGATTTTTGAAATTGCCATTTTGAAACCTCCCCAATTTATGTGTGCTTTTTCTATTTTGCCCGTTAAATTATATATAACGTCCTATAATAGTTAAAAATACTTAAATAATTTAGATTAAAAGAATTTTATTAAATTAATTTAATGCTATATTATTTAGTTAATTATAACTAAATGGAATTAAGAAGTAAACAAAAAAGTACTTAATAAAACAATATTTTGATTATTATATTCTTTGTTTGAATTTCAAAGCAATTGATAAAAATCAATTAATTAAGAACAATTATTATTTCACTCTATATAATAAAATTTATTCCGAATAGCTTATTGTGAAAAACTTATGGTTAATAGGATAGAAGTGAGGATGAAGGGTGTACGATAACTTTATCCCCAAAGTTTAATCCTTTGGATACCATAATATACCCATTTTTGGGGCTCTTAGTATATTCTATTCTTCTTTTAATAATTTTGTTATTTTGTGTAATTAAAATATAATCATTTTCAAATATTGAATTTGTAGGTAGTTCTATTTTAGAACTCCCAACATCAATATCGAAATGACGACCAAGTGGGTAATGATCTTGGGTGGAAATATCTACTTGATAAATGGATTCTCCTTTTTCCACTTTGTGAGGAATTTGAGAAATAGATAAAATTTTACCAGTGAATAATTTAGCGTGCTTTGTTGTAACATTTACCTCTTGGTTTATTTTAATTTGATCTAATTGGGATTCAGTTATATTAGCACGAATAATATGTTTTTCGCTATTAATTTGCATTATTTTTGTATTTAATTTAGAAGGATGTGGATTTAAGACGGTTACTTTGCCATGAATAGGGGAATGAATACGTGTTTGAAGCCGATTTTGAAGTTCAAGTATTTGTGTGTTTAGCGCTATGTGTTGTCCGCCTGGTGGTTTCGGTGATTGGTTGAGAAGAGAAGCTAGAGCTTTCTTTTTAGAGACAATCATTTTCTCAAGAATAGGGTTATAATAGTCTATCAAAGCTGCATCAGAATGAATGGTTTCACCATTTTTAACAAATAAAGAGGCAACATTGCCTAAAGAAGGATTGAAATATAAAGTAAAGCTTTCTTGAGATTGCTGTTCACCAGTAAAAGAAAGAGAATATTGAGGTTTGGCAGTGAGCGTTTCTATTTTTGAAGTGTCTGGTTCGTTAGGTATTTTTGAATAAATATAATAGCCGAAGGAGATAATCAGGAGGATAAGTGCAGTCACTAAAAGTTTTAATGGGGTAAAAAATGTCTTCAGTAAAATCACCTCTATAAAGTTGTTATACAATGATTATACAATGGTGATGAGGTTGTGACAAAAATAATATAATGAAGCTATTTTGCAAATTCGCAGTAGCTGACTGAACTGAGAAGGCGCTTAATTCAAGCTTTTCTCAGTTCTAGTCATCCTTGCGGGGGTGGGCGGGGCCCCAACACAAAAAATCACGGAAGTGATTTTACAAGCTAAGCAAGTTGGGGTTACAACGAATTTAAAAAGAATTCTGTCCCACTCCCAATATTATTAAATTAAAAAAATGTCTTCTCAACAATTAAGAAAAGAAGACATTTTGAATAAATATATCAATATTCTGTTATACAAATTAAAAGAGACGTAATAAAACAATCCCAATGGCAATAGCGATTAATCCACTGAATTTGCGCAATGTTATTGAATTTTTGGGAACACCTAAGCCGAAGTGATCGATCAATACGCCCATGAGCATTTGTCCCAACATGGCAACAATTGTAGTTAACGCTGCGCCTAAAAATGGCATTAGAATAATGTTTGAAGTGACAAAAATAACGCCTAATACACCACCAATGAAATGAATAGGCTTGATGTTACCTATATCTGGTTGTGAGACTTTAATTTTAAGGCTTCGGTTAAATATTAACGTTAGAATGAATAACGCGAATGTGCCAACGCTAAATGATACAAGTGACGCAAACAATGAATTATGCATTTGTTGAGCTAAACCACTATTAATAGTTGTTTGTAATGGCGGTGCAAAGCCAAATATAAATCCGATAATTAGCCATACATAAAACATAAGATTTGTTTTTTCTTCAAGTTTATTTTTAGGTATCTCATTCATCAATAAAATACCGAAGAGTAAGATTAAAATGCCTACTGCTTTTAAAAGTGTGAAGGGATGATTACTCGCGCCAAGTAAACCGAAAGTATCAATGAAGACCCCCATGATGATTTGACCAGCTACGGTCATAACTACTGTTAATGCTGCACCTATACGGGGAAGTAATAATAAGTTTCCTGTTAAGAAACAAACGCCTAACAGACCACCAACCCACCAATGATAGTCTATTGTGTGGCCACTATAAAATGAAGCATCAAATAATTTAGGGTTAAAAATTACATTTAATATAAATAAAAATAAACTACCTATAAAAAATGAAATGGTAGACGCATAGAAAGTTGATTCAGTGAAACGTCCTAGACGAGCATTAATTGAGGTTTGTATTGGAACCATCATACCAGCCACGATACCGAGTATAAATAAAAATGCCACAATTGACCTCCTACATTTTTTTAATTAACACATCATTATTATACGCATTTTAAATATTATTTTCAAAATACAGTAGCGGAATGGTCTCGTTGCGCATCATTATAGGTGTAGGACTTTGAATTGAAGTAAAAAAGGAGAGTAACAGAATTCAAGTTGAATTCATTGTTACTCTCCAATTTGTCTTGCTTATAGGCGCATGTTTGATGTTACGGTCCGCTCGCAAGGATGACTAGAACTGAGAACAGTATCATTGAAGTACCTTCTCAATTCAATTTATTACTGCCAATTTTCGATGTGGACGCGTAATAATCGCTTTGTTTCGAAATCAATGACATAACACAATCGTGATAGGTTATTTCGTTTCGAAAATGACAGTACTCGTAACATCTATTAATTTAGCAGATGTCGCTTTAATCGGTGTACCGGCTGTGGGTTGTAAAATATTAAGCTTAATAATATTATCCATGGCATCTTTAGCATCAGCCTCTGATACAACAACGTTAACTTGTGGGAATTGCAATTTAGCAGTTTTATTTAAATTTGTTTTAAAAGCAAGTTCTAAAGTTTTTGTCATATTATATACCTCCTTAATTATTTTTAGATTTGAATTAAGTTAAATCTTGAGTTTTAACGACTTCAATTTTGTCGAATGGTTCATTAATCAGATGTGCGATGATATTAACAAAAGATCTGATTTCTGAATCTGTGGCTCTTGTATTTAAGTTTGTAAAACGACGTTTCGTTTCTTTTGCTTTGCCACTTGCATCGTGAGTGATATGCGTACAAACAACAGATAATTGTGAAATTTCATTCATGTGTTTGTCACCTCCTTTCACTCTATATATCGAAATCAATTCAAAAAAGAGACACATTATTTTAAAGAAATTTGAGCAAAAACGTTTCATGTTACTAAAATATGGTTTATCATTAAATAAGAAACTTTTATGAGGTGGATAGATGAATCAAGTTGAACCAATCAGAAATAAAGATGATATAAAAAAGATGTATGATGTATTAAAACGTAAATCAGATAGAGATTATCTTTTATTTAAATTAGCAATACATACGGGTATACGTTTAACAGATTTATTAAATTTAAAAGTAAACGACGTCAAAATGGATGATCAAGATGACATTAAATCTTCTTGGATTCAATCATGTGCACCTGCAATTAAAATCTTGTTGCCGAATGACTTGCGTGGAGAGATTAAGCGGTTTATTGAATATAATAACCTTATGGACAATCAATTATTATTCCAATCAATAAGAACACATAAGGAACTTTCTAGACAACAAGCTTACCGAATCATTCATCATGCGGCTGAAGAATTAGGGTTGTGTCATATTGGTTTGACAACTTTGCGTAAAACGTTTGCTTATCATGCTTACCAATCGGGTATTTCTATTGCAATCATACAAAAATATTTAGGTCATCAGACAACACAAGAAACGGTTAAATTTATCGGGTTGTCTGCCGATGATGAACTTCATACAATTATCGCTTTAAATTTATAATTTAATTTTTATTGAAAAGGAGGCTTTTGATGAGCTTAGTATACTTACTAGGTGGACTAATCATTATTATGCTAATCGTCCTAATGACGTTGTTTATTAAACCATTGAGACGGTTTGCGGGATATATTGCATTGTTAGCACCTATTTTAGCTTCAGGGTATTTCTTGACCCAAATTCCCAGTGTTTTAAATGGAAAATTTGTAGAATTTAAGATTCCATGGATGCCCGCTATTGATGTTAATCTTGACCTCAGATTAGACGGCCTGGGATTAATGTTCGGATTAATTATCTCCATTATAGGGGTGGCAGTATTTTTCTATGCTACTCAATATTTATCTGCTAATAGAGATAACTTGCCACGTTTCTTCTTATATTTATTATTATTCATGTTTAGTATGTTAGGTATTGTCGTTTCAAACAACACTATTTTAATGTATGTATTTTGGGAATTAACGAGTGTATCGTCATTTCTATTAATTTCCTACTGGTATAGCAATGCTGAAAGTCAATTAGGCGCAATTCAGTCATTTATCATTACCGTATTAGGTGGTTTAGCCTTATTAACAGGTTTTATTATGCTATATATCATTACTGGTACAAATACGATTTCAGAACTACTTACACAAAGTCATAGCATTAGCGAACATGCTCTATTTATACCAATGATGATAATGTTGTTAATTGGGGCTTTTACTAAATCAGCACAATTTCCATTTCATATTTGGCTACCTAAAGCCATGGCTGCTCCAACGCCTGTAAGTGCTTATTTGCACTCGGCTACAATGGTTAAAGCTGGTATCTTTTTACTATTTAGATTCACGCCTATTTTAGGCTTAAGTGATAGTTATATTTATATTGTTACGTTTGTTGGATTGATTACGATGATATTCGGCTCTGTAACAGCCTTGAGACAATATGATTTAAAAGGTATCTTAGCGTATTCAACTATTAGTCAATTAGGAATGATTATGTCGATGGTTGGTCTAGGTGGAGGCATTGCACAACATCCATCAGGTATAATGGCAGAAACCTACACACTCATATTATTCGCAGGTTTATTCCATTTAATGAATCACGCTATATTTAAGTGTGCTTTATTTATGGGTGTCGGAATTATTGACCATGAAGCTGGTACACGAGATATTCGTCGCTTAAGTGGTATGCGAAAATACTTCCCGAAAATGAACTTAGTCATGACACTCGCTGCGTTATCAATGGCAGGTGTACCGTTATTAAATGGTTTCTTGAGTAAAGAGATGTTCTTTGATTCTCTAGTTAGCGCAATCGAATTACAACAATTTGGTTTAACGTTAACGATTATTGTGGTAGCAATTGGTGTTATCGCGAGTATCTTTACTTTTGTCTATGCAGTTTACATGCTTAAAGAAACTTTTTGGGGAGAATTTGATGAAAAGAAAGTGCCTAAGAAACACATTCACGAACCATGGCTGTTTAGTTTACCAGCAATTATTTTAATGGTTATGATACCCGTTATTTTCTTTATCCCTAACGTTTTTACTGAGCGTTTAGTATTGCCAGCACTTCGGAATGTTACCAATTTAGGTAGCAACGTTGATGCAATAGCACCGCACGTATCTCAATGGCATGGCATTAACTTACCACTCATTTTTAGTGTGATTGTTATTATAGTTGGTCTCATTTTAGCGTTAAAAGTGAACTGGAAAGCGATAACGCATCAAGTGATTAAGTATGCTTCGATAACAACTTCTTATCGTAATGTGTATCGAGGTTTCGAGCGTTATTCTGGTCAAATGATCCGCGGTTTAATGAACAACAGATTAAACCACTATAACATTATTACAGTACTCATTTTCTCTCTATTAATTGCTTACGGTATATTCCAAGTCGGCTTGCCAAAGCTACATCAAATAGAAGTTTCAGAATTTGGCCCATTGGAAGTTATTTTAGGCATTATGATCAGTATTGTTGGTATCGCGTTAGTGTTTATTCGTCAACGTTTAACGATGGTTATTTTAAATGGCATCATCGGTTATAGTGTGGCATTGTTCTTCTTATTAATGAGAGCACCAGATTTAGCATTAACGCAATTAGTAGTAGAAACAATTACGACAATTCTCTTTATTGTCAGTTTCTCAAGATTGCCAAACATCGCACGAACTACTGCGAATATGAAAAAGGAAACTGTCAAAATTATCGTGTCATTTATTATGGCTGGAGCCGTCGTGACACTGATATTTATTGCCCAACAAGGTGATGGTTTTGAGTCAATTTCTAAATATTATATGAATGCCTATGAATTAACTGGCGGTAAAAATATCGTAAATGCAATCTTAGGTGATTTCAGAGCATTGGATACAATGTTTGAAGGTATTGTTTTAATCATAGCTGGTTTAGGTATTTATACATTATTACATTACAAAGATAGGAGGGGCCAAGATGAAAGAAAATGATGTTGTGTTAAGAACCGTTACTAAAATCGTTGTCTTTATATTATTAACCTTTGGGTTTTATGTTTTCTTTGCGGGACATAATAATCCGGGTGGCGGTTTTATAGGTGGTCTAATCTTTAGCTCGGCCTTTATCCTAATGTTCTTAGCTTTTGATGTAGATGAAGTTTTAGAAAGTCTTCCAATCGATTTTAAAAAATTGATGATTGTTGGTGCTATCATTTCGGCACTTACTGCAATTGTGCCAGTGTTCTTTGGTAAAGCGTTCCTATATCAAAGTGAAGCATACATTCATTTGCCTTTATTGGGTGAATTGCATGTAACAACAATTACATTATTTGAATTAGGTATATTGTTAACGGTTGTTGGTGTTATTGAGACAATTATGTTGGCTTTGAGTGGTGGTAAATCATGAATTTAATATTATTACTTGTGATAGGATTTTTAGTATTTATAGGAACGTACATGATACTATCACTCAACTTAATTCGAATTGTTATAGGTATTTCGATTTATACACATGCCGGGAATCTAATCATTATGAGTATGGGTCATTATAGTAATAAGATGACAGAACCGTTAATTCATGGTCCTAATACCAATTATGTGGACCCGTTACTGCAGGCGATTGTACTTACTGCAATTGTTATTGGCTTTGCGATGACTGCATTTCTATTAGTGCTTGTTTATCGAACATACCGTGTTACTAAGGAATCTAATATTGATGTATTAAGAGGAGAGGAGGATGACAATGAACAGTAATTTATTAGTTCTTCCTATCCTATTACCATTGTTATGTGCATTGGTGCTTGTTTTTACGAAAGAAAAAAACATGTTATCTAAAATTTTGTACATTGGAACAATGTCTATTAATACAATTATTTCACTTTATTTATTAATCTATGTGCTACAGCATAAACCTATCACCCTTGATTTTGGTGGTTGGGCAGCACCTTTTGGTATTCAATTTTTAGGTGATACTTTAAGTTTAGTTATGGTCACTGTCGCATCATTTGTTGTGACACTGATCATGTCTTATGGATTTGGACGTGGCGAGGATCGTGTTAATCGATACTACTTGCCTACCTTTATTTTGTTCTTAACAACGGGTGTTATTGGCTCATTCTTAACATCTGATTTATTCAACTTATATGTTATGTTTGAAATTATGTTACTCGCTTCATTCGTGCTCGTAACATTAGGTCAATCTGTCGAACAATTAAGAGCCGCCATTATTTATGTTGTATTAAACATCATAGGTTCATGGTTTTTCTTACTTGGTATCGGCTTGTTATATAAGACAGTTGGAACATTAAACTTCTCACAAGTCGCATTACGCTTAGATCAAATTCATGACAATAAAGCGATTATTATTATTTCAATTGTCTTTATTGTGGCATTTGGTTCGAAAGCTGCATTGGTACTCTTCATGTGGTTACCTAAAGCCTATGCAGTACTTAACACTGAACTTGCAGCTTTATTTGCAGCATTAATGACGAAAGTAGGTGCGTACGCACTGATTCGTTTCTTTACACTTCTATTTGACCAACATACAGGCGTGACACATCCATTGCTAGTATTTATGTCTTGTATCACAATGCTTATAGGTGCATTCGGCGTTATCGCATATCGTGATATTAAGAAAGTCGCTTCATATCAAGTTATATTATCAATAGGTTTTGTCATTTTAGGTCTAGGTTCAAATACGTTTGCAGGTGTCCATGGTGCCATCTTCTATCTAGCTAATGACATTATCGTTAAAACGATGTTGTTCTTTATTATAGGTAGCTTAGTGTATATGTCTGGTTATCGTGAATATAAATACTTATGTGGGCTAGCTAAGAAGGAACCATTCTTTGGTGTTGCATTTGTTGTTATGATATTTGCGATTGGAGGCGTTCCACCATTTAGTGGTTTCCCAGGAAAAGTGTTAATCTTCCAAGGTGCAATTGAAAATGGTAATTACATTGGCTTAGCATTAATGATTATCACAAGTTTATTAGCTATGTATAGCTTATTTAGAATTCTATTTATTATGTATTTTGGAGATAATGATGGTGAACAGGTTGATTTCAACCCGCTACCTAAACATCGTAAAACAATTCTGGGCGTCTTAGTCGCAGTAGTACTTGCAATGGGTATTGCAGCACCAGTCGTGATGCATGCTACTGAAAATGCTACAAAATTGAATTTGGATGATAATTACTTCCATAGCATTGTTAACACACATTTGAAGGAGGGGAATAAATGAGACAAATTGTATTGAACATATTAATCGCTTTTTTATGGGTACTGTTTCAAGATGAAGACTCATTTCAATTCTCTACCTTCGTATCTGGCTTCATCATTGGTTTAATAGTAATTTATATACTGCATCGTTTCTTTGGACAAGCTTTTTATCCTAAAAAGATATGGGTAGCTATCAAGTTTCTCGGCGTATATTTATATCAATTAATTACTTCTAGTATCAGTATTATTAAGTACATTTTATTCAAAACGAATCATATGAATCCGGGCTTATTAACGTATGAAACGAAATTAAAAAATGATTGGGCCATAACCTTTTTGACAATTTTAATCATTATTACGCCTGGATCGACAGTGATTCGAATTTCAAAGACAACGAATAAATTCTTTATACACAGTATTGATGTTTCTGAAAAAGAAAAAGAAAGCCTACTTAAAAGTATAAAACAATATGAAAACTTGATTACGGAGGTGACACAATGATTGAAACGCTCACGAATTTCTTCATTACAAGTGCATTAGTATTGTTTGGCATAGCGTTCATAATTGGCTTATTCCGTTTAATCAAAGGACCTACAACAGCAGATAGGGTTGTAGCATTTGATGCTTCCAGTGCTGTTATTATGTGTATTATAGGTGTGGTTAGTGTGATTTATAACACTGTGTCATTCCTTGATTCTATTATGCTTGTTGCCATTATTTCATTTGTAAGTTCTGTATCTATTTCTAGATTTATAGGGGGAGGTCGTGTATTCAATGGTACAAATAAACGAAATCATTGAGTTGATTGCCGCGCTCCTTATATTTCTTGGTAGTATTATTGCTGTGATTAGTGCGATTGGAATTGTTAAATTTCAAGATGTCTTTCTA
Organism: Staphylococcus borealis; assembly: GCF_001224225.1. GTDB lineage: Bacteria > Bacillota > Bacilli > Staphylococcales > Staphylococcaceae > Staphylococcus > Staphylococcus borealis. The sequence goes on along the minus strand of NZ_CUEE01000009.1, from coordinate 48,780 downwards.
CGAAGTCATGCATCTACTAAAAGTTCGACGTTATCTGTCTTATTAACATTAGTAGGCGTGTTAATTTACTTTACGAATCAACAGAGTTTCTTTAGTGTAAGATTGTTATTATCGATTGTTTTTATCAACTTAACATCACCAGTTGGTATGCATTTAGTTGCGAGAGCAGCATATCGTACAGGCGCATACATGTACCGTAAAGATGATGCACCAAAACGCTCTTCGATTTTATTGAGCTCTAAAGAATACAATTCAACAGAGGAACTTAAAAATCGTGCTCGAATTCGAGAGGAACGTCGAGAGAAAATTTATTATGACGTTCAAAAGCAACGACAGAAAGAAAAAGAAAAGCAACAAGAAGAGAATATTGAAAGCTTATCAGAAGCTAGAAAAGAAACTAGAGATTGATTAAATGAATGAGATTGAACATAAACACGTCATCGTAAAGATGACTGGTTTGAATGTTCAATCTCATTTTTTAGGTTGATATATAAAATTAATGTCATTAATAGATTTAAATAAACATAAAGAAATAACAATGATATAGGTGAAGTGCAAAGTAATACCTGCTGAATAAATCATTTATATGATTGTTTGTTGTCTTTTTGAGTAAATAAGATTAATAACTAACCATATGATTTGTACTAGGAAAGGGAATAAGTACGCAAATCCTAGTACTGCAATATTAATCCATTTTACTTCGGTCGTTTGTATGCCCCCTGTAGCATCTACTGATCTTAACCAAAGTAAAAGCGCAAATCCTAAAAAACTTAGTACTTCAATGCCGCTTACTATCCACCAAAAGATCCATGAAATTTTCATAAAATCCACCCCCTTTTTTGAATGTGTGACGTCGTACGATGCTAACTTATGCTTTTGATTATAGATTTTCTCGTTGTAAATATGAGTTGGGAGTGGGACAGAATTCTTTTAAATTCGTCGTAAACTCCCAGCTTGCTTTGCTTGTAGAATTTCTTAATGAAATTCTCTTTGCTGGGGCCCCGACCCCAACTTGCTTAGCTTGTAAAATCACTTTCGTGATTTTTTGTGTTGGGGCCCCGCCCACCTCCGCAAGGATGACTAAAACTGAGAAAAGCTTGATTAAAGCGCCTTTTCAGTTCAGTCAGCTACTGCGAATTTGCAAAATAGCATCATCATATTATTTATGTCCCGGACTCTTCTTTTAAATAAGTTATGAGTAATTCTTTGTAGTAGTCGATAAAACGAAGGTATTTTTCTTTCTCTACATACTCGTTAATTTGATGTGGCACTGTTCCGGGTCCAAACATTAGGAAAGAAAAGTGTTCATCTTTATCTCGTAACAAATTAGAAGCGTCTGTGACACCGACTGTTGGTGAAGCAACAATGTCTTCGCCGAATATCTGCTTAGCCACACGTTGTCCAATCTTAATTAATGGATTATCTCCTGTTGTTAATACTGGATCTAAGTCTAAATACAAATCCTCTTCAAGTTGACCCCCTTGTTTATTGACTTCTTCTAAATAAGTTTTAAATAGGGCTTTAACTTTTTTATTATCATATTCTGGAATCGTTCTAATATTAAATTCAGCAGTAGCAATATCAGGAACTGAATTCACTTGGTTCCCACCATGTAAAATGGTATTGCTAATAACAAGTCCAGAAATCACACGTTCAACCTCATCCGCAGCTATGTGGTTGTCTTGTGTTAATTGTGTTTGAATGCGCGCAATAAGATGTGAAAAATCTAGTTTTTCGCTTTTTAAAGTTTTAGAAATACGTTCATATTCAGTATCGATATCTTGAATAAAGTCAATTAATGGTTTGATCGCATTATATCCGATAACAGGTACAGAACTGTGAGCAGCTTTACCTTTAGAAGTGATTTTATAATCCATTGATCCTTTATGAGCATAAACGATGTTTGTTTCAGATGGTTCAGCAATAATCAAAGCGTCAACGTCATTCATATAACCTTTTTGATATAGTTGTGCTGAACCAAGTTGTTCTCTTTCTTCACCCGCAGTTGCCATGAATTTTATCGTACCATGAGGTAGTTGATGGTTTTCTTTCAATTCAATCATTGCAATCGCTAAAGCCATTAACCCGGATTTCATATCTGAAGTACCACGGCCATATAATCGGTTTTCTTTTTCGGTCAATTGAAATGGGGGATAGTCCCAATCATTGTGATCGCCCTCTGATACAACATCCATGTGGCCTGAAATTGCTACCACAGGGCTTCCACTACCGATTGTAGCAATTAAGTTTGCACGTTGACCTTCAACCGTATCAATTTCTGCCTTAATATGATGTGCTTCAAATAAGTCTTTTAAATAAGTAGCAACTTCCATTTCATTATCATTCACCGTATTAATCTCTACAATATCTGATAATAATGTCAGTTTCTCTTTCTCTGAAAATGTATTCATGATTTTAACTCCTTAAAATAGAAATATCGTACGGTTAAAATTGTAGTAAAGATAAAATATACGTCAACTGTAGTTATTTCTAATTTAGAACGTAGCAATTGAATCGATGATGATACATCCGTCATACATGCCACATTATTGCTGATTAGTATTTGAAGTTATCTTATGAATAAGGACGTCTGCCATCACCATAAGACCAAACATAATGATTAAACTCATGGTTACATCGCTAGTAAAATGCGCACCGATTCGAATTCGACTTAATGCCATTAATACACTATAAAATAGGCCAATTGCGAACATGATTTTTCGTGAGCGAAGCTTATGGAAATAGAAAGCTAGAAACATGAGAAAGGCACCATTACCCGTATGCCCTGATGGGAATGAACTATGCCCTGTATTGCCATTTATGGTAAGCCAATTGGTAAAATGTGATCCTTTGTCGCTAAGTTCATATGGTCTGACACGTCCCCATAATTCTTTCATATTGCCAACAAGTTCTAAGCCGATAAATAGTACGATAAAGCTGATAAGTGACACTTTAAATAATCTAGTTAATTCAGCAGTATTTGTGTTTTTTAACCAAAAATAATAACAAACAAATGCGATGATTAATAAAATGATTAGTGATATAAACATACTCCAACCTAAGGGTAAAGCGGTACCTGCATTTCCTTCATTATTTGCCATACCCATAGGCTTATGGTGCTTTATATTATTTGATGTTGATAATATGTATTGAACAGTTTCTGATACTAGTGCGTTCGTTTTAATTAGTGTGAATACAGAAGTCATAACTAAGATGATTAACTTAGCAAATCGATGATTAAACGTTGTGAATACATAATAATTTAATATAATCACAGAAATAATGAGTACTAACGTAGGCGGGAATAACCCATAATTTTGAAAGAGTGTGCCAAATAGATCATTTTGATTCATCAATGCATTTGATATCGGTTGATCTGCGACTGTTGCAATCAACATAATTAAGAGTAAAATGCCTAATACTGTCGCAGTAAGTCTTTTTGAAATAGTCATGTATAATCCTCCTAAATGGTTTTCAATTGAAGCACCCGATTGTTTAAAACGAAATGATTTCAGTTTGAACATTTCTAACTAAAGCATAGTAATGAATGTTTAATTCAATGTTAGGGGATAGTAAAAATTTTATTAAAATCTCAATGAAAGTCTTAGTTGGTATAAAGGTGATTGTTATAAGTGATCAAACAAATGAATGGTTAGAAGTAGATTGGAATGCTATCAATTTAATAAAAATGGATTAAAAATGAATGCAAGTTAGTTAATTCATTGTAACTTTAATGGTAAAATTATAACTAACCGATTGTGAGTTTAAGATGTATCTTATAAAGATATAAATAGACATAAAGCGTATTTTTTATATTAGGCAAGTCTTATTTCTCCAATTAAATATGAAGTATAAAATGGGGTGGAAGTTTGGAAATATTTGAAACGATTCTCATATTTCTAGCCGTAGTGATTATAAGCTCCTTTGTTCATACTTTTATACCCAAAGTGCCTCTGGCATTCATTCAAATTGCTTTAGGAATGCTCCTCTTTTTAACACCTGTACCTGTAGAATTCAACTTTGATTCAGAACTCTTTATGGTAGCAACGATTGCACCGTTACTGTTTGTGGAAGGTGTTAACGTTTCCAGAGCTCATTTACGTCGCTATATTAAACCGGTTATGTTAATGGCATTAGGACTCGTTATTACAACTGTAATTGGTGTAGGCCTGTTTATTCATTGGATTTGGCCGACACTTCCTATAGGTGCCGCATTTGCTGTAGCTGCAATATTATGTCCAACGGATGCTGTGGCTGTGCAAGCAATTACAAAAGGTAAGGTACTACCTAAAGGTGCTATGACTATACTTGAAGGTGAATCATTACTTAATGATGCAGCAGGTATCATTTCATTTAAAATTGCAGTAGGTGTTCTAATTACTGGTACATTTTCATTATTTGAAGCGGTGCAACAATTTCTGATTGCGTCAATCGGTGGTGCAATTATTGGTTTACTTATTGGTATTGCACTCGTTAGATTCCGTTTAACGCTTACCAGACGTGGCATAGAGAACATTAATATGTTTACATTCTTACAATTATTGACACCATTTGTTACATATCTTGTAGCTGAAATGTTTCATGCGTCAGGAATTATTGCCGCTGTTGTTGCAGGTTTAGTACATGGCTTTGAACGTGATCGTATCGCTCAGACACGCACACGACTTCAAATGAGTTATAACCACACTTGGAATATTCTAGGGTACGCATTGAATGGTTTTGTTTTTTCAATATTAGGATTTTTAGTTCCAGAAGTTATTGGGAATATTGTAAAAACAGAACCACACAATTTATTGTTCTTAGTTGTAATCACGGCCTTGGTTGCGTTAGCAGTCTATCTATTTAGATTTATTTGGGTGTATGTGCTATATCCATTATTCTATTTATCTGTCAGTCCTTTCCAAAAATTAATGAATGAAGAAGGGGAAGACAAGAAAAAAGAAAAACCACCTAAACGAAGTATGTATGCCCTTATCATGACGCTATGTGGTGTTCATGGAACCATTTCATTGGCAATCGCATTAACACTGCCTTATTTTTTAGCAGATCATCATGCATTCTCATATCGTAATGATTTATTATTTATTTCCTCAGGTATGGTTATTATCAGTCTAGTGGTTGCACAAGTAGTATTGCCGTTTGTAACAGCGAGTGCACCTAAAGCGAAGATTGGAAGTATGAATTTTAAAGAAGCAAGAATTTATATTCTTGAGCATGTCATTGATTACTTGAATCATCATTCATCGTTTGAAACAAGTTACCGCTATGGCAATGTGATTAAAGAATATCACGATAAATTAACGTTCTTGAAATCTGTTGAAAAGGATGACGAGAACTCTAAAGAACTTGAACGATTACAAAGTTTAGCATTTAAAGTTGAAACGAAAACGTTAGAACAACTTGCCGATGATGGTGAAATTACAGCGAGCGTATTAGAAAACTATATGCGTTACGCTGAACGAACTCAAGTATATCGTCAAGCTTCACTTATACGTCGAATGATTGTTGGCGCAAGAGCTTTACTTTTAAAACGTCGTATAAGAACGCGTACAAATGCCGCATCATCGTTAAGTGTGACGGATAACTTATTGGAACTATCTAAAATCAATAAGATTGTTCACTATAATGTAGTCAGTCGTTTAGTAGATGAAGCGAATGAAGATAATAAATTAGAAGTTGGTATGATTTGTGACGGATATCTTATGAGAATCGATAACTTATCGCCATCTAATTTCTTTAATACACGAGCAGAAGATTCAATTACGAAGATTAAATTAAATGCTTTGAGAGAACAACGTCGTGTTTTATCTAGTTTGACTGATGATGGCGACATTACTGAAAGTACAGCATTAAAGTTAAGAGAAGCAATTAACTATGATGAAATGGTTATCGTTGACAGTTTAACCGATTAATTTAATCATGGTTGTTGAAGATATAGCGATGTGGGAGTGGGACGGAATGCTTTATAAATTCGTGGTCACTCCCACATTGCTTAACTTGTGGCATGTCTTGATGAAATACTCTTTGCTAAGGCCCGCTCACAAGGATGACTAGAAGGGATACAAGATTGATTTAAGTCTTTTCCCAGTTCAGTCAGCTACTATGAATGTGCAAAGTAGCATCATTATATAATGTATGTCCAGGATCGCATTTATAATAAAATTCCAGATTGTTTAAATAAGCGTGAATAACATTCATTAGCAATTCATGATACAATAAAGTGAATGCATGGGTGAGGTGAAATGATGTTAACTGAAGAAAAAGAGGATTATCTGAAAGCAATATTAGCTAATGATGGAGATACATCCTTTGTCTCAAATAAAAAGTTATCTCAGTATTTAAATATAAAGCCTCCTTCAGTTAGTGAAATGGTTGGACGTTTGGAAAAAGCTGGTTATGTTGAAACGAAACACTATAAAGGTGTAAAGCTCTCAGATGAGGGGTTGAAACATACGTTAGATATCATTAAGCGTCACCGTCTGTTGGAGTTATTTTTAATAGAGGTTTTACAATATACTTGGGAAGAGGTACATCAAGAAGCGGAAATATTAGAACATCGCATTTCAGATTTGTTTGTAGAACGTTTGGATAAGATACTTGATTATCCTGAAACATGTCCACATGGTGGCATTATCCCAAGAAATCAACATTTCGAAGAGAAATTTACAATATCTTTATTAGCATTCGCGCCTGGTGATAAAGTGACGATTAAACGTGTACGTGATAAGACTGAACTCCTGGTCTATCTTTCAAGCAAAGATATTTCAATAGGAAATGATGTTGAAATAGTAACTAAAGATGAAACGAATAAAGTCATGATAGTGAAACGAAATGATATTGTAACGATACTAAGCTATGACAACGCAATGAATATATTTGCAGAACATGTTTAATTAGATAATAGAATCTCCACTAAATTGGTCAGTTATACCGCTTTAGTGGAGATTTGTTTAAATTGAATTAAAGTGTGAAGATGAGCATAACGTATATTGCTAACGCGTTAAACGCTATCCATAAGGTACTGAAAATGAATGTGGGTATACGTGTGATTTCTGTTAAGGTACGCCCATCCCAACTCGGGATGGGGCGTTGAAATGTTAGTTTAAATATTGTCCAACTTGATTGTAAAACTTCGCCTAATAATACGCCAAGAATCAGATGATACATAAAAATGACTAAATAATAAAATAGCAATTGATTGTCGTGTTGCACTAAAAAGTATAAAAGTGCGATGAATATGATTAATACAATCATTGGTGATAGTTTGCGTGATGTTAGAATGAAAAAATAAATAAAAATAATGATATAAGCGCTTAAGAATAGACTTGGATGACCATAATAAGCAGCACTTAGACCGATTAAGAGCATCAATGGAGGCATGATATAGCCGCCTAGTGTTGTAATGAATTGTCCAATACGCCCTTTGGATTGCGTAATAGCATAACCTTGTTGCATCGTTTGCAATCGTTCAGATGGACGGGTAACGATAACCAAATCTTTTGCGCGTCCGCCACTGATTTTATTAAATAATACATGACCAAATTCATGTGTAAGTACAGGAATATAGTTTAAATAAACGTCTAAATACTGATTAAATGAGCGATGTCTATTTTGATGAATCATTATATAGATCATTGCTATAATAAGGATTAAATATATATTTAAATTGATAGTTGTAGTAAAAAATTGTTCTAAATAGACCATGATTGACCTCGTCGAGTATAAGATTATAGTATTGATTATAAAGTAAATTTAATGATTTAGCGTTTAGACTTTAGATGTATCTTTTAGAGAGAACATGAATATCAGTTGAAAACGTGTTGAGAAAAAATAATTATTTATTATGTTTCTATTTTCATATACTATATGCATATGAAATGGTTTAGACAGTAAGGAGATTACTTAAATGCATGATCAAAAAGAGACAACAGCGACTAAAGTGGATATTTTAGGTGTTCAATTCGACAATGTAACGATGCTAGATATGATTGAACATGTCAAAACATTTTTCACGCAAGACACTGAGGATAATTTGTTTATCGTGACAGCTAATCCAGAAATCGTTGATTATGCGTCAGAGCATAGTACATATAGACAGCTAATTAATAGTGCGGATTACGTTGTTCCAGATGGTACGGGGGTTATTAAGGCATCGAATCGATTAGGGATGCCGTTAAAAAGACGTGTGCCAGGTATCGAATTGATGGAACATTGTTTAAAGATTGCGCATACGAATTATCAAAAGGTATATTTACTTGGTGCTAAACATGAAGTAGTCACACTGGCACACAATAATTTACAGCAGAAATATCCGCAAGCCCAATTTGATTATCATCATGGCTATATAGACTTAAATGATGAGACAGTCATCAAACGAATACAACGTTTTAATCCGGATTATATTTTCGTTGGGATGGGCTTTCCAAAACAAGAAGAGTGGATTCAAAAGTATCGACATACCTTTAAAAGTACTGTAATGATGGGTGTAGGTGGCTCACTTGAAATATACAGTGGCACGAAGAAGAGAGCGCCTAAACTATTTATTCAATTGAATATAGAATGGGTATATCGCTTATTAATCGATTGGAAGCGTATTGGGCGTATGCGTAGTATTCCTAAATTTATGTATAAAGTTTTTAAAGTACAGCGACGAATGAAGAAGAATAAATAAGGGGTGGGGCAGAATACTTTTGAAGTCGTTGTCCCGCTTCTAGCTTGCTTAGCAAATAGAATTTCTTAATAACATTTTATTTGCCGGACCCCTGTTGGCAAGGATGACTAGAACTGAGAAAAGTTTGGTTCAAGCGCCTTCTCAGTTCAACCAGCTACTGCCAAAAATACGAAGAGGCTGAGACATTTTATTTTGTCCCAGTCTCTTCATATTTTTATCTTGATGATCGCTATTTAACAATAAATCGTTTTTCATCTAAACCTTTTCTGAATGCTTTTTGATCGGCTTTTGATTTTTTCTTGAAGTCTTTTAAGAATTGCTCATATTTAGGAAGTACCTCTTCTAATTCTCCGTACTCTTTGAGCTTTCCGCCTTCAATCCAAGCAATTTTAGTACAGAACTCTCGAACTTGACGGATGTTATGACTAACGAAGAATATCGTTTTGTTGGCTTCTTTGAATTCATAAATTTTGTCTAAGCATTTTTGTGTGAAAGTTTGGTCCCCAACGGATAATGCTTCATCAATAACTAAAATATCAGGGTTGATTGTAACGTTAATTGAGAATCCTAATTTAGCACGCATACCACTTGAATAATTTTTAACAGGTTGATGAATAAATTCGCCTAATTCACTAAATTCTATTACTTGAGGCATAAGTTGTTTAATTTCTTTTCTTTTGAACCCCATACATAACATTTTAAATTCGATATTTTCCACACCAGTCAAACGACCGTTAAGGCCTGCATTGATTGCGATGACACTCACTTCACCGTTGCGTTCAATATTGCCTGAAGTAGGTGAGATTGAGCCACCAATCATATTACTTAATGTAGATTTACCTGAGCCGTTGATGCCGACTAAACCGATGACATCACCTTCGTGTGCTGTGATAGAGACATCGTCTAAAGCGAAAAATGTATTATTTTTATTTTTAGGGATTAAGGCATCTTTAATGCGTTCTTTATTATTGCGATAAATGCGATATTCTTTTGTCACATTTTTGATATTTACAGATACGCTCATGATAATTCCTTCCTTATCAATACTTATATAGATTATAATACATCATACAATAGTTGTTAAATTTATTAACCTAGTGTAAAGTGTATAAGAGATTTTGTATAACTTTTTGTAAACAATAAGTAGATTTTACTTTTTTTATAAAATGAAGTCCATAGTTATGGTCTTATTTTATAGTAATCTACTTTACAATATATAATAATATGATGCGTACGTAATAATTATATTAAACTTTTGAGAAAATGTTATATATAATGTAGTTATCCGAATCATTAATAAATACGTTAATACATTGTATATATTTAATTGAAAGCGTGGTTAATTTCAATGTCGGCAGTAGGATCTGTTTTTAAAGAACACATCAAGAATTTTTACTTAGTGCAAAGACTTGCACAATTTCAAATTAAAATAACGAATACGAATAACTATCTTGGCGTAGCATGGGAATTACTGAATCCAGCATTACAAATCATGGTTTATTGGTTCGTATTTGGTATGGGAATCAGAAGTAACCAGCCTGTTCACGGTATACCTTTTATTTATTGGTTGCTAGTAGGGATTAGTATGTGGTTCTTCGTCAATCAAGGTATTTTAGAAGGAACGAAATCGGTAGCGATGAAATTTAATCAAGTAGCAAAGATGAACTTCCCGCTCTCTATTATACCGACGTATACGGTAACCAGCCGATTTTATGGTCATATAGGATTATTGTTAATTATCATTGGCATTTGTATCGTTAATGGTATTTACCCTTCGATTCATATTGTACAATTATTGATTTACGTACCACTTACATTCTTCTTTACGGCGTCAGTTGCCTTATTCACATCGACGCTTGGCATTATTGTACGTGATACGCAAATGATTATGCAGGCCTTGCTAAGAATTCTATTCTATATGTCTCCAATTTTATGGGTGCCTAAAGATTCAGGTATTGGTGGAACAATTGGTGAAATCATTAAATTTAATCCAGTCTATTTCTTAGCAGAATCATATCGTGCTGCAATATTATTCCACGAATGGTACTTTATTGAACATTGGAAATTATTACTATATAACATTATCGTTATTTTAATATTCTTCGTATTAGGTTCAATTTTACATCGTAGATATCGTGATCATTTCGCAGATTTCTTATAATTTTAAAGTCCTTGATAAATGTAGAAGCGTTTATCAAGGATTTTGTATATTCAGTACATCGGGTAGTTTTGATTTATAATTTTTATATTGAAAATATGAGAGGTAAACGTATGCGACTAATTATAAAAAAAGTATATATGTTGATGATTGCATTATTGAACTTCATTTTTAAAGGAAAATCCGTAGACAAACAACGTATCACTGTTCTAATGACGTTCCCTGAAGATGTCATGCCAATTATTAATGACTTAGATAGTAAGGGTTACAATATAACTGTGATTGCGAAGGTTGAAGAACAATATAGGCTAGAACATCTTAACCATATTACTTTTATACCTGCAGGAAATAAACATATCGTCAAACATATCAGAGCGTTGAGTCGTTCAAAAGTCATTGTCATTGATACGTATTATTTAATGCTAGGTGGTTATTCTAAGAAACACTCACAAACGATTATTCAAACGTGGCATGCATCAGGTGCCCTAAAAAATTTCGGTTTAACCGATCATCAAGTTGATTTAACTAACAACACAATGGTTAAGCAATACCAGCGTGTATATCATGCAACAGATTATTATCTTATTGGTGGAAAAGAGATGGGGGAATGTTTTAAGGCCTCATTTGGTGCTACTGAATCACAAATGTTGCCACTTGGTTTACCTCGTTTAACCCACTATTTAAAATTCAATCTTAAGGCCGAGCAAGAACGTTTGAAAAAACTTTATAATATTCATAAAACGTTAGTTGTCTATGTTCCAACGTATCGTGAAGGTTCAGAAAATAATAGACACATAGATGTTGAACGATTTGAGCAAGCTTTGCCTGAATACACATTGATAAATCAACTACATCCATCAATTTCGCAACGTCAATCTGTAGCGACAACTCAGGAATTGATGATTATGGCGGATATCATTATTAGCGATTATAGTTCATTACCTATTGAGGCAAGTTTGCTAGATAAACCGACATTGTTTTATGTGTATGACGAAGAAAAATACGATAAAATTCGTGGCTTAAACCAATTTTATAAAGCCATTCCTCAACGATATAAAGCGACGACTGAGGAAGAATTGATTGTAAAAATTAAAAATGATGTTGCGCTGTTTGAACCATTATTTAAACATTGGCATAAATATAATAGTGAAGCAAGCGTTCAACGTGTTACAGAATTTATTGAAAAGATGGTGGAAAAATGAAAATAGCTATCATAATTCCTGTATATAATGCAGAAAATACAATACGTAGGGCAATCAAATCGATTGATACAACGCATGAAGTTGAGATTATTTGTGTGAATGACGGCTCTACAGATCATTCAAGGCATGAACTTACGCAATTGCAAAAAGAAGTTAAAAATATCATGATTTACAATCAAGATAATCAAGGTGCAGCTGCAAGTAGAAACTTTGGATTAGCTGCAATGTCTGATGACGTGGAAGCATTTATGTTTTTAGACGCAGACGATCAGTTTCTACCGGGAAGACTTGATAAAATGATTGATTATTATGAGCGTAATCAAGAAGTCGATATCGTTATAGGGCAAATTGGAAGAGGCGTTCATGGAGACTGGAAAATTGTACCTACACATGAAGAAATGAACCGTGAAGCATTAGTATCATTAGCACAAGCACCTGAAATCTTGCAATCTATTGGGCCAGGTGGAAAACTATTCAATTCTAAATTTAGTGCGTTGCGCTTTGATGAAGATGTTGTGTTTTGTGAAGAACATACCTTTATTACACGTGCTTATTTAACTGCACGTGATATACAATTATTACCGCTGATAATATATGGATATAATGAGCAAGAAGGTTCAGTCACTGATAAGCGTGGTGATACGTTTATCTCCTATATTGAAGATGCCAGACGCGTACGTCAAAGGGTTATGGAGATACTCCTTTTAACAAATGAGAAAGCCTACTATAGTTATCGAATGGATGATTTAATCGTGAGTTATCTTATTCAAGCTTATTTATTAAAATATAGTAGAGTAACACCTAACTTTATTGATAAAGTTACACATTATATTAAGGATATGCAACATACTAATTACTCTGGAGATGCGTTGTTTAGAATTATCCAAGCTGTTGAGCAAGGTGCAACGCATTGGACGCGCGATACTTATGAGAAGTGGCGTCAAACACTTATTGATGTCGGTATTGGACGACCTGGATATTTCCGATTCAAAGCACAGGTCATGCCTAAGAAATTTGCATTTAATAGTAAACAGTCTGTCAAACGCCTTTTAAAGCGATAGTGTAATATGTCTTATATAATTAATGGTATGTAAATTTTATTTATGCTAAATTAAAGTTATGAAAAAATGTTAAAAATTATGTTAAGGAGATAGCGTTATATGAGAAGAGTTATTACTTACGGCACTTATGACTTATTACATTATGGTCATATTGAATTATTAAGAAGAGCGCGTGAAATGGGCGATTATTTAATTGTCGCTTTATCTTCAGATGAATTCAATCAAATTAAGAATAAAAAATCATATTATGATTATGAGCAACGCAAAATGATGTTGGAATCAATTCGTTATGTTGACTTAGTCATTCCTGAGAATGATTGGGGACAAAAAGAAACTGACGTAGATCGTTTTGAAGTAGATGTCTTTGTAATGGGACATGACTGGGAAGGCGAATTTGACTTCTTAAAAGACAAATGTGAAGTTGTATACTTAAAACGTACGGAAGGTATTTCAACAACTAAAATTAAACAAGAATTATATGGCAAAGATGCTAAATAATTAAGAATATGAGATTTAATCCTATTAAAAGGAGGTTGAGACAAGATAAAATGTCTCAACCTCCTTTATCATTTGGAAGTAGCTATCTGATTTGAAATCGCGCTTAAAGCATGCTAGGAACGGACAATGGATGTATTATAATTTCTGTCCTGTGCGTCTTTTAAAGTAGATATAGTTCATTTCCACTAGGCGTCGTATAACAGCGCTATGTTATCGATTTGAGTATCACTTGAGTCTGAGACATTGTCTCAAACAATGTGCGTTTAATTGATGCTATTTGCGTTTAAATAATAAATGAATAATTGAACGTACAATAAGTATACATGCAATTGCTAATAACGCTAATGCTATAAAAGTGACAATTGGATGTTCTTTCCAAGTCGTTTGAGCAATAGTATTTGCTTTGTGTAATAAAGGTTTCGTTACGTCAACTTTAGGTGGTCCATCGTCCTTTGTAAGAAATTGACGATCATAATCAAGATGAACCTTACCATCTTTAATAATGAATTTGTAATCTTTTTGATTCATGTCTTTAGGCACTACATCGTATAAATTTTCTTTGACATAGTATGTTTTACCGTTTATTTTATGCGTACCTTTAGAAAGCACGTTTTTATAACGATATTGATCAAAAGAACGGTTCATCATTGCATTACCCACCATGTTACGCTGTTTTTCACCGCCTAAATTAACGTAATCTCCAGCGCCCATAATAACTTGGTTGATACGGAATTGCTTACGTTTAGTTGTTATCGTATGGTTATAATCTGCAACATCACTTGAACCTGTTTTTAATCCGTCAGTACCGGGCAAACTCATATCGGCACCTTCTAATGAATGGTTAAATGTATAGTATGTAACACCGTGTTGTGTTGGAGCAAGTTGCTTAGTGAAGTGTAGTATTTTCGGTGTTTCTTTAATGACATGATGATCTAGGATTGCGAAGTCCTTTGCAGTAGATGTGGAATTGTCTTGATCTTTATATTTTGATGGTGCAAAATCTTTTAATTGTGAATTTTCGGCACCTGTTGGATTAACGAAATGCGTATTTGACATACCTAACGCTTTGGCTTTCTTATTCATTAAATCTGTAAAATCATTGACATTTCCAGAAACTTCATCAGCTAAAATTAAAGCAGCAGCATTACTTGAGTTAGAGACTGTAATTTGAAGTAACTCACTAATGGTATAAGTTTCACCAGGATATAATTTCGTATTACTTAATTCCGGTAATGTTGACATACGATAATGCTGATCCGTAATATGTACTTTGTCATTTAAAGAAAGTTCCCCTTTATTGATGGCTTCGAGTGTTAAATACATGGTCATTAACTTCGTCATTGAAGCAGGGTACCATTTTTGGTTAGATTGATAGTCATATAAAATTTGCCCGGTTTGACTAACATTAATACTACCTTCAGGTTGATAGGCATCTGTTACATTTGGGTAACCATATTGTCTAGCAATTTCGGTAGGTGTTGGCTCATATTCGGAAGCATATGTTTTAGGTGCTATAATAGCAATGGTTAACAATGCAACCAATATCATTGTAAAGCGTCGTTTCATTCTTATCTTTCCTTTTTCAAAATTTCAACTAAAATATTTTATCATATAAGTATGTTTATATGAATTTTTTTGCTAAAGCTTTATACTTGGAAAATGAGATAATTAAATTTTTAAAATGAATATAAAAAGAGGGCTAATTTATGAAAGGACAAAATCCATTATTTTTCTTATTTAAACGTTTGTCGTGGCCATATGGACTAATTATCGCGGCAATCATAATTTCTTCGCTAGGGAGTATTAGTGGTCTGTTAATTCCGCTATTTACCGGACGGCTGGTTGATAAATTTTCTACAAGTAGTATTAATTGGAATATCGTTCTATTATTTGCAGGTATATTTATTGCCAATGCACTATTAAGTGGTATAGGTATTTATTTACTAAGTAAAATTGGTGAAAAAATGATTTATGATATTCGATCCATATTATGGGGACATATCATTAAATTAAAGATGCCATTTTTTGATAAGAATGAAAGCGGACAGCTAATGAGTCGTTTGACAGACGATACAAAGGTTATTAATGAATTTATTTCACAGAAATTGCCACAATTACTACCAGCAGTTATAACGCTCATTGGGTCAATCGTCATGCTATTTATTATGGATTGGCAAATGACATTATTAACATTTATTGCTATTCCGATATTTATGGCGATAATGATTCCACTAGGACGTAAAATGCAAAAGATATCAATGAATACACAAACTGAAATTGCGAACTTTAGTGGGTTATTAGGACGTGTGTTAACTGAGATGCGATTAGTTAAAGTATCGAATACAGAGAAACAAGAGTTAAACAATGCGCATAGTAACTTACGTGAAATTTATAATTTGGGTCTGCGACAAGCTAAAATTACTGCAGTGATTCAACCTATTTCAAGTGTAATTATGTTACTAATGATTGCAGTTATCTTAGGTTTCGGTGCGATAAGAATAGCAACTGGTGCTATCACAGCGGGTGCACTCATTGCAATGATTTTTTATGTGATGCAATTATCAATGCCGTTAATGAATCTTTCAACATTAGTTACAGACTATAAAAAGGCAGTGGGTGCAAGTAGTAGGATCTTTGAAATTATGCAAGAACCTATTGAACCAATGGAAGATTTGCAACCTATAGATCATATTTCAATCAACGATGGCGAATTGTCATTTGAAAATGTTGATTTCAAATATGATATCAAAACTATTCTTAGCAATGTATCTTTCCGTATTCCTCAAGGCGAGGTCAGTGCATTTGTTGGGCCATCAGGTTCAGGTAAAAGTACAATATTCAATCTGATTGAACGTATGTATGACATTGAATCTGGAGATATTAAGTATGGCACCCAAAGTATTTATGATGTACCTATCACAAATTGGCGTAATAAGATTGGTTATGTCATGCAATCGAATTCTATGATGAGCGGTACAATACGTGACAATATTCTATATGGTATTAATCGAGAAGTATCAGATGAAGAATTGATTAAATATGCTAAATTAGCGAATTGTCATGACTTCATCATGCAGTTTGATGATGGCTATGACACGTTAGTAGGAGAACGAGGACTGAAATTATCGGGTGGCCAAAGACAACGTATTGATATTGCACGTAGTTTCGTGAAGAATCCTGATATTTTATTATTAGACGAAGCGACTGCAAATTTAGATAGTGAGAGTGAACAAAAAATCCAAGAGGCATTAGAAATTCTCATGGAAGGTAGAACAACGATAGTTATTGCCCATCGTCTTTCAACTATTAAAAAAGCGGGAAAAATCATTTTCTTAGATCAAGGTAAAGTGACAGGAGAAGGTACGCATATTGAATTAATGCGTAACCATGACAAATATCATCAATTTGTTACAACGCAAAACCTAACTGAATAATGCGCGGTGTGTGTAGTTGGGACTGATAATAGTTCCAGCTACTTTTTTAAATAAGTAAACATGAAATAATAGATATGCTTTGAGTTATGAAGGCGATTGTGGAATAATCGACACTAATTAAGCGACATATAAACATTTACACCATTAAGATATGAGATTGGAGAATGACTATGCTATATACAATAACATCTACTTTGCCGCCTACACATGGTGGAAGAACAAAATCTTTATTGCATAGAATACAATTTTTAGAAACGCAATTGGGACAAACGTCTACGATTTTAACGACGAATTATAACGCTAACTATAAAAATGTATATCGCATTTTTAGAAATAAAAAGTTAATTACTGACAACACAGTCATTGAAAATATATATGACTGGTTGGCGAATTATAAATTATTAGAGGAGCCTGTTGAACCTAAATTATTTCGAAAGTTACCTATCCAAACGAAGGTTAAGATACGCGGATTGGAAGCTGTTCAAGAAGGAGATAGCGTAAAGTACTATAAAGATCAGACATACGTATTGTTTCGTAGATATTATACGGACAGACAGGTGGTCAAGTTTGAAGATACAATAAATCCTAATACGCAAAAGATAGCTAAACGCAAATCATTTACTTTAAACGGTAGACTGCATAAAATTGATTATTTTGACGACGTAACAGCTATCAAAACATCGGAAGAATATTACGATAAAAAGGGCAACATGTATTTAAAGAAACATTTTATGAACGATCAAAAGAATCAATTGATTGATATACAACATTTCACTAAGCAAGGTGAAACGCGCATCTTCAAAAAAGAAAAAGCTTTATTTACGTATTATTACAATCATGTTTTAGCAGATGGAAGTATCGTATTTAATGATGCACGCTTACTCGACAGACCATTGATTGAGTGTGAAAATGATATTAAGCGTATATTAATGTTTCATAGTAACCATTTACAAGATCATAACGTTCGTCATTCGTATAAGCTTGCGCTTGATAATCATGAAAAGATTGACAAATATGTTGTTTTAACCGATTACCAAAAACGTGATATTCAATCGCAATTCGATATAGATGATAATAAAATAGAGGTGATACCTCATTTTCTAGACATAGCGCAATCAAATCATCGAGATGCTGTTGAAGATCAATTTTGTTTTATTGGTAGATTAGCTTCTGAAAAGCAGATTGATCATATTATCAAAGCATTCGATATGTATTTGAAAAAAGGGTATTCATCTAAACTTCTAGTGTATGGCGATGATAAAGAAGGTAATTTAAACAAGCTCAAACAACTAGTTAGAACGCTTCAACTTGAAGATAAAGTTATTTTTAAAGGGCACACGAATACGCCTAAAGAAGTGTTTCCAAAGGCAATTGCTTCCCTTCTAACAAGTCGATATGAGGGCTTTGGGTTATCCATTATGGAAAGCATTAATTGTGGTTGTCCTGTTATTTCGTATAATGTACGCTATGGACCAAGTGAGTTAATTCGTAATCACGAAAATGGTATACTTGTGGAAAAAGATGACATTGAAGGGTTTGCGAATGCAATGGAAATGGCTAGAAATATCCCCTTCAAAGATGTAAAATTAAGTGAAAAATTTAGTGTAGAACAAGCATTAATTAACTACCAATCCCTCATCAATGACGTGACGCATACGATGAATAATTAGAAAATTGGAGAGAAATATATTGAATAAATTATCGATTATTATTACGTATTTTAATAATGAAGATTATATTAGTGAGTGTATTCACAGCTTGAAAAGTCAAAGAAACCAAGACTTCGACGTTATTATTGTCGATGATGGTTCAACTGATCGTTCAACAGAACGACTACAAGAAACGTTAAAGACATATGACAAAGACGTTCACTTCATTCAGTTACAAGAAAATACTGGTCACGCACATGCACGTAATGTAGCTTTAGAACAAGCGCATGGGCAATATGTACTATTCCTAGATGCGGATGATCAATTAGCATCCTATGCTGTTGATTTCTACCTACAACACGTAAATGGTTTAGATACATTGATTGCACCTATTCATAAATTTAGAAGTCAACGTCCACAATATGTAGATAAAGACAGAGTGCGTATGCAATATGATACGCATCAAAAAAGTCCGAACTCAATTTTGAGAAAAGAATCAGCATGTAATATTCTGTTTAAAAATGCCATCATTAAAGCACACCAAATTCAATTTAATGAGTCATTAAGTATATATGCAGATACATCATTTGTGTTGGAATATTTAAAATATGCAGAGCGTTTCGTTAGAATTACCAATTTCCCATTCTATTATCGTGGCGAAGTCTATGATCCATTTTATGGTAATACCTTAAGTGATCAGGACTTTACAAATAAATTTGAAGATCACGTTAATAGTTTCTTTGATGCAATGCAACGAACTAATGATAAACGCGTCAAAAATTTCTTGATCAACAGAATGAAAAATGAAATTAAAGGCGGCTTCGATCCAGCCCTTAGAGATATAAAATCTCGATATGTAACACTTGAAGATGTATTGATTAAGATTGTTAAAACAATCAAATGGGACATCTTTAAAGATGGAAAGATATTATACAATTTAGAAATATTATTCTTATCTATGGATAATATTGAAAATGCTAAATATGTTAATGATTTGCGTAATAAAACACGCTTAGTTAAAAATATTTTGTTAAATAGCAAAATGAAAGAACGTTCAAAATATCAACTCAGTGATAATGAGGCTATGGTCGATCCAAATACCATTGTATTTGAAGCGTTCGGCGGTAAAAACTACAGCGATAGTCCTAAGTATATCTATGAATACATGCAGACACATTATCCACATTTAAATTATATGTGGGTCTTTTCTAAGCCTGAAAATAACATTGTTCCAGGCAATGCAACTAAAGTTAAAAAGGGATCAAAAGCGTATTATGATGCCTATGCTAAAGCAAAATATTGGGTGACAAATGCTAGATTGCCACTATATTTAAATAAAAAAGAGAATCAAATGTATATTCAGACTTGGCATGGAACACCATTAAAACGTTTAGCTAACGATATGAAAGTGGTTAGAATGCCTGGCACAACTACTGCAAACTATAAGAAGAATTTCTATGCCGAAGCATCGCGTTGGGATCGTTTGGTATCACCTAATAGATATTCTTCAAATATTTTCAAATCTGCATTTTGGATGGACGAAGACCGTATCTGGGAAATTGGATACCCAAGAAATGATGTTTTAGTTAATCGACAAAATGATACTGAATATATTGAACAAATTAAGCGTAATTTAAATTTACCTGCAGATAAAAAAGTCATTATGTATGCACCAACTTGGAGAGATGATGAGTTTGTGAAGAAAGGCCAATACTTATTCGATTTGAAAATTAATTTGGCAAATCTCCAAAAAGAAATTGGCGATGACTATGTCATCTTACTAAGAATGCATTATCTTATTGCTAATGCGTTAGATTTACATGGATTTGACGACTTTGCAATCGATGTATCAAATTATAGCGATATTTCGGAATTATACCTCGTTTCTGATGCGTTAATAACTGATTATTCATCTGTTATGTTTGATTTTGGTATCTTAAAACGTCCACAATTTTTCTTTGCCTATGATATAGAAAAATATGATAAAGGACTACGTGGTTTCTACATGGATTATATGAATGATCTACCTGGTGAAATCATTACAGATGAATTTAAATTGGCTAAAGAATTAAAACAAATTGAACAACATAAAGTAAAATATAAAGATAAAATCGAAGCATTTTATAATGATTTCTGCTCAATAGAGAACGGAAAAGCGTCTCAATACATTGGTGATTATATTTATCATGATATTGAAAAGAACCATGATTAAACGCATGTAAAACACACCTGTAACCAACCATAGTGTGATGCTGTATTGCAAAATCACTACCTGAATTTAACAGACATGTATACTAAGCTTTTCTAAAATCAAATCTAGGGTTATAGCAAGTAGATGGTCAACATGAACAACGATAAGTAAAGCAAGTAGAGAGCGTGATGATTTCAAAACGAAGTCTGTCTCGCTCTTTTTCATTTATGTTAATTTGACGAATCTATATTTTCTCGAACATTACCTCATGGTATAATGAGAAATATATTATTAACGGAACTTTTGGGGTTAATTAGAGTTTAAAGTACGGTTCTGTTATATAAACATGCCATGACATCACGTCATAAAAATTTAGTCAGGTAGGTGCCTTATGTTTTTAGTGATTAACATCATTGGGTTACTTGCATTTTTGGGAATTGCAGTATTATTTTCAAGAGATCGCAAAAATATCCAATGGAAATCTATTTTAATTCTTGTTGTTTTAAACTTGTTTTTAGCATGGTTCTTTGTTTATTTCCAAATTGGGAGAACGATTGTAGAAAGATTAGCTTCAGCAATTGCATGGGTAATTCAATCCGCACACACTGGAACAGGGTTTGCATTTAGCAGCTTTACTAGCGGTAAACAAATGGATATGGCGATTAGTGCGCTATTCCCAATTCTACTTGTTGTACCATTGTTTGACGTTTTAATGTATTTCAACATTCTACCTAAAGTTATAGGTGGTATTGGTTGGGTACTTGCTAAGGTTACACGTCAACCTAAATTTGAATCATTCTTCGGTATTGAAATGATGTTCTTAGGTAATACTGAAGCGTTAGCTGTATCTAATGAACAACTTAAACGCATGAATGAAATGCGTGTATTAACTGTAGCTATGATGTCAATGAGTTCCATCTCTGGTGCCATTGTTGGGGCATATGTACAAATGATACCTGGTGAACTTGTATTAACTGCAATACCTTTAAATATTATCAATGCGATTATTGTTTCTTCAATCTTGAATCCAGTAAGTGTTGAAGAGCAAGAAGATATCATTTATAGCATTAAGAATGATGAAGCAGTTGAACGTCAACCATTCTTCTCATTCCTAGGTGATTCTGTATTGAATGCGGGTAAACTGGTATTAATCATTATTGCTTTCGTCATTAGCTTTGTTGCTTTAGCAGACTTAATTGATCGCTTTATAAATCTGATTACAGGCCTTGTTGGTGGATGGATTGGTGTAAAAGGCAGTTTCGGCTTGAATCAAATTTTAGGTTTATTTATGTATCCATTTGCACTTTTACTTGGTTTACCATGGGGAGAAGCATGGATTGTCGCGCAACAAATGGCCAAGAAAATTGTTACAAATGAATTTGTAGTTATGGGTGAAATTAGTAAAGTAGTAGATTCATATAGTCCACATAGAAGAGCAGTCATTTCAACATTCTTAGTTTCATTTGCCAACTTCTCAACGATTGGCATGATTGTAGGAACGTTAAAAGGGATTGTTGATAAAAAAACATCAGATTTTGTATCTAAATATGTACCAATGATGTTATTAGCAGGTATTTTAGTGTCATTACTTACTGCAGCGTTTGTTGGATTATTCGCTTGGTAAGAAGATATCATTTATACTTATCCAATTAATGAAATTTAAGATACGTATGATTCATATACGTGATGTTATTTATGCACAGTAGCTAAATGAACTGAGAAGGCGCTTATATTAAGCTTTTCTCAGTTTTTTAGTTTTTGGGTAAGACAGACAAGCTATCGATAGTATAATGATTGATAATTTTAAGATAAATGATAAAAACCAAGTATGTAGAGTGAGGAGACACTCTATATACTTGGTTTTTATGGGAAATGAATATTAATGTACTTGTAACGGTAAGGACTAGGTACTGTCACAGTACTTCGAGCAAAATTTGTTTTGTTACTATAAACAACACAAAGGAGATAACTTCTCTTATTAAGAAGTTATACACATTATAGCAAAAGGAAACGTTAAAGTAAACAAAAAATTCAGAAAATTTATATTTATTTATGATTCTCTTTATTTATAATGAGAATTCAAGCGAGAGACAAGACAATGATATGGTTAAACATTCATGCTTTTAATCCCTTTTCAAAATGAATATTGTAGCTTTGCTAGTGAATGTGCTAACATTTTTAGTGATATTACAATTAAAGGGGTTGGTATATGTGAATAAAAATATTAAAGATTTACTTTTGGTCATACTAGGCTCTTTCATATTTTCAGCTGGGGTAAATGCGTTCATTATCTCAGGTAATTTAGGAGAAGGTGGGGTAACAGGTATAGCCATTGTTCTATATTATGCGTTTCACATTTCTCCAGCCATTACAAACTTTGTAGCTAATGCACTACTCATCATAGTTGGATATAAATTTTTAAGTAAAAAAAGTATGGTATTGACTATAATAGCAACTGTATTGATCTCCGTTTTCTTGAGTTTAACTGAGCAGTGGCATGTTGAAACAGGAAATGTTATCATTAATGCCGTTTTTGGTGGTTCTTGTGTTGGATTAGGTATTGGTATTATAGTTCTTGCCGGTGGTACCACTGCAGGAACAACGATACTAGCCCAAATTGCTAATAAATATTTAGATGTCAGTACAGCATATGCCTTGTTATTTTTCGATTTAATTGTTGTACTTATATCGTTAACGGTACTACCTTTACAAATGGCATTAGTTACAGTTATTTCACTGTATATAGGTACAAAAGTGATGGAATATGTGATTGAAGGTTTAAATACTAAAAAAGCAATGACAATTATTTCAAGTAAGCCAGACCAAGTAGCGAAGGCAATAGATGAACAAGTAGGGCGTGGCCTTACCATCTTAGATGGGAGAGGCTATTATAGTCGTGAAGAAAAAGACGTCCTTTATGTTGTTGTTGCGAAAACACAAGTATCTAAAGCAAAGAAAATGATACGTAAGATTGATAATCATGCCTTTTTAGTTGTCCATGACGTGAGAGATGTATATGGCAATGGATTTTTAATTGATGAATAATTGATGAATAATTGATAATAATAAATAAATGAGGTTAGGTGTTTTCATTGATTGGTAAAGGTTAAATGGCTCTGCCAATCAATAAAATGCCTAACCTTTTATGCATTAATTACAAATAGTCAGTTGTTTGCAAAGATGTTATAATACATCTATTGACTATGATAATTATTATCAATTGACTATTTCAATCATATCCAAAGCTATTTATTATGAAAGTAGGGAAAGCATGAATCGTTTAAAAGCACAACAAGTGGAAATAGGTTATGGGGATCATACGATTATTAACAATTTAGATGTAGAAATACCGGATGGCAAAGTTACGTCAATTATTGGCCCTAATGGTTGCGGTAAATCTACATTATTAAAAGCGTTATCGCGCTTACTAACAATAAAAAATGGTGAAATTCAATTAGATGGTGAAAATATTCATACACAGTCTACAAAAGAGATTGCTAAAAAAATTGCGATATTACCACAAACACCTGAAGTAGCAGATGGTCTTACAGTTGGAGAACTTGTATCTTATGGTCGTTTCCCACATCAAAAAGGATTTGGACGACTATCTGCTGAAGATAAGAAAGAAATTGATTGGGCTTTGACTGTTACTGGAACTTCTGAATTTAGACATCGCTCTATTAATGATTTAAGTGGTGGTCAACGCCAACGTGTTTGGATTGCGATGGCACTTGCTCAAAAAACAGACATCATTTTCTTAGATGAGCCTACGACATATTTAGATATCTCACATCAATTAGAAATATTAGAATTAGTACAACAATTAAATAAAGAACAAGGTTGCACGATCGTCATGGTCTTACATGACATTAATCAAGCTATTCGTTTTTCTGATCATCTTATTGCAATGAAGAAAGGTGATATCATTGCTTGTGGCCCTACGGAAGACGTGCTAACGAAAGATATTCTAGAACAAGTATTCAATATTGATGTCGTGCTTAGTACAGACCCACGTACAGGGAAACCATTATTAGTCACATATGACTTATTCCAACGTAATTATTCATAATATATAGATAAACTAAGAAAAGGGAAATTATCATGATGGAGAAAGATAAGAAAGTAAACATCGGTTTTATTGGCTATATGATTTTAGTCTTTGTGTTGTTAATAGGCGCATTGCTCGTATCTATCTTGATAGGCGAAGCAAAAATTAGTTTTTCAACTATTATGGATGCTATTTTTCACTATAATCCTAAAAACCAACAACATAACATTATTAGTGAGATACGTATACCGCGTGATTTAGGTGCGGTATTAGTAGGTATGGCACTGTCAGTTGCAGGCGCTGTGATTCAAGGTGTAACAAAAAATGGGCTCGCTGATCCGAGTCTAATTGGTTTGAATTCAGGTGCTTCATTTGCGTTGGCATTAACGTTTGCCATTTATCCCGCGGCGCCATTTTTAATGCTTATGTTTGCAGGGTTTTTAGGCGCAATGCTAGGTGGCTTTATCGTCTTAACGATAGGGCGATCTAGACGAGATGGGTTCAACCCTATGAGAATTATTTTAGCCGGTGCTGCTGTAAGTGCATTATTAACGGCTTTAAGTCAGGGTATTGCGTTAACATTTAAACTAAACCAAACTCTAACATTCTGGACTGCCGGTGGTGTTTCAGGTACGACTTGGAAGCAACTTATGTGGAGTGGCCCAGTAATTATTATTGCTATCATAATCATTATAGCCATGAGTAAGCAACTAACGATTTTAAATTTAGGTGAAACCCTTGCGAAAGGATTAGGACAGAATATCACGATGATTCGTGGTGTGAGTCTGTTCTTAACGATGATTTTAGCTGGTGTTGCCGTGTCGATGGTAGGACAAATTGCCTTTGTCGGATTAATGGTACCTCATATTGTTAGATTTTTAGTGGGTACTGATTACGCCAAGGTATTACCATTAACTGCGTTGTCAGGCGGTTTGCTCATGATATTAGCCGATACCATTGCACGTATGTTAGGTGAAGCACCAGTGGGCGCTATTATTTCGTTTATTGGCGTACCTTACTTCTTATATTTAGTTAAAAGAGGGGGACGCACAATATGATTCATCCAAAATTAAGACGTAAACAAATCATTACGTTAATGATCTTTTCAATACTATTATTAGCAGCATGTACATGGAGTGTGTCTTCTGGAGAGTATAAGATACCCGTAGATCGATTTTTAAAGACGCTTATTGGTCAAGGTGAATATTATGATCAATTAATTTTAATGGAATTTAGATTTCCTAGAATGTTAATTACGATTTTAGCAGGCGCAGCGCTTAGCTTAAGTGGTGCTATTATTCAAAGTGTCACTAAGAATCCAATTGCCGAACCAGGTATTTTAGGTATTAATGCTGGCGGTGGTTTTGCTATTGCTTTATTTATTTCAATTGGTCATATTAATCCAGATAATTTTGTATATGTATTACCGCTAATAAGTATTGTTGGTGGTATAGCAACTGCTATTATTATCTTTTTATTTAGTGTGAATCAAAGAGATGGCATTACACCTTCAAGTATGGTGTTAATTGGTGTAGGGATGCAGACAGCTTTATATGGTGGTTCTATTACACTTATGTCAAAATTTAACGAAGATCAGTCAGAATTTATAGCGACTTGGTTTGCTGGTAATATTTGGGGCGATGATTGGACATTTGTGATTGCAACGATTCCATGGCTTATCATCATCATTCCATTTCTGTTATACAAATCTAATGTGCTTAATTTAATTCATACACATGAGCATATTGCCAAAGGGCTTGGCGTGAAGATTGAACGCGAGCGTATCGTTCTATTCTTTATTGCAGTTGTATTATCATCAATTGCTGTTGCAGTTGCAGGTGCGATTGCATTTATTGGTTTAATGGGGCCGCATATTGCAAAATCAATTATTGGACCACGCCATCAACTCTTTTTACCAATTTCAATTGTTGTAGGTGCTTTCTTACTTGTTCTATCAGATACGATTGGTAAAATTATTCTCGAACCAACAGGCGTACCTGCTGGCATTGTAGTTGCTATTATCGGCGCACCATATTTCATTTACTTAATGTATAAATCGAAACGCATATAATAAAGCGAAAGTGACACTATATAATATCTCGTATCTAAGTAGTTCAATACTAAATTTTTCATCGATACGAGTGATGCTCACGGGAGTGGATAGATTTTCTAGCATAACGACGAAATCTAGTCCATTCCCATTTTTTTTGTAAAAAAATGAAAAATATAATGACATGCATGTAAATGTTAGCGCATACATTGTGCTTGATTTATAATTGAGATGATAGCCAAGGGAGGAAATTGCATATGAAAAAGCTAATTAAACAAAAAGAGCACTTTTTAAAAGACATGTTGGATGGTTTAGTAATAGCAAATGATGATATCGACATCATCGCAGAAACGATTGTCGTACGACGTCATAAGAAATCTCAAGGTGTGGCGATTGTTTCAGGTGGCGGTAGTGGTCATGAACCCGCTCATGCAGGGTATGTCGCACAAGGAATGCTTGATGCAGCAGTGTGCGGGGAAGTCTTCACCTCACCGACACCAGATAAAGTATTAGAAGCAATCAAGGCTGTCGATACAGGTGATGGTGTGCTATTGGTTGTTAAAAATTATGCCGGGGATGTAATGAACTTTGAAATGGCGCAAGAGATGGCTGAAATGGAAGGCATTCAAGTAGAAATGATTATTGTTAAAGATGACATTTCAGTATCTGAAGCAACACAAAGACGTGGTGTTGCCGGTACAGTATTTGTGCATAAATATGTAGGCTATTTAGCTGAACAAGGTATGACATTAAAGGATATTAAAGAGAAAGGTGAAGCAGTTGCTTCTCAAATTAAAAGTATTGGTATGTCGCTTACACCACCAATGGTTCCGACGACAGGACAATATGGCTTCGATATTGATGACAATGATATTGAAATTGGCATAGGTATTCATGGCGAAAAAGGCATTGAACGCATTCAATATGAAGAAATAGATTGCATCGTTGAACGATTATTGGGTCGATTACTCAAAGAAAGCCAAGCGCAATCATTAATCGTTATGATTAATGGCATGGGAGGTACACCGTTATCTGAATTAAATATCGTGACTAAATTTAGCGCACGTTATTTAGAGGAACAGAACCGAGAAGTCGCACAATGGTTTGTTGGTGACTACATGACTTCACTAGATATGCAAGGTTTCTCAATTACTCTATTACCTAGCGATGAAGCGCTATTAAAAGCCTTACAAGCGCCTACAGCGTCACGTTACTTTTAACAGAAACACTACTTTCAACTGAGGTGATAAAAATGGATGTTAAAGAAATGAAACAACGTTTGTTAGATTTGGAGACAACTTTTTCAGAAAAAGAAACAGTATTAACAGATTTAGATAGAGCAATTGGTGACGGTGATCATGGTGTTAATATGTTACGCGGCTTCAAAAGTTTGAAAGATAAAATAGATGATAGTAGTATGGCATCGCTGTTTAAAACAACAGGTATGGCATTAATGTCAAATATTGGCGGTGCATCTGGTCCATTATACGGATTTAGCTTTGTTAAAATGTCTAATGTCGTTAAAGATGATATTGACAATGATAATTTAAAAGCTGTCGTTACTGAATTTGCAAATGCGATTGCGCAAAGAGGTAAAGTGCAACGTAATGAGAAAACTATGTTTGATGTTGTAGATCGTGCACGTGAAGCTTTAGAGAATGAAGAAACATTAACATTTGAAGTATTGCAACAATTTGCGACTGATACGAAAGTTATTGAAGCTACAAAAGGACGTGCAGCATACTTTAAAAAAGATTCAATAGGTTATGTTGACCCCGGTGCTCAAAGTATGGTGTATATCTTAAGCGCTTTGATTGGAGATGATATTAAATGACATCAATCATAATTATTAGCCATAGTGCAGATATTGCGAAAGGCACTAAATCTTTACTTAATCAGATGGCCAAGGATGTAAACATTATCGCATACGGTGGTGTCTATGGCGGTATAGGTACCTCATTTGATGACATTCAAAATATTATCAATAACCTAGAAGATGATGCACTATGTTTCTATGATTTAGGATCATCTGAAATGAATATCGATTTAGCAATTGAAATGTACGATGGACCACATCATATTAAGAAAATGGATGCACCAATTGTAGAAGGTAGTTTCACTGCAGCAGTCAAATTGTCAGTTGGTGGAACTACTGATGAAGCGATACAAGAAGTTACACAAACGTCATTTAAAGCAAATGCATTTGACTAAAATGTAGGTTAATCAGCAGTAATATAATAATCATTGAAATGCGCAAAATAAATTTTATAATTAAGTAATTTATAAAATGAAAATGACAAATGATTGTGATAAAATAGGTTATTATAGTAAAGCGAAAGAGTAGGTGGGCAAGGTCATGCAAAACAGCATCAAGGAAAACGTTTTAAGTGGAGAATTTGAACAAGTTAGACAGATAATGGCCAAAGCAGACTTTCTAGATTTTGAAGAAGCCTACATTTCATGTGCACATGAACATGAAAGCATGATGTTTTATACTTGTATTTTATATATGATTAAATTTGAAGAAACGTCTGAGTTGCATGATTTAGCATTTCTATTACTTGTGTATCCGTTAAGTGAAATTGAGGGTGCATTAGATTCTGCGTACTACCATGCGCAAGCATCCATCCAATTAACAAATGGTAAAGAAATTAAGAGTCTATTGCAAATGTTATTATTACACGCAATTCCAGAGCCTGTTATTACAGATTCTGAAGCTTTCAAAGTAGCTAAACAAATTTTGAAATTAGATCCAAGTAATCATGTTGCAAGAAATGCACTTAAAGAAACAGCTAAACGTATGGATAATGTTGTCGTTGATATTAACGAATTACAACAATATGGAAATTCTAATTAGGAAAGATAGAGGGTCCGGGACATAAAGTTCCTGGATAAGTGAAAAGAGACAATTTCTATTGAAATAATATAGAAATTGTCTTTTTTATAATTTTTCTGATTATTTTCAGCTCGTTGAGTTGTTATTTTTCTTATATTAAGAGTCTGGGACATAAATAATATAATAATACTATTTAGCAAATTCGCAGTAGCTGACTGAACTGAGAAGGCGTTTAAATCAAGCTTTGCTCAGTTCTAGTTATCCTTGCGGGCGGGGCCCCAGCAAAGAGAATTTCATCAAGAAATTCTACAAGCAAAGCAAGCTGGGAGTCGGGGCCCCAGCAAAGAGAATTTCATCAAGAAATTCTACAAGCAAAGCAAGCTGGGAGTCGGGGCCCCAGCAAAGAGAATTTCATCAAGAAATTCTACAAGCAAAGCAAGTTGGGGTCGGGGCCCCAGCAAAGAGAATTTCATCAAGAAATTCTACAAGCAAAGCAAGCTGGGAGTCGGGGCCCCAGCAAAGAGAATTTCATCAAGAAATTCTACAAGCAAAGCAAGCTGGGGTTACGACGAATTTAAAAAAATTCTGTCCCACTCCCGAATCCTAGTTCTCTTTTGACTTTATATATCCATTGTACAGACATTCAAGTGAAACCCAAGGTAGCCTTCATAAATTCAAAAATAGACCCCACATCAATTTTCCTTTGGCTGTAGATGATTTTTATTTTTGATTTTACAAGCATTCTATTAATTTGGACTTTAAAACATTCCCAATTATAATGCTTCATTCATTTTTTTCTAATGTGATATTTATCATAAACGTAACATAAATTACGATGTGCTTAGTTACTTATTTATGGAAAATGAGGTAAGAATAATAATTTTTTTAGAAATTTTAAATCTTTAATAAGCGTATATAACATAGTGGTTATAGCCGATAAACGGCGTGTCGCAACTAGTATACACTGTTGCATATTATTTGTAGTACGTTATAATGCACAATGTGTCAAATTTAAGGAGGTTATATTTTCGCATGGGATTAAATAAAGAAGCTGTAAAAATTGGTTTCGCCTATGTCGGCATTGTAGTAGGTGCCGGATTCTCAACTGGACAAGAAGTTATGCAATTCTTTACACCATATGGTTTATGGTCATATATCGGTGTACTTATTTCAGGTTTAATTCTTGGTTTCATTGGTAGACAAGTAGCTAAAATAGGTACCGCGTTTGAAGCTACAAACCATGAGTCAACATTACAATATTTATTCGGAGAAAAGTTTAGCAAAATCTTCGATTATATATTAGTATTCTTTTTATTCGGTATTGCAGTTACTATGATTGCAGGCTCTGGTTCAACATTCCAAGAGAGTTTTGGTATACCTACATGGTTAGGTGCCTTAATTATGACGATTGTCATTTATTTAACATTATTATTAGACTTCAACAAAATTGTGAGCGCGCTTGGTATCGTAACACCATTCTTAATTATTATGGTAATACTTATTGCCGTTTACTACTTATTTGCAGGTAGCGTTCCATTAAACGAAGTTAACAGTACAGTTGATAAAACAAGTGCATTTTGGGGTGTAATTAGAGGCTTAATGTACGGAGGCCTAGCTTTTGCAGTTGGCTTTAGTACGGTTGTTGCTATTGGTGGCGACGCTTCTAAACGTAAAATTTCAGGTGGAGGTGCAATGTTTGGCGGTGTGATTTACACAATCTTATTAGCCTTAATCAACTTTGCATTACAATCTGAATATCCTAAAATTAAAAATGTTGAAATTCCAACATTAACATTAGCTAATGCTATACATCCTTGGATTGGTCTTGTTTTAACTGTCATTATGTTAGCAGTTATGTACAATACAATTTTAGGACTATGCTATTCATTTGCAGCACGTTTCACAGAACCATATAGTAAAAAATATCACATTTTCATTGCTGTTATGATGGTTGCTGCGTTTATTCTAAGCTTTGTAGGATTTGCAGACTTAATTAACTTCCTTTATAACATCATGGGTGTTGTCGGTCTGTTTATCGTAGTTGCAGTATTAATTAAATATTATCTACGTAAGAGTGATAATAAAGACCATATCGCTTAGATTTAAAACAGCTATACTTTACAATTTAAATTGGATGTTTTAATGTTAAAGAGGCTGGGACATAAATAATATAATGAAGCTATTTTTGCAAATTCGCAGTAGCTGACTGAACTGAGAAGGCGCTTAATTCAAGCTTTTATCAGTTCTAGTCACCCTTGCGGGGGTGGGACAACGAATTTAAAAAGAATTCTGTCCCACTCCCTTTTCTATTAAAAAAGCGGACAAACCGTCTATAATCAATTGAAAGGATCATAGGAAATGAATACTCAGAAAAAATGGGCAATGATTACTGGTGTCACAATTATGATCGTCAGTATCGTAGTTGCTTTAGGGTTATATCACCACCAACAAGAAAGTGAGAAACGTAAACAGCAGCGTGAGAAAGTTCAAATCAATAACCCTAACGTCAAGCTATTTCAAAATATTACATACAATAATCATCTTCCTAAAAGTCAACTTGATATCATGATGCCTAATGATGTAGATAAGGATACTCAATTACCGGTTATCTTCTGGATGCACGGTGGTGGCTATGTTGCAGGTGATAAACAATACAAAAATCCATTACTATCTCAAATTGTTGAGCAAGGATATGTAGTGGTCAACGTTAACTATGCTTTAGCACCTAACTATAAGTATCCTACACCGCTTATTCAATTTGATGATGCCATTCAATTTATTAAGCATAATAAAGACCGTTTCCCAATCGATTTAAACCAAGTCATTATCGGTGGTGATTCTGCCGGTGCACAACTAACGAGTCAATATGTTGCGATGCAAACAAACAGTACTTTACGAAACGAAATGGGATTTGAACAGCGTTTTACACCCTCACAAATTAAAGGTGCTATCTTTTTCGGTGGGTTTTATGATATGAAGACTGTAAGAGAAACTGAATTTCCAAGAATTCAAATGTTTATGCATAGTTATACAGGTGCAGCATATTGGGAAACTGATTTTAAAAATATTTCTCAAATGTCAACCATTAATCAAGTGACTAAGGATTATCCTTCAACATATTTATCAGTAGGTGATGCGGATCCTTTCTATAGTCAAAACATTGAATTTTATCGCAAATTGAAAGAGGCGAATATACCGGTAAGTACATTGTTTTATGATGGTTCACATCATTTACATCATCAATATCAATTCCATCTAGACAAACCAGAATCTAAAGAGAATATGAAACGTGTACTTGCTTTCTTAAGTAGAAATACGTCGTCATCTGGTGTAGAACAAAATTACCAATCACCATTTGATGGATCAACAGGTTCAGATAGTCATTTTTCTTTATCTCCGTATTAGAAGCGGTGTGCTGCTAGCATTAGTTACATGATAATGAGGAAGCGTGTGAGTGACGCATAACATCATCGCTTATGTCCAATGTCCAATGATGACTATATAGTGTTGAGGCGTTTAGAGCGTCGTTTATATAAAAAGGTATGTCTAACCAAAACAGTGGGAGTAGGACGAGTCCGGGACATAAATAATATAATGCAGCTATTTTGCAAATTCGCAGTAGCTGACTGAACTGAGAAGGCGCTTTAACAAAGCTTTTCTCAGTTCTAGTCATCCTTGCGGGGGTGGGACGACGAATTTAAAAGAATTCTGTCCCACTCCCATTTCTCTATTTTATTAGCGATGATGGTGTTGGAATCTTAGAAGTAATTGAAAATTTAAATTAACTTTGTAGTTATCTAGTTTAATATTCTAATGACTAGAGTATAATATTAGTGATGGTAAATCATTATTAAATCAGTAATTTGGCCATAACATATTTATTGAAGTATTGGCCGTTAATGTACAATTTATCTTTTAATTCGCCTTCAATATTGAATCCTGAAGCTTTAAAGAGTTCAACTGCGCGTGCATTTTCAGGGACAACAGAGGCTTCAATACGTCTAATATCATGGTTAATCGACCAAGCTTCAGCAGCGTTTACTAATGCCATACCGATACCGTGTTTCTGATAAAGCTGTCTAACACCAATTGTAATGACCGCTTCGTGACGTTTACGTTCGTAATTTTCAGTTGTTATAAATGCATAACCAACCAATTGGTCGTCTTGTTCTGCAACGTAAACTGTGTTTCTTGGAGAAGTGATAATGCGTTCTAGGTGATTGCTAACGCTTGAAATGCTCGGTGTATATTCACCAGGGTTATATAGTGTGTATTCAGATTCATCATAAATTTTGCTTAATAATTTTATAAAGTCTTCAACGTCTTTTATACTTATTTCACGAATAATATGAGCCATACGGCTTCCTCCCAAATTAATAAACTATTGTGTCTTACATGGTATTATAGCAATAATTCTTAAATATACATAAAATAAAAAACTTTTTAAACTAAAGGGGCAATTTCAAAAATGAAACCAAATGTGCTATTAGCAGGCGGTAGTGGTTATATTGGCAAATATATAAGTAATGTGATTCAGGAAGAAGCGCATATTTATGCTTTATCGAAATATCCTAATACCAAAAAAGAAAATAATAATCGCATAACATGGTTGAAAAGAGATATTTATAGTTATACTGATGTTGTAAAGGCCATGGAAGGAATGGATATTGCGGTTTATTATTTGGATCCTAACAAGAACTCAGCGAAA
Organism: Staphylococcus borealis; assembly: GCF_001224225.1. Taxonomy (GTDB): domain Bacteria; phylum Bacillota; class Bacilli; order Staphylococcales; family Staphylococcaceae; genus Staphylococcus; species Staphylococcus borealis. The sequence goes on along the minus strand of NZ_CUEE01000009.1, from coordinate 14,274 downwards.
TTAACGCAAGCAACTGCGCGAGATTTAAATCTAATTGCAGCAGATAACTTTGCTAGAGCAGCAGCGCAACAAGGTGTGTCTAAAATAGTGTATGTAAGCGGTAGTCGATTTGATAGTGAGACAGTACAGCGTTTAGAGAATTACGGTGTTCCTGTTGAAAAGACAAACACTCAAATTAAACGTCCACATATTAACGCTGAATTACAAATGTCTAAATACGATGATATCAGAACAGCGATGCGAATGATATTACCTAGGAAATGGACATTGACGTATCTAGTAGATTACTTTATGAAATGGCTGAATGATACACGTGGTATATTGATGCATACGTATCAAGAAAATGGCAGATACTTCATTTATGCCCGTAAAAAATCTAAACCACTATTAGTAATGGAGAAAGTTGAAGACGATATAGGATTGATAACGTTACATTTCATTTCAGGTTCGATAATTAAACGTAATCAAAAGAAACAAGGCAAATTAGAATTTAGACAAATTAAAGGTACACGCTTAGTCATGATCCATTTATATGATTATATCCCGAAATTGTTATGGCCAATATATTACTTCGTTCAAGCACCGTTACAAGGCTTGATTATGCGAGGGTTTGAAATTGACTGCCGTATTAAACATTTTAACGGACGCGTACAATCTGGAGAAAAAATGAAATATACAAAATAATAGGTGATAAAGTGATGCAAGTATTATTAGTAGAAGATGATCAAACACTATTTCAAGAATTGAAAAAAGAACTCGAACATTGGGATTTCTTCGTGACAGGAATAGATGATTTTAGTGCAGTAATGGATATTTATGAAGAAACTAATCCAGAAATAGTTATTATGGATGTGCAATTACCTAAATATGATGGATTTTATTGGTGTAGAAAGATTAGACAAGTATCTAACGTGCCAATCTTATTCTTATCTTCTCGCGATAATCCTATGGACCAAGTGATGAGTATGGAATTAGGTGCGGATGATTATATGCAAAAGCCATTCCATACAAATGTGCTAATAGCCAAACTGCAGGCGATTTATCGACGTGTCTATGAATTTGGCGCAGAAGAAAAGCGAACATTGAATTGGCAGGATGCGCTTGTAGACTTATCAAAGGATAGCATTCAAAAAGGCGACGCAGTGATCTATTTATCTAAAACTGAAATGATTATTTTAGAAATGTTAATTCAAAAGCAGAATCAAATTGTTACGAGAGATACGTTAATTACTGCGCTTTGGGATGATGAAGCTTTTGTAAGTGATAATACGCTAACTGTTAATGTAAATCGTTTGCGTAAAAAGCTAGCTGATATTGGTATGGATACGCAAATTGAAACTAAAGTAGGTAAAGGTTACATGGCGCATGAGTAACTTGAAATGGTTTTGGTTATTCCTTAAAACACGTAGTAATTGGATTTTTTGGATTGTGTTTTTACATTTGATTTTATTAGGTATGGCTTATATTGATTATGATATTTCAATTGAAGGTATCAGCTTTATTGTAATGCTAAATCTTGGCCTTACTGTACTATTTTTAGTTTTTACCTTTTTGAAAGAAGTTAAGTTATATCAACATTTATATAATAATAAGGAAATTGAAGAAATTAAGCACAAAGATTTGGCTGAAGATCCGTTTCAACGGGAAGTTGTTAATTACCTTTACCGTAAATTAACAAGTCAAAAAGAACGCGTAGTTGAGCAGCAATTACATATCAAAATGACGGAACAATCTTTAACTGAATTTGTGCATGATATTAAAACGCCTGTAACAGCGATGAAGTTGTTAATTGACCAAGAAGCAGAAGGTACCCGTAAAAAGGCATTATTATATGAGTGGGCACGTATTAATGAGTTATTAGATAAACAACTGTATTTAACTCGATTAGAGTCTAAAAAAAGAGATATGTATTTTGAAGAAACTGCGTTGAAACGACTGGTCATCGATGAGATTCAATTGACACGTCATATTAGTCAGGCTAAGGGTATAGGTTATGATTTGAATTTTGAGACAAACTTAGATGTATATACAGATGTCAAGTGGTGTCGCATGATGATTCGTCAAATTTTATCTAATTCTTTGAAATATTCACAAGGCCAGGATATTGTTATCCGCTCTTTTATAAAGGATGATCATGTGGCATTAGAAATTAAAGACTTTGGTAGAGGGATTAGTCACAAAGATTTACCACGTATATTTGAGCGTGGTTTCACTTCGACTGCGAATCGTAATGAAACGACATCTTCGGGTATTGGACTGTATTTGGTAAACAGCGTTAAGGAACAGTTAGGTATCGATGTTCGTGTTACGTCTACCGTAGGGCAAGGGACTACATTTGTTTTAACTTTTCCGAAACAAAATGAATTAATGGCGCGTATGACGCAAGTGACAACAATGTTACCTTAAAACGTTGATTTGTTACTCCATCTTCATTTCATCAATTGTAATTACTTTTATAATTAAACTGACTAAAAAAGTGCGAAATCACTAAAATAAACGCGCACGGAGATATATTGAATGACGAGGTGAACGATTAACGTGACAATATTACAGGCAAAGCAAATAGCCAAAACCTATGGTAACAAGCAAACTGAACAAGAAGTATTAAAAGATATTGACCTGTCAATTGAAGCGGGAGAGTTTGTTGCTATCATGGGGCCCTCGGGATCAGGCAAAACAACCTTATTAAATGTATTAAGCTCGATTGACTATTTAACACACGGTTCTATTATTTTAGACGGTCAACAATTAGAAAAATTGTCTAACAAAGCATTGTCTGACATCAGAAAAAAAGATATTGGATTTATATTTCAAGAATATAATTTGCTACATACACTAACGGTCAAAGAGAACATCATGTTGCCTTTATCCGTTCAGAAGCTAGATAAAAGCGAAATGAATGAGCGCTATCAACGTATCACAAAGGCGTTAAATATATTTGAAATTAGTGATAAGTATCCGTCAGAAATTTCAGGTGGACAACGACAAAGAACGTCAGCTGCACGTGCATTTATTACATATCCAAAGATTATTTTTGCGGATGAACCTACTGGCGCACTTGATTCCAAAAATACTCGAGATTTGTTGCAACGTTTTCAAAAAATTAATGAACTCTATAATGCGACGATAGTGATGGTCACGCATGACCCATTAGCAGCAAGTTTCTCAGAGCGTGTGATTATGTTGAAAGATGGACAAGTTTTTACTGAAATATATCAAGGTGAAGATGATAAAAACGTCTTTCACAGAGAAATTCTACGTGCACAAAGTATCTTAGGTGGCATGATGTATGAGTTTTAGTCATATTATATGGAAGAACTTTCAACAGAATATTATTCATTACGCAATTTATATCTTTTCACTTGTATTAAGTATCGTGTTGTTCTTTAGTTTTATTACGATCAAATATGTACATCATTTAAATGTGCACCAGTCTTTGTCAATGATACGTCAAGGTACACAAGTGGGAAGTTATTTTTTATTTATCATCATTGTCGTATTTATCATGTATACAAATATGTTGTTTATTAAACGACGGAGTTATGAATTCGGGTTATTGCAAACGATTGGTTTAGGCAAAAAAAGTATTATTTACATGCTAATGCTTGAGCAGTTATTTATTTTTATTATAACTGCACTATTAGGTATGATTATTGGCATTTTGGGCTCGAAAATACTACTAATGATTGTGTTGAAATTATTAGGTATACATACATCTGTATCATTCATTTTTAGTTTTCAAGCGATTGCACAAACATTATTTATACTTGTCATTGCTTATATACTCATCATTATCCAAGCATCTATTTATTTAAGTAAATCCTCAATTAAAAGTTTGATGGACTTTCAAGATAGTAAAGAAGATAGTCATATCACGCTTACATTAGGAGAAGTTATATTAGGTATCTTAGGCGTTGTGCTAATATTGACGGGATATTATTTATCAACGCGCTTTGTTGAGATTGTGGATGATGTCATACTACCATTTGTCATTTTAATTGTAACTGTTTTAGGAACTTATTTTTTCTTTCGAAGTACGATATCACTCATATTAAAGATGATTAGATACTTTAAAGGCGGAAATGTGTCTGTAAATGATGTTATTTTCACGTCATCACTCATGTTTCGAATTAGAAAAAATGCATTTTCATTGACTGTAATGGCTATCATCTCAGCAATTACTGTATCAGTTTTATGTTTCGCTGCGATTAGTAGAGGTTCTTTGGCAAATGAAGTGCTTTTAGAATCACCCCATGAAGTTACGCTAAAAGAAGAGAAACTTGCAAATGAATTAGGATTTGAATTAAGTCGCCATCATATTCCTTATCGTTATGATTTTAAACAAGTCGTATATTCTCAACTATATAAAGATCAATTATTTGACAATAGTCAGATACAACCCTATGCAGTTACTGTAACGAGCGAAAAATATTTTCCAAATGTTTCTTTAGAAAAAGGTGAAGCAAATTTAATTATGCCTGAAGGTTTAATTCAAGAGTTATCGAAGCATAAATCAAATGGTACGGCTTCTATTGGAACTAAAAAATATCACGTGAATATTAAATTGCATAAAGTGATGGACAAAATTTATTTTAAACAAAGTATTGATTTAGGTGGTCCTACACTAGTATTGAATGATACCGATTATAATTACTTGAAAACACATGCGAATCGTAAATATATCGTTTCACAATATGGCTTTGATTTACAACATAATAGAGATATTCCGAAACTTGAAAGCATTACGAAAGATCTCAACAGTGATGTGCAAACGCGCAGTGAAGTCGTTAGTGAAGTATCCAGTTTAACTGGCATATTACTGTTTGTAACGTCATTTTTAGGCATTGCATTCTTGATTGCCACAGGATGTATTATTTACATTAAACAAATTGATGAAACAGAAGATGAGTTGGAAAGCTATTCAGTATTACGCAAATTAGGATTCATTCAAAAAGATATGGCCAAAGGATTAAAGCTTAAAGTGGCATTTAACTTTGGTATACCATTGATTATTGCCTTGTTGCATTCATACTTTGCTGCTGTGGTCTTTATGAAGGTCATAGGTTTTGATAATCAAGTGCCGATTTTTGTCGTAATGGGTATTTACTCAATCATTTACAGCATTTTTGCAGTTATCGCATATAACCATTCTAAACGTACAATTAATCACTCAATTTAAGCTAATATTTTTCTAATATTTCGTATTTGTAAAGAATTTGTAAATGTAATTGTGGTTATGTAAATTTTGTGATATTTTCAAATAGGGACAAATTCAGTAATGGAGTATTACGTGAATAACAGTAAAACATTATATTTACATAAAATTTACAAATAGTCTGAAAAAGACTTTTGAAAAGTTCTTATTGTAAATGTATCCTTTATCTAAAGTTGTCTTACAATAATAAAAATTTACAACGTGATTGGAAACGATCGCTATAATGGAGGCTTTATAATGTTTACTAAGAAAAAGGATAAGTTCATGGTTCAATTAGAGGAAATGGTATTTAACTTGGACCGTGCTGCAGTTGAATTCGGGAAAATGGATTTCAATACGCACTTAGATTTAAAAGCTTATTCTGATAATATCAAGACTTATGAGTCACATGGTGACGAATTAATGCATCAAGTCATTACGGATTTAAATCAAACATTTATTACACCAATTGAACGTGAAGATATCCTATCTTTATGTAATGCAATTGATGATGTGCTAGACGCTATGGAAGAAACATCAGCAATGTTCGAAATGTATTCAATTGAATATACAGATGAATACATGGCAGAATTCGTAGAAAATATTCAAAAAGCAGTAGCAGAAATGAAATTAGCTGTTGGTTTATTAGTAGAGAAAAAATTATCACACATGCGCATTCATTCTATTAACATTAAAGAATTTGAAACAAACTGTGATGGCATTTTACGTCAATCTATTAAACACATCTTTAACAGCGAAACTGATCCAATCACACTTATTAAAATAAAAGATATTTATGAAAGCATGGAAGAAATCGCAGATAAATGTCAAGTTGTGGCAAATAATTTCGAAACGATTATTATGAAAAATAGCTAAGGGAGTTTTAATTTATGGAATATGTATTAATTATCACTATAGCTATCGTAATATTTTCTTTAATCTTTGACTTTATCAATGGCTTCCATGATACAGCCAATGCGATTGCTACAGCAGTATCAACACGTGCCTTAACGCCTAGAACTGCTATCTTTTTAGCGGCAATTATGAACTTTGTTGGTGCGCTAACTTTCACTGGTGTTGCCGGTACAATAACGAAAGATATTGTTGATCCATTTAAATTACAAAATGGGTTAGTCGTTGTATTAGCCGCAATATTAGCCGCAATTATTTGGAACTTATTAACATGGTATTATGGTATACCAAGTTCATCATCTCATGCGTTGATAGGTTCAATCGCAGGTGCAGCGATTGCAGCACAAGGATTTGGTGTACTTCATTATCAAGGTTTCACTAAGATTATTATTGTTTTAATCATTTCACCAATTATTGCATTTTGTGTCGGATTCATTATGTACACGATTGTTAAAATTGTCTTTAAAAATGCTAACCTTACTAGAGCGAATCGTAATTTCCGATTCTTCCAAGTATTTACTGCAGCATTACAATCGTTCTCACACGGTACGAATGATGCACAAAAATCAATGGGTATCATTACATTAGCTTTAATTGTAGCCAATATTCAAGATCCATCGAATGTTGAACCAGCTTTATGGGTAAAAGTTGCCTGTGCAACTGCAATGGGTCTAGGTACTGCCATTGGTGGATGGAAGATTATTAAAACTGTAGGTGGAAACATTATGAAAATCCGCCCAGCTAACGGTGCTGCAGCTGACTTATCATCAGCATTAACAATATTTGTAGCATCATCATTACACTTCCCATTATCTACAACACACGTTGTATCATCATCAATTCTTGGTGTTGGTGCTTCTAACAGAGCTAAAGGTGTTAAATGGAACACTGCACAACGTATGATTATTACATGGGTTATTACATTACCAATCTCAGCTATTTTAGCTGCTTTGATTTTCTTAGTTATGAACATTTTCTTATAATTAAATAATTAAGTGTTAGGGAATGGGACAGAATACTTATTAAATTCGTCGTCTCACCCTTTTCAAACTGCCTATAAAGTCTTTGACTTTGTAGGCAGTTTTTTTATATACGTCCTGAGATAGAGAGGGGGATTTGGTTATAAAGACATTCTTTAAAGTATTGATTAACTGAATGTTCATTTTAAAGTGTCTTACTTATATGCTAAATCATTTAGATGAATTAAGTTAGTAAGTCTAATCTAAGTATGCGTTTATTATGATAGAATATGAAACTTCAATAAAAGTTACAGGTAGTCAAATCAAATTAATACAATGGTGTGTTGTTGCCATGTATTTTTTATAGAACACAAAAGGAGTGGAACAGAATTTTAAAACTCTGTTCCACTCCTAGCTTACTTAGCTTGTAGAATTTGTTGATGAAGTTCTCTATGATAGGGTGACCATCCACAAGATAGCAATATTATATTATTTAGTGAATGAAATTGTAGCTTGAAACTACAGATGCAGGAATGGTTCTTGTATTTGTGTTATATGGGCCATTAGCATAATTCATTTCTGAAATTAAGATGCTACCATCTGCATTAACACGTTCAACATAAGCCACATGGCCATAGTAGCCTGTAGTTGATTGCATAATTGAACCAACAGTTGCATTATGATCTACTGTGTAACCATCTGCTGCTGCGTTGCCTGCCCAATATTTAGCATCTGACCAATAAGTACTAATTGGTTTACCAGCTTGCGCACGACGGTCGAATACATACCATGTACATTGACCAGCAGTATATAAGTTTTGATGATTGAATGATGGGCTAGCATAACCGCCACTTCCGCCACCGTTATTCGTTGTATTCGGATTTGTTTCAGTAGGTGTATTTGCTGAACCATTTGGTATTTTTAATTGTTGATTTGGTGTTATTAAATAACCTGATAAGTTATTGGCCTTCATTAATGCATTGACCGATACACCATTCTTACTAGCAATTGCATATAAAGAATCGCCAGATTTTACTGTGTAATATGATGAAGAAGTTGTTGCGTTTGAACTGGCATTATTAGCATTATTACTGCTGCCCCCAATAGTAATAACTTGGCCAGGGAAAATCATATTGTTAGAAAGGTTGTTACTCTTCTTAATACTATCTACAGATGTATTATATTTACTAGCGATGCTCCATAGCGACTCGCCGGATTTTACAGTATGTTGTGTTGATGCTTCAGCATTATGGTTTGATAATACTGCAACTGCTCCGGTTGCGACAGAAGCTGCGACTGCTAACTTTTTCAACTAAATGTCCTCCTTGAGAAAATTCATTATATTTTTAATTAATTTATTCCTAAACTATTCATTACCTTATATATTCACTCACATATATCACGTATTCATACTATCAAAAATGTGACACACTGTGGGCGTTGTTATTATCTTGTAACATTGTTAATATTTGTCATTGATTGTGTAAAACCGTCCAATCCGTTGATATGAGAGGATTCATCTAACATTTGCTGATGGATTTCATTTTTAAAATTAAGTAAATTGTAATATTTTGATGAGATGTTAGAACAACTAATTTAAATGAATTAAGCTCAAAATGGCTTAACAACAGGCTTTAAGGTTGTATTAAACTTAATTGTAACGTATATTTTTTGTACTTAAATTAATGATTATTAGTAATGTAATTATAGAAAACATATCAATCGTAAATGATTTATTTTTGAAAAGTAATTAGAATGCGATACAATCGAATTGAAAAAGGGATAGTTAATAAGGAGAGATTTAAAATATGTCTCAGACGTACAATAATGCACAACATGTGAATCGGAAGCATCAAGAGAAAGGTCAATCACATGCTTATGGTAAAGTATGGCTCTATTTTATGTATTATTGGATTATATTTGGAATTGGATGTTACTTTGGACAGTATTTACCTATGGAATGGAGACGTCCTTTATCCATAGCACTATTGGTATTAATATTAGCAACATTATTTATTCAACGGGCACGTAAATATGGGTTGATCATTTCGCATATTTACGCCATACTTGTGGGTCTTTTATCATACGCTACGTTTACAACTTATATGCAAAATTTAGGGCCAGAGGTCTTTTATAAAAATGTCCTATTGGCAATTGGAGCGTTCATTGTTTTCGGTATTTTGGGCTATTTTATAATCAATGATGCCTCAAGTATTGGTAAATATTTATTTGTCGCATTAATTGCGTTAATTATTGCTGGATTAATTGGTATATTCATCAATAATCCGATATATCATACCGTTATCACAGTGGTAGGTCTAATATTATTCTTACTATATACCTTGTATGATTTCAATCGTATGAAACGAGGGAATTTCTCACCGCGGGAAATGGGTTTTAATCTATTTATCAATTTATTAAATATTATAAAAGATGTATTAAGACTTGCAAATCGCTTTAAAAATTAAATAAAAACACATATAATGAGAAACTATACATTTGAGATGTCTTCGTATTGTATTTAATGATTTTAATTTGTTTAGTAATTGTATGATTGATCGCATTACTAAATACATGATTGAATTATTGAGCAATAACGAGGCATCTTTTTTATCAAATTCATAATTTAAATAAATAATAAAAAGTAATTAATTTATAAAAAATGTATTTTTGATTTGTTTATCGTGTTGTGATAAATTTACATTTAATCACTGTGATAGTGCTAAGATACCAAAAGAAGAAATAGTACAACATTTAGAAAGACGATCATGAATAAGAAAGAGGTTAATCAATGGCTAATACCTATGTTCATATATTGACTAAACATGAATACAAAATGACACGTTGCCAAGACGGTATTATTCTGTTGTTTCCAATTGAAGGTCAACTTAAACTTCAGCACTTTACTAAAACTGTTAGCGTCGAAAATGATATTTACGTCATCAATAACACAGATATTTTTTCAATTATAGAAAATAAAAAAACACTGATGCTATACATCGCTAGTGACTGGTTTAGAGATCGAGGTTTTGAATTTTTTAATTATAAATATTCGACTAATTTAGTAAAATCAACCAGCGCAATCAAACGTTTGTTACTACATATAGCACTAAACACTTTAAATGTTGACGCCATTTCTGATGATACGACACACATCACTTCTATTGTCGATATTATTGGGAAAGAAGGGGCAATTGAAAAGATGATTGCTAATCATCAATATAACTTTTCTTATTACGGAGAGTTAAGCGATGTACTAGAATATATTAATCAAAATATTAATAAGAAAATAACATTAACTGGTATTGCATCACAATTATTCACTTCTAAATCCAATCTTTCAGCACAATTTAACCAATTGTTAAATATGGGCTTTAAAACCTATGTCGATACTCTGAAAATTGCAAATTCATTTGAATGGTTGTTAACTACGGAAAATACAATCAGTCTCATAAGTGAAAAAGTAGGTTTTAGTAATGCCTCAAGTTATTCAAAATCCTTTAAAAATCATGTCGGCATGACGCCTAATGAATACCGATACTGTGATAAATTCAACAAAACAATTTACATGGATTATGAAACATTGAATGATACTAGCTTGAAGGATATACGACATTTGATTAAAACGAAGCAACAATATTATAACCAACATGATGAACATAAAATTTATGCAGATTCAACGGTTGGTTCGGTTGTCAATCCATATTATTTAGTCATTCAAGTTAATACAATTGAAGAAATCAGGTTACTTTTTCTTCAAGATTTTGCGCGACCATTGTCTTTTGGCAAAACAACATTGAAGTTTTACCTTAATGTAGATATGCGTGATATTAAAGATCAAATGACTAAGAATGAGAGACAACGCTTATTTGAATATATTATTCGTAATGGGTTAAATGTGGTCTTTAGATTAGAAGATTTAGGGTTAACAGATTTTTTAGAGTCAAATTATGAGAATGTAGCAGACTACTTCAGAGAACATCAACTGCCTACGACTGGTAATCATAAATTAGAACTTGTATTTGATTTAGAGGAGTTAAATTTAAAATCTATCTATCGCGTCATTTTAAAGATACAGCATAAGACCCAACAATTTTCATTCGGTTTAGAAATAAGTAAATTGTTAAATGACCCAGTCTTGTTTAAAACGCTAGAATCACAAATCAAACGTATTAATTTTAAATTTTTATATATTGATAATGCGCAACTGAAAATGCCATATCTAATTGAACAAAATGAGCACTTATTAGTTAAAAATATAGTACGCTATCAAAATATCCGACAAATTCTAAAACAAATTGATTTAGAGAATCAGAAGATAATATTTTTAAATTTTGAAAATCATAAATTTTTAAATAGTAAATATAATGATTTGAATAATAGCGCACCTTTATTAATAGAAACATTTGTAAGAACAGCTTCTTACTTTAATGGCATTGGCTTCGATTTCAAGCATCATAATAGACAATTTAATGCGTTGCACATATTCGACGAAAATGGATTTAAATCCATTTTAGGCACAATAGTGGATCAGTTGCTTGAAATTAGTACGAAACCTAAATTATTTAATGAAAACTACATCTTAATTGATGATGAAGCGCACTATACGATTTTCATCTATGATTGGCGCGTGTTAGAGAATGAGTCATTGCAAGTCAATTATGACCAAACAGACGTGTTTATTGATTTTAACGATGACGCGTTAAAGGATACGTATTTAGTCAAGATTCAGCTTATTGATGACTACAACGGCAATATTAATCATCTTATTTCAAAGCATATTAGGAAAAAATATAAATGGTCGAAACGTTTTTTAAGAAAAATGGATTATCATATTCATCCTACATTAAAACTCGTAGAACACAATTTCAAAAAAGAACCACTTCAAATTAACCTCAATTACAATGCTTTATACGTCGTTAAAATTCTAAAAGAGTCACGAAATAATAAATAATGTTTTGCACAACTATATTTAACTTTATTAGTAAATTAGACAAAAATTTCTAAACAAAGTTATAGGACATACTTACAAATATAAAGGATAATAGTAATTAAGTTGTCTGCTTATATTTGGAGGTGCAAGAAGCATTGAATAATGACAAATTAAATAAATTGCTAGAATTCTATAAACAGTATAAAGCATTGTCAGAGTATATAGATAAACAATATAAGTTGACATTAAATGATTTAGCTTTACTAAAACTTGCTCATGAATATATTGCTAATGATCAAATGTTAATGCAAAAGTTTCTAAAAATAGCAATTAGTGAGTTGGAGTTAAGTAGAACCAAATTGTTAGTATCAATTCGACGACTTATAGAAAAGGAAAGATTAAGTAAGGTTCGATCCACTGAAGATGAAAGAAAAATATTTATCTACATGGATGAAAAAAATATTAAAAATTTCGATGCTTTATTCAATGATGTTGAAGAATTTTTAGATATTTAATTTAATATGTTAAACAAAGAGTGCTGACAAAGTCGTTTTGTCAGTATTTTTTCTTTTAATTTGATTCATCATAAAATGGATTCCATTTTAGACAATGCTTTGTTAATGCTATATAATAAGGATTATTGAGTATGAAAGCGAGATGACATTATGGGACGTAAATGGAACAATATTAAAGAAAAAAAAGCCCAAAAAGATAAAAATACAAGTAGAATATATGCAAAATTTGGTAAAGAAATTTATGTAGCAGCTAAATCTGGTGAGCCAGATCCTGAATCTAACCAAGCGTTAAGATTAGTACTTGAGAGAGCTAAGACTTATTCAGTACCAAATCATATTATCGATAGAGCTATAGACAAAGCTAAAGGTGCTGGTGATGAAAATTTCGACCACTTACGTTATGAAGGGTTCGGACCAAGTGGTTCAATGCTTATCGTAGATGCCTTAACAAATAATGTAAACCGTACGGCTTCAGATGTTAGAGCAGCTTTCGGTAAAAATGGCGGTAATATGGGCGTATCAGGTTCAGTCGCTTATATGTTTGATCATACTGCGACATTCGGAATTGAAGGTAAGTCAGCAGATGACGTTTTAGAGGCATTAATGGAACAAGATGTCGATGTTAGAGATGTTATTGAAGATGGAGATCTTACAATTGTCTATGCGGAACCGGACCAATTTGCTCAAGTTCAAGATGCGTTACGTGAAACAGGCGTAGAAGATTTTAAAGTTGCTGAATTCGAAATGTTACCACAAACTGATATTGAATTATCGGAAGATGACCAAGCAACATTTGAGAAATTAATTGATGCACTCGAAGATCTTGAAGATGTTCAAAATGTCTTCCACAATGTGGACTTAAAATAATGAAAAAACACGCAGATGATTGGATTAAACAACTTGATCTTACGCCTCATCCAGAAGGTGGTTATTTCAAGGAAACCATTCGAGAATCAACGGATGAAACACAACGTGCGCCTTTTAGTAGTATTTATTTCTTACTGAAGACAGGTGATATTTCTCATTTTCATCGGATCGATGCAGATGAAGTATGGTACTACCATGCAGGTGAATCATTAACGATTCATATGATTACACCTGATGGCGACTATGAAAGTGTTCAATTAGGACCTGCAATTGAAGAAGGACAAGTACTTCAGTATAAGGTACCTAAAGATACAATTTTTGCTTCAAGTTTAATAGACAGAGAAGGATACAGTTTGGTAGGTTGTATGTGTCAACCAGCATTTGAATTTAATCACTTTGAATTGTTTACACAAGAGACGTTAATGCATTTATATCCTCAACATAAGAAGTTGATTCAACAGTATGCCTTATTAGATATAAATAAATAAATCATAAAAACAGTCTGGGATATAAAGTTCTTGGATAAGTGAATAAAGACAATTTCTATTGAAATAATTTTGGATGATATGATGTCGCACCACGGTGATGTCTGAATTCGTCGAATTCATTGTCAGGAATTGTTTCAACAATATCATTTACATGTCGTGAAATATCATTTGTGGGGATAAGAACTGAAGTTTTCATTGGTAGTGTAAGTTGAGTCATGTTATAGTTTTTATACATAAGGCACCTCGTTAATTTAGTTTAGTGATGTTTATTAAATTATACGAAAGTGCTTTATTTTTTTAACGTATTACAATGTAAAATTACATATAAATACAAAGTATTTTGGCGAGACTCTTACGTTGATTATTAATGAACATAAGTGCTAGCGCACTTATGTAAGAAATTCTA
>NZ_CUEE01000008.1 GCF_001224225.1 Staphylococcus borealis | reverse complement strand
CTCCTTAGCGCCGATGGTAGTTGGATTTACGTTCCGCTAGAGTAGGACGTTGCCAGGCATATAGTAATGGAGAATTAGCTCAGCTGGGAGAGCATCTGCCTTACAAGCAGAGGGTCGGCGGTTCGAACCCGTCATTCTCCACCATTTAAACTTAAAACTAAATAGCCGGCCTAGCTCAATTGGTAGAGCAACTGACTTGTAATCAGTAGGTTGGGGGTTCAAGTCCTCTGGCCGGCACCATCTTTGAGCCATTAGCTCAGTTGGTAGAGCATCTGACTTTTAATCAGAGGGTCAGAGGTTCGAATCCTCTATGGCTCACATGTATACGCGGGTGTGGCGGAATTGGCAGACGCACTAGACTTAGGATCTAGCGCCTTACGGCGTGGGGGTTCGACTCCCTTCACCCGCATACGCGGAAGTAGTTCAGTGGTAGAACACCACCTTGCCAAGGTGGGGGTCGCGGGTTCGAATCCCGTCTTCCGCTCCATTATTTAATATAGTGCCGGGGTGGCGGAACTGGCAGACGCACAGGACTTAAAATCCTGCGGTGAGAGATCACCGTACCGGTTCGATTCCGGTCCTCGGCACCATATATAATTTTGCGCCCGTAGCTCAATTGGATAGAGCGTTTGACTACGGATCAAGAGGTTATGGGTTCGACTCCTATCGGGCGCGTTCTCTTACGGGAAGTAGCTCAGCTTGGTAGAGCACTTGGTTTGGGACCAAGGGGTCGCAGGTTCGAATCCTGTCTTCCCGATAGGAACTTTATTTAAATACAATATGGGGGCTTAGCTCAGCTGGGAGAGCGCCTGCTTTGCACGCAGGAGGTCAGCGGTTCGATCCCGCTAGTCTCCACCATATTACATTTACAAACTAGATAACGGCGGTGTAGCTCAGCTGGCTAGAGCGTACGGTTCATACCCGTGAGGTCGGGGGTTCGATCCCCTCCACCGCCACTACTTATTAGTTGTAGAATTATAATTTGGACCTTTAGCTCAGTTGGTTAGAGCTAACGGCTCATAACCGTTCGGTCGCAGGTTCGAGTCCTGCAAGGTCCATATAATTTTGGAGGAATACCCAAGTCCGGCTGAAGGGATCGGTCTTGAAAACCGACAGGGGCTTAACGGCTCGCGGGGGTTCGAATCCCTCTTCCTCCGTATTTTAATGGTCTCGTAGTGTAGCGGTTAACACGCCTGCCTGTCACGCAGGAGATCGCGGGTTCGATTCCCGTCGAGACCGCCATTTATCAATTTTATAGTAATTTACATTTAATTAGTGGAGGAATACCCAAGTCCGGCTGAAGGGATCGGTCTTGAAAACCGACAGGGCCTTAACGGGCCGCGGGGGTTCGAATCCCTCTTCCTCCGCCATTAATTATTATCGCGGGATGGAGCAGTTCGGTAGCTCGTCGGGCTCATAACCCGAAGGTCGGTGGTTCAAATCCGCCTCCCGCAATTACATTTTTAGGTCTCGTAGTGTAGCGGTTAACACGCCTGCCTGTCACGCAGGAGATCGCGGGTTCGATTCCCGTCGAGACCGCCATTACTTATTACGGTTCAGTAGCTCAGTTGGTAGAGCAATGGATTGAAGCTCCATGTGTCGGCAGTTCGACTCTGTCCTGAACCATTTCACTATGCCGGCCTAGCTCAATTGGTAGAGCAACTGACTTGTAATCAGTAGGTTGGGGGTTCAAGTCCTCTGGCCGGCACCATCTCTTGGAGGGGTAGCGAAGTGGCTAAACGCGGCGGACTGTAAATCCGCTCCTTCGGGTTCGGCAGTTCGAATCTGCCCCCCTCCACCATCTATAATAGGGACATAGTTCAACGGTAGAATAGAGGTCTCCAAAACCTTTGATGTGGGTTCGATTCCTACTGTCCCTGCCATGGCGGTTGTGGCGAAGTGGTTAACGCATCGGATTGTGGTTCCGACACTCGAGGGTTCGATTCCCTTCAACCGCCCTTAATATTATTAATGGGCTATAGCCAAGCGGTAAGGCAACGGACTTTGACTCCGTCACGCGCTGGTTCGAATCCAGCTAGCCCAGTTATTGGCGGCATAGCCAAGTGGTAAGGCAGAGGTCTGCAAAACCTTTATCACCGGTTCAAATCCGGTTGCCGCCTCCATGCACGATGCGGGAGTAGTTCAACTCTTAGAACACATTCCTTCCCGGAATGAGATATAGGTGCGAATCCTATCTTCCGCTCCATATTCTAATAATGCGGGAGTATTTCAACTCTTAGAATATGTTCCTTCCCGGAACAAGGTATAGGTGCAAATCCTATCTTCCGCTCCATATTCTAATAATGCGGGAGTATTTCAACTTTTAGAATACGTTCCTTCCCGGAACGAGATATAGGTGCAAATCCTATCTTCCGCTCCAAGTTTTTGCTTCCAAATGGAAGTTTTTTATTTATCAAAAATTGAGCCGGCGTGGCGGAATTGGCAGACGCGCGGGACTCAAAATCCCGTTCCTGTATTGGAGTGTCGGTTCGACCCCGACCGCCGGTATACTTTTAAATTCTGTTAGGAATTTTTAGAGTGAAAATGTTGTTAAATCAATGTTTTCACTCTTTTTTTATGCTTTTAGACACCTTTAGAAACTATTTTTTGGTCATTGGGTGGTCACTGAAATATTTTGAGATGACAATTATGGTCACTGGTTTGGTCACTAGAAATTATATATTTTCAATTATATGTACTGCTTTCTTATTATCTTTTTCATAAGTTTCTTTTAGTAAATGACCTTAATCTTGCATTGTTATATCAATAGAAAATTGCTCAGATTTTAGGATATGATAAAACAAATTAAAACTTTATTTGATAATTATTTTTAAATAACTTTTTTTATTGTTTGTATTGATAGTCTCAACATTAATTTTTGATTAAAACTTATTTGTTCATATTGTTAAACAGGGTAGATTGTACTAATATAAAGCTAATGTTTAAAATCGGAGGCTACTATGAGTAAACAACGCATAAGTTTAAAGTATTTTTTTAGTAATATTCTCAATGCTGTAGGGGCTGGAGTTGTCATTGCTTTATTGCCAAATGCATTGTTGGGAGAATTTTTAAAATTATTTATGGATAATCATCCATTACTTCAATTAGTATTTCATTTAGTGATTATTATTCAATCATTTATGGCATTTATTATCGGTGTTTTAGCGGCACATCAATTTAAGTTTAATGGTGCAGGGTCTTGTATGGTTGGTGTAGCTGCTATGCTTGGATCTGGAGCGGTACAATTCACTTCTAAAGGTATTGCATTAAAGGGCATCGGTGATATTATTAATATTATTTTAGTTGTCATTATAGCGTGTGCATTATATATGTTTTTGCAAGGGAAATTAGGATCACTTGAAATGATTATATTACCAGTCTTAATTCCTGTTGCAAGTGGTTTAATTGGACTTTTAACATTACCTTATGTACAAACCATAACTAAAGGTCTTGGTCATATGGTAAATTCATTTACAGCTTTGAATCCACTCATCATGTCAATTTTGATAAGTGTAACGTTCTCATTATTGATGGTTACACCGATTTCATTAGTTGCTATTGCCACAGCTATAAGCTTAACTGGTTTAGGAAGTGGTGCAGCCAATATGGGAATTGTAGCTGCTTGTGTTACTTTCATATTTGGATCAATACGAGTTAATTCAATGGGTGTTAATATTGTATTACTCATTGGTGCTGCAAAAATGATGATACCTGTATATTTAAAGCATTTAATCATTGCGGTTCCACTAACTTTAAATGGTATCGTATCAGGAGTATTAGCATACGCCATTGGAATTAAAGGTACACCATTATCTGCTGGATTTGGGTACACAGGTTTAGTTGGACCAATCAATGCCTTTAATAGAATGCCTGGTGATGCAACAATGAATATTATTTTACTTATTTTTGGTTACTTGATAATTCCATTTGTGAGTGCATTTATTATTCATGAAATATGCAAAAAATTAATTCCTAGTTATCATGATGGTATTTATAAATTTGAAATACCTAAGCAATAAAGCTTACTTACGAGCCAGGAATATATATAATATTGAAGTTATTATACAAATTCGCAGTAGGTGACTGAACTGTTAAAACACTAAAGATGTGTTTTTCATTATAGTCATGCTTGCGTGTGGTCAATAAAAAATTTTATAAATACATTTTACAAGCTAAGCAAGCTGGGAGTTGGACAATGAATTTAAAAAGAATTCTGTCTAACTCCTTTTTTTTAAATACACTATTGTATATTAATTCATTTATATGTATAATAATGAATTAATTAAAGGAGGTTGCTTATGAAAATAATTACTAAAGTACTAACTATAGCAATCTTAATTAGTTTGACATTGATATACATACAACCAATGGTATTAGCTGATGAAGATGCAACTTGGAATAAAATTAAAGAAAGAGGTGAATTAAGAGTAGGACTATCAGCCGATTATGCACCACTGGAATTTGAAAAAACAAAAAATGGTAAGACAGAATATGTGGGTGTAGATATTGAATTAGCTAAAAAAATTGCAAAAGATAATCATTTAAAATTAAAAATTGTTAATATGCAATTTGATAGTTTACTTGGCGCTTTAAAAACTGGGAAAATAGACATTATTATATCTGGTATGACGTCTACACCTGAAAGGAAAAAAGAAGTAGATTTTTCAGAACCATACATGGAAACAGGTAATGTAATGTTAATTAGAGAAAATAATAGTGATGTATTCCATACGTTAAATGATTTTAAAAATAAAAAAATAGGCGCTCAAAAGGGCAGTGAGCAAGAAAAAATTGCGCAGCAAGAAATAGAAAATGCACAATTAAGTTCACTCAATCGTTTACCAGATGCAATTTTAGCTTTGAAAAGTAAAAAAATTGATGGATTAGTTATTGAAAAGCCAGTAGCTGAAGCCTACGCTAAGCAAAATAAAGATTTAAAAATTGCCAATGTTTCATTTAATGAGGAGAAAAAACCTACAGTCATTGCTTTACCTAAAGACTCACCTATTTTATTACAACATCTAAATGAGTCAATCAAAAATGTTAAAGACCAAAATTTAATCAATAAATATATGAATATAGCTTCAGAACAAATGGTTGACGATGGTAGTTTTATTCAAAAGTATGGCACTTTCTTCGTTAAAGGATTGCAAAATACTGTACTTATTTCTTTAATCGGTGTAGTTTGTGGAGCGATTATTGGATCATTTATTGCACTTGCAAAACTTAGTAAATTTAAAATTCTTTCATGGCCAGCGTCAATTTACATCGCATTTTTGAGAGGAACACCAATGTTAGTGCAAGTTTTTATAGTCTTTTTTGGAACAACTGCACTCTTAGGGTTAGATATTTCTGCACTTATTTGTGGAACGATTGCATTAGTCATAAACTCTTCTGCCTATATTGCAGAAATAATAAGAGCTGGAATTAATGCAGTTGATAAAGGTCAAACTGAAGCTGCGCAATGCTTAGGTTTAAATTATTCAAAAACAATGATTCATATTGTATTACCTCAAGCATTTAAAAATATATTACCAGCTTTAGGAAACGAATTTGTAACTTTAATAAAAGAATCATCTATTATATCTACAATTGGTGTTGGTGAAATTATGTTCAACGCTCAAGTTGTACAAGGTATATCATTTGATCCTTTCACACCATTAATCATAGCTGCATGTATGTACTTTATATTAACTTTCTCATTATCAAGCGTTATGAGTTTAATTGAAGGGAGAATGAAAGCAAGTGATTAAAATAGAAAATTTAACTAAAAAATTTGATAAAATTGAAGTACTTAAAGATATTAATTTGGAAATAAATAAAGGTGAAGTTTTAGCCATCATCGGACCATCTGGAAGTGGTAAAAGCACGCTGCTTAGATGTATAAATTTGTTAGAGACACCAACTAGTGGAAAGGTTATTTTTGAGGGAACTGAACTGACTCATCAGAATAATAATTTAAATAAATTACGTCAAAAAATGGGAATGGTATTCCAAAATTTTAATTTATTTCCACATAAAACAGTCTTGGATAACATCGTTTTGGCACCTAAGTTACTAAATATGAACGATTTAAATCAATTGAAACAAGAGGCACTTGCATTACTAAAAAAAGTGGGACTTGAAGATAAAGCTGATGTTTATCCTTCACAATTATCCGGCGGGCAAAAGCAAAGAGTTGCGATAGCTAGGGCATTGGCTATGCATCCAGATATCATATTATTTGATGAACCTACATCTGCATTGGATCCGGAAGTTGTATACGATGTGCTCAATGTCATGAAAGATTTAGCTAAAGAAGGTATGACAATGGTTGTTGTGACTCATGAAATGGGATTTGCGAGAGATGTAAGTGATAAAGTGATTTTTATGGCTGATGGATACGTTGTAGAAGAAGGTTCACCTCAACAACTATTTCAGTCACCGAAGCATAAAAGAACACAAAACTTTTTATCTAGAGTACTATAGAAATAATAATGACTGATTAAGGAGTCTGAGACATATACGTTTCAGACTCCTATTAAAATGTAAAGATACTTAAATAGTCCATAAATAATTAACGATTTCTTTAAGAGGATTGTGTTAAAATGTCATATGTATCCTTTTTAAGGAGGCAAATGTATTGGATTATAATTGGCTTAAAGAAGAAATTATCGATTATGCATATTCAATAGGCATAGATAGCATTGGTTTTACTACAGCTGATCCATTTGATGAACTTAAAAAGAAATTAGAAGATTATCACGCAAAAGGCTATGCTTCAGGGTTTGAAGAATCAGATATTGCATTACGAACTGAGCCAAAATTAAGTTTGCCTACTGCACGTTCAATTATAGCAATAGCTGTTGGATATCCAAATAAACTTAAAGGTGCACCTAAAAGTGTTAGAGGTGATCGTCGAGGGATGTTTGCACGCGCTTCTTGGGGACAAGATTATCACTCAATTATGCGAAAGCGTTTAGATAAACTTGCGTATTTTATACAATCTAAAGTGCCCGAAGTAGAAATGCAGAGTATGGTTGATACTGGCGTGTTATCCGATAGGGCAGTTGCAGAGCGAGCTGGACTTGGATTTGCAGGTCGAAATGGATTTATCATTAACCCCGATTTAGGTACCTGGACTTACTTAGGAGAAATGTTAGTGAGTATACCATTTGAGCCAGATGATCCAATTCTTGATAGCTGTGGTGACTGTACGATATGTGTTGATAGGTGTCCTACGGGAGCACTTGTTGGAAATGGTCAATTAAACGCTCAAAAGTGTATTAGCTTTTTAACACAAACTAAAGGATACCTACAAGATGAATATAGATATAAAATAGGTAATCGTTTATATGGATGTGATACATGTCAACAAGTTTGTCCTAAAAATAAAGGAATAAACACGAAACATGATGATATTATACTAGAACCTGAGATATTGAAACCACGATTAGTACCATTATTACAAATGAGCAATAAAGAATTCAAACAAACTTATGGTCATTTAGCAGGTGCTTGGCGTGGAAAAAAACCAATTCAACGTAACGCTATTATTGCATTAGCACACTTTAATGAAGTTGCCGCTATACCTGAACTTAAAGAAGTAGCATTAAATGATCCAAGGCCAATGATTAGGGGAACTGCGTACTGGGCAATCGGCCAAATTCTAGGAGAAGAAGCACGTGAATTCATAGATGAAAACTATGAACATGAACTTGAAGAAGTTCAAAATGAAATGATAAAAGGATTAGAAATGAGGAAACTTTAAATGACAAATCATATTGTTTTATTTCAACCAGAAATTCCTGCTAATACAGGTAATATCGCTCGTACTTGTGCAGGGACAAATACACATTTGCATTTGATTAAACCATTAGGGTTTAGTACGGATGATAAAATGTTAAAGCGAGCTGGTCTTGATTATTGGGAACACGTTAATATTACCTATCATGAAAGTATTGAAGACTTCTTTGATATTACAAATGGTGAATATTATTTATTAACTAAATTTGGTAAACAAACTTATAGCGATTTTAATTTCGCTAAAGAGAATACAGATTATTA
Source organism: Staphylococcus borealis (assembly GCF_001224225.1). GTDB lineage: Bacteria > Bacillota > Bacilli > Staphylococcales > Staphylococcaceae > Staphylococcus > Staphylococcus borealis. The sequence continues at coordinate 99,615 of NZ_CUEE01000008.1, read as the reverse complement.
TTTTATATTTGGTAGGGAAACAACTGGATTACCTGATTGGGTTAAAGAGAAATACGCGGATACAGCATTAAGAATTCCTATGAGTGAGAATATTAGATCATTGAATTTATCTAATACAGCAGCATTGTTAATCTATGAAGCGTTACGACAACAAAACTTTCCTGGTTTATCGTAAACGTTAATTTGAAAGTTGAAATTCAATGCATCTTTTTATTAAAAAATGTTATATTTATTAGTGATTTAATATAACATTTTTAAAATAGTTTGATTTAATGTCTACAAGGGTATTCTAATAAATAATACGTTATTTATAAGACATTGATGAACTAAGAGGAGTGTAAAGACAATGGCAATGAACTTTAAAGTATTTAATGATGTAGAACACGTAGCTGAATACACAGCAGATATCATTAGAAAGCAATTTAATAACAATCCTACAACGATTGCTGGCATTCATTTATCAAAAGATGCGGCACCAGTATTAGATGAACTAAAGAAAGATGTTGATCATCATGCAGTCGATTTTAGTCAAATAAATATTTTGGATTATGATGATAATCGTTCATTTTATGAGGCGTTAGGCGTACCTGCTAGCCAAATTTATCCAATTAATTTTGATGATGATGCGGCGTCTTTAATTGATGATAAAATTAAGACGAAAGAAAATAAAGGAAAATTAATTCTACAAGTTACATCTATTGATGAAGCGGGTAGTTTAAATGTAAACGTAAGACAAGGTTTATTAAAATCACGTGAAGTTGTATTAGTTGTGACTGGTGCAAATAAACGTGAGGTTGTTAAAAAACTTTATGAAGAAAATGGTAAATCAAGCTTTGAACCTTCTGATCTTAAAGCACATAGAATGGTAACAGTCGTGTTAGATAGAGCGGCTGCTGAAGGTTTACCTGAAGATGTTAAAGCATATTTCACTGCTAGATTCGCTTAAATTTAAAAGTGAGGTTTGACAAATGGCTGAAAATAAAGATTCGGAACTAAATTATCGTGAAGAAGAAAATGCGATGGTGCAAGATTTAGATGATTTAAAAACCTTAGGCAAAGAGATGGAACAAATTTCTGAAGAAAATGATGAGGACAAATTAAATCAATCGCATGAATAGTTGATAGCTTTAAAACGAATACTTTTGATTAATATAAACTTGAGACCTTTAAAGATGTCTCGAGTTTATTTTTTTTAGGAAACAAGCATACTAAGTAAATGTAAATTTTTATGAGTTTAACGGCTGAATACAATTTAATGCATTATGAAATATGGTAAAATATACTTCAATCATTAAATATAAGGAGAGCGTAAAATGTTACATAAATATTGGCTTCCACTAACGATTGCCACTATTTTGATTAGTTTACTTTCAATTAAAGGATTCCCAATCGCATTTGGTGCACTTTATCTACCTATATTGTTTAAAATTATTAAATTGCAATTAAACTTATCCAACGGTTTAATTGAAAATATAAGTGCGCAACCTTTCATCAAAAGTAATCAAACAGGTGTATTCATAAGTGTGCTATGTTGTATTTTAATAACTGGTATTTTAATGTATTCTTTAAATGATTTTTATGCACAACTCACGGGATTTATAGGCTTTCTAATTCAATTAAGTCCTTTTACATTGATCATTAGTGTGGTGTTATATATTTTAAGCGCTTTAGCAGTTATTAAAGCAGTTAAAGTTAAATATGAATATAGCGAGCACGAATAAGGTTACTTCGGTGAAGAACAATTGAATAGTGTATCAAAAATAACGATTAGAATAATGCATCCATATTCTAACCGTTATTTTTTAATTTGAGCTTGAATTTAATTTGTTGAAACCGCTTTAATAATGCGTTGCCCCTTTAATTTAAATAATGCTATACTATGGTTAAATAATTGTATAAGGGGAGATTTTCGCATGTCAGTAAGAATTGAACACGATACATTCGGAGAAATTGAAGTACCTGGAGATAAATATTGGGGTGCTCAAACGGAGAGAAGTAAACGAAACTTTCCAGTGGGTAAAGAACGTATGCCAATTGAAGTGGTTTATGGATTTGCCCAATTAAAAAGAGGTGCAGCATTAGCCAATCATGAATTAGGAAAATTAAGTGATGCTAAAAAAGATGCCATCGTTTACGCTTGTGATTTAATCTTAAAAGGGGAATTAGATGAACATTTCCCACTTGTTGTTTGGCAAACAGGAAGCGGTACTCAAAGTAATATGAACGTTAATGAAGTTGTTAGCTTTGTAGCAAATAAATATTTAAAAGAGCAAGGTATTGACGAATCAATTCATCCTAATGATGATGTGAATAAATCTCAAAGTTCAAATGATACATTCCCAACAGCAATGCATGTTGCGTTATATCATGAAGTTGAAACAAAACTTGAACCCGCTTTAAAACATCTTCGTGATACTTTTAAAGAAAAAGAGGATAAGTATCAATCAATTATTAAGATTGGTAGAACACATTTACAAGATGCGACACCAATTAAATTAGGACAAGAAATCAGTGGCTGGCGTTATATGTTAGATAAATGTGAAGAATTACTAGCAGAATCAAAAAAACATATCTTAAGCTTAGCTATCGGTGGAACTGCTGTTGGTACAGGTATTAATGCGCATCCAGAATTTGGTAATAAGGTTGCTAAATTTATCTCAGACAATACTGGATATGACTTTGTATCATCTGACAATAAATTCCATGCATTGACATCTCATGATGAAGTTGTTCAATTACATGGTACGTTAAAAGCGTTAGCAGCAGACTTGATGAAAATCGCAAATGATATTAGATGGTTAGCATCTGGTCCGAGAGCGGGACTTGCAGAAATTTCAATTCCTGAAAATGAACCAGGATCATCAATTATGCCTGGTAAAGTAAATCCGACACAATGCGAAATGCTTACAATGGTTGCAGTTCAAGTTATGGGTAATGATACAACAGTAGGTATTGCAAGTTCACAAGGTAATTTTGAATTAAATGTCTTTAAACCAGTAATACTTCATAACACATTACAATCAATTTACTTACTTGCAGATGGTATGCAAACATTCAATGATAACTGTGCGATAGGCATTGAACCAATTGAAGAAAACATTAATAATTATTTAAATCAATCATTAATGTTAGTAACTGCTTTAAACCCTCATATTGGTTATGAAAAAGCTGCTCAAATTGCTAAAAAAGCACATAAAGAAGGATTAACTTTAAAAGAATCTGCTATCCAATCTGGACATGTTACAGAAGAACAATTTAAAGAATGGATTAAACCTGAAGATATGGTAGATCCACATTAATTAAAACGCATAAAAAAATAAGGGAGTAACTGTCGACTGATATTGACAGTTACTCTCATTGTATAAAGTAGGGAGTGGGACAGAATTCTATTAAATTCGTCGTAACCCCAACTTGCTTAGCTTGTAAAATCACTTTCGTGATTTTTTGTGTTGGGGCCCCGACTCCCAGCTTGCTTTGCTTGTAGAATTTCTTGATGAAATTCTCTTTGCTGGGGCCCCGACTCCCAACTTGCTTTGCTTGTAGAATTTCTTGATGAAATTCTCTTTGTTGGGGCCCCGACTCCCAGCTTGCTTTGCTTGTAGAATTTCTTGATGAAATTCTGCCCCGCCCGCAAGGATGACTAGGACTGAGAATAGCTTGATTTAAGCGCCTTCTCAGTTCAGTCAGCTACTGCGAATTTGCTAAATAGCTTCATTATATTATTTTTGTCCCGCTCCCCAGAAAAGGTTTCACCGTTATCTAAAAAAAATGCATCTCTACGTGCTAGAATATATATTGGTCAGCCAACCAAATATTCAACACGAGGAGATGCTATTTAATGTCATCCGACATAAACAGTTTAGCACATACAAAATGAAATTGTAAGTATCACATCGTCTTTGCACCAAAATATAGAAGACAAGTGATTTTTTTATTCATCATCTAGGCTAACGGAGATGAGTGCTTGAGTTAATGGATGTTTAAATTCAATTTTATGACTATTAAGTTCTAACTGACGTAATGTTGAATCGCCATATAAAGGATCTCCAATTACAGGGTGACCAATTTCGGCTAAATGAACTCGAATTTGATGCGTACGACCAGTATCTAATTTAATATCTAATTGGCATACGCCTTCTTTTATCATTTTAGAAGATAGAATATGTGTAATTGCGCGTTGACCAGTGTTTGAAATTCGACGTTTATTAGGATGGAATTTATCTTTACCTATTGGACTATCAATCGTTTGAGGTTTAATAGGTAACAAAGATTTAACATTCGCCTTATATATTCTAGTAATTTCATTTTCTTCTAACATACGATCTAGAATTTTTTTCATTAAAGGGTTCTTCGCCACAATAAGTAAACCAACTGTTTCTTGGTCTAAGCGATGGATAGGTTCTACATAATCACTATCTAGGGTGTAAATAACGTGATTCATTAGCGTATTACTTTCTTTTAAATCATTTGGGTGTGTCTTAACACCTTTAGGTTTCATTACAATAGCTAAATCATCATCTTCATAACTAATTTGTGCATAACGATAACTAGGTAAATAATTACTTTTTTCTTCAGGAGTAGGGATAAAAACGTCATCACCAGTAACCACTTTGTCTGTTAATTTAGCGGGCTGATGATTAATCGTTATTTCTTTTGACATATTTAATTGGTGTAAATCTTTTTTAGGTAATTTCAATGATTGAAAGATTTCTCTCAATGTATTTTGATTATAATTCTCAGGTATTTTAAACTTCATAATTTCCTCCTATAGCATTCGCATTAATCATATCATATCTTCAGTTGCTATTGATGTACTTAAACATATTTATATGAAAATCACCATTACGTAGAACGATATGTAACTTAAATATTTTTATGTTTTTAAAAATTTAAATCTCACTGTATAATAATACTAATGCAAATTTGAGTAATTGGAGCGATTTGATGGAAAAACCGACACGTTTAGCATTATTAAAAGAGATAGCAGAATATCTCAATGAAGAAACGGAATTATATGACATGATGCATGGCGCTCTAAATTATTTAATCAAAGGAAGCAACTTTACGACTGGATGGATATTCTTTATAGATGATGATGGAGAACATGAAATCGTAGCTGATGTCGATCTTCCAGGTGCATTAAAAAGAAATCATTGTCGTTATATGAAAGAAGGGTCTTGTTGGTGCGTAACTGCATATCATCATGGTCGTTTAACAACAGCATCTAATATTATTAACTGTTCTAGAATAAATATAGCGAATCAAACATATAAAGCAGAAACAGAAGGTGTCACCCATCATGCAACAGTGCCATTACGGTCTGGAACGGAACAATATGGGTTACTTAATGTTGCGTCACCTTATACAACACATTATAGTGAAGAGGATTTAGCTTTATTAGAATCTGTAGCTTTACAAATAGGTTCTGCCATTAAACGTATATATTTAACGGATCAAGAAAAAGAGGCGGCTAGAATAAATGAGCGAAATCGTTTAGCAAGAGATTTACATGATTCAGTTAACCAACTATTATTTTCTTTAAAATTAACAGCCCATGCAGCACATGATATAACAACTGATGAAATGGCAAAAAAAGCCTTTAAGACGATTGAAGAAACAAGTCAAAGTGCTGTTAATGAAATGCGTTCATTAATTTGGCAACTCAAACCAGTAGGACTTGAGCATGGGTTAGTACACGCGTTAAAGCAATATGCCCAAATTCTAAATATGGATGTAACTATCGATGTTGATGGATTGATTGACTTATCTAACATCATAGAAGAACACGTTTATAGAATTTTACAAGAATGTATTAACAATACTAAAAAGCATGCTCAAACCAATGCAATACATATTATTTTAAAACAAGAAAAAGAACGGTTGATGATTTGTGTAGAAGATGAAGGTGTTGGTTTCGACATGAATAAAGAAATCAATAAATCATCACAAGGTTTAAGAAATATAAATCAACGTATCTATGCATTAAACGGGCAGTTTAAAATAGATTCAAAGCTAAATAAAGGAACAACATTACGATTCAGTATCCCTTTATAAATAGGTGAAAGGAGTCATCATTGTGGCAACAGTCATACTAATTGACGACCATCATATTGTAAGACAAGGACTTGAGTTTCTATTGTCAACTGTAAATGATTTAGAAGTATTAGCTAGTTTAGCAGATGGTCAATCTCTAATTAATTATTTAAATGAACATGATATACCAGATATTATACTACTAGATTTGGTTATGCCTGAAATGAATGGTATTGAGGTGACAGAGTATGTGAAACAACACTATCCAGATATTAAAGTGTTGGTATTAACGAGTTATGTGGATGATGAACATGTTATATCAGCAATTAATAAGGGAGCTGATGGATATGAAATGAAAGATGTTGAACCTCAAAAATTGATAGAAACAATACATGACGTATTGAATGACAAACGTATTATTCATCCAGATGCTCAAAGTGTATTAGATACAGTTTCATCAAAACCACATAACACGAATAAGCTGTCTAAACGCGAAATAGAAGTATTAGCAGAAATGGTTAAAGGTAAAACAAATAAAGAAATCGCAAATACTTTGTTCGTGTCAGAAAAAACAATCAAAACACATGTGAGTCATATTTTTAACAAATTAAATGTGACTGATCGTACTCAAGCAGCAATTTATGCAATTGAAAATCGACTAGTATAAAATCATATTTTATAAATGTATAGGGTAATAGAGTTCAATTGCCATATAAATGTGGTTAAATATGACAAATAAGTTCGAAAATCGATTAATTTAATTATTTTGATAATTTTGGCATTAATAAAATTGTCTACAAAAACAAAAATTCCTCTTTTCATTTTATTGAAAATATATTAAGATGTAATTTGTGTTTCAAGAAATGTGTATTATTGCAATTTCTTGTGTCCGGATAAATTAACCCCTATTAGAAAGGTAGAGAATAAAATATGGATAGACAGAGTTTCACAGATTTAATTCAAACAAAATTTAAAATGGTTCGTATTGAAGCGGGCTATACGCAAGATACAATGGCTCAAACAATTGGCCTTTCAAAAAAAACATTAGTTCAAATTGAGAAAGAACGTGTGTTACCGAACTGGACGACATGTGTATCAATATGTGCATTATTTAGAGATTCAGATGTACTAAATAATACATTCGGTTGCGATCCTTTGGAAATTGTACAAACTATTTCTCGTAATCATTGTGCATATCCAAATCATTCAACAACAAGTGATATTTATTGGAATACAATTGAAACGCGTAACGGCTTCATTTTACAAAGTAATAAAGTAAGTAATATTTATAGAGTGTTAAACTCTGAAAAACAACCCATCTTTGGTACTTCAAAATTAAGAGAAGCTGAAACATACTTCAATAGAAATGCGAAAGAAGAATTAATGCACGTTTAATTATAGTTAAATCATTATTATTCAGTATGAAAGTGATAGAAGAATCTTCATCGATTTAATCACTTCCGAGTAATATTTTATTTATAAATCTAAAATAACCAGCAAGTCCAAATTTAACTTAAGTTTGTTCTGATTGCTAATTTTAAGGCGAGCCTGTGATATTGATATCATGGCTCGTTTTTAATTTTCTTTTTGTAACGCCATAATCTATTAAAATGAAGTGTAAATTAAAGGAATCATCAATTACAAAGTGATATAATCATCATATTGTAACAATAATTTTAAGGAGAAATTAAGATGCAGGCTTTTTTAGTTATCCTATTTATGGTGGTAGTAGGGGCTGTTATTGGTGGCGTAACAAACGTTATTGCGATTAGGATGTTATTTCATCCCTTTAAACCATATTATCTATTTAAAATGCGTGTACCCTTTACACCAGGGTTGATCCCAAAAAGAAGAGAAGAGATTGCTACTAAAATAGGGCAAGTGATAGAGGAACATTTAATTACGGAGTCTGTTATTAAGCATAAGTTAAACGAACCTCAAACGCGTGATGCAATCAATGATTTAGTAAGTAAGCAACTATCCAATTTAAGAAAAGATGATGCAACTATTCGAAAGTTTGCACATCAATTTAATTTTGATATAGATGATCTAATTAATAATAAGATGAATCGCGTAGTATTAAATAAATTAAATTCATATTATTATGATAAACAAGATACCTCAATTAATGAAATATTGCCGGCAGAAGTGATCAGCATGGCAGATGAGAAGTTAGAACAAGCGGGTGATTTAATTAGAGAACGTGCACGTCATTATCTTTCATCAGATAAAGGTGCGAGAGATATTTATGACATGTTAGATACCTTCTTCACTGAAAAAGGTAAAATCGTCGGGTTATTACAAATGTTTATGACGAAAGAAAGTATTGCTGATCGAATTCAACATGAATTAATACGTTTGACCAGACATCCAAAAGCTAAAGTGATTATTGATAAAGTGATTCGAGATGAATATGAAACACTTAAATCTCAGCCTTTAGGCCAAGTTGTAAAGGAAGAGCAATTCACTCATATTACTGAGTCAGTCGTGCAATTAATTACTACGAATTTACAATTAAATCAAAAAATGGATATGCCATTAAAGAATTTAGCACCAACGTTAATTGATCATCTTCAAGCTGGGGTAGCAAGTACAATGACTGATTTAATTATTAAACAGGCATCCAATCACCTTTCAACCATTATGACTAAAATTAATTTACGCCAAATGGTTGAAGATCAAATTAATACATTCGATTTAGATTACATTGAAAAATTAATCATTGAAATTGCGAATAAAGAGTTAAAACTGATTATGTCATTAGGTTTTATTTTAGGTGGTATCATTGGATTTTTCCAAGGTTTAGTCGCAATCTTTGTCTAACTATAAATAATATGTTATGGTTATTAAGAGTTGTCAAAAATTACTTTACACTAAGGAGTGCAAACAGATATGGCAGTAAATTTATATGATTATGCAAATCAACTAGAACAAGCATTAAGAGATAGCGATGAGTATAAAGCTATTAAAGACGCTTTTTCTAAAGTTAAAGATAACGAAGAATCAAAAAAATTATTTGATGAATTCCGCGAAACACAATTAAGTTTCCAACAAAAACAAATGCAAGGTGAAGAAATTCCTGAAGAAGATTTAGCAAAAGCTCAAGAACAAGCTCAAGCTATTGAAAAAGATGAAAATATTTCTGAATTAATGCAAGCTGAGCAAAAAATGAGCCAAGTATTCCAAGAAATTAACCAAATTATTGTTAAACCTTTAGATGAAATTTATGCTGACTAATTGTTAGTATTTGAGCAGTCTGGGACATAAATAATATAATGATGCTACTTAGCAAATTCGCAGTAGCTGACTGAACTGAGAAGGTGCTTAAATCAAGCTTTTCTCAGTTCTAGTCATCCTTGCGGGGGTGGGACGACGAATTCAAAAGAATTCTGTCCTGCTCCCTTTTTTTAATACATAAGTTCTTCGACCCAAGTAATCAAGTTATGGTAAAATATAGGAATACATAAAGATATATGAACATGCTATTAAGGAGCTAATATCAATGATAAAATTTATTCACTGTGCGGATTTGCATCTCGACAGCCCCTTTAAATCTAAAAGTCATTTGGCGCCATCCATTTTTGAAGATGTTCAAAACAGTGCGTATGAAAGCTTTAAGAAGATTGTCGATACTGCATTGAAAGAAGAAGTTGATTTTGTTCTCATCGTTGGAGACTTATTTGATAGTGAGAATCGCACATTGCGTGCTGAAGTATTTTTGAAGGAACAATTTAAACGATTAGAAAAAGAGCAAATTTTTGTGTATGTAAGTCATGGTAATCATGACCCATTAACTGAAAAAATTACGAACGATTGGCCGAATAATGTTTCAGTATTCTCTAATAGATTAGAAACTTATCAAGCTATTACTAAAGATGGAGAAACCATTTTTATCCATGGTTTTAGTTATCAACACGATGCAAGTTATGAGAATAAGATTGATGAATTTCCATCAAGTCAAGGTAAAAAAGGAATCCATATTGGCATGCTGCATGGTACATACAGTAAATCGTCAACTAAAGATCGATACACTGAATTTATTTTGGAAGATTTAAATCAGAAATTATATCATTATTGGGCGTTAGGTCATATTCATGAAAGACAAGAATTAAGCGACATGCCCCCAATACATTATCCGGGTAACATTCAAGGACGTCACTTTGGGGAACAAGGGCCTAAAGGATGTTTATTAGTTGAGGGTGATCATTTAAGATTAAATGCAACATTTATTCCAACGCAGCAAATTCGATTTGAAGAAGCAACAATCAACACAGATAAAGTTTCTAAACAAGAGATTTATGAAGCAATTCAATCATTCAAAGAAAGCGTTCGTTCTAATGGAAAAGCATTTTATAGATTAACTGTTAATTTAGATAGTGATAAACCATTATCTTCTCATGATATTAGTCAGATTAAGGAAATGATTGACGATTACGAAGAGAATGAACACCATTTTGTAATGATAGAATCGCTAACATTTAATTATATCCAAATGGATGAAACACCTCTTGTCAGGGAATTTTCAGCTGATTTAATTAAAGATAATAAAGTATTTGAAACAGCAATGACGGAATTGTATTTAAATCCTAGAGCTTCTAAATATCTAGAAGACTATACTGATTTTGATAAGGTTGAACTGGTTAATCGTGCTGAAAATATTTTAAAAGCAATTATGAGAGGTGAAAGTGATGATCATTAAATCTTTAGAAATCTATGGTTATGGACAATTTGTACATCGTAAGATTGAATTTAATCGTGAATTTACTGAGATTTTTGGAGAGAATGAAGCGGGTAAATCAACGATTCAAGCTTTCATCCATTCCATTTTATTTGGCTTCCCTTCTAAAAAAGAGAAAGAGCCTCGATTAGAACCTCGTATGGGAAATCAGTATGGGGGTAAACTGACGCTTATTCTAGATGACCAATCAGAAATTGTTGTTGAGCGGGTTAAAGGTAGCGTTTCAGGTGATGTGAAAGTTTATTTAGAAAATGGCTTAATTCGTGATGAAGCATGGCTCAAGAAAAAATTAAACTATATCTCTAAAAAAACGTATCAAGGTATCTTCTCATTCAATGTGCTTGGATTACAAGATATTCACCGTAATTTAGATGAAGATCAATTACAAAGTTATTTACTTGAAGCTGGCGCACTCGGTTCATCAGAATTTACGATGATGAATAAAATGGTCAGTCAAAAGAAAACAACGTTGTATAAAAAAGCGGGTAAAAATCCAATACTAAATCAACAACTAGAGGAATTGAAACAGTTAGAAGCGCAAATTAGAGAAGAAGAGGCGAAGGTGGATGAGTATCATCGTTTAGTAGATGATAGAGATAAGTCACAACGTCATTTGCAACATTTAAAAGCAAATTTAAACCAATTATCTAAAATGCATGAAAGTAAACAGAAGCAACTCGCTATACATGAGCAAGCCCAAGAATGGAAAGATCTAGAACAGAGATTAAATATCGAGCCATTGCGTTTTCCTGAGAAGGGGATTGAACGCTATGAAACAGCTTCAAATTACAAACAATCTTTAACTAGAGATATAAGCTTGCGTGAAGAGAAATTAAAGCAATTAGAGCATGAATATAATGCAATTGCAGTTTCAAATGAAACTACTGCGAAACATATTTATGATTTAACACGTGACGAAAATGAAATTCAACAGGCTGAACTGAAATCTTCTGCACTCGAACAAGAAATTGATGATTATGAACGTCAAGAAGTAGATTTGAAATCTAGCATTGGTTGGCAAGAAGTTCATCACGATACTGACACATCAGAAGCCAAGAAAAACTATGTTAGCGAAACAATTAAAGCGCGTAATGAACAAAACGTATTGAAACAACAAATCGAAAGATCCATTGATGAAAATCAAATCGAACAAAATGCACTGACACAAGAAATTGATCATTTAGAAAAAGAATTAGTCTCTGAAGACGCTTTAGATAAGAAAAAACAATATAATCAACAAAAACTAGAACTACACGAAAAAGAAAACCTGTATAACAAACTCAAAGATACATTTAATTCCGATAAAGAAAGAAAACAACAAAGAAATTGGTGGTTAAGACTAAGTTTCATAGTACTTTCAGTCATCGGATTAGGTTTAACCATTTTCTCTTTTGTAACGCAGAACCTTATATTCGGAATTATCTTTGCGATTTTAACAGTCGTATTTATTATTGGTATTTTCTTAGTAAGAACGAAGGAAATTGATTATAGTGAATCAATTAGTGAAGAAATAAATGATTTGGAACAACAAATTAATCATTTAGAATCTGAATATGATTTAAACTTCGATTTAGATCAACAATTTCAACTTCGCGAGCGTTGGAGTAACGCAAGTAATAATAAGAGCGTCTTAGCAAATAAATTAAATCATCAAGAAAGTTTACTACAAAACACAGAAGAACAAATCAATACGCTTAAGCATCAATTAGATGAAGTTAAAGCCAATTTGAAATTGTCGAATAACATGACAGATGATCTATTGCTTGATAGTTTCAAAACAATGAATCAACTGAAATCAAATGATAGCTATCGCAATAAATTAAAGCATCAATATCAAGAAGTAAATCAAAAATTGGATCAATTTTATCAAATTGCGAATGAATATACTGAACATGAAATTAGTCCATTCAATAAAGCTTCATTATTTACGGATTTAAAAAATTGGATTTCTAATTATGAAAGTAAAAGAGAGAAAAAAGAACAACTTAAAAATCAAATCGAGTTATTAAGTAATGAATTAAAACAATTGAAAGAACAACTTGAAGAAAATGAGCATACAATTGATACATTATTTAACTATATCGATGTTTCAAGTGAAGAGGCATACTATCAATCGTATGAGCAATATCAACTTTATCATCAACAATTAGCTAGATTTAATGATTTAACATTATATCTTGAGAACCAAGATTTCTCATATGAAGATAGTTCAGATTTAAGCGAGAAGACAACTGCACAATTAGAAGAAGAAGACGCTACGCTTGCGAAACAAGTAGATGACTATAATGATCAATATTTAGATAAACAAACAGAAGTCAGTGACTTGACTGCTCAAATTAATTATATGGAAACAGACAAAACATTATCTAAGTTAAGACACGAATACTATAACTTAAAAAATAGAATGAATGATTTAGCTAAAGATTGGGCAAGTTTAAGTTATCTAGAAGCACTTATTAATGAACATATTAAGCAAATCAAGGACAAACGTTTACCACAAGTGATCAATGAAGCTGTTAATATTTTCACGTCACTCACACAAGGTAATTATAATTTGATTACCTACGAAAATGACACAATAATGGTTAAACATCATAATGGTCAAATGTATCACCCACTTGAACTAAGTCAATCAACGAAAGAATTATTATATATTGCACTTAGAATTAGTTTGATTAAGATATTAAGACCATATTATCCATTCCCAATTATTATTGACGATGCATTTGTTCATTTTGATAAACAAAGAAAATCAATGATGTTAAACTATTTAAGAGAATTAGCTAAAGACTATCAAGTATTGTACTTCACTTGTATGAAAGATACTGCAATTCCTTCTAAAGAGATGCTCATATTAAATAAAGTAGAGGAAGGCGGAAAACGATGAGAAATGTAGAAAAGCTAAATCCAGGAGATTCGGTTGATAATTTCTTCTTAATCCATAGAGCTACACAAGGTGTTACTGCTCAAGGAAAAGATTATATGACATTATTCTTACAAGATAAAAGTGGTGACATTGAAGCCAAATTATGGACAGTGAGTAAAGAAGATATGCAAATACTTAAACCAGAGACGATTGTTTGGGTTAAAGGCGATGTCATTAACTATCGAGGTCGTAAACAAATGAAAGTCAATCAGTTTAGATTAGCGAAACCTGAAGATGGCTTAAAGACACAAGATTTTGTAGATGGTGCACCTTTGACACCTGACGAAATCCAAGAGAACATTTCACACTATATTTTAGATATTGAAAATGCTAACTTACAGCGTATCACACGTCATTTATTGAAAAAGTACCAAGATAAATTCTTTACGTATCCAGCGGCAAGCTCACATCATCACAATTTTGCAAGCGGATTGAGTTATCACGTACTAACCATGTTAGAAATAGCTAAATCATTATGTGATATTTATCCATTGTTAAATCGTAGCTTATTATATAGTTCAATTATTTTACATGATTTAGGTAAAGTAAGGGAACTAAGTGGACCTGTAGCAACAACGTATACGGTTGAAGGTAATTTACTAGGTCATATTTCGATAGCGAGTGATGAAGTTGCGGACGCAGCTAAAGAACTAGGCATTGATGGTGAAGAAGTCATGTTACTTCGACATATGATTTTAGCCCATCATGGTAAAATGGAATTTGGTTCACCTAAGTTACCACACTTAAAAGAAGCAGAAATATTATTCTTTATTGATAATATTGACGCGAAGATGAATATGTTTGAAAAAGCATTTAAGAAAACAGATAAAGGTCAATTTACCGAACGTATTTTTGGTATGGAAAATCGACAGTTCTACAATCCAGAAAAATTAGATTAATAAAAAAGCGTTTTTACTTTATCCATTATGTAAAGCCAATTTACGATGGAAAGTAAAAGCGCTTATTTTATAAATTGTTATGACTAAATAAAAAAGGGCGCAAGCTAGACTTCATGATGTGGTCTAACTTGCGCTTTCTTTTCTAATTAGTATCTTTGAAAATTATGAAGATAAGCTTGATGCTGATGAAGAACTATCTGAAGATGATTGTTGTTTAAGTTTATCAGGATTTAGGATAGTGTTTTCTACAGCTTTTTTAATATCACTATCTTTATAATCAACATCATATTCTTTTAATAAATCTTTATAAGCATCAGTTAAAATTTCTGGATCTTTTTGTACTTTTTGTTCTATTAGTTTAGCTTTCAATTTAGATTTTTGTTTATCAAAGTCGTTTTCTTTATCAGCTTTAATAATATGGTAACCGTAGTCGGTTTTAACTACATCTGAAACTTGACCTTCTTTTAATTTGAATAAAGCTTTTTCAAATTTGCTTACCATTTGTCCTTTGACAACATAACCTAAAGAACCATTTTTCTTGGCACTTGAAGCGTCCATAGATTCTTTTTTAGCAATTTCTCCGAATTTTTCTGGATTTTTTTCAACTTCTTTTTGGATTTTCTCAGCTTTTTCTTTTGCTTTTTTATCTGATAAACCTTCTTTATCATCACTATTTGATTTCACTTTAATTAAAATGTGAGAAGCTTTTTTAGTGTTATCTTTGATTTCTTTATCAGACACTTTAACTTTATCAGCAAGTAATTGTTTTTGGTATGCAGCAAGTTTTTTCTGCTCTTTATAATCATTTAAAGTCATACCTTGTTGTTTAAGCATGCTTTCAAATTGATCTTTACCACCATACTGTTTTTGCTCTTTTTTTATTTCATCCTCGATATCTTTTGTATCGACTTTATCCTTGTATTTATCTTCTAAAATTTTATTTAATGCAATGCTAAATGATGTACTTGCAATTTGTTCATCACCAATTTTATTCATTACATCTTTCACTTTTACATCTCCAGCTTTGGAAGAGATTAATGTATTACTTTCAGAATCTGTTGCATTTGATCCACAAGCACCTAAAAGTAAAGCACTTGCAGTTACTGGAACAATTAATTTATTCATAATTTTCATGGTTGATAGCTCCTTTTACATTAATAACAAAGTTACTATAACATATTATGAAAGCATCACCAATTAGAAATAGGCGAGATACTGCTAAAGTACGAGATTTAATCGGACTTTAGCATTAAAAAATATCGAACCTGAAACATGCGACATGCTTTAAGTTCGATATGGTTTGTTTTAATGAAATGATTGGTAGGGCACTTTATTTAAAATATTAATACCTGTTTGATGTTCCTCGATAAAATGACCTTCATTTGAAAAAATAATAATTTTAAGATATAAAAAATCCATTACAGATATGCCAAAATTTAAAGCCAATAAAAACATAAAATAGTGGCCATATTGTGGGAAATGCATCGTTAATACAATTAAAATGAAAGTGATTAATACGAAAGGTAAAATCAAGTTAATACAAAAATATAGTTTATGGACTGGCGTGCTTACATAAGTGTTGAAATAAGGTAACCACCGCTTCTTATTTAATTTATGAATTCTAAATGAATTCATATAAGGCAAGAAAAAGAGCAGGTGGATTGATTTATGAATAGGGTACATCAATACAGCAAATACTAATAAAATCACAAAATGGCGATCTGATAAAGGTGTATTTACAAAATAGTACATGATTTCATAACTTATTAAAAACGCGATGATAGTAATCGTAAAACTTAAAAATGCGATTCTTGGCACACCAAACCGTGCATGAATGTCAATTTGACGTTTACATAGGAACATAAGGACACCTCTTAATAGGTCTTAATTATATACGCTACGTATTATCTAACTATCAATGTAAACAGTCAAGTCCAATTTGCTATAAATATAAAAGGAGTGGTGTTAATTCAAAATGAATATCACACCACTCTAATTTCGTAAATTATTTATTATCTTTAGAAAAAGTATTACTTATTTCTTCGCCACGGTTTTGTAAGTTCTCAATGTGGGATTGTAGTTTTTCAATGTTTGGATTAATGTCAGATTTAAAATCACCAATGAGTGTTTTAAATTCATCACCAATGTCACTACCATAAGAGACACCATCATTCTTAACTTGTTTCGCATAATCTATAATATTATAAAAATTACGTTTAAGTGATGCTATCTCACGTTCTAGTTCAGAACGAGATCCAGTAGGTTCTTTCGCATCAATTGTGTTGTTTTTTACACTTTGATCATCACGGTTTAACCAAGAAACAGCGATTCCAGATGCCACTCCCACAGTAATACCAAATAATACGCGTGATACTTTCATGTTTTATTCTCCTCACTTGTTATGTCGTTATCGGATAATAATAGAATAGTGAAATCATAACAATTTCTATTTCTATATCAAACATATGTCGACAAGCTAATTTTAATTGTATATTACCCTAAAATGACATTCAATATGCAGAATTATTCAAATTGAGCTTTGATTTGATTAGCGATAGCTTGTTTTTGTTCATCATTGATTTCATTTTCATGCGTTTCCCAATGATAGCCGAAGCCGTCGATATCATTTTCGTAACGTGGTAGGAAATGAAAATGAATATGGAATACAGATTGATCTGCAAATTCACCATTGTTTTGAATGATATTTAAACCATCAGGATTGAAGGCTTTTTTAATTGCGTTAGCGACTTTAGGTAAGGCTGCACCAATATGTGCCATTGTCTCTTCATCTGTTTCAAAGATATTAGGTGATGCTTTTTTAGGAATAAGTAAGGTATGTCCTTTAGTTACTTGAGAAATATCTAAAAATGCATAAACAAATTCATCTTCATAAACTTTGAAGCTTGGAATTTCTCCAGATAAAATTTTACTAAATACTGTTTCAGCCATTTGAATGCACTCCTTTTACGTATTTATAGCTTATTATAGCATTACTCATTAAAAATTTCGTTAATGAAGTAATTGTAATTTTAGTAGTTAAAAGCTAATTTTGGTACAATGATAGTCATGGAGGTGCCATATGACAGTCAAAGTTGAACATTTGACAGGAGGTTACGGAAAACGTCCTGTTATTGAAGATATAAATTTTGAATTAAAAGCAGGAGAAATTGTTGGTTTAATTGGATTAAATGGTGCAGGTAAGAGTACAACCATTAAACATATGCTAGGCTTACTAACGCCAACAGAAGGTAAACTTTCTATCTCAAATACTGAGATTACCGATGATATCGAAGTGTATCGCAAGAAGTTATCTTATATTCCTGAGTCACCCATCATATATGAAGAATTAACATTGGAAGAGCATATCGCCATGACAGCAATGGCGTATCAAATAAGTGAAGAAGAAGCAATGAAACGTGCACGTCCATTACTTAAAACATTTCGATTAGAGAATGAGTTGAAAGTATTCCCAAGCCACTTCTCTAAAGGAATGAAGCAAAAGGTAATGATAATCTGTGCTTTTATAGTGAATCCGGAATTATATATTATAGATGAACCATTTTTAGGTCTCGATCCACTAGGGATTCAATCAATGTTAGATTTGATGGTTGAAAAGAAAAACGAAGGGCGTACGGTTTTGATGAGTACTCATATTTTAGCGACTGCAGAACGATATTGTGATCGCTTCATCATTTTAGATAAAGGGAAAGTGGTTGCATTCGGAGATTTAGAGGAACTTCGCGAACAAACTGGTTTACATGGTCGCACACTTGATGACATCTATATACATGTCACACAAGGTGGTCAAGCAGATGGATAAATCAGCTACGTCTTTATTTAGAACGAGATTAGATGCAATTCGAAAAGAAAAAAGCTATTATAATAAGTTTATTTTCAATGGTCATTTTTCAGTGTTTCTTTTAATTTTATTAGGAGCGTTTATATTAGGATATGGTCAATGGCTACAACATATTCCTAACGATATCGATTATGCATTGTGTGCGAGCGTATTGTTAGCCTTGACATCTATCTTTCCGATACGAACATTTTTGAAAGATGCAGATAGAATATTTTTACTTCCGTTTGAAACACACATGAAGGATTATATGAAGTTGAGTTTACGATATAGTTATTTTAATAGAATTGCTATTCAAATCGTATTACTCATTATCTTGTTCCCACTATTTTCTAAATTAGATGATCATGTACTAACACCTTATATTATTTTTAGTATTTTAACTTTAATCCATCCTTGGCTAGGGTTGAAATTGAGATGGCAATGGTATCAAATCAGAAAATCAAGTTGGAGCATCAGTATCATTCTATTTCTATTTAATTTAGTAACCTTTGATTTAGTCCTAGGCTATCAAATGTATTGGGGAATCGTCTTTACACTTATTTTATTAAGTGCAACGTTTCTACTTCCTAAAGTTAACCATTCAAATTTATATCCTTGGGAGCGAATGATTAGCATAGAAGAAAGACATCATACGAATTACTATAAATTTGTAAATATGTTCACAGATGTTAAGCACTTAAAAGAAACAGCAGTTCGACGTAGATATTTAGATGTTTTATTACCAACACCTAAAGGTCGTAAATTTAATTCGAAAAATATGTATCTTTACCTTTTTACTCGAAGTTTTGTACGTGGAAGAGATGCATTTAGTATTATTCTGCGTTTAATTATGATTGCATTAGTATTAATGATTTGGTTATCTTTCCCAATCGTTTCTGCGATTATTGGATGTTTATTCATGTATATAACATTATTACAAATGTCCCAATTTTATACACAACAAGCCTATGGATTATGGCCTCAAGTTTGGCCAGTGTCAGATGTTGAAGTGATAAAAGGGTACGAAAAGTTTTTATATCGACTAATGTTAATCATAGGGCTTATTTTTTCAATTACATTTATAAGTATTTATCCGCAGTATTTCTTTTTCGCACTTATCTTCTTTATAGTAGGGTGGTTAACGATTAGAAGTACAATTAAAAAATTACAATATCAAGAATCACTGCTCAAAGATTAATAAAAGTTGCCTTTAACTAGCACATATTCAAATGTTACTAGTTAAAAGGCAACTTTTTGATTTACTAATCTTTAATTGGGTATAAATATCTTTCGAAATAACTTGAATGTTGACTGCTCGAACCGAAATAATGTCTTAAGGCATCTTTTGAAAAATAGTCCTTAAACGTGTCAGTTTCTTTAAAGTCTTCGTATGTTTGTCGGTTAGCGAAGCCAAAATAAACCTTATAAGTTGTTCCTTGTACAGGTTTTAAAAAGCGATAGCTCTTAAACCCAGCAACGTTATCAAAATTCAATTCTAAATTTGCAATACGTTTTTCTAACTGATGTACATGATCATCAGATGATGGAATAAATATTGCCGAATAAAAATGTGTTTGATCTAAATCGTTAATTGCTTTAACCGTCGTATAAACCGTCGGATGTTTTAAAATAGATTTGTCATCTGTTTCTTCAATAATGACTGAAGAATCATCTGTCGAAAATAAAAACAGATTTCTATCAGTATTTTTAGTTCTAATTTGATTTAAGTAACCATAAGTCCCATATGTTGTATATATGTTCATGACTCATACCTCCTTTGTTGCTTATATTATACGATTAAATCAGAAGTCTAGCTATACTAAATGAATGTAATATTTAAAAAATTTTGAAAACGAATTAGTCTGTTTGAGGGATATTTTTAAATGCTTAAATATACTATAATTAAGATTAATAAATTATTAAAATTTAATGAATTGAAATGTACATTTATGCTTTGTCTTTTTTATGACATTTAAGTGTGCATAAACGATAATTATATTAGCATATGATATTATAGATAAGAATGATTTTAATTTAGGAGGACTATAAGGTGCATAATAAAAATAAGACAATTTTACAAACAATAAAAGGTGAAAAAACATCTCATACACCTGTATGGTTTATGCGCCAAGCCGGCCGATCACAACCAGAATATCGAAAATTAAAAGAAAAATACTCATTGTTTGACATTACTCACCAACCTGAATTATGTGCTTATGTAACGCAATTACCAGTAGATAATTATAATACTGACGCAGCGGTTTTATATAAAGATATCATGACACCTTTGAAACCAATTGGCGTGGATGTTGACATCAAATCAGGCATTGGACCAGTCATCAGCAATCCAATTAAATCTGTATCTGATGTTGAAAAACTCACGCAAATTGATCCCAAAAGAGATGTGCCATATGTACTTGAAACGATTCAATTGCTAACACAAGAGAAGTTGAACGTACCTCTAATTGGCTTTACAGGTGCACCATTTACGTTGGCATCTTATATGATTGAGGGTGGTCCTTCAAAAAATTATAATTTTACGAAAGCAATGATGTATGGGGATGAAGCAACTTGGTTTGCCTTAATGGACCATCTTGTACAAGTTTCAATTGATTACGTAGTAGCTCAAATTGAAGCAGGTGCAGAACTTATTCAAATCTTTGATTCATGGGTAGGCGCATTAAATATCGAGGATTATCATTATTACATTAAACCGTCTATGCATAAGTTAATCAATGGCATAAAAGCGCAATATGATGTACCTATCATTATGTTTGGGGTAGGAGCAAGTCATCTTATTAATGAATGGAATGACTTATCAATCGATGTATTAGGGTTAGATTGGCGTACTTCTATTACGACAGCGACAAATATGGGCGTCAATAAAACGCTACAAGGTAATTTAGATCCATCACTTTTACTTGCGCCTTGGGATGTATTAGAAAAGAGAATCCGTGCTATTCTCGACGAAGGTATGGAGAGAGGGAAACACATTTTTAATTTAGGACATGGTGTTTTCCCAGAAGTTAAACCAGAAACATTAAAACGTGTAACCCAATTTGTTCATGATTATACAAGTAAATAACACATAGAATTCAAAAAAGATTAAGGAAGGTTTTATTTAATGACTAAGACAATAGGCTTATTAGTTATGGCATATGGGACACCATATAAAGAAAGCGATATTGAACCATATTACACAGATATAAGACATGGTAAGAGACCAACTGAAGAAGAGTTACAAGATCTAAAAGATCGTTATGAATTTATAGGAGGACTTTCTCCTTTAGCTGGCACAACTGATCGACAAGCTGAAGCATTGAAGCATGCGTTAAATGAATCATATGAAGATGTTGAATTTCAATTGTATTTAGGATTGAAACATATTTCTCCATATATTGAAGAAGCTGTTGAAAAAATGCACAATGACGGTATTGAAGAAGCAGTAACTGTAGTGTTGGCACCACATTACTCTAGCTTCTCAGTTGGTTCATATAATAAACGTGCTAAAGAGGAAGCGGATAAGTATGGCATTAAGCTACACCATGTTGAACATTATTATCACCAACCTAAATTTATCGAGTATTGGACAAATAAAATTAATGAAACGTTAGCACAAATCCCACAAGATGAACACGATGAGACCATCTTGGTTGTTTCTGCACACAGTTTGCCTAAAGGTTTAATTGAGAAAAATAATGATCCATATCCTAATGAATTAAAGGATACAATGAACCGATTACAAGTAGCTTCGAATATTAAACACGTTGCTCAAGGCTGGCAATCCGAGGGGAATACTGGAACACCATGGTTAGGACCGGACGTGCAAGATTTAACTAGAGCATTGTACAATGACCATCACTATAAACATTTTATTTATACACCAGTAGGATTTGTATGTGAACATTTGGAAGTATTGTATGATAATGACTATGAATGTAAAGTCGTATGTGATGAGATAGGTGCAAATTATTATCGTCCAAAAATGCCTAATACGGATCCATTATTTATCCATGCAATAGTGGATGAAATCAAAACAGTTTTTTAATAAAGGAAGGGACTCATTGTGAGTAAAAAAGTGGCAATCATTGGTGCAGGTATAACTGGACTTGCAAGTGCATATTATTTAAAACATTATAAACCAGATGTAGATGTAACCATTTTTGAAGCAACTAATCGACCTGGTGGAAAGATACAAACGTATCGTAATGAAGGTTATACAATTGAACTTGGTCCTGAATCATATCTTGGACGTAAAACGATTATGACTGACATAGCTAAAGATATTGGTCTGGGAGATGATTTGATTACGAATGAGACAGGCCAATCTTATATTTTCGCTAAAAATAAATTGTATCCCATACCAGGTGGGTCAATTATGGGAATTCCGACTGATATTAAACCGTTTCTCAAAACGAAACTCATATCGCCATTAGGTAAGCTAAGAGCCGGACTTGATTTAGTTATACCACCTATACAAATTGATGATGATATATCTGTCGGGGAATTCTTTAGAAGACGATTAGGAAATGAAATACTTGAGAATTTAATAGAGCCTCTTATGGGGGGGATATATGGTACGGATATCGATCGATTAAGTTTGATGAGTACATTTCCTAATTTCAAAGAACAAGAAGAAACACATGGCAGTTTAATTAAAGGTATGCAACATGAAAAGGCTCAGCGTATTAAGCAACGTCAATTATACCCTGGCGCACCTAAAGGCCAGTTTAAGCAGTTTCGACATGGTTTAAGTTCATTTATTGAAGCGTTAGCTGAGAATATAGAAAGTAAAGGCGTTACGATTCGATATCAATCACCTGTCAATGATATCCATATTAATAAAGATAATTATGAGATTGTGACTGATCAAGGTAGTGAACAATTTGATGGGGTTTTAATTACAACGCCGCATCAAACATTTATGAAATGGTTTAATCATGACGAAGCATTTAAATACTTTAATCAAATGGATTCTACTTCAGTTGCAACAGTGGTATTTGCATTCGATGAAAAGGATATTGAAAACACATATAATGGTACTGGTTTTGTTATTGCTAGAACGAGTAAGACGGATATTACAGCATGTACTTGGACTACTAAAAAATGGCCTTTCACTACGCCTAAAGGTAAAGTATTGATTAGAGCGTATGTAGGTAAACCAGGTGATACTGTCGTTGAAGATCACACAGATGAAGAAATAGCAACAATCGCACGTCGCGATTTAAATAAAATGATGACCTTTAAAGGCAATCCTGAATTTACAATTGTCAATCGTTTGACTAAAAGTATGCCACAATATCATATTGGACATATGAGTCAAATTCGTAAAATTCAACAACATGTTAAACAGACTTATCCAGCACTTAGAATTACTGGTGCACCTTTTGAAGCGGTTGGTCTACCAGACTGTATTCAACAAGGTAAAAACGCCGTAGAAGAATTATTGGATGAAATATAATGTTTTAAACACTTTTTTAGAGGTCAGGGCACCTCTTTAAAAGTGTTTTGTTATATCAATTATCCAAATTTAGTATTTTAAGGAGGACATACGTTAATGACTAATGTAGTTATCGTTCATTCACAGATAGGGGATTCGCATAACCATTGGTATGCATGGTTACAACACAACTTAGAATTAGAAGGTTACGATGTTCAATTATTTCATTTAGATGAAAATAAAAATGATGACATAGACAACTGGATTCATGAATTACATCAACAAATTGATATTTTGACTACAGATACTTATTTTGTAACACATGGATATGGCTCAATAGCTACTTTAAAATATATTGAAGGCCTATCAGTTGATGGCTGCTTTGAAGGCTTTTTCAGTATTGCAGGGTTTAAAGAAGATGCAGTAAAAATTGACGATTCCATTAAAGTAGGGGATTTTAGTATCGATTATGATGACGTTAAATCAAAAGTGAAGCATTTTTACGGACTTGCTTCAAGAGACGATGCCTATGTGTCATATTTAGAAACACAAAATCTAATTAATGAATTGGGTGGCAAAACTAAAATTGTTGATGAAGGAGGGCACTTTTTAGAAGAAGAGGGCTTTGTTTCCTTCACTGAGTTACAAGAAAAAATGCAACATTACATGACGAGATAAGTGTTAGTGTCATTTATAATAAAAATGTTTAAATAATTAAATTTAAAGAAAGTAGGGAGTGGCTACTCTCTACTTTATGATTTTAAAACCCAAAATCACATTTATTTAAACCATTCATTCAATAATTAAATATCCAATTCGTATCTTAAATTAAAATATTTTAAATGTAGCGTTTTTTTACACAAATTACTTTAGAATTGTTATTGACTAAGTTAATAATACTATATATACTAATAAAGTATTCGAAAGGCGATGACCATTAATTAATTATCGCATTTTAATATGAAGATTCAATGAATTAAATGTAAAATTTATTTAAAAAAGTTATTGACATTCAATGATGTTAAATGATATACTTAATAAGTAATGATTTTTGAGACGTAAATAATATTAGCGCGGGATGGAGCAGTTCGGTAGCTCGTCGGGCTCATAACCCGAAGGTCGGTGGTTCAAATCCGCCTCCCGCAATACACCATTTTAATAGGTCTCGTAGTGTAGCGGTTAACACGCCTGCCTGTCACGCAGGAGATCGCGGGTTCGATTCCCGTCGAGACCGCCATTACTTATTACGGTTCAGTAGCTCAGTTGGTAGAGCAATGGATTGAAGCTCCATGTGTCGGCAGTTCGACTCTGTCCTGAACCATTCAATCATTTTGGCGGTTGTGGCGAAGTGGTTAACGCATCGGATTGTGGTTCCGACATTCGAGGGTTCGATTCCCTTCAACCGCCCCATAATCGTTTACTACGCGGGTGTAGTTTAATGGCAAAACCTCAGCCTTCCAAGCTGATGTTGTGGGTTCGATTCCCATCACCCGCTCCATCATATTATTCCGCAGTAGCTCAGTGGTAGAGCTATCGGCTGTTAACCGATCGGTCGTAGGTTCGAATCCTACCTGCGGAGCCATGGCTCCTTGGTCAAGCGGTTAAGACACCGCCCTTTCACGGCGGTAACACGGGTTCGAGTCCCGTAGGAGTCATACAAACAGAAGTGAAATATCGCTTCTGTTTTTTTATGTATATATATAACTAATATTGAGGAGAGCTGTCCGAGTCTGGCCGAAGGAGCACGCCTGGAAAGTGTGTAAGCGCCATAAGCGTTTCAAGGGTTCGAATCCCTTGCTCTCCATATGATAAGCCTTATACAATAGGGTTTCGAGTTAGCAAGTGTCAAAAAGTGTCAAGAAAACAATTCTCTGACACGTTGACCTTGCTTTTTTATTGTTAGTAAGTTGTAATGTATAGGGGAGTGGGACAGAATTCTTTTTAAATTCGTCATCCGCTCCCAGCTTTCTTTGCTTGTGGAATTTCTTAATGAAATTCTCTCTGCTGGGGTTCCGACCCCAACTTGCTTAGCTTGTAAAATCACTTTCGTGATTTTTTGTGCTGGGGCCCCGCCCACCTCCGCAAAGATGACTAGAATTGAAATAAGCTTGATTTAAGCGCATTTTCAGTTCAGTCAGCTACTGCGAATTTGCAAATAGCGTCATCATATTATTTATGTCCCACTCCCAATGAGATAAGATGTAAATATTTAGTTTAAAATTTATATTGATTTTATTATATAAAAATATTATAATATATTTAGGTCAACGACAATGCGTGGAGCTTATAAAACGAAATACATTGAACAGAGTAGCCAGCCTACTATGAGGCTAGGCAATAATTGAATATCATAGCTTATCAGAGTTTGAAGTGGTAATCATCACTTTAAACTCTTTTTATTTTTTTAAAATAAAAGTAGCTTATTATTTATAGTTAAAATACACTTTAAATCTTTATAGTGATAAGTTAATGTCAATAAAATATGCTGCTACTTAAACACAACCAATGCTAACTAACTCAAATATCGTTATAATTAAAATGTATCTAGATGGAGGAATGAATCGTGGATTTTTGGTTAAAAGAGCAAAGTATTAAAAATAGAAATAAAATTGCAGTTACAGATGGAAAACATTCTATAACATTTAAAGAATTATATGATAAAGCACTTTCAATTTCAGAACATATCCTTTCTTTGAATTTGAATAGAGTAGGATTGTACATTAAGAATGACATTGAGTCTATTATGCTTATAAACGCGTGTTGGTTAGCTAATGTTGAAATAGCAATGTTAAACACACGATTAACAGAAACTGAAATGATAAATCAAATGAATTCCATTAATATTACAACTATATTAACGACGCAACCTTTTCATTTGTCGCATTTCAATGTGATACATTTATCTGAATTAGAACAATATCCAAGTCATGCCAATGACGAAACATTTAATGATGAACGTATTGCATCAATCATGTTTACATCAGGTACGACAGGGCCTCAAAAAGCGGTACCACAAACATTTAAAAATCATTATGCAAGTGCGATTGGTTGTAAAAAAAGTTTAGGATATGATGAAACTACGAAATGGTTATCTGTTTTACCGATATATCATATTTCAGGGCTCAGTGTGTTGTTACGTTCTATAATCGAGGGCTTTACGGTACGTATACTGGAAAAATATAATACGCAAACGATGTTAGCGATTATTAAAGAAGAAGGACCTACACATGTATCTTTAGTGCCACAAACGCTCAAGTGGCTTATGGATGCAGGATTAAACCAACCGTTTTCAATAGAGAAAATTTTACTTGGCGGCGCCAAATTATCATCTACATTAATTGATGAAGCGCTAAATGATCATCTCCCAATATACAATTCTTTTGGAATGACAGAGACATGTTCTCAATTTCTGACTGCCACACCTAAGATGCTTGCACAACGATATGACACTGTTGGTAAACCAAGTGAAAACGTACAGGTACGAATCAAACATCCTAATAGTGAAGGTCATGGCGAACTACTTATAAAAGGAAACAATGTGATGAATGGTTATTTATATCCATCAGGTTTAAACGATACATTTGAAGATGGTTACTTTAAAACGGGTGATATAGCAGAAATTGATGAAGAAGGATTTGTAATGGTCTATGATCGTCGCAAAGATTTGATTATTAGTGGTGGAGAAAATATTTATCCTTATGAGATAGAAACCATTGCTAAAACGCATTCAGATATTAATGACGCTGTATGTGTCGCACAAGAGGATGTGACATGGGGACAAGTGCCAGTACTCTATTACGTTGCTGATTGTCCCATTTCTGATACGGCGTTAATAAACTATTTTAAATCTCGTTTAGCTAAATATAAAATACCTAAAGCGTTTCATCAAGTTGAACGTTTGCCTTATACATCAACTGGTAAACTTCAGCGTAGTAAAATGATAAATAGAGGGCATTAATATGTGGATTAAAGCAGTAAATTTTTATCTTTATAATCATGAATTTATAAATCCAATTGTGACACCAAAAGTTAAAATGACGCATCGTAAAGCGCTTATTGTTGAATTTTTAAGTGATGATGAGCAATCTTATTACGGTGAATGTAATGCGTTTGAATCAGATTGGTATGCCGCAGAGACGATTGATACAGTTAAAGAAACACTTTCTCAATGGGCGGAAAGCGTCATACATAAGTCATTTCATGTATATGAAGATTGGAAGCCATATTTAGCCATGCTTGACAATCAACCTGCAGCGAGAAGCACTGTAGCTATGGCGATTTACCAGATGTACCATGATTTGCCGACGTTTAAAGTTGAATACGGTGCAACAATTAGTGGTATTAGTGCACAACAACTTGATGATTTAGTACAAACGGAACCTAAACGCATTAAATTAAAATGGACAAGTCAATTGAATAATGATATTTCACTGTTAAATGACGCATTGCCTTTTGATTATGAATTAGCTTTAGATGCTAATGAGTCACTGGATGTGTCAGATTTTCAGAAATTAGAAGCCATAGAGACACAAAACATACTTTATATAGAAGAGCCATTCAAATTGTTGTCTTCAATTTTACACATTAATCATACGCAATATCCTGCGATTGCGATAGACGAAAAAGCAACTGATATAAATCGTATTATGTCAATTGTTAAGCGATTCCCGATTAAAGTAGTGATTGTTAAACCTTTTAGAGTGGGTGGTATTGATAGCGTGCAATCATTGATACGTGAACTAAAATCAATTGATATGAAAGTGGTTATCGGTGGCATGTATGAATATGGACTGAGTAGATATTTTACCGCACTGTTAGCGAGAGAAGGTGATTATCCAGGGGATGTCACCCCAGATGGTTATTATTTTACTGACGATTTTACGCAAGGTGTTGGCAAATTAAAAGAGGGGATGATTTTATTCCATCCTCCTCAAATCGATAAATCAAAATTATATAAATTAAACTAGTGTCTATGTTTATCCTTTTTTAAAGGAACTGGATCAAATCCACCTTTATGAAGAGGATGACATTTAAGAATGCGACGAATTCCCATAAAGCCACCTTTTAATGGGCCATAAACTTCAATCGCTTCTCGCGTATATTCTGAGCACGTAGGATAAAATCTGCATGTAGGTGGCGTCATAGGTGAAATATAGCGTTGATAGATATGGATTATTCCAAGAAATAATTTTTTTAACATTATAGGCCTCCAACCAGTAATACGATTATAAATTAGTTTAACATATTGAAGGGAGTAGTATGGAACATGGAGTTTCTAGATAAAGATAATAGACGTGTCACAATGAGTTACAAAACGAACAACGACTGTCCTGATGGTAATCATGTTTTAGCTATTCCACTATATAAGAACCAGTTACTTTTTACTCAGCACAAAATGCGTGGCATTGAGTTTCCAGGTGGTAAGGTTGAAAAGGGAGAACAAAGTATACAAGCAATCAAGAGAGAGCTTTTTGAAGAAACTGGAGGTATACCTGAAACGATTGACTATATAGCACAATATCAAGTTCACACGTTGGATAACGCTATTTTCAAAAAAGATGTATATATAGTGAGGATCAAATCAATTAAAGAGAAAAGTGATTATTTAGAAACGAGCGGTCCATTGTTGTTTAAGCATATTAGTGATGTTCCGTTGGATATGCAAAGTTACTTAATTCAAGATGACGCAATTCTGAAGTGTGTCGAAAGGATGATTGACCTTGGATATGATCGCGACTAAGAAAATGCCTATAGCATCGAGAACGCATCAATTTGATGAAATGACTTATACAGTTGATGGCTTAAAAGTAAAAGCATTACAGATGTGTCCTCTAAAGAAAGCAGTAAATAGAATTGTTGTGTACTTGCGAGGAGGTAAGGGCCAAGTTGGTCGTGTACGTGCAGCCAGATTAATGCAGTTTGCATATGATGATACTTTAGTGATAGGACCTTACTATCGAGGTAGTAATGGCAGTGAAGGTCGAGATGAGTTTGCCAACGCTGATTTAAAAGATGTAACGTACCTAATTAGAATACTCAAACAACGATATCCAAATGCCTATGTACATATGATTGGATTCTCAAGAGGGGGTATACAAGGTCTCTTAACTTTTCAAGATTATCCAGTAGATAGTTATATTATCTGGGGTGGGGTTTCTGATATGCATTTAATGTATGAGGAACGTGTTGATTTACGTGGCATGTTACGTCGTATGGTTGGTCATCCTGATAAGCATAAAGACGCCTATGACAAAAGAGATGCTATAAAATTAATTGGTGCGCATAGTCCGCCAATCCTAATTGTACATGGGGGTAAAGATAAACAGGTAGGTATTCACCATGCTTATTATTTAGAAAAGCAATTGCGTTCTAAAGGTGTCGACTTTGATACGTTTTATCAAATAGATGAAGGTCATGTGCCTAGACCACCAGCTATGAAAAAAGCACTTAACTATGTACATCAATGGATGGCGAAATGTGAAGGTAAATAAAAAGGCAACGTACCTTGGCTAATTTTACCAAGTACGTTGCCTTTTGAATGTGACCATTTAATTATTTATTAAAGCCACCTGTATTAGCAATTTCTTCAACTTCTGGACCGAATTTTTTGAAGTTTTCTTCAAAACGTTTAATTAAGTCGTCGGCTTGAGCGCGATATTTGTCTGAATCACTCCAAGCATTAATTGGGTTGAGTATTGTTTTAGGTACATCTTCCATTTCTGTAGGAATACTTAAACCGAATTTTTCATCTTTAGTAAATTCAGCGTTTTTCAATTTACCTTTAATCGCTTGATCTACCATATAGCGAGTGTAATGTAAGCTTATACGTCTACCTACACCGTATTTACCACCTGTCCAGCCAGTGTTAACTAAGTAAACATCAACGTCATGTTTATCAATAAGTTCACCTAGCAAATCTGCATACTTAATAGGATTAAGTGGTAAGAATGGTGCGCCAAAACATGTAGAGAATGATGGTTCAGGCTCTGTAACGCCACGCTCTGTTCCTGCTAATTTAGATGTAAAGCCGCTTAAGAAGTGGTACATCGCTTGTGATTTAGTTAATTTAGCAATTGGTGGTAATACACCGAATGCGTCAGCTGTTAAGAAAATGATTGTATTAGGATGAGCTGCTTTAGATGGTAATACAATGTTATCAATGTGATGAATTGGATAAGCTGCACGGGTATTCTCAGTATATGAATTATCATCAAAGTCAACGGCGCCACGCTCGTTAACTACAGTATTTTCAAGAATAGTGCCGTATTGAATCGCGTTATAAATTTGCGGTTCTTTTTCTTTAGAAAGATTGATTGCTTTAGCGTAACAACCACCTTCGATGTTGAAAATACCATTTTTATTCCAACCATGCTCATCATCACCAATTAATTTTCTATCTGGTGCTGCAGATAACGTTGTTTTACCTGTACCTGATAATCCGAAGAATAAGGCAACGTCTCCTTTATCTCCAACGTTAGCAGAACAATGCATACTCATAATGTCTTGCATTGGTAGTAAATAGTTCATTACTGAGAAGATACCTTTTTTCATTTCGCCAGCATATTCAGTACCACCAATTAAAATCGTTTTATGTTTGAATGAAATGATAACGAATGTTTCTGATTTAGTACCATCAACTTCAGGGTCAGCTTTAAAATGAGGTGCAGAAACAATAGTGAAATTAGGTTTAATATTACTTGCTTCTTCTTTAGAATCTGGGCGAATAAACATATTTTGTGCAAAAAGGTTGTGCCATGCAAGTTCGTTAATAACTGTAAGTTTCAATTGTGTATCTTTGTCACTACCCGCATAGCCATTAAAAACGTAAAGTTCATCTTTAGTATCAAGATAGTCTAAAACTTTAGCGTAGAGATTTAAGAAAGTTTCTTCATCGATAGGTTGGTTAATATCTCCCCAATGAATATTATCTTTATAAGAAGGTTCTGTAACGATAAATTTATCTTTTGGAGAACGTCCAGTGTATTTACCAGTGCTCGCATTAATCGCACCAAGTTCAGTTAATTCTCCTTCTTTATTACCCATTATTTTGTAATAAAGTTGAGTTGTTGAGAGTTGAAAAAGAGAGCTTTCTTTTTCTAATAATTTTTTAATTTTAGGTGTTTCGCTGTATGTATCTACTGACATACCCAATCCCTCCAGCGTGTGTTATAGAAATTCAATATTGTAAGCCTTTACATGAAAATAGTATAACATAATGCCATAATTATTCCACCTGGAAAAGACAAAAAAACATGTAAAAACAAAATTGACATTAATTGGCGAATTAGGTAGTATAGTTCTTAACGGATTCTCTTATCCTGAGTGGTGGAGGGACATGGACCCAATGAAACCCAGCAACCTCTTTTTTAAAGAAAGGTGCCAAACCGTTTGCAGACATATAATCGTCTGAACGATAAGAGCGAATGGACGTTTAAGAGCCTTCTCTCTGTCTTGAATAGTGAAGAAGGCTCTTTTATTTTTGAGCTCACATTTTAAAGAGAATTTTCGTAAATATAATGGTAAAAGGAGCAAGTCATGACTTACAATAAACGTTTATTTACTTCAGAATCAGTAACAGAAGGACATCCTGACAAGATTGCTGACCAAGTGTCTGATGCGATCTTAGATGAAATATTGAAAGATGATCCTAATGCACGTGTCGCTTGTGAAACGACTGTAACAACTGGAATGGCGCTCATTTCAGGTGAAATATCAACTTCTACTTATGTAGATATTCCTAAAGTCGTACGAGAAACAATTAAAGGTATTGGCTATACGCGTGCTAAATTTGGCTATGATTACCAAACAATGGCAGTATTAACTGCAATCGATGAACAGTCACCGGATATTGCGCAAGGTGTAGACAAAGCACTTGAATATAGAAATGATATTTCAGAGGAAGAAATTGAAGCTACAGGTGCGGGTGACCAAGGCTTAATGTTTGGTTATGCGACTAATGAGACAGAAACATATATGCCGTTACCAATCTTTTTATCACATCAATTAGCGAAGCGTTTATCAGATGTACGTAAAGATGGTATTCTAGATTATTTAAGACCTGATGGTAAGGTTCAAGTTACAGTAGAATATGATGAAGATGATAAACCTAAACGTATTGATACGATTGTTGTATCATCTCAACATGCGGATGATGTTGAATTAGAACAAATTCAAAGTGATATTAAAGAACATGTCATTTATCCAACAGTACCAGAAGGTTTAATTGATAGTGAGACTAAATTCTTTATCAATCCAACAGGAAGATTTGTTATCGGTGGACCACAAGGCGATGCAGGGTTAACAGGACGTAAAATCATCGTTGATACTTATGGTGGTTATGCACGTCACGGTGGTGGTTGCTTCAGTGGTAAAGATCCAACTAAAGTAGACCGCTCAGCAGCTTATGCAGCGAGATATGTAGCGAAAAATATCGTTGCTGCAGGACTGGCAGATCAATGTGAAGTACAACTTGCATATGCGATTGGCGTTGCTGAACCAGTTTCAATTTCAATTGATACATTCAAGACAGGTAAAGTTTCAGAAGCACAACTTGTTGAAGCGGTTAGAGCAAACTTTGATTTACGACCAGCAGGTATCATTAAAATGTTAGATTTAAAACATCCTATATATAAACAAACAGCAGCATATGGTCACTTTGGTAGAACTGATGTACTATTACCTTGGGAAAAATTAGACAAAGTGAACGTATTAAAAGATGCTGTTCAAAGTTAATAAACGCTTTAAATAATATTATAAGAAATTGTCGAAATTAAAGACTGTTTCTATTATAATTAGACATACTGATAGATTAAAGGAGCGTTGATTTAATGAATTCACTTGGACCAATTGAAATTGGTTTAATCATAGCTATTGTAGTTGCAGCAATTTGTTTAATTCTATTTTTAGTTACACTTAAAAGTAAAAATAATATTAAACAAAAGACAAAAGAAGAATACGACCTAAAAGAAAAACAAATGAAAGCGTCTCATGACGAAGCACTTGAAAAAGAGCGTATACAAAATAAAAAACAAGTTACTAAACAAAAAGAAGATTTTGATGCAACTGTCAGCGGTAAAGACCGTGAAATTGATGCCTTAAAACTATTCTCTAAGAATAAAAGTGAATATGTGACAGATATGCGTTTAATTGGTATTAGAGATCGTTTAGTAAAAGAAAAACGTATCAGACCTGAAGATATGCATATTATGGCAAATATCTTCCTTCCAAGTAATGAGTTTAATGATATTGAACGTATTAGTCACCTTGTACTTACACGTACTGGCCTATATATTATTGATTCACAATTATTAAAAGGACATGTATATCAAGGCATAAGTGGTAATCAATTTAACGAATTACCAATGATGGAACAAATCTTTAGCACACTAGATTTAGATGCTAAGTCACCACAAACGTTAGTACTTGATCAAAATGAGGACAAAGCGTCATTGTCATTCGTTAATTATTCTGAACAGCTTGCTGCGATAGAGAAATTAGCGTCAGATTTACAAACTCAGTTGGGGGCGAAATATACACCAACAGCGATTTTATATTTCAATCCGAAACATGATGGAGACGTCACAATTTCAAATTATGCACAAAGTTCAAGTGTTAAAGTACTCGTAGGACCTGATCAATTAGATGAGTTCTTCAATAAGTTTGTATTCCATGGACGTATTCAATATAATGTGGATGAATTACAAGATGTTATGGACAAAATTGAATCATTTAATTAATTTCTAATCTGATATAAACAAACATACCAATCAGCTACTTTGCAAATTCGCAGTAGCTGACTGAACTGAGAAGGCGCTTAAATCAAGCTTTTCTCAGTTCTAGTCATTCTTGCGGGAGTGGAGCAACGAATTTAAAAAGAATTCTGTTCCATTCCCGTTTTTAAATGGTTTAAATAAGGGAATAAGATAATACATATTTTAAAGAAAAGGGGTACCGTGAATGGAAACAATTGAATTTTACAATGGTCACACAATGCCTAAAGTTGGAATTGGAACGTTTAGAGTAGAAAATAATGATGAATGTAGAGAAGCGGTTAAGCATGCAATCGTTTCTGGTTATCGTAGTATTGATACAGCTAAAGTCTATGGTAATGAAGAACAAGTCGGTTTAGGAATCCAGGATGGTTTAGCTGCTACAGGTTTAGAACGTAAAGATTTATTTATTACGTCTAAACTATATTTTGAAGATTTTGGTCGAGAAAATGTAGCAAATGCCTATGAAACAAGCATCAACAAGCTAGGCTTGGATTATTTAGACTTATACCTTGTGCATTGGCCTGGTACAAATGAGGCAATCATGATAGATACTTGGAAAGGTATGGAAGATTTATATAAAGAGGATAAGGTTAAAAATATTGGCGTAAGTAATTTTAATGCAGAACACTTTGAAGCATTACTAGCTCAAGTTTCTATCAAACCTGTGATCAACCAAGTGGAATTTCATCCATATTTCACGCAAAAGGCATTACGTAAATATTTAGAAGTGCAAAATATTCACATGGAGTCATGGTCACCATTTATGAATGCTCAAATTTTAGATGATGAAACGTTGAACCAAATTGGTAAAGAAGTGAATAAAACTGCAGCTCAAGTCGTGATACGATGGAATATACAACATGGTGTTATCGTCATTCCTAAATCAGTCACGCCACAAAGAATAGAAGAGAATATCAATGTCTTTGACTTTGAATTAACTGATGAACAAATGGAACGAATTGACAATTTAAATAAAGACCAACGTATTGGTCCTGATCCAGAAACATTCGAGGGCTAATAGTTAACTAAAAACACTTCATTGTTAAAAGCATTAAAACTTTTAACAATGAAGTGTTTTATAATATGAAACCTACATAGCATGATATAAATCCTACGATAAATTGTAAAATGGAATAACTCAAAAAACGAATCGGTTTAAAATGTGGATACAATAATTGGACAAGTTCATGTGATAGGGTTGAAAAAGTTGTTAATCCACCAAGAAAGCCAGTGATAAACAACATTGAAAACCACTGATGATTCAAAGCGATTCCGAATACGAACCCGATTAAAAAACTGCCTATAATATTGACGATTAACGTAGCAACGGGTATAGGTGAAGAAATCTTAGTATTAATGAAATCTGATAGCCAAGCTCTCACGACAGCACCTAAACCTCCGCCAACCATAACGAGCACTAAATTAATCATACACGTGCCCCTCCTAATTTAACGCCTAACCAGCAACATAAGATGCCTCCAACGTAACTTAATGATCCATATATACATAGCAATATGAAACGATGATCATGAAACATAGTAACTAACTCGAATTGGAAGGTTGAGAAGGTAGTTAACGCACCTAATAGCCCCGTAGTTAATCCTTTTTTTAGCATGGGCTTATGTTTGAAAAATTGTATGGTTAGAGATGACAAATATCCCATTACTAATGCACCAACTAAATTTGCGACTAACGTCCCAATAGGTAAGCCAGAGCCTGTATTTAATGTTGATAAGATGTATCTTAATAATGCACCAACCATACCACCGATAAACACAAATAAATATTGCATTTTGTCACACCTATTTCTTGTTTTATTACAATTAAATCATTATTCTGTGATATCCATTCGATTACGAAATAATACCAAACGTTTTGATTGAAGCAAAGATATGGAATACAATTACGAATAAAATAATGATTGGTAAAATTTTACTAGCAATTCTAATCCAGCCTTGTTTATCGCCTAAATGTTTGATTGCTTTATCTGAAAAGATAATCGAAGCAATTAAAACAATAACATTAACAATACTACAGGCAATGAGTAAATATTTAACAGAATTAATTTGCTGACTTAATAGTGGATTAAATGTATTAAAATAAAAGCTTATTATGAGTAAAATCACTGATATATAGAAGTATTTTTTTGGCTTAGACATTGTGTTCCTCCTACCTAATTTCATTTAATCATATTACCACATTTTAATTATAATTTAATAGTGACTCGTCAATTTTGAATTTTATTTTCATTAAAAGGCAAAACATTCGCTTAGTAATTCTAAGAATGATATAAATAATTTATAAATATTTTATTGTTACGGCATAGTATAATCATCATAAGAACATGCGTACATACATATAAATTCCATTGTGATGTAACTTAACTATCATCGTAATCGAAATTAAAGGAGGAAGAAATACAATGACAAAATTAAATGTACAAGTATTTGCAGATGGTGCAGACATTGAACAAATGAAAGCAGCTTATAAGAATAAAGAAGTAGATGGGTTCACTACAAATCCTAGTTTAATGGCGAAAGCAGGTGTAACGGATTACAAAACATTTGCAGAAGAAGCAGTTAAAGCGATTCCAGATGCATCAATTTCATTTGAAGTGTTTGCAGATGATTTAGAAACAATGGAGAAAGAAGCTGAAATTTTAAAACAATACGGTGATAATGTATTTGTTAAAATTCCAGTGGTTAACACAAAAGGTGAATCAACTATCCCATTAATTAAAAAGTTATCTGCTAACAATGTGCGTCTAAACGTAACAGCAGTATACACGATTGAACAAGTTAAAGAAATTACAGAAGCAGTCACTGCAGGTGTACCTACATATATTTCAGTGTTTGCTGGAAGAATTGCGGATACAGGTGTAGATCCATTACCATTAATGAAAGAATCAGTTGACGTTGCCCACAGTAAAGAAGGCGTATTATTATTATGGGCAAGTTGCCGTGAACTATTTAATGTCATTCAAGCTGATGAAATTGGTGCCGACATCATTACATGTCCTGCAGATGTAGTGAAGAAAGTGAATACGAATTTAGGGCGAGATATTAATGAATTATCAGTAGATACGGTTAAAGGATTTGCTAAAGATATTCAAAGCTCTGGGCTATCTATTCTTTAAGTATAATTAAATTTAACAACTGACTCCGTAGCATTAGATAGTGTTAAGACATTCTATAAGACACTGGTATAAACGTATTAGAGTGTAGAATGATATTAACAAAATCAGAAACATAGCTACGGGGTATTTTTATATTAATAAGTGATACTATTCCAACTTGTTTCTAAATGTCAACTTCGTTAAAATTTTAAAAAGAAATAATTTAAAAAGGAGATAACCACAAAGTATGAAACGAACAGATTTTGAAGAGAAAGTAAAAAAGCAATTGTGGTTTTTGAATAAGAAAGAAAAAAACAATTACATAATAGTTTAGCGGAATATCGCCATGAAGTTGAGTGTCAAGAAGGGGAAATTCAGACGAAGCAGTATCGTAAACCTATTCATTATGCGAATCAATTTCTGAAAAATAATGTGTTTCAACAAAAAGAAGTAGCAAGTACAACATTGCTTCTTTTACTCATTAGTATGGTGCTTATTTACGCTTTCTTACTTGGCTTATTTTTAACAGGATTTATTACGAGTTTAACTGCAGTCAATTATTTTATCAATCCACAGGTATCAATGCCAATATTGAATGTCGTCTTAATTTTAATTGGTGCAATACTATTGGCTATCGTAAGTTTAATGCTGATTAAATCAGTTACTGCATTTTTCACTAAAAAGTTACTTGAATACAAATTTAATAAATCTGCATAGTTTTTTGCATTAAATGAAATAATAAAGTACTCTCTTGCCACTTTTTATAAATTAAAGTGTAGGGTTCATCAACACGTAATTGGATATTATTATCAAATGTTATGATTACGCCATCTTTATTTGATGTTAACCCTATAATGTTCAATGCATTAATATAAGTTTGCAAAGGTGCACGTTGATGTTTAATAGGGAACAGTACGGCTTTGTCAGATATATATAAAGGTACGAGTTTATGAATCGCTAACAATCGTTTCGCTAATTTTAATCTTTGTGAATACGATTGATTATGTTGTTCAAAATAATAAATCAGTACTTTTTTTATTGGAAAAGGTAAAACCATATTATATGTTGAAAAACAACATGTCGTTTTATGCGTATTAGCCTGCAAAGTTTGGAGATAAAGAAGATGGTGTGTGTTGTGTGGTATCATATTACTCACCTTTGACATAATAGTTGTTGAGTTTTTTTATAGAAGAAGTTTTATAGTTTTTAATACTAGATAAAGACACATGCATTAATTCGGCAATTTCAAACTGTTTATAACCTTGAATGAAATAGTTATACCATTCAAGTTCTCTAGGATTTAACAATTGCGTCATATCATTATAATTAAAGATTGATGTTTCTATTGAAGCGGAGATAAGGTGTGGAGAGGTTGAGGTGTCAACGTCAACCATGTCAGGTTTTAAACTTTCTTTTCTAAATAAATCAATTAAATAAAAATTGAGTCGTTGGTAGAGAAACGAGGATAAACTTACATTTGAATTATCATTGTAATTCTTAGATAATTGCCACAGTTTTATGAGTAATAATTGATAAAATTCATCATAATTATACTTGACGTTATAATGCTTTAACAAATAGTGAATTATTTTATGATGTTTATGATATATGTCATTAAAATTCAATACTTCAGAGATTCGCTCCTAATTTAAGTACTTAAATGAAATTTCCGGATATATAAAATTTAAAGTAATTTATTTAAATTATCATTTGCGTAATTTAACAAAAGGGTGTTAAATAGTAAGCATAGATTAACTATAAACTGTAAAATCATGTCTAAAGGCGCATGTAACTTAGCAATACGACAAAATCATTATGGACATACCTTACATTCATCAATATATTTAAATTTTAGTCAATTTGTAACATGGGAGGTATAAAGTTGGATTACGCACATTTAAATCTTGAGCATTTCTTCGCAAGAAATGATGATTTAGACATTATTAGAGATCGTTCTGAATTTGTAATGATAAATAATTTTACAAATGAAATGATGTATCGAGATGGTGAAATAGAAGGAACAGTTGATTTAAATCAATATTATTACAAGAATAGATCTCAAGCAGCGAGTTTTATTATGATGGATTATCGTAAAGATAATTGATAGATAAAGTATTGCTGGTGAGAATCAAGTAATGAAATTATATATGTTTCATTACTTTTTATTTTGCAAAGTTTCATTTTGATTACTTTTATTTTATGAATATGTAACATTGCAAGTATAAAATTGTTTATAAGAATTAATAATGTTAAACTTTATTATCATAATAGATTTTAAATAAAAACAACATTGACCTAAGAGGTGTGAATATGACGAAGCACAAAAAAGGCTCAATTATTAGCCTAGTGGGGTTATTGATTGTTTTAGTTGCAGCAGGTTTTATATTCTTTAATATGATTTCAGATCAAATATTCTTTAAGCATGTTAATGAAGAAGAACGCGTAGAACATTTAGATGTAACATTAAATAAAGCTGCGAATAAACAAATTGATAATTACACAAGTCAACAAGTCTCTAACAAGAATAATACTGCTTGGAGAGATGCTTCAGATAGTGAAATAAAAGCTGCAATGGACAGTAGTAAGTTCATTGATGATGACAAACAAAAGTATCAATTTTTAGATTTATCTAAATATCAAGGCATTGATGAAAATCGTATTAAACGTATGTTATTCGACCGACCAATGTTATTGAAACATACTGACGCTTTCATTAGTGCTGCCAAAGAGAAGCATGTTAACGAAGTATATTTAATTTCACATGCTTTATTAGAAACAGGTTCAGTTAAAAGTGAATTAGCCAACGGGGTAGAAATTGACGGTAAGAAGTATTATAACTTCTACGGTGTAGGCGCGTTAGATAGTGATCCAATTAAAACGGGTTCAGAGTACGCTAAAAAACATGGTTGGGACACACCTGAAAAAGCAATCAAAGGTGGCGCCGACTTTATTCACCAACATTTCCTATCTCACGAAGATCAAAATACGCTCTACAGTATGAGATGGAATCCTAAGAATCCAGGTGAGCATCAATATGCTACTGATATAAAATGGGCAGAAAGTAATGCTGAAATCATTGCTGATTTTTATAAAGAAATGAAAACTGAAGGTAAATATTTCAAATTATACGTATACAAAGATGACAATAAACATCAAAAATAAAGTTATTATATAGTAAAAGCCAACGTCGACACTTGTGTGAATAAGTGTTGACGTTGGCTTTTTAGGATAAAAAATAGATTTATTTATTCTGCTTTATTTTTCTTAGTTAACCAACTAAAGGCTATAATCATTACGACAAAAACTTTTAAAATAAATTTCATTTTTGTTCACCTCAATAACTTAATACTACCATAATTGCTGAGCTAAAAGAAAAATGATGATAATAACATATAAGTATAAATTATTTTAAGCGATTTATGATATTGATATAATAGATATATTAAAAAGTCTTTTTAGAGTAATAAAGAAGGATGATGATATATGCGTGTAGCTATAATTGGAATGGGTACGGCTGGTGTGAGTGTTTTAAGACAGTTAGTCAAAAATGAAGCATTTAAATATTTAGAGGTAGATGTCTATGATAATGAAAAGAATATGGGACAAGGTGTGCCATTTCAAAATGACAGTAGTCAGTTACTCATCAATTTGCCAACAAAGCAGATGAGTTTAAATTTAGATGATGATGAAGAATTCTGGAATTGGTATCAAGAACAATCAGAGTTTAAATTTGATAATCCTAAGTACTTACCTCGATTTGTGTTTGGTCATTATATGAAATCTTATCTATCTAACTTTGACCTATTATTTGATAATCTTTCGGTTATCAAGCGTCCAGTTCGTGAAATTTTTACAAATTCAGAAATAGATGAGACGACATTAAAATATTATGTATGTACATCAGA
Source organism: Staphylococcus borealis (assembly GCF_001224225.1). Classification (GTDB taxonomy): domain Bacteria; phylum Bacillota; class Bacilli; order Staphylococcales; family Staphylococcaceae; genus Staphylococcus; species Staphylococcus borealis. Next base: position 57,949 of record NZ_CUEE01000008.1, on the reverse strand, counting down.
AGATATGAGTGAATGGAAAGAATACGACTATATCTTCTTAACGACAGGTACTTTCGCTTATCATGATCCGTATCAATTAAAAGGTAAAAAAGGATATATTCAAACACCTTATCCTACATATAATACATTGGATGAAGTTTCAGAATCAGATGATATAGCCATAATTGGAACTGGATTAGCTAGTTTAGATGTTGTTAGATATGTCGCTACACATCACCCTAAGTTGCCAATTACTATGACAAGTCGTTCAGCACATCTGCCAAGTGTAAGAGGGAATATGGTTGATATTGAATTCAAATATTTAACTAAACAAAAGTTTAATGAGCTAAAAGGAAAACATTTTGGAAATGTTCCATTAGAAATCGCTTTTGAATTATTTCAACAAGAATGTAAAGACCGTAATATACAGTTAGATAAATTAATACATAGACGTACTGGTAATACAATTAAAGATTTACAATATGATCTCGAACGTGCAAATGAAATTGGAGTATTTCAAAGTTTGATTGAAAATGTTAAAGAGAATTTGAATTGGATATGGAATAGTTTCAGTCGAGAAGATCAGCAAGCCTTTGATAAGCGATTTTCAAAACATATTCAATTAAATTCAAATCCAATGCCACCACGTACAGCAGAATTAATTATTAAACTTATACGTAATCAATCACTTATTATTAAAAGAGGATTAGAGGATATTAAACATACAGATGACGGTTATTTATTAACATTTAAAGATGAGCGACAACCTAAACCATACGATGTCATAATCAATTCAACTGGATCCAAAACACATTTGTCAGATTTAGATGACGAAGATCAGCTTATACTGAACCTTCAAAATAGACAAATCGTTCAGCCGCACCCAATGGGCGGTATTCAAATTATTCCAGAAACGAATCAAGTCATTAGCCCAAGATATGGAACATTAAATAATATGATTGCCATTGGACAAGTGACGAACGGTGTTAACAAGTTAAGAAATGGTGTGAAGATGATTGTTGATCAAGCAGTAAGTTCTGTCAACTATATGTACGACAATCAAAGTAAGTTTGATCACGTCGATGCTTAAAGTGCATGTTTACACTTAAATGACTAAATTGCATCAATGGTTACACTGTTTAATATTAGATAGCGTAGACGATTTGTAATTTTTAAACAATAAGCGTATGATGATTAGTGTAGTAATCAAACTACATTAACTCTAATAATCACAATTTCATATGAATTCTTTCGGGGCGGGGTGCAATTCCCAACCGGCAGTAAATTAAGCCTGCGACCTGTCAAAGTATATGGTTAACTACTTTGATGGCTGATCTAGTGAAAGTCTAGAGCCGACAGTGAAAGTCTGGATGGGAGAAAGAATCGAGACGTCAATTTAAGTTATAATGACGCTTATTTAGCATACACATTTAAGAAATGTTGTAAGCTTATTTGAACATATATTTAATTTCCCTATGCCTGTAATTGTTTTATTGGTATAGGGAATTTTTATTTTGAGGTGATGAATTGAGTTATTTTATGAATTATGCAATACAACTCGCACAAATGGTTGAAGGTCAAACGGGTGTTAACCCGCCAGTGGGTGCTGTCGTAGTCAAGAACGGCAGAATTGTCGGACTGGGTGCACATCTTAAACAAGGTGATAAACACGCGGAAGTACAAGCACTTGATATGGCTGGAGAAAATGCAAAAGGTGGAACGATTTACATTTCGTTAGAACCTTGTACGCACTTTGGCTCAACACCACCATGTGTGAATAAAATTATAGAATTTGGACTAAGTAAAGTTGTTTACGCTGTTAAAGATACAACATTACCTTCTGAAGGGGATGCAATATTAGAACAAGCTGGCATCGAAGTTGAATATCAATACACTGAAGATGCAGCTGCGTTGTATCGTGACTTTTTCAAAGCTAAGTCAGAACAATTACCTGAAATCACGATGAAAGTGTCTGTATCATTAGATGGTAAACAGGCTACTGATATGGGTCAAAGCAAATGGATTACAAATTCAGATGTGAAACAAGATGTTTATCATTTAAGACATACGCATGATGCTGTATTAACGGGTAATGGCACAATTAACGCTGACAATCCCCAATATACGACGCGTATTCCAAACGGTAAACATCCTATTCGAATCGTTTTATCAAGAAGTGGCAACATTGACTTTACAAAGCAATTGTTCCAAGATTCTTCAAGCGAAGTTTGGATATACACAGAAAATGAGCATCTTAAAAGTCCAAATGCAAATGTCAAAATTATCTATTTAACTGAATGTAAATTAAAAGATATTTTAAAAGATATTTATAAGCGAGGTATTGGTAAGCTATTAATAGAAGCTGGACCTCGTGTAACTTCGGAATTTCTCCAAACACATTTTATCGATCAACTTATTATTTATTACGCCCCGAAAATAATAGGTGGTTCTGGGAAAAATCAATTCTATCAAACAAATGATGTCATTGATTTAAACCACGCCACGCAATTTGAAATTATTTCTACTGAGTTAATTAATCAAAACTTAAAAATGATCTTGCGAAAGAAGTGACAATTCATGTTTACAGGTATCGTTGAAGAAATTGGTACTGTCAAGAATATTCGTACGCATCAATCAGTTAGAACACTGGATATTGCTTGTCAAACGATTGTAGAAGACATGCACATTGGTGATTCTATTAGTGTGAATGGTGCATGTCTAACGGTAATTGATTTTACAAGTAACTATTTTTCGGTACAAGTTATTAAAGGTACTGAAGATAAAACATACTTATCACAAATTAAGCAAAATGATGAAGTGAATTTAGAACGCGCAATGCCAGGAGATGGTCGCTTTGGAGGTCATTTCGTTTTAGGTCACGTCGATGATAAAGGTGTGATTACGCATGTAAACGAAACATCTAATTCAAGAATTGTTTCGATTAAAGCATCGCCAAGGATTATTAAACAAATGGTTAAGCAAGGCTCTATCACTGTAGATGGTGTAAGCTTAACTGTTTTCGATCTTCGGAATGATAGTTTTGATATTCATTTAATACCTGAAACGAGACGTTCAACGATTTTATCTTCCAAGCAAAAAGGAGATTCAGTTCATCTAGAAACGGATGTTCTTTTCAAATACGTTGAGCGAATGATGAGTAGAAATGAATCAGAACTTACATTAGATAAGCTGAAAGCATTTGGATTTTAGGAGGCGTAAGATTAAATGAAATTTGATGAGATAAAAGATGCACTAAATGCTTTACAACGTGGTGAAAGTATTATTGTAGTGGACGATGAAGATCGTGAAAATGAAGGTGACCTGGTTGCTGTTACGCAATGGATGAATGATAATACCATCAATTTTATGGCAAAAGAAGGTAGAGGATTAATTTGTGCACCAATTAGTAAAGATATAGCTCAAAGATTAAATCTAACAACGATGGTTGACCATAATACGGATGACTTTGGAACGAATTTCACAGTTAGTGTTGATCATGTAACAACTTCAACTGGCATAAGCGCATTTGACCGAATGGCAACGGCACGTGCCTTAATTAATCCTGAATCTACACCGTCGGATTTTCATAAACCTGGTCATCTATTTCCACTCATTGCTAAGGAAAAGGGTGTATTAGAACGTACCGGTCATACTGAAGCGGCTGTTGATTTAGCCAAACTTACGCAAGCTAAGCCTGCTGGTGTAATATGCGAAATTATGAACGAAGATGGCACTATGGCTAAAGGTGAACAACTTGAAGCATTTAAACAACGTCATGGTCTTAAAATGATTACAATTGAAAATTTAGTTAAATACCAGAAGGATAAAAACGCTAATGTTGAATTGAAAGCAAAGGTAAATATGCCAACAGATTACGGTTCTTTTGAAATGTATGGATTTGAATCACCATTAACTAATGAAGAAATTGTTGTACTTGCTAAGGGTAAACCACGTGCGACTGAAAATGTACGTATTCACTCTGCTTGTTTAACAGGTGACATCTTCCATAGTCAGAGATGCGATTGTGGTGCACAACTAGAAGCGGCAATGAAATATATTCATTCGCATGGTGGCTTAATTATCTATTTACCTCAAGAGGGTAGAGGGATAGGGTTAATAAATAAACTAAGAGCATATGAATTGATCGAACAGGGTCATGATACAGTAACAGCTAACTTAGCTTTAGGTTTTGATGAAGATTTGAGAGATTATCACATTGCAGCACAAATATTAAATTATTTTAATGTACAACAAGTGAACTTGTTAAGTAATAATCCCAAAAAATTTGAAGGTTTATCTGAATATGGTATTACAGTTGCGGATCGTACACCAATTATAGTGGCAGAAACTGAATATAACCATGAGTATATGAATACCAAAAAAATCAAAATGGGTCATTTAATTTAGGAGGAATAAATATGAACTTTGAAGGTAAATTAGTAGGAACAGATTTAAAAGTAGCAATTGTAGTAAGTCGTTTTAATGATTTCATTACCAATCGTCTATTAGATGGTGCGAAAGATACACTCGTACGTCATGGTGTTGAAGAGAGTAATATAGATGTTGCATATGTCCCTGGTGCATTTGAGATTCCATTAGTCTCAAAAAAACTTGCCCAAAAAGGTGCATATGACGCAATTATAACTTTAGGTTGTGTTATAAGAGGCGCAACATCTCATTATGATTATGTATGTAATGAGGTAGCTAAAGGTGTTTCTAAGGCGAATGACGTGAGTGATACACCAGTTATATTTGGTGTATTAACAACAGAAAGTATTGAACAAGCAGTTGAAAGAGCGGGTACTAAAGCAGGAAATAAAGGTGCCGAAGCGGCAGTGAGTGCGATTGAAATGGCTAATTTATTAAAACAGTTTTAATTTGAAATGATAGGGAGTGGGACAGAATTCTTTTAAATTCTTCGTCCACTCCCAGCTTGCTTTGCTTGTAGAATTTCTTGATGAAATTCTCTTTGCTGGGGCCCCGACTCCCAGCTTGCTTTGCTTGTAGAATTTCTTGATGAAATTCTCTTTGTTGGGGCCCCGCCCGCAAGGGTGATTAGAACTGAGAAAAGCTTGAATTAAGCGCCTTCTCAGTTCAGTCAGCTACTGCGAATTTGCAAAATAGCTTCATTATATTATTTTTGTCCCGGACTTATCGTTTTATAAGTTTAGTTACACCTGAAATTATAAAGGCTGCTCCAAGTCCTAAACTAGTGAAAAGACCAATTTGCTTCAATGTTTTAGTTGAGACGAACTCTTGATATGCTAGTGCTAAATTTTGTGGACGCTCAGCTAATCTACGCATGAAATAACCGAACCAGTCATTACCATATGGTACATAAATAGTGAAATGGTATCCTTGTCGTGCAATTTCTTCAGCTAATTCGCTACGGAATCCATATAACATTTGAAATTCGAATTGATCCTTATCGATATTATGTAATTTAACAAATTGTTTAACATGGTTAATAATTTGGTCATCATGTGTAGCGATAGAAGTGAAATTTTTAGCATTTAAAAGTCGTTTTTCGATGATTTTTATGTAATTTTCATCAATTTCTTCTTTAGTTTGATAAGCGATTTGTTGATCCTCTTTGTAAGCACCTTTGACTAATCTTAAGCGTAAATTAGGATATTTATCAATTAAATCAACTGCATCATAAAGATAAGCTTGTATTACAGTACCAACGTTTCTGAATTCCCCTTTAAGACGATCTAGTACTTCTACGATTTGTTGTAAACTGTCATATTTTTCAGTGTCAATGTTAATATGCATATTATTGAATTCATTAGCTTTAAGTAATATTTCTCTTAAATTGTTATAGGCTAATTCTGTATCAAATTCACCACCCAGTGAACTTAATTTTACTGACATATGTGCATCGACATTATAATCTTTAATGGCTTGCATAACTTCTAAAATTTCATTTTTTGCTTGATTTGCTTCTTCAACCGTTCCAACAAATTCGCCAAGATTATCTACTGTAACAGCAATATTTAAATCGTTGAGTCTCTCGATTGTATCAATTAGTTGCTCGATCGTATTGCCAGCTACAACTTTGTTAGCACCCATTTTCGGACCTACTTTTTTGGCAGTTTCATTTAAATATGTGCTATTTGATAATGCAATAAAAAAATTTTTGAAAAGTGACATATCCCATTCCTCCAAATTACATTAAACTAATAATTTAATAATAGTTTAGCATGAATATTACATAGTAGAAAGCGTTTTCAATTATCTGAATACTATAAAAAGAGTATAATTACATTGTTGAATAATATTTATAATGAGATTGTGTCTTAGATTTACACCAGACTTAACAGATAATCTGATATAATACATTTATTGAAATATAAGTTAGAGAGGAATCATGCATATGTGGAAATGGGAAACTGAACATGATGCTAAAGGTGTCGTTGTTATAGTGCATAATATCTTAGAGCATACTGGTAGATATGCTTATGTTATTACGATGTTAAGACGTAATGGCTATCACGTAATCATGGGTGATTTGCCTGGCCAAGGTCAAACTTCTAGAGCGAGTAAAGGGCAACTCGAGCATTTTGATATTTACCATGAAACGCTGTTGGAATGGGTTAGAATCGCAAATGAATATAAAATTCCTACATTCGTTATGGGCGTCGGGCTAGGTGGATTGATATTATTAAATGTACTTGAAAAAACAGAATTGCCTATCGAGGGTATGTTACTCCTTTCTCCATTGTTAGAATTTAAAAGAAACAATAAAACGCGCAAAGATATGCTTATCTCTAATATTGGTAAAGGTTCTAAGGATGCACGCTTCAACTTAGGTATAGAACCTGAAGACTTAACACGAAATGATGAAGTAATTGATGAAACAAATCAAGATGGTTTAATGTTAAGAAAGGTAACTTATAAATGGTATAACATTGTTCTAGAAACAATGAAAGATACAGTACAACATTTGAAAGACATCCAATCAATGCCAACATTACTCATGTATGGCACAGAAGATAAAATATTAGAATTGCGTTCTTTAGAAGATTTAAAAAATAAACTTAGCACGAATGAATTTTATTATAAAGTTTGGCAAGGGCTCTATCACGAGATTCATAATGAACCTGAACGTGATCAAGTGATGCGCTATGTTTTAACATTTTTAAATAACAGTGTGAATACTATGGGCTTTATTGTTAATGAAGAAGAAATTGAAGAAGTATGATACATTTGGCTAACCAATGATTTAATTTGTTGGTTGGCTTTTTTTAAACACCTAATTAAATATAATGCAATTGTTTGATTGAATAAGTTAATTTAGTAATAGTAAGTTAATAACTTTTAAAGATAAGTAAAAATATAATATAATGTAAATAGTATATCATTAATAATTTAATTATATATTTGTCTATTAGAGTTTAAAATTTAAAGTATTTTAACATTTGCTTTAATGTAAGTTAATTTTTGGGAGTTATTATAAATTGTTTAATTACAATAGTGATAATTGGGTAAATATATAGTGACAGATAATTTAATCATTTTAAAATCAGAATGTGTACAATCGGTTAGGGAGGGAGCAGCATGAGTAATCAAGCAGGAGAGAATGTTTCAATGATATTACAGCTTGAAGAAGTCTGTAAGGAAATCAATTCAATTTTTAAAGTAATATATGAAACTTATGATTTAACTAAAGAAGAGGTTTTAATTTTACTTACTTTATGGGACAAAGGTCCTATGACGCTGAAAGAAATGGATAGTTACGTTAATATTAAGTCTTATAAACGTACCCGTACATATAATAAATTGGTTCACTCTGAATGGATTTTTAAAGAACGTCCTTTGGATGATGAACGTACTGTAATTATACATTTTAATGAAGCTAAACAAGAACAGAAAAATGAACTGTTAGATTTCATTACCGCAACTATAAAAAAACGATATGAAATATTAGAAAGCAGTTTAAATTTATTAATGCGTGTTTAAGTAATCAAATCTCAGTTTGATGTCATATTGACTTATACTATAAGCGTGTTATATAAAAAATCCACTCCGTAATTAATATTTTGGAGTGGATTTTTTGTATTCTTATTAAGAATGTTAGGTTTCTTGTTAGATGTTAAAGCTAACGTTTTTCAATGGCACAAATGAAGGGTGCATGATTCACTTGATTCATAAATTGATATTTAAGAATATGTGCTTTATTTTGATCGAATGCTTCTAGAAACGTTAATAAAGCGTCTCTCTCAATTTGACCTTCAGGGTGGCCGTGATAGATAACTAATACGATAATGCCTTCAACGCTTAAATAATCAAAGATGTTATTAATCGCGTTGATAGTAGTTTCTGGTTTCGTAACGATAGATTTATCTCCTTTAGGTAAATACCCAAGATTGAAGATGGCGGCATCAATATGACCTTTATAGTTAGAATCGATATGTTGTTGCACATTCTCGTGGCCATCTTGAATGAGCGTTACGTTATCGTATGTTTTTACCTTTTCATAAGTGGATTGAATAGCAGATGCTTGTATGTCAAATCCGAATACGTGACCCTCTGGAACTTGTTGCGCAAGGAATTTCGTGTCATTACCATTGCCACAAGTTGCATCAATGACGATGCTTTGCGAATTAATGTGTTCAGTTATTAACGTTTTTGAAAAGGGGAGAATACGTTCTAATTTCATAATTTGACCTTTTCTTCAGTTTGATAATATTTACCTTGATATGATTCGCGTCTTGCTAATTCATTATCAATTTCATTTAAAACTTCCCATTTATTAACACTCCACATTGGACCAACCATTAAGTCGATAGGACCATCACCAGTAATTCGATGTATAATCATTTCTGGAGGTAAAATCTCAAGTTGATCACAAACTAGATTGGTATAATCTTCTTGAGACATAAATTCAAGCATTCCTTTTTCATATTGTTTAACCATTGGCGTACCTTTTAATAAATGAAGTAAATGGATTTTAATACCTTGAACATCCATTTGCGCTACTTCACGAGCTGTTTCCATCATCATTTGATAGTCTTCTCCTGGTAATCCATTGATGATATGTGTACAAACATTAATATTGTGTTTTCTTAACTTTGCCACACCTTCATAATAAGTTTGCATATCATGTGCACGGTTAATCAAATCAGATGTTTCTTGATGGACAGTCTGTAAACCTAATTCTACCCATAAATAAGTACGTTCATTAAGCTCTGCTAAATAGTCTACAACGTCATCTGGTAAGCAATCTGGTCGTGTTGCTATAGACAAACCAACAACGCCTTCTTCTTTAAGGACAGGCTCATACTTCTCTTTTAATACTTCTACTGGTGCATGCGTATTAGTGAAGGCTTGGAAATAAGCAATATATTTACCCTCGCTCCATTTTTCGTGCATTCTATCTTTAATTTGTTGGAATTGAACTTCAATTGGATCAGCTCTATTACCGGCAAAGTCGCCACTTCCTGCTGCTGAACAAAATGTACAACCACCATGTGCAACTGTGCCATCACGGTTAGGACAATCAAATCCACCGTCCAGCGCTACTTTAAAAATCTTTTGCCCAAATCTATTTTTTAAATGGTAATTCCATGTATGATATCGTTTATTTTCAAAGGCATACGGGAAATAGTTACCCATAACACATTTTCCTTTCTATCTAACTTAGTTCTAAGTAAAGATTTTAACATACTTTAATGTTATAGTGTTTAATGTGGTTCAACAAAAATATAAAGAGGGGACTAATAGTATGAATATACCTAGATCAGTATGGTGGCTAGTTATAGGTATGGCACTGAATATAACTGGCTCTAGCTTTTTATGGCCTTTAAACACAATTTATATGAAAGAAGAGCTGGGTAAGAGCCTGACAATTGCTGCGATTGTTCTAATGGTTAATTCATTTGGAATGGTAGTCGGAAATTTATTAGGGGGTTCATTATTCGATAAATTAGGCGGCTATCGAACAATTATGATTGGTACTGTGACTTGTTTAATAAGTACGACACTCTTAAACTTCTTCCATGGATGGCCATGGTATGCAGTTTGGTTAGTACTGTTAGGCTTTGGTGGAGGTATGATAGTTCCCGCAATATATGCAATGGCTGGTGCCGTTTGGCCTAATGGGGGAAGAACAACATTTAATGCTATCTACTTAGCTCAAAACATTGGTGTAGCAACGGGCGCAGCAATGGGTGGTTTCGTGGCTGAATTAAGTTTTAATTATATCTTCTTAGCTAACTTAATCATGTACGTCTTATTTGCAATTGTTGCAATAACGCAGTTCAATCTTGAGTATCATGCTAAATTTCGAACACCCGACAGCATAGATATTCATAATAAAGAAAACAAAAAACGGTTTATTGCACTATTATTATTATGTGTCATGTTTGCTATCTGTTGGATTGCTTATATTCAATGGGAAACAACAATTGCATCATTCACGCAAGAATTAAATATTTCAATGTCTCAATATAGCGTATTATGGACAGTGAATGGTATTATGATTTTAGTTGCCCAACCGTTAATAAGACCAGCGATTATGTTATTAAAAGGAAACTTAAAACATCAAATGTTTGTTGGGATTTTAATCTTTATGTTGTCATTCTTTGTTACTAGTTTTGCAGAACAATTTACTGTATTTCTAATCGGAATGATTATTTTAACGTTGGGTGAAATGTTTGTATGGCCTGCTGTTCCAACAATCGCTAACTATTTAGCACCTGAAGGTAAACAAGGTCAATATCAAGGTGTTGTCAATTCAGCATCAACTGTTGGTAAGGCATTTGGTCCGTTGATTGGTGGATTATTAGTAGATACGTTTAACATGAGTGCAATGTTTATCGGTATCATGCTTTTATTAATCATTGGAATTATTTTCCTTTCAATCTTTGATAAGGGTCTGCCTAAAAGAGAACAATCAAAACGTTCAAGACAGTAACTATATTTAAGTGTAAGTTGAAATAAATTAATAACTACTACTTGCAATTACTGCTTGAATCTCATAATATTAAAATGTATTGGAGTAGTAGCTTAAATACTTTTCATCAGAGAGCTAGTGGTGGTGAGAACTAGTGTTAAGAATTAAGTGAACTTACCGTTAAATAATTAAATTTAAAACATCTCTTACTATTATAAAGTGCACATAATATGTGAATTAGGGTGGTACCGCGGCTATTCGTCGTCCCTATCATAAATAATAGTTAGAGATGTTTTTTTATTTATAGGAGGAAATAGATTTGGGATATAATCATAAGGAAATTGAGAAAAAATGGCAAAATTATTGGACAGACAACAAAACTTTTAAAACAAGCGATAACTTAGGTCAAAAGAAATTTTATGCGTTAGATATGTTCCCGTATCCATCAGGAGCAGGTTTACATGTCGGACACCCTGAAGGTTATACCGCTACGGATATTGTATCTAGATATAAACGTATGCAAGGTTATAACGTTCTTCATCCAATGGGATGGGATGCGTTTGGTTTACCGGCAGAGCAATATGCTTTAGATACGGGTAATGACCCTAGAGAATTTACACAACAAAATATTCAAACGTTTAAACGTCAAATTCAAGAATTAGGATTTAGTTATGATTGGGATAGAGAAGTTAATACGACAGATCCAGAGTATTATAAATGGACGCAATGGATTTTCATTCAACTTTACAATAAAGGATTAGCCTATGTTGATGAAGTAGCTGTTAACTGGTGTCCAGCATTGGGTACTGTATTGTCTAATGAAGAAGTAGTGGACGGTGTATCTGAACGTGGAGGACATCCTGTTTATAGACGTCCAATGAAACAATGGGTACTAAAAATTACGGAATATGCTGATCGTTTATTAGAAGATTTAGACGAACTGGATTGGCCTGAATCTATTAAAGATATGCAACGTAATTGGATTGGCCGATCTGAAGGTGCAAGCGTATCTTTTAAAGTAGATAACAGTGATGAAAGTATTGATGTGTTTACTACAAGACCGGACACAATTTATGGTACAACTTTCCTAGTATTAAGTCCTGAACACGCTTTAGTAAATAAAATTACGTCTGCCGATAAACTTGAAACGGTTAAACAATATCAAGAAGAAGCTTCAAAGAAATCCGATTTAGAACGTACTGATTTAGCAAAAGATAAATCAGGTGTATTTACGGGGGCATACGCTATCAATCCGTTATCAGGTGAGACATTACCAATTTGGATTGCAGATTATGTACTATCTAGTTATGGTACAGGCGCAGTCATGGCTGTACCTGCGCATGACGAACGTGATTATGAATTTGCATCTAAATTTAATTTACCAATTAACGAAGTGATTGCTGGTGGAGATATTCAAAAAGAAGCATACACAGGTGTTGGTGAACATATTAATTCAGGTGAATTAAATGGCTTAGATAATGAAGCGGCGATCTCTAAAGCAATTGAACTATTAGTTGCTAAAGGTGCAGGCGAAAAGAAAGTAAACTACAAACTAAGAGATTGGTTATTCAGTAGACAACGTTATTGGGGAGAACCTATTCCAGTTATACACTGGGAAGACGGTTCTATGACTACAGTGCCAGAAGATGAATTACCTTTATTACTTCCAGAAACAGATGAAATTAAACCTTCAGGAACTGGAGAATCTCCATTAGCTAATATTGATGAATTCGTAAATGTCGTTGATGAGAAAACTGGCATGAAAGGTCGTCGTGAAACGAATACAATGCCACAATGGGCAGGAAGCTGTTGGTATTATTTAAGATATATCGATCCTAATAATAGTAAGATGTTAGCTGATCCAGAAAAATTAAAACACTGGTTGCCAGTTGATTTATACATTGGTGGTGTTGAACACGCAGTACTACACTTATTATATGCAAGATTTTGGCATAAAGTTTTATTTGACTTAGGTGTTGTTCCAACTAAAGAACCTTTCCAAAAATTATATAATCAAGGTATGATTCTTGGTGAAGGTAATGAGAAAATGAGTAAGTCAAAAGGCAACGTAGTTAACCCAGATGATATTGTCAATTCTCATGGTGCTGATACATTACGTTTATATGAAATGTTTATGGGACCATTAGATGCTGCGATTGCATGGAGTGAAAATGGACTTGACGGTTCTAGACGTTTCTTAGATCGTGTATGGCGATTATTCATTAATGAAGATGGTTCATTAACAGATAAAGTAGTTGAAAACAATGACACTAAATTAGATAAAGTATTTAACCAAACTGTGAAAAAGGTAACAGAAGATTTTAATTCATTGAACTTTAACACAGCTATTAGCCAATTGATGGTATTTATTAACGAGTGTTATAAATCAGAAACTATTTATAAACCATATGCAGAAGGTTTCATTAAAATGTTAGCACCAATTGCGCCTCATATTGGTGAAGAATTATGGAACAGATTGGGTAATGATGATACGATTACTTACCAACCTTGGCCAACCTATGATGAATCATTATTAGTTGATGCAGAAGTAGAAATTGTTGTCCAAGTTAACGGTAAAGTTAGAGCCAAAATGAATATTCCTAAAGACACGTCTAAAGATGAGATGGAAGCATTAGCATTACAAGACGAAAATGTTAAACTATCTATAGAGGGTAAAGACATTAAAAAAGTGATTGCTGTGCCTCAAAAATTAGTGAATATTGTTGCTAAATAATAATTAAAAGGAGTTTTAATAATGGAATCTATTACAGTAGATCAATTAAAAGAGAAAGTATTAGAATCTAATCCAGTTAACATTGTGGATGTTAGAACTGACGAAGAAACTGCAATGGGAGTTATACCTGGAGCTAAAACAATTCCAATGGATCAAATTCCTGATAACCTAAATTATTTTAATGACAAAGACACATACTATATTATCTGTGCAGCTGGAATGCGTAGTGCAAAAGTTGTGAAATATTTAGAAGGCCATGATATTCATGCTATTAATGTAGAAGGTGGTATGAACGAATGGGGCACTGCAGGTACAGAAATAAATAGTATTTAATCATGCATAAGCGACTGACAAATTCAAATGTCAGTCGCTTTTTTGATTTTTAAGAGGACTAAATTATATTTTATAAAATATTTATCATAATAATTTAAAATACACTAGCGTACAATGATTAATAGTGATAGAATAATTCCGTAAATGGTCAAATAGGATTTAGACTATATTTTGACTAATTCATTAAATCAAGGACATCAAGATCAGACTACAAGGAGGATATTTAATGAATCTATTTAAAAAACAAAAATTCAGTATACGTAAATTTACAGTTGGTACGTTCTCAACAGTGATTGCTACATTAGCATTTATCACACATACAGGACATGCAGCTGAATTGGATGAGCAAAGTCAATCTGCTCAACAAAAGGTTACTGAAACAAGCGGTACAGATGATACTAATCAAAAATCAACTGCTCCTGATAATGCATCTTCACAAGTAGAATCTAAAGAAGACGCAAGCAACCCACCTTCTAAAGTGGAAACGAAAGCAGATAATAATCCTGCACCAAAACAAAACTCAGTTGATGATACAAGTGCTAAATCGAGCAAGTCTGAAACTTTAAGTAACAATAAAAATTCAAACAAAGATTTAGCTGAGACAAAGTCTAAAGATATTAATGTTGACACTAATCAACCATTATCAGAAGAAAAAACGTCATCAAATGAAAAGCGTAATACGGCTAAACATAAAAGAGTGAAACGTGATGCCAGTGATGCGACTTCAAATACACAATCGCAGCAGGATCCGATGGCAATTAATGAAACAAACTCAGGTCAAATTATTAATGGTAATTTCACTGATACATCTAACGGTGCGGAACTTCCTACTGCAGCAACAGAATCAGCTATGGATGCTGCAAGTACAATACCAGGATGGCAAGTAGTCAATAGTCAACAAACACAAATTCCACTAGTTTGGGGACCTAAAGCTTTACCATCATATACGTATGTTACATTTGATAAGACTAATAACAAAATTGGTGCTGTATTATCTAAATATAGCGATAACTTATCATATGGTAGACCAGATAATAGTGTAGGACCGATTTATCAAGATATCGATGTTACACCAGGTTCAGAATTACAATTCCATTTTATTGGTACATCTATGGGGAACGTATCTGGATTTAATAGTGCACGTTTATATGTCTATGATGCTAATAATCCTTCAACATTATTATATAAAGGTACACCTAAAACGAGTGGCCAACCTTTTGGTATTTTTAAAGGGGTATTTAATGTACCTGATAATATTTCAAGAATCAGAGTTCAATTCGAATCTTTAGTGAATGTTAGTCATGACACTTACAGTGGCCACCGTTTACTTAAAGGCCCTAATAACTTTGGTGGTGGTGTAGTTGCCGACGTTTCTGTGAATACCGGTGCTTACTTGAAAGTAAGTGCAGCTCAAACAGAATATCAAGCAAACTCTACTTCTGCGTCATCACCTAATGTCAATGCTAAATTAAATTTTTCTATTGAGAATAAAGGACACTCAAGTTCTAACAAAACTCAATATAAAGTTGTTTTACCAGAAGGGGCTACTTTTGTTACTGCAGAAAATGCAACAGGTTCATTTAATGAAGATACAAGAGAGTTGACACTTAATATTAATCCAATAGACGCTGGTTCTACACGAGATATATCTTATACTGTTTCATTACCTACTTCAGTTCCAATTAAAAAAGATTTTAACGGTAATCTGATTTATCAAACTGAAGGTATTAACATGAACCGAAAAAATGGTTCAAGAGACCTTGCTACGCAAACACCTGGTGATAATAACTACCTTCGATATGGTGGTAATAATGAGTTTATTATTGCTGAAAGTGATCAAAGACAAGGTACTACGAATGCATCAACACAATCTGTAACTGTCTTTATGTATAAAGATGCTATCAATAATAAAATAAGTGAGATTGAAACAGAACTTGCTCAAGCAAATCAAAATGATTACTCTACGGAGGCGTGGAACAATCTTCAAACAGCACTCACAAATGCAAAAGTTGTTAAAAATGAAACTGAATCAACACCATTAACAGATAGAAAGAATCAAGCCGAAATTAATAATTTATTATTAAACCTAGAAAAAGCAAAAGCTAAATTTGATATTGATAAAGCTGCTAAAGCTAGAGAAAATGTCATTAATAGTAACACTGAAGCTACTACTGAAGAAAAACAAGTCGCTTTAACTAAATTACAAAATAAATACACAGAAGCAAAAGGTGAAATTGATAATTTAACTACTAGTAGTGATATCGCTCCTTCAAAAGAAGCTAAAATCGCTCAAATTAACACAATTAATGTGACTGCATCTAAAAAAGCAGAAGCGAAAAAAGCTATTGAAGCGGCATTGACTGAGCGCAAAGTTTATATCGATAGTCATTATGATGCAACACAAGAAGAAAAAGATGTGGCTATGGCAAAAGCAACTGAAGAAGCTAACAAGGCGAAAGCATTAATTGATCAAGCAACTTCAAATAATGATGTAGACCAAGCTCAAACTAATGGAACAAACGTTATTAATAGTATTGATGCTGATGTAATCAAAAAAGCAAATGCTAAAAAGGCTATTGACCAAGCTGCAGAAGCTAAAAAGGCGTTAATTAATCAAATTAGTGATGCAACACAAGAAGAAAAAGACGCTGCGATTCAAAGAGTCACAGATGAAGTTAGAAATGCTGATAGACTTATTGATCAATCTACAAATAATGATGGTGTCGATGAAGTTCAAGCGCACAGTACTAGTACAATTAATAATATTCAACCTGAAATAGCTAAAAAACCTGCTGCAAAACAAGCGATTGACACTGCAGTCTTAAATCAAAAAGCATTAGTCAACAATAATAATGAGGCTACTCAAGAAGAGAAGAATGTCGCTTTAGCTAAAATCGATGAAGCAGCAAAACAAGCAAAGGCTGCAATTGATGCTGCAACTACTAATAGTGCGGTAGATGAAGCAACTAACAGCAATACTGCTATTATTTCAGGAATTCTTCCTGACACTGTGAAGAAAGCTGCAGCAAGAAAAGCAATTGATGATGCTGCAACTGCTAAAAAAGAAGCTATTAATAATACACCTGATGCAACACAAGAAGAGAAAGACGCAGCAATTGCTAAAGTCGATGCAGCTGTTACAGCAGCAAAACAAGCAATAGCACAAGCAACTACTAATGATAGTGTGGATCAAGCACAAAATAATGGTAGTTCATCTATTGCTAGTATCCAACCAGAAGTCGTTAAAAAAGCAGCAGCAAGAAAAGCGATTGATGATGAAGTTGTTGCTAAGAAAGCAGCAATTGATACTGTTAACGATGCTACAGAGGAAGAAAAACAAGCAGCAAAAGCCAAAGTCGATGCTGAAGCTACAAAAGCCAAAGTAGCGATTGATCAAGCTAATACAAATAATGAAGTAGAACAGGCTAAATCATCTGGTGTAACAACTATTGAAGGTATCCAACCAGATACAATTAAAAAATCATCAGCAAAACAAGCAATCGATGATAGTGCAACTGCTAAGAAAGCAGCAATTGATAATAATAGTGACGCTACACAAGAAGAGAAAGACGCAGCAAAAGCCAAAGTCGATGCTGAAGTTGCAAAAGCAAAAACAGCGATTAATCAAGCAACAACAAATGATGGTGTTGATCAAGCGAAAGACTCAGGTACTAATGCAATATCAATTATTCAACCTGATGTTGTTAAAAAAGCTGCCGCTAGAAAAGCAATCGATGATGCAGCGATAGCTAAGAAAAAATGAAATTGATCAGCATCCAACCGCTACACAAGAAGAAAAAGACGCAGCCAAAGCAAGAGTAGATGCTGAAGTACAAAAAGCTAAGGATGCAATTACGCGAGCAAATACTAATAATGATGTAGATCAAGTTCAAAATTCAGAAACTACTACAATTGCAGGTATTCAAGTAGATGCAGTTAAAAAATCTACAGCGAAACAAGCAATTGACGATGCAGCAACTGCTAAGAAGCAAGAAATTGACCAACACCCTACAGCAACACAAGAAGAAAAAGATGCAGCCAAAGCAAAAGTGGATGAAGAAGTCACTAAAGCCAAAGCAGCAATTGATCAAGCAACAACAAATGATGGTGTAGATCAAGCAAAAGACAATGGTGTTAACACGATTCATAATATCCAACCAGAGTCAATTGAAAAAATTAAAGCAAAACAAGCAATAGATGAAACTGTAACAGCTAAAAAGAATACAATTGATCAAGATGGCACTACTACACAAGAAGAAAAAGACGCAGCCAAAGCAAAAGTAGATGAAGAGGCAACTAAAGCAAAACAAGC
Source organism: Staphylococcus borealis (assembly GCF_001224225.1). Taxonomy (GTDB): domain Bacteria; phylum Bacillota; class Bacilli; order Staphylococcales; family Staphylococcaceae; genus Staphylococcus; species Staphylococcus borealis. Next base: position 39,694 of record NZ_CUEE01000008.1, on the reverse strand, counting down.
TATTGATCAAGCAAGCACTAATGATGCTGTACATGAAACTAGAGATAATGAAATAACTGCTATTAACAAAATTCAACCTGAAGCAATTAAAAAAGCTGAGGCGAAACAAGCAATCGATGATGCTGCTACAGCTAAAAAAGCTAAAATTGACCAAGTTTCTAATGCTACACAAGAAGAGAAAGACGCAGCCAAAGCAAAAGTTGACGAAGAAGTAACAAAAGCTAAATCAGCTATAGATAAAGCCGTTACAAATAATGATGTTGACCAAGCAAAAACGAATGGAACTACAATAATTTCTTCAATAGAACCAAAAACTATTAAAAAAGCTGAGGCGAAACAAGCAATCGATGTGGCAGTATCAGCTAAAAAACAAGAAATTGATAATAATGAAAATGCTACTCAAGAAGAAAAAGATGCTGCTAAAACAAAAGTAGATGAAGAAGCAACAAAAGCAAAAGCAGCGATTGATCAAGCTTCTACTAATAATGATGTAGATCAAGTTAAAACATCAGGTGAAACAACAATTTCATCTATCCAACCAGAAGTTGTTAAAAAAGCAGAAGCAAAACAAGCAATTGATGATGCAGTGACTGCTAAAAAAGCCGAAATTGATCAAAACCAAGAAGCTACTAAAGAAGAGAAAGACGCAGCGAAAGCAAAAGTAGATGAAGAAGCAACAAAAGCAAAAAATAGCATTGACCAATCATCAACAAATAATGATGTAGATCAAGCTAAAACAGACGGCGCTTCAGCTATAGCAAAAATCCAACCAGAAGTTGTTAAAAAAGCAGAAGCAAAACAAGCAATCGATGAAGCGGTGACTGCTAAAAAAGCCGAAATTGATCAAAATCAAGAAGCTACTAAAGAAGAGAAAGATGCAGCGAAAGCAAAAGTAGATGAAGAAGCAACAAAAGCAAAACAATCTATTGATAATTCGACAACAAATGAAACAGTAGATCAAGCTAAAACTCAAGGCGTTAATACTATTACATCTATTCAACCTGAAATAGTTAAAAAGTCAGAAGCAAAACGTACAATTGACGAAGTTGCTAAAGCTAAGAAGCAAGCAATTGATAATAACACAAATGCAACTCAAGAAGAAAAAGATGTAGCAAAAACAAAAGTAGATGAAGAAGTTACTAAAGCTAAGAGTGCTATAGATCAAGCAACAACTAACGACGGAGTTGACCAAGCAAAAAATAACGGCCATACAGCTATAACACCAATTGAACCTGAAACAGTTAAAAAACCTGAAGCTAAAAATGCTATAGATGAAGTAGCTAAAGCTAAAAAAGAGTTAATCGATCAAACACCAAATGCAACAAAAGAAGAGAAAGATGCAGCAAAAGCTAAAGTAGATGAAGAAGTCACTAAAGCTAAAAAAGAAATAGATCAAGCTATTACAAATAGTGATGTTGATCAGGTTAAAAATAAAGGAACAAATGGCATTAATAGTGTTGTAGTTGAAGTAGTGAAAAAAGACGAAGCTAAAAAAGCAATCGATGAATTAGTACGTGCTAAGAAAGCCGAAATCGACAAAAATCACAATGCAACTAAAGAAGAAAAAGACACTGCAAAAGCTAAAGTCGACGAAGAAGCTAAAAAAGCAAAAGATAATATAGATCAAGGAACTACAAATGACGAAGTAGATCAAGCTAAAAATAGTAGTAGCGATATTATCAAAAAAATTCAACCAGATACTACTAAGAAAACTGTTGCGAAACAAACGCTTTTAGATCAAGCAAAAGCTAAGAAAGCCGAAATCGATAAAAATCACAATGCAACTAAAGAAGAAAAAGATGCAGCAAAAGCAGAGGTTGATAAAATAATTGATAAGGCTAATAGAGCAATAGATAATGCAAATACTAATGACGATGTTGATAAAGTTCAAGTTAATTTCACTTCTAAAATAAAAGAAGTTAAAATCAAAATTGTTAAAAAGCCACAGGCTAGAAAAAATATTTTAAATATAGCGAGAAAACAAAAAGCTAAAATTGATAATCTAAATGGTTTAACAGATGAACAAAAAAATAAAGCTAAAAACATGATTGATGAAATTGTTAAAAATGCTTTAGAAAAATTGGAAAATGATATTAATAACAACGACGTTGATGCAATTACAAATAAAGCCATTGAAGATATTGAAAAAGTTAATCCATTAAGTTCAAAAGGTAAGGAATATTTACCAAGTGGCAATAATAATGGTGGAGATAGAAATAATAATAATTCAGGTGATAATTATAATACTAGCTCAGGTAACAACAAAGGGTCTATTAAATTACCAAGTACTGGTAAAGAAAGTCAAAATCAATCACCTTTAGCAGGTTTAGCGTTGATAAGTGGTTTATTCTTATTCTTGAAAAATAGAAAAAGAAACAAAGAAAATAATTGATCAATGAGTTAAATTGGAAATCAGACTTCACAAAATTGTGGGGTCTGATTTTTTATTATTCATTTGCAAAAAACATATAATGATTTAAAATATAATTTTTTAAAGATTTATGTTATGTGAAAATCTTATGTAATGAAAAATTTATTCTGGTTATTTTAGATGAATGATGATATTATAAAAAGTATGATAACAATTGCATAAAATCATATCATACAATTTAATAGCAACACTCATTATTATTCATTATTACTATTACAACAAGACAAGAACATCAAGGAGGACAATAATGAATCTTTTTAAAAAACAGAAATTTAGTATTCGTAAATTTAGTGTAGGAATATTTTCCACTGTTATAGCTACACTGACTTTCTTATCACACCCAGGTCATGCAGCAACTCAAGAGGAAGAAAGTAATTCTTCGCAAACTACCTCACAAAATGTTAAATCTCAAACCATTGATAAATCAATAAATAATAATGATAAATACATAGATTCTGAAAATAATAATGGATCTGTTAACGATTTAGTAACTAATCAAAAGATTAACAATGAAATTAAATCTAAAGTAGAAAATATTAATGATCCCAAAAACATAGATAATCGAGAAACAAACAACTTATCTAGAGATAACAATCAAAGTACGGTTTCTAATGAAGGCAATCCAACTACTGAAAATCTTTTGAAAAATGAAAGTAATCATATTACTGTAAATAAAAATAATTTAGTACATAAAAGAACTAAACGTTCTACTGATACAATTGTTACAAATAATCAAGATCAAATGAGTTTAAATGAAACCAATTCTGGTCAAATTGTTAACGGTACTTTTACGGATACGTCTAATGGAGCAGTTATTCCTACGAATCAAACTGTGTCTGAAATGAATCAGGCAAGTAAGATTACAGGATGGCATGTCAAAGATAACGATCAAACAGTAATACCACTTATATGGGGACCTAAAGCATTACCACCTTACAATCCTTATGTTTTTGATAAAACTAAAAATAAAATTGCCGCAGTATTATCCAAATATCCAAGTAATGTTAGTGGGGTAGCAGCAGATAAGACTGTTGGTCCAATATACCAAGATATAGATGTTACGCCAGGATCAGAAATTCAACTAAATTTCATGGGTACTTCGATGGGTAATACACAAGGTATCAATGGTGTTAAAGTATCAATCTATGATGCGAATAATCCTACTGATTTACTTTACGCAGGTAGACCTAATACAGCTGGTAAATCATTTGGTGTATTTACAGGTGTATTTAATGTGCCTAACAATGTTTCAAGACTAAGATTTATGTTTGAAACACATGAAAAAAGAAGTTATGAAAGTGCAAATGGCGGTAGACTTTTAAAAGGTAATAATAATTTTGGTGGAAGTGGATTAGCAGATGTGAAAGTAAATAGTGGTGCATACTTAAAAGCAACTACTACAGAAACACAATATAAAGTTACATCCCCTTCATCTATTGCAACTACAGTAAATACTACACTAAATGTCGCATTAGAAAATAAAGGACACTCCCGTTCGAATAAAACGCAATATAAAGTAATTTTACCAGAAGGAGCTCAATTTATTTCAGCTCAAAATGCTAGAGCAAGTTATAATACATCCACTAGATTGTTAACATTAAATGTAGATAGAATAGAGCCAGGAGCGATTAAAAACATTGCTTATACTGTTTCATTACCGACTTCAGAACCTATTAAAAAGGATTTCGATGCAACATTAGTTTATGCTACTGATGGTATAAATATGAATAGAAGAAATGGAAGTCGTGATTTTGGTTTGAATGCCGATGATAACTATTTTAGATATGGTGGTAATAACGAGTATATAAAAACTGAATCAGATCAAAGAAAAGGTAATATTAATGTTGAAACACAATCTGTTACTGTCGAAATGTATAAAACTGCTTTACAAGAGAAATTTAATGAAATATCTGCTCAAATAGAGCATTTAAACCAACATGATTATTCACAAGAAGCTTGGTCATCGATGCAAAATGTTCTAAATGCATCACGTCAAATTTTAAATGAAAACGATGATACGCCTATAAGTGAAAGAAAAAATCAAGCAACTATTAATGATTTAACTTTAAAATTAGATAAAGAAAGAGCAAAACTAGATATAGATCAAGTTGCAGAGTCGCGTAAAGCAGCAATTAATAATAATAATGATGCGACTAGAGAAGAAAAAGATGCTGCTTTAACACTTTTAAAAGCAACTTTGGACGAAAAAAATAGAGATATTGAAAGTGCATCTAATACTAATGAAATTTCAGAAAGAAAGAATCAATCGGTAGTTGATATTGATCCTATAGATGTTATTCCAACAATTAAGCAACAAGCGATACAAGCGTTGCAAGATAAAGCCAATGAAAAACTAATTGAAATTGAGAATGATACAAACGCAACATTTGAAGAAAGAGAAACAGCTAAAACAAGTGTTAATGAAGCGCTCATTAATGCGACTAATGATGTGAGAAATGCAACAACTAATCAGTTAGTTGAAACAGCTCAAACTTCAAATACTAACCATATTGGTCAAATTGTTCCTAACTCAGTTCATAGAAATAATATGAAACAAGAATTAGAAAGGGCTATTGCTTCTAAAAAGTCCGTAATTGATAACGATACTAATGCAACCATTGAAGAAAAAAATGAAGCGAAAGCAAAAATTGATGAAATTGCTAATCAAGCACGATTAAATATAGAGCGAGGTGTGCATAATACTGATGTTACGACTGCAAAAGAGAATGCAGTTAACAAAATCAATGATGTACAAGTTAACGCTGTTAAAAAGAATCTTGCTAGACAAGCAATAATAGATCAAGCAAATGCGAAGAAATCTGAAATAGATAGAACACCAAATGCCACAGACGAAGAAAAAGCAGCAGCAAAAGCAAAAGTCGACGAGGCAGTGAATAATACGAAAGCAGCAATAGACCAAGCGACAAATAATGCCGGTGTAGATGCAGCAAAATCATCTGGTTTAGATGCAATTAATCAAGTCCAACCAGTGGTTGTAAAAAAAGACGATGCAAAAACAGCAATAGATGAAGCAGCCCGTGCTAAGAAAGTAGAAATCGATCAAACACCAAACGCGACAGATGAAGAAAAGGCAGCAGCAAAAGCAAAAGTCGATGAGGCTGTAAGTAATGCGAAGAATGCAATAGACCAAGCGACAAATAACGCAGGCGTAGATACAGCGAAAACTGAAGGAACAGACGCCATTAATAACGTCCAACCAACAGTTGAGAAAAAAGCACAAGCAAAAACAGCAATAGATGAAGTAGCCCGTGCTAAAAAAGCAGAAATCGATCAAGCACCAAACGCAACGGACGAAGAAAAGGCAGCAGCCAAAGCGAAAGTCGATGAAGCAGTGACAACTGCTAAAAATGCGATAGATCAAGCAACAAATAACGCAGGCGTAGACACTGCAAAAGGATCTGGAGTAGAGTCAATTAATCAAGTCCAACCAACGGTTGTTAAGAAAGACGAAGCGAAAACAGCAATTGACAAAGCAGCCGAAGCTAAGAAAGCAGAAATCGATCAAACGCCAAACGCGACAGATGAAGAGAAGGCAGCAGCGAAAGTCGATGAAGCAGTGAATAGTGCGAAGAATGCGATAGACCAAGCGACAAATAACGCAGGTGTAGACACTGCTAAATCTTCAGGTATAGACGCAATCAATCATGTTCAACCAACGGTTGTTAAGAAAGACGAAGCAAAAGCAGCAATCGATAATGCAGCGCAAGCAAAGAAAGCAGAAATCGATCAAACGCCAAACGCGACGGACGAAGAAAAGGCAGCAGCCAAAGCGAAAGTTGATGAAGCAGTGACAACTGCTAAAAATGCGATAGATCAAGCAACAAATAACACAGGCGTAGATACTTCTAAATCTTCAGGTGTAGACGCGATCAATCATGTTCAACCAAGTGTTGTTAAGAAAGATGAAGCGAAAACAGCGATTGATAATGCAGCGCAAGCAAAGAAAGCAGCAATCGATCAAACACCAAACGCAACAGATGAAGAAAAAGCAACAGCAAAAGCAAAAGTCGATGAGGCTGTAAGTAACGCTAAGAATGCGATAGACCAAGCGACAAATAACGCTGACGTAGATACAGCAAAAACAAACGGTGTAGATTCAATCAACAATGTGCAACCAACGGTTGTTAAGAAAGACGAAGCAAAAGCAGCGATTGATAATGCAGCGCAAGCAAAGAAAGCAGAAATCGATCAAACGCCAAACGCGACGGACGAAGAGAAGGCAGCAGCGAAAGCGAAAGTCGATGAGGCAGTGAATAATACGAAAGCAGCAATAGACCAAGCGACAAATAATGCCGGTGTAGATGCAGCAAAAACAAACGGTGTAGATTCAATCAACAATGTGCAACCAACGGTTGAGAAAAAAGCCCAAGCAAAAAACGCAATAGATGAAGCAGCTCGTGCTAAGAAAGCAGAAATCGATCAAACACCAAACGCAACAGATGAAGAAAAAGCAACAGCAAAAGCAAAAGTCGATGAAGCAGTGACAACTGCTAAAAACGCGATAGACCAAGCGACAAATAACGCAGGTGTAGAAACTGCTAAATCTTCAGGTGTAGACGCGATCAATCATGTTCAACCAAGTGTTGTTAAGAAAGATGAAGCGAAAACAGCGATTGATAATGCAGCACAAGCAAAGAAAGCAGAGATCGATCAAACACCAAATGCCACAGATGAAGAAAAAGCAGCTGCAAAAGCGAAAGTCGATGAAGCAGTGAATAGTGCGAAGAATGCGATAGACCAAGCGACAAATAACGCTGACGTAGATACTTCAAAAACCAACGGTGTAGATTCAATCAACAATGTGCAACCAACGGTTGTTAAGAAAGACGAAGCGAAAACAGCAATCGATAATGCAGCCCGTGCTAAGAAAGTAGAAATAGATCAAACACCAAACGCGACAGATGAAGAAAAGGCAGCAGCGAAAGCAAAAGTCGATGAGGCGGTAAATAACGCTAAAACAGCGATAGACCAAGCAACAAATAACGCAGGTGTAGATACAGCAAAAACAAACGGTGTAGATTCAATCAACAATGTGCAACCAACGGTTGAGAAAAAAGCACAAGCAAAGAACGCAATAGATGAAGCAGCTCGTGCTAAGAAAGCAGCAATCGATCAAACACCAAACGCAACAGATGAAGAAAAAGCAACAGCAAAAGCAAAAGTCGATGAAGCAGTGACAACTGCTAAAAACGCGATAGACCAAGCGACAAATAACGCAGGTGTAGACACTGCTAAATCTTCAGGTGTAGACGCGATTAATCATGTTCAACCAAGTGTTGTTAAGAAAGACGAAGCGAAAACAGCAATCGATAATGCAGCGCAAGCAAAGAAAGAAGAAATCGATCAAACACCAAATGCCACAGATGAAGAAAAAGCAACAGCAAAAGCAAAAGTCGATGAGGCTGTAAGTAACGCTAAGAATGCGATAGATCAAGCAACAAATAACACAGATGTAGACACTGCTAAATCTTCAGGTGCAGACGCGATCAATCATGTTCAACCAAGTGTTGTTAAGAAAGACGAAGCGAAAACAGCAATCGATAATGCAGCGCAAGCAAAGAAAGAAGAAATCGATCAAACACCAAACGCAACAGAAGAAGAAAAAGCAACAGCCAAAGCGAAAGTCGATGAAGCAGTGACAACTGCTAAAAACGCGATAGATCAAGCGACAAATAACACAGGCGTAGATACTGCTAAATCTTCAGGTGTAGACGCGATCAATCATGTTCAACCAACGGTTGAGAAAAAAGCACAAGCAAAACAAGCAATCGATAATGCAGCGCAAGCAAAGAAAGCAGCAATCGATCAAACACCAAACGCGACAGATGAAGAAAAAGTAGCAGCCAAAGCGAAAGTTGATGAAGCAGTGACATCAGCTAAAAATGCGATAGATCAAGCAACAAATAACACAGGTGTAGACACTGCTAAATCTTCAGGTGTAGACGCGATCAATCATGTTCAACCAATTGTTGTTAAGAAAGACGAAGCAAAAGCAGCGATTGATAATGCAGCGCAAGCAAAGAAAGCAGAAATCGATCAAACACCAAACGCAACAGATGAAGAAAAAGCAACAGCAAAAGCAAAAGTCGATGAGGCTGTAAGTAACGCTAAGAATGCGATAGATCAAGCAACAAATAACGCAGATGTAGACACTGCAAAAGCATCTGGAGTAGAGTCAATTAATCACGTTCAACCAACGGTTGTTAAGAAAGACGAAGCGAAAACAGCAATTGACAAAGCAGCCGAAGCAAAGAAAGCAGAAATCGATCAAACGCCTAATGCCACAGATGAAGAAAAGGCAGAAGCGAAAGCAAAAGTCGATGAGGCTGTAAGTAACGCTAAGAATGCGATAGACCAAGCAACAAATAACGCAGGTGTAGATACAGCAAAAGCAAACGGTGTAGATTCAATTAACAATGTTCAACCAACGGTTGAGAAAAAAGCACAAGCAAAACAAGCAATTGACAAAGCAGCAGAAGCTAAGAAAACGGAAATCGATCAAACGCCAAACGCGACAGACGAAGAAAAGGCAGCAGCGAAAGCAAAGGTAGACGAAGTAATTAAAATTGCGAAAGAAAATATTGATAAATCTTTAAACAATAGCGAAGTTGATGCATCTTTAAGTAAAGGTAAATTGGATATAAACAAAGTTCAAACTACAGTTATTGCGAAAAATAAAGCACTTAAACATCTGATGGATATTGCAACTAAGCAAAAAGCAATCATTGATTCAAATAAATCTGCAACTGATGAAGAAAAAATGCGTGCAAAACATAAGATTGATCAAATAATAAATCAAGCTTTTGCAGAAATTAAAAAAGCGAAAAGTAATAGAGAAGTTAAAGCAATTGATATTAAATATAGTAAGTTAATTACACAAATAAATACCTTAGCTAAAGCTAAACTAAACGCTAAAAAAGTAATTTTAAGTAAAGGTAAGGATATAGTAGAAAAAATAGAGAATTCACAAAATATTTCTAATGAAGAAAAGAATAAGTTAAAGACACTTGTAGATAATATTGTTAAAAGTTCATTATTAAGAATTGATAAAGCTACACATGATACTCAATTAAGTCAAATTGTTGAAGAAACTGAAGCTAAACTTAACGATATTAAATTTAATAAAATGAAAAATACTGAAAAAATTTCTAAAATAGAAAAAGAAGCTTCTAAAAATAAAAATCCTAGAGTCAATTCTAAATTAAAATTAATAGAATTTAATGGAAATACTTTATTACCTAATACAGGTATTAAAAAAGTAGAAGATGTTGTACCATTAACTCAATTGTCTTTAATTAGTGGATTATTCTTACTATTAATATCAAAGCGAAGAAAAAATGTTAAATAAGATTGAAATACGCTCTTTACCGGTAATCAGAAATTAAATTTTAAAAGAACTTCCTTCAAACGTTTAAATCCTAATTTGTTTGAAGGAAGTTCTTTTGTTCTATTTAAAAATGGCTGCTTCATGTCCAGCAACATGGCCAGTTACTAATGCACTAGTAATATTATAGCCACCTGTATAACCGTGAATATCTAATACTTCTCCACATAAAAATAAACCAGGTTGTATTTTTGACATCATCGTTTTTGGCCAAATTTCTTTTAAACTTACACCACCACCAGTTACAAAGGCTTTATCAATTGGTAAAGTGCCGTTCACTTTAAAGGTAAAGGCTTTAAAACAGTCAACTAATTGTTTTAGTTGTTGGTTTGATAGGTGATGATATGTAGTATTTTCATCGATTTGAGCTCGTTTGAGCATAAATAACAAATATCGTTCTTCTATAAGTCCTTTTAAACTATTTTTTATGTACTTATCAGGTTCTTCAATTAAAATAGATGTTATTTTTTCCTCTAGAACATGATTTTTGTATTCTGGAAAAACATCTAATTGCATATTAATTTCTTTTTTCTTTTGATTTTTTTGTTCTTTATAAACAAATTGACTACATCTTAGTGCTGCTGGTCCACTTATACCAAAATGAGTAAATATCATATCCATTTGATGGCTAATTCGTTTTTTACCGTTTTTCTTAAGCACGGATAATTCTACATCTTTAAGACTTAAACCTTTAAGTTCTTTGGATTTAATAAAGTGTTCTGCTGAAGTAATAGGAACTTCAGTAGGGAAGAGTTCAGTAATGCTATGACCTAAACTTTCCGCAAATTTGTAGCCATCTCCAGTTGAACCTGTTTGAGGTACACTTGTGCCTCCAGTTGCAATGATGACACTTTTACTTAAAAATGAGCCTTTATCAGTTATAACTTTAAATATCCCATTGTCTTCTACATTAATATCGTTAACGATCGTTTCTTCTTTAATATCGACTTTATTTTGTTTAATGGTGTTTACAAGTGTATCTACTACATCTTGAGATTTATTAGATACTGGAAACATACGACCGTGATCTTCTTCTTTTAATTTTACGCCTTTAGATTCAAAAAAGTGTATGATTGATTCGTTATCAAATACAGAAAAAGGGCTATATAAAAATTTTCCATTACCTGGTATGTTTTTAATTATTTCTGCATATGGTAATCGATTCGTAACATTACATCTACCGCCACCAGAAATTTTAAGTTTTCTACCTAAACCTTTCTTTTTCTCTAATAAAAGTACTTTTTCACTTTGCTCAGATGCAGCAACTGCAGCCATGAGTCCGCTAGGTCCACCACCTATGATTATTGTTTGATACATTGAGAAACCTCCGTCTTATTATCTTAGTGCTATTATTATAATTTAAATTACGATTGAATTCTTAACAATTTTAGTTATAATTTAAGATTGGTTCATTAACAAATGAATATATATCTTGATTTATTATGCGTTTAAACTTAAATTTAGGAAAACTATTAAAGTCATTAGTAAACAATTAGTATTTTGTGATATATTTTATAGTAATGCAAGCCCTTCAAGAAGGTTTTAAATTAAATAATTTGATTATTAAAAAGGCAGGAAGATTAAATATGAGTGAAAATAAGGAAATGGTAAGAGGTACCTTTCTCATTACATTAAGTATTCTAATAACTAAAATATTAGGTGTACTTTTTGTAATTCCTTTTTATGCCATTATGGGTGCAAATGCGGAAGAAAAGTTAGCACCATTTAACTATGCATATGTTCCATATAATATCGCAATTGCTGTTGCAACAGCGGGAATACCATTAGCAGCCTCAAAATTTGTAGCTAAGTACAATGCTTTAGGTGCGTATAAAGTTGGACAGAAATTATATAAATCAAGTTTTATCGTTATGTCCATATCAGGAATAATAGGATTTTTAATTCTATTTTTCTTAGCGCCAGATATTGCTTCTCTAACTTTAGGACGTAAAGAGGGCAAAGGCGGATGGACAATTGATGATATTACTTGGATCATTCGAGTGATAAGTATGGTAGTTGTATTTATACCATTACTTGCTACATGGCGTGGTGTATTCCAAGGGTACGAATCAATGGGACCTACAGCTGTTTCTGAGGTAACAGAACAACTCGCTAGAATTGTGTTTATACTTATCGGAAGTTTCTTAGTATTAAATGTCTTTCATGGTTCTTACTTACAAGCAAATGGTATAGCTACGTTTGCAGCCGCGATAGGTGCTATTGCTGGTTTACTAACGCTTTGGTACTACTGGCGAAAACGTAAGCCACATATTCAAAAAATGGTAGCATCCGATAATTCTGGACTAGATGTTTCTTATACTAAAATGTATAAAGAAATAATTTCATATAGTATTCCATTTGTTATTGTAAGTCTGAATTTCCCACTATTTAATTTAGTGGACCAATTTACACACAATAATGCATTAGATGCAGCAGGATTCCATGCGAATAAAGACTATTTCTTTACTATCTTAAACTTTACAACAAACAAAATTGTTATGATACCAACATCATTAGCAGCGGGTTTTGCAGTTAGTTTAATACCATTTATTACCAAGACTTTTGCTGAAGGTCGCTTAACAGAAATGCATCGTCAAATTAGAACGTCTATTGGCGTATTAATGTACATAACAGTGCCAGCAAGTCTTGGAATAATGGCATTATCATCTCCTTTATACACTGTATTCTATCAATATAATCCAGATGGTAATAAAATACTATTTTACTATGCACCAGTTGCAATTTTAATTTCTTTATTAAGTGTAACTGCGTCAATGCTACAAGGGATTAACAAACAAAAATTAACAGTTTTTGTAATTTTAGGATCTGTAATTGTTAAATTAATCTTGAATATTCCATTAATTATGATATTCCATACAGCAGGTGCAGTTTTAAGTACTGCTATTGCGCTTACAGTCGCTAACATCGCGAACCTAATGATTTTGAAAATTTATGCTAAATTCCATTTTACAGATACATTTGTTCAAGTTGCTAAAATTTTCATTTATAGTTTAATCATGATGATAAGTGTTGAAGTTGTTTACTTTATTTTAAGCTTGTTCATATCTGTCGATCGTAAATCTGGAGCGTTTATTATTCTGATTATTGGCGTTATTGTAGGTGGTCTCATCTATGGTACAATTACAATTAAAAATAGATTGGCTGATGAGTTTTTAGGAGATTTACCTGGTAAAATTCGTCGAAAAGTTGGTTTCTTAAGATGAGATTAGATAAATTTTTAGCTAATATGGGTGTGGGAACACGTTCTGAGGTAAAGCAACTTTTAAAAAAAGGGACCGTTACAGTTAACGATTCGATAGAGAAATCACCTAAATGTCATATTAATCCAGAAGACGATATTGTGATGGTAAATGGAAAACAAATTACGTTTATTAATCATATTTATATTATGCTCAATAAACCTAAGGGCTATATTTCAGCTACGCATGATGGAACGAATCGCACTGTCATAGATTTAATTCCAGAATATCAACATTTAGATATCTTTCCTGTTGGTAGATTAGATAAAGATACAGAGGGATTATTGCTTATCACAAATGACGGTCAGTTTAGTCATGAATTGATGAGTCCCGTTAAACATGTATCAAAGACATATGAAGTCATCTCTCAACATACGATATCTGATGATGATATTGAAGCTTTTAAGCAGGGGATCACGCTATCTGATGGACCAGTTAAACCTGCTTTACTAACAAGAGTAAATGAGACTACGTCACAGGTGACCATTTATGAAGGTAAGTATCATCAAGTTAAAAGGATGTTTCATGCCATTGAAAATGAGGTATTAGAATTAAAACGTCTTAAAATCGCTAATTTGGCGTTAGATGAAAATCTTAAATCTGGTGAGTATAAGTTACTCTCAGATGACGAATTAAAGCTTTTACAGCATTCATAAAGGAGAAGGTGTTTACTATGTCTAAAACTACAGGCTTATTTAGAATTATTGCTGGAGTCGGTGCTGCAACTGCAGCAGTTGTATTATCTCGAAAAGAAAGTAGAGACAAATTAAAAGAGCAATATAATAAATACAAAGAAGATCCAGAAAGTTATAAAGAAAATGCAAAAGGATTAGCGAGTCAATTAGGTTCAAAAGCTAATGAAACAATTCAAGAGGTTAGAAATAACCCTCAAGAATACGCTAATCGCTTGAAAAATGATCCAAAATCATTCTTAGAAGAAGAAAAATCAAAATTTACTAATTTAGATGCAAACAAAGAAGATGCACTAGAAGAAGGTAAATTTGATGATGAAGGTGGCGCTACTGTTAATAACAATTTAAGAGTAGTCACTGAAGAAGATTTAAAGAAAAATAAAAATGCGTTAGAAGATAAAGATTAATTTTGTGATATTTATAAGCGCAAGAGAAATAACATTATGATAATGCTACTTTGCCAATAGGCAGTAGCTGACTGAACTGAGAATACACTTAAATCATGCTTTTTTCAGTTCTGGTCATCCTTTCGGGGTGGGACAACGAATTTAAAAAGAATTCTGTCCCATTCTTTTTTTATAAATATGGAATGAAAGATTTGTGTACAAAAAATTAAATGTCATTGATATGTATGATTTACACAAACTGCGTCAAATAGCGTATAAATATGGAGGTTTTATAAAATTTTTAACATAAAATTTTATAAAATCTATAAATATTCTGACATCTTACTGTAATTTTTCGTTATAGTTATGTAAAATAAACTGTATATTTATTGAAAAGGAAGTTGATCTCGAATGTGGAAAGAGAAAGTTCAAGAATATGAAGGTCAAATAATCGATGATTTGAAAGGTTTACTTTCGATTGAGAGTGTCAGAGATGATTCAAAAGCATCTGATGAAACTCCAGTTGGTCCGGGGCCTCGTCAAGCGCTTGATTATATGTACGAAATAGCACAAAGAGATGGTTTTTCTACCCATGATGTAGATCATATTGCAGGCAGAATTGAAGCAGGTAAAGGTGACGATGTTTTAGGTATTTTATGTCATGTCGATGTCGTGCCTGCAGGAGATGGATGGGACTCAGATCCATTTAATCCTGTGGTAACTGATGATGCAATTATTGCTAGAGGTACGCTAGATGACAAAGGACCGACAATAGCAGCCTATTACGCAGTCAAAATTTTAAATGAAATGAAAGTTGATTGGAAGAAACGTATTCATATCATTATTGGTACAGATGAAGAGTCAGATTGGAAATGTACTGAAAGATATTTCCAAACGGAAGAAATGCCAGCATTAGGATTTGCACCTGATGCAGAATTTCCAGCTATTCATGGAGAAAAAGGAATCACAACTTTCGATTTAGTTCAGAATAGTACGTCTGAAGATCAAGATGAACCAGATTATGAATTGATTTCGTTTGAATCTGGTCAACGTTACAATATGGTACCTGATCATGCTCAAGCACGCGTATTTGTCAAAGAAAACATGACCGACGTTGTTCAGCATTTCGAACACTATTTAGATGAGCATAAACTACAAGGTGAGAGTGTCGTTGATAGTGGAGAGTTAGTCCTAACGGTTGAAGGTAAAGCTGTTCATGGTATGGATCCATCATTAGGTGTTAATGCTGGCTTATACTTATTAGATTTCTTATCAACATTAAATCTAAATCAAACAGCAAGAGAATTTGTAGACTTTAGTAATCGTTACCTTCACGAATCACATTTTGGTGAGAAGATGGGAATGAAATTCCATACAGATGTTATGGGCGATGTAACTACAAATGTTGGTATTATTTCTTATGACCATAAACATGCTGGCCGATTTGGCATTAATTTACGTTATCCACAAAATTTTGAATTTGAAGAAGCTATACAGCGATTTACTAAAGAAATTAAAGAATATGGATTTGATCTTGAATTAGGCAAAGTTCAGCAACCTCATTTTGTAGACAAAAATGATCCTTTTGTACAGAAATTAGTTACAGCTTATAGAAATCAAACTGGCGATATGTCTGAACCCTATACAATAGGTGGAGGTACATATGCTAGAAACCTTGATAAAGGTGTGGCATTTGGAGCCATGTTTGAAGATTCAGAGGATTTAATGCATCAAAAGAATGAATATATTACTAAAAAACAATTATTCAATGCAACAAGTATCTATTTAGAAGCAATTTACTCACTATGTGTGGAGGGATAAACTATGACAAAAGTATTTATTAACGGTGAATTTATCGATCAAAGTGAAGCAAAAGTCTCTTATGAAGATCGTGGTTATGTATTCGGTGATGGTATTTATGAATACATTCGAGCATATGACGGGAAATTATTTACAGTTACAGAACATTTCGAGCGTTTTTTAAGAAGTGCTGCGGAAATACAATTAGATTTAGGATATACAGTCGAAGAATTAATTGATGTAGTTAGAGAATTATTAAAGGTAAATCAAATAAAAAATGGTGGCATTTACATCCAAGCTACACGTGGTGTAGCACCAAGAAATCATTCTTTCCCAACACCTGACGTAAAGCCTGTCATTATGGCATTTGCTAAAAGTTACGATCGACCTTTTGAAGATTTGGAAAACGGAATCAATGCAGCAACTGTAGAAGATATTAGATGGTTACGTTGCGACATTAAAAGTTTAAACCTTTTAGGAAATGTACTTGCAAAAGAATATGCAGTTAAATACAACACAAGTGAAGCAATTCAACATAGAGGCGATATAGTTACAGAAGGTGCTTCAAGTAATGTGTATGCAATTAAAGATGGTGCAATCTATACGCATCCCGTTAATAATTACATTTTGAATGGTATTACGCGTAAAGTAATTAAATGGATATCTGAAGATGAAGATATTCCATTTAAAGAAGAAACGTTTACTGTTGAATTTTTGAAAAATGCTGATGAAGTCATTGTTTCAAGTACATCTGCCGAAGTGACACCTGTTGTTAAAATAGATGGTGAGCAAGTTGGTGAAGGCACAGTAGGACCTGTTACGCGCAAACTTCAAGAAGGATTTAATAAATACATTGAAACGAGAAGTAATTAATTAAATAAATAATTGATTATTAAAGAACGTACTGATTCTAAATTTATAGAATTTGAGTACGTTCTTTTTGATTTTATAATGTAAATAAATTTCATGAATTAAATTAAAAATACGCAGTTTAATGGTCTGAAAATGTGTTATAATAAAACCTAAAGATTGAAACGTAATTTAGCCATAATCGACTAGTAAAATGTATCTTTTTGTTTCTCATTTTCAGTTGAAAAAAAAGGCTAAAAATTATAAAATCATCATTGAGTGATAAAAGAGACGTATTTATTTAAATAAATGTTTGGGGACAGTAACAATTTATTTATAATAATAACTTATGTATAAAAATATAATTATTTAGAAATATATAGTCGTGTTTTCCAACAAACGATTATATCAAATTAGAATATATGGCTCTTGAAAACTATATTTCTCGAGCCATTTTCTAATTGAAAGTGAGGTGAACGAGTTGGAGCAGTTTTATCAATTAGGGTGGACACTTGATTCAGCAGGAGGTGCTTCTGGTGAAGCATATATGGCTGAACAGGACGGTCAAAAGCTATTTTTAAAGCGTAATTCTAATCCATTTATTGCAGCATTGTCAGCTGAAGGTATTGTACCTAAATTAGTATGGACCAAACGTATTGAAACAGGTGAAGTTGTCACAGCCCAACACTGGAAAAATGGCAGAGAACTTGAACCAGATGAAATGTATCAAGCACGTGTTGCTGCATTGCTTAAAAAGATTCATGGTTCTAAACCTTTACTGAATATGCTTAAACGTATGGAAATGGAACCCATCACGCCTAATATCATGTTGAAAAAGATTAATGCATCACTATCAAGAGAAGTATTAACACATCACATTATTCGTAAATCATTAACATACCTTGAAGAACATATCCCCAATATGGATTCTCGTTTCTTTACGGTTGTACATGGAGATGTAAATCATAACAACTGGCTACTATCTGATAGAGATGAATTATTCTTAGTAGATTGGGAAGGCGCAATGATTGCCGATCCTGCTATTGATATTGGAATGCTGCTCTATAACTACGTTCCCGAAAAAAATTGGTCTGACTGGTTTAAGACGTATGGCGTAGAAGAAAGCATAGACTTAAATAAACGTATGAAATGGTATACAGTCATTCAATCAATTGGTATGGTTCAATGGTATGAAGAGCAAAAAAGATTCAAAGATATGAATAATTGGCTAAAATTTTTAAACGAGGTTATGAATAGTAATTTATTTATCTAAGGGAGATTTCAAGTATGAGAGTTCGCTATAAACCATGGGCGGAAGATTATTTAAAAGAACATCCTGATTTAGTAGATATGGATGGCACACATGCAGGAAAAATGTCGGAGTGGTTTGATAAAGAACAACCCATCTATATAGAAATTGGCTCTGGTATGGGGCAGTTTATAACAACGTTAGCCTCTAAATTCCCAGAAATTAATTTTGTATCTATGGAACGCGAAAAAAGTGTCATGTATAAAGTACTAGATAAAGTGAAAGAACAAGGCCTGACAAATTTAAAAATGATATGTAATGACGCTATAGAATTAAATGAGTATTTCAATGATGGTGAAGTTGCACGAATTTATTTAAATTTCTCTGACCCATGGCCGAAAAAAAGACACGCTAAACGTCGATTAACATATCATACTTTTTTAGCGCTATATCAACAAATCCTTAAAGAAGATGGAGAAATCCATTTTAAAACGGATAACAGAGGCTTATTCGCGTTTAGTTTAGAAAGTATGTCGCAATATGGTATGTACTTTACTAAATTAAATCTCAATCTTCATGAAGAAGATGATGAAGATAATATATTGACAGAATATGAGAAGAAATTTTCCGATAAAGGTTCTAGAATTTATCGAATGGAAGCAAAATTTCATAAAGACATTGAACATTAATTTAAAGTTGTGACTTTGATCATCATGAAGATTCACGGTAGTTAGTGAGATTGAGTGAAGGCTAATGCATCACTTGTTATAGTTTAAAACGTCATTCCAAGAGTGGAACATTGAATTCGACAAGAATTCTGTTCTGCTCTTTTCTGTTTATATATTCTTAAATTGGATATTGTAATGTAAGATTATTTCATATATTGAAATACTTGATAAATAAAAAGATGGAAGGTGTTTAATATGAAGTTAGGTGCATTTAATATCACTTATTTAAATGGGGGTATGACGCAAATGGATGGTGGTGCTATCTTTGGCGTTGTACCTAAACCGCTGTGGACGAAAAAGTATGATGTGAATGAAAGAAATCAAGTTCCTAACTTAACATATCCAATTTTAATTCAGACTGGCGATAAGAACATTATCATCGATGCTGGAATTGGAAATCATAAATTAACAGACAAACAACTTAAAAATTATGGTGTCGAATATGAAAGTCATATTCAATTTGATTTAGAAAAATTAAATTTGACTGTGGAAGATATCGATATTGTATTAATGTCACATATGCATTTTGATCATGCGACAGGGTTAACGGATACTGAGGGTAATTCTATTTTTCCAAATGCAATGCACTATGTGCAACAAGACGAGTGGCATGAATTTATAAGTCCAAACATTCGTAGTAAAGCAACCTATTGGGAAATAAATAGAGGTACATATGAAGATAAAATGATACTTTTTGATGAATTCATTGAAGTTTATCCAGGGATTCATATGAAGCATGTTGGTGGTCATAGTTATGGACAATCAATTATTACAATTGAGAGTGAAGGTGAGCGTGCAGTTCACATGTCCGATATATTACCTACAAATGCACATACCAATCCACTTTGGGTTATGGCATATGATGATTACCCAATGACGTCTATTCGAGAAAAAGAAAGATTAATACCATACTTTATTTATCATGATTATTGGTTCTTATATTATCATGATCATGTTTACTTCGCGACGCAATATGAGTCAGATGGAAAGACGATTAAGCAATCAATTAAACGATAAAGAAAGTGATATAAAGCGATTTGGTAACGTTGTTATCCATTTTTTAATGAACGATTATAATAGGGAGCCGGACTAAGAATTTATATTCATTCAGTCCAGCTCCCTATTATGTTCAGTTTATTATAATTCAATAATATTTAAAATTTCACCAGATTTTGCATCTGCATAAAAGATATATTCCATCTTTTGATCATTCTTAACTTGAGTAATGCCGCCTTGAAAAATGAAACGATTTGGATATAGATTGTCATCTACATACGGCTCATGAAGAATAAACGATCCTGTGATGTTCATAAAGTAAGATTTGGCTTCATCCAATACTTTATCAGGATTTTGCATTTTATTCTTTTCTTTTAGGAAATAAATAAAAAAGACAGTGGCTATACCTGTAACTAGAGCAACTGAAATTGAGATGTATTTGTAAGTTTGACGTGTCATAATCTCTACCTCTCTATTAATAGTTCTTATCATTAGTGTACCATATTCAAAATGATATAATACATTTAAGGAGTGTGTTAGTTAAGATGGATAAGCATAAAACATTAGAACGAATTAAGGCATTAACCGAATTACATGGTGCACCAGGTTTTGAAGAGGATGTACGAAATTATATGAAAAATGAAATGTCACCATATGTTGATGAGTTTATCGTAAATCGTATGGGTGGTTTCTATGGCGTTAAAAAATCTAAAAAAGCTAATGCTAAGAAGGTAATGATTGCTGCGCATATGGATGAAATAGGGTTCATGATTACAAACATTACTTCGAATGGTATGCTACAGTTTACCAATCTTGGTGGTGTAGCAAACGATATTTGGCAAGGTCAACGTCTTCAAGTAAAAAATAGAAAAGGCGACATTATAGTAGGGATTGTCTCTAATATTCCGAAACATTTTAGAACAGGCAACGAAGCGGTGCCAGAAATAAAAGATTTGATGCTAGATATCGGTGCAAGTTCTGATGATGAAGTAAGACAGATGGGAATAGAAATAGGAGATACGATTGTTCCGAATACTGAATTAACGCAATTAACTGAACATCGATATAGCGCGAAAGCATGGGATAATCGATATGGTTGTGTCATTGCGATTGAAATATTAGAATTGTTGAAGAATGTCGATTTGGATGTTGATTTATACGTTGGCGCTAATGTTCAAGAAGAAGTAGGCTTACGTGGTGCAAAAGCAGCAGCTGAACTCATTCAACCCGATGTTGCACTTGTAGTGGATTGTTCTCCAGCAAATGATATTAAAGGTGCAAATCAATTATCAGGTGAATTAGGTGAAGGGACTTTAATTCGAATTAAAGACGGTACCATGATTTTACAACCTGAATTTAGAGACTATCTACTTAAATTAGCAGATGATAATAATATAAATTACCAATATTATATTTCACCGGGTGGCACAGATGGTGGTGAAATTCACAAAGCTAATATTGGTATTCCAACTGCTGTAATTGGTGTTTGTGCTAGATACATTCACAGTACTAATGCTGTTTTTGATATTAGAGATTATTTCTCAGCAAGACAATTACTAGAACAAGTTATACTCAACTTAACTGAAGAACAAATTAATAAATTACAATTTCAAGAATAAGGAGCGAATAGAATGATTAATTTAGAATCTGAATCACAATTCAAGTCACTTAAGAAAGAGCATACCGTATTTGAATTTACGGCAGGTTGGTGTCCTGACTGTCGTGTCATTGAACCTGATCTACCTCAATTGGAAGAGAAATATAAAGATTTTAACTTCGTTTCTGTAGATAGAGACCAATTTATAGATTTAGCCATAGAACATGATATCATGGGTATTCCAAGCTTTTTAGTATTTAAAGATGACGAATTAGTAGGAAGTTACATTGGAAAAGAACGCAAATCTATAGTACAAATCGATGAATTTTTAAGTCAGTTTGATAAATAGATAAATCATTTAAAAGGTTTTTAGAATGATATGTACAATTGATTTTTTCTGTAATTGACCACAAATTTATTGTAAAATAGGATAAGGTGCGAATATAGGAGTGTTAAACATGAATGTTTTTCAAGTAAGAGATAAATTGAAACAACGTTTAGCGCATTTAAATGTTGATTTTAAATTTGATCGTGAAGAAGAAACGTTACGTATATATAGACAAGACAACCATAAAGGCGTAACAATCAAATTAAACGCTATTGTCGCTAAATATGAAGTCCAAAAAGAGAAAATTATAGATGAGATTGTATATTATGTTGAAGAAGCCATCGCTCAAATGGATGATCAAAGTATTGAGAAAATGAATGACATTCAAATTATGCCTGTCATTCGTGCTACAAGCTTTGATAAAAAAACAAAAGATGGTCATCCATTTATAATTGAAAAGCATACAGCAGAAACAAATATCTATTATGCACTCGATTTAGGTAAGTCTTATCGCTTAATTGACGAAAGTATGCTTGAATCACTTGGATTGACTGAACAACAAGTTAAGGAAATGTCACTATTTAATATACGTAAACTTAATAATCAATATAAAACAGATGAAGTTAAAGGGAATATTTTTTATTTTGTAAACTCTAATGATGGCTATGATGCCAGTCGTGTTTTAAATACCAAATTTTTAGATGATATCTATCAACAATGTGAAGGTGAAATGTTAGTGGCTGTACCACATCAAGATGTCTTAATTATTGCTGATATTCGAAATAAAACTGGTTATGATGTAATGGCACATTTAACTATGGAATTCTTTACTAAAGGATTAGTCCCTATTACTTCATTATCATTTGGTTATGAAAAAGGTCACTTCGAACCTATCTTCATTTTGGGTAAAAATAACAAACAAAAAAGAGACCCCAATGTGATACAACGATTGGAAGCAAATCGTAAAAAATTTAATAATAAGAAATAATTGATATAGAGGAGATTTAAAATGAATTTATTTTACAATAAAGAAGGCGTAGGGGATGTAGCTTTTCTACAAATTGAACCTACAGATGGACCGTTTGAATATAAGAAATCTGGAGATGTTGTTGAAATTAGTAAAGAAGGAACGATTGTTGGCTTCAATCTATTTAAGTTTTCAAATTATCATCAAATCAACGGTAATGGACATATTAAATTAACTTCTGAGCTTGTAGATGCATTACAAAAAGCTATTAATGAATCTGGATTAACGTATCAACTAAATGCAGATTTATCTCCTAAATTTGTAGTTGGTTATGTTGAAACTAAAGATAAGCATCCAGATGCGGATGAATTAAGTATTTTAAAAATAGATGTCGGTAATGACCATTTACAAATCGTTTGTGGTGCGCCAAATGTAGAAGCTGGACAAAAAGTGGTTGTTGCTAAAGTTGGTGCCGTAATGCCGAGTGGAATGGTTATTAAAGATGCTGAATTACGTGGTGTTGCTTCAAGCGGTATGGTTTGCTCAATGAGAGAATTAAATTTACCTAATGCACCTCAAGAAAAAGGTATTATGGTTTTAAGTGATGACTATAAAGTCGGTCAAGCATTTTTTGATGAATAAAGGAAGGAAGTGAATGTATGAGTTGGTTTGATGATTTATTTAGTAACAAAGACAATTCTGATGATGAATTGCTTAGACGCAAAAGTAAACGTCGCAATGGCGATCTAACTCAAAGCAAAGATGATTCATTACTTCCTGAAAATAATGATATTTACGATCGTCCAAAAGGTAAGTTTCGATTCCCAATCGATGTGGGTCGAGATGAAACGTATGAAGAAGCAACTTATCGCGAAAGTAATGATGATAAAGAGAACCATTCAACATTGAAAGATAATCAATACGGTTCATATGAATATGATGACTATACGGGTCACATGAATAGTTACTCAGATGATGATCGTGCTGAAAATGCAAGAAGACATCGTAGAAGAAAACATGTGAGTCAAGATGATTCTGGTATGCCTTCTATTAAGTCAAGAACTTCTCAAACATCAAGTAGAACTCATAATACGAGTACATCTCAACGTTTTAACAAACGTCAAAATACACATTCTAGAACGAATACTGCTAATTACAGAAGCGCTAATTCAAATCAATCTAGGATGAAATTACAATCAGAAAGATTCAAATCGAATTATCATTTGAGTTCTGAACCTACATATCACCGTTCAAGTTTTAAAACTTCAGAAGTACCATCAGCTATTTTCGGAACTAAAAAGCGTAGACCTATTGAAAACGGTGTTATACCACCAGTGAAAGATGACACAGATACAAGTGAGTCTAAAACCAAGCATCATTCGAGCACGGTAGAACACGTTCCGCATGAAAGTAAAAATGAAAAAGATAGCAGACAAAAATTTGATGGTGAACATTTAACTTCACAAGAGAATGCACCAGTTAACAGTGAACAACAATCAATCGTTGAAGGAAATGCTGATACTTCTAATCACTATGAACGTACGCCAAACTATTCAAAACGTGATAACACGGTAAATATAGAAAATATTTATGCTTCTCAAATCGTAGAGGAGATTAGAAAAGAAAGAGAGCGTAAAGTTCAACAAAAACGTAAATTTAAACAAGCATTGCAAAACAAACGTCAACAGACTGATGAAGAAGATAGTATTCAAAGAGCTATTGATGAAATGTATGCTAAGCAAGCTGAACAATATATTGGCGAAAGTTCATTAAACCACTCTGACCATTTACATAGTGATGTAACAGAGGGTGTTAATGAAGAGTACAAAAACAACAATGACCATGTTGAGAGCCAAGCACAAGTAGAAGACGTTGCACATCATGAGACATCTAACGCTCAATCGAAAGATGATAGTGACATAGACCATAATATTGAACAACAAGAGTATATCGAAGAGACAAATGCACCATATAATTATGAAGAGATTGATTTAAACCAAGTTTCAAGTGTGCAAGAAGTTAACCAAGATGATGTACAAGTTAAAGATGTTCCAAATGATCAATTATCAAATGTTAATCATGATGAGGCACAACGTCATTCTAATGAAGCGATTGACGAATCTACAAAAGAATCAAATTACCATCACGACGTAGCAGATGAAGAAGCGGTACAATTACAATCTAATAATGATGATTCAGATAGTTTAAGTGAAAACATTCATGACGACAACCATAATGGAACTGTTGATGATGCACAATTTAGAGAAATAGATGACGTGGAGTCACACACTGACAGTATGTCCGAAAATGAATCTTTATCAGATGAAACATCTGCCATAGAAGATGATGAAGATGTATCAACTGAAAATGTGAATCATGCAATTAGAAATGCTGTAACGTCTGAAGTGGAATATGCCACTAAAGAAGATGACGAAACGAATGGAGTCTCTCAAAATACAAATATAGAGAGCCAAAATGTATCACAGTCAACGAAAACACATAATGACCCTTCTAATAAAATGGATGATTCATTTGCAGTTAAAGATACAGATGAATCAGTACAAGGTGTGGAAGATGAACACATTAACAATGGCGACGATAAATCAGAAATAACACATAAGGAAGCTAAAAAAGTACCTGAAAAAATGTCTATCACGCCAGGAAGTAAACCGTTTAATGTAGTTATGACACCTTCTGATAAAAAAAGAATGATGGATGCAAAAAAAGAATCTGTATCGAAACATAAAGTGAATGTGCCAGAATTAAAGCCTGAGACAAAACAACATGTTCAAACTAAAAAGCGTGAATCAGAAGTCAACCATCATACAAATGAATCTCGTGACAATGAAAATACATTATCTGAGTCTCGAACAGAGTCTACGCATTCAAACTATCATATCAATCATTCAGATGAACAAGATAAAAATTTAAATAATGACATAAACAGAGATGACGATAACCTAGTAGAAGAACCTCTCGAAAACAGCCAAAATACTGATACAGACAGTGAAGAACAATTTAACCAAGCTGTACATTCAAATCATGATATGAACAATCATCAAGAAGTGAATCCAACCGTTTCAGCAGACGATCAAACTATTGTATCTTCAAACCACCATCAAAAAGAAGATCATAATGCTAAAGGTACAATTAGAAGAGGTCCAAATATTAAACTACCTAGCCTTGATTTATTAGAAGATCATGAAGCACATGAAATCGATGAGGCATGGATTGAAGAGAAGAAACAAGAGCTAAATGATGCCTTTTATTATTTTAATGTACCGGCTGAAGTGCAACATGTAACTGAAGGACCAAGTGTAACTCGGTTTGAATTGGCAGTAGAGAAGGGTGTCAAAGTTTCACGAATTACAGCTTTACAGGATGATATTAAAATGGCGTTAGCTGCGAAAGACATTCGAATTGAAGCACCAATTCCTGGAACAAGTTTAGTAGGTATTGAAGTACCAAACTTAAATCCTACGAAAGTTAACTTAAAATCTATTTTAGAAAGTCCAAAATTTAAAAATGCTGAGTCTAAATTAACCGTAGCCATGGGTAATAGAATTAACAATGAACCATTGTTAATGGATATTGCTAAGACACCACACGCCCTTATTGCGGGTGCAACCGGATCAGGTAAATCAGTCTGTATCAATAGTATTTTAATGTCATTACTTTACAAAAATCATCCAGAAGAATTAAGGTTATTACTAATTGATCCTAAGATGGTTGAACTTGCACCATACAACGATTTACCGCATTTAGTTTCACCGGTTATTACTGATGTTAAGGCAGCCACACAAAGTTTAAAATGGGCCGTTGACGAAATGGAAAAACGTTACAAATTATTTGCGCAATTCCATGTAAGAAACATTACTGCTTTCAACAAAAAAGCACCGTATGAGCAAAGAATGCCAAAAATTGTTATTGTTATTGATGAGTTAGCAGATTTAATGATGATGGCACCGCAAGAGGTAGAACAATCAATTGCTCGAATAGCACAAAAGGCGCGTGCATGTGGCATTCATATGTTGGTTGCAACACAACGACCATCTGTCAATGTTATAACTGGCTTAATTAAAGCCAATATACCTACACGTATTGCATTTATGGTATCTTCAAGCGTTGACTCAAGAACCATTTTAGACAGTGGTGGTGCGGAACGCTTGTTAGGCTATGGCGATATGCTTTACTTAGGTAGTGGAATGAATAAACCAATTCGTGTCCAAGGTACATTTGTTTCAGATGATGAGATTGATGATGTAGTTGATTTCATTAAAGAACAAAGAGAACCGAACTATTTGTTCGAGGAGAAGGAATTACTTAAAAAGAACCAAACACAAGCTCAAGACGAATTATTCGATGATGTGTGTGAATTTATGGTTAAAGAAGGACATATTTCCACTTCATTAATTCAAAGACACTTCCAAATTGGATATAACCGTGCTGCACGAATCGTAGACCAACTTGAACAGTTAGATTATATTTCTGGTGCAAACGGTTCTAAACCTAGAGATGTATTTATTACTGAAGCAGATTTAAAGAAAGATTAAATTAAAGGAGTTTTATGTATATGACGCATTATCATTTTGTTGGTATTAAAGGCGCAGGAATGAGTTCATTAGCACAAATCATGCATGATTTAGGACATGAGGTGCAAGGATCTGACATAGAAAAATATGTATTCACAGAAGTAGCATTAAAAAATAAAGGAATTAAAATACTACCATTCAACAGTGACAATATTAAAGAAGGTATGGTAGTCATTCAAGGTAATGCGTTTCCAGATACTCATGAAGAAATTGTTAAAGCGCATGATTTAAAATTAGACGTGATACGTTATCATGATTTCTTAGGTCATGTGATTGATCAATACACATCTGTTGCAGTTACAGGTGCACACGGAAAAACATCAACAACTGGTTTACTGTCTCACGTTATGAATGGTGATAAAAAAACATCATTCTTAATTGGAGATGGTACGGGTATGGGATTACCTGCAAGTGACTATTTTGCATTTGAGGCGTGTGAGTACCGTCGTCATTTCTTAAGTTACCATCCAGACTATGCCATTATGACTAATATTGATTTCGACCATCCTGATTATTTTAAAGACATTGAAGACGTTGCAAGTGCTTTCCAAAGTATGGCACATAATGTTAAAAAAGCGATTATTGCTTGGGGTGATGACGAACATTTAAGACAACTTGAAGCGGACGTACCAATTTATTATTATGGTTTAAACAAAAATGATGATATATATGCCGATAATATTCAAATAACTGATAAAGGTACACAATTTGATGTTTACGTTAATGGTGAATATTATGATCAATTCTTATCACCACAATACGGAGATCATAATATCCAAAATGCATTAGCAGTTATCGCGATTAGTTACCTTGAAAAGATGGACGTCAAGAATATTAAAGAAGCATTGGAAACATTTGGTGGTGTAAAACGTCGCTTTAATGAAACAAATGTTGCTAATCAAGTATTAGTAGACGATTACGCTCACCATCCAAGAGAAATAAGTGCTACAATTGAAACAGCACGTAAAAAATATCCAAATAAAGATATTGTGGCAGTTTTCCAACCTCACACATTTTCAAGAACACAAGCTTTCTTAGAAGAATTTGCAGCATCACTAAGCAAAGCGGATCATGTTTATTTATGTGAAATATTTGGTTCAATTCGTGAAAATACAGGTGATTTAACAATTCAAGATTTAATAAATCGTATTGACGGATCTGCGCTAATCGATGAAAATAATATTGACGTATTAGAACAATTTGATAATGCTGTTATCTTATTTATGGGCGCTGGTGACATTCAAAAGTTACAACGTGCTTATGAAGAACATGTCGGCATGACAAATGAATTTTAATATGTTTATATATAATTATGTTGGGTATTAATAATTAATAGCTTTTATTTAAAAGTAAATGGTATTTAGGAGGCGTTTTTAATGGATTGGATTTTACCAATTGCTGGAATTATCGCCGCGATTGCATTCTTAGTATTATGTATTGGAATCGTTGTCGTTTTAATTTCAGTTAAAAAGAATTTAGATCACGTTGCTAAAACACTTGATGGTGTTGAAGGACAAGTTCAAGGTATTACACGTGAAACAACTGATTTACTTCACAAAGCTAACCGCTTAACTGAAGATATTCAAGGCAAAGTTGAACGCTTAAATTCTGTTGTCGATGGTGTTAAAGGTATCGGCGATTCAGTACAAAATTTAAATGGTTCAGTTGATCGTGTAACTAACTCAATTACACATAATATTTCTCAAAATGAAGATAAAATTTCTCAAGTAGTTCAATGGTCAAATGTTGCAATGGAAATTGCTGACAAATGGCAAAATAGACACTACCGTAGAGGAAGTGCAAACTACAGAAACACATCTGTAGGTAATGATGCAAATCATGCAAACGAAAATTACACTACTAACGTTGAGAAAAACTTTTAATATGATTCAATCAAATGCACTTAAATGAGGTTTTTACTTATTTAAGTGCTTTTCTTATAGGAGGAGCTAATATGAGTAAGAAATATAATCGTGACGCATTTGAAACGACAAATTCTGGAAATGATTTACACGGACAAGGTGCGAATCAACAAGATAGTGCAGCACAATCAAATGCGACTAAGCATTATGATAGAGACGCTTTTACAACGACAAACACTGGCAGCGATTTACACGGACAAGGTGCGAATCAACAAGATAGTGCAGCACAATCAAATGCGACTAAACATTACAATAGAGATGACTTTGAAAAAAATAATCATGGCCATGATTTACATGATAATGGCCCAAATCAAAAAGATGGTAAGTCTAGACAAGGTTTAAATACAGAGCATTATAATAGAGATGCGTTTGTCACAAATAATTCTGGTAAAGACTTACATGGTCAAGGTGCAAATCAAAAGACTACTGGAGAGGATGTTACTAGTTCTCAATATAGTCACAACAAATACAGTTCTCATCCATCACGCAAAGACTTTGTGATTAGTTTTATTACAGGTGCTTTAATTGGTTCAGCGGTTGGACTCTTTTATAAAAATAAAGCCGAAGAAAAAATTGATAGCGCAAAAAATAAAGAACAAGAATTAAGACATCGTTATCAAAATATCAAGCAACAAACTGAGAATAATATTGAAAATGTAAAACAAAAAATTGAAGACTTTAGAAATAAAGACCATTCAGAAGTTAGTAAAGAAGCACTTGTTGCACAACAAAATGCAATCAAAAAGGAAACGTCAGATAATTTAGCGGATCAATCACCACAAGCACAAGAAATCCAAGAAGCTAAAGCTGAAGCACTTAAAGAGCAAGATACGAAAGATATTACTGCGACAGAATTAGCAGCGCAACAAAATGCGATCAAAGCGGAAACATCAGATAATTTAGCGGATCAATCACCACAAGCGCAACAAATTCAAGAAGCTAAAGCTGATGATAGTGAACATTTAAGAAACAATGAAGGCAATAGTGCAGAAGAAATTGTCGCGCAACAAAATGCGATTAAAGCAGAAACATCAGATAACTTAGCTGATCAATCACCACAAGCACAAGAAATTCAAGAAGCTAAGAAAGAGACTGAAAAAGAACAACAGTCTAAAGAGGTTAGTGCAACTGAATTAGCAGCGCAACAAAATGCAGTTAAAGTTGAATCATCAAAACATAATTTATCTGATCCTTCAACTAGTGGTGATACGAGCAACCATCAACATGTGAATGCAAAAAATATAGCATCTGCAGCACGTACAAAGAAAAATAAGATAGATAATGATGCAAATGTTGCGCGTAAAACAAAAACGTTATTAGAAGAACCAGCAATTGCTAAATCATCAGGCGATAAAGTGGTCCCTAATTTAGTTACAAAAAAAGAAATTAACAAAGATGAAGATCAAGTTAAAAATAATCAAGCACATGCCTCTGCTAAATTTGAAAATGGTGTCATTACACACGATACTAAATCAGCTAATGAAAAAGCAAAAGGCAATACTAAGAAAAAGCAGAATGCAACAAAAGCTAAAAATAAAACACCTAAGCAACAACAAAGAGCTGAAAAAGCAAAAAGTAAAATCGATAAACGTACCTTTAATGATTAATAAAGCTAATGCTTGTATTTAATGTGAGGTTTTAATCACTAAATGGAGTGGATTCAGAAATCTGTTAATTAAATTAGATTTTTGATTCGCTCCTTTTTCTTATTTTTATAAAAAGTGAATATCAAATTTGATATAATAATTAGACAATTCACAAATTTTAGATAATTTATCAACTAGAACGGTTGAACTATTATTTTTTAATTGTTAGAATATTATCTAACTAATATTATTTTATCGCTTTAAAGTGATATAATTATACAAGTAACTTTTATTGAGGTGAGTAGTAATGTCAACTAAATTAGAGCAATACAGAGAAGAGATTGTTTCGATTAATAATCAAATTTTAGATTTATTATCTAAGCGTGGAGAATTAGCACAAAAAATAGGTGAAGAGAAAATTAAACAGGGTACAAAGGTTTATGATCCACAACGCGAAAAAGAAATGATTAATGAGTTAATGGATCGTAATCAAGGACCTTTTAATGATAATGTAATTAAGCAATTATTTAAAGAAATTTTTAAAGCTTCTACTGATTTACAAAAATCTGAGAATGAAAAACATTTATATGTGTCTCGTAAATTAAAACCAGAAGATACGATTGTTCAGTTTGACAATGGTGGCGTTATTGGCGATGGCAATAAATCATTTGTATTTGGACCATGCTCTGTTGAATCACAAGAACAAGTTGATGCGGTCGCAAAAGATTTACAAGCAAAAGGAGAAAAATTCATTCGCGGTGGCGCATTCAAACCTCGTACATCACCATATGATTTCCAAGGATTAGGTGTTGAAGGGCTTAAAATTTTAAAAAATGTAAAAGATAAATTTGGCCTTAATGTTGTCAGTGAAATTGTAAATCCTGCTGATTTCGAAATTGCCGACGAATACTTAGATGTGTTCCAAATTGGTGCTCGAAACATGCAAAACTTTGAATTATTAAAAGAAGCTGGAAGAACGAACAAACCAATCCTCTTAAAACGAGGCTTATCGGCTACAATTGAAGAATTTACTTTCGCTGCTGAGTATATTGCTTCTCAAGGCAATAAAAATATTATCCTTTGTGAGCGTGGTATCCGTACTTACGAAAAAGCAACAAGAAATACGTTAGATATTTCTGCAGTGCCTATTTTGAAACAAGGCACACACTTACCTGTAATGGTAGATGTAACACATAGTACAGGACGTAAGGACATTATGTTACCAACTGCTAAAGCTGCGTTAGCTGTTGGTGCTGATGGCGTAATGGCAGAAGTGCACCCAGACCCATCTGTTGCATTAAGTGATAGTGGCCAACAAATGGATTTAAATGAATTTAATCAATTTTACAATGAATTAAAGCCATTAGCAGAATTGTATAATTCAAAAAAATTAAAATAATAAATTAATCGTCTAAATATATTAATGAAATGAGCTATTCATTTTACTGAATAAAGAGTATGTTTTATAATACTTTTTTCTAGTAATCATGAATAGCTTTTTCAATTGCAATTATTGATAAAATCTACGACTATTGAATGAATTTCATTTCAAATGTATATTATGTTAAATTACGCTTTTATGATAAAAATAATATAAAATATGACATAAATGTGAAAATATTAGCAATATGTTTGAATGAAAGCGATTTTGTGGTAAACTTTGAAAATGAAATGAAAACACGTTATAATAACAATTAAAACGCTTACAAGGAGGAAATTATGACAGTAACTATATATGATGTTGCTAGAGAGGCCCGAGTATCTATGGCAACCGTTTCACGAGTAGTGAATGGTAATCAAAACGTTAAACCTGAAACAAGAAAAAAAGTTAATGAAGTTATTAAAAGATTAAATTATCGACCAAACGCTGTTGCAAGAGGACTAGCTAGTAAACGAACAACAACAGTAGGCGTTATTATCCCTGATATTTCTAACATCTATTATTCTCAATTAGCTCGTGGTATTGAGGATATAGCGACAATGTATAAATATCATTCTATTATTTCAAACTCAGATAATGATTCTGAGAAAGAAAAAGAAATATTTAATAACTTATTAAGTAAGCAAGTAGACGGTATTATCTTCTTAGGTGGTACAATTTCGAATGAAATTAAAGATTTAATAAATCAATCATCTGTTCCTGTTGTAGTATCAGGTACTAACGGAAAAGATGATAACATCGCTTCTGTTAATATTGATTTTAAAACGGCAGCAATGGAGATTACCGAACAACTCATCCAATCAGGCGCTAAAGAGTTTGCATTAGTGAGTGGTGATTATTCTAAAAAAGCACAAGAAGATGTGCTAATTGGTCTTAGAGAAGTGTTAGAT
The DNA here is from genome assembly GCF_001224225.1 of Staphylococcus borealis. Classification (GTDB taxonomy): domain Bacteria; phylum Bacillota; class Bacilli; order Staphylococcales; family Staphylococcaceae; genus Staphylococcus; species Staphylococcus borealis. The sequence goes on along the minus strand of NZ_CUEE01000008.1, from coordinate 6,575 downwards.
CGTCACCAACTAAAATTAAATGATACAGTACAATTCTCAGGTTCTGAAAGTTATAAAGATGGTATTAAAGTATTTGAAGATTTAAAAGATCATCTACCTGATGCTATATTATCAATTAGTGATGAACAAGCGATTGGTATCATGCATAGCGCACTAGATGCAGGCATACGCGTTCCAGAAGACTTACAAATTGTTAGCTTTAATAATACTCGATTAGTAGAAATGGTGAGACCAAAATTATCGAGTGTGATTCAACCACTATATGATATCGGCGCTGTAGGCATGCGTTTGTTAACTAAATATATGAATGAAGAAGAAATTGAAGAACCAAATGTAATATTGCCACACCGTATTGAGTACAGAGGAACTACGAAAGATTAATGTTAAGCAATTGAAATAAGAATAAGACACAACTCATCTTTGTGGGAGAGGTCCTAACTACAAGTGTTTCAATGAGAAAATTTACGCGTTAATAGATAGGGAGTAGGATAATGCATTTACTAAGAACATTTTCCTACTCCTTTATTTTAATTTGTATACCAATGAATAATTCTATTCGCACGTTCATTATTTTTTTCAGAGATTGCTTGTGTTCTTGGGATCGTTACATAGTCACGATAATCTTCTGTCCAGTGCTTGGGTAATTTAACAGGTGAATAGTTACCCCATTTTGTTATCCACTGTTCGGGCAAGGGGCCTTCTTGGATAGGTTCATTCATTAAAGCTAAAAATATATGACTCCACGCTCGAGGTACCACTTGCCAAATATTATAACCGCCACCACCAAACATTAGTACTTTTCCTTTGGTATATAGTTGAGCTAATTTATTAATGATATATGGTATTTCATATAAAGTTTCTAGTGAACAACTCATATGCGTTAATGGATCTAAATAATGAATATCGACGCCATGCACACTAAGTAGGATGTCAGGTTTATATGCTTGAATCACGCTTGTTACGGATTCTTCAAATACCTTTAAATAGTTATCATGTTCTGTATAAGGTTCTAATGGCAAATTTACTGTATATCCATATCCTAAATCCTCACCACGCTCTGTGTAATGCCCTGATCCTGGAAATAAAAATTTACCTGTCTCATGAATGGAATAACACATTATCGTGTTATCTGTATAAAGACTCCATTGTGTACCGTCACCATGATGTGCATCGGTATCAATTACCATCACCCGTTGTTGATATTTCGAAGCTAGGTATTTCGCAGTTATAGCAACGTCATTATATATACAAAATCCATTCGCGCGTCCAGGAAGACTATGGTGCAAGCCACCGCCTAAGTGACATCCATTTTGTATGTTTTCATTCATTATTTCATCTGCTAAATTTAGTGCACCACCTATAATGCGCGCACTATGTCTATGCATATGCCGAAATTGAAATGTATCATCAGTATTTAAACCATATTTTTGAGCTTCAGATGTGCTTAATATACCATGTGAAGCGTGTTTAATTGCTTGGATATAATCATATTTATGAATTAAAGCAAGTTCGTCTTCATTTGCTATTCTAGGTTGGATAATCTGCTCATCATTTAATAAGTTCATCATTTGGAGTAATTCTGTTGTTAATTTTAATCGCATTTGATTAAAAGGATGATTATCATTGAAACGATACTTCAATAGTTCATCTGAGTATACATACCCCGTTTTTAAATTCTTTTGCATAAATATCATACCCCTTAAAGTTATAGCAGAAATGGCTAAAATAAAAATCGATTTTTGTAACGTAAATCATCAAAAGATTGTTGTTGGTCTAATGATATCCTTTTCCCAATTCTTGCCATTAGACAATTAGCTGGGTGACTTGTAATTTCTGGATCATCTGTAGCAAATACTTCTAAGCCACCTTTAGACATTAACTTTTGCATCATTTTCTTATATTCAAAAACCTCAAGTTTTGCCGTTTTTAAATCCCAATGCCAGTAGTACTCAGTAGTTAAAACAATGTAATCTTCAAATTCATCTTGAGCTAGACTTAACGCAATAAGTTCGCTACCAAGATGAAATTGTCTATAATTACGTTGTACTTCTATTGCACCTAACTCTAATAAATAAGGCAATTGACCTTCAGCCCATCTTTCAAAATCGTCAGGATAGTGATAGGTGACATAACCGATAATATGCTTATCTTCTCGCGCTATATAAATACGTCCTTCTGGCAATTGAGTTATTTCAAGTAAAGCTTCAAACTGGTCATTTGAAGGTCTAAAGGCATTTAATGATTCGTCGAAAGAAAGCGTTTTCAAATATTGGTATGAAACAGGCCCTTCAATTGTGAAATGCTTATCTTTTATTGTAAGGTGCTTTGTTACATGCGTTTTGATATGTTTCATTTATCTCACTCCCAATACGAACTACTATTATAGTTATTTTATATTTATTTGGAGAAATAAACAAATTAAATTGTAATAATTATCTAAAAATTTTGAATAACACAAAAATTGATGTATAATACTTTTTAAAGAAAGCGATTTCATTAAACAAGGGGGAGTTTACAATGAAAGTAGAAGTATTTGAAAGCGAAAAAGGTAATTATAATTTACAAGATTATGAAAAAACTTATCAAGACTTTGATTGGGACGAAGTGAAAAAAGCTTTCTCATGGAATGAAACTGGAAAAATTAATATGGCTTATGAGTGCATAGATCGCCATGTCGATAATGGCAAAGGTGATAAAATTGCACTTAACTATAGAGACGAAAAGCGTAAAGAACAATATACGTTTGAACAATTAAAAGTATTATCAAATAAAGCTGCAAATGTATTAGTTGATAAAGCAAATGTTCAAAAAGGGGATCGTGTATTTATCTTTATGCCTAGAACACCTGAACTCTATTTTGCCTTTCTCGGTATTTTAAAAATAGGTGCTATCGTGGGACCTCTATTTGAAGCCTTTATGGAAAAAGCCGTGACGGATAGGTTAGATAATAGTGAGGCAAAAGTTATTATTACAACAAACAGTTTAGTTAATCGAATTCCTAAGGAGAAATTACCACATCTTGAGACGATTATAGTCGTTGATGAGGATGTGGATGAACAATATATAGATTTTAATAAAGAATTGCATCATGCTAGTGAATCATTTGATATCGAATGGTTGAAAGAAGATGATGGACTTATCTTGCATTATACATCTGGTTCTACTGGTCAACCTAAAGGTGTATTACATGTTCAAAAGGCCATGTTACTTCACTATATTTCAGGTAAATACGTATTAGATTTAAAAGAAGATGACATATACTGGTGTACAGCAGATCCAGGATGGGTTACAGGAACATCTTATGGCGTCTTTGCCCCTTGGTTAAATGGTGTAACGAATTGTATTGCTGGAGGACGATTCTCACCTGAACAATGGTATAGCATGATTGAAACATTTAAAGTAACGATTTGGTATACTGCACCGACTGCACTAAGAATGCTGATGAGTGCGGGTGATGATATCGTTGAGAAGTATGATTTATCATCATTACGTTCAATATTATCAGTAGGTGAGCCTTTAAACCCTGAAGTTATAAAATGGTCTAAAGATGTTTACGATAAACGCGTGCTAGATACATGGTGGATGACTGAAACAGGCGGACATATGATTGTAAATTACCCAGCAGTCGATGTTAAATTAGGGTCAATGGGTAAACCACTGCCAGGTATTGAAGCTGCTATTGTTGATGATTCGGGTAATGAGTTACCACCAAATCGAATGGGTAATTTGGCTATCAGGAAAGGTTGGCCATCAATGATGTATTCAATTTGGAAGAACCCTGAAAAATATGATTCATATTTCATTGGTGATTGGTATGTATCTGGAGATTCTGCGTATCAAGATGAAGATGGTTATTTCTGGTTCCAAGGACGCGTTGATGATGTCATTATGACTGCTGGTGAGCGTGTGGGTCCTTTCGAAGTAGAATCTAAATTGGTTGAACATGAAGCGGTTGCGGAAGCTGGGGTTATCGGTAAGCCAGATCCGGTCAGAGGTGAAATTATCAAAGCCTTTATTTCATTACGACAAGGTTATGAACCATCTGACGAATTAAAGACAGAAATTCGTAAGTTTGTTAAAGAAGGATTATCAGGTCATGCAGCGCCAAGAGAAATAGAATTTAAAGATAAATTGCCAAAAACACGTTCAGGTAAAATTATGAGACGTGTATTGAAAGCTTGGGAGCTTAACTTAGATGCAGGTGATTTAAGTACAATGGAAGATTAAATCATTTATTAGACAGGGTGTGGGACATAATTCCTAGTAAGATAGCCAGCGGATGAGTTTTTACAAATTCATTCGCTGGTTTCTTTATTTACATTCATTCGTATTGTTACTTTACTTGTCCAACTTGCTTAATTTGTAAATCTATTTTGAGATATGCTTTGTTTGGGCGCAATGATTAACTACATTCTACTATCCATTTTAGATCACATGATTTAAGAGATTTTGTTCTTAAAATTATTAAATTACTGTTCAATTTAGAAATAATCGTTCCAAATTTTAAATGAAGTAATAATGTATTTTTACCTAAAAAGTTAATGATTTACATTCATTATATTTTTAAATTAGTTAATTGATCATAAAATTAAGTTAAATTTTACACAAATCATTGGAAACGCTCTCAAAAATTCGACATCGCTTTCATTGTTAGTTATTATTAGTATGTAAGATTAAAAGAAACCTTAAAAGATTTATTTGAGGTATTCTTACATAAATCAAACTAAAATTAATAAGGGGTTGAAATAAGTTGGCACATTTATCAGATTTAGACATTGCTAATCAATCAGAACTTAAACCTATTGGAGAAATCGCTGAAAAAGCTGGCATCCCAGCAGATGCTTTAGAACAATATGGTCACTATAAAGCTAAGATTGATATCAATCAAATCAAACCTAAAGACAACAAAGGGAAAGTCGTTTTAGTAACTGCTATGAGTCCTACGCCAGCAGGTGAAGGTAAATCTACAGTTACAGTTGGATTATCTGATGCGTTCAACGAATTAAATAAAAATGTAATGGTCGCTTTACGTGAACCAGCATTAGGACCTACATTTGGTATTAAAGGTGGGGCAACTGGTGGCGGTTATGCACAAGTACTACCAATGGAAGACATTAACTTACACTTCAATGGTGACTTCCATGCCATTACTACTGCTAACAATGCGTTATCTGCATTTATCGACAACCACATCCATCAAGGTAACGACTTAGGCATTGATGTACGTCGTGTTGAATGGAAACGTGTATTAGACATGAACGACCGTGCATTACGTCATGTGAACGTTGGTTTAGGTGGACCTACAAATGGTGTACCACGTGAAGATGGCTTCAACATTACAGTTGCTTCAGAAGTAATGGCTATCTTATGTTTAGCTCGTAATATTAATGACTTAAAAGAAAAAATTAGTCGTATCACTATTGGCTACACTCGCGACCGTAAACCAGTTACAGTTGCTGACTTAAAAGTTGAAGGTGCATTAGCAATGATTTTAAAAGATGCTATTAAACCTAACTTAGTTCAAACAATTGAAGGTACACCTGCATTAGTTCATGGTGGACCATTCGCAAATATTGCACATGGTTGTAACTCTATTTTAGCTACTGAAACTGCACGTGATCTTGCAGATATTGTTGTAACTGAAGCAGGATTCGGTTCAGACCTTGGTGCTGAGAAATTTATCGACATTAAAGCTAGAGAAGCTGGCTTCGAACCATCAGCAGTCGTATTAGTTGCAACAGTTCGTGCGCTTAAAATGCATGGTGGCGTAGCAAAAGATGATCTTAAAGAAGAAAACGTTGAAGCTGTAAAAGCTGGTATCGTTAACCTAGAACGTCACGTTAATAACATCCGCAAATTCGGTGTTGAACCAGTTATCGCATTAAATGCATTTATTCATGACACTGATGCAGAAACTGAAGCTGTAAAAGCTTGGGCTAAAAAAAATAACGTTAGAATCGCTTTAACTGAAGTTTGGGAAAAAGGCGGTAAAGGTGGCGTTGAATTAGCTAACCAAGTATTAGAAGTTATCGAACAACCAAATGATTTCAAATTCTTATATGATTTAGATCAATCATTAGAAGAAAAAATTGAAACAATCGTTAAAGATATTTACGGTGGTTCTTCAGTAACATTCAGTAAAAAAGCTAAAAAACAATTAAAAGAATTTACAGATAATGGATGGGGTAAATATCCAATCTGTATGGCTAAAACACAATATTCATTCAGCGATGACGCTACTGCATTAGGAGCACCAACTGATTTTGATATTACAATTAGAGAATTAGAAGCTAAAACAGGTGCAGGATTTATTGTTGCCTTAACAGGTGCAATTATGACTATGCCTGGATTACCTAAGAAACCAGCTGCGTTAAATATGGACGTTACAGAAGATGGCCATGCAGTAGGTTTATTCTAAAGCAATAATATATAGTAAATAAAAATATATGTATACGAAGATACATGATTAAATCTGAGGCTGGGACATAATTCCTAGCAAAAATGCCAGTAAATGAGTTTTTTATAAATTCATTTACTGGCTTCTTTATATACAATACTTCGTATTGTTGGCTCGC
>NZ_CUEE01000007.1 GCF_001224225.1 Staphylococcus borealis | reverse complement strand
GTTAAGCTCCTTAGCGCCGATGGTAGTTGGATTTACGTTCCGCTAGAGTAGGACGTTGTCAGGCAAAGTAATGAGACCGTAAGGTCTCTTTTTTTATGCTAAAAAAATCAAACCGAAGGTTTAATGATATAAATGTATATCGGCTTTACGAAGAGAAAGCGTTTGAAGCTGATGAGTTGAGAAAATTGAGAAGCGAGTTTAGTAGAGCTAAAAGAGCAAACAATTTTAGAAAAAGAAGAAAGATGCGAACGCTTGCCTCGAAGTAAAGTAAGGTTCTTAGCGCCGATGGTAGCTGATTTACGTTCCGCTAGAGTAGGACGTTGCCAGGCAAAGTAATGAGACCGTAAGGTCTCTTTTTTTATGCTTAAAAAATCAAACCGAAGGTTTAATGATATAAATGTATACGGCTTTACGAAGAGAAAGCGTTTGAAGCTGATGAGTTGAGAAAATTGAGAAGCGAGTTTAGTAGAGCTAAAAGAGCAAGCAATTTTAGAAAAGGAAGAAAGATGCGAACGCTTGTGTTGAACTAAATGTACACAAATAACACTCCCATACAGATCAATGGGAGTGTTATATCATTAAATTAAAAGTGAATACAGCATCTTGTTTTCATTAATATAAATATTTGATGGATCAAAATTATGAACATTAGATTTGAGTTGATTAAGGTCATCATGATTTTTAAGCTGAATGCCAATAATAACAGTACCCGTATTTTGAGAAGTTTTCTTTAAGTATTCAAACTTAGTAATATCATCTTGTGGTCCTAAAACATCATTTACAAATTCTTTGAGTGCACCAGGACGTTGAGGAAAGTTAAGTATAAAGTAATGTTTCATTTCCTCATAAAGTAATGAACGCTCTTCGATTTCTTTCATACGATTAATATCGTTATTACCACCACTAATGACGCATACTACGGTCTTACCTCGAATTTCTTTTTTATAATTCTCTAATGCTGCTACACTTAATGCACCTGCTGGTTCTGCAACGATGGCTTGTTTTGAGTACATATCTAAGATAGTTGAACAGACTGCTCCTTCATCTACTTGAATAAAGTCGTCAACATATTGCTTAGCAATATTAAACGTGATATCACCTACACGTGCTACAGAAGCACCATCTACAAATTTATCAATATGGTCGAGTGTAACAACTTTATTTTGTACAACTACTGATTCATACATGCTGCTAGCGCCAGTAGGTTCAACACCAATTATTTTAGTTTGTGGGCTATATTGATTTAAATACGTACTTATACCTGAAATCAAACCGCCACCACCAATTGCAGCGAATAAATAGTCAAAAGTGATAGCATCATGATTTGACTGATTCAAAATTTCTTTTGCAAGGGTGCCTTGACCAGCGATTGTGTTGACGTTATTAAAAGGATCAATGAAGGTCATATGATTTTGTTTAGTATATGCTAAAGCTTCTTTTAAACAATCATCAAAGGTGTCTCCAGTTAGCACGATTTTAACATTTTTTGAACCAAAAAATTTAACTTGATTAACTTTTTGAAGAGGTGTAGTCACTGGCATAAATATGACTGCTTGTAAATTTAGTGCCTTAGCAGTATATGCCACACCTTGAGCATGATTTCCGGCACTGGCACATGTAATACCTTTTTCTTTAGCCTCATCAGTTAATACCGAAATGGCATTATATGCACCTCTAAGTTTAAATGAACGTACCCACTGTAAATCTTCTCTTTTTAAATAGACGTTACAATCATATTTTTGCGAAAGATAGAGATCATATTGTAGAGGTGTCTCTTTAACAACATCTTTAATTCGTAAATATGCATTATCTACATCTTTAGCATTTACTGTTGTCTTTACAGTCATAGTATCTCAACCTTTATTTTTATTTTCATATTGTTCTATTAAATCTTCATACGCCAATGTAATGGCGATATCATCTAGACCATTTACTAATTTATGTTTCCATGTTTCATCGATTTTAAATTTGAATGATTTATTATTTGCTGAAACTGTCTGTTGTGGTAAATCCACTGTAATTTCTTTCTGAGATGCTAAATATTTTCTTTCATCTTCATTCAAAGTTATCGGTAGCATGCCATTTTTTGTACAATTCATATAAAAGATGTCACTAAAACTTCCAGCTATAATAATATTAAATCCATAATCTTTTAAAGCCCATGCAGCATGTTCTCGACTTGAGCCACAACCAAAATTATCTCCAGTTATTAAAATAGAAGCACCTGCATATTCAGGTTTGTTTGGATTAAAATCTGGATTATCTGAACCGTCTGGTAGATATCGCCATTCATCAAACGCAAATGGTCCAAATCCACTTTTAGTAATGCGTTTAAGATGAGCTTTAGGAATAATTTGATCGGTATCTATATTGTCGTTAAATAATGGTACAACTTTACCTGTGTAGGTTGTAATAGGTTGAATATCCATTGTTAAACAACCACCTTTCTAACATCTACAAATTTTCCTTTGATAGCGGCAGCAGCTGCCATAGCAGGGGACACAAGATGCGTTCTCGCACCTTTACCTTGTCTTCCTTCAAAGTTACGATTACTTGTAGAAGCACAATGAATGCCCTCTGGTACTTGGTCAGGATTCATACCTAAACACATTGAGCAACCAGGTTCTCTCCATTGGAATCCAGCCTCTTTGAAGATTTTATCTAAACCTAACGCTTCAGCTTCTTTTTTAACAGATCGAGAGCCTGGTACAACGATTGCAGTAATCTTAGGGTGAACTTGATTACCTTTAACGATGTGACTAGCTTCTATTAAATCCGATAGTCTTGCATTTGTACAAGAACCTAAGAAGACATAACCTAAATCAATATCTTCTGCTTTTTGGCCTGGTTTAAGCCCCATATATTGGTAGGCACGCTCATCATTAATATTTTTAATTTGTGGAAAAGGTGTATTAAAACTAACACCCATTTCTGGATTTGTGCCCCATGTCACTTGAGGTTCGAGATGTGTGACATCAAGTTGAATAACTTTATCAAATTGAGCGTCCTCATCAGTATATAATTTACGCCAATCTTGAATAGAACGTTCAAAATTTTGAGCATACTTTCTACCTTTGACGTAATCGAATGTTGTTTCATCTGGTTGCATTAACCCATATTTAGCGCCAGCTTCTATAGCCATATTGCAAATCGTCATTCTAGCTTCCATGGATAACGCTTTGATTGTTTCACCCGTAAACTCTATAGCATAGCCTGTGCCAAAATCCACCCCATATTTACTAATAAGATACAAAATAATATCTTTGGCGTAGACACCTTTTGGTAGTTGACCTGTGACATCTATTTTTAAGTTTTTAGGTTTCGTTTGCCAAAGCGTTTGAGTAGCAAATACATGTTCTACTTCACTTGTTCCTATGCCAAAGGCGATTGCACCAAAAGCACCATGTGTAGCAGTATGTGAATCACCACAGACAATTGTTTTTCCTGGTTGAGTAAGACCAGTTTCTGGACCAACCATATGAACAATACCTTGTTCGTCTGAACCCATGTCAAAGAGATGAACGCCAAATGCTTTTGCATTTTTTTGAAGAGTTGTGATTTGTTTATTTGCAATTTCATCTTTAATATTAAAAATATCAATGGTAGGAACATTGTGATCTAACGTTGCGAATGTTAAATCAGGACGTCTTAATTTACGGTTCTGTAGTCTCAATCCTTCGAAAGCTTGAGGAGAAGTCACTTCATGAATTAAGTGCAAATCTATATATAATAATTGAGGTTCACCTTCATTACCGGTTAAAACATGTTTATTCCAAACTTTATCGAATAACGTTTGTCCCATAAAAGTACTCCTCCTTATTCATAATTCTTTTTCAGTTCGTTAAAAATATCTGACGTAGTATATTGACCATTTAAATCTGGTGTTGTTTTTCCGTCTTTAATTAACTGATATACCAATTGTTCTAGTTCTGATGCGGCATCTTCAAAGTTAAAGCTTTCACGCAAACACATTGCTAAAGAAAGAACCATACCAAATGGATTAGCTATATTTTGATTTGCAATATCAGGTGCTGAACCATGAATAGGCTCATATAATCTTGGCCCTTCTAAACTAAAACTAGCAGAAGGGGATAAACCTAGAGAACCAGGTATAGTAGAAGCTTCATCACTTAAAATATCTCCAAATAAATTTTCGGTTACAATTACGTCGAAATCGGTAGGTCGCGTAATTAAGTGCATACTACACGCATCAACTAATAAATGGTTTACTTCTACTTCTGGATAATCCAAGCTAACTTCATCGATTGTTTGACGCCAAAGCTTACTCGAAGCTAGTACATTTTCTTTATCAACTGATGTTAATTTTTTCTTTCGATTTAATGCTAATTCAAATGCAACCTTCGCAATACGTTGAATTTCATCTTTAGTGTATGTTAATGAATCTAATGCACTAAGGTCATCAAGATGCCGAGGTTGACCGAAATATAATCCGCTAGTTAACTCTCTTACTATAATAAGATCAGTTCCTTTGACACGTTCTTCTTTAATTGGAGAGAAGTGGCTTGTACCGTCTGTAACTTTAGTAGGACGTATGTTAGCAAATAATCCTAATGATTTCCGTAATGCCAATAAGCCTTGTTCAGGTCTATTATTAGGGTTTATCCATTGTGGACCACCTACAGCTCCCAGTAAAATTGCATCTGCATTTTTACACGCTTCTAAAGTATCATCTGGAAGGGGAACACCCTGCGAATCTATGGCTGCACCACCAAAGTCATACGACTTCAACTGATACTCAAATTGATATTTTTTACTTATTTGTTCTAATAGTTCTAACGTTCCACTTAATATTTCTGGACCTATGCCATCACCGGGTAAAGCTACTATATTAAAAGGCATGATGATTACGCTCCTTATTTTGAATTTCATTCGCATATTTTGCATGCGCTTCTACATATGCTTTGCAAGAGGCATATAATACATCATGGTCAATACCGATACCATTAACGGGATGACCCTCTATATTTAATGACACATGAACTTCAGCTTGAGCATCAGTACCTTCAGTGACTGAATCAATTCGATATTCAATGAGTTCACTCTTATGCTTGAAAATTCGATCGACTGCATTATATATAGCCACAATTGACCCCGTACCAATACTTGAATCTTGATATAACTTACCATGTTTATCTTTGATAACGACGACAGCACTTTGTAAACCGTTTGACACAAATTGTAATTGCAGTGTTTCGACTTGATATATTGCATTTTGTTCATGTTCAGAACCTTGAATCAGTGCGTGTATATCACGATCTGTAACACTTTTCTTTTTATCAGCTATAGCTTTAAATTGTTTAAATAAGTCAACTTGATTTTGAGGTTCAATATCATATCCTAATGATTTTAATTTTTCAGCAAAAGCGTGTTTACCTGATAATTTGCCAAGCGGTAAATCATTTTTACGTATACCAACAAGTTGTGGTGTCATAATTTCATATGTTTCTGGATTTTTTAGAACGCCATCTTGATGAATACCAGATTCATGACTGAAAGCATTTTGACCCACAATGGCTTTATTTCTTGGTACACGTATACCAGCATAGCGTGATATAATGTCGGATGTATTTTTGGTTTCTGATAGATTTAATCGCGTTTCATTACCATAATGGTCTTTTCGTACATATAGCGCTAACGATAATTCTTCTAGCGCAGTATTGCCTGCGCGTTCACCAATGCCGTTAACTGTTCCTTCTATTCGAGTAGCACCATTTTCAATTGCAGCTAAGCTATTTGCAACTGCCATTCCTAAATCGTCATGACAATGTGCACTATAAATAATGTCTTGGTTCGTCTTGATGTGCTCAAATAAGGTTTTAAAAATTTGACCATATTCATTTGGATAACTGTAACCAACAGTGTCTGGAATATTAATTATCGTTGCACCAGAGTCAACTGCCATTTGTACACATTTGATTAAGAAATCTGATTCTGTTCTAGTCGCATCCTCTGGTGAAAATTGAACGACATCGAAGTATTGTTTAGCATACGTGACATGTTCTTTAATTGATTCCAATACTTGTTCTTGAGTCAATTTGAGTTTATGCGTTAAATGAATAGGTGAGGTAGCTATAAACACATGAATAACTGGTTTTACAGCATCTTTCGTAGCCTCATAAACAGCATCAATATCTGATTTCTTACAACGCGCTAATCCACATACAGCTGTTTGAGTTAATGTATTTGAAATTGCTTGAACAGACTTAAAACTACCAGTACTAGAAGCGGGAAACCCAGCTTCTAGTATATCTACACCCCATGTCTCTAACTGTTTAGCTATCTTTAATCTTTCATCAAAAGAGAAATTAACGCCTGGTGTTTGTTCACCATCTCTTAAAGTCGTATCGAAAATTTGAATATGGCTTTCCATCTTTAACAACCCCTTAGCTATTATTTTTGAATGCTTTTAGATTTAATGAATGGCATCATTTTTCTTAATTCACGACCAACAGCTTCAATTTCATGACCGTGTTGTTGTTCGCGTAATTTATAAAATTCTTTAAAGCCATTTTCATTATCTTTAACAAAACTATTTGCAAAATTACCATTTTGAATATCTTTTAATACAGCTTTCATATTATCTTTGACATCCGGTGTAATGATTCTAGGCCCTGAAACATAGTCTCCATATTCTGCAGTGTTTGAGATTGAATAACGTACGTTTTCCATGCCGCCTTCATACATTAAATCAACAATTAATTTCATTTCGTGTAATACTTCGAAATAAGCTAATTCTTTTTGATAACCCGCTTCAACAAGTGTTTCAAAACCACTTTGGATTAATTTATGGATACCACCACAAAGTACAGCTTGCTCACCGAATAAATCAGTTTCTGTTTCTTCTTTAAATGTTGTTTCAATGACACCCGCACGCGTAGCACCAATACCTTTTGCGTAACTTAAAGAAATATCGCGTGCTTGACCAGTAGCATCTTGTTGTACACCGAATAATGCCGGCACTGCAGTTCCTTCAACGAACGTACGTCTTACTAAGTGACCAGGTCCTTTAGGTGCTACTAGGAAGACATCGACATCTTTCGGTGGTTTGATAACTTCAAAGTGAATGTTAAATCCATGTGCAAATGCTAAGGCATTTCCTGCTTCTAAATTAGGTTCAATTTCGTTTTTATATACATTGCCTTGAATTTCATCTGGTAATAACACCATGATGACATCAGCTTGTTTAACGGCTTCTGCGACTGGATACACATCAAATCCGTCTTCTTTAGCTTTGTCAAAAGAATGACCAGGGCGGATACCTACAATAACGTCGTAGCCATTGTCTTTAAGATTTTGTGCATGTGCATGTCCTTGTGAACCGTAACCTACAATTGCGATTTTTTTACCTTGTAATGCATCTTTCTCAACTGATTGATCATAATAAACTTTAGTCATAATACATTCCTCCAAAAATTTAAAATTTCAATATTTTGAATATTCTTAAAATTATAGATATACTAATATCTATAAAATGTGATGTTAGTCATGTTTTGTTTATTTGTACTAGCGCATCAATCTAGAATTTACTTTATTGCTGGTTGATAACTTGAACTTCTAATACACTGACTTGTTTTTGTAATTTGGCTACTAATATTTTAAAAATTGCTTCATCTTCAATATCAGCAATAATTTGCATATCAGAAATGCCGTTTTCTTCTGATGGCTTAACTGTCAGTTCGTTTATATTATATTGTAGTCGAACAAAGGCGCTAGTGATTCTATTTAACGTACTTACTTGGTCTGTGACTTTTAACTGTAAAACGCGTTTCATTCTAATCCCTCCATTTCATGGTTCGCTTTGCCACTTGGAATCATAGGATTAACTGGTTCGGTAGGTGAGATTCTAACTTCAATTAATGCAGGCCCTTGATAATTAAATGCTTCATCAAGTGTCGCTGTTAATTTATCGGGATGATCAATTAAGTAACCTTTGACACCATAAGCTTCCGCCATTTTCATGAAGTCAGGTTGATCATTAAATACGGAATGAGAGAATCGGTGGTTAAAGAATTTGTCTTGCCACTGTTTGACCATACCTAAGGTTCCGTTATTAATAAGAACGATCTTTACATTAAGTCCGTATTCAGGAAGTAATGCCATTTCCTGATTCGTCATTTGGAACCCACCATCACCAACGAAACAGATAACGGTTTTGTCGGGTTCAGCTAATTGAGCACCAATCGCAGAGGGAATACCGAAGCCCATCGTACCTAATCCGCCACTTGTAACCCATTGACCATGATGTTTGAAAGGATAGAATTGAGCCGCCCACATTTGATGTTGTCCAACATCAGTAGTAACGATGGCTTCACCGTGTGTAATTTGCCCAATATATTCAATCGCCTCTTGGGGCTTACAAAATGTGTCATCAGCCACTGTATATTTAAAAGGATGTTTGCTTTTATTTTCAAGGCAATGTTGAACCCATTCATCATGAGAAGTTTCATTTTTAAACTTATGAGACAAAGATTCCAATACCTGTTTACAATCAGCCACAATTCCTAAATCAGTGGCAATCACTTTATTGATTTCCGATTCATCAATATCCACATGAACAACAATAGCATTGGGTGCAAATTCATCCGGTTTGCTTGCAAGTCTATCATCGAATCGACTACCCAAATTAATTAATAAATCACATTCAGTTAAAGCCATATTGCTAGCGTAAGATCCATGCATACCACCCATACCTAGAAATAATGGATTATCGTATGGAATCGCACCTAAGCCTAATAGTGTAGTCACTACTGGAATTTGATGTTTCGTTACAAACTGTGTTAATAAATCGTTGGATTGCGAATGATTTATCCCTGCACCCGCTAAGACTACTGGTTGTTTGGCCTTAGATAAATAATGAACTAATTGATCAATGTCTTCATTTTGTGGTTCTTCAGTAACTTTATAGGCTGGTAAATTCACGTCACTTACCAGTGGTGCAGTTGTTTTTAATACACCCATATCTTTAGGAAAATCTATAACGACTGGGCCTTTACGACCTGAATTAGCTAAGTAAAATGCTTCATGAATAATTCTAGGAATATCGTTTACATTTTTAACTTGGAAATTCGCCTTCGTGATTGGTGTTGTCATAGAAAGTAAATCTGCCTCTTGAAAGGCATCTTTACCAATACCTGGCGTTGCTACTTGTCCTGTGAACACCACCAAGGGGAGGGAATCACAATAAGCATCTGTAATACCGGTAATTGCATTTGTAGCGCCAGGACCACTTGTAACTACGACTACACCAGTTTTGCCAGATACTCTAGCATAGCCTTCAGCAGCATGTGTCGCACCTTGCTCATGTCTTGCCAAAATGTGTTTAATTTTACCATCATAAAACGTGTCGTATAAAGGTAAAACTGCACCACCAGGGTAGCCGAAAATAAAGTCAACATCTTCATGTAATAGTGCTTCAACTAAAAGT
Source organism: Staphylococcus borealis (assembly GCF_001224225.1). Classification (GTDB taxonomy): domain Bacteria; phylum Bacillota; class Bacilli; order Staphylococcales; family Staphylococcaceae; genus Staphylococcus; species Staphylococcus borealis. Next base: position 98,539 of record NZ_CUEE01000007.1, on the reverse strand, counting down.
TCTGAGCCAGCTCTTAGTGTTTGATTCTCGTTACTATTGACGTCTGCTTTCAGATTAGATTGATTTGAATGTGTCGTAGTTGATGAACTAACGACGTTACTTTCCATTTTATTTGCCATGATGAACAACTCCTCTAGTTAGATAAGATTTTCGGGAACTTGCATTATGCCACCAGTGTTCGCACTCGTAACCAAAGCGGTATATCTCGCTAGATAACCTGATTTTACTTTAGCTTTAAAAGGTTGGAGTGCTTTTTTGCGTTGATCAAGTTCTTCTGCAGTTTGATTAACATCTAAAGTGCGATTGATTAAATCAATCGTGATTTCATCACCGTCTATAATGAGGCCAATAGGACCACCTGATGCGGCTTCTGGTGAAATATGTCCAGCAGCAATACCTCTTGTTGCTCCAGAAAATCTACCATCAGTAATTAATGCAACGTCTTTACCTAATCCTCTACCTACAATTGAAGAGGTAGGTGCTAACATTTCAGGCATTCCTGGTCCTCCTTTAGGTCCTTCGTAACGTATAACAACGACGTGACCTTCACGAACGATTTTGTTATCAATGGCCTCGACTGCTTCATCATGTGAGTTGAAACATATCGCTTTACCAGTGAATGTTTTGATAGAAGGGTCAACACCACCAACTTTAATTACCGCACCTTTAGGCGCAATATTTCCAAATAAGATAGAGAGCCCACCTTGTTTATCATATGGATTGTCGAGTGAGTGAATGACCTCAAAGTTTTTAATCTCTTTACCTTCATTATTTTCACGGAGCGTTTGTCCAGTCACTGTAAGTCTATCTGGGTGTAGAGTGCCTTCTTTTTTCATTAATTCATTTATGATAGCTGGACAACCACCAGCTTCGTGTACATCGTGCATTGAATATGATGAACTTGGTGCAATCTTAGATAAATAAGGCGTTCTCTTAGCAATTTCATTGATACGCTCTAAGTCATAATCAATGCCAGCTTCATTTGCTATCGCTAAAGTATGTAATACCGTGTTAGTGGAACCACCCATTGCCATGTCTAGTGCGAATGCATCGTCAATTGCTTCTCTAGTCACAATATCAAGTGGCTTAATATCCTTTTTAATATTATCAACTAATTTAAAGGCCGCTTCACGAATCATTTCTCTTCTTTGCTCACTAACTGCTAAAGCTGTACCGTTATAAGGTAGTGCTAAACCTAACACTTCCATTAGGCAATTCATTGAATTTGCTGTAAACATGCCTGCGCATGAGCCACAAGTAGGGCAAGCATTTTGTTCCATATCTAGAAATGCTTCTTTCGAAAGTTTCCCTTCTTTAAAAGCACCAACTGCTTCAAACATGGATGATAATGTTAATGCTTTCCCTTGAGCAGATAATCCAGCTTTCATAGGGCCACCTGAACAGAATATTGCTGGTACATTGGTTCTTACGGCAGCTAATATCATACCAGGTGTGATTTTGTCGCAATTAGGAATGTAAAATACACCATCGAACCAGTGCGCATTAATAACAGTTTCAGCAGCATCTGCAATAAGTTCTCGAGAAGGGAGTGAGTATCGCATTCCGATATGTCCCATAGCGATACCGTCATCGACACCAATCGTATTAAATTCAAAAGGAATAGCGCCTGCCTCACGTATTGCTTCTTTCGCGATGTCAGCCAGTTCTCTTAAATGGACATGTCCAGGTACAATATCGATATAAGAATTACAAATCGCTACGAAAGGTTTATTCATATCTGTTGGATTTTTCAGTGCGCCCGTGGCGTGTAAAAGACTTCGAGCAGGTGCTTGTTGATCACCTTTTTTTATCATGTCACTTCTCATAAATAATTCCCCCATAAAACACATTAAGTTTGTTACACATAAAAAGACGTCCCAATTTGTGATTGGGACGTCTACAAGTCCCATTCAATGAGAAATAGGACTTAAACATTTAGTAATTGAAAGATACTAAAGTTCCAGCCCTTGAGAGTATAATAAAATAATTAAATTGTCAGTTGGATTATATGCTTGATGTGTCATTGTAGTCATTTTAATATACTCCTTCCTTGAATGGTTATATTTAAATAGTTAGAATTGTTTAAAAATTCGATAAACTTAATTTACTACACAGTGTTTATTAAGTCAATATAATTTTTAAGAATTTTCTAACATCAATCCTTTTTCAAATTTATGTTCCTTATAGGGAAATTGCTAGTGGAATTTGTTATACTTATTAAGTTAAATTGTTATGGCTTAATTCAATTGTGTTAGGAAAATTAAGCCATTTAAAATCAAAAATATAGCAATAGAAATTAGTTAATAAAATAAGTAGAGAGAGTGGGACTAATGATAACGATTAATAACTTGGATGAATTAGATCAATTCGCTAATGTGTTAGTTCGACACTTAAAGCCTGGTGATGTCATTTTATTAAATGGTGATCTTGGTGCAGGTAAAACAACGCTAACTCAATTTATAGGTAAACATTTAGGTGTTAAACGTAATATTAATTCTCCGACATTTAATATTATAAAATCTTATAGAGGTAGTCATTTAAAGCTACATCATATGGACTGCTATCGTTTGGAAGATTCAGATGAGGACTTAGGTTTTGAAGAATATTTTCAAGATGAAGGCATCACTGTTATTGAGTGGAGTCAATTTATTTATGATTTATTACCTGAAGAACGATTAATCATTAATATAGATACTGTTAACGAAACACAAAGAACGATTGAATTAAATGGCATAGGGACACATTATTTGAACGTTAAGGAGGAAGTTGAAAGTGAATTTATTACTGATTGATACATCAAATCAACCGATGTCAATCGCAATCATGCAAGATCATGCCGTATTGTCTGAAATGACTACCGAAAATAAGAAAGATCATTCTAGTCAACTTATGCCTGGTATTCAACATTTATTTGAAGAAGCGAAAATTGATAAAAGCGAGATTGATGGTATTGTAGTTGCTAAGGGGCCAGGTTCATATACAGGTGTAAGAATTGGTGTTACAACTGCTAAAACGTTAGCATATGCATTAAATGCAAAATTATATGGCGTATCGTCTTTATTAGCATTAGCTGCCACAATGGATGAAAGCGACCAAAGATTATTGGTTCCTATTATTGATGCACGTCGAGAAGCGGTTTATACAGGTGTTTATCAATATGAAGAAGGAAAATTAAAGACAATTTTAGAAGATCAATATTTACCAATTCAAGAATTAAAACAACACTTGACTGATTTCAAACAGCCATTTGTCTATATTGGTAAAGATGCTGATAAATTATCAAACTACCTTGATGGAGAAATACAAAGTCACTTACCACATGCACCTGCAATGAAACCACTTTTAACTGAAAGTGAAGATATTCATACATTTGTTCCAAATTATATTAAATTATCAGAGGCAGAAAGAAATTGGCTAAACCAACAGAATCAGAATTAACAATTAGAGCGATGCAAGTCGATGATGTTCCTAATGTATTTGATATAGAACGTGACAGTTTTAATGATAGTTCATGGACGATAGATGCATTTTATCATGAATTAAATGAAAATAACTTTGCTAAATATTTTGTAATTCTTTTTGAAAATGAAATTATCGGATATCTAGGGCTATGGATTGTTATTGATCAGGCTCAAATAACAACGATAGCTATTCGTAAAGATTACAGAGGATATGGGCTGGGACAATTATTGTTAAAATATGTCATGGATTATGCTAAGCATACATGTGAAGTAATGAGTTTAGAAGTTAGAGTTGATAATGTCATAGCACAACACGTTTATACTAATTTGGGATTTCAATTTGGTGGTAAACGTAAAAATTATTATGGAGAAGGCGAGGATGCAATGGTTATGTGGGTGAACTTAAATGAATAAAGAAACATTAATATTAGCAATTGAAACAAGTTGTGATGAAACAAGTGTAAGTGTCATTAAGGATGGCAACACAATTTTATCCAATATTGTACTTAGTCAAATTGAGAGTCATAAGCGTTTTGGAGGTGTTGTGCCAGAGGTTGCCAGTCGCCATCATGTGGAAGGTATTACAACAACTATTGATGAAGCGCTAATATCTGCAAACAAAACGATGCATGATATAGATGCAATAGCTGTAACTCAAGGGCCAGGTTTAATTGGGGCATTGCTGATTGGTATTAATGCAGCAAAAGCACTAGCCTTTGCTTATGATAAACCGCTTATTCCTGTACACCATATTGCTGGTCATATTTACGCTAATCATTTAGAAGAACCATTAACATTTCCTTTAATCGCGTTAATCGTATCTGGAGGTCACACTGAACTCGTGTATATGAAATCTCATATGCATTTTGAAGTAATTGGGGAGACAAGAGACGATGCAGTGGGTGAAGCCTATGATAAAGTGGCACGAACAATTGATTTACCATATCCGGGTGGACCACAAATTGACAAATTAGCACAACAAGGTCAAGATACGTATGATTTTCCAAGAGTATGGTTAGAAAAAGATAGTTATGATTTCAGTTTTAGTGGTTTGAAAAGTGCTGTAATCAACAAACTGCATAATTTAAGACAAAAAAATGAAACGATTGTTAAAGAAAATGTGGCAACTAGTTTTCAAAATAGTGTCGTAGACGTATTAAGCACTAAAGCGATGAATGCATGTAAGGCATATAATGTGAATAGACTTATCGTTGCTGGAGGCGTTGCAAGTAACAAAGGACTTCGTCAACGTTTACAACATTTATGTGAAGCAAATAATATCCATTTATCTATTCCAAGTCCTAAATTATGTACGGATAATGCAGCAATGATCGGCGCAGCGGCATACTACTATTATCAAGCAGGCGTTACAGCTCATTTAGATTTAAATGGTGAAAATAACATGGACATAGAAGAAGCAACAATAGATGCTTAAATGATTTTAAAATTTATTTTACGATAAGAATCCTCTTATGAACGTTAGCATTGTAATGCTTATGTTATAAGAGGTTTTATTTTTGATGAAACATCATTTGATAAAGGTCAATAGGGAACATTTGTACTTATCAACATTAAGTGCATAAGTTGTGGATAAAAGGTTCTTAACAATGTGGATAGCAGATTAATTTTGTGTAAAAAAATGGTAAATGAATCAAAAATACCTTGTGGATAAGTAGGATAACTTTGTGGATAGTTGGTATTATCGCATTTTAACTGTTTATAACTTTTTATTAAAATTGATTCAAAAAAATAGCTAAAAAGTTATAAAATACTTTCTAGCTATTTTAAGATTAATGCGTTTTAAATATTTTCTTGTAAATTTTCCCATTCGGTCATAACTTGTTCTAATTTCTGTTCGGTTTCTTGTTTTTGATTCGCTAATGATGAAGCTTTTTCAGGATTATTAAATACATCAGGTTGCGTCAGTTGTTCATCAATTTGAGTGATTTCATTTTCATAGGATTCAATTTTAGATTCACATTCTTCAATGAGTCGTTCTAATTTACGTTGCTCACGGCGTTGTTGTTTTTGTGAATCATACGTATTGATGGTGTTATTGTTTACGTTTTGATTGGAAACATCATTCTTGCTATCATCATTACGTTCATTTTCAAATGCCTCTAATGCAGCTGCTTCTTCTGTTTTCTCAATATAATATTGATAATCTCCAAGATACATCTGACCGCCATCTATATTTAAATCAAAGACTTTATTAGCTAATTGATTAATAAAGTATCGATCATGTGAAACGAATAGAATCGTTCCTTCAAAATCTTTTAATGCTTGTTCAAGCATTTCTTTAGAATCAATATCTAAATGGTTTGTAGGTTCATCAAGGATTAAGACGTTATCTCGTTGTAACATTAGGAGTGCTAATTGTAATCGTGCTTTTTCGCCACCAGATAAATCGTTAATAATTTTTTTAACATCATCTTGTACAAATAAGAAACGTCCTAATACAGCGCGTATGTCTTTTTCATTCATAGTTGGATATTGATCCCAAACATAGTCGAGAATTGTTTTGTTGGATTTAAATTCTGCTTGCTTTTGATCATAGTAACCAATTTGTAGATTAGCACCAAAGGTAATATTGCCGTCTAATTGATCTTGTCGTTGTGCGATTGTTTTAATTAGCGTCGTTTTACCTACACCATTAGGACCTATGATTGCGATATGATCGCCTTTCGTGACTTCTATGTTAATTGGAGATGTTATAGGCGCATCATAACCAATTTCAAGATTGCGAATGTGCATCACGTCATTTCCTGTATTTCGATCGAAACCAAATTGAATATTGGCACTTCTTGCGTCTAACATTGGTTTGTCGATACGTTCCATTTTTTCTAATGTTTTGCGACGACTTTTCGCCATACCACTTGTTGAGGCGCGTGTAATATTCTTTTCTACAAAGGTTTCCAATCGCTTAATTTCATCTTGTTGACGTTCATATTCTTGCATGCGACTTTCATAATACTTATCACGTTGCTCGATAAATTGCTCGTAATTGCCTACATATCGTTTAACATCACCAAGTGATACATCATAGATTTGCGTGACAATCTTGTCTAAGAAGTATCTATCGTGACTGATGATGACGATGGCACCTTTGAAGTATTTTAAATAATCTTCTAACCACTTTGTTGTTTCTAAATCTAAATGGTTTGTAGGTTCGTCTAATAGTAATAAATCTGGCTCATTCAATAACATTTGCGCTAATGATAATCGTGTTTTTTGACCACCACTAAAATCGTTAATAGGTTTATCAAAATCATCTTCGTTAAAATTTAGACCATGTAGAACTGTTTTGATTTTACTTTCATATTGATAACCATCGAGTTGTTCAAATTGATTGGTTAATGATTCATAACGTTCCATATGTTGTTGATAGGCATCAGAATCATAGTCAGATGCATGATCAGCGAGCCAGTTCGTTTCTTCTTTAATTAAGCGTTCCATCTTTTTGAGATGTTCAAATGGTTTAGACATTTCTTCAAACACTGAAGCGGATGAATTAAGCGTCATTTGTTGGGTCAGGTAACCCATTCGTAAATTTTTAATTTTAGAAATATGGCCGCTGTCGTAATCTTCAACACCGGCAATAATTTTCATTAAGGTTGATTTTCCAGCACCGTTACGACCTACGACTCCGATTCGTTCGCCTGTCTTTACTTCGAAATTCACACGTGTGAAAATATCATCACCATCAAATGATTTCGAAATGTCATTTAATTGCAAGAGTATCATTCAGGTTTCACCTTTCTATTTGTAAGTTTATTACTCGAAATTAAGTTGTATATTACTCTATATTTTACCGTATTACTTAGTTTCTTGAAACTAAGTTATTTATTTTTAAAATGCGTTAAGGTATAATATTCCAGTATTCATAATAGGACATAAGAAAATTTAAAAAAATTTAAAACGTATAGCACTCAAAATAGTTTGGATACATAGATTATAAAATTCAAACGAAAGGGGGGCATTTTAAATGGCTCAAAATAAATCTAAAATTCCACGGGCAACTTTGAAACGATTACCTTTATATTACAGATTCGTTAACACGTTAAAATCAAAAGGCATAGACAGAGTGAATTCAAAAGCGATTAGCGAGGCATTAAATATTGAATCAGCAACCATTCGTAGAGATTTCTCATATTTTGGAGAATTAGGGAAAAAAGGTTACGGTTACAATATAGATAGTTTATTAGAATTCTTTAAAACGACACTTAGTGATAGCGATAATATACACATTGCATTGGTAGGTGTTGGTAATTTAGGTAGAGCACTTTTAACGTATAACTTTTCAATTCACGATGAAATGACCATTACAGAGGCTTTTGATGTTGATGAGCACATTGTCGGAAATAAGATTGGTGATGTGACTGTTCATCATATGAACGACTTAAAACAAGTTCTTGCTGACAAAGATATTAATGTTGTTATTTTAACGACGCCAGAAAGTGTAGCGCAACGTGTGGCAAATGAGTTAATTGAAGCAAATATTAATGGTATTTTAAATTTCACACCAAGTAGAATAGAAGTACCTAATACTGTACAAGTTCATCATATTGACTTAGGTATAGAATTGCAATCATTGCTATTCTTCATGAAAAATTATTCCAATTAAATAATGTCACTTTTATTACAGCACTCTGGGACATAAATAATATAATAATGCTATTTAGCAAATTCACAGTAGCTGACTGAACTGATAAGGCGCTTAAATCAAGCTATTCTCAGTTCTAGTCAGGGGCCCCAACAAAGAGAATTTCACTTAGAAATTCTACAAGCAAAGCAAGTTGGGAGTCGGGGCCCCAACAAAGAGAATTTCACTTAGAAATTCTACAAGCAAAGCAAGCTGGGAGTGGACCACGAATTCAAAAGAATTCTGTTCCACTCCCGTTTTTATTTTGCCAACATTGAGTGAATCAAATGCAATAATTTATAGGTCATGTGAAAAATCGCTAGAAGCATTTTATTTTAAGAAGTTGCCAAATTTAGTACAATTGATTATAATACCTTAGTAAAAAAATCGGGAAAGGATGAATTAATAGTGATATGGATGATTATTAGTGGTCTTATCGTTGGAATATTATTAGGGTTTGTTATGCAACGTACACGTTTTTGCCTAGCTGGTGGCTTTAGAGACATGTATGTTCAAAAAAATAACAAAATGTTTTATGCTTTATTAGTAGCTATTACAGTCCAAAGTATAGGACTACTGATCTTAACTGGGTTAAATCTTATTTCAATACCTGATAGTACATTTCCAATTATTGGTACCATCATTGGTGCGTTTATATTTGGAATAGGTATTGTATTAGCAGGAGGCTGTGCTACAGGTACATGGTATCGTGCTGGAGAAGGTTTAATTGGAAGTTGGGTAGCACTCGTGTTATATGCAGTAACTGCGGCAATTACTAAAACAGGTGTGCTACTTCCAGTGATGACGTGGATAAATCAACCTACAAATATCAATGCCAATATGTCTCAGACAACGGGTATTCCAATGTGGGTATTTACTTTAATATTAACGATCATCACGATTATTTTTGTAACTAAAACGTTACGCAAACCTAAACCCAAATTTGCGGTTCCAAAGCTTAAGCAAAAATATAGTGGCTTGAGACATTATTTATTTGAAAAACGATACCACCCATTTGTAGCTGGTATAGCAGTTGGTTTGATAGCATTAATTGCTTGGCCGATGAGTATGTCAACTGGTAGAGATTATGGTTTAGGCATCACAACACCATCAGCAAACTTAATTACGTTTTTAATTACAGGAGATACTCAGTTAATAGATTGGGGTGTACTATTAATATTAGGTATCTTTTTAGGGTCATATATCGCTGCTAGAGGATCACGTGAATTCAAATGGCGATTACCTGATAAGAAGACGATTCGTAATAGTGCTATTGGTGGTATTTGCATGGGATTCGGTGCCTCAGTAGCAGGTGGTTGTTCAATTGGTAATGGCTTAGTAGAAACAGCTATTATGTCTTGGAAAGGCTGGATTGCACTAGGTTCTATGATTTTAGGTGTATGGTTTATGAGTTACTTTATTTTCATTAGACCAATGAAAAAGTTAGAAAAACAAACATCACAATCTCAAACTACTGCAGTTCCAAAACAAACACAAACAACATAATTAATTGGAGGAATAACAATGTTATATGAATTAGGTACAGTAGGTATGGTATGTCCATTTCCACTTATTGAAGCACAAAAGAAAATGCAAACATTAGATAATGGTGATGAACTTAAAATAGATTTCGATTGTACGCAAGCAACAGAAGCTATTCCAAATTGGGCGGCTGAACAAGGTTATCCAGTTACGAATTATGAACAATTAGATGATGCATCTTGGACAATTACAATTCAAAAAGCTTAAAATTAAATAAGTGATTAAAACACTGTTATATTATGTAACATATTGTGTCATTTTATCTTACGTATTTTTGCTATTTCTTTGAAGTATCATTATGATATTTTCAAAGGAAGTGGTAATTATGAAGATGGATGACACAATTTTTTTATTTCTTTGCACTTTACTTGTTTGGGTTATGACCCCTGGGCTTAGCTTGTTTTATGGTGGGCTAGTTCAATCAAAGAATGTCCTAAACACAGTTATGCAAAGTATGGCAGCAATGATTATCGTGACGTTTACATGGGTTACATTAGGTTTTTCATCAAGTTTTGGAACAGGCAATGCTTTTATAGGTAATTTCGATTTGATCGGGTTACAACATGTTGGTTTTGCAGTCAATGACCAATTAAGTCCACACATCCCGTTTGCATTATTTATGTTGTTCCAAATGATGTTTTGCACAATAGCAGTTTCAATACTTTCAGGTTCAATTGCTGAACGTATGAAATTCTTTCCGTTTATTATTTTTATATTCTTATGGGTGATTTTGATATATAGCCCAGTTGCGCATTGGGTATGGGGCGGAGGATGGATACAACAACTTGGTGCTTTAGATTACGCTGGTGGTACAGTTGTACATATCACATCTGGTCTCTCAGGCCTTATTTTAGCGATTATGATAGGTAATGGTAAAAAAATTGAAAAAATACAGCCACATAATCTTTTAATCACTTTAATTGGTGGTATTTTAGTTTGGATTGGTTGGTATGGTTTTAACACAGGAAGTGCATATACGTTAAATGATGTTGCACTTACATCATTTGTAAATACAATTATCGCGGCAAGTGGTGGTGCGTTTAGTTGGTTAATCATTGAGTACCTTATGACTAAGAAAATTAGCCTACTAGGCTTATTATCAGGTGTCTTAGCTGGCTTAGTCGCTATTACACCTGCAGCAGGCTATGTGAATTATTTCAATGCATTTGTTATTGCATTTGCGGGGGGCATCGTTTGTTATTTCGTTATTAATGTGATTAAAGTGAAGTATAAATATAACGATACACTTGATGCTTTTGGTATTCATGGTGCAGGAGGTATCGTTGGTGCTATTCTAACTGGCGTGTTTCAATCACAACATGTTAATCATGATATATCAAACGGATTTATCTATAACGGAGATATTCACTCAGTGTTGATTCAAGTTATAGCTGTGCTCGTGGTTTTATGTTACACGGTGGTTTTAACTTGGATTATAGGTAAGATTTTACAAAGTATCATGCCTATTGCAACCACTGAAGAAGAAGATAAGACAGGATTAGATCAACTTGTTCATGGTGAGAAAGCGTATTTTTATGGCGAATTAAACAAACTGAATAAAAGATATTGATAGTTTTATTAGTGATTCATATACTAAACAGTATTTTATAAGAATAGTTATGTGATAAAATAATGCTTAAATGACAGTTAATTTAGGTGATTAATCTAATGAAAAATATATCAGATATCGCAAAATTAGCGGGAGTATCTAAAAGCACGGTCTCCCGCTTTTTAAATGACGGCTCAGTTAGCCCGCATACGAAGGAAAAGTTAAGTCGTATCATAGCTGAGCATGATTACCAACCAAATCAATTTGCGCAAAGTTTAAGAGCCAAGCATACACATATGATTGGTGCTATTATACCAAGAATGAATTCACATGCAGTGGATGAAACAGTTAAAGGCATTGTATCGGTATGCCATCAACATCAATATCAATTATTACTTAATTATACTGGTTTAGATGTTCATGCTGAGATTGAAGCACTTGAGACCTTTTCAAGAAGTAAAGTAGATGGCATCATATTAATGGCTACTACTTTAACAAATAAACATTTAGAAGTGATTCAGAAATTAGATGTACCAGTTATTCTAGTCGGTCAGTCGCATCCTGAGTTACATAGTATTATCCATGATGATTATCAAGCAGGATACATCGTAGGTGAACAAATAGGGCATCAACAATTTCGAAATGTCGTATTCTTTGGAGTTAGTGAAGAAGATGTTGCTGTGGGTATACAACGAAAGCAAGGTATTATTGATGCTTTAAAAAAATATGATATTCATCCCCAAATTTATGTAACTTCTTTTAAATATGAAGAGGCTAAAAATGATGTTGCTGAAAAGTTAAATCATACATGTAATATTGACGTATTAATTGGGGCAACAGATCCTATAGCATTAGCAATTCATAAGTTTTATTCTCAACAACCCAATACATCTGAGAACTATCAAATTTATGGTTTTGGAGGAGACCCAATGACGCAACTCGTCACGCCTGCGATTACGACTGTTAAATTTAATTATTATAAAGCTGGGACGCATGCTATGAAACAATTAAATGAATTAATTTTTTCTAAAAATGTCGTGTTAAAAACCACAATCCCAGTTGAAATATAGAAATTTTAATTTACATAAAACTATGGAACCGATACCATAGTCGATGATAGAATAATAATAAACTTAGATTTAATTTATCAATGATGGAGGAATAATATGGCTGAATGGTCAAGAGAAGAACGTTATCGTCGCGTTGAAGACGTAGATAAAAAGTACCTAGAGCATCTTAAACAGCAAGTCGAAGCGTCAAGATTTCGTCAGACATTTCATATCCAACCTGAAACAGGTTTGCTCAATGATCCTAACGGTTTAATTTATCATAATGGCAAATATTATGTTTCACATCAATGGTTCCCACTTGGTGCTGTACATGGATTGAAGTATTGGTTTAATTATACGAGTGACGATTTAGTGACGTTCGAACCACAAGGTGCTGTATTAAAACCAGATACATATTATGATAGTCACGGTGTTTATAGTGGCAGTGCTTTTGAACATGAAGGCGACTTATATTACATATACACAGGTAATCGACGTGATGCTCAATGGGAACGTTATGCTAGTCAGATGATTGCGAAAGTAGAAAATGACGGTACGATTACAAAATTTGATAAACCCGTTATCGCTTCACAACCAGAGGGATATACAAGTCATTTTAGAGATCCTAAAGTGTTTGAATTGAATGGTGAATATTTTGTGATAATTGGTGCCCAAACAAATGATGAACAAGGTCGTTGTTTAATTTACAAGACGAAAGATAAACAATTAAAGCAATGGTCTTTTTGTGGGGAACTTGAAACACATTTAAAAAACTTTGGCTATATGTGGGAATGTCCTGACTATTTTAATTTGAATTCTAAAGATATCATACTTTTCAGTCCCCAAGGAATTGAAGCACAGGGTGATCGCTTTAGAAATATATATCAATCTGGATATTTGATAGGGGATATAGATTTTGACACATTATCATTTGAACATGGGGACTTTATAGAGCTAGATAATGGCTTTGATTTTTACGCGCCTCAAACATTTTTAGATGAAAATGGTAATAGAATATTAATTGGATGGATGGGGTTACCTGAAATCAATTATCCTACCGATGATGAAGGATGGGCACATTGTTTAACAATACCTAGGGTGCTGACAATTGAGGATAATCAACTGCGACAACGTCCGTTTAAAGGGCTTGAAAAGTTACGTAAAAATAAAGAAACTGCACTAGGTTATGCTAATAAATTTAATCGAAAATTACATCCATATGAAGGTACACAGTATGAACTGATTATTGATATTCTTGAAAATGATGCGTCAGAAATTTATTTTGAATTACGTACATCAAAGTTAAATAACACCAAAATTATCTATAATACAAGCGAACAAAAGCTTACATTGGATCGCACGGAAAGTGGATTATTGCCAGACAATGTTCAAGATTTAACAAGAAGTACAATTTTAAAGTCTCCATTGAGCCAATTACAAATATTTGTTGATACATCAAGTATTGAGATATTTTGCAATGACGGCGAACGTGTTTTAACTTCAAGAATATTTCCAGATGAAAATGCTACAGGTATAGAAACATCAACAGAAACAGGACAAGTTTATTTAAAATTCACTAAATATGAACTTAAGGATGATTAAAAAATGAGAAAGTTATACGGAATAGGTGAAGCATTAATAGATTTTATACCAAATGTGAAGAACTCTGAACTTAAAGATGTTGAACAATTTAGTCGACAAGTTGGGGGTGCACCTGCAAATGTAGTAAGTGTAGCACGTAAAATGGGAGCATCTACTGAAATGGTGACGCAATTAGGTAATGATGCATTTGGTGATATTATAGTTGAAACTTTAAGCAATCTAGGTGTAGGTACTCAATTTATAAGAAGAACAGATGTAGCAAATACGGCATTAGCATTTGTAAGCTTAAAAGAAGATGGACAAAGAGATTTTTCATTTTATCGTAAACCTTCTGCTGATATGCTTTATAAAGCGGACTATTTAGACGAAATTTCAATTAATCCGAATGATATCCTACATTTCTGTTCTGTTGATTTAGTTGAAAGTGATATGAAAGAAGCGCATCAAGCTATGATTGATAAATTTAAATCAGCTAATGGAACCATCGTTTTTGATCCTAATGTACGTTTACCGCTATGGCATAGTGCTGAAGCATGTAAAGAAACGATACAGGCGTTCATTCCTAAAGCGAATATCATAAAAGTTTCAGATGAGGAACTTGAATTTATTACAGGCGAAGCGGATGAAGAAAGTGCAATTCAGTCGTTATTCCAAGGATCGGTCGTAGCAGTTATTTATACACAAGGTCCAAATGGCGCTAGTATTATTTTAAAAGATGGAACTAAGATATATCATGAAGGATTTAAAGTAAAAGCCGTTGATACGACAGGCGCAGGAGATGCCTTTATTGGCGCAGCAATTAGCAGAATATTATTAAGTGATGAAGTGAATATGACTAAATTGCTTAAGGAAGAAGGGCAAGCCATATTGCAATTCAGTAACTTCGTAGCAGCAAAAGTTACAACAAAATATGGTGCCATTGAGAGTATTCCAACACTTGAAGAAGTTACATCAGAATTAAAATAATGAGAAAAGAGCGGGACAGTGATAAATTCATTGTCCCGCTTCTAAATTAATCTACTTATAGAGTATTTTGATTGTGCATATTCAACTATATTTTTTTTACATTACGAACAGATGCAAAACAGTGCTCGCCATTTTTAAAGTTAACAATACGTTCTTTTGAATCAATAGATTCAATATTATGACGGTTAACAACGAAACTGTTATGACATCTAAAGAAACGATCATCCAATTGTGCGAGTTCTTTTAAGTTACCATAAAACTCTATTTGACGATTATCTAGGTGTGCAATCAAACGATGTGATTTTGTAGATGATTCGAAAAACATGACGTCATCATATTGAACATAGATAGAATTACTACCTCGTTTTAATTCTATCGTCTCAACATTACTTTCTTTAGACAATAATTTTAAGCGTGTATGCGCTGTTTCTAAACAATCAATAATTCTCGATTGCAACTGACTAGGATCATCTTTAAAGATAAAATCCATTGCTGAAACTTTATATACAAACGTTAAGTATGTTAACTCGCTATGACTTGTAACAAAAATGATGTTTCCAATAGGGTCATATTTACGAATTTCACTACCTAATTTTATCCCGTTGATATCAGCCTCTAGTTGAATGTCTAAAAAGTAGCATCCAACATCATTCATTTCTTTAGATTTTTCAATGACTTCATAAGGATCATCTGTTGCCAGCGCAATTTCCATTGGTTTTTCTTCAATCATTATATAATTGTTAATAATTGAAACCATATTTTCGCGTTGTTTTACATCATCTTCACAAATGAATATTTTCATGATTACACATCCTTATGACTAATTATTTATGATTTCTACTTTTTGCACAAAGTAGCCATTTTCTATCGTCGTATCGAGTAACACATTGTCAGTAGAATCAGTGATTTCTTTCAACGTGCTTAATCCTAGACCTCTGTTTTCTCCTTTAGTTGAAAAGCGTTCTTGGAATAATTCGTGAATACGAGGCATATCTTCTTGGCACTTATTCATAACAATAAACATAACAGACGTCTCAGTATTAATAAATGCAATACGAATCAATGCATCTTCAAGCGTCTCTGATGCTTCAATCGCATTATCCGTAATGATTCCAATGATACGACTAAGATCAATCGTGTTCATTTCTATATGTTCTACTAACTCAGGCACCTCTATACTAATAGGAATGTTCTTCTCTTGAGCTTGTAAAATCTTAGTGGTAACTAAGCCTTTAATCGCACGTACTTTTAAATTCTCAGTACCATTAATTTTAATTGATTTCATTTGAAGATTATCTTTCATTGGTACAATATTTTCATTGAAGTATTGTCTTAGCCCAGGCATGTCATCTTCACGAATATACTCAGACATCGTAGTTAAAATATTTACATAATCATGTCTAAACTTACGCATTTCATTGTTAATTGATTCAATTTGTAAAGTATATTCATAATATGTTTCAATTTCTTCCATATTACGTTTATAACGAAGTTCTTTAATCATATAGTTTGATATGAAAACTATAAGAACAGTGAAGAAAAGAATAATCCCCATAAAAATTAAGCCGTACATTTTTAGAGAAGAATTGTTTATATTAGGCATTTGAGAATATACATATAGGATAATGAAAGATAGAACCAACACTATTGAAATGATAGTTAAATATGTTCTATTTATAGACAAGTACGATTGCATCAATTTTTTTAATAAAAATTGAACTGAAAAAGCTAGTAACAATGAAATAGCAAAAAAGATTATTATGTATGATGATGTTATAATTACATAGTTCTGAGTGTGATTTTCTACTAACACAACTAATAAAAAGCCTATAAAATTACTTAAAAACATTAAAATAGCACTACTAAGTACTGCTATCAGTGAATACAACTTAACCTTTGTATACAAGATCAAGCCACAACCAATTAATAAATATAATACTGATATGCTTCCTAAATAAATATATAAAAAGGCAGAAGGGATTATAACCACCAAAATGGCTAAATAATCCCTTTTAGTATAATGTATGTCTAAAATAATTTTAGCGATTAAAAATAAGAGAAATCCTTGAAAAAAAGCTAATGGCACATTTGATAATATATCCATACTTCTCTCACACTTTCTAACAGAAATTATCTTTTTAAGTTAGTTAATTCTTCAGGTACTTCAGGTTCATCAAAATACGTAGCACATGGAGTATAAGATGCTAAAGTACCAACAGATTCTAATAAAAATGAGAAAAATTTAATAAATAAGTCAAATAATACTGTCATAGTTAATAATCCTCCCTAGGAAAAAAGATTGGTAATAATGTAATACTTTCTAGCGTAATCCCTAATAATATCAATTGCTTAAATGGTTCTGGTGCAATAGTTGAAATTATTAAAAGCACTAATACTATAGTTATTGATAATAATTTCTTTTTCTTTTTTAAATGATTAGGTATTGGTTGTTTCTTGGTAGCTGCAGGAGCAAAATAAATTATAATTATCATCCCAATAGCCACAACAGAATACATTATACCCGAATTCAACTTAAAATATACTATCAACCAAGGTAATGCTACGAATAAAGCTAAATTTTGAACATGACATAACAATGATGATTTTGCATGTGCCCCATGTGCATAACGTCTAACTAAAAAATAACTAACATGTGTAAATAAAGTGTATAGAAATGTATGGAAGATAAGTGCAACACCATAGGTCACAATTGTTTTAGCAAGATTGCTTACAACGACTTGTAATCCCAATTTCACTTTTAAAAATTGAATATGATCTAGGTTGTTTTTACGTTGCAAGTATAATGCGAATTGCTCAATCTTTTTATCAATTGCTTTCAATAGCGTGCCACTCTCCTTATATTGATTATACAATTTAGCGCAATTGGTCTGGGGGGTTATGCGTAACTGTTCAAAATAAATACTTAACTGTTATATTGAAATTACAAGTAATATTTTAACATATAAAATATTACAGTTATGTATAAAAACATGCGATTTAAGAAATAATTAAAAATAAATTGGAAGGTTATGTTTAAATAGACTCATATCACTTACGAGTGATAAAAACTTAATAATCTTAGTCTTTAAATTTAATAGTTATTGTTTTGGTAATCGAGGTAAATGGTTTTGTTTGTAGTTGCAAAATCATTAATCCTTTTACCATATGTTGTAAGTGTTTTGAATGGTATTGGTTAACCATTTCAATATTAGTAATGTCCCATCGAACATTATTAATAAAGAAGCTTCTAATTTATTTAGAAGTTATCTTAATTTGTTTTCTTCGTGTAGTTAAACGTATTCATTAATAAGCCATCCCAACTTATTAATGAAACAAGCAAAGTTACTGAAGTTGAAACTCAGTGGAAGGTATTTAACTTAGCTATTGTATGATATAGAAGTTAAATATTTTCAGGATGTAAGCTATTGTAAAATTTTCATAATTAATAACATCCCCAAAGATTGAAATAACTGTAAAAAACATTCCCTTAATATGAAAGTCGCGAGTTCCTCCCAAGCTCGCGACTTTTGTCGTTAATAAAAACTGTACCCAAACGATTGGATACAGTATGTTGCACTATTTATATAAATTTGGTTTTAAATTTTTAAATACAGGGATAGTCTCGCGTTGAATATCGACTTCTTTAAGATCGATATTATGAGCAATAGTATCTTCTTCGTTACCCAGTTCAGCTAAAATCTCACCATTTGGATTGATAATCATAGAATGACCAGCATAGTCTGTATTACCATCGTTTCCCGTTCCATTACATGCAACAATAAACATATCATTTTCAATTGCACGAGCTTGAAGCAAGGATTTCCAATGATTTAACCTTGGTGTAGGCCATTGTGCAACATAAAATGCAACTTGTGCACCATTGCGCGCTGGATATCTCAATAATTCAGGGAAACGCAAATCGTAACAAATAATTTGTGTTGCTAGCGTACCTGATGAAAGTGAAAATGGTTCTGGGACTGCTTTACCATCTTCTAAATATGTCGGTTCATCCAACATAGGGACTAAATGAACTTTATCGTACTTATTAATTCGATGTCCTTCTCTAGACACAGTAAATGCAGTATTATAAACTTTACCATTTCTAATATTAGAAACGGAACCAGCGACAATATCGACATGATATTGTTGTGCTAATGATTGAATGAACGGGAAACTACGACTAAGTTCTCTATCAGCTTTTTGGTTCAACTCATTTAATGCATAACCGTTATTCCACATTTCCGGCAGAACAACGACCTCTGTATTTGCTTCTAATTTATTTTCAAACCAACTTTTAATTTTATTTTCATTTTTTTCAACGTTACCGTATTCAACATAAAATTGAAATATTTGTACTTTCATTTTAAAATCTCCTCATCCCAAGATTAACTCTAATTTACTAAATTAAAAAAAGAAAATCAAAAATTGAGCGAGTTTCTTAATCTATGCAGATGCTATAGAAAAATACGTTAAAAAAGACTCAACTTCAAATAGAACAAAGTGTCTAAGTAGAAATTGAGTCTTTAATGATTGATTTAACTAAATAAGTTATAGATAAATTATTTTTTAACGATGAATCTGTTGTCAGTAGGTTGAATTTCTTTCTCGCCAGCTTGTTCACGGATATCTCCGAACGGCATTTGAGCTACAAGTTTCCATGAAGCTGGGATATCAAATGATTGTGTAGTAATTTGATCAACTAATGGATTGTAGTGTTGTAAAGAAGCGCCAATACCTTTTGAACTTAAAGCAGTCCAGATAGCAAATTGGTGCATTGCATTCGTTTGAACTGACCAGTTTGCAAAGTTATCAGCATAATTTGGCATTTGTTCTTGCAAACCTTTAATAACATCTTCATCTTCAAAATAAAGAATTGTACCATAAGCATGTTTGAAGCCATCAATGCGTTGCTCAGTTGGAGCGAAATCACGATCAGGACCCATAACATCTTTTAATACAGTTTTAGTATTATCCCAGAATTTGTGATGTTGATCATTTAATAATAATACAATTCTTGTTGATTGAGAGTTGAAAGCTGAAGGTGTGTATTTAATGATATGTTCAATCATATCTTCGAGTTCTTTGTCACTAATTGAAATGGTAGTTTCAGTACTATAAATTGTACGTCTATCTTCAATCTCTTGTAAAAATGGTTTTGTTTTTGATTTGCTAAATAAACCCATGTAAAATCTCCTTTGTTTATATAAGTTATATCCTAAGTATAAATATTATACTAAGGTTTGTAAAATGTTTTTTTACAAAAAATGTCAAAAGTATTAATATTTTTTATCATTAATCATATATCCATGCATAATAGATAAATATTCTTTATACTGAAAGTGTTATAAAACACAAGGAGGTGGAAGATTGATGAAAAAGAAATTAGCCCAAACTAGCCTGATTTTAGCATTGAGTACATCTGTGATAGGTCATGAGCACGAGGTGAAAGCTGCAGATAAAAATCAACCGGCTACAGATGAGGTTAATCAGAATGCGGTTACTACAGATACACGTACACAAAATGATTTAAGTAATCAGAATGACTATTATGACAATCATCAATCTGATACCCAAGATACTGCTGTTTCAGAAAAAAACTCAGATAGTCAAAACCATGGAGAGATGAAACCAACTACTGAGAATAATGATGATACGCAGTTAGATCATGACAATACTATGAATCATGATAATTCAACTGATAACAGTCAACCGGAGAACGATGATGACAATGATACCGAGGAAAATTCAAGTAAACCAGGAAATAGTCATCCAGGTAACCAAGAAGGAGAAATCAATCCCGAAAATCAAGATGTAGACAAGCCAAATGAAGAACACAAAGCCGGTGAAAACGAAACGGATAAACCAGATGAAGGAAGCAACTCTGATGAGAGCGATACAGCGCATCCTGGTGATAAAGATCAATCTGGGGAAAATAACTCAGGTAATCAAGAAGGAGAAGGCCAGCCCGGGGATAGTGATACAGACAAACCAGACGAAGGCAACAAGCCAGGTGAGGGCGAATCCAATCAACCAGGCGATCAAGAAACGGATAAACCAGGTGATGAAGACAAACCTGGAGCGTCTGGAAAGGATCAACCTGGTGAAGGAAGTAAGCCAGGGAATGATGATTCAGGTCAACATAATGGAGGAAGCAAGCCAGGCAATCAAGGAACAGATAAACCAAGTGAAGGACACAAACCTGGAGCGTCTGGAACAGATAAACCAGATGAAGGAAATAAGCCAGGAGAAAGTGGTAATCCTCAGCAACCACCAAACCATGATGGCAATACACATTCTGGCTCTAATCAAGGTGAACACAATACAGGTTCCGGACAAAACGGTTCAAACAATGGTTCGCAAAACCATTCCAATGGTAGTTCTAACAATCATAATTTAAATAATCATGGAAAACACCAGGATGAACACTCAGGACATTCAGATCCAAATGATATGACAAATCATAATCCACAAGAAAATAATCATGGAACTAATCAAGGACAACAACCGACTTGGTCACATCACGATCATAATGTGTCTGATTCAATGATTCATCATATATATCCGAATAAGCGCCAAAATCAATCAGAAATGAATGGTTCAACTACGACTAATCAATGGTATTATGGTGGACGTTTACAACATAATCATAACCAAAATGATACGGAAGTCTATACAAATAATGATCATAGACAAAATCAATTGCCATTCTATAGTCAATCTGCACTTTTAAACAGATTAAATGATTTGGCTAATGGTTCATATAAATATAATCCATATATCATTAATCAGGTTAATAGGTTAGGCAATAATAATGAGTACATTTCAAATCAAGATTTTTATAGACTTTTTCGCAAACAATCATTTAATAATCAATACTTAGATTACTTGCAAAAAGGCTCAAATTACTTTAGATTTGAGTATTTTAATCCATTAAACTCAAAAAAATATTACAAAAATTTAGATGAGCAAGTATTGGCACTCATCACGGGTGAAATTGGCTCAATGCCAGACTTGAAAAAACCAAGTGATAGGGATAAAGAAGAAGAGGCTGATATTCAGAGTCACGATGAAGATAAAATTATAGATAGCAAAGAAGAGAGTAAAGAAGCGGAAAATAATGATAAATATAAAAACATTAATATAGCTTTAATCACATCTATAATTGTGATTTTCGTAGGTGTCACTGGTAGATTTATTTATAGAAAAATTAAAAACTAAAAGAAAAACAGGAGTGGGACAGAATTCTGTCCCACTCCCGTTAACTTTTACATAAATAAATGAACAATAAAATTACTTTGTTCTTGTAACTGCTTAACCGTATCACCAAAGAAAAATTGGACTGCAACTACAAAACCATTTTGTAGCATGTGGATAATGATTGGAACTGCAATGCGTTTAGTTAAGACATAAGCAAGCGAGAATAACATGCCCATTCCAAAGTATATGAAGAAAAATTTAACATCATTATGTGCGATTGCAAATAAAATTGAACTTACAATAGAAGCAATTAAAAATGCAACAATTCGGTTTCCTTTAATTTTATTATAAATTTCACCGAATATAACCTTTCTGAATATATATTCTTCTAGTATTGGACCGACAATTGAGATTAATAATATGAATACTGGAAGCTGTTTAGCAATTGCCATTATTCTCTCAGTATTAGGACTTTGCTGTGGTTGACCAACTAACCACATAGTGATTAGACTAGCTACCATTTGATATATCATAACTACTACAAATCCTAGTAATGCCCATGGTAAAATGTAGCGTTTAGGTTCTTTATATCCTTGCTCTAATCTAGTTGGATTTTTAATGATACTGTTTAACCAAATAATTAATAAAGTTGCGATTACAAATAAAATCACTTGAGTATAAACGCCAGCTTTTGCAAGTTCCATCCCTCTTAAATTACTAAAGAAAGGTAAATGCTGTATTAATAAGGGTAAGAACTGTGCTAAAGCATAAATAACAATGGTAAGAAATGCTACCCAAATTCTCTTCATTCTATTCCTCCAAAAATAATAATCAACATTAGTTAGTTTATCGTAAATTTGTATGTTATACAAAATATAGATAATCCTTTCGCTTGAAAAATTGACCAAATTTGATTAATATAAGATGTAGATTAGCACTCAATTATTTCGAGTGCTAAAAAGGAACCTGTTAAGGAGGAACGATCATGCTTAAACCATTAGGAAATCGTGTGATTATTGAACGCAAAGAACAAGAACAAACAACAAAAAGTGGCATTGTACTTACTGACAGTGCGAAAGAAAAGTCTAACGAAGGTGTAGTAGTAGCTGTTGGAACTGGACGAGTTCTAGACAATGGTGAAAGGGTTGCTCCAGAGGTTAAAGAAGGAGACCGAGTAGTATTCCAAGAATACGCTGGTTCAGAAGTTAAACGTGGAGATGAAACATACTTAATTTTAAATGTTGAAGATCTACTTGCTATTATTGAAGACTAAATTTTTATAAATAATCAACATTAAATTTATTGACATAATGGAGGTACACTAAATGGCTAAAGACTTAAAATTTTCTGAAGATGCAAGACAAGCAATGTTACGTGGTGTAGATAAATTAGCCAATGCCGTTAAAGTTACAATTGGACCTAAAGGACGTAATGTAGTTTTAGATAAAGAGTATGTCGCACCATTAATTACAAATGATGGTGTCACAATTGCCAAAGAAATTGAACTAGAAGATCCTTACGAAAATATGGGTGCGAAATTAGTTCAAGAAGTAGCGAATAAAACAAACGAAATTGCTGGTGATGGCACTACAACAGCAACTGTATTAGCTCAAGCTATGATTCAAGAGGGGTTAAAAAACGTCACAAGTGGTGCGAACCCAGTTGGACTGCGTGAAGGTATCGATAAAGCTGTAAGAGTAGCGGTACAAGCACTACACGATATCTCTCAAAAAGTAGAAAATAAAAATGAAATTGCGCAAGTTGGTGCTATTTCAGCAGCAGATGAAGAAATTGGTAAATATATTTCTGAAGCAATGGATAAAGTGGGTAATGACGGTGTTATTACAATTGAAGAATCAAATGGACTAGATACAGAATTAGAAGTTGTTGAAGGTATGCAGTTTGATAGAGGATATCAATCACCATACATGGTTACAGATTCAGATAAAATGATTGCTGAATTAGAAAGACCATATATTTTAGTGACAGATAAAAAAATCTCTTCTTTCCAAGATATCTTACCTTTATTAGAACAAGTCGTGCAATCAAGTCGTCCAATTTTAATTGTAGCTGACGAAGTTGAAGGTGATGCTTTAACTAATATCGTATTAAACCGTATGCGTGGTACATTTACTGCAGTTGCAGTTAAAGCACCTGGTTTTGGTGATCGTCGTAAAGCGATGTTAGAAGACTTAGCAATCCTAACTGGCGCTACAGTTATTACGGATGATCTAGGTTTAGAATTAAAAGACGCATCCATTGATATGCTAGGTAGTGCCAACAAAGTTGAAGTAACTAAAGATAATACTACAGTTGTCGATGGCGACGGAGATGACAATAGTATTGATGCACGTGTCAGTCAAATCAAAGCACAAATTGATGAAACGGATTCTGATTTTGATAGAGAGAAATTACAAGAACGTTTAGCTAAATTAGCTGGTGGTGTTGCAGTAATTAAAGTCGGAGCTGCATCTGAAACTGAATTGAAAGAACGTAAATTACGTATTGAAGATGCCTTAAACTCTACACGTGCTGCAGTTGAAGAAGGCATCGTTGCCGGTGGTGGTACAGCATTAGTAAACATCTATAATAAAGTAGAAGAAATAGAAGCGGAAGGTGATGTGGCAACAGGCGTGAATATCGTACTTAAAGCGTTATCTGCACCTGTACGTCAAATTGCTGAGAATGCTGGCCTTGAAGGTTCGGTAATTGTTGAGAGATTAAAACATGCAGATGCAGGTGTTGGATTCAATGCCGCAACGAATGAATGGGTAAATATGCTTGAAGAAGGCATCGTTGACCCTACAAAAGTAACGCGTTCTGCATTACAACATGCTGCAAGTGTTGCTGCGATGTTCTTAACTACAGAAGCAGTAGTTGCAACTATCCCTGAACCAGATAATAATGACAATCCAGGTATGGGTGGCATGCCAGGCATGATGTAATCCACGTCATAAGCTAATTAGATTTAGTAACATAAGCGCTTTTCAAAAGATGACTTCTTTTGAAAAGCGTTTTTTGATTGAAAAATTATTTTAATAATAAAGATATGAAATTTAGGTTTAAATTATAGTTGATAAATACATATTTTAATTGGATGAAATATTATATACTAAACATATAAATAATTGGTGGTGATGAGATGCAAACGTATGCGGATAAAGATGCTTTAATAATTGAAATTAGGAAAAGAGCCGATTTATTTATTCACGAATTTAGTGATGTATCAGAAGCAGAAAAGGATATATATAAAACTGGTATTGATAGGACACCAGCGCAAATGATTGCATATCAGTTAGGATGGTTAAATTTAATTCAATCTTGGGAAAGGGATAATAAAAATAATATATCCGTTGTAACACCTAGCCCGAATTATAAGTGGAATAATTTAGGGGGATTATATCAAGAATTTTATCAAACATACTCAAACTACACATTAGAGCAACTTATTAATCAGTTTAATAAAGAAGTAGATAGCATGATTGAATTAATTAAAAGTTTAGATGATAAAACATTATTTGAGAGTGATAAAAGGCAATGGGCGTCATCAACGCCTTCCAAATGGCCGGTTTGGAAGTGGATTCATATTAACACAGTAGCACCATTTAAGACATTTAGAACCAAAATTAGAAAGTGGAAGAAAACAGAATTAGATAGATAACTTTATAAAAACGAGTCTAGGACATAAATAATATAATGGAGCTATTTTGCAAATCCGCAGTAGCTGACTGAACTGAGAAGGCGCTTAATTCAAGCTTTTCTCAGTTTTAGTCATCCTTGCGGGCGGGGCCCCAACAAAGAGAATTTCATCAAGAAATCCTACAAGCAAAGCAAGTTGGGAGAGGGACGACGAATTTTAAAAGAATTCTGTCCCACTCCCGTTTTTTACATTATTTAAGAATGATAATAGAAAAATTTATAATAAATCTAGTAACCATGCTCCAAATAGAATGAATAGGGTGAGTAATCCTATGAAAAAATATAAATTTTTGGGTACATGTCCGGTTGACGTAAATGCGTAAAGATACAAATGATATGACGTTAAGATAAAATTAATAATAAGCAATATTAAAAAAATAGTTACCATTAAGATCACAACTTTCGAGTTATTTTGTCGTTCAGAATGATGGACTTATTCGAATACGAGAACTTTTTCTTAACATCATAATTATATTACTTCATTATATCGATTGTTTACTTTAAATCATCTATTGCTTTTGCGATTGATTCAAACACATGTGGAATATCATCTTTTTCAATACAACTAAACGCAATTCGGATATCAGAGTCATTTAAAGCAATGATTCCAATTGAATATTCATTGATTAAATGCGTACGAAGTTCTTCAGGATTTACGCCATTGACTTTGACTGCCATGAAATAACCTGAGTTAAAATCATATGCTTGCCAATGATTTTTGTATTTATCATCATATACAACTGACTTAGTTACTTCATATCGTTGTTGTAAAGTATCAATATTTTGTTGGATTTCTTTATCAAATTGGTCATGATGTTCTAAGACGTATTTAATAGCACTTTGTGAAGGCATTGGTCCACTTGAAATATTACTTCGTATTAAACCTTTAACTTTCGCCTCTAATACTTCTTTAGCTGTATGATTGCTTAGACCAAATGTAAGGAAACCAACACGTAGTCCCCAAGCAAAGAATTCTTTAGTAGCGCCATCTAAACGAATCGGTAATATATTATTTGATTCAATTTGATTTAACGCAGTAAATATAGATTGGCGATACACATCTTCATAAAATAAGCCGTAGTAAGCATCGTCAACAACAGCTATCACTTTTGTGCCCTTTTCAGCAAGTGAACGAATAGCTGATACTATAGTTGTAACTTCATCTTTATTCGGTGTATAACCAGTAGGATTGTTAGGGTAATTCAGAATGAGTACGACTTTATCTTGATTGTAGTTGTCTAAAGTAGTCACTAAATCATTTGTTGTATAGTGACCTTCATGATTAAATATTGAATATGTTTCAATATTTGCTGAATGACGTGTTTCATATATTAATTTATAGTTACCCCAATTGTGAGTAGGTACTAAGATCGTATCGCCACTCTCTACAAATAAATCAGCAATAAGAGATAAACCATGAGTCAACGCATTAGTGACAATTGGTCTACTAATCGTTTCTTTTGATAAATCAGGATTTTCTTTGAGCATTTTATCTTGCCATAAATCTCTTAAAGCTTCTAATCCTTGTGGTGGTGCATACGGAAATACGTCATCAGGTGATAGATGATTATAGACATCAAATAACGTATCAGCATACATTTTTCCATCTTTATTTGTAGCCATACCAATAGTCGCATTGTATTTTGTTTTTTTAGCATCGGCCGATTGAGATAATATACCTTTTGGATAGTACATAGATTGGCCTAGCGTTGAAAGCATACTTAAAATTTCAGGACAATCATCAACAAGTTGATTATTTAAGTTTTGAGCTAATGGGTTCATTTATTTAACCTCACTTTTTTTAGTGTTTAATAATATATTATCTTTAAATGTCATAAAGATAAAGTGTTCCTATTATGATTACATAGAATTGATAGTTAAGATTCTTATAAATCGAACATTTGTTCGCTTTTTATGTTAAAATGATGACAGGTCATCATAAGATATGACACTTTTCATTTGGAGGTGTAGTGTAATGTCGTGGCTATTAGAGGGTATGGTGACACTGATTACGGGTGGTATACTCGTCATATTTCGTGTTTGGTTAGAATCTAAGTGGAAAGATAAGTAGATGACCATACACAAAAGCCCCTAACTTGCCGTCACAAGTTAGGGGCTGTGTAATGTAATTCGTGGATACACTTAAATTTTAACATATGGAAGCATATTTTCAATTTTAAATATCCATTGAAACCGTAATATGTCTTGATGTTTGTTATAATACGGTTATTGAGGTGTTAATTATGATGAAACATTTAACTAAGATTTTCGTGACCTTGGCAATTGTATTATTTGTTATTGGTTATTACTTACAAGCTTCAGGACATGAAGATCAAGGCGTTAAATTATTATTAGCTGCAATCATGTTTATGATATGTGCTTTTATTAATCGTAGTAATGATAGAAAGAAAAATAAAAAATAGCACTTTAAGAATCTCAGACATAAATAATATAATCATGCTATTTTGCAGATTCGCACTAGCTGACTGATTTGAAAAAGCGTTTAAGTCAAACGTTTCTCAGTTTTAGTCAACCTTGCGGGCGGGGCCCCAACAAAGAGAATTTCACTAAGAAATTCTACAAGCCAAGCAAGCTGGGTGTGGGCGAGAATTTTAATAATTCTCGCCCACTTTCTTATTGTATCTAGTAAATATATACAATTTTTCTTAATAACGTGTTTTATGGGGATATTTACGTATATGACTTTACAAACGTGTATATAGTGTGTATATTATGTATATACAGTCATTAAAGGGGGACATCAATGAAAATTATTCTAAAAAACACCAGTGAACAACCCATTTATGAACAAATCAAGCAACAAATCAAAGAAAATATTTTAAAAGGCTATGTTGAAGCTGGTAGCCACTTACCTTCGATGCGTGAGCTGGCAAAAGATTTGCAAGTGAGTCTAATCACGACTAAGAGAGCTTACGAAGATTTAGAAAAAGATGGATTTGTTACAACTGTTCGAGGAAAAGGCACCTTTGTTAAAGAACAAGATAGTTCAATATTAAAAGAAAAGCAATTCTTTGTAATAGAAAATCTTGCTCGATTAATGATCAAAGAAGCTAAAACAATCGATATGCCTCTGAAAGAATTAAAAGAAATATTAACTTTAATTTATGAGGAGGAAGAAGAATGAATGTCATTGAAGTAAAAAATGTATCGTATCAAAATAGAGCATTTTCAATTAACAATCTTTCATTCAATATTCCTCAAGGATTTGTAACTGGGTTCATTGGGGCTAACGGCGCAGGAAAGACGACAATGATTCGGTTGATAATGGATATATTAGAACCTAGTAATGGTGATATTTTCATTTTCGGTGAACGAATTACAAATAAACCGAAATGGATTAAAAATAAAATAGGTTTTGTTTATTCTGAAATTTACTTTAATCAACAATGGACTCCAAAAAAACTTGAAAAAATGGTATCACCATTTTATAGTGATTGGGATTCAGAAACGTTCAAATATTACTTAGAGAAATTTAAACTACCTTTTAATAATAAAATTAAGCATTTCTCAACAGGTATGAAAATGAAATTGTCACTAGCGCTTGCTTTGAGTCACCATGCAGAATTATTCATTTTGGATGAGCCAACTGCAGGTTTAGACCCAATCGTTCGCAATGAAGTGTTAGAAATATTACAAAGTGAACTACTCGATGAAAATAAGACATTATTTATTTCAACGCATATCATTTCAGACCTAGAAAAAATTGCTGACTATCTTGTACACATAAAAAATGGAGAAATTATCATGCAAGGATTCCGCCATCAATTACAAGAACAATACGCAATAGTACAAGGTGATAATGAAGATTTAGACGAAGAATTAAATCGTTTATTTCTATATAAAGAAGTGAAATCGACTGGATTTAAAGGATTTACGCAACATGCTCAAGTGTTTAAAGAATTGTTTGGAAACAACGTTAATATTCAACAACCTACAATAGAAGAACTGATGATTTATATCGAAAAATCTCATCTGCGTGACAATCAACAAGAATTTCAGCAAAGTAGGTTGGTAAAATGAAGCAATTATTAATTAGAAATTTTAAATGTCGAAGTGTAACAATAGTCATTTATCTTGCGTTATTGCTCTTTAATCCACTATATGCATTGGTACTTTCTAAAACCGAACTTTATTTTCTGTTCTATGCACCCATTGCTATCACATTAATGGTTGTCAGCATTTTAGATTCTGGACATTTATTTAGACTGCATAGAAGGTTAGGTGGGAAAAGTTCGTATTTATTTTACGAAAGCTTACCTGTTTCTAAGAAAGATATGCTCAACGCAAATTATATTACATGTATTGTGTTAACGTTATTTGGTGGATGTATCATCGCATTATATAATTTTCAATCGTCCAATATAGATTTTGGAGATTTAAGGTATTCAACTGCAATAGCTTTTATATTCGTGAATTTTTTCAGCATTCCAATTGCATTTAGTAGGAACACTGAAAGAAAGCGTGAAGGCATAGCTTATGCACCATATATTATGATTATGATGTTGGCTATACCATTTGCAATAACAACGGTATTCGCAGTTATTAATGTACTCGTGTTCCAACACTACTATACCTATAATGTGTTAGGCGTCTATTACAATTACGGTTTATTGATTTTAAGTATTATTTGGATGATTATAAACTATTTGATTCAATTAAAACGTATCAATCAGCGTGAAAATAAAGGAGGGCTTACATGAAATTAGAAAACATTACAAAAACATATGGAGATAATGATGTTTTAGATAATATCAATTTTGATTTTGGAGATAGTCAGATTGTAGGTTTAATTGGTAAAAATGGTGTTGGTAAAACAACATTAATGAAAGTAATGAATGGCAATATTATTAATTTCAAAGGAAAGGTTCAACTAAACGATAACGAGAACGTAGGTTATCTTATTGAACATCCAAAGCTCTATGATAATAAAACAGGTTTAAATAACTTGAGATTATTTGCTCAGGTTCTAGGAAAAGGTTTCGACAAAGATTATACAGATAAAATTATAGACGCATTTGGTATGAGACCATACATTAAGAAAAAGGTAAAAAAATATTCAATGGGTATGAAACAAAAACTAGCGATTGCTGTTTCATTAATGAATAAACCGAAATATTTAATACTAGATGAACCAACCAATGGTATGGATCCAGATGGCTCGATTGATGTCTTAGAAACGATTCAATCATTAGTGAATGATTTAGGAATGAAAATATTAATTTCAAGCCATAAATTAGAAGATATAGAATTGATTTGTGATAGAGCTGTCTTCTTACGTGACGGTAACTTTGTACAAGACGTTAATATGAAAGACGGTAGCGCTCAAGATCATACATCACTTAAATTTGAAGTTGAAGAATTTAACGCAGCGCTTGACTATTTAACAGCACATTTCAACGTACTTCAATCTCATAAAGATAGTGGCGAAATCATGATTAAGGCACAAAAAGATTATAAACAAATACTCAAATCTTTAGCACAAAAAGATTTATATCCTAAGTATATTGAAACAAGAAAAAGTTCGCTTCGTGATACGTACTTTAATATTAATCAAAGAGGTGACAAATAAATGAGAAGTTTACAATTAGTTAAATATGATATATTGAGTTTTTGTAAAAGTTATCTAACTTACATTGCATTACTATTAATCTGGTTAGTTTTAGGATTAATAACATTCTTAATGGCACGAAATACTGATCAAGTAAATTATTCGTCAATTCTATCTATGGCAAATTGGATGTTTTTATTCTTTGGCTTGCTAGTAGTGATTAAGACGATTACTCGTGATTATTCTCAAGGTACGATTCAACTGTATATGAACAAAGTGAAGAATAGAATTGGTTATATCATTGCTAAAACAATTTCAATTGTGTTAATTTCTTTTATTTTTGCACTTATCACATATATTACTTTAATGTTAGTACAAGCATTTACTGATGGAAAAAATTTAGACGGAGATAAGTTCTTAACGAACATATGGTTCTATCTTATCTTCTTACTATTCTTTGGTTTACTATTATTCTTAGTGACATTAATAGTTCAAAAACCAGCAGTTATTTTCACGTTAGGCATCTTCTTAGTATTTATCGTACCGTTTATTCAACCTTTTATTGGTTTGATTCCTGATTGGGGCGAAAAAATTCAAAAATCACTAAAATATATTCCTTTCAGTTATTTAACTGAGAAATCTCAAACGGATAGCATTAAATTTTCAAATTGGCAATGGTTTATCTCATTAGCATCAATTGTTGTTTTATTCATTGCGAATATTGCTTATGCAGCTAAAAGAGATATTTAAGACAAGCATAGGAAGTTGTTCCTAAATAAAGAGGGTAGTGGAGCAGAAATAAAATAATATCTGCTTCACTACCCATTTTGTTTTTATTTGCGTTTATAGCATTAATTTACTGATAATGGAATCATAAACTTGATTCCATAATTCAGAATCTGATTTATATTTAGTAGCGATTTCGTGGTGAACCTCTTTCTCCTTGTCATTATAATCAGGCGCTTCTTTATTAGGTAATTTCTCAGCTCTTAGTTGCGTAACATAGTCTTGAGCTTCACGCGCTCTTGGTCCCCAAACACTAACTTGTTCAAATTGATCATTCATAAAGATAAAGATTGGAATCGAACGTGCTGTACCATTTGTTAAATACTGGTCAATTAGATCTGTATCTTCATCTCTATGGAATACACGAACTTCTAACTGAAGTGACTCACTAATATGCTTTAGTATAGGCAAGTTCATCATAGCGTCGCCACACCAATCTTCACTTATAACTAACACTTTCGAATAGGGACGGTCTTTAAGTTGACCGATTCTGTCGTCAGTTGAAGGTGGCGTGAATGCATTGTAAATCGATAATACGTTGTCTTTATTTACAGTCATGTTTTCGATATAGTCATCTAGTGGTTGACTCTTTTTAAAATACGTTTCTAAATTAGCCATAAGAAATACCTCCCCATTAAATTTATATCATTATAACAATTTTCACTGAAAATGGATAATTATAAAACTCAAAATATATTAGTATGACTGTGTTTCTTATAATGGTAAATTAACGTTACAATTGTGTAAGAAACGATTCTTGGTGGATAGATGTTTCTTAGTAAGCGGTTATGATATATTTAAGTTATTAAGAATAGAAGTGGTGGTACATTTGCGTATACAAAATAGATGGGTAATTTTTATTATCTTTACAATCATAGCTTTGATAGTCGTTACTTGTCTTACAATCTATAAAAATCAAAAAACGATTGATCTTACAGAAGTGAAAATTAATGGCATTCAAATGAATCAACAATTTAATGATGATAATTACGAGATTAATCGTAATATTAAGTTGGACAGATATAAATTTTACAATGATAAAAATCATAAAAATCTAACGGTGAAAGTCAAAAATAAACACAAGAAGGTAAAAGGAATAGTGCTCATTAATGATCAGGACGTGACAACTAATTTTGGCATTAAAATTGGAGACAACGTTGATCATGCCATTAACTACTTGGGTGAGAACTATCGTAAAGACAAAGTTGGTAGGGGGTATGATGCATTAATCTATGTTGATAAAGATCATCATATGAAACTATCCATTTTGTATAAAGATAATGTGGTTAAACGAATTGAATTTTTTAGTCGTTAACAGTGATCCGCGTATAATTCAATTTTAAGCAAGCTACTTTTTCACTGAAATAGAGATAATTCAATTAAGAAAGTATGTGAAAAAATGGATAAGATTACCTTTTTAAATGAACTTGAATTGGAACTAGATCAATTGCCAAGAGAAGAAAAAGACAAACTTATGGATGATTATGAAAATCATTTCTATGAACAAGAAACAAAAGGAAAATCAGAAAAGGACATCATATCAGACTTGCGTGAACCACATGATATTGGTAAGGAAGTCAAAGCGAAAGAAGCGATTTCTTATGCCAAAGTTACCCCTAACCTTCAAAATATTGTTAGAGCAATAATGGCGTCATTGAGTCTTGGTGTACTTTCATTTTTCTTTATTATTATTCCTATAGTGATATTTTTAGTGATATTATTTGGTGTGTTTTTATTCTCAGTCTTTTTAATTTGTCTTCCATTAATCATTATTTCGATGAGTATTGTCAAGGGGATTGTTGATTCGTTTAGCAATTTCTTATTTAGCATTTCTTATGCGGGGATTGGTATCGTTTTATTTGTACTCACAATGAAAATCACTCAAAATATATATCGACTTGTATTAAAATATTTAACTTGGTATATCCAAACAGTTAAAGGAAGAATTAAACAATGAAAAAGGCAATGATAGCTGGCATAGTAATATTTATAGGTTTTTTCTTTGCAACTTTAGTCTGGTTTGTACACGACAAAGATGAATTTAAAAAGCTCAAATATGATAAAGCTTACAATCATATGAAAATGACTAATTTAAATGTTGAGAGTTACAATTCAGAAGTCACAATTAAACAAGGTAACCATTGTGGTGTTAAATATTATGGTGATAATGATGTTAAGGTGTATCACACAAATGATACCTTAAATGTAAAAGAGCATAGATCTAACAAAAGAGGCTATAGCATCAATATTAACCCTTTTAATCAGAGCGAATCTAAAATCGAAATTATAATCCCTAATAAAAATATAAACAATTTAGATATACATTCAAATTTTGAAAGTATAAGTTTAGATGGGATTAATATTAAGAATGGTTTGATTTACCAAAGTACTAAACATTTAAAAGTTAACAACTCTAAATTAAATAACCTTATTTTTGAGAGCGATACTGGTAGTGTAAACATTAAAAATAGTGAAATCCACAACAGTAAATTTAAGACGCGTTTAGGTGCCATGAACGTAAACAAGACAATACTTCAAAACGCCCTGTTTGTGACTGAAGAAGGGCATTTAAATTTCACAGATATGTATAGTGAAACGGATGTTAGAGGTTCAAGTAAACATGATTCTATTCATTTGGATTATAAAGATAAACCGAAAAATACGTTATTAAAATTACATCCAGGTACTGGTGAAGCTAAAGTTGAGAATAAAGCTTTTAATAACGGTAAGGTAGGAAATAGTGATAATGTGGTTGAGTTTTACACTGTTAAAAAAGATATTAAAATAAAATGATTGCCTACATAATAAAAGGCAATCATTTGTCATGTCGGGAGTGGGACAGAATTCTTTTAAATTCGTCGTCTCTCTCCCAACTTGCCTTGCTTGTAGAATTTCTTAGTGAAATTCTCTTTGTTGGGGCCCCGACTCCCAGCTTGCTTTGCTTGTAGAATTTCTTTATGAAATTCTCTTTGCTGGGGCCCCGAACCCCAACTTGCTTAGCTTGTAAAATCACTTTCGTGATTTTTTGTGTTGTGGCCCCGCCCACCCCCGCAAGGGTGACTAGAACTGAGAAAAGCTTGACTTAAGCGCCTTCTCAGTTCAGTCAGCTACTGCGAATTTGCAAAATAGCTTCGTTATATTATTTATCTCCCAACCTCTTTTTTAATAATTTGCGAAAGTTAAATCGGTATCAATTTGACCTTTAAATTGCTGAATCTCCAGTTCATGTCCATCAAGCCATGATTGAAAATTAATTGAAGTCGGGACTTGATTTTCACCTAACGTCATCCAAGCGGTTAAGTTTTGTGGTTCATACATTGAAGTATGTATTGTACCTGACCAACTTCTAAATAATTTGCTGTAAATTTCGAACTTTGGATCATTAAATAATTTAAAGGCTGTATGTTTATCTAGGGATTGTGAAGTTTGAGAAATAGTACGTTCTAATCGTTCACGTGATTCTTTCGTGTAATTTCGATTCTCATGTGTTAAGACTTCGAAATGATTTGTACATACTTTATCATATCTAACATCAAATGAACGTGGTGTCACTTCAACGATGGCATGATTAAGCTTTTTATCCATTAAAATATAACTAAATGAGCTTCTATGTGGAAGTTCGTTTAAGAATTTAACAGCATCATCTACATCTCTGCAATATTCTAAAACAAGGCGTCCAATCATATAACATACAAAGCCATTTGCAGGATGTTTACGATGCATAAAGTTATAGCCCATCGTCAAACCAGCTTCATTCATACCATCCATACGACCTGTCACTCTAGACGTAGGTCCAATTTGCGCTAGCCCTCCGTCATTAGGTTGGAATAATAAGTATCTTCCATCATATGTGGCAGGATGATAATCATAATTACGGACCATAAAATCCTTACCTTGAAATACAGTACATCCACTTTCTTTTAAATCTGTGAAACGATAATGTGCAAAATTTAATATCATTTGTTTTGTAGGTAGATTCAGTACTTCTTGCATTCCCATAATTTCTTCCCAAATTTGGGGTGCATATGTTTGAAAAACTGAATAAGTTTCATTAACATTTATATCAAAACGAGGCATACGTTTTTTCCATTCACGCTCACGATTTTCTAGTAAAGGCGTTTGTTTAAGCCATTGAGCTGTTTTAACCCCTAAATCAAAATGTGATCCTCTAAACGTCATTATATCTGATTTCACTTGTTGCATGAGAAGGCCTCCTGAAAATTCTAAATATTGTAAAATAGCATTAATTGAAAACTAATATAATTATTATTATACTGAACATGATAGCAAGAAAAATTTAAAAAACAAGGAGGGGTACTATGTTTCAGGACGCTTATTTAAAAGTATATAACAAAGTAAAAGCATGGTGGATGTATTAAACTAATGTACAATTGAAAACTTATGAAGTTTTTGAAATTCATTTTTTAATGATTATTATAAGACAAAAAAGGTATCTATTTAATGATAACAGTAAGTATGATAATATATAATATTGTAAACATACTTATTTCTATTTAGAGGTGAAACATACATGTGGGATTTAATTAAAGGTTTATTCAAATTCTTATTAAGCTTAGTAGTTATTACATCAGTAGTCGTTGGTGTAGGTGTTGTAGCATTTGCTTACATCTTCAAAAAAGACTTTGAAGATATCGAAAGAAAAACGAAAGAAATCGTTTCAGATATTGAAAGTAATAACGCGTAATTTGCGTAATAGTACCAGTAACTTCAATGTTGAGGTTACTGGTTTTTCTTTTTAATTAATGGTTTAGAGCGATTAAGAATAATTGTCATAGTGCCCCTTCTTTTAATAAAATAAAGATAACTAGAACTTAGGAGGTATACTGATGACAACTAAGGGTTATATCGGTTCATATACGAAAAAAGAGGGTAAAGGGATTTATTTATTCGAATTAAATGAAGATAATGGTCACATTAGTGCTGTTAATACGGGTTATGAAATTGAAGCATCAACCTACCTTGCACAAACCGACGATTATTTATATGCCATTACGAAAGAGGGGACACATTGTGGAGTAGCAGCATTTAAAAAAGACCATTCAGGTGCACTAACATTAATCAATAAATGCTTAGCTTCTGAAGCGGGTACAGGCTGTTATATTTCAGTATCCACAGATCATAATTTCTTGTTTGAAGCGGTGTACGGCGCTGGTATCGCTAGAATATATCAATTAAATAAAGAGACAGGTGAAATTGTTAAGTTAATTCAAGAATTGCACCACGACTATCCACTTGGTAGTCACGAACGCCAAGAGCATTCACATGTCCATTATTTAAATGAAACACCTGACGGTAAATACGTTGTAGCTACGGATTTAGGTACTGATCGTGTTGTCACGTATGAATATAGTAGTGAAGGCTTAAAAGAGTATAAAGTGTCTCAATTTAAAGACCAAGATGGTCCTAGACACATTGCTTTTCATAAGAATGGCGAATATGCATATATTGTTCATGAATTATCTAATTATGTAAGTGTTGCTAAGTATGAGGATGGCGAATTTAAAGAAATAGAACGTCATTTAACGATTCCAGAAGATTTTAATGAAGATACTAAACTAGCTGCTGTCCGATTATCTCATGATCAACAATCGCTATATATTAGTAATCGCGGTCATGATAGTATTGCTGTTTTCACGATTACAGATGATGGTGCTGGACTAAACCCAGTAGAAATTGTTAAAAGTGGGGACCAATTTCCTAGAGATTTTAATATAACTGAATCAGATGACTACTTAGTATGTGCCCATCAAGAAGGAAATTATGACATTACCGTATTCAATAGAGATACACATACAGGTAAATTAACGCCAACAGATAATCAATACAATGCACCTGAGGGTGTACATGTTAGCTTTATTTAATAAACTATATAAATAGCGCCACGACAGTATTAAAATTGTCGTGGCTTCTTTTCGAATTAATTTATAAATTTTTAAAAAAGGTTCTAATATATTTAAATTTACCTTTATAGGGTGGATACATTACACTTGAATCTAATCGTGTAGATTTAAAGATATATGACTTGCTGTGGCTAAAAGTTTCAAAAGTATATTTACCGTGATATTGACCGATACCAGACATGCCTACACCACCAAATGGTAGTTTAGGATTTGCTAAATGCATTAATGTATCATTGATTGCGCCACCGCCGAATGATAATTCATTTAACACACGGTGTGTACTATTCTCATCTTCACTAAATAAATAGAGACTCAATGGTTTAGCTTTACTTTGCACAATATCGATTGCTTCATTGAAATCATCGTAAGTAATGATAGGCAAGAGTGGACCAAAAATTTCTTCCTGCATAATTTTAGAGTTAGGTGTGATGCCATCTAATAAAGTTGGTTCTATATAGCGCGTTGATGCATTTGTATGGCCACCGAAAATAATATGTTGTTGATGTACGTTAAGTAATTCATTTAAGCGATTAAAATGTTTATCATTGACGATGCGACCGAAGTCAGGGCTTTCCTCAATCGTATGACCATAAAATTCTTGAATACTTTGTTTAAGCGCCTCAATCAATTCGTTTTTAACTTTCTTATTTACTAATATATAGTCTGGTGCTACGCATGTTTGACCAGCATTTGTAAATTTACCAAAACTAATACGATCACTTGCAACCTTGATATTGGCTGTGTCATCTACAATAACAGGAGACTTTCCACCTAATTCAAGCGTAACAGGGACTAAATTTTTACTAGCAGCTTCATATACAATTTGACCAACTTTGTCACTACCTGTAAAGAAGATATAGTCGAAAGGTAGTTGAATTAATGTTTGTGTCTCAGAAATACCTCCTTCAACAACAGCTATATAATCTGGTGTAAACACGTCCTCAATAATTTGACGAATGACTGTGGCAACATGAGGTGTTAATTCAGATGGCTTAACAAGCGCTGTATTTCCAGCTGCGATAGCGCCAATTAAGGGTTCAAATACCAATTGAACTGGATAGTTAAATGGACCAATGATTAATACTGTGCCATAAGGTTCCTGCTTAATATAACTTTTTGCAGGAAACATAAATAGAGGGGTGTCAACTTGTTTTGTTTTAGCCCAATTTTTCAATTCTTTACGTGCTGTTTTAATACTTTTTAAAGTGAATCCAATTTCTGTAGCATAGGCTTCAACAGGACTTTTTCCTAAATCTGTTTTAAGCGCATCAAGTAAATCATTTTCATGATTTTTAATGCTTTTACTTAACTGTTTTAACTGATGCTTTCGAAATTTCAAATCTTTTGTTTTATGTGTTTTAAAAAAAGCTTTACTCTCTTCGAATTGTTGCTCGATGGTCGGCAATATATGATACCTCCTAATGATTCCTTTTTAAATTAAAAAACTTTATTAAAATGTATGATGTTATTCATCATATCTATACCCTAAATTTATTTCAATAAAAATGAAGCGGGACTGAATTTTTTTAAATTCGGCACCCGCTCCCAGCTTGCTTTGCTTGTTGAATTTCTTGATGAAATGCGCTTTGTTGGGGTCTAGCCCGCAAAGATAACTAAAACCGAGAAAAGCTTACGCCCTCTCGGTTCAGTTAGCTACTGCGCATTTGCAAAGTAGTATTGTTTAATTAATAATGTCCTAGCCTTACATATATAGGCGGTTAATTAAATACCTAAATGTCTTATTTAGTTAAAGCTTCTGTAATTTGAGGTACCACTTGTTTTTTACGAGAGACAACGCCTGATAAGAATGCCATGCCATCGTCTAGTTGAACTTTAAATGCTTCGCCAACTTTGTCTTTTTCAGCACCTACGACTAAAATTTTAGAGTCACTATTAATAATATCAGTTACGACTAATACAAATAAGTCGTATTTTTCATTTGCACTTGTTTCTAACATTGCTTTTTCAAGATCTTCTTTGCGATCTAAGACTTCGTCAATGTCAACCGTGTTAACTTGTGCAATACGTGTAACATAGTCACCCATATTGAATGATTTAGCGTCCATATCTAATAATTCTTCA
Organism: Staphylococcus borealis; assembly: GCF_001224225.1. Classification (GTDB taxonomy): domain Bacteria; phylum Bacillota; class Bacilli; order Staphylococcales; family Staphylococcaceae; genus Staphylococcus; species Staphylococcus borealis. The sequence goes on along the minus strand of NZ_CUEE01000007.1, from coordinate 58,474 downwards.
GCAGATTTATCCGTTGTAGATGCACCAGCTTTTAACATATCTAAGCCATATTCATCTAAATCAACATTTGCAATGTCTTTTAAATCTTTAGCAGCATTTACATCTTCATCTGTACAAGTAGGTGATTTAAATAATAAGCTATCAGAAATGATTGCTGAAATCATTAATCCAGCAATGTGTGGTTTAATTTCAAATCCACGTTCTTTATACATTTTATAAAGAATTGTAGCTGTACAACCAACTGGTTCTGCTCGATACCAAAGTGGTGAAGCAGTTTCAAAGTTTGCGATTCTGTGATGGTCTACAACGTGTTTGATCTCAGCATCAGAAATTGTTTCAGCACTTTGTTGGAATTCGTTATGATCGACTAAGATAACCTCTTGACCATCTAGGTTATCACTTAATAATTCTGGTGCTTTAACTTCAAAGTGATCTAAAGCATATTGAGTTTCAGGATTAATATCTCCTAAGCGATATGGCGTCGCTTCAGAGTTACCAGTTAATTGTTCAAAATCAGCCATGATTATAGCTGATGCGATTGCATCTGTATCTGGATTTTGATGTCCAAAAATATAAGTTTTTGCCATTGTTATTATCCACCCTTATCATTTGATTTTTCATCTTATTTTATCATGTTTTATTTAGGAACATCTACCTCTGCGCCTAATGAGTTTACAAAATGTCCCAAAGCCCACACATGACCATTTTCATTGAAAGAAGCAACACCATCTTTAGGAATAGTGATGTGATATCCTAAATTATATGCTGATACGGCAGTATGGAGAATGCAAATATCTGTACATACACCTACAATTTCAATATCTGTGATATTTCTTTCACGTAATAGGCTATCTAAAGGCGTACCGTAGAAAGAATCATAGCGACGTTTATCTAGATAATGAACATTCTCGCATTCTTTAAAATTATCATAAAATGTTTTAACCTTACCATACAGGTCGCGCCCTGATGTGCCCTCAATATTATGAGGAGGGAATAACTGCGTCTCAGGGTGGTAAGGATCATTTTCATAGTGTAAATCCATCATAAAGAAAATATCTTGGTCATGTGACTGAAACGTTTCAAGACGGTTTAGGATAAACGTTTCGATATCTTGACCAGGTTTACCACATGTTAAGCGGCCATCATCTGCAATAAAATCATAAGAATAATCTACAACGATAAGTGCTTTTTTAGTCATGAGCTATCATCCTCTCGAATAAATGTTTGAGGTATTTAAAAATTGTATAATTATATAGAAACGATTAAATGATTACCTCATTAATCATTACATATATTATAGCTAATCCCATTCTAAAATGGTACATAGCCTATAGATTTAAAGATTGGAAAGTTGAGATAGGGGATACGATATGTTAATTAATGCTCAAGATTATGGACTAAAAGGACATAATAAACGCAAAGACACGAAAGCAATACAGCGCGCATTGAATAAAGCAAGATATGGTGAACACACTGTGTTTATACCGAGTGGTACGTATCATATTTCGAAAGCACTCATTATTTACGGCGCAACGACACTATTACTTGAAGATGATACCACATTGCTAAGATGTGGTAAGGATGCCCTTTTAAAAAACGGACATCGCTTTGGCTTTTATAAAGGATATCAAGGAAATGGTCAGATTTATATTAAAGGTGGAACATTTGATATGAATGGTGGTCAATTTCCGTATAATAATACTGCAATGTCAATTGGACATGCGGAAGACATTCAACTGATTGGTGTTACGGTATTAAATGTCGTAGGTGGACATGCTTTAGATGCCTGTGGTATTAATGGCTTATATATCAAGAACTGTCATTTTAAGGGATTTAATGATTTTGATGGCGACCGCTCATTTTCAGAAGCGATTCAATTGGATATACAAGTCCCAGGTGCATTCCCTAAATTTGGCACGACAGATGGAACCATTACTAAAAACGTTGTTATCGAGAATTGTTATTTCGGTGATTCTGAAGACCAACACATGCGCCCATGGAATAGAGCGATTGGCTCGCACACAAGTAGATATAATAAATTCTATGACAATGTGCATATTAAAGATAATTGTTTTGATGGAATGGAAGATTATGCATTAACACCTCTTAAAGCTAAAAACATGATTATATCACGCAATGAATTCAAAAATTGTAAAGGTGGTATTCGATTTTTAGGTGTGAAAGATGGAAAGAATGCTGCTGACCCTAACACAGGCTTAGTTATGCCATCTCAAGCAGGTGAAAACTTCAGTGTAATTAGTAATCATTTTAGTGGAAAAATGAAAAAAGATGCCATTCATATTAGAAGTTATAATGATGTAAAACATCAGCAAGTATTTATTGCAGGGAATACGTTTGATGATGCATCACAAACGATACATTTAGAGGATATAGCTGACCTGACTTTAAATCAGGATGAGGACATCACAATTAGGAAAATAAATATAGAATAAAACAGTTTGCAAGTAGGACAAAATGGGAGTGGGACAGAATTCTTTTAAATTCGTCGTAACCCCAACTTGCTTAGCTTGTAAAATCACTTTCGTGATTTTTTGTGTTGGGGCCCCGACTCCCAGCTTGCTTTGCTTGTAGAATTTCTTAGTGAAATTCTCTTTGTTGGGGCCCCGACCCCCGCAAGGATGACTAGAACTGAAAAAAGCTTGATTTAAGCGCATTTTCAGTTCAGTCAGCTACTGCGAATTTGCAAAATAGCATCATCATATTATTTATGTCCCAGGCTCACGCCTAATTTCTATTGGCGATTGAATGCGCCTATAATTTTAACGCTGAAGTCCAATGTTTCTAAAATTGAAATAACTTTATCAAGTTCTTCACTTTTACCTATATCGGTTTGAACAAAGAAACGATACATTCCTAGTTGTGTCTTAAGCGGTCTAGATTCTATCCATGACAAATTAATATCAAATAATGCAAAAGTATTGAGTATACTAGCTAACAGGCCAGCTTTGTCATGTTTCGGTGTGATTAATAACAACGTGCTAGTAGCTGTTTCACTATAGTGTTCATCACTTTTAACAACTAAAAAACGCGTAACATTATGCGGATAGTCTTGAATGTGTGCATCAATTGGTTCGAAACCATACGCTTCGCCACTACCTAGTGGCGCAATAGCAGCAACATGTGTATCGATTTTCTCCAAACTTTGTATTGTACTGTCGACATAATCATATAAGAAATGATGTCGGTGTATATATTGGCTCGTCTGACTAATCGCAGGTGCGATAGAATATACCTTTTCAATGTCCTCCAGTGAAGTGCCTTTAAGCGCGTATAGGCCAAAATTTATATCTAAATGAATTTCACCATGAGCATAAATGTCTTCTTGCGCAAGCGCGTCTGCAACAATATTAATTGTTCCTTCAATTGAATTTTCAATAGGGACGATACCCACAGCATTGCTATGACTGTTAACTGCTTTAATTACCTCATAGAGATTGGATTTAGGAGAATATGTAACCTCTTCCTCTGATAAATAAGTTTTAGCTGCTAAGTATGAAAAAGTCTCTTTAGGGCCTAAATAATATAAACGCATCTTTGTTCATCACCTCGAATAATTGAACACTAGTGGAACGGACACTTCATTGACTGTGATGTCTTATAGTGAAAATTAGGATCCTTGATTTCATTATTATAACCATGATGATAGTTTGAAGTTAGGGTTGGTGAAAGTGGTGGTGCTAACCATGACCATTTTCCTGTAACATCACGATGATGTGCGTGTTCTTTTTCTTCAAATAATTGAAATTGTTTAGATGCAGTTAGATGATCTACAATTGAGACACCTTGAGATTTGAATGAATGATACACTGCATAATTTAATTCAACTAGCGTTCGATCTTTATTAAAAGAATTATTCTTAAGTGTACCAAATTCAAACGCTTCTGCAACACTTTCAAGTAAATTATAGCGGTAACGGTCTGTGAAATTGCGCACTGCAATTTCAGTTACCATATACCACCCATTAAATGGAGCAGTTGGATACGTGATACCACCAATTTTTAAATCCATATTCGAAATAATAGGAACACCGTACCATTTTAAATTTAGTTGTTTCAATTTTGGGTACTGATCATGTTCTATATTAACTTCTTTTACTAATTCATGGGGTAACTCATATAGTTTAATTGAATCATTAGGTAACTGGTATATGAGTGGTAGTACATCAAAGTCTGTGCCTGCACCTTTCCATCCTAAATGTTCGGCCAATTGTGTTACTTCTCGTTCAGATGGATCACCACAATGTTCATAGCCTGCATACCTAATAAGTTGATTATTAAATATACGTGGTGCTTGATCAGGTGAAAAAATCGTTATATAAGGTTTGATTTTACCATCATTCGTTGCATATTTTAGATGATGGTTGATAGCATTAATAAAATCATGCTCATTGTCAACATTTCTTGCATCTTCTACATGGAGAGAATCCCAGAATAAGCGCCCAATACAACGATTAGAATTACGCCAAGCAAGTTTTGCACCATACGCTAATTCGTCAAACGTATGTGTATATGTGCCTGTATGTTGGATCTCTTCTTCTATTTCTTTTAATCTATTATCCCGTTGCGATGCATTGTAATTAAGTTCGTGATACATCGTTTCGATAAAACGTCTCGCTTCTTCTAATAACATAAGACCACCTCGGTTCATATTATAATCTAGACAATCAATTAACTCATTCAATTACATATATTGTCACGAATTTGTCTAATTGATATATTTTTTATTTTAAAAGTATCAATAAGATGTGAATACGCACTTCTAATGAATTATGATAAAATGTACTAAAACATCGTTAGGAGAGATTATGGTGTATCGATACGAAGATGACAGTTTAATGTTACATAATGACTTGTATCAAATTAATATGGCAGAAAGCTATTGGAATGATGGTATTCACGAACGAAATGCAGTATTTGACTTGTATTTTAGAAATATGCCTTTTGAGAGTGGCTATGCAGTATTTAATGGATTAAAAAGAGTAATTCAATTTATAGAACATTTTCATTTTAGTGATTCTGATATTGCGTATTTACAGTCGATTGGTTATAAAAATGATTTCTTGAACTATCTAAAGAACTTAAAGTTCACTGGTAATATACGTTCAATGCAAGAAGGTGAATTGTGCTTCGGTAATGAGCCATTACTTCGAGTAGAAGCACCATTAATTCAAGCACAACTTATAGAAACAGTATTATTAAACATAATTAACTTCCATACGTTAATTTCAACTAAAGCAAGTCGAATCCGTCAAGTTGCACCTGATGATACTTTAATGGAATTCGGAACACGACGTGCACAAGAAATGGATGCAGCACTATGGGGGGCACGTGCTGCCTATATTGGCGGTTTTGATTCTACGAGTAATGTGCGATCAGGTAAATTATTTGGTATACCTGTTTCTGGTACGCATGCACATGCACTCGTTCAGACATATGGTGATGAGTATAAGGCGTTTAAAATCTATGCAGAACGTCATAAAAACTGCGTATTCTTAGTAGATACGTTCCATACACTGAAATCTGGTGTGCCTACCGCAATTAAAGTAGCTAAGGAATTAGGGGATAAAATCAATTTCATTGGGATACGTTTAGATTCTGGTGATATTGCTTATTTATCTAAAGAAGCGCGTAGAATGTTAGATGAAGCGGGATTCAAAGATGCTAAAATTATTGCATCTAATGACTTAGATGAACAAACAATTATGAGTTTAAAATCTCAAGGTGCTAAAGTTGATTCATGGGGTGTAGGCACTAAATTGATTACCGGTTATGATCAACCCGCTTTAGGTGCAGTGTATAAGCTTGTAGCAGTTGAAGATGATAACGGTCAATATATTGATCGAATCAAACTTTCTAACAATGCTGAGAAAGTAACTACACCAGGTAAGAAAAAGGTTTATCGCATCATTAATACAAAAACAGGTAAAGCTGAAGGCGACTATATTACGCTAGAACATGAAAATCCTAATACAGAGAAGCCTTTAAAAATGTTCCATCCAGTTCACACATACAAAATGAAACATATTAAACACTTTGAGGCGATCGATTTACATCACTCAATTTTTGAAAATGGTAAATTGGTTTATCAATTACCGAGTGAAAAAGAAGCACAAGACTATTCTAAGCATGCGCTATCTAAATTGTGGGATGAAAATAAACGCTATTTAAATCCTCAAGAATATCCGGTTGATTTAAGTACTGCTTGTTGGGATAACAAGCATAAACGTATATTCGAAGTTGCAGAACACGTGAAAGAAATGGAGGAGGACAATGACTAATTTACAAGATATCGTAGTCAAAGAAATGAAAGTGAAACCAACGATTGATAGTGAACAAGAGACGCGTGACATTATACAATTCATAAAAAATTATGTACAATCACATTCATTTATTAAATCTTTAGTATTAGGCATTTCCGGTGGTCAAGATTCAACGTTGACTGGTAAATTGGCACAGATAGCGGTTGAGGAATTACGTAAAGAAGGGCGAGCGTGTGAATTTATCGCTGTGAAATTACCTTATGGTGTTCAAAAAGATGCTGAAGAGGTCGAAGACGCGCTAGATTTTATTCATCCTGATGAAATCATAACCGTTAACATTAAACCAGCTGTTGATCAAAGTGTGCAATCGTTAAGCGAAGCCGGCATTACATTAACAGATTTTCAACGTGGTAATGAAAAAGCCCGTGAACGTATGAAAGTTCAATTTTCAATTGCATCGAATCGAAGTGGCATCGTCATAGGAACTGATCATTCAGCTGAAAATATTACCGGATTCTATACGAAGTATGGTGATGGTGCTGCCGATATTGCACCAATCTTCGGTCTGAATAAAAGACAGGGAAGACAATTATTGAAATATTTAGATGCACCAAAACATTTATACGAAAAAATCCCTACAGCAGATTTAGAGGATGATAAACCTCAACTACCTGATGAAGAAGCATTGGGTGTTACGTATGATGAAATAGATGATTATTTAGAAGGCAAGCACGTGTCAAGCGAAGCACGTGATACGATTGAAAATCATTATATCAAAAATGCCCATAAACGTGAATTAGCATATACACGTTACACTTGGCCTAAAAATTAAAAAACATTTTCTAGTGACAAAATAAACATTCACTGATAAAATTATTTCGATTTTAGATATCCATGTAAGAAAAGGGGATTAATATGTCAGTGATAACTTCAAATCCATGGTCAATGGTATTAGCGATATTCGTTATCAACGTTTTCTACGTCACATTTTTAACTATGCGTACGATATTAACGTTAAAAGGGTATCGTTATATGGCGGCGGCAGTCAGCTTCCTTGAAGTATTAGTATATGTAGTTGGTCTTGGTATGGTTATGTCTAGTTTAGACCAAATTCAAAATATTTTTGCTTATGCGTTTGGTTTCTCTATAGGGATTTTAGTTGGTATGAAAATTGAAGAAAAACTCGCTTTGGGTTATACAGTAGTAAACGTGACATCATCGGAGTATGAGATTGATTTACCAAATGAATTGAGAAATTTAGGTTATGGTGTTACACACTACGCAGCACACGGTCGTGATGGTAGTCGAATGGTAATGCAAATATTAACGCCAAGACGTTATGAACGTAAATTAATGGAAACAGTGCGCAATTTAGATGCGAAAGCATTCATCATAGCGTATGAACCAAGAGCGATTCATGGTGGCTTCTGGACGAAAGGTGTTCGTACTCGAAAAGTTAAAGCATATGAAGTTGAAGAAATTGAAAGTGTTGTGGAACATGATGAAATTCAAAGTAAATGACAATGAAACCATCTCAGAATGTCTATCACGTATGCGTGAAGAAGGGTATATGCCAGTTAAACGAATTGAAAAACCGATATATACTGAAGATGAAGAGGGTAATATCGTTGTTCTAAGACAAGATATTCAATTTGTTGGTAAGAAGCTTTAATATTAAAAATTAATGAAATATAGCTTGAATAAGAGTGAAAAGAAGGGTGTTCAAAACTTCTTTTCACTCTTTTCACTCTTTTTATAATTCTATTGTTAATAGAAGAGTGTATTATTTAAAAGAAATCTATTATACTAAGTTTGTAAAAAAAGATTTATACATTTGATATATAATCTGTTAAACTAAAATTGAAGTCTTAAAGACGAACTATTTTAGATAATTTACGTTTAATGTACAGTTTTGAATTATAAATTTTATACATAGAATAGGAGATTAGAAATGATTGATCGTTATTCAAGAGAAGAAATGGCAAATATTTGGACTGATCAAAACAGATACGAAGCTTGGTTAGAGGTTGAAATCTTAGCTTGTGAAGCTTGGAGTGAATTAGGCCACATTCCTAAAGAAGATGTACAAAAGATAAGACAGAACGCTAAAGTTGATGTGCAACGCGCACAAGAAATTGAACAAGAAACACGTCACGATGTTGTTGCTTTTACAAGACAAGTTTCAGAAACTTTAGGTGAAGAACGTAAATGGGTACACTATGGTTTAACTTCAACAGATGTCGTTGATACAGCACTAAGCTATGTAATTAAACAAGCTAACGAAATTATTGAAAAAGATATTGAGCGTTTCATAGATGTTTTAGAACAAAAAGCGAAAAAATATAAATATACATTGATGATGGGGCGTACTCACGGTGTACACGCTGAACCAACGACGTTCGGTGTGAAAATGGCATTGTGGTACACTGAAATGAAACGAAATTTAAAACGATTCAAAGAAGTTCGAAAAGAAATTGAAGTGGGTAAAATGAGTGGTGCAGTTGGTACATTTGCTAATATTCCCCCTGAAATAGAACACTATGTATGTGAGCACTTAGGTATTGATACAGCACCAGTTTCAACACAAACATTACAACGTGATCGTCATGCATATTATATCGCTACGTTAGCTTTAATAGCTACATCACTTGAAAAATTTGCTGTTGAAATTCGTAATTTACAAAAAACTGAAACACGAGAAGTTGAAGAAGCATTTGCAAAGGGCCAAAAAGGTTCATCAGCGATGCCTCATAAACGTAATCCTATTGGTTCAGAAAATATCACAGGTATTTCTAGAGTAATCAGAGGGTATATTACAACTGCATACGAGAATGTGCCATTATGGCATGAACGTGATATCTCTCACTCTTCAGCTGAACGTATCATGTTACCAGATGTTACAATTGCGTTGAATTATGCATTAAATCGTTTTACAAACATTGTAGATAGATTGACTGTGTATGAAGATAATATGAGAAATAACATCGATAAAACATTCGGATTAATCTTCTCACAACGAGTATTATTAGCATTAATCAATAAAGGCATGGTTCGTGAAGAAGCTTATGATAAAGTACAACCTAAAGCAATGGAATCTTGGGAAACGAAAACACCTTTCCGTCAATTGTTAGAGAAAGATGAAACGATCACAAATGTACTTTCTAAAGAAGAATTAGATGAATGTTTCAACCCTGAACACCATTTAAATCAAGTTGATACTATTTTCAAACGTGCAGGATTAGAATAATAAGTGACTGTTTTCATTTAAAATACTACACTTTAACTATTTAATGCGTTAAAATGAGAGTATATTGAAAACGGATTATAGGGGTTGTTTGAGATGCAAATAGAGAAATTACGAGGTCAAGCGTTAGATGAACTTTTTGATGCAATTCTTACACTTGAAAATAGAGAAGAATGTTATCAATTCTTTGATGATTTATGCACTGTTAATGAACTTCAATCGTTATCTCAAAGACTACAAGTTGCTAAGATGATTAAACAGGGCTATACCTATGCTACTATCGAAAAGGAATCTGGTGCCTCAACAGCAACAATTTCCAGAGTGAAGCGTTCATTACAATGGGGTAATGATGCGTATACGATGATTTTGGAACGACTAAATATAGAAACGAAAAAATAATATATTATAACGTTAAACGCTAAGTTATAACGTGAATTGCTCCCTTCGAAATGGTCATTCATTTGAATGTTTTGGAGGGAGCATTTTATCTGTACGTTCAATGCGAAGGGATAACTGTTTATAAATATAGGTTTAAAATTAATTTTTTTCACAAGTATATCTGCAAATAATTATAATTTGTTTTCCTTATAACCTGTATAAATTCCAATGATTCTATTTAGAATTGGCACCCTAAAAATGATATAATTTGGTGTATGTTAAAAAAAGGAGTTAAAGGATTATGTATGACATTAAAGCGTGGCAACATGTGTTCAAATTAGATCCTGCAAAAGAAATTAGTGATAACGATTTAGATACACTATGTATGTCAAATACAGATGCTATCATGATTGGTGGCACAGATAATGTTACTGAAGATAATGTCATTCATTTGATGAGTAGAGTAAGAAGATATCCATTACCATTAGTTCTTGAAATATCTAATATTGAAAGTATTATTCCGGGCTTTGATTTTTATTTTGTACCTACAGTGCTAAATAGTCAGGATACGACATATCATAACGGGATAATGCATCAAGCCTTGAAGCAATTCGGTTTTATGGTTAATTTTGACGAAGTCGTGTTAGAAGGTTATCTCGTACTTAATCCAGATAGTAAAGTAGCACAACTAACACAGGCTAATACGAATTTAGATATTGAAGATGTAGAGGCATATGCACAAATGGTAAATGAGATGTATAAATTGCCAATGATGTACATTGAATATAGTGGAAAATATGGTGATGTTGCGACGGTTGAAGCTGCATCACGTTTATTAACGAATACGCAATTGGTGTATGGCGGTGGTATTACGTCTATTGAACAAGCTAGAGAAATGTCACAACATGCAGACACTATTGTAGTAGGTAATATTATTTATGAAGACATTAAAAAAGCGATAAAAACAGTAAAAATAAAAAAGGAGTCTAATAAATGAATTCATTAGTTGATCATATGAATAAAGAGCAAAGTGAAGCGGTAAGAACGACAGAAGGTCCATTGTTAATTATGGCCGGCGCTGGTTCAGGTAAAACGAGAGTGTTAACACATCGTATCGCCTATTTATTAGATGAAAAAGACGTTTCTCCTTACAATATATTAGCGATTACTTTTACTAATAAAGCCGCTAAAGAAATGAAAGAACGTGTTGAACAATTAGTAGGTGAAGAGGCACAAGTGATTTGGATGTCTACCTTCCACTCTATGTGCGTAAGAATATTGCGACGTGATGCAGATAGAATAGGCATTGAACGTAATTTTACAATTATTGATCCAACCGATCAAAAATCTGTCATTAAAGATGTCCTTAAAAATGAAAATATCGACAGTAAACGTTTTGAACCAAGAATGTTTATTGGTGCAATTAGTAATTTGAAGAATGAACTCAAAACACCTGAAGATGCAATTAATGAGGCGAATGACTTTCATTCACAAATGGTTGCTACGGTTTATAGTGGGTATCAACGTCAATTGACGCGTAATGAAGCACTTGATTTTGATGATTTGATTATGAAGACAATTCAGCTATTTGAACGTATTCCAGATGCACTTGAATACTATCAGAACAAATTCCAATACATTCATGTAGACGAATACCAAGATACGAACAAAGCGCAATATACTTTAGTGAAGTTATTAGCTAGTAAATTCAAAAATCTTTGCGTAGTTGGTGACTCAGATCAGTCTATTTATGGTTGGAGAGGTGCAGATATTCAAAATATCTTATCATTTGAAGAAGATTATCCTAATGCTAAAACAATATTTTTAGAACAAAATTATCGTTCGACTAAGACGATTTTAACTGCAGCCAATGAGGTCATCAAACATAATTCAGAGAGAAAACCAAAAGGGTTATGGACAGCAAATACAGGTGGCGAAAAAATCAAATACTATGAAGCAATGACAGAACGTGATGAAGCTGAATATGTAGTTAGAGAAATTATGAAGCACCGTAAAGCTGGAAAAGATTATAGTGATATGGCAATACTTTATCGAACAAATGCGCAATCACGTGTCTTAGAGGAAACGTTTATGAAATCTAATCTTCCTTACACGATGGTTGGTGGTCAAAAGTTCTATGACCGTAAAGAAATCAAAGACTTACTAAGTTATTTAAGAATAGTTGCCAATAGTAATGACGATATCAGCTTACAACGTGTCATTAATGTGCCTAAACGCGGCATTGGCCCTTCATCTGTTGAGAAAATTCAACGCTATGCGATGGATAATAATATTAGTATGTTTGATGCTTTGGCAGAAGTAGACTTTATTGGTCTTTCGAAAAAGGTAACGCAAGAATGTATTAAGTTTTATGAACTGATTCAAAACTTAATCAAAGAACAGGAATTTCTAGAAGTAAGTGAAATTGTTGTTGAAATCTTAGATAAATCAGGATATAGAGACATGCTTGAACGTGAACAAACGATAGAGTCACGTAGTAGATTAGAGAATATCGATGAGTTTATGTCCGTACCAAAAGATTATGAAGAGAATACTCCTTTAGAAGAACAATCACTTATTAACTTTTTAACAGATTTATCATTAGTGGCGGATATTGATGAAGCGCAAATTGAAAATGGCGTAACACTTATGACAATGCACTCAGCGAAAGGGTTAGAATTCCCAGTCGTATTCTTAATGGGAATGGAAGAATCACTATTTCCTCATATTCGTGCAATTAAGAGTGATGATGACCATGAAATGGAGGAAGAACGTCGTATTTGTTATGTAGCCATAACTAGAGCTGAAGAAGTATTATATATTACGCATGCGACATCTCGTATGTTGTATGGTCGTTCACAATCTAATATGCCTTCAAGATTCTTACGTGAAATTCCTGAAGATTTATTAGAAACGCCAGCTAAGCAACAACGTCAAACGATTACGCCTAAAACATCAAAACAACCTAAACGCGGATTTAGCAAACGCACTACATCATCAAAAAAACAAGTTTCAGCTTCTGACTGGAATGTCGGAGATAAAGTGACTCATAAAGCATGGGGCGAAGGCATGGTAAGCAATGTCAATGAGAAAAATGGTTCTGTTGAATTGGACATTATATTTAAATCAGAGGGGCCTAAACGTCTCTTAGCACAATTTGCACCAATCGAGAAAAAGGAGGATTAATGTATGGACAATATCCAAAATCGTGTGAAAGCGTTACATGATTTATTAAATCAATATGGCTATGAATACTATGTACAAGATAATCCTTCTGTACCTGATAGTGAATACGATAAATTATTACGTGAATTAATTGATATTGAAGAAGCACACCCTGAATTAAAATCACCTGATTCACCTACCGTTCGTGTAGGTGGAGAGGTGCAATCATCGTTCGAGAAAGTGAACCATGATACACCAATGTTAAGTTTAGGTAATGCTTTCAATGAGCAAGAGTTGCGTCGATTTGATCAACGTATTCGTGAACAAGTTGGTAAAGTTGAATATATGTGTGAATTGAAAATAGATGGTCTAGCTGTATCACTCAAATATGTGGATGGTCGTTTCGTTCAAGGTTTGACACGAGGCGATGGAACGACGGGGGAAGACATCACTGAAAATTTACGTACCATACATGCGATTCCATTGAAAATTAATGAGCCACTTAGTTTTGAAGTGCGTGGTGAAGCTTATATGCCACGTAGTTCTTTCATAAGACTCAATGAAGAAAAAGAAAAAAATGATGAACAACCATTTGCGAATCCACGTAATGCTGCAGCAGGTTCATTAAGACAACTCGATCCGAAATTAGCTGCTAAACGTAAATTGAGCGTATTTTTATACAGTGTTAATGATTTTACAGATTTTAAAGCAACCACACAAAGTGGTGCGTTAGATGAGTTAGATCGCTTAGGATTTAAGACAAATCATGAACGTGCACGTGTTGATGATATTGAAGGTGTATTAGCATACATTGAGAAATGGACAAATCAACGTGAACAACTACCTTATGATATTGATGGTATTGTAATAAAAGTAAATGACATAGAGCAACAAGATGAAATGGGATACACACAGAAATCTCCAAGATGGGCTATTGCATATAAGTTCCCAGCTGAAGAAGTCGTTACAACGCTACAAGATATTGAGTTAAGTATTGGTAGAACAGGCGTTGTGACCCCAACGGCAATTCTCAATCCAGTACGAGTTGCTGGAACAACAGTTTCTAGAGCATCATTACATAATGAAGATTTAATACGTGAACGTGATATTAGAATTGGAGATAGCGTCGTAGTTAAAAAAGCTGGTGACATCATTCCAGAAGTTGTAAGAAGTATCACGGAGCGTCGTCCAGAAGGTACATTACCTTATTCTATGCCTACGCATTGTCCAAGTTGTGGTCATGAATTGGTAAGAATCGAGGGTGAAGTTGCATTACGTTGTATTAATCCAAAGTGTCAAGCACAACTAGTTGAAGGGTTAATTCACTTTGTATCACGTCAGGCAATGAATATAGACGGTTTAGGCACAAAAATAATCCAACAACTCTATCATCATGAAGTGATTAAAGATGTGGCTGACATTTTCTACTTAACTGAAGATGATTTATTACCACTAGAGCGCATGGGTTCTAAAAAAGTAGACAATTTACTTAAAGCTATTGATGATGCTAAAGCCAATTCATTAGAGCATTTGCTATTTGGTTTAGGTATTCGCCATCTGGGTGTAAAAGCGAGTCAAGTTTTAGCTGAGAAATATGAAACAATGGATCGTTTACTTGAAGTGACCGAAGAGGAACTTGTTAGTATACATGACATTGGTGATAAATTAGCACAATCAGTAGTGACTTACTTAGAAAATGAAGATATAAAAGCACTGATTGAAAAATTAAAAAACAAAGATGTCAATATGGTTTATAATGGAATTAAGACGTCGGACATAGAAGGTCACCCTGATTTTAAAGATAAAACCATCGTTTTAACAGGGAAATTACAACAGTTAACACGTAAAGAAGCATCCGCTTGGTTAGAATTACAAGGTGCGAAAGTTACAAGTAGTGTGACAAAAAATACGGATTTAGTAATTGCGGGTGAAGATGCTGGTTCTAAATTAACTAAGGCTGAAAAGTTTGGTACTGAAATTTGGACAGAAGAACAATTTGTGGCAAAACAAAATGAAATATCAAGTTAGAGGAGAACGGCAATGAAGCGGACCCTATTTTTAATTTTAACGTCGCTTGTGCTGTTAGCGGCATGTGGCAATGACAATGATAATAAAAATAATCAATCTGTAAATAAGCAAGAATCAAAATCAGACTCAAATAATGTTAAGACAATAGCAACAGATAAAAATGTACAAGGTGATAATTACCGTACGATTCTGCCATTTAAAGAAAGCAAGGCGCGTGGCGTATTACAAGATAATATGGCAAATAGCTACAATGGTGATGATTTTGAAAGTGGTTTATTGAAATTAAGTAAAGATGTCTTTCCAACTGACGACTATCTATATCAAGATGGTCAATATTTAGATAAAGATACGATTAATAGTTACTTAAATCCTAAATACACTAAAAAAGAAATAGATAAGATGAGTGATAAAGAGAAGGAATCAAACAATGCGAGTGAAAATTTAGGTTTGAATCCATCACATAAAGGTGAGGATGATCCGGAAAAAATCGCAGAACAATCACCTGCGTATTTATCTAACATACTTGAACAAGATTTCTATGATAGTGGTGATACTAAAGGTAAAAATATAAAAGGTATGACAATTGGTTTAGCCATGAATAGTGTCTATTACTATCAAAAAGAAAAAGATGGAGAGACTTATAGTAAGGAACTTGATGATAAGGAAATTGAAAAACAAGGTAAACAAATGGCTTCCGAAATCTTAACGAGATTAAGAGCCAATGATGACCTTAAAGATATTCCTATTCATTTTGCGATTTATAAACAATCAGATCAAAATTCAATTACTCCAGGTGAATTCATCGCCAATACTACAGTGGATGATGACCAAACTAAAATTAATAAATGGAATAAAATTGATCAAGTTTCAGCACTCTTACCTTCATCAACAGCTGAAAAGTATAATGAGAATTTAAATAATAATTTCAAGCAATTCAATAATAATCTACAATCTTACTTTACTAATTTTACGCAAGCAGTAGGTAAAGTGAAATTTGAAGGTAAGAAACCAACTCAATTAACAATAGACTTACCGATTGATTACTATGGTCAAGCTGAGACGATTGGTATTACGCAGTATGTTACAGAACAAGCGCAGAAATACTTTGATAATATCGATAGTTATGAAATTCGCATTAAAGATGGCAATACGCCAAGAGCTCTAATTAGTAAATCTAAAGAGGATAAAGAACCTCAAGTTCATATTTATAATAATTAATTAAAAAACTACGGATAATGCCTAAATGATAGGCTATCCGTAGTTTTTAATATAATCATGCTATTTTTCACGAACAATTGATTTAACTTTTTCAATGTCTCGTTCAACAAAGTCACCAGGATGTTGCGTTAACAAACTAACAACATAGGTAACAATAACACTAACTAAGAAACCTGGAATGATTTCATACATGCCAAAAATTTCATTGATACCAGCTAGAGGTTTAATCCATACAATCCATATTATGACCACGAGCGCACCAGCTACCATACCACTAATCGCACCAGCTCGAGTTAACTTCTTCCAGTAAAGTGAGAATAATACTAATGGACTGAAAGATGCGCCAAAGCCTGCCCAAGCATTACCAACCAAATTCAGAATCGTGTCATTAGGAGACCATGCAATTGCGATAGCAACAATGGCAACGGCTAATACAGAAAGTCTACCAACCAATACGAATTCTTTTTGATGTGATTTTGCGCGTTCTTCACCACGAATTAATTTATAGAAGTCTTCTGTTAAGGAACTTGAAGTAACCAATAATTGTGATGAAATCGTGCTCATAATTGCTGCAAGAATGGCAGCTAATAAGAAACCACCTACTAACGGGTGAAATAAAATTTGACTCATAATAATGAATAATGTTTCAGGATCATCCATCTTAACGTGATTGTCTGGTATAAACGCAATACCAGTTAAACCAACGCCTACAGCACCTAGTAGGCCAACTGTCATCCAACTAATACCTAATCGACGTGCTTTAGGTAACATTTTATGTGACTTTATAGACATAAATCTTACAATGATGTGAGGTTGACCAAAATAACCTAAACCCCAAGCAAATAGAGAAATAATACCAAGTGTAGTCGTACCTCTAAATAAGTCCATATTCGTTGGTTTCATTTCAGCTACTCGAGAAAAAGTATCCCAACCATTAAGTTGCAACATAGCAACGATAGGAACCATAACCATCGCGATTAACATAATGACGCCTTGGAAGAAATCGGTAATCGATACAGCCAAGTAACCTCCGAAGAAAGTATAGGCAATCACGATGACAGCAACGAGTAGTAATCCAAAGTGATAGTTTAATCCAAATGCACTTTCAAACAGCTTACCACCCGATACAAAGCCAGAGTGAGTATATAATGTGAAGAATACTACAATGATTAAACCAGAAATAATTTTAATAATATTTTCTTTATCATTAAGTCGATTTTTGAAGAAATCAGGAAGGGTGATTGCATCGCCTGCCACTTCTGTATACACTCTCAATCTTGGTGCCACAATAAGATAGTTGACATAGGCACCTAATGTAAGTCCGATCGTTATCCAAATTGCTGATAGGCCTGTGCTATAGACTGAACCTGGAAGCCCCATAATCATCCAACCGCTCATGTCTGATGCACCGGCAGACAATGCTGTAATATATGGTCCGATATTTCGACCACCAAGCATATATTCACTTAAGTTACCCGTAGCTTGTTTGTAGCCGTAATAACCAATAATAAGCAAAATAATAAAATAAATCGCAATCATTATGTATGTTTGCCAATTGGTATTCACTTGACTAGGCAAGCTTGCTCCTAAAATAAGCATATAGAAATACCCCCTTTGATTTTAACGAAGTAGATACATAGATGTTTAATAAACTTTGATAAATTTTAAATACATATGTATGCAACCTTTTTAATTAATTTAGTTACATGTAATATTATACAATGTGATGAATGGTTTAGAGAAGTGTTAATTTTTATTTTTAAAAAGAAAAACACTTTAAACACTTAATAATAAAGGGTTTTTAAAAAGTGAAATTTAACAATCTTATTGTGTGTGATGTGAATATTTAAATGTTTAATGTCCTTAAATGCAAATTATAGACCACATATATGTCAAAAATTATAATTGAGTTACATCAATTGTGGTGCAAAAAGATCTTTTTTTCTATCAATTAACCATTCACAATGCTTTACCGTTGTGTTGATTCAATAAATATTTAGATTTTTAGGTGAAAATTTGATACAATTTTATGATGAATGAGTAATAAGGAGGCTTTTAATAAATGACTAAAGTTACACGCGAAGAGGTTGAACATATAGCACATTTAGCAAGACTTCAAATTTCTGAAGAAGAAACTGAAGAAATGGCTAATACACTTGAAAGTATCTTAGATTTTGCTAAGCAAAATGATACAGCAGATACAGAAGGTATTGAACCAACGTATCACGTATTAGATTTACAAAATGTGTTACGTGATGATGAAGCAATCGAGGGCATTCCTCAAGAACTTGCATTAAAAAATGCTAAAGAGACAGAAAATGGTCAATTCAAAGTACCAGCTATCATGAATGAGGAGGAAGCTTAAGATGAGTATTCGTTATGAATCAGTTGAAAAATTATCAGAAATGATTAAAAACAATGAGATTAAGCCTTCAGAAGTTGTCAAAGACATCTATGATGCAATTGAAGAAACGGATCCTACAATTAAATCATTTTTAGCATTAGATAAAGATAATGCAATTAAAAAAGCTAAAGAATTAGATGAATTACAAGCAAAAGGCCAAATGGAAGGTAAATTGTTTGGTATTCCAATGGGAATCAAAGACAACATTATTACTAAAGACGTGGAAACAACATGTGCAAGTAAAATGTTAGAAGGATTTGTTCCTATTTATGAATCAACTGTAATGAATAAATTACATGATGAAAATGCTATTTTAATCGGTAAACTTAACATGGATGAGTTTGCTATGGGTGGTTCTACAGAAACATCATACTTTAAACAAACAGTTAATCCATTCGATCATAAAGCTGTACCAGGTGGTTCATCTGGTGGTTCTGCAGCAGCAGTTGCAGCGGGATTAGTACCGTTTAGTTTAGGGTCAGATACTGGTGGCTCAATTCGTCAACCAGCAGCATATTGTGGTGTCGTAGGAATGAAACCAACCTATGGACGTGTTTCACGTTTCGGATTAGTTGCATTTGCGTCATCACTAGATCAAATAGGACCAATTACACGTAATGTTAAAGATAACGCTATCGTGTTAGAAACGATTTCTGGCGTTGATAGAAATGACTCTACAAGTGCACCAGTTGAAGACGTTGACTTCACATCAGATATTGGTAAAGATATTAAAGGTTTAAGAGTAGCGTTACCAAAAGAGTATTTAGGTGAAGGTATCAATGAAGATGTTAAAGAAGCTGTTAAGAATGCAGTTGAGACACTTAAATCTTTAGGTGCAGAAGTTGAAGAAGTTTCACTTCCAAATACTAAATATGGTATTCCATCATATTATGTTATTGCGTCATCTGAAGCATCAGCAAACTTAGCTCGCTTTGATGGTATTCGTTATGGTTACCATTCTAAAGAAGCTCAAACATTAGAAGAATTATATAAAATGTCTAGATCTGAAGGTTTTGGCGCTGAAGTTAAACGCCGTATCTTCTTAGGTACTTTCGCGTTAAGTTCTGGATATTATGATGCATACTATAAAAAATCACAAAAAGTTAGAACATTGATTAAAAATGACTTTGATAAAGTATTTGAAAACTATGACGTAGTTGTAGGACCAACAGCACCAACGACTGCATTTAACTTAGGTGATGAAATTGATGATCCTTTAACTATGTATGCTAATGACTTATTAACTACACCTGTTAACTTAGCTGGTTTACCAGGTATTTCTGTTCCTTGTGGGCAATCAAACGGTAGACCAATCGGCTTACAATTTATCGGTAAACCTTTTGATGAAAAGACGTTATATCGTGTGGCATATCAATATGAAACACAATTCAACTTACATGACGCATATGAAAAATTATAAGGAGTGGAAATAATGCATTTTGAAACAGTTATCGGACTTGAAGTTCACGTTGAGCTAAAAACAGACTCAAAAATGTTCTCTCCATCACCAGCACATTTTGGAGCTGAACCTAACTCAAATACAAATGTTATTGACTTAGCATATCCTGGTGTATTACCAGTCGTTAATAGACGTGCTGTAGACTGGGCTATGCGTGCATCAATGGCTTTAAATATGGACATTGCGACAAATTCTAAATTTGACCGTAAAAACTATTTCTATCCAGACAATCCAAAGGCATATCAAATTTCTCAATTTGATCAACCTATCGGTCAAAATGGATATATTGATATCGAGGTAGATGGTGAAACAAAACGTATTGGAATCACACGTCTTCACATGGAAGAAGATGCTGGTAAATCAACACATAAAGATGGTTATTCATTAGTTGACTTAAACCGTCAAGGTACACCATTAATCGAAATTGTTTCTGAACCGGATATCAGATCTCCAAAAGAAGCATATGCTTACCTAGAAAAATTACGTTCAATCATCCAATACACTGGCGTATCTGACTGTAAAATGGAAGAAGGCTCATTACGTTGTGATGCCAACATTTCATTACGTCCTTATGGACAAAAAGAATTCGGTACTAAAACTGAATTGAAAAACCTTAACTCATTTAACTATGTAAGAAAAGGTTTAGAATATGAAGAAAAACGCCAAGAGGAAGAATTATTAAACGGTGGTACTATTGGACAAGAGACACGACGTTTCGATGAATCAACTGGCAAAACAATCTTAATGCGTGTTAAAGAGGGTTCAGATGACTATCGTTACTTCCCTGAACCTGATATCGTACCTTTATACGTTGATGATGAATGGAAAGCACGCGTACGTGAAACAATTCCTGAATTACCAGACGAACGTAAAGCGAAATACGTTAATGATTTAGGATTACCAGAATACGATGCCCACGTCTTAACACTTACTAAAGAAATGTCAGATTTCTTTGAAGATGCTATAGACCAAGGTGCCGATGTTAAATTAACATCTAACTGGTTAATGGGTGGCGTTAATGAATATTTAAATAAAAATCAAGTTGAGTTACAAGATACTCAATTAACGCCAGAAAACCTTGCTGGTATGATTAAACTTATTGAAGACGGTACAATGAGTAGTAAAATCGCTAAAAAAGTTTTCCCAGAGTTAGCTGAAAATGGTGGAGATGCTAAACAAATTATGGAAGACAAAGGTTTAGTACAAATCTCTGATGAGGCTACTTTAACTCAATTTGTTACAGAGGCGTTAGACAATAATCCACAATCAGTTGAAGATTATAAAAATGGTAAAGGCAAAGCGATGGGCTTCTTAGTTGGTCAAATTATGAAAGCATCTAAAGGCCAAGCTAACCCTCAAAAAGTAAACCAAATTTTAAAACAAGAATTAGATAAACGCTAATTAAATGATGCATTTGTATGTCATTCAATGATTAATTAACAGTCTGGGAAAAAATAATATAATAATGCTATTTTGCAAATTCGCAGTAGCTGACTGAACTGAGAAGGCGCTTAAATCAAGCTTTTCTCAGTTCTAGTCATCCTTGCGGGGGTGGGACGACGAATTCAAAAGAATTCTGTCCCGCTCCTTTTTAATTTTGGTACATTTTAAGCGCTAGCACCCGGTGTAATATAAGATTTACAATCACTATATGACTGAAAATATAGAGGATGTATTTTAAAGTTTATTGATTTAAATACTTCCAACTCTCTTATAAATCATTTAATATAAGAATATGTATAAAAAGATGAGGGATAATTTATGAGAAAACGTGCAAGAATCATTTATAATCCAACTTCTGGAAAGGAACTCTTCAAAAGAACTTTACCAGATGTTTTAATAAAATTAGAACGTGCCGGTTACGAAACAAGTGCTTATGCAACAGAGCGTGAAGGAGACGCAACACTTGAAGCGGAACGTGCACTTAAAAGAGATTATGATATTATCATAGCTGCTGGTGGAGATGGCACGCTTAATGAAGTGGTAAATGGTATCGCGGAGCAACCTAATCGCCCAAAATTAGGCATTATTCCTATGGGGACGGTGAATGATTTCGGTAGAGCCTTACATCTACCAAGCGATATTATGGGGGCGGTTGATGTCATCATTGATAATCATACAACGAAAGTTGATATTGGTAAGATGAATAACCGCTACTTTATCAATTTAGCAGCCGGCGGACAATTAACGCAAGTGTCCTATGAAACGCCAAGTCGCTTAAAGTCTATCGTGGGTCCTTTCGCGTATTACATCAAAGGTTTTGAAATGTTACCTCAAATGAAAGCGGTAGATTTAAGAATAGAATATGATAATCAAGTCTTTCAAGGTGAAGCATTATTATTCTTATTAGGACTTACAAACTCTATGGCGGGATTTGAGAAATTAGTTCCAGACGCGAAATTAGACGATGGTCATTTTACATTGATTATTGTTGAAAAGGCTAACTTGGCTGAATTAGGACATATCATGACATTAGCGTCTCGTGGAGAACACATCAAACATCCAAAAGTCATCTATGAAAAGGCAACATCTATTAATATTTCATCATTTACAGAAATGCAATTGAATGTAGATGGTGAATATGGCGGTAAATTACCAGCCAATTTCTTGAATTTAAAGCGTCATATCGAAGTATGCACACCAAAGGATATATACAACGAGGAGTTAACTGAAGATCAGCAAGTTGAAGATGGTATCATTGAAGAAAAACCATCAAATGAAGAGATTATAAGAAATAATGAAATATCAGAGTAATTTATACAGTTGAAGAGGTTGAGCAATAGTTTTAATGTCTTGGGTATGAAAAACAAACCTAGGTTAAACTACTCCAACCTCTTTTTATGTGGGGTGAAATAATGGAAACAATAAGTAAAAATGCAATTAACCATGGTAATGTTGTTGATTTAACGCACGAAGGGCATGGTGTTATCAAAATCGATCGTTACCCAATTTTTGTGCCAAATGCGTTAATTGGAGAAGAAATAGAATACAAAATTATCAAAGTAAAGAAAAATTTTGCGATAGGCAAACTACTTCAAGTTGTGAAACCGAGTGAGCATCGCGTTGAACCACCATGCAAATATTATTGGAAGTGCGGTGGTTGTCAATTACAACATATGACTTATGAAGCACAATTGGCAATGAAACAATCACAAGTGATTAATCTCTTCCATAGAAAAGCACAATTTACCGATACAACCATTCATAAAACTGTTGGAATGGATAATCCATGGCATTATAGAAACAAATCACAGCTGCCTATTGGTACCGATAAAAATGGACAAGCAGTCATGGGATATTATCGACAACGAAGTCACGATATTATTGATATGGATAGTTGTTTAATCCAAGATGGTATACATCAAGATATTATGAATCACGTTAAACAATGGATTAAAGAATATCATATCAGTATCTATAATGAACGTACTAAAAGTGGATTGTTAAGACATCTAGTTATTCGCACAGGCTATTATACCGATGAAATGATGGTTATCTTTGTAACCAATGGAAAACATTTTAGAGACGCTTCAATTCTAGTGGAAAAGTTAAAACAAACATTTCCTAACATTACGAGTATTAAGCAAAACATTAATAACAGCCATTCTAATGTTATTATGGGTCAACAATCGATAACACTATATGGTAAAGACAAAATTGTAGATCAACTTAGCGATACAACATTTAAGATTAGTGATCAATCATTTTACCAAATTAATTCATCTCAAACTGAGAAATTATATCAAAAAGCAATAGAGTATGCGCAGTTAACAGGAGAAGAAACAGTACTCGATACATACTGTGGTATTGGTACGATAGGTCTATACATGGCACCAGTAGCTAAACATGTGTATGGTGTTGAAGTTGTGCCATCTGCGATTAAGGATGCACAGCAAAATGCGACTTTAAATGGGTTTGAAAATACAACTTTTGTCTGTGGTAAAGCTGAAGAGGTCATTATAAAATGGAAACAACAAGGTATCAGACCGGATGTTGTAATGGTAGACCCACCGCGTAAAGGCTGTGATGAAACCTTCTTACAAACTTTACTGAAACTTAATCCTAAACGTATTGTGTATATTTCGTGTAACCCTTCAACACAACAAAGGGATGCACAAATTTTAGACACACAATATGAGCTGAAAGAAATTACACCGGTCGACATGTTCCCACAAACAACACATGTAGAAACAGTAGCATTGTTTGAAAGAAAATGATACGTGATATTTCATAATACGAATATTAAGAAATGATTACAGCGCATTAAATCTTATAGAAAAGGTTTTTTTCTCGATATAGACTGTGTATACTATGGTTGAAATTAAGAAAGATTGGAGGTCATTTTTGTGCAAAAATTTGATTTTTCGCCTAGTCGAATCAATTTACCTAAGTTTATTACAACCCAATTGGTCGTGGTTTTATTTATGATATTGTTTACATACAAGTGGGCGTTTATGTTTACAACTATACATGAGCAAACTTTTTTAGCTAATTTACTCTACGGATTTTTAGGTTTTGTCGTTATTTTAGGATTACATGAATTGATTCACAGACTTTCGTTTTTTATTTTTTCAAAGGGTGAACAGCCTAAATTAAAATATAAAAAAGGATTTCTATTAGTACATATTTCAAAAAAATGTTTTAACAAATGGCAATTTTGCACAATTATGTTAGCTCCAATGGTCATCATTACTGGTCTATTAATGTTGATATTTAGTTATTATACGTACTCTTCAATTATCATCATGTTAAGTATTCATTTCGGGTATTGTCTAATAGATTTATATTTAGTAGGTATTACGTTTACGAATAAATTTGAGTACATTCATCCATCCGATGAAGGATTAATTATGTATTATCAGCGTCCTATACAAGTTAATAATGAGTTTGAATAAATCATAAGTCTCAATATGATTATATATGTGCACATTTCATGAGTTTTGAAGGATTTCACATTATAATTACGTTGAGGCTTATTTTTTAAAGAGGTGAGACAATGGCTGAAAGAAGAATTATACATATAGATATGGATTACTTTTTTGCGCAAGTAGAAATGCGAGATAATCCTAAATTAAAAGGGAAACCAGTGATCGTTGGTGGGAAGGCGAGTACACGCGGCGTGGTTTCTACTGCATCATATGAAGCGCGAAAATATGGTGTTCATTCTGCAATGCCAATGTCTCAAGCCCATAAATTATGCCCCAATGGTTATTATGTCAGCGCAAGGTTTGATGCCTATAGAGAAGCTTCTGCTATTATTATGTCTATATTTAAAAGTTACACAGATATCGTTGAGCCAATGTCACTCGACGAAGCATATTTAGATATTACACATTTAGTCAGATCTGACTTACCGGCATCAAAAATTGCAAGTTTTATTCGTCGTGATATTTTTGAACAAACGGGTTTAACATCATCTGCAGGTGTTTCGTATAATAAATTCTTAGCAAAATTAGCAAGTGGTATGAACAAACCGAATGGCATGATGGTCATTGATTATAATAATGTAAATGATATTTTAATGAATTTAGATATTGGCGACTTTCCAGGTGTGGGCAAAGCCTCGAAAAAAGTAATGCATCATCATGATATCTACACAGGGAAAGATTTATATGACAAAACAGAATTTGACTTAATACGTTGGTTTGGAAAAAGAGGTCGTGGCTTATATCAGAAAGCCAGAGGTATTGATCATAGTGAAGTGAAAGCGAAAAGAGTGCGTAAATCCGTGGGAACTGAACGCACGTTTTCAACTGATGTCAATGATGATGAAGTCATATTGCAGAAGATATGGGAACTATCTGGAAAAACAGCAGAACGTTTAACTAAATTGCAAAAATCAGGTAGCACTGTAACAGTTAAATTAAAAACATATCAGTATGAAACATTTTCAAAACAAAGGAGCTTAAGAGAGCCGGTTAATAGTGATATTGATATATACAATGTTGCCTATGATTTATATAACGAATTAAAGGATCCCGATATTCCAATAAGATTAATTGGTGTCACAGTAGGGAATTTAGAACAATCAACATATAAAAATATGACAATCTATGATTTTATTTAAAGATAAAGGTCAATGCCGATAAAATGTACTTTGCTTATCAAAATACATTTCACATCATGCGTTAGCCTTTATCTTTTAAATTTTTACCATAAATTTGGAGCATACTTTGCAAATTATCATAATGCTTTAATAATCTAAATGTAATCATTGCACATGCTTTGGCATCATTGAGCGCATCATGATGACCGTGAAAGTCTAATTGATAATGATTCATTAAATGTTTAAGACCATAGCGGTATGCATCAATCGTACGTTTAGCAAGTTGATACGAACAAAAGTAAATCATTGACGGAGTTTCAATATTTAATTGCTTTAAACTTTGGTGAAGTACATTCATATCAAAGGCAGCATTATGTGCAACAACAGGTAAGTTATCAATAAATTGCATCATATAGGGATATACATAGTCAAAACTGGGCGCATTATTGACATCCTCAGGTGTAATACCATGAACATTTATATTCGTCTTTGAGAAATAATCAAATGGATTGACTAAAGTGTAAAAGGATTCAACAATCTCATTATTGACAACTTTAACCATACCAACAGAACAGATACTTGTACGTTTACCATTTGCTGTTTCAAAGTCCAATGCAATAAAAGCATTATCCATATTTACACCATCCTTTCATGTATAGATGTTTTCATTTTAGTAGTAGTATAAAAACATTTCCAGAATGTTGCACAACTAAAAAAGGGAGTGGACAGAATTCTTTTAAAATTCGTGTTCCACTCCCAGCTTGCTTAGCTTGTAGAATTTCTTAATGAAATTCTCTTTGCTGGGGCCCGCATGCAAGATTGACTAGAACTGAAAAAGCTTGAGTTAATTGCCTTTCCAGTAACAGTCAACTATCGATTATATTCAGATATAGTCTTATCTATATCGTGTCTGAATTTAATAAGGAAAGCATTATTCTTCATTAAATGAACGTGCTGCTAATTCTTTTTCATATAAATATAAAGTATTGCAGTCGTCGCCAATACGATTTAAATAATCAATGTGTGTTTCAAAAGTTGCTTCTTCTTCAACTTGTTCATCTAAGAACCAGTTTAAGAATGAAATAGTAGCATAGTCTTTATCTTTTTGAGCAATTTCAGATAAATTATAGAAACGACGTGTTACGTCTTGTTCTTGTGCTAATCCATCTTTAAATGTTTCAAGGATTGATTTGAATTCAGTTTTAGGTGCTGGAATTGATTTGAATTCAGCGTGTTCACCGCGGTCATTAATGTAATCATAGATTTTTTTACCGTGGAAACGTTCTTCTTTAGCTTGTTGAATGTAGAAATTAGCGAAACCTTCATATGAAGCGTCATCACAATAAGCTGCCATTGCCATATAAGCATGCGCTGCGAAATATTCATGGTTCATTTGATCATTAAGTGCTTCTAACAAGTCTTTACTTAACATAATTAAGTCACCTCTATTAAAAATTTGTCATTTATTTTGTCTTTGTTCATAAAGAGTATAACAAATCTATTCTCATTAGTAAATAATAATTATTATAATCTAGGATGTAACTTGTTATTTTTAATTGAGAATGTTTTTTGTTATACCCGTTACGTGTTATAATTATTCAAGTGATTTATATGAGGAGGAAGCACATGAGACAATGGACTGCAACGCACTTAGCGAAATTGGCACGTAAGGCTAGTATCGCTGCCGGGAAAAAAGGTACTGACTTACCTGGACAAGTTGCCCGCAAAGTGGATCAAAATATATTAAGAAAATTAGCTGCAAAAGTTGATGATATCGTTTTTATTAGCGGAACGAACGGTAAAACGACTACATCTAATCTTATAGGACATACTTTAAAAGCAAATCACATTGATATCATACATAATAATGAAGGTGCGAATATGGCGGCAGGTATTACATCTGCTTTTATCATGCAAAGCACTAAAGATACTAAAGTAGCTGTCATTGAAATTGATGAAGGATCAATACCACGTGTATTAAAAGAAGTGACACCATCAATGATGATTTTTACAAATTTCTTCCGTGATCAAATGGATCGCTTTGGTGAAATCGATATAATGGTAAATAATATTGCTAAGTCTATTAGTAATAAGGGAATCAAATTGTTACTAAATGCAGATGATCCTTTTGTTAGTCGACTCAAAATCGCTAGTGATTCGATTGTTTATTATGGCATGAAAGCACATGCACATGAATTTGAGCAAAGTACAATGAATGAGAGTAAATATTGTCCTAATTGTGGCAAACTATTAATATATGATTACATTCATTATAACCAAATTGGTCATTACCATTGTTCATGTGGATTCAAACGAGAATTACCGAAATACGAAGTAACATCATTCTCTGCATCTCCATTCTTAGGATTAAATATTGGTGATACTACGTTTAATATGAAAATTGCCGGTGACTTTAATGCGTATAATGCATTAGCGGCATATACAGTATTAAGAGAATTAGGTCTTAATGATGATTCGATTCGAAGAGGTTTTGAATCATACACATCAGATAATGGACGTATGCAGTATTTCAAACTCAATCATAAAGAAGCTATGATTAACCTTGCTAAGAATCCCGCTGGCATGAATGCAAGTTTATCTGTGGGCGAACAATTAGAAGGTAAGAAAGTGTATGTTATTAGTTTGAATGATAATGCGGCAGATGGTCGCGATACGTCATGGATTTATGATGCTGATTTTGAGAAATTAAGCGAACAAAATATAGAAACGATTATAGTAACAGGAACTCGAGCTGAAGAATTGCAACTACGTCTGAAATTGGCTGAAGTGACTGTGCCTATCATCCTTGAAAAGGATATCTATAAAGCAACAGCATTGACTATGAACTATGAAGGATTTACAGTCGCAATTCCTAACTACACGTCATTATCTCCGATGTTAGAACAACTTAATCGTTCATTTACAGGAGGGCAATAAATATGAATGAATTAACCGTTTATCATTTTATGTCAGACAAATTAAATTTATATAGTGATATTGGAAATATTATTGCACTCAAACAAAGAGCAAAGAAACGTAATATTCAATTAAATGTTGTTGAGGTTAACCAAACTGAAGGTGTGACGCTTGATAACTGTGACATCTTCTTTATTGGTGGTGGAAGTGATAGAGAACAAAGTATTGCGACTAAAGAATTAAGCAAAATGAAGACCACACTTAAAGATGCAATTGAAGATGGTATGCCAGGTTTGACAATTTGTGGTGGCTACCAATTCTTAGGAACAAAATATATTACTCCTGATGGCACTGAACTTGAAGGATTAGGTATATTAGATTTTTATACTGAATCACGTACTGAACGATTAACCGGCGATATCGTCATTGAGAGTGATACATTTGGTACAATAGTTGGCTTTGAGAATCATGGTGGACGTACACATCATCATTATGGTACGTTAGGACACGTTACAGTAGGATATGGAAATAATGATGAGGATAAACAAGAAGGTATCCACTATAAAAACTTACTAGGTACCTATTTACATGGACCTATTTTACCTAAAAATCATGAAATCACGGATTATTTATTAGAAAAAGCCTGTGAACGTAAAGGTATACCGTTTGAACCTAAACAACTAGATAACACTGAAGAAGAAGCAGCTAAGCGTGTTATTATTGAACGTTCATCTAAGAATAAATAATAGTTGACTATTATTTAGTAAAAAGGGAGTGGGACAGAATTCTTTTTAAATTCGTTGTCCCACCCCCGCAAGGGTGACTAGAACTGAGAAAAGCTTGAATTAAGCGCCTTCTCAGTTCAGTCAGCTACTGCAAATTTGCAAAATAGCTTCATTATATTATTTTTGTCCCAGACTCTTATTTATTTGTCATTGTATCTACTATCTAATAATTTATAAATTAAAAGTATTTCATAAATGATATGACTTTTTATTTGATTTTGATCAAACTCTTCTAATCGCTTAACAGAAGACTTAAGTGTTGATGCAGATGAACGATGCGGTTCGAAATGATCACTATTGACTATATTATTGACACTATGACTGATTTTAATAATTGCCATTTTTTCTTCGGGCGTAAATACTAAATGAATATGCTTAGGTAAATAAATGATATTTGACAGGTGGGTCGCAAGTAATCGGTCAATATATGAACGGTTCGAAATCTGTTTCAACCGTTTCCACTCATCTTCTTTATTCTTATGATAGCGTAATTCATCTTTTTGATATCCAGTTAAAGTCTCAGATTTGTTAATTACACCCATTAGCTTATTTAATAAATCATTACTAGCATCTGAATCAAATTTTCCTAATAATAATTCATTACATCTTGATGAAAATAACTCATACATTTTATATTCTGATTGTGTTAGATTATCCTCAATTTGTTGGTAATATTTGGGAGGGAGAACGACAAAATTAACTAATCCCGCTGTGACCAAACCAATTAACGCTGTTAATAATCTTGAGAAGAAGTTAAAGAAATAGGCATCGTGTATACCAGGTATCATAGCAACTGATGTTAATACCGCAACGGTCGTACCAACTTGTAAATTTAATTTTGTACAAGCTAAAATCGTGAACAGTGCACTAAATGTATAGGTTAATGCTGATTGATCTCCAAAAATAAATGTAAAAATAACAGCGAATAATGCGCCAATGACTGTCGCTGGCAATCTTCTGTACCCTTTTTTTAATGATGCTTTGGCTGTAGGTTCGATTGTTACAATAGCTGTTAATATCGCAAAGATAGGAGTTAAATTAAGCATCAAACAAAATAGCGATGTTAAAAAAGTGGCTAAACCAGTCTTAATGGTTCTAGCGCCAATAATTCTTTTGTACCATTTATCCATATGATAAATCCTCTCGTTGTACGAAAATAACATTAATATGTTTCTTTAATAAGTAAATTATTTTCACTTCATTTTTTGTATGTTTAGTATATCAAAATTTTTTTGGTATAATAAGATGTAATCACAATTAAAAAGGAACGGGATATTATGATTGTAAAAACAGAAGAAGAATTACAAGCCTTAAAAGAAATAGGTTACATTTGTGCTAAGGTTAGGGATACGATGCAAGAAGCTACTAAACCTGGCATCACAACTAAAGAATTAGACAATATTGCTAAAGATTTATTTGAAGAACATGGCGCTATTTCAGCACCTATTCATGATGAGAATTTCCCTGGACAAACATGTATTAGTGTAAATGAAGAAGTTGCACATGGCATTCCTGGTAAACGAATTATTCGTGAAGGCGATTTAGTTAATATTGATGTATCAGCATTAAAAAATGGCTATTACGCAGATACTGGTATTTCATTTGTTGTGGGTGAAGCAAGTGATCCGCTTAAACAAAAAGTATGTGACGTTGCATTAATGGCATTTGAAAATGCGATGGCAAAGGTTAAACCAGGAACTAAATTAAGTAATATTGGTAAAGCTGTGCATGCAACTGCACGTCAAAATGATTTAACTGTCATCAAGAATTTAACAGGACACGGCGTAGGTCAATCTTTACACGAAGCACCTAATCATGTAATGAATTATTATGACCCTAAAGATAAAACGTTGCTTAAAGAAGGGGTTGTAATCGCAGTAGAACCGTTTATTTCTTCTAAAGCAACATTCGTAACAGAGGGTAAGAATGAATGGGCATTTGAAACAAGAGATAAAAGTTATGTAGCCCAAATTGAACATACGGTTATTGTTACTAAAGATGGTCCATTATTAACGACTAAAATAGACTAATTTTAGAAGTAAATCTTTAATTGGCTAAACGTGAATAGATAAGTAAAAAGACAATTTCTAGTGAGTTTTGATATGCATCTTGATAGTTAATCTTAAAATTTAACTTTATGAGTGCATTCACTATAGAAATTGTCTTTTTTATATTTACTTTGCTTCTTAAAATGCAAACGGGTTTGTTCATTTTCTCAAGTGCGTTTAAATGCCACTTAACAATGACTAGTATAAACGTGTGTGTTTATCCGTTTGTATGTACCTGTATCGTTCATTAAGAGATGGATAATGTGACTACCAATTAAAGATATGTTAACTATGCGACCTTCACTTGTCGCAGGTAATTTAAACAGAGTCTGGGACATAAATAATATAATAATGCTATTTAGCAAATTAGCAGTAGTTGACTGAACTGAGAAGGCGCTTAAATCAAGCTTTTCTCAGTTCTAGTCACCTTTGCAGGGGTGGGACGACGAATTTAAAAGAATTCTGTCCCACTCCCATTGAAACATGCTTACTTGGTCCATCGTTGTTCAACTTTGCCAAATTTCCATATTAAAGAGGAAATGAGCCAACTTGTTAAGAACAAAACGACCAGAATATAACCAAAATAATCAAACTGAATATTTGCGATGAATGTCCAGAAAGTACCACTTAATTGGCATTTTTCTGCTATGATTTGAAGCAACTCTGTAGTACCGATTAACAATGCAGCGATAACTGAGATGGCAGTAATTGTAATGTTGTAATAAATTTTCCGAATAGGATTGAAAAACGCCCAATTATAGGCAGAGGTCATCAATATACCATCTAACGTATCAAGTAAACTCATGCCTGCAGCAAATAGTATAGGCAAGGATAAGATACCTATAAATGAAATTGCTTGTTGAGACGCACCAGAAGATAACGCAAGTAAAGAAATTTCACTTGCAGTATCAAATCCTAAGCCAAATAAAAAACCAAGGGGCAAGACATGCCAACTACTACTTATGAGTTTAAAGTAAGGGCCAACTATACGAGAAATCAATCCACGTGCCTCTAATAAATTATTTAATTTATTATCATTTATACGTTCATTTTTTAATTTTGTGAAAAGTGTAATTAAGGATACTAATATGATTAGATTCAATATACCAATTAGAATTAAAAAGCTGCCTGAAACAATTGTACCAATCATACCACCAATTTCTTGAAAATGTGGCAACGCGTCTTTTGCCCATTTTATAGAAATACCTAAGAAAACAGACATAAGAAAGACGACTGTAGAGTGTCCTATTGAGAAATAAAAGCCTACGCCGACAGGACTACGTTGTTGCTGTAATAATTTACGTACAGTATTGTCTATCGCGGCAATGTGATCGGCATCAAATGCATGACGCAATCCCAGCGTATATGCGAGGATACCCATACCTAGAAGTAGATGGTTAGAATTTGCTAACCAAAGGAAACTGAATCCTAAAATGTGCAGAAAAATAACGATAAGAATGTAGGGGAGCCAATTCAGATGATGATGTGCTTGAGTCATTGATGTTACCTTCTTTCTAGAATAAATATACTTAATCATACACTTAAAAATGGTAAATATAAAATTAAGTTTATAATGAAATGAAGCAACATCGTACTAAAGTATGAGAACAAGATGGTCCCATAGCCTATGGGCGTTTATACCACTTTGAACTATAATTAAGCTTAATCAAGGACGAGGTGGTTCTATGAATTATATGGACTTATATTTAAAACATTTTCTTAAAGTGATTATTAAACGAAACATTAGTGATTATCAAATTAGTTTAGATGAAAAATTAAAAAACATTGAAAATTATATTGAATATTTAAAAGCTAAGAAAACGCAAATGAATAGGTTGATTGACAGTTTATCTGCAACATTAGAAAATAAATATATTGATATAACTAACACTTATAACATTAAACATGCTCAGGAAATTAATAATTATGAAATTGAAAGCCTTAAAAAACAACTGGATCTATTCGAAGCGTATTGTGCAAGAATTGAAGCAGATATTCATCGCTGTTCTAAAGAAAAAATTACAACTCAAGGCGAATGTGACATAATTGAACAAATGAGTATAGTAGCTTAATTAAGAGGGATAGGAGGCGACACATTGACTCGAAAATATATTTCGACAGAATTATTAATTATATTTACCGCTTTAATGATTATTGCAAATTTTTATTACATCTTTTTTGAAAAAATAGGTTATCTATTCGTATTACTTTTAGGATGTATATTAGTTTATGTAGGCTACCTTTACTTTCATAAAGTAAGGGGTCTCTTAGCGTTTTGGATTGGCGCCTTGCTTATAGCGTTTACTTTACTTTCAAATAAATATACTATTATTATTTTATTTGTCTTTCTGGTTATTGTTATTATAAGATATCTTATTTTTAAATTTAAACCATTGAAAGTAATTGCTTCAGAGGATGAAGTAACATCTCCTCAGT
Source organism: Staphylococcus borealis (assembly GCF_001224225.1). GTDB lineage: Bacteria > Bacillota > Bacilli > Staphylococcales > Staphylococcaceae > Staphylococcus > Staphylococcus borealis. Next base: position 24,067 of record NZ_CUEE01000007.1, on the reverse strand, counting down.
TTATAAAGCAAAAATGGTTTGGTGAGCAACGTACGCCAGTGTATGTGTATAAATGGGAAGATGTGCAAATTCAACATGGTGTTGGGGATATTCACATTGATATGACCAAAGCTGCGAATATTAAAGAAAATAATACAATTGTTGTAAGACATATTTTAGGGAAAATTCAGTTAGTGGTACCATTGAATTATAATATTAACTTGCACATGGCTGCTTTATATGGAAATGCATACTTAAATGGCCAATCTTATAAAGTTGAGAATAACCATATCCAGGTTGAAGAGAAGCCCAAAGAAGAAAATTATAACGTCAATATTTATGTTTCAACATTTATCGGAGATGTTGAGGTGATTTATCGATGAATCACTATTTAAGAGCTATCGGTTCAATGCTTATACTCGTCTATAGCATGTTAACCGCGTTCTTATTTATAGATAAAGTATTTGTTAATATTATCTATTTTCAAGGTATGTTCTATACACAAATTTTTGGTATACCTGTATTCTTATTTTTAAATTTAGTTATCATTTTACTTTGTATCATCGTAGGTTCAATTCTCGCATACAAAATTAATCAACAAAATACGTGGATTAAATCACAAATTGAACATGCTATAGAAGGTGAAACGGTAGGTATTAACGATCAAAATATTGAGCTTTACAATGAAACGATTGATATCTATCAAACGTTAGTTCCTTTAAACCAAGAACTACATCGTTTACGAATGAAAACACAAAATTTAACTAATGAAAATTACAATATGAATGACGTTAAAGTTAAAAAAATCATTGAAGATGAACGTCAAAGGTTAGCTCGAGAGTTACATGACTCCGTTAGTCAACAACTTTTCGCTGCAAGTATGATGTTATCTGCAATCAAAGAGACAAAATTAGAGGCACCACTTGACCAACAGATTCCAGTCTTAGAGAAAATGGTTCAAGAATCACAATTAGAAATGCGTGCACTGCTACTTCATTTAAGACCTTTAGGCTTAAAAGATAAATCTTTAGGTGAAGGTATTAAAGACTTAGTCATCGATCTACAGAAGAAAGTGCCTATGAAAGTGATTCACGATATACAAGATTTCAAGGTGCCTAAAGGCATAGAAGATCATTTGTTTAGAATAACGCAAGAAGCGATTTCTAATACATTGAGACATTCTAATGGTACAAAAGTGACGGTTGAATTATTTAACCAACAAGATTATTTATTACTTCGAATTCAAGACAATGGTAAAGGTTTTAATGTTGATGAGAAATTAGAACAAAGCTATGGATTGAAAAATATGAGAGAACGTGCATTAGAAATCGGTGCGACATTCCATATCGTATCATTGCCAGATTCTGGAACAAGAATAGAAGTAAAGGCACCATTAAATAAGGAGGATGATAATTATGGCAATTAAAGTTTTGTTCGTGGATGACCATGAAATGGTTAGAATTGGGATATCAAGTTATTTATCAACACAATCTGACATTGAAATAGTTGGAGAAGGGGCGTCAGGTAAAGATGCAATTGCGAAAGCGCATGAACTTAAACCAGATTTAATTCTCATGGATTTATTAATGGATGACATGGATGGGGTAGAAGCTACTACTCAAATAAAAAAAGATTTACCTCATATTAAAGTCGTTATGTTAACAAGTTTTATTGAAGATAAAGAGGTATACAGAGCCTTAGATGCTGGTGTAGATAGTTATATTTTAAAAACAACCAGTGCGAGCGATATTGCAGATGCAGTACGTAAAACGTATAATGGAGAATCTGTATTCGAACCTGAAGTTTTAGTTAAAATGCGTAATAGAATGAAAAAACGTGCAGAGCTATATGAAATGTTGACTGAACGAGAAATGGAAATTTTATTATTAATTGCTAAAGGCTATTCTAACCAAGAAATTGCAAGTGCTTCTCATATCACAATTAAAACTGTAAAAACACATGTAAGTAATATATTGAGTAAATTAGAAGTGCAAGATAGAACGCAAGCTGTAATTTATACATTCCAACATAATTTAATTCAATAAAAACATATAAATACAAAGTATTTTAACGAGACGCTTGCGTTGATTATTAATGAGGGAGCGGGACAGAATTCTTTTGAATTCGTCGTCCCGCCCCCGCAAGGATGACTAGAACTGAGAAAAGCTTGATTTAAGCGCCTTCTCAGTTCAGTCAGCTACTGCGAATTTGCTAAATAGTATTATTATATTATTTATGTCCCAGACTGAAGTAGCTCTAAAATGGGTAATGGAACGTAGTTGAGCGACGCCTGAGGGAGTTAGAACGATTGATGAACGTAAGTGCTCACACACTTACGTAAATAGTTCTAAGATAGATTACGAAACAGAGTTGCGGAGACTCCTAGGGGAGCAGTGCTAGTCGAAGACTACAGGCTGAGACAGCACCCCAGGAACGCGAAGCAACTTATGTGAGTGATTATCTATCTAAGAACTATTTTACAAGACCGCGGCTCGACCCAGCCCCCTAGGCAAGCGTCTCAACTTAAGTGAAATGAAAATCCATTTAAGAGCTACTTTAGAGGCAGCACCCCAGGCAAGCGAAGCAACTTATGTGAGTGAATATCTATCTAAGATCGCCTTTAGAGGACTACAGGCACGAGCCTTGCGAGCCAACAATTCGGAGTATTGTAAATAAAGAAGCCAGTAAATGAATTTTTTTAAAACTCATTTACTGGCTATTTCTCTAGGCATGATGTCCCATGCTCTTTTTATTTAATAAATATTACTTCTTAGTATCATCGTCGTTGTTAGTGAATTTATCTTTGATTTTCTCAGTTAATGAAGCGTCTTCTTCATTTTTATCTTCTGGATCTTTATCAACTTTGTAGTTTTCATCTTTACCAATTGTTGTTTGTTTATATTCATAAGTTGTATCTTCGTTGTAGTGGTTTTGGTTATTATCATCATGGTCTAATGCTGCTTCTTCAGGCGTTTGGCCTTTAATCACGTGTCTTTGATGTATAATTGCATTAATTTCAGCACCTATGATGATGATGAAACTTGTTAAATATAACCAAATTAAAAGGATAATAATCCCTGCGATACTGCCGTATGTTTTAGAATAGTTTCCAAAATTAGAAATATAGAAACCGAATGCGAAAGATCCAATTAACCAGATAACCGATGTAAATATCGCCCCTGGTAATACAGATTTTAATTTCGTTTTAACATTTGGCGCTACTGAGTATAGAATTGTAAAAAGAATCAAAATAATGATTAATGGAAGTACAACTCTAATTAAACTGAAAACCCATTTGACTTGATCATCTAATCCTAGGGGACCAAATAAGAAATGAGCGATAACTGAACCCATTGTTGGTAGTGCCATAGCTACTAAAAATACTACACCTAACACAATTGTAAATACAACACTTAATAACTTTAATAGAATACCGTTTCTATTATCTTCTACATCATAAGCAACATTAAATGAGTTCATGATTGAAGTCATACCATTAGAAGCTGACCAAATTGCTAAGATTAACCCGATAGATAGTAAACCACCACTTGAATTTTTAGTGACATCGCTAATGACACCTTGAATTAGACTAGACGTGTCAGCGGGTGCGTTACTTAGTAAACCAGTAATTTGGCTTTGATCTAAGTTGAATAGTGGTAATAAAGTTAATAAAAAGATCAGCATAGGGAACATAGCTAATACAAAATGATAAGTCATTTGTGCAGCCAAACCTGATGCATCATCTTTTCCTATACGATAGATTAAATATGAGAGAAAATTAGATTTCTTTGTATATTTAGCTGGTTTATTTAATCGTGATACAAAAAAGACTTGATTATCTTTTTTGGGTTCTTTAGATTGAAATTCTTGTGGTTCGACATATGTACGATCAACATTTATTTTATCTTGATTCTTCTCTTGTTCTTCTTTAATAGAGTTAAGATATTTTGAGTTCGATTTATTTTCTTTTGACATAACAATCTCCTTTGCTTTAACCACATACATAAATAAAAAGTAAAAGAAGCGAGACAGAAACCTGTTATATTAGAAGATTTCATTGTCCCGCTTTACTATGAGTGAAAATCAAAATTGATATGATTCACTTTTAGTTATTGCTTATGATCACTAACATGTTAGACGATGTAGCAATCGTAAGCAACCAATTATTGACCAATGCGGTTATTCTTACGGTTAACGAAAGTATCTTTCGCATCTTTAATTGATTTTTCTAATTCTGGATTATTACGACGAATTTCTTCAATTGTATCTTTCCAATATAAAACTTCGTCTTTAATAGAATTAAATTTAGAAGGTTTACGTGAACGATTACCTTCTTTAATATCTTTTACAGATTGAACTAATGCATTACGTGTTGATTTGTCTGCTAACGTAGCAGCGCCACCAACAAGTGCACCTATTAGAATACCAGGAATTAATTTGTTTTCCATTTCATTTACCCCTCTTTCAAATTTGCATCTTTAACGATGAAATCAATTAGATTATCACAAGATGATTGTACCATTTCATATACACCTTCAAAATTATTTGTGTAGTAAGGATCTGGTACATCACTCTCTTCCATATTACTAAATTCAAGTAATTTGAACAATTTTCCTTTTAGGTTAGGATTGATGTTTTTAATATTATCAACATTACTTTGATCCATGGCAATAATATAATCAAAATCATCACTCGGTTCAAACAACTCACTAATCATACCATCAAAAGGTATATTATGGCGATTAAGAATATCTTGAGTACCTTCATGAGGAGGTTCTCCAAGGTTCCATTTGCCAGTGCCTCTTGAATAAACATTAACACCTGAAACATGTCTATCTTTCAAGCGTTGACGCATGATTGCTTCAGCCATAGGAGAGCGACATATGTTTCCAAGACATACAAATGCTATATCTACCATACTCTATTCCCCCTAATCTGTTATATATAAACCATTTTATAGTTATTTTAAAATTTTATAAAGACATAATATTACTTTATTCGATAAAAGTTTGTTAAATCGTCATACTTTGATAAAATATTGTATTAAAGAGGTGATAACGTGACTCAAAATAATAATAAAGAAATGATTGCAGAGATTAGAAAAAAGTTAAACATCGTTAATCAAGGATTATTAAATCCCGATAAATTTGAAGAAGCCAATCAACAAGATGTAGAGGAAATATACAATTTTGTAATGTCTAAAGATTCTTTTTCACCAAGTGAAGTGACAGCGATTGCTGACGAATTAGGCAACTTACGTCAAGATTAAGGAGGATGCGCATATGACTTCATTAAGTTATAACGAGAAATTACAACAATATGCAGAATTATTAGTAAAAATTGGCATGAACGTACAACCTAAACAACCTGTGTTTATTAGATCTTCAGTGGATGCTATCGAGTTGACGCGATTAATTGTTGAAGAATCTTATAAAGCAGGGGCTTCCGACGTTAAAGTTGTATATGCTGATTCTAGATTAAATAGACTTAAGTTCGAATATGAATCGGTCGATTATTTTGAACATCAAGCTGTAAAATCATATGAAGTAGAAGAACGAATGGATTATGCCAATCGTGGTGCAGCTAATTTAGCCTTATTAAGCGGAGATCCTAATTTATTAAACGGTATAGATGCAGAAAAACTGAAAGCATATCAAATGAGTTATAGTCATGCATTCAAAGGTTATATGGAAGGAAGTCAAAAGAATCAATTTCCATGGGTAGTTGCAGCCTTTCCTTCTAAAGATTGGGCGAAACGTGTTTATCCAGAATTAGACGAAACAGCTGCACTGGAGAAATTTATTAATGAAGTATTTGATATCGTAAGAATTGATGGCAATGATCCTATTGAAAATTGGAAGCACCATATCGAAAACTTAAGTGTACATGCTAAACAAATGCAAGACGAAAATTATAAAGCCTTACACTATCAATCAGAAGGAACAGACTTAGTCGTTGGTCTTCCTAAAGGGCATATATGGGAGGATGCTACAAGCTATGTAAATGGTAATCAACAAGCATTTATAGCGAATATACCAACTGAAGAAGTCTTTACAGCTCCTGATCGTAATAATGTCAATGGATTCGTGACGAATAAATTACCACTAAGTTATAATGGAACAATTATTGATGGCTTTACATTAACATTTAAAGATGGACAAATTGTAGATTTCAAAGCGGAAAAAGGCGAAGAGGTACTTAGAGATCTGATTAACACAGATGAAGGGTCTAAACGATTAGGTGAAGTTGCCTTAGTACCTGACGATTCTCCAATTTCAAATCGTAATACTATTTTTTACAATACACTTTTTGATGAGAATGCATCGTGCCATTTAGCTATTGGTTCGGCATATGGTTTCAATGTTGAAGGTGGTACAGAAATGACGACTGAAGAAAAAGTTGCCAGTGGCTTAAATGACTCAAATGTGCACGTTGATTTCATGATAGGTAGTGCTGATTTAACGATTTATGGAATTAAACAGGATGGCTCTAAAGAATTAGTGTTTAAAAATGGTAATTGGGCACAATAAAAATAGAAATTAATATAAAAGAGGTATAACGCATGTCAAATTCTCAAGATAATCGAAAATCAATGTCTGAATCGAAAAGTTTTAAAGCTAAGCAAGTATTTCCTCAAGACACCAATCATCATCACACAATGTTTGGTGGATCATTGATGGCTAATATAGATGAAATAGCAGCTATTACAGCGATGAAACATGCTAACGCACAAGTAGTAACAGCTTCAACAGATTCGGTTGATTTCTTAAGACCAATCAAAACAGGAGATATAACTTCTTATGAAGCAATGGTCAGTTATGCAGGTACGAGTTCAATGGAAGTTTGTGTACAAATTATCATTGAAGATGTTTTAAATAAAGAAAAGCATTTAGCAGCCTTAAGTTTCCTTACTTTCGTTGCATTAGATGATAATGGGAAACCAGTCAAAGTACCAGATGTTTATCCAGAAACAAAAATTGAAAAATGGTTTTACGAAAGTGCACCTAAACGTGTTCAACGTCGTAAAGATAGAAGAGAAGAAAGTAAAAGTACTATCGAATTTTTATCAAACGCGCAACATATTGAAGAAATTTAAACTTTGTGAAGCGGCTTGTAATATAGATAGTATAGTTTAAAAGAGTGAAAATAAGCACCACATAAAATAATGTTAGAGTAAATTTATTTTATGTGGTGCTTATTATATTTGCTTGAAATGATTTAACTGAAAATATTTTCAGTATGCATTTCAATCTCATTTTTTCTGAAATCAGTGTTTGGATAGTACATGTTTTTAACTAGAACGTTAGGACCTAAACAGTGAAATGCCTCACAATGACAATTGAGTGATTGCGCTAAATCCGATGTAAGCCATTTATTAAATACGTCTGTTAATTTGTCAGTTTTAATATTTGAAATTGTACCATTTTCATCTCCGAAATCAGTCACAATCACATCGCCACTAAAGACATTAACATTCAGGCGACTACGTCCATCTGGATCATTACGTGTCGTAACATTTTTAGCATCGCGTAAATGCTGTAACAATGCTTGGTCATTGTCATCATTAATACATGGATAAATAGGTAATGTACCAAATAACATCCATACATTTTCATCTCTAATGTCTAATAAATGATGAATCGCTTGTTTCATTTCTTTTAAAGAAAGCACATTTAATTGACTTGCAAAATCTGCAGGGTACATTGGATGAACTTCATGACGACTGCATTTCATGTCATTGACGATTTCATTGTGAATTTTATCTAAATAAGGTAATGTACTTTGATTTAACATCGTTTCAGCTGAAACAAACATACCTTGACTTGATAATGTACTTGCATTCTCTAACATCTGTTCATATAATTTTAATTTTGCTTTTAAAGGAGGTTGCTTCTTCATTGCGCCGAAACCTACATCAGTAAATTCTTGAATTGTACCCCAGTTATGAGAGATATGCATAACGTCTATGTATTCAGCTATATCTAAATAACGATCTTGCGGTAGTGTTAAATTAGAATTCATTTGAACATATATACCACGATCTTGTGCATATTTTAACAGAGGTTTAACAATGTTTTTAATTGATTTTTTTGAGAACATTGGTTCGCCACCTGTTATTGACATAGTTCGTAAGTGAGGTATTTCATCTAAACGACGATAAATGATTTCCATAGGTAAAGCATCTGGATCTTTAGTTTGTAAAGTATAGCCAACAGCACAGTGACTACATCTCATATTACATAATGTAGTAGTAGTGAACTCTATATTACTTAGTGTTAACTGACCGTGTGTTTTAACATCGTTGTATGCTTCCCATGGATCGTTGTTAATTGAAATGGGTTTTTTCTGATTTGTCATCCACATATTTATTACTCCTAAACTTAAAAAAATTCCTTAATCCGTTGCAAAAGTACAGTAAACATTATTAAGATTATATCGCTTTTTGTCAAATTCTGTTAGGATAAAACTAACGTATAGTTTAATAAATATATATTAATAAGGAGAAATCGTTATGAATGAACAACAAACAATGGAACAAATTAAAACAAGATTATCAAAATTTTTAGAAGATATTGACCATGTAAATCCCGATGAAGTAAGCGTTGAAGATATAGATGAATGGATTGGATTACTAGACCAATTAGAAGAAAAAGTTAAACAAGTTTCTAAATAAATTGAAACACTTCAATCTATGTATGTTTAATATCACTTAATTTCGTCTATATAATTAGTATAATTCGAACAAGAAAGGTGATTGACTAATGGCTAAAAAAGTAGCAATTATTTTATCAAATGAATTCGAAGATATCGAATTAACTAGCCCTAAAGAAGCAATTGAAGAAGCTGGTTTCGAAACTGAAATTATTGGTGATATTGCAAATGCAGAAGTAGTAGGTAAACACGGTGAAAAAGTTACTGTTGATGTAAGTATTGCAGATGCAAAACCAGAAGATTACGATGGCCTACTTATTCCTGGTGGATTCTCACCAGACCATCTTCGCGGTGATGCTGAAGGTCGTTATGGCACATTTGCTAAATACTTCACTAAAAATGATGTGCCAGCCTTTGCGATTTGCCACGGCCCTCAAATTTTAATCGATACAGATGACTTAAATGGACGCACACTTACTGCTGTATTAAATGTACGTAAAGATTTATCAAATGCAGGTGCAAATGTCGTAGACGAATCAGTTGTAGTTGATAATAATATCGTTACAAGTCGTACACCAGACGACTTAGATGATTTTAATAGAGAAATTGTTAAACAACTTCAAGCATAAAATTTATTGTTTCTAAGACTTAAAACTAATTTAAACCATGCATGTTGCTTTAAAGCAAATGTGTAAGTTATAGAACTGAGAAGAGGCTGTAAAGCTTCTCTTAGTTCTTTTTTTATTGCGATTAGAATGTTATTCAACGATTGATCTAAAATGGCTTTAAACAATCTTTTCTCATACACCTTGGGACTGATTTTTCATGATAGGTATAGCTTAATCTAAAAACTACTGTTAAACTCACAGTTATAGAGTGAGTTTTAGTAAAGGAGCTACCACATGAAAAGAAGCCAAAGAATGAACAACTCGCCTGAGAGACATTCACATTACCGTAATGAACCTCATTACAATACGTATTATCAACCTGTAGGAAAACCACCTAAAAAGAAAAAAAGTAAACGTATATTTTTAAGAATATTTATTATATTTATCATCATATTTGCATTGTTTATTGGGTTAATGTATTTCTTATCTTCGAGAGCAAATGTTGATGACCTTAAAACAATTGAAAACAAAAGTAATTATGTTTCTTCAGACAATATGCCGGATTATGTAAAAGGTGCTTTTATTTCGATGGAGGATGAACGTTATTATAAACACCATGGATTTGACGTCAAAGGAACAACACGAGCATTATTCTCAACGATAGGTGATAGAGACGTTCAAGGTGGAAGTACAATTACACAACAAACTGTGAAGAATTATTATTACGACAATGAGCGTTCCTTTACTCGGAAATTAAAGGAATTGTTTGTAGCACATAAAGTAGAACAACAATATAGTAAAAATGAAATATTGAGTTTCTACTTAAATAACATATATTATGGTAGTGATCAATATACAATTGAGGGTGCTGCGAACTATTATTTTGGAACAACAGTAGATAAGAATAATAGCAATATGCCTCAAATCACTGTCTTACAAAGTGCGATATTAGCAAGTAAAGTCAATGCACCGAGTGTTTATGATATAAGTAATATGTCTGACAATTTTAAAAATAGAATTAAAACCAATCTTGAAAAGATGAAACAGCAGGCGTATATTTCAGATAGTCAATATCAAGAAGCGTTAAGTCAATTAAATAACTATTGATTGTACATCTTGAAAAAATAAATTGTATATTTGTGTAAGTCCTCATAAAGGAGCCATTTTAATAATAGCCTTTATGAGGTTTTTTTATGGGTAAAACATTTTGTGTAATGCGTTAAGTGATATAAAATAATGTGTGTTAGATAAATCAAGATAGTTTGATTTTTAATATAAATCAAAGTAAAGGTGGTGGAGGAATTGCCTAAAATTACTAAAATAGAAGTACAGAAGAACAATAAAGAGCGATTTAACTTATTCTTGGACGGCGCTTTTGAAATGGGAATCGATATTAATACACTTGTAAAATTTAATTTAAAAAAAGGGCAAATGGTTGAGCCATCAGATATGGAGAAGATTCAGAAGTATGAGCATTACCGTTTAGGTATTAATATGGCTATACAATACTTATCTTATAAAAAGAGAACTGAAAAAGAAGTGCGACAACATTTACAAAAAAACGAGATTAGTGCATCCGCGATTCAACAAGTTATAGATTATTGTTATAAAGAGGCATATATTAATCATGAAGATTATGCTGAAAGCTTAAAAAATACAATGATACATACTACTGATAAAGGTCCTGAAATTTACAAACAAAAATTATATCAAGTTGGAATTGAACCTAAGATTATCAATACATATGTTCAAATTTATGAAGAAGAACAACCATTTGAAGCGGTTATAAATGTTGCAAATAAAATTATGAGAACGAAGAAAGGTCCTGAAATTAAAGTACGTCAAAAAGTACTTCAAAACTTAATTCAAAAAGGCTATTCTATGGATATCGCACAACAAGCAATATCTGAATTAGATTTTGAACAAGATGAAGCTTTGTTGGAGGATCTGTTACAAAAAGATCTTGAAAAAATATATACAAAGCAACAACGTAAATATGATGGGCAACAATTAGTAATGAAAACGATAGAGTCGCTTATGAGAAAAGGCTATAAATATGATAAAATTAAAGCAAAATTAGAAGAAAGTGGTATTTCAGATGAATGATAAAAAGCTAAGTGAAATGTCTGAACAGGAATTAAGACATGAAATACAGATATATAAAGAAAAGATGCGTAAAGCTGAAATGAACGGCATAATGAATGAATATGATGTTTATCAAAGTAAGGTCATTATTGCAGAAAGTTACTTAGTTGATCGTACCAAAGTTTTACTTGGTAGAATGTATAAACTTAATGATGGAAGCGAGCAATACTTTAAAGTTGAACGATTAAAAGGTGTGTTTGCATGGGGCTATAGAATTAATAGTAAGACCCCTGAAGAAGGATTGCCACTCGCTTTATTAAAAATTTAGAAGGAAGTAACACGAATGGGAAGTTCAATAATCTTAAAAATGCTCAATGTCACGCATTATTATAGAAGTAAAAAAAACAGAAAGTGGTATCTACCATTTGGCTATGCCGCTGAAGACATAGAATTAAACAATATATCGCTACATATATACCAAGGGGAAGCATTAGCTATCATTGGTGAACCAGGATCTTCAAAAACTTTAATAGGCAGAATTATGGCTGGTGACATTAAGCCAGATAGAGGTAAGATTAATCAATCGGTTTCTACGTATTATGGTGACATAAAAGATAAACATTTAATACATATGACTGTAAGACAGTATGTAACTGAAGTTCAACGATTATTTTCTTATGAAACAACCTCTCATAATGTTGATCAAATCATTAAGTTCGCACATTTAGATGATAAATCTTCGGTTCATATTAATGCACTTAGCCATTCAGATTTTGCACAGTTAATTTTGAGTATTGCACGCGTATGTCGAAAGGATTTAATCATTTTAAATCATATCATCGAACATCTTGATGAAGCCTTTTTAGAAAAAGCAAAAAAATTATCCAAAGACTATATTAGTGAAAATAAGTCATTAGTATTTATAGATAATGACTTGGCAAAAGTTGAAAAAGTAAGTAACTATGTTGCTTGGATTTCACATGGACAAGTACGTATGGAAGGTTCACTAAACCAAGTTTTGCCTGTATTTAAAGAGCACGAGCAAGATAGAATGAGCATAGCATATGATGAAGAACAACTTAATTTTGATTTAGATTGGAAAGAAAGTCGTAGTAGACTTCCGGAAATGAGCTATAATTTCAAAAGAGTTGAACGATATAGACATGCGAAAGTACCTGATTTTGTTGTAAGATTTTGGACGATTTTAATTACGAGTTTAATTTGCTTATTCATTGTAGGCGCATTAGTGATTAATAATGTAGGACGTTTTGACGTTCCAATTATTGAAGCGCAAAAGAAAGTAGAGAATAAAGACCCATTTGAAGAAAAGCTTGCATATGGCATTGTGTTAGAGGATTCAATTACTTTAAAAGGGGATTCTAATATCAACGTCCCTAAATATACGTTTTTAACAATCACAGGTGAAAACTCAAAAAGTTATCGTGTCAGCAGTGATGATAAAGATTATGTGGTAGCAAAACATAAATTAGAATATTTTAACCCGGCGGCACTATATGAGTCACATTCTTTCAAAACGCTATCTCCATATATGAAATCAAATTACAGTAATTATGTAGATTATTTTAATAGCCACTTACATAAGAAACACGATCAAGTTAAAAAGACATTGGTTCCAGATAAAGATTCGAGATATGTTGTTGAAGTAACACAACAACCAATCGATATGTTATTTAATGATCAAAATAAATTAACTGGATTTGTTTTTCCGATAGTCAATAAAGATGAGCTCAAAGATAAATATCATATTACACAGGATTTATGGATTGTTAAGTCGGGGGATGGATATTTAATCGCAGACATGAAAAATAGCAAGTGGATATACATTGAATTGTAGGTGTAAAAATGATAGATAACTTTTTATTATATATTAAACGCTTTCCATCACTAATTGAGTTTACAAAACAACGCATCATAGATACTTGGAAATGGTTTGCTATGCTTTTAATTGCGCAATTAGGTGTAATAGTGATTGCACTAATAACATTATCTTTTATAGGGATTGAGGATATTAGCAAAGCAAGATGGCTATATAGACTCATTGCTATGATGACATTTATCACTCTATTAGCAACGATATTTAAATCTTTTAAAGCGTACAGCCAAGATTATTTAATAACAAAATCATTCCAAGCAACACCATTAGTTACAGCCATTGCAAATGCAATTCTTGGAAGTTTTATTTGTTGTATATTGACGTTGATCGTCGTACTGTTTAAGCCAGTGAATTTCGATGAGTCATTGATTGCATTTATCGTATTTTTTATCATGATGGTTTTATTTATTGTATTTATATCCGTTACTCTAGGATTATTAGATATTATATACAAGAATATGACAAAGTTATATTTTTTAATTGGAATTATTTGCTTTTTCATTATACCTGTCATATTTATTCCATCTGCAAATGAGAATTTAATGATTCAAATTCTAAAATTGAATCCACTATTTTATTTAATTGACGGTATTGCGACTTCTGCAATATATGGTGTAGTAAATTTGTACAACATTACTTACCATATCTATTTTGTTATTATTTTGGTAATTATAGGTACGGTTAATTTTATGTTAATGAGATATGTTGCACACTCAAAATATAAATATTCATCTCATGCAATAGCTACAAAAAATAAATAAAAGAGTGAACCAGAATCATAGATAAGATTATGACTCTGGTTCACTCTTTTTAAAAGTTTATTTAGAATATAATTTCTTTTGTAATTTTTCTTCTGTGAAAACCCATCCAATGTATGAATGATCAATATTGTTGTCATTATCGACATGTGCAATCGCTGCAAAGCTATAATGGCCTTTATTTAAATAACGTAAATCAACCAGACGAACTTCTGTAGTATCATCGTCTAGCTTTCGAGTTTGCCAACGATAAATAGACGAAAAGTTTAAAAATGTTCTAATATCCTTATTACCTTTGATTTGCCACAATAACGTATCTGGTGAAAACGGTTGTCGCTTAACTTTATCACTAAAAACAACATTTCTACCAAATGATCGACCTACATAATCATGTTCTTCAGTTTGAATCGCAACACGCCATTCCATAAATTTCATAGTTGGTGCTACAAAAATTTTAACAGGATTGTGTTGTTCTTTAATTTGACTTAATGCTTGTTTCTTAATAATACTTTGCATTTTGAAACGAACAATGTAATAAATGATGAGTACACCTATAATTGGAAAGAACACTGCAAATGGATGAACACCTAGAAGCCAAATCACAATACCTAAACAAAGTATGATAAAAATGATTGGATCAAAGGTATTAATAACACTTAGTTGAATCCATTTGTTTGTTAGTGGGCGTAGTGCTTGGGTACCATATGAATTAAATATATCTACAAAGACATGTAAAAATACCGCTAACTGTGCCCATAACCATATGTGCGTAGTATCTACGCCTGGAAAGATTACGTAAATCAAAAATGTAATCAATATCGGCCATAAAATTGTAAATGGTATAGAATGAGTGATACCACGATGATGTGAAATATATGTGGCGTTATTTTTTAATTTTAAAACGGTGTCGCCATCTGGAATTAATGACCCTGCAATTAAGGTCGTGGCTGTGGCTGCCATTGTATTTGCCATAGCTGGGTCTTGACTTGCTAAAGCAGTTAATCCAACACCGATTGCAATATGCGTGGCTGTATCCATAACGTTCACTCTTTTCATGTTAATTTAATATATATTATAATCTAAAAATTGGAATAACGAAATTAAGAAACATATTAAAATACTGTTCATTTAATATAAAGTGCTCTTAGTGAAGTAAATAAAGCGTATTGAAAGGAAATAATTATGATAAACGATTCTACTTTTAAAAGGAATTTAATACAATGGTTTAATAAGAATCAGAGAGAAATGCCATGGCGTGAAACTTCGAATCCATACTATATCTGGTTAAGTGAAGTAATGCTTCAACAAACACAGGTTAAAACAGTTGTGGATTATTATCACAGATTTATTCAACGTTTTCCAACAATAGAGGACTTAAGTCAGGCAGATGAAGAAGAAGTTCTTAAATATTGGGAAGGATTGGGCTATTATAGTCGCGCACGTAACTTTCATACTGCTGTGAAAGAAGTAGCATCAGAATATCATGGTGTCGTTCCTTCTACACCAGAACAATTTGGGAAATTAAAAGGGGTAGGTCCTTATACTCAAGCAGCAGTTCTAAGCATCGCGTTTAATCAACCATTAGCAACCGTTGATGGCAATGTCTTTAGAGTATGGTCTAGATTGAATAATGATTCAAGAGATATAAAGTTGCAAAGCACGAGAAAAAGTTATGAACAAGAATTACAGCCTTATGTGCATCAAGAGGCGGGTACATTTAACCAAGCAATGATGGAATTAGGTGCGTTAGTTTGTACACCTAAGAAACCGCTATGTTTATTTTGTCCAGTTCAAGAGAACTGTCGTGCTTTTAAAGAAGGCACTGTATTAGAATTACCAGTAAAAACGAAGAACACTAAGAAAAAAACTATTCAACAAGCGGTATTCTTAGTTAGAAATGCCAAAGGTCAATATTTAATGACGCAACGTCAAGAAAGATTGTTAA
Source organism: Staphylococcus borealis (assembly GCF_001224225.1). Classification (GTDB taxonomy): domain Bacteria; phylum Bacillota; class Bacilli; order Staphylococcales; family Staphylococcaceae; genus Staphylococcus; species Staphylococcus borealis. Next base: position 8,146 of record NZ_CUEE01000007.1, on the reverse strand, counting down.
ATGGCATGTGGCAATTTCCAATGTTTGAAACACCAAATGCTTTAGAACAATTGCAAGAAAAATTAGGATTGTCGTTATCGATAGCTGAGGGAATTGTATTTAAGCTTAAACACCAATTCACACATATGACTTGGGATATTAGTGTCTATAGTACCATTGAGACCGTGTCACTGTCAGAATCATTTATGGAAGATAACCATCTGGAATGGATGGATTTAAATCAGCGACAAGCATATACGTTACCAGTTTCTATGGATAAGATATACCAATACATTAACGGCTAAGACATTCTAATTTGTGATTAACTTAAGTGGAAATAACAACGCATCTGTAAAGACTTATTTAAAAATATGATATAATCTAAAGTGCGAAAATTACTAAAAGGGTGGTGTGGAGTATGGTAAAAGAATCCATACCTAAAGAAGGCGAAAATATAAAAATTCAAAGTTACAAACACGACGGTAACATCCATAGAGTATGGTCTGAAACAACAATCTTAAAAGGCACAGACCATGTGATTATTGGCGGGAATGATCACACTTTAGTTACTGAAAGTGACGGACGTACATGGATTACAAGAGAACCAGCTATCGTGTATTTTCATTCAGAATATTGGTTTAATGTCATTTGTATGTTTAGAGAGGATGGCATTTATTACTACTGTAATCTATCATCGCCTTTCGTTTGTGACGAAGAAGCTTTGAAATACATTGATTATGATTTAGATATAAAGGTATATCCTAATGGAAAATATCATTTATTAGATGAAGATGAGTATGAACAGCACATGAATCAGATGAATTATCCACATGATATAGATGTTATTTTACGCCGTAATGTAGATATTTTACAACAGTGGATTGAACAGAAAAAAGGACCATTCGCTCCAGATTTTATAAAAGTTTGGAAAGAGCGATATAAAAAAATCCGTAATTATTAAGCATAAAAGATGTAATTGTTACATATTTGTTTTATAGTACTTGAGTGATAATAACAAGAGGTTGAATTTACTTTGATGATACAAACGTATTGTTTTGAATCAAAGTTTCAACCTCTATTAATTTTTAAAAAATATAATTGTGATCATCATAGGGGGGAGTAGTATGATACGACGCTATTTAGAATTTGTTAAACCATACAAATATCGAATAATAGCTACGATAATTATTGGGATTATCAAATTCGGCATTCCTATGTTAATTCCTCTACTTATCAAATATGCAATTGATGGCGTTATTAATAATAGTGCACTTTCAACGAATGAAAAGTTTCAACATTTAAGTGTAGCTATCGGCTTAGCGTTATTTATTTTCTTAATTGTCAGACCACCAATAGAATATCTACGACAATATCTTGCACAATGGACGAGTAACAAAATTCTATATGATATTAGAAAACGTCTATATGATCATTTGCAAGCGCTAAGTGCAAGATTTTATGCAAATAATCAAGTTGGACAAGTTATATCGAGAGTTATTAATGATGTTGAGCAAACGAAAGACTTTATATTAACTGGTTTAATGAACATTTGGCTAGATTGCATAACAATCATCATTGCACTATCTATTATGTTCTTCCTAGATGTGAAGTTAACTTTCGCAGCAATCATTATTTTCCCATTCTATATTCTCACTGTCTATTTCTTCTTTGGACGCTTAAGAAAATTGACACGTAAACGTTCGCAAGCATTAGCTGAAGTACAAGGATTTCTACATGAACGTGTACAAGGGATGTCAGTAATTAAAAGCTTTGCAATTGAGGATAATGAAGCTAAAAATTTCGACCATAAAAATAAACATTTCTTAAACCGTGCATTTCAACATACGTCATGGAATGCATACTCATTTGCGGCGATTAATACAGTTACAGATTTAGGACCTATAATTGTTATTGGCTTTGGGTCATATCTAGCAATCAATGGTTCAATTACTGTTGGTACACTTGCAGCTTTTGTTGGCTATTTGGAACAATTATTTGGACCGTTAAGAAGACTAGTTGCTTCATTTACAACATTAACTCAAAGTTTTGCGTCAATGGATAGGGTATTTCAGTTAATGGATGAAGATTATGATATAAAAAATGGTATTGGTGCTCAGCCTATTGAAATAAAACAAGGTCATATAGAATTGAAAAACGTTAGTTTCAAATATAATGAAAATGAATCAACAATATTAAAAAATATCAATCTCAATATAAATAAAGGAGATACCGTAGCTTTTGTTGGTATGAGTGGTGGTGGTAAATCAACTTTAATTAACTTGATACCACGCTTCTACGATGTAACTGAAGGTGAAATACGAATCGATGATCACAATGTTAAAGACTTTTTAACCGGTAGTTTAAGAAATCAAATTGGTTTAGTACAGCAAGATAATATTCTTTTTTCAGACACAGTTAGAGAAAATATATTATTAGGACGCCCAGATGCTACTGAAGACGAAATAATTGAAGCGGCTAAAATGGCCAATGCACATGATTTTATTATGAATCTTCATGACGGCTACGATACTGAAGTAGGGGAACGTGGCGTTAAACTATCTGGTGGACAGAAACAACGTCTTTCAATTGCAAGAATCTTTTTAAATAATCCACCTATATTAATATTAGATGAAGCTACATCAGCTTTAGATCTAGAGAGTGAAGCGATTATTCAAGAAGCGTTAGATGTGCTTAGTAAAGATAGAACAACACTTATTGTTGCACATAGACTCTCAACGATTACACATGCGGATAAGATAATTGTAATGCAAAACGGTCAAATCGTTGAAACAGGCACACATCAGGAATTAATAGATAAAAAAGGTGCTTATGAGCATCTCTATAGTATACAAAATTTATAATAATAATAAATAAGCGTTCACTGAACTTTATCTATTCAGTGAACGCTTATTATTATAAGTCAAAATCTTCATCGGCTATATCTATTTCAGTATCATTTCGATGATACGTGAAGAAACTTAATCTTAAACGATCTAAATGTTCTAGATAATAACGATATTCTTCAATTGTGGCAATAATTTGCATAATATTAGAATAAGAATAGTCGACTTGGTAAGGATTTTGAATTAATTGTTGTTGAAAAGCATCCATTAGGTCTTTCTTTTGAGGATTCATGATTTGATTATCAAAATGTTCTACATTATATCGCGCCTTTTTCGACAAACTCTTTAGAATTTGTTCATGATACGCTGTTAAAGAATCTAATTCTAATTTGATTTGAAAAATCAAATTGTAATTTAAGTTATGAAGATCATTCTGATATCTAGCCATTCGATTAAGCACTTCATATGCTTGTCTGGTTGTACCTACAACTTCTTTAAATAAAATTTTCTTTCTATTTTGTTGAAAGGCTGCTTTTCTAGTTAGTGCTTTCTCTTCATTGTAATAATTAAAAATCTGTTCAAGTTTTGAAATACGTGATTCAATTTGTTCTCCATCTTCTTTTATCTGATGATAGTCAGAAGCGTCATTTAATACAAGCTTAAACCAAATAAATATATCAGAAGCAATATTTACCGAGTTGTGATATATCTTGGTTTCAAATTTAGGTGGTAAAAATATTAAGTTAACTACAGAAGCACTTACGACACCAATCATTACTAGAATAAATCTAAAAGCGGCTGTTACATAGAATGATCCGGTATGTTGTCCCATTATAATGAGGGCAGTGACACCTGCAAGTGTAGCAACATGAGCTAAATTTATTTTATATAAAATAGCAATTAATAAAATAACAGTGACGCCCATAATCACAATATTTTTACCGAAAATGGTTACCATGATGACTGCTAATAAAGCACCAATGACATTACCTGTAGCCTGTTCTGAAATCGTTTTGATGGAACGATATATATTAGGTTGCATAGCAACAATCGCACTAATGCCCGCTACAGATTTTAATCCGACATTATCAGGTAAGAAAGAAGCTATAAACAAAGCGAGAATAATTGCAATACCAGTCTTTAGTATACGAGCTCCTAGCCTCAACTATAACGCTCCTTTAAATATAATTTTGATAATAATATTTTAAACTAGTATACACTTGAAGACTGAAATGATACAAGTTTTTGTTTCTAATAAAAAAACTACAATAAAACTGTTCTTCACATTTGAACAGCTTTATTGTAGGTCATCAGTTGATTATTTCATTTGACTAAATGCATAATCAGCAGCTTTTAATGTCTCATCAATATCTTCTTCAGTGTGTTCTGTAGTTAAGAACCACGCCTCAAATTTAGAAGGTGCTAAATTAATACCTTGATTTAGCATTAATTTAAAGAATTTAGCAAATGCTTCGCCATCTGAATTTTCAACTTGTTCATAGTGCGTAATCGTTTCATTAGTAAAATAAAGCGTCAATGAACCGTATACACGATTTATAGTAGCGGTGATATGATGTTTCTCTATCAATTTTAATAAGCCATCTTCAAGTCTTTTGCCTAATTTGTCTAATCTTTCATAAACGCCTTCTTGCTCTAATACTTCCAATAATGCAATACCAGCTCTCATAGAAAGTGGGTTGCCGGCCATTGTACCTGCTTGGTATGCAGGACCTAAAGGTGCAACATGTTCCATAATATCTTGTCGACCACCATAGCCTCCAATTGGAAGACCGCCGCCAATGATTTTTCCGAAAGCTGTTAGATCAGGATATACATTTAATAAGTCTTGTGCAGCACCATAATGGAAACGGAATGCTGTAATAACCTCGTCATAAATCACCAATGCACCATAATCATGTGTGATTTTATTTACTTCTTCTAAAAAACCAGGTTGTGGTTCTACCATGCCAAAGTTACCAACAATAGGTTCTACTAATACTGCTGCAACTTCATTTCCCCAGTGTTTCATAGCTTCTTTATATGATTCAATATCATTAAATGGAACTGTAATCACTTCTTTTGCAACACTTTCGGGAACACCCGCTGAGTCAGGTGAGCCTAATTGTGATGGGCCACTTCCTGCAGCAACTAACACTAAGTCTGAGTGACCATGATAAGAGCCCGCAAACTTAATAATTTTATCTCTCTTTGTATAAGCACGTGCAACACGTATTGTTGTCATTACTGCTTCAGTACCAGAGTTAACGAATCGTATTTTTTCAAGTGATGGGATTGCTTCACGTAATTTTTTACTGAATTCAATCTCTAACTCTGTTGGGGTACCATACAATACACCTTTAGCTGCTTGATCTTGAATTGCTTTTGTAATGTGAGGGTGCGCATGACCAGTAATAATTGGGCCATAAGCTTGTAAATAATCAATAAATTTATTGCCATCTACATCATATAAGTATGCGCCATGACCTTCGCGCATAACTACAGGTGCACCTCCACCTACCGCTTTATATGAACGTGATGGTGAATTAACGCCACCTAAAATATATTCATTTGATAATTGTTGCAGACGTTCACTCTCAGTGAATTTCATCTTATTTCAACCTCTCTTATTTTAATATTATTCATTACTATCGTATCATATAATTAATACGATTAAGAAATAGGTGATAGGATGTTTAAAAAAGGTGACAAATTTCCAGAATTCAAATTAGAGAATCAAAATGGAGAATGTATTACAAACGAAACAATAAAAGGAAGCAAAACAATTTTATATTTTTATCCACGTGATAATACGCCAACTTGTACGACTGAAGCATGTGATTTTAGAGATAATTTAGATAGATTTAATGAATTAGATGTTCAAGTTTATGGTGTTAGTGCAGATACTAAGAAAAAACATCAAAACTTTATTGCTAAACATAATCTTAATTTCGACTTATTAGTAGATGAAGATTATGTATTATCTGAAAAAGTTGGTGTTTACCAATTGAAAAAGTCATTCGGTAAAGAATCCATGGGAATTGTACGAACAACTTTTATAATAGATGAAGAAGGAATCATCATTGATGTGATTGAAAAAGTTAAAGTTAAAACACAAATGGAAGAATTAAATCGAATTTTGGGGTGAAAACATGAAAATAGTTAGTTTAAAGCGACTTGGAGAAATAGAATCAGTACTTAAAAGTGACTATCCAGAATTAGAATTTTACTTTTTCAAAAAAGCCGAAGACATACCTAAAACATTAAAGGAAGAATTAAATATATTGATTGGTTATGATGGTGGGGTAGATGCAAACTTCATTAATGAATGTCCAAATTTAAAATGGATTGCTTGGTACGCAACAGGCGTAAATAGTTTACCCTTAGAAACAATTAAGAAAAGAAAAATTATTTTAACCAATAGTAGAGGCGTGCAAGCAAAACAAGTTTCAGAGTTTGTTCTTGCATTCATACTTGATGACTATAAGAAAATGCGTACATCATACATTAATCAAATCAATAAAGTATACGACTCTAGACTAACTGGTAAGCGATTGAGCGGAGAACGTGTTTTAATATTAGGGACAGGATCATTAGCTCAACAGACCGTTAAATTACTTAAGCCATTTAATATGACTATAGTTGGAATTAGTAGGTCAGGTAAATCCAAAGAAGGATTTGACTGTATTTATAAAATAGAAGAACTTGAAAAGCATCTAAATAAAGCTGATATCATTATTAACACCTTACCTGAAACTAATGAAACGTATCATTTATTATTAGAGAAACATTTTGAGCTTATGAATGATGAATGTTTATTTATTAATGTAGGTAGGGGAACTGTTGTAAATGAAAAAACACTCATAAAGGCTTTATCACAGAATCAAATTCGACATGCTTATATTGATGTATTTGAAAATGAACCATTGAAACCAGACAATGCGCTATACAAGTTAGATAATGTAACGCTAACTGCGCATATCAGTGGTAACGATAAAAACATTAAACGAGATGCAACGAAACTTTTTAAGAAGAATTTAGATTATTTTCTCAATAAGAATGATGTAATTGAGAATAAAGTCGATTTATATCATGGTTATTAAAGGAAAAGGTTCGTACTTATTGACATTATACTTTCTAAACAGTTATATTAATATCAAGTAATAATTATTATTAACTAGAAAGTGGTGAAAACAATGAGTGCAGAAGTAGAGTCCATTGATCATGAACTAGAAGAATCAATTGCAGCGCTTAGAAGAGCTGGTGTTAGAATTACACCACAACGTCAAGCTATCATTCGTTATCTTATTGCATCTCATTCACATCCGACGGCGGATGAAATTTATCAAGCACTTTCACCTGATTTTCCAAATATTAGTGTTGCGACAATATATAATAATTTAAGAGTGTTTAAAAGTATTGGCATAGTTAAAGAATTAACATATGGAGATGCATCAAGTCGATTTGATTTTAATACTCATAATCATTATCACGTTATCTGTGAGAAATGTGGCAAGATAGTAGATTTCCACTATCCACAACTTGATGAAGTTGAACAACTTGCTCAACACATTACAGAGTTCGACGTAACACATCACCGTATGGAAATATATGGTATCTGTAAAGAATGCAAAGATAAAGAAGAATAATAAGTAGAAGTTTTAATGGAGTAGATCAGAAAGAATTAAACTTCTTGTATACTCCTAGTAAAGATGACTAGGAGTGCAAAAGTTTGATATAAGCACTTTTCAAATTAGTAATCTACTACCTAAATGATAAAGAGGCTGGAACATTTTATTATGTCCCAGCCTCTTTCCTATATTGATCTTAATATGTAGTAGCAATTTGAAAGTAGTGACTTTAATATATAGTAAATATAAGGAAGTATTGGCATTATAGTTGAATATTCGAAATGGAATTAACAATAAAATGCGTAAATTATACCCTTAATTCAAAACAATACATTAGATGTGAAAAATTAGTCATTATTCTTATGAAGAAATGATTGACGTTCATTTCTAAACTTGATATTATATAAAAGTCGTCAAAAACGAATGTAAACTTTCTTTTCCGGCAAATTAATATCATTAATTTAATGTTAAGAAAGTGTAATTTTGACTATTGAAAAACTTAGCAAGACATTATAAGATATTATTTGTTGAAATAATCAATTAAGTTTTGAACAGAAAAATTTAAAAAATAAATTAAAAAAGTTCTTGACATTAGATATTGATTGTTGATATAATTAATAAATGTAATTGATTTAAATGAACATTGAAAACTGAATGACAATATGTCAACGTTAATTCCAATAAACAGTAACTTAA
>NZ_CUEE01000006.1 GCF_001224225.1 Staphylococcus borealis | reverse complement strand
GGTGTTGGAATGTTAATAGCTCCGGCAACTTGAAAATACTTTCCTTGATAATGAAGTGGATGAATATACTGATGATTTAAACCAATTCCTGAGTTTTTGTGATTAACGATAGCCTCTACAGTAAATGATTCCCATAATTTTTTCATTACATTAATAAACTCATCTGCTCGTTCATAACGTTTTTCAAGATGTGGTAAAGCTTGCATCGAGTAGTTTTGTGCTTCTAAATCAAATTGAGATGTTACAATATTTGCCCCAATACGCCCATGAGATATTTGATGTAAACTTGAAAGCATACGTGCTGCAAGATAAGGTTCATAAAAAGAAGAAGACATGGTACCTATCAAACCAATTGAATGTGTTTCACGTGAAATGGCAGCAAGCGCCGTTAGTGGTTCAAAATAATAAGAAATATGTCCTGTTTCTTCTCCAGAAATATATTGACCATCACCTAAGAAGAATGCATCCAGTTTACCTTTTTCGGCTAATTTCGCTAACTTAATTTGAAAATCAATATCTCCAACTTCTTCAACATATGAATGTGGTAGTCTCCAAGAGGCAGGATGTAGACCTGTACTATAAGCTAAAACAGATAAATGCATGTGTTTCATTATTATTAATCCTTTCACTATAAAATAAAAATAACGTTTTAATTTATATTTATCATAAATAACTTAATGAAATTTTACAATATTTATTAAATAATTCATATTTGAAATATAAACTTATTACATCACTAACTAATTACTTTATTGAAAAATAAAATCATGATTATTAATCATTGCGGTCCAACGTGTTAGAAGCACGTTGGACCTTTATTTGAATTTACTCACAAATATATATTATCTTTTTGGAGGTGTATAACATGGAAGAAGTTATTGCTTATGTACGTCAAAGTACACTCAAACAACAAAGCTTAGCGACTCAGAAATCCCTCATTATAGACACTGCTAAGCAATATGGATGGTCCAATGTAACATTTTATGATGATAAGAAAACAGGTCGACATACAAAACATTCGGGTTATCAAAAAATGGTAGAAATGATTACATCTGGAAAATGTAAAGTATTATGTTGCTATCGCTTAAATCGGCTCCATCGTAATTTGAAAAATGCCATACAATTCTTTGAAATTTGTAAAAAGCATCACGTCACAATCATCAGTGTTAACGATGGATATTTTGATTTGTCTTAAAAGTTTGATTGCTTTCGCTTAAACATACTCATGAGTCTAGCTGAAATGGAGTCTAATAATATCAGTGAACAGACACGAAATGGGACAAGAGAAAAAGCCAAACAAGGTAAGCTAATCACAACTCATGCACCTTTTGGGTATCGTTATAGACAAGGTCATTTTGTTGTACATGAAGAAGAAGCCTATACAGTCAAAGCAGTTTATCGCTGGTACTTACACGGTCTAGGCTACAAAAAGATTTCCCAACATTTAGATAACCATCCTAAGCTTATTCCTCGTAAGCCCTATCAAGTTAGAAATATTCTCTTGAATCCTAACTATTGCGGTCGTGTCATTAATAAATATGGCACATTTAATGATATCGTTCCGCCTATTATTGATGTTGATATGTTTGAAGAAGCACAAGAGCGTCGTATTCATAAGCAACACAATCGATCCAATTCTAGAAATAAGCTAAAGCGACGAATCAAATGTCCTTACTGTCAATCAACATTAACAAACTTAACGATAAAAAAAGAGAAACACTCCCTACGTTACTATGTTTGTCCTAAGAATATGAATGAAGCCTATCATACGTGTCCATTTAAAGGTATCAATGCGCAAATGATTGAAACAGAGGTCCTCAACACTTGTAAAGCATATTGTGATAATCCGTCATTTCATGACAAATTAAATAAGACAATACTAAAAGCTCTAAAACACCAACAAATGAAACACAGACAATCACATTTAACACAAGAACAACTCATCGAAAAACTGGCACAAAATCAAATTGATATCGAAACGTTTAAACGTTTATCTGCTGGCTTTGAAAGAGAAGAACGTTACTCTAATTATTCACATAAACAAATTACCGAAACAATCCGTCATATAATCAAAGATAAATTGACATTAGAAACCATAGCACCTTTGATTAATGACATTACAATAACTCAAACTAAACAATTACAAGGTATCTACTTTAAAAATAGTCCACTCAATATCGTTGAACAATCACACTTAATAATATCTGAAAGGATGGAAGTAATATGAAACAACTTAAAAAGAAACATATTGGATTATATGCCCGTGTATCGACTGAAACTCAAAAAAATGGTTACAGTATTCAAGGTCAATTAAACCAACTTACAGAGTATTGTCAATTTCAAGGTTATGAGGTCGTTGATGAATATACCGATCGTGGTATATCGGGTAAAACAATGGAACGTCCAGAATTACAACGTATGTTAAAAGATGCAAATGACGGTAAGTTAGACTGTATTATGGTCTACAAAACCAATCGTTTAGCTAGAAATACCTCAGACTTATTAAATATTGTGGAAAAATTGTATAAAATCAATGTCGAATTTTTTAGTCTAACTGAAAAAATAGAAATTGCCAGCTCAACAGGTAAATTGATGCTCCAAATTTTAGCCAGCTTCGCAGAATTTGAAAGAAATACGATTATAGAAAACGTTTATAACGGTCAAAGACAACGAGCGATTGAAGGTTATTACCAAGGTAATTTACCTTTAGGCTATGATAAAGTACCTGACAGTAAAAAAGAGCTCATGATCAATCAACATGAAGCGAATATTGTTAAATATATTTTTGAGTCATACGCTAAAGGTCATGGTTATCGTAAGATTGCGAACGCATTGAATCATAAAGGTTATGTGACTAAGAAAGCGAAACCTTTTAGCATTTCGTCCATTACTTACATCATCTCAAACCCTTTTTACATTGGAAAGATACAGTTTGCGAAGTATAGACACTGGAGCGATAAAAAACGAAAAGGACTCAATGAAGAACCAATCATTGCAGATGGTAAGCATGCGCCTATTATTGATAAAGCTTTACGGGATAAAGTACAGTTTAAACGCCAAGAGAGTCGCAAGAAACCACAAGTTCACGGTAAAGGGACTAACCTACTGACTGGCATTGTAAAATGTCCGAAATGTGGTGCAGCAATGGCCGCAAGTAATACGACCAATACATTAAAAGATGGCACTAAGAAAAGAATCAGATATTACTCATGTAGTAATTTTAGAAACAAAGGTTCAAAAGTTTGTTCAGCCAATAGTGTTAGAGCAGATGTACTAGAAAAATATGTTATGGATCAGATATTGGAAATTATCAAAAGCAAAAAGGTATTGAAGCAATTGGTTGAAAAGGTAAATGAAAGAAGTCAAATAGACGTATCTTCTTTGAATCATGATATTGCCTATAAACAGTCACAATGTGAAGAAATAAAAGCCAAAATGCATACACTAACGAAAACTATCGAAGACTCCCCTGACTTAGATAGCGTATTGAAACCAACAATACTTAGCTACCAAGATGAATTGAATCAAATAAATAATCAAATCCATCAACTAGAACAAGATAAACAAGCGGAATCTCCACATTATGATGCAGATATGATTGCTAATGTATTACAAGCAATATTCAAAGATATAGACAAATTAGAGAAATCTCAGTTGAAATCACTATATCTAACAATCATCGATCGTATTGACATAAGAAAAGATGAGCATCATAAGAAGCAATTTTACGTTACGCTCAAACTGAATAATGAGATTATCAAACAACTATTTAATAACCATCCACTTGGGAGTGGGACAGAAATAATATTTTCTCAAAATTTATTTCGTTGTCCTACCCCAGCAAAGATGACTAGGTTTGAAAAAAGCTTGATTCAAGCGCATTTTCAAATCAGTCAGCTACTGACAAAATGATAAAATAGGCTGAGACATTTTATTTTGTCCCAGCCTCTTATTTTTGTCCCAAACACTGTATCTTATTATTTAGTAAATAAAGTGAGTATAATTATCTTTTAATAGAATAAAAAATAAAACCCTTCAAGAAAACGTTTACACAAAAATGTATATATGTTATTATCTCTTTGAATGAAACAAACAAATGTTTTGTTTGTGAACTATTGTTTCTTTAAAAGGAGGTGCTATTTTGAAAAATAAAGAGCAATTTATTTTAAACGAAATTAAAAAAAATCCTTTTATTACTCAACAAGAGTTAGCAGAACGTATTGGTTTATCAAGGCCAGCCACAGCTAATATAATATCTGGTTTAATAAAAAAGAAATATATATTAGGAAAAGCATACATTGTTAATGAGGAAGATTCCATAATCTGTATTGGAGCTGCTAATGTTGATAGAAAGTTTTATTGTGATACTGATCTACAATCTATGACTTCCAATCCAGTAAAATCAACAAAATCGATTGGAGGTGTAGCAAGAAATATTGCTGAAAACTTAGGGAGACTTGGTGAAAATGTTACATTTTTAACAGCAGCTGGAAATGATAGCGAATGGAGTTTGATTAAAAAACTATCTGAGCCTTTTATGAATACAAATTATATTCAACCTATAGAAAATGCAAGTACAGGATCATATACAGCTATTATAGATAAAAAAGGTGATATGCAGTATGGTTTTGCAGATATGAATATTTACGAGGAAATTACACCTGAATTTCTGTCAAAGCAGTCATCTATCTTATTAAAAGCTAAATGTTTAGTAATAGATTTAAATTTACCCAAAAAATCTATTGAGTACCTCACTTCATTCGCAGAAAAAAACAATATTAAGTTAGTAATTGTACCAGTATCTTCACCTAAAATGATCCATATGCCTAATTCACTACATTCAATTGATTGGTTAATTATTAATCGCGATGAAACTGAAACTTTTTTAAAAATGAAAATTGATAGTAATGATGACATGAGTATTGCTGCTGAGAAATTAATTAATCTTGGTGTGTCTAACGTCATTATTACAAATGGACTAAAACCACTCATTTTCAAAGATAATAGTTCAGAATCATTTCACTCAGTAATTTCATCTAAAAATGTAGTTGATGTAACTGGTGCTGGTGATTCATTTACTAGCGCAGTAATATATAGTTGGCTAAAAAATTATACTAATGAAGACATTATTAACTTAGCTTTGTTAAACTCGAAGAAAACTGTTGAAACTAATTACACTGTTAGACAAAATTTAGATCAAAAACAATTAGAAATTGAATTGGAGGAATTTAAAAATGAAAAAATTTCTTGAATTTTCTACAGAAGTTGAAGAAGCCAAAAAAAACAATAGTCCCATAGTAGCTTTAGAATCTACAATAATCTCTCATGGTATGCCCTACCCACAAAACATTGAAATGGCAAAAAAAGTTGAACAAATAATACGAGACAATGGCGCCACACCTGCTACTATTGCCATAATGGATGGGAAAATAAAAATTGGTTTAAACGAAAATGACTTGGAGACTCTAGCAAATAGTCCTAATGTCGCTAAAGTATCTCGTCGCGACTTAGCAGAAATAGTTGCTACTAAAAAAATTGGGGCTACAACTGTTGCTTCTACTATGATTTGTTCAGAATTAGCTGGGATACCATTTTTTGTCACTGGTGGAATTGGTGGTGTTCATAAGGGTGTAGAAACTAGTATGGATATTTCAGCAGATTTAGAAGAACTAGCGCATACAAATGTTACAGTTATATGCGCAGGAGCAAAATCTATTTTAGATTTGCCTAAAACGCTTGAATACTTAGAAACTAAAGGTGTTCCGGTAATTGGATATCAAACAACTGAACTACCTGCTTTTTTCACTAGAGAAAGCGGTTTAAAACTAAATAGTTCAGTTGAGGAACCTACAGAAATAGCTGAAATTTTCAAGACCAAAATGGAGTTAAATTTACATGGTGGAATGGTCATTGCAAATCCTGTTCCTAAAGAACATGAACTTTCTAAAGATTATATTGACACTATAATTGAAGAAGCTGTTAAAGATTCTATTGCCAATGGAATTAGTGGAAAAGACTCTACACCTTTCCTTCTTAAAACAATCGTTGAAAAAACAGATGGCAAAAGCTTAGAAACAAATATTAAGTTGGTAGAAAATAACGCTGTTTTAGGAGCTAAAATAGCTGTAGCTTTCAGCAAAATGTAGGTGCTTGACTATGTCAATAATCTTCACATTTTTAGGAATAGTTTTTGCTTTATTAGTTGCATATATTTTTAGTTTTAATAGAAAAGCTATAGATATAAAAAAACCAATGATTATGATAGTAATACAAATTGTTCTTGTTTTATTTATGATGAATACATCAATAGGTCTTAATTTATTAACCGCAATGAGTACATTTTTTGAAGGTTTAATGAATATTAGTAAAGAAGGTATTGAATTCGTTTTTGGAGATTTACAAAATAAAAACGGCTATAATTTCTTTCTAAATGTATTACTACCTTTAGTTTTTATTTCAGTTTTAATTGGTATGTTAAACTATTTTAAAATTTTACCTTTTCTAATTAAAATTATAGGTTGGATAATTAATAAAATAACTCATATGGGCCAACTTGAAAGCTATATCGCAATATCTACTTCTATGTTAGGTCAACCAGAGGTTTATTTAACAGTTAAAAATATTATTCCAAGCTTGTCAAAAGAAAAGTTATATACTATCGCTACTTCAGGTATGAGTGCTGTCAGTATGGCTATGCTAGGCTCATATATGCAAATGATCGATCCTAAATATGTAGTTACTGCAGTTGTTTTAAATATTTTCAGTGCTTTGATAATTGCTAGCGTCATTAATCCTTACAAAAATGATAATAAAGAATTAGAAGCTGAATCAGAAAAAAATATTAAAAAAACAACTTTCTTTCAAATGATTGGTGAAAGTGCTATTGATGGCTTCAGAATTGCTATTACTGTAGCAATAATGTTGTTAGCTTTTATATCTTTAATGAAAGGAATTACTATTGTATTTGATTTAGTCGGTCTAGATTTTAAAAAATTGATTGGTTACATATTTGCTCCTATCGCTTTCATTATGGGTATTCCATGGAGTGAAGCTATACGTGCTGGATCAATTATGGCAACAAAGTTAATTACAAATGAGTTCGTAGCAATGTTAGATTTTCAAAAAATTGCCTCTTCTCTATCTCCAAAGACTCAAGGTATAATATCTGTTTATCTTGTAAGCTTTGCTAACTTTGGTACTGTTGGAATTATGGTAGGAGCTATTAAAGGTATTGATAGTAAACAGGGAAATAAAGTAGCTTCTTTTGCCCTAAGATTATTATTAGGTGCAACATTAGCATCAATTATTTCAGCAAGTATTATTGGCTTAGTTTTATAAATAATAAAATTTTAAGTAAAAAGTCTTCACTAAAATTTAATAGTGAAGACTTTTTATTATAGAAAGTTCTTTATTTTCTTCTTCTGATTACTTTTTATAACTATTTATAAGAATTCTCTTTATCAATTTCAATAACACTTATCTAATATGGTAGCAAATTGCATTATCTATCTACTACTACACGAAGCTTATATTGAAATTGCTAAAGAACATCCCACGATGATTTTTTAACGGGAAATGAATGGGATTTGCTTACTCGAAGAAGCAGAAGGATTGTGCAAGCACAATCCCAAAATCCCGTTATTCTTTATAAATAAATAATATATATAAGGAAGCAGAAACCCAACCCTATCATCAATACTTATAAATAATGAGTTGATTGTTCGTCAAAATGAGTGGGATTCCGGGATTTCCTTGTTACACCAACGTTTATCACGGGTTTTTGATCGGAATTTTCTCTTATTCTTACCGGGATTCGTAATAAATGACAAATCAAATATATATTATCCCATTGATGTATATGAACTACATCACTATCACACTATCTAGGAGGCAATGATATGGAAACAATCACTCAAGAACTCAAACAATATATAACTCATCTATTCCAACTATCTAACAACGAAACATGGGAATGTGAAGCGTTAGAAGAAGCAGCAGAAAATATTCTACCGGAACGTTTTATTAATAATTCTCCACTGGCACATCTCATACTTGAAACTTATACCTACTATAATAATGAGCTACATGAGCTAAGTATCTATCCATTTCTAATGTACGCCAATAACCAACTCATCAGCATTGGTTATCTGGATCATTTTGATATGGACTTTCTATACCTCACAGATACTAAAAATACGATTATCGATGAACGTCATTTACTAAGAGAAGGAGGGAATAACCATGAATAATTGGATCAAAGTGGCATAAATATCTGTTACAGTCATTAACGAAGTGATTGACATCATGAAAGAAAAGCAAAATGGAGGAAAATAGTATGAAAATCAATCGATACATCACAAGAGGCATTAGTGAACAACTATCTCTAGACCTTCAAATCTTACTTTGGAATATGGTAAAAGAAAGAGATCAACAAGGTCATACAGATTACCTACACATTTTTAAACTGCAAGAAGATAATAATATACTCTCTATTACTCATGAACAAGAACAGCCCGCATACAAATTGGAATATCACTATACAAACTATGTAAAAAATCAAAATGCAGTACCTAAGAAAGTCTACGTCATTCGTGAAGATGATGTAGACACTTTTTATTATGTGATGCTTTTACCAGAAGAATACTAAAAGGAGTGAAGATGATGAATACAATCAAAAGTACGATATACACAGAAGCGATATTTAGCGACGATGAAAAACACCGATACTTACTCAAAAAGACGTGGGATGAAAAGAAACCTGTTTGTACAGTGATAACGATGTATCCTCATTTAGATGGTGTATTATCACTCGATCTCACAACTGTTCTCATCCTCAACCAATTAGCTAATTCAGAAAGATACGGTGCTGTATATCTTGTAAATCTATTCTCTAATATTAAAAGTCCAGAAAATCTCAAACACATCAAAAATCCATACGATGAGCACACTGATATTCACTTGATGAAAGCGATTAGCGAAAGTGACACAGTGATTCTAGCTTATGGTGCTTATGCGAAGCGACCAGTTGTTGTAGAACGTGTCGAACAAGTGATGGAAATGCTAAAACCTCATAAGAAGAAAGTAAAGAAACTCATCAATCCAGTAACAAATGAAATCATGCATCCACTTAACCCTAAGGCACGTCAAAAATGGACATTGAAATAAAAGGAGGATTTATCTATGAACCATGACACTACACAGTCAGACTGGCGAACAGTTGCTAACTTCTTAGCAAAGCATAATTATGTATCAATAGTAAAAGGGCTAGTATATCATTTCACAGCAATTGAAGATGAAAAAATATTGGATAAAATCTATGAAAATTTTATGAATGACGATTGTATTACAACGGTCCTTAATAATGATTTATAGACAATTATTAACCATTATCTATCAAAATGAAAACTATATTCTAATAAAAATAAAGCATCCTTCACTTTTACGGTGAGGGATGCTCTATTTTTATTTTTTTATTTTCTTTTTGTTATCATTGATGTATTTATTATTAATATAAACAAATGTGACAGTTTTATATGTTTCATAGTAAGAGTAATAAATCAGAGATATTAGAGAATAATAAGAAAATGAGAATTAGTATGTAGTGAATTGTTAAAATAGAGTATTCACAGTGAATGATAACTTATTCGTTATTTATATTTATAATGCAAATATATAGGAAAATTTTAGGAGTGGAATTATGAAACTAAGAGCATTAGAGTATAGTGATTTACTTTTTGTTCATGAATTAAATAATGAATATTCTATTATGTCTTATTGGTTTGAAGAGCCTTATGAATCCTTAACGGAACTTCAATATTTATTTGATAAGCATTTATTAGATGAATCAGAGAGACGTTTTATTGTTGAAGATGAAAATCAAGTCATAGGAATTGTTGAATTAGTAGAAATTAATTACATCCATCGTAATTGTGAAATACAAATAATTATTAAACCTGAGTTCAGTGGTAAAGGTTATGCAAAATTCGCATTCGAAAAAGCGATAAATTATGCATTAGATATATTAAATATGCACAAAATTTATCTATATGTTGATACAGATAACAAAAAAGCTGTGCATATATACGAATCACAAGGATTTAAAACTGAAGGATTACTCAAAGAGCAATTCTACACTAAAGGTAAATATAAAGATGCCTATTTTATGTCACTATTGAAATCTGAATATATTTTATAGTATAAAAAATAACTCATATATTCATTTAGGTGGGTTCAAAACTAAATTACTAGAACGGGTTTCATTCGAATATCCATTAGAGGAATAAATAAAATTAAAAGAGAACTTGGATTTGTATTAATGGCACTCAATATAAGAAAAGTAGCAGCTCAATAATCTGAAAATAATCAAAAAATTATAAAAAAGACAATTTCTATATTATTTCAATAGAAATTGTCTTTATTGACTTATCCAGAGACTTTATGTCTCAGACTCATCATCCCACTCTCACATGAATGCATTGAGTTGACATTTTGTATAAGCACACAATCATTATATATAAATATTTAAACGCTTTTTTTATCCATTAATTATCATGACGAAGTATCCCTTTTTATCTATACACTAATCCACCATCAGTTAAAATGAATTGACCAGTAATATAGTCAGAATCATTAGAAGCTAAGAATGATACTAAGTTTGCAACAGCGGATGGTGATTGATATCTTCCAAGCGTAATTCTGAAGAAAAGGCTTCAAACGCATCTCCTATTTCAAGACTATCATCAAGTTTAACTATTTATTCATCATTCAACATACGATCAAAATTCAAGCAATGATATTTACTGCGCCAACTCTCGATTTAAGCATCTACATTCTTTCTAGGAATTAAACAATACGCGGCAATAAATGCGATAAACACTAAACCTGCCCCCACGATAAATGCGATTGTAGCTGCAAATTGTGCTGGATGATTGACGGACAATGCCGTATAGATTGTAGTTACAACAGCGATACCAAATGCTGCACCGAGTGTAGAAGTCATTTTGATAATCCCTGATGCAGTACCTGCTTTTTCTGACGGAACATTAGATACAGCTGTAGATAGCGCTGGTGTCGCAAAGAAACCTAATCCTAAACCTATAAAGATAAAGCCGATGCACGCTACAATATAATAAATCATGTTAGGCAACGAAGTGAAGGCTAAAAGTATAATACCCACTGTAATTGATATAGGACCTAGCATAAGTGGCAATTGCGGTCCTCGATTTTGCATAAAACGTTCACCTACACGTATCATTAATAAACTACACAACATATATGGAATTGTAATTAAACCTGCTTGTGCTCCTGTTAAATGTTTATCATCTTGAACATAGATATTAAATAATGCAAGTGAGCCTATATCCATATTCACCATTAAATTAGCTAATGTTGTGCCAATATAAATATTATTTGAAAATAAACTAAAATCTATGAAAGGTTCATTTTGACGTTTTTCAAATATATAGAAAGCTATTAATGTCACAATGAATATGGCAATTAATATTACAATAATAGGATTTAACCATCCAATTCTATCACCTTGAGTTATTACTATGTTAATACTTAACATCATAATGACAAAAATAATAATACCAATAATATCAAATTTTTTATTATGTGCAGATTCATCTTTAGATTCTGGTATGCCTTTAAGCAATATTAAGGCAAGAATTGAGAAAATGATTGACAACACGAAAATCCAACGCCACTCAATAAAAGTGGCTATCATTCCAGCAAATAGTGATGCTAATCCTGTTCCACCATATGAACCAAATGACCAATAACTTAGTGCCTTTTGTCTTTCTTCACCATGAAAGAATGAATTAATTAACGCAATAGTTGCTGGAAGTAGGCATGCTGCAGATAAACCTTGTAACACTCGACCTACCAATAATAAAAGTGGCGCATGAGATATAATCAGTGCAATAGACCCAAGTATACTAAGTATCAAACCTGCGTAAGTAATTTTAACTCGACCTAACTTATCAGATAAACCTCCTGCTACAACTATAAATACACCAGTTAAGAGTGATGTGAGACTGACCGCAATGTTAACAATACTCATATCTACATCATAGAAACGTTGAACATGTGGTGCGATATTCAAGAAAGACTGTGCAAACAACCAATATGTGAGAATCCCTAAAATAATCGCTACAATGAGTTGTTTTCCTTTATTAAACTGTTCACTCATCATTAAATGTCCTCCTGTTCTTCTTTATTTATTTCATTACAGCACTTTGACCAGCGATGCGACCAAAAGTGAAAATATCTGCCAGTGCATTACCACCTAGACGGTTACCCGCATGTATACCACCAGCAACTTCACCAGCTGCATACAATCCTTTAATGATATGACCTTCTACATCAACGACTTGTGCATGTATGTTGATTTTCAAACCACCCATAGTATGATGTATTGCAGGTTTTCGTGGTGTCGCATAGAATGGTGCTTTTTCGATTTTTAAATCAAATGCATTTTTATTGAAATCTTCATCATGTCCTAGTTCTACGAAAGTATTATATCTTTCAATCGTATTCACAAAAGTAGTTGCATCTATGTTTAATTTTTGAGCTAACACTTCTAAGGTATCAGCTTTTATTAAAGTGCCATCTTCTAATTCTTGATTTATTTTGTCTTCAGTCGTATTCATAGCTAGCGCTTTAATATTTGCGTCTGCAATAATATAGAAGATGCCGTCTTTTTGTTCTAATGCTGCCTTAGATAATACATCTCTACTTTCAAATTCGTTAACAAAACGATGGCCTTCCTTATTAATGAAGACGAAGTTTGAAGGTGTCACGATTAATCCTGTGAATAATGCACCTGTCTTAGGATCAGAAATCGGCATCATTTGAGAGAATCCCATACCTACGATGTCAGCGCCTGCTTGCACACCTAAACGTATACCATCACCTGTAATTGCAGGAGAATTTGTTGTTTTAATATCATCTGGAATGTTATCCCAATACGTATTATATTGTTGTATCATTTTAGTATTCGCTCCAAAACCACCTGTGGCCAACACTACGCCGTGACGAGTGTGAATCTTAACTTTAGCACCATTTGCTTTACGTGCTTCAATACCAACAACTTGATTACCTTCTTTAATTAATTTTTCTGCAGTAGTTTCTGTAAAAATACGACCATGATGCTGTTTAACGTAGTCTCCTAGATTTTCAATGTACTCTAAACCTTGTGCTTTCATTGGTTTATGACCACGACGCCATAGTGCACCAACAGGCATATCTACAAATGAACGATCAAAATGTACCCCTTTATCTTTCAACCAGTATACTGATTCCAAAACATTATCTGTGAGTGTTTTAACTAAATCATAATCACCTGAAATTTCGACATTATTACGATCTTTACGTCTTCCACCTAGATACGTTTGAATGCGATGTAATTCAACAGAATCGAAAAGATAATCATCTTTATTGCTACTTTTTTCAAGGTAATCTTTAATTTGACGCTTTAAAGTATTGAAATCTTCAAGATAAGCCTCATCTATATCCTTTTCATCATGATTTAATAACTGTATCAATGTGTCTTTTTCACCAGCGAGTGCAGGGAATGCACTTTGCCATTTAGGCTCAGCAGCATTGACTTGACCACCTGTTCGGATGGTATTGCCACCTATAGCCGCAAATTTCTCAAGCATGATGACTTCTTTTCCTTCGTCTAAAACCGTAGCAGCTGCACTTAAACCAGCACCACCTGTACCAATCACGACTACGTCAGTCGTCTCTTCAACGACCTCATCAGACCACTGAACGACTGGTTTAGGACGTGCTCGTAAAATATCTGGATCTTCGCCTGCTTGTTCAATTGCATCTGCAATGCCCTGTACGATGCCTTCACTTGTTACTGTCGCACCTGATATGACATCGACATTTAACGTTTGTCCATTGATGATATCTTGAGGTAAACGTTCAAAAACTGGGTTCGCTATACCTTCAGACTCTCCACTATCATCTACTTCAATACTTACAATTTTATCTTCCGACAATTGAACTTTCATTGGTAGATTGCCATTATGACCTTTTGCATAAACATGATACGTGCCTTTGTTAAATTTCACTTTTTTATTTTGTAGTGCTTTTAATCTTTCATATTTACGATGTTCTTCTTCTTTATCTAAAATCATGAAGTCCATCACTTTCCATAGAGGAGATGGTATGTGAAGTATTTTTTGGTCATGTATATCGACAAATTGTTCAACTTCTTCGTTTTGTGAAATTTTATCCGTCCATTGAGGTTCTACTAAATAGGCTTTCCCAACACTTAAAAGATCATAACCGAGTTCAAGGGCATGTTCTGCATCTTTTCGTTGCGCAATACTACCAACACCGATTAATGGAATTTGTGCCAATTGTGCACTTTGCATTTTATGATATTTATTAATTAAAGGTTCTGTATCTTCTTGATTCACTATGGACGTACGTTGATAACTGTTTGCTGATATATGGAAGTAATCGGGTTCATATTTTGCTAAAGTATTTAGTAAAAACATTGTATCTTCAAAACGTATGCCTGGCTCTTCAATTTCTTCAGGTGAGAATCGATATCCTATTATAAATTGAGAAGCTTCATTTTCATCAACGACATGTTGAACTTTTGTTAGTACTTCGATTGGGAATCGCGTACGTTTTTCACGACTGCCTCCCCATGTATCTTCTCTTCGATTAGAATGCGGAGAGAAAAATTGTTGTAATAAGTATGTGTTGGCACCATGAATTTCAACACCATCAAATCCTGCTTCTATAGCACGACGTGTCGCTTCTCCGAAATCTTCTATCATCTGATTGATTTGAGCATGTGTCATTTCTCTTGGTGGTACCGCATCAGGTCTTAATGCTGCAATAGGACTCGCAGATATGGGTTGTTCACCTTCATTGAACTTAGGATTCGCCATTCTTCCAGCATGATAAAGTTGTAAAATCGCTTTTGACCCCTTAGATTGAATCGCTTCTGCTAGACGTTTAAGTCCAGGTATTTTGTCATCGTTATCAATACCTATAGCTCCTGGGAAGCCTCTCCCATGGTTTTCAACAAAACAACTTTCAACAATAATTGCTGAAGCATCACCAGCCCTAAATTGATAATAATCAATCATTTCTGATGTAACACTTCCATCAAAATATCCAGCTTGGATAGTCATGGGCGCCATTAATACTCTATTTTTTAATTCGGCACCACATTTAAATTTAAAAGTATCAAATAATTCTTTACTCATAGCAATTCCTCCTAATACATTGTGATTTTTTTCACATTTATACTTAAAAATAAAATACTCTTTATGAGTATTTTTTAAAATTTTATAAATACCTTTGCATTTTTGAAGTCATTAAAACGTTTCCATCTCTTGTCACAATGATGCCTTCAACACCATCTATGAGGTTTAATAATTCAATATTTTGTTGTGATTGACCAAAACTACAAATTGTACTCCATACCTCGCCATCAATCCCATGATCAGATATGATTGTCACGCTAGCGATATCATTATCTACAGGATACCCTGTATTGGAATCCAAAATATGATGAAATAATTGATGTTCCTGTATGAAATAGCGTTCATAGATGCCTGAAGTAACAACTGATTGATGCTCTACATTTAATGTAACGAGTGATAATGCATCTTTATAAAAAGGATTGCGTATACCTACATGCCATTTTTCTAGAGTTTCCGGTTGTCTACCAATTGTTAAAACATTACCACCTAAATCGATAATGGCAGAAGCTACACCATGAGATAAAAAGTATTGCTGTAATTGATCAGCAAAATAACCTTTTACAATGGCTCCTAAATCAATCTCCATTCCTGGTCGTGTAAGAAATACTTCATGTGTCTTTGAATTTAGAACAAGATTTTCAGGATTCATACACATTAAAGCGCGTTGTATATCTTCTTCTTTAGGTTTCAATGCATCTTTGAAACCAATTTTCCATAATTTAACTAATGGCCCTATCAATATGTTCATCTTAAAATTAGAAGATAGTGTAGTTTCATAACCATAACGTATCATGTTAAACATCTCAGGATTAACCTTGACTGGTGCGATACCTGCATGTTGATTCACATTCATCAAATCTGATTTTGGATCATTAGCACTAAATTGAGATTCCCAATCATGAATTTTTAATTCAGCTTCTTGAAGTAATGTACTCGAATGTTGATGTTCAATCGATAAACGTATCACCGTCCCCATTGCTTTAACCATTAGCGTTTCCACTTTTGATTCCCCCTTTCTACGTGTATCACAACGCTAATATGTATATAAATTTTAAAAGCTATTTTAAATGAAATTATTACCTTAGTTTCTACATTCATATTAACACAATTTCAAATATTTGATTTTTACTTATTTAGATGTTCATAATTATGTCAAAAGTTAATCAAAGTATAAATTTTACTATTTTAAAAAATTCTTTATTATATATTTTTAATAAAAAAGAGTAGAACAGAAGCCGTACAGAATTCTTTATTCCATTCTTCACACAGTATTATGATCTGCAACAACAACTATTGATATTCCATTAGTATATATGCTGTATACCAAAATAAAATAAGAAAGCATTTCCTTTAGATTTTTATAGTTCTTAAAAATATCTAATTCCTTTAAATCATTTATATTAGAATACTCACTATAAAGAATATTTTCTTTTTTAGCAATTCTAAATATTTCATCTTGGCTAATAGATAGAAATATTGTTTGTTCCATTCATCATATAATTTTAAATCATGTGATCCTAGAGTATGTATATGTAATAGTGTCTTATGGTATTCACTAAAATTTATTTTACCTTGTTCTTTCATCATCTTATAGGCTTTTTCTACTTCTATGTCTCTCATTCGACCCCTTTCAAAGATAAATTTTTCACAATCTATTTTTTAGTTTTATTTGTGGTACGCTTCGCCTCGCATAATCTTAAATGCTCTATATACTTGTTCGATTAAGACGACGCGCATCATTTGATGTGGAAATGTCATTTTACTGAATGAAAGTGCGTAGTTGCTGCGTTTTAAGACGTCTTCATGTAATCCGTTTGATCCGCCAATCACAAAGACGAAGTCACTTTGTCCTTGTGTCATGCGTCGTTGCATCTCTTCAGCTAAACCTTCTGATGACAACATTTTACCTTGTATTTCTAAAGTGATGACTGTAGCTTGTGGCTTTATTTTAGCTAATAAGCGTTGGCCCTCTTTTTCTTTCACTTGTTCTATTTCTTTATCGCTCATATTTTCAGGTGCTTTTTCATCGGGTACTTCAATAATTTCAATTTTGGAATATGCACCTAATCTTTTTTCATATTCTGATATAGCCTGTTTCCAATATTTTTCTTTTAATTTACCCACAGCTAAGATTGTTATCTTCATAAAATCCTCCATAGATGTTAATAGTTATCCTACTTATCCACAAGTTATCAACTTGTTAACAGAATTCCCTCTAATTATAACAGTAATGTATACGAATTACGGTAAAATCTTTTAAAATATCCCCATTTCTTGTGATTATCCTTGTATATATGTGGATAAGTCTGTGAATAATGTGAGTATTTCTGTGTGTATTATACACAAAAGTGGATAACTCACCCTCATTTTAGGGATAACTTTAAGTAAGTCTTAAATATTTATTCACAGATTTAAGCTAAATCTTGTTATAATAAGGTTCATTTTGAATAATCATGTATAGTCCAAATTATTAGATAATTAACTCAATACATAAAAAAACGACCTACTTACAAATACTAAGTTTATAAGTAGGTCGTTCGTCTAATTAATTACAATGTATATATCGGTGTAGCTTGTGCTTTATCTGTATCACATAATAGCACTTCTTTTTCAGTGTCTATATCATGTTCATTTAATACTTGTCCAACGCTCATACGTGCTAAATCTTTCATATTGTTATCTTGTGATAAGTGTGAAAGGTAGATACGTTTCGTATTACCTGTAATCACGTCCGTCATCGCTAGTCCTGCATCTTCATTAGACACATGCCCCATATCACTTAAAATACGTTGCTTCGTCTTCCAAGGATAGCGACACATACGTAACATATCCACATCATGATTACTCTCGAACATAAAAGCATCACTACCTTGAATCATACCTTTCATTCTATCTGAAACATAGCCTGTATCTGTGATTATAGTAAATTTCTTATAATTGTTATGGAAAATGTAAAACTGTGGATCAATCGCATCATGCGATACATTAAACGATTCAATATCAAAACCTGCAATTGATTTTGTTTCATACGGATTAAAAATGAATTTTTGATCCATTGGAATTTTACTATCCTTCTTCTCTATTGCTTTCCAAGTATTTTCATTCGCATAAATTGGTAAACCATATTTACGCGCAAGCACACCCAAACCTTTAATATGGTCACTATGTTCATGAGTAACTAGAATGCCGTTTAAATCTTTTATATTTCTATCAATTTGACTAAATAACGCTTCCATCTTCTTGCCAGTGAGTCCAACATCTACTAATAGACTGCCTTTATCACTTTCAACATAAGTGGCATTCCCTGTACTACCACTCGCCAATACACTCATTCGTATCAAGCGACTCATCCTTTCTACTTCCGATAACTTACACTATATTTTAGAGTGCCTTCAGTCTAATTCCTTATATTCTGCACTCTTTAATTAAAAAAATGAAGTTTCGAACAAACCATATCATTCGAAACATTCCAGTCCTCTAAAATACCTTTATATTATACTATATCAATACAAAAATTAAAGTTCCAATCCCTTGTTTATGTACAACACTCACACATATAAATAAAATAAGTGCATGAGACCATCGTAGCCCCACACACTTACTATACTTTCCACACCAAATACCATTTCTTTCTAATTAAGAACAGAGAGGTACAGAGAATGGTATTCTATTAAAAATAACCATTCACACACTTACATACGCAGTTCTAAGATAGATAACGAAACAGAGTTGCGGAGACTCCTAGGGGAGCAGTGCTAGTCGAAGACTACAGGCTGAGACAGCACCCCAGGAACGCGAAGCAACTTATGTGAGTGATTATCTATCTAAGAACTATTTTACAAGACCGCGGCTCGACCCAGCCCCCTAGGCAAGCGTCGCAACAAATTGAGTAAATATTCATCTAAGAATTTCTTTACAACCCTGCTCCCTAGTTATCAATCACTTTAGGATTTGATGATGTCGCTTCAACATAATAGGTCTTCACATCTTCCTTACCTTTATGCTTCACTTTAATTTCCCAGTTTGCTTGCAACAACTGCACGTTCGTTTCTCTCACAACAGAGTAATATCCTAATCGTGCATCCAACACTTCATCGCCTGATTTTAAGTAACGATTAAAGTATAACGTTTCAATTGCTTTACGTGGTGTAATGACCTGTTTCTTAGGATTATTATCACTCTTCGCAGGTTCAATCTTATTCATTGCAGATTGCTCATAACTTGTCGCTTTACCATCATTTACATTAAAACGTAAACGTGCTTTGTTATTATTCATCAAAGGATAACCTTCATACGTCTGCTCGTATGTCACAGCATTAGATGAAACATCGCCAAGTTGATACATCTTACCATTGTAAATGTTGCTCATGATATAGTCTTTTAAATCACTTAAATTACTATCACTCACATTAACCGTACTATCGATTTCACCTGTTAACGTATTACCTGAATCCTCCGTTTCTAATGAGGACTTACCTTTCGCATAACTCTTAAAGTCTTTAGATTTAGCCGTAATCATCTGCATCTTCGTACCACTCACATCTTTATTTAGCAGATCATTCGAAATTTTAATTTCTTCTTGTTGAAATTTAACTTCATTATCACTTTCAGATTCATTGATTTGAGACTTCGTAACCTTATTCACGTAAATCAATACAAGCAGGATATTGACTAGAATAAATACGAAAATAAACAATGTCTTCGTTCGTTTCCAATTCATTTATTCAAGCCTCCCATCCTCATAAGCATACCAATCGCCATCGTATTGAATATACCACGTTGGCACAAGCTCACTATTACGCTGCACTTCTATATCATCTTTATCAGGTCGATCATCCTCTTTATAGCCAATGACCATATTCGTAACCTTTTCAAAATCTAGGTTATGATTATTTGCCAATGAAGAACGCACACTTTCAACGCTATCCAGTGACTTCGTTTCACCCTCTAAAGGTACACTAGAACGTAATAAAGCGCGTTTATAATCATAAATACCTTTGTCTCCCCAAGTCACTTCAATATCATTTAATTGCTGATCATTAAATGTTGGATAGCCATTGAGGAAGAGTTGATACGTCAATTCACCGGATGAATTATCTGTATTGAACAGACGGAAATCATCGTTAAAGAAGCCACCATGCCCATTAATATATTCAAATGTGCTTGGAATGGTTGAGTCCATATCACTCGAACTCGATTCATCTTCAGATAAATTTTTATAATGATATTTTTTACTTTCATCATTATAGTTCGCTACACCAGTGTTGTTATTATACGTCGTCGAACCACTCTTACCGCTTCGGATAATCACTGAGTCATCAAATAAAATCGCATTCATCGTTTCGACTGGAATCGTATCATAAACCATACGGTATGAACGCATATCTTTCGGATGACTTGGTGCGAATATATGTGTCGCTTTATCAATCGTATCTTTATTCGTAATCACTTCTGAATATTTCTGCATTTCATTATTTAAATGATCCATCACTTTAATAAAGTGATTTGCCTTTGCAGTCATCGTTACTTTCATAACTTCATGACGGTCTTCGCTAATCGCAAACAATTCTAAATTACCTTTAGGGTTTTGGCTAACGATGATTCGATTAAATTTGAAATTTTTAGGTACTTTCGCTGATGAATTTAACACTTGGCCTAAATACGTTGTTAAAGGCATATCATAAGTGAAATCCAGTACAGTAAAGTGGTGGTCATTTAACATAGGGATATTTAAATTATAATCTCGTTGAATGTGTTCCACTTTACTGACTTCGTGATTTTTCAATGTACCTATGACTTGAGACAACTGCGCTCGAGAAGGTGCCAAACCTTTCACTTTATCGCCTTTAACTTCTACAATTTGATACGGCGCTATGACATTTTCGATATTGGCAGACATGGGCTTGCCGATTGTCTTAGTATTGCTCTTTTTACTATCTGTACTATCGATGTTATTCAAGTCTGGCGAGAAATTCCATACCATAAACGTTAGTACCACACTCATCATGACTAATAGGAAAAGAATAATCGATTTAATATGTTCTTTACTCTTCATCCCAATCACCGTCGTCTATAACTTCACATGGAAGTGTAATAAATATCGATGTACCTTGTCCTTCAACACTGTTTGCCCAAATACGTCCATTGTGTGCTTCTACAATCTCTTTCGAAATGGCTAGTCCTAAACCAGTACCACCCATTTTACGTGTACGCGCTTTGTCTACACGATAGAAACGATCAAAGATTTTATCCACTTTGTTAATCGGGATACCGATACCATTATCTTTAATACGAATCGTCATACGATTATATAATGCATTCTGTTTCACGTGGAACTCGACGCGTTTTTCACCACGAGAGTATTTCATCGCATTCGTAATAACGTTATCAAACACTTGCGTCATCTTATCTGGATCGATTTCTGTGAAGATCGTTTCAGATGGAATTTCACGTACAAATGTCGTGTCTTTTGCTGCCATTTCATGACGATTAATAATCTTATTGATAAACATGTTAAAGTCGACAATTTCTTTCGTAATTTGTTCAGATTCGTTATCCATTTTCGATAATTGAAGTAAATCATTAACAAGACGAATCATTCGTTCTGTCTCTTCACGTGTAACAGATAAGAATGATGGTGCTAAATTGTCATCTTTCCAAGCACCTTCTTCAAGTGCCTCTATATAACTGTTCATAGATGTTAAAGGTGTACGCAATTCGTGTGATACGTTTGCAACGAATTCACGACGTTCACGTTCAACTTGTTGTTGCTCAGTAACATCATGTAATACCGCTATGTAACCCGTCACAAATCCAGTTTCTTGAACAATTGTACTGAAATTCACACGCGCGATAATCCCTTCCTCTTCATTCATATCTAATAAGAAACTATCGTTATTCTCTTGAATTTCATCTAATGAGAACTCATCTTCTAAATTCAATACACTAAGCATATAGTAGCCAATTAAGTCTTCTTTAGCCATACCTAACATTTTGATGGCCATGTCATTGACGATACGTACACGACCACGTCGGTCTGTTGCGATAATACCGTCACTCATGTGTGTGATAACTGAGTCTAATCGACGTTTTTCACTCTCAGTATTCGCTTGTGCTTCTTGAACACGCTTAGATAGGTTATTGAAGGCTAAAGCTAAT
Source organism: Staphylococcus borealis (assembly GCF_001224225.1). Lineage (GTDB taxonomy): Bacteria > Bacillota > Bacilli > Staphylococcales > Staphylococcaceae > Staphylococcus > Staphylococcus borealis. The sequence goes on along the minus strand of NZ_CUEE01000006.1, from coordinate 161,614 downwards.
TCACCGATTTCGTCATTACCATATATCTTAACGCGTTGTGTGTAATTACCTTTAGACATCTCTACCGTCTGATTACGCATATCCGTAATCGGCCTTGTAATCGTCCTTGCGATAAAGAAACCAAGTATCACTGTAATGAATAGGGAAATCGCAGTACCAATAATGAAGATTTGGTTGATGTTGTTCAACTGATTATAGACATCATTGATATTCGATTCTATGTAAATATTACCAATCGTCTCATTGCCATTTTTGACTGGCAAATTGTAAATCCAAATTCGTTCTTTACCGCTGCCATAGTCTTTTAAGACATTATGACTATTAGATTCACCTAGCGATAAGGCTTTTTGAACGGAGTTATCATTTACCTTTTGATTGATCATATTATGCGATGATATCTTCGCTGTAGCCATTATGATTTGATCTTTATCAATAAAACGAATTTCTTCAATTTCTTGACGGTTGGCATACTCATTTAATAAACTTTGAACTTCTTTTTGAGCATTAGATGGATCATCTCTATATATCCGCTCAATATTAACTTCAAGCTGTGTCGCATATTGCTTAATATTCTTCATGAAGTTATTTGTCAGTTCTTTTTCTAAACTATTAGTGAAATACAGACCGATAATCTGCATTCCAATAATAATCAATAACACATAAACAATAACGAGCTTGGTGTGAAGGGATTGTAACTGTTTCAGCCACTTCATAGTCGCAAACTCCTAATCGTGTTGTTGGAGGAAGTATCCAACGCCTCTACGTGTCACAATATACTCAGGGTGTGAAGGATCGTCTTCAATCTTCTCACGTAAACGACGAATCGTTACGTCAACTGTACGCACGTCACCAAAGTAATCATAGCCCCACACAGTTTGTAATAAATGTTCACGTGTCATCACTTGACCCATATGTTTAGAAAGATAGTGGAAGAGTTCAAACTCTCTGTGTGTCAATTCAATATCTTCTCCTCGCTTCTTAATAGAGTAAGCGTCTGGATAAATCACAATATCTTTGATTGTAATTTCATTTGTCGTACCACTTACCTCTTGCGCTGGCTGAGAATAATGACGACGTAAGTTCGCTTTCACACGTGCGATTAATTCACGTGTACTGAACGGTTTCGTAACATAGTCATCTGCACCCAGTTCAAGGCCTAATACTTTATCGATTTCAGAGTCTTTCGCTGTTAACATAATAATAGGCATTTCAAATTTCTTACGTACTTCACGGCACACTTCCATACCGTCACGACCAGGTAACATGATGTCTAATAATACGATATCTGGTTCTTCTTCATATATTAAATCTACTGCATCATTACCATCATAGGCACAGTAAACATCATAACCTTCTTTTTTCAAATTAAATTCTAAGATGTCCGCAATTGGCTTTTCGTCATCGACAACAACTACTTTTCTTGCCATATCTATAAACCTCATTTCTCAAATTATAGTTCTATATTTCAATATTCATTCTTATAAATTAGTAAAGATTAAACTGTGATTTGATGCGTTTTAATAAGTTTATAGCGCATATTAATCTACTATATAATTTACCATTAATATTCATGTAATTCTATTTTCATATTTAAAATTATAGAATAATATTCGTTTAAAGTTTACCACTCTAATTTAATATTACAAATAAGTTAAACCCTTTGAATACGGGACAAAAGTCGTAGTGACGCCTATTCAACGCATTATTACAGAAAGATGATACGACTCAATAGTTGTGTAGCAAGCGTTCTATTTTAAACCGATGATTAATATTAAGATTCTGTTGCGACGTCATCTATTTGTAATGCAAATGAATGTCTTACAATATTTTGATTTAGTTTGTATTGATTTTTTGGGAAAAGATTTCAAAAAGGGATTAAAAATAATATATGATAAATAGCATGATGAAGGCATAAAAAAATGCCTATCCTTTTGGATAAGCAATACGGTCTCGACGGGAATCGAACCCGCGATCTCCTGCGTGACAGGCAGGCGTGTTAACCGCTACACTACGAGACCTAAAAAAATGGTGACTCCTACGGGACTCGAACCCGTGTTACCGCCGTGAAAGGGCGGTGTCTTAACCGCTTGACCAAGGAGCCGTTCTTAAGCACAAGATAGATTATAGCACAGGCTTTATTTTGAAGACAAGACATTTTTTACATAATTTTAATATTTTTTTATAAATCCCTTAATTTTTAGAAAAGCATTATTGTAACAAGGATTTTAAGATAAAATATGTACCATTTTATAATCTTTTTACACTCATATTTGTATAAAAAATAGGCACTGAACGAATCAATGCCTATTTGAAAGTTGATAATAGTATTTAATTAGTGAGTTTTTCTAATTTGTTTCCTAGAAACTCTTACCATTAATTCCATAGGGTTTAAAGGCGATATAAATTTATCAGTATCAAATCTTGTAGTGAATAACAAATTATCCACGTCGATTACTGAAAGTTTATATCTTCCTTCTATTTTTTCAAGATAAGTAATAATACAACAATATATATCATTACCATTGTTCATTAAATTAGATATACCATTAAATGATTGTTCTAAATTTTTTCTATTTCTTGAGGAAATAGAATATGATTCTGGAAAAATCACATCAAAATTTTCACCATTTTCAAATGTTAATATAAAATGAGTTTTAATATCATAACTAATATCTCTAACTTTTCCAAAAACATTTATTGTTTCATTGATATTATTATCATTTATTTCATTAATACTTAAAGCTTTTGTTGGAATTCTACTACCTTTCAATCCAGTGTTTGGAGTTTTATTGGGGTTTGATATAATGGCAACAGTAGTATTTTTATCTTCATTTGTTTTTTCTCTTTTCTTGCTAATAGATGAGTTTTTAGTCTTTTCTTTATTACCTTTATTCTTAGGAGCTAAATATTTATTCATAGCATACTGAATCTTACTTCTTTTATCTCTAGAAGTTAAACCATTTTCAATATATTCTTTACCTCTTTCATTACTTACTTTACGACTTCTACTAAAAGAGTATGGACATTCTTCTATATGATTATGCTTTTTATATGTTCTAAGATATGGTTTAGCCCCATTTACATAAGTTAAGTTACAATTGCATCCTGGCGTGGGACAATATAAATTTTCTATTATGATACTGAAATTTGGGTGATTCTTAATTTTTTCTACATCAATTGTTTCTTTAGTACTTTCTTTGATATACACAGCTTGTTCGATTTTCATAAAATCTTCCTTTAATATTTATTTAGCTGCAAAATATGTCTTTACTTTTCGATTTATATGATGTAATATTGATTTTGTCGAAAAAATACTACATATAATAAATAGACAGTGTGCTATAAACTGGTTAATAGTATATTAACTATACCATTATAACATAGTGTCTATTTATTGTCTATTTAAATGATAAAAGGAATCAAAAATATTTTTGATTCCTTTTATCATTTTTCTTTTATAATTAATACAAAACCTAAACATTACTTTGTTTCTTAATTAAAGATGCGAAAACGAGTGTATTGCTCACTTCCACACCTTTTTCACGGGTTTCAGTGAGCAGGTTTTTCGGCAGAAATTCTCAAAAGCTCGACAAAACTTGAGAAACAGTTTTGCTCACTTTTCGATTCTGCTCAAAACCTAAACGCTCACTTCCACACCTTTTGATAGACGGGCTACGAAAAGCAGGTCGTTCGACAATAATACGCTAATCGCTTAAATCACAGAACGATTTTCGCTCATAGCTCGTTATTGCTCGCGACCTAACCGCTTTTCTTCACACCTTTTTCTACCATAATTGTTCTAATAAATTTGTTTGATCACGGTCTGGACCTACTGAGAAGATTGAAATACGTACATTACATAATTCAGAAATGCGTTCTAAGTATTTACGTGCATTGTCTGGTAATTCTTCCAATGTACGGCAACCAGTGATATCTTCTTTCCATCCTGGTAATTCTTCAAAGATTGGTTTACAACGGCGTAATTGATCAAGGTTAGCTGGATATTCTGTAATTTCTTCTCCATCTAATTCATATGCAGTACAAATCTTCACTGTATCAAGACCTGTAAGCACGTCGATAGAGTTAATTGATAAGTCTGTAATACCGCTAACACGACGAGAGTGACGTAAGACAACTGAGTCAAACCAACCTACACGACGTGGACGTCCTGTTGTTGTACCGTATTCACGACCAACCTCTCTAATATGATGTCCATCTTCATCAAATAATTCTGTAGGGAATGGACCGTCACCTACACGAGAAGTATATGCTTTACATACACCAATCACTTTAGATACGAAAGTTGGGCCTACACCTGTACCAACTGTTACGTTACCTGCAACAGGGTTACTTGAAGTTACGAAAGGATATGTACCGTGGTCAATATCTAACATGACACCTTGTGCACCTTCAAATAAAACTTTTTCTTCAGCTACAAATGCATCGTCTAAAATTTTAGAAGTATCCGTAACAAATTCTTTTAGACGTTGACCTGCAGCATAGTATTCATCAAAGATTTCATCGAAACGTGGGCAAGTTTCATTAAACATACCTTTGAAATATGCATTTTTAACTTCAATGTTTTCTTTTAAACGTCTTTCGAATGTTTCTTTTTCTAATAAATCAGCCATGCGGATACCAATACGTTGTGCTTTATCAACATAAGCTGGTCCGATACCTTTTTTAGTCGTACCGATTTTATTATCGCCACGACGACGTTCTTCATATTCATCTTGTGCTAAGTGATATGGAAGAATGACTTGCGCACGGTTAGAAATACGTAAGTTTGAAGTAGATACACCACGTTCATTTAAAGCGTCTAACTCTTTTAATAATGCAACTGGATCTACAACAACGCCGTTACCAATCACTGCTAATTTATCTTTGTAAAAAATGCCTGATGGTACTAAATGTAACTTATAAGTTTCTCCACCAAATTGAATCGTATGACCTGCGTTATTACCTCCTGAAAAGCGCGCAATAACATCTGCTTGTTCCGCTAAGAAATCTGTAATTTTACCTTTACCTTCGTCTCCCCATTGTGTCCCAACAACTACGATTGATGACATGTGAGCACCTCCAAAGTTTTCTCAATTAACCATTAAGTATTCTATCAATACGAACCTTATAATGCAAATAAAAATCGAACATTAAATTTAAGACATATCACATCATTACTTAAATATTATTCTATTCAATAAATCTTTTAAAACGTTGATATTTAGCGTATTAAAGTTCTTTTTATCAAAAATCATTATACATACTTAGGCTTAAAAATCATTGCCAAAACAAAATAAAAACCGTACATTTAAGTTTCCATATCTTTAAATGTACGGCAAAAATATTTTTATGACATGTCTGCATGTGCATAATCAATGTCTGTAAATTTATTATATTGTTTCATAAAGTGTAGCTTCACAGTCCCTGTCGGACCATTACGTTGTTTAGCGATAATGATTTCAATTTCGCCATTTTCATCATTTGATTGTGGTTCGAAACCTGCGTCATCATCCTCACCCTCGCCACGATTATAATAATCATCTCGATATAAGAAGGCAACGATATCAGCATCTTGCTCGATAGAACCAGATTCACGAATATCACTCATCATTGGTCGTTTATCTTGACGTTGTTCCACACCACGAGATAACTGGCTTAGTGCGATAACAGGACATTCTAATTCACGCGCAATCGCTTTTAATGTACGTGAAATCTCAGATACTTCTTGTTGTCTGTTATCAGAAGCACGAGAACCACTACCTTGAATTAACTGTAAGTAGTCAATCACAATCATATCTAAACCGTGCTCTTGTTTTAAACGACGGCATTTAGAACGTAAGTCTGTAATTCGAATACCAGGTGTATCATCGATAAAAATTTTGGTACGTGATAATTTACCTACTGCAATTGTAAATCGATTCCAGTCTTCTTCTGTCATCGTACCTGTACGTAATCGGTTAGAGTCCACATTACCAGAACTACAAATCATACGTGTTGCTAATTGGTCTGCCCCCATCTCGAGTGAGAAAATACCAACAGTATAATTACCTTCATGTGTCGCTACCTTTTGCGCAATATTAAGAGCGAAGGCAGTCTTACCTACTGAAGGACGGGCTGCTAAAATAATTAAATCATTTCGGTTGAACCCAGCTGTCATTTGATCTAAATCGCGATATCCGGTAGGGATACCCGGTGTTTGACCACTATTTTGATCGAGTTCTTCAGCTGTTTCATAAACTTGCCCTAATACATCTCTAATATCCTTAAATCCATCACTTTGTCGATTAGATGATAGTTCAAGAATGCGTCGCTCTGCATCACTTAAAATCGCATCTAATTCGAGTTCATTATCATAACCATCATTCGCAATGCTATCCGCAGTTTGAATTAATCTGCGCTTCAATGCATGATTTGAAACGATATTTGTGTAGTACTGAATATTACGTGTCGTTGGTACATTATTTGAGAGTTCCGCTAAATATTGAGGACCACCAGCCTCACTTAATGTACCTTCTTTAGTTAATTGATCCATTAACGTTACGACATCAATTTCATCACCATCTTCATTCAGATTCATCATCGCTCTGAAGATGTGTTGGTGGGCACCTCTATAAAAGGACTCAGGAAGAAGCACTTCCTGAGTCGAATTAATCAATTGTGGATCTAAAATAATTGCACCTAAGACAGATTGTTCAGCTTCATTGTTATGTGGCATTTGTTTTTGCTCATACATATTATCCATTGATTCATACACCTCTAAATCTAATCCATCTATAGTTTCTCAAACGCAGTGCAACATTGTTCAATTAAATTTTAATTCTTGTTTTACTTTTTCAAGTTAAATAATAACTTTATTTTTAAAATTACGATTTTGAAGAATTCCACTTAAGATAAAATAGTAAATTCTTTTTAGAAAAAGAGAAATTTTGTGGTTGGATAACGAAGCGTAGTTGAAAGACTCCCGAGGGAACAGTACAAGTTGAAGACCTTAGAATTACCCACAGATTTATCTGTGAGGTAATTCTGGCTAAGACTGTACCCTAGGAAAGCGTATCAACATAAGCGTAGTTAAAAGCCAACCAACAAAATTTCTTTCCGCTAGGAAAGGAAAACTTACTTTTCTACTGTATGAACACGAATAGTACCTTCAACTTCTTTATCTAATTTAACAGGTACATTTGTATAACCTAATGCATGGATACCTTGAGGTAAATCCATTTTACGTTTATCAATTTTAATATCATGTTGTGTTTTAAGTGCTTCAGCAATTTGTTTTGTACTTACAGAACCAAACAATTTGCCACCTTCACCAGTTTTAGCACTTACTTCAACTTCGATTTCTTCTAATTTAGCTTTTAATGCTTTAGCGTCATCGATTTCTTTTTGTCTGTCCGCTTCAGCACGTTTATTTTGTTGTTCTAATTGTTTTAAATTACCTGGAGTTGCTTCAACAGCATAGTTATTTTTAATTAAAAAGTTATTAGCATAACCTACTGGTACATCTTTAATTTCGCCTTTTTTACCTTTACCTTTAACGTCTTGTGTGAAAATTACTTTCATGCGTCTTCACTCCTACTCATTTGTTCTGTAATTGCTTGTTGTAATTGTTCAATCGCTTCTTCAATTGATAATCCTTTCAATTGCGTTGCAGCGTTCGTTAAGTGACCGCCGCCACCTAATGCTTCCATCGTTAATTGAACATTAATAGAGCCTAATGAACGTGCTGAGATACCTATTAAGTTATCTTCACGTTTAGCCACAACATAAGAAGCTTCTATACCTTCTAAACTTAACAACTCATCCGCAGCTTGTGCAACTGTAACAGGATGATAAATTTTTTCGTTAGAACCATGTGCTATCGCTATACCATTATCTTGAACTTCAACTGTTCGAATAAGCTCTGAACGATTAATATACGTATCGACATCATCTTTTAAGAAATGTTGTGTTAATATCGTATCTGCGCCGTGAGCACGTAAATAGCTTGCAGCGTCAAACGTTCTAGAACCTGTACGTAATGTGAAGTTACGTGTATCAACGATAATACCTGCATACATGACTGTAGATTCTAAACGTGTTAAACGTTGTTCAGTTGGTTGATATTCTAATAACTCTGTCACAAGTTCTGCTGTCGAACTTGCGTAAGGTTCCATATAAACTAATAACGGGTTAGAAATAAAGCTTTCTCCTCGTCTATGATGGTCAATGACCACTTTACGGTTAGCTTTATTTAAAATGTTCTCATCTAATACCATCTCTGGTTTATGTGTATCCACAACGACGATCGTAGATTTAGATGTCATCATATCCCAAGCTTCATCTGATGTGACGAATCGCTCTTTCAATTCTGGTTTCTTATCGATTTCATCCATTACACGACGTAATGTTGGATCAATATCTTCCTCATTCAAGACTACGTAGGCTTCTAAGTTATTCATTAATGCGAATCTTGATACACCTATCGCTGCACCAATCGCATCTAAATCGGGACGTTTGTGTCCCATAATAATTACTTTGTCGCCTTCGGTTAAGATATCCTTTAATGCATGAGAAATAACACGCGCTCTTACACGCGTACGTTTTTCCATCGGGTCAGTCTTACCGCCATAGAATCGTACATTTCCGTTCATATTTTTAATTGCTACTTGGTCACCACCGCGACCTAATGCTAAATCTAAACCAGATTGTGATAACTCACCAAGATCAATTAAGTTCTCAGTACCTTCACCGACACCGATACTCAATGTTAATTGGGCACGGTAACCAACACTTTTTTCGCGTAGTTGGCTAAGAATTTCAAAGTTCGATTCTTCAACTTCGGCTAATATTTTTTGATTTAAATACGCAACGAACTGGTCAGAATTATAACGTTTGAAGAAAATATTATATTCTGATGCCCAACGACTAATCACTCGTGTTACCATTGAGTTGATTTCAGAACGTTGTGTGTCGTTCATATTTTGCGTGATTTCATCATAGTTATCTAAGAATAATGTTGCAATAATCGGTTTTGATTCTTCATATAGTTCATTGGTATGCACTTCATCTGTGATATCAAAGAAATATAGACAATTTTCCTCTTCAGAATGACGTACATGGTAATGATATTGGCCATGTTCGATTTCGACTTCCTGTACCTTTTCCAACTGCTTTAAAATATTCGGAAAAACTTCATTGACTGGTTCTGAGATGACATTCGTTTCTAAGTGTTCAGACATGTACTGGTTAATCCATTCAATATGATCATCAGCATCAAGAACGACCATGCCAATTGGCAATCGTTTAATTGCCCTATTGCTTCCAGCCGAGATATGACCACTTAAATTATCCACATAATTATCCATTTTCAACAAGGCCTGTCTTACTAATACAATGCCAATAATAATCATCACGACTAAAATAGCTGCTGCAATAGTCGCGACTAATGGTTTAAAGATAAACCATACTACGACAAGTGCAATTGAAGTAAGTACCATTAAAATAAATGGTATGAGTAATGCCTTCTTAGTGGATTGACGGTTCATTATTCCACCTCTATTCACTTTTTAAAGTCATTTTTTAATCATTCGTTTTAAATTAATTCCTAAATCAAGTACACCAAGTAATGCAATGATATGTGTTGCTGGTGTAATAATTGTCCCCACAACCATCAGCAATATCGTTACAACATTTGGAATACGTTTTGCTTTACCAAAGAAATGAATTAAACTCAATCCTTGGATATACATCAGTAATGATAACACAACTTCGAAATTTAATACGATGCTTTGGAAAGTACTTGGCCCTGTTGCGAACATTACGCATAATAAAACAACCATATAAACCCAAAGTAATGAACGATTAAGTTGCCAAGCAAATAATGGTTTAAAAATTGGTGTAGCTACTTTAAATTTACGAAGAATTGGAAATGTAATAATTAAGTTAATTAAGACTAAAATAAAGACTATAACGATTATAAAACTTGGAAGCTGGACTGCCATTTGACGGAACCATTCTTCTAGAATCGTTTTATAATCTGATTCTACGCCTGTCGTTACAACCGCATTGTGCATTGCATCTTTGAAAGGCTTAATTAATGTCGTAGCGCTAGGTATCTTTTTAAACGTTTGTAATAGCATAAATGCGACTAAAGTAAATATACTTAAATATGTTGTAGCTATAAATAAGATGCGTTCTTTAGAGGCACGTTCTTTCAATAATTGGCCAATAATAAAGCTAAGTATTAAAACTAAAATCATGGCACTTAATACAAATGTATTACCCAATAATGTGGCAAGAATAACTGTGATTAGCGCTCCAATTCCAAATGATGGAATAGATTTATTCCATAAAATAATGCCTGGAATCGTAGCGAATAAACATAGAATCAGCCCTAGTATTGGTAATACATACGTAACTAAAGCAACCATAACAAGTGCAATTGTTCCTATAATTGTTGCTTTAGGATGTACTTTTGAAAACACATTCGCCACTCCTATACTTTTTTTGACTATAACCTCTATTTTAACCTCTAAGCAAAATTAAAACAAATTGTGAAGATTGAGTAATATACGATTCCATCATTGCGTGTTTTCTTCTATATTCTAACTTACCCGCTTCATCTATTTTCGTTTGAAGTTCGTTACTTTAAGAAAATGATATAAGTTCGGTGCCCAGTCATTGAAATTTAATAAAAAGCCATCATGACCTACATTATCTGGAACGAAGAAATGGCGATGATATTTAAAACGCTCCCCTACTGCTCTCACTTGATCATCTGGATATAATAAATCATCCGTGAAGCCCATAGTTAAAACCTTTGTATCTAATGATTGATAAACGTCATCCACATTTGTACGTCCACGGTCAACATTATGACTATCTAATACATTTAACATTGTTAAATAGCAGGATAAATCATAAGTTTCTTTAAATTTATTACCTTGATGTCGTTGATAGCTTACAACTTCGTCGGGTGAAAAGCGTTGATCATAACTTTTAGATGACCGATACGTTAGAAATCCTAATTGTCGGGCAATACTAAGGCCTTCTTTGCCACCAAGATGAATCGCCTCACGTGCAATTTCGTTGAACGCACGACTATACGATGACGTCTTATCCGTAGCCGCTAGAATAACCGCCTTATCCACTTGAAATTGATGGTTGTAGAGCAGTTCCATAACTTGCATTCCACCTAAACTACCACCAATTAAAATATTAATCTTGTTGAAACCAAGCGCTTGAATCCCCATTTCAATTGCTTTCACAATATCCCTCAACGTTAAATGCTCCGGAAAATTAGGATCAGTTAAAGGAGAACTTGAACCAAAGGGGCTACCGATGACATTGAACGTAAGAAATTGATAATCATAAATCGGCATATAACCGCCATCTATGATTTCACGCCACCAACCAGGCGCATCATCTGTGCCATATGTTAAATGATTACCAGTTAGCGCATGGCAGACCACAACAAGTGGTTGCCCCGCATAGCCCACATGTTCATAACGCAATTGTAAGTTTTTAATCATTTCGCCTGATTCAGTTGTAAAAGGTCCTAAATTTAATGTTTCTACCGTGTAATTGGTCATGCGGTTACCTCCTTTGAATACTAAAAAAATCGCCTATACTCTTCAAAGTATGAGGCGATTCGTCTCTATTACTTATCATTCGAGTATCTCGTTGGTCGTAGCACCGTGCGTATGCATCGCCGGTTGCTGAAGTTTCTTAGGGCCGTGTCCCTCCACTTCTCTTAATAAGTTCTATTATCTCTATTCATTTACTTATTCAAATTGTAATTTGAATTTATTGTATCTAATTGTATAGCTAACTTCAATCGTTAGCTATTGGGTTCTGCCTTTTCTAAAAGAAAAAACGTAGACCTGCAATCAGCACAATACCTACTAAAATAGTTGTAGTCAGACTACGCGTGAAAAGTGCGATAAACACCGTTGGAATCGTCACAAGAATAAACGGAATATTAAGGGTGTATCCTGCTACACCTTCCTGTTGTACGATAATGCCATCTAATATCAGTGCTGTAAATAATGTAATTGGAATAAACGATAGCCATTTAATCACCGTTTCCGAGAGTTGAATACGTGAAATCATTAAGAATGGAACTACTCGAATGATTAACGTTACAAGTCCACATAACACGATTAAGATAAACATATGCCAAGATGTTGTCATTTATCCATCACCACCCCTAATGTTGCTGCTAGCATCGATGCAATCAGAATTGCAACGTATGAAGGCATAAACCAACTTAAGCTAAGCATCATCACGATAACAAATACGATAAGTACAATGTATATGCGTAGTTTAGATGATGTAATTGACTCAAATTGTGCCATGGTTAAAAAGATAAACATTGCTGTAATCGCAAAATCGAGACCTAGCATGTCTGGATTAGAGATATATTTACCAAGTAACGCACCAACAATACTAGCTAGTGCCCAAAATGTATATGCGGTTAAATTTAAGCCATGTAACCACCGATCGTTTATCTTCTCCCCTTTTAAATGCGGTGTGATAGCGACGCCAAATGTTTCATCTGTCAAAATTGAAGACAGACCTAGACGATTCCAAATACCATAGTCTTTATAATTGGGTGCTAACGTCATTGATAATAGGAAGAAACGTGAATTGACAATCAATGTTGTAAGAACAATAGCAGAAATCGGTGTGCCTGTAGCAACGAGTGCACAAATAATAAATTGTGCTGCGCCAGCATAGACAAGTAAACATAATAATAGTATTTCAATGATACTAAAATGTTGTGACGCAGCTACAATGCCAAACGATAAACCAATCCCAACGTATCCTAACAAAGTAGGTATACATTCTTTAACGCCTTGCTTAAACGTCACATGTGATGTCATCTTTGTAACCTCCCTTTATACTTAATATTTTAGAACAGTATTTTATTAATAATTTCAGTCTAATATACGGATGCTAGAGTGGCAACAACGTTAGACATAGGGTTGTGTGATGTTAGACTAACAGACTACTTAGAACTACTGATTTAAAGGGGTATTTAATATGTCTATTTTTGACAACAAAGCGTATATTACAGATCTGAAAGCAGTCTAAATCCACTCTTTTTACTTCATCACTTTATTAAGAAAAAGTGAATTTTTTAGCATGATTGATTGTATATTTAAGACATCATAGACCACAATTCAATGTAGTTTCATTGAAGCATTCCTACCACCAATTCACTTTGTTTATGACATTCATATTGGTTTAACACCATAAAAAGAGAGCTGAAAAAGTGTTATATAAACACCTTCTCAGCTCAGTTAGCTACTGCGAGTTTGCACTACGCTTATTCTGAACTCTATAAATTAACGTTATAAGCTAACTAATAATTGAATTAGTCGTTAACTGGACGGATTTCAGTTTTACCACCCATGAATGGTACTAATGCTTCAGGAATTGTAATTGAGCCATCTGCATTTTGGTAGTTTTCAACGATTGCTGCAAATGTACGACCTACTGCAAGACCACTACCATTTAATGTATGTGCTAATTCTGGTTTAGAAGCCGCATCACGTTTGAAGCGGATGTTAGCACGACGCGCTTGGAAATCAGTACAGTTTGAGCAAGAACTGATTTCTTTATAGTTGTCATAACTTGGTAACCAAACTTCTAAGTCATATGTTTTACTTGCACTGAAACCAATATCGCCAGTACATAAGATAACACGACGGTAAGGTAAACCTAATTCTTCAAGAATTGCTTCCGCATTTTGTGTCATATCTTCTAATGCATCCCAAGAATCTTCTGGTTTTTCGATACGTACCATTTCAACTTTGTCGAATTGGTGTAAACGGATTAAACCTCTTGTATCTCTACCTGCTGATCCAGCTTCACTACGGAAACAAGCAGTTTGAGCAGTGAATTTTTCAGGTAGTACGCCTGGTGGAATAATTTCGTCTCTGTAGAAGTTTGTTAATGGTACTTCTGCAGTTGGGATTGTGTATAGACCTTCTTTTTCAACTTTGAATAAGTCTTCTTCAAATTTAGGTAACTGACCAGTACCAAACATTGTATCTGCGTTAACTAATTGAGGTGTCATCATTTCAGTGTAACCATGTTGTGTTGTATGTTTTGTAAGCATGTAGTTCATTAATGCACGTTCTAATAATGCACCATCTTTAGTTAAGTATACGAAACGCGCACCTGAAATTTTTGCAGCACGTTCAAAGTCTGCCATTTTTAATTCTTCAACTAAGTCCCAGTGTGCTTTAGGTTCGAAGTCAAACTCACGAGGTGTACCCCATTTTTTAACTTCAACATTTTCTTCATCAGAATCCCCTTGTGGTACATCTTCAGCAATTAGGTTAGGAATACGAATTAAGATATCTCTAACTTTATTATCCACTTCATTAAGTTTAGCGTCGTTTTCTTTGATTTCGTCACCAAGTTCACGCATTTCTTTAATAACGTCGTCTGCATTTTCTTTATTACGTTTCTTTTCAGCGATTTCTTCACTTACTTTGTTACGACGTGCTTTCATTTCTTCAGTCTTACCAATTAATTGACGGCGTTCATTATCTAATTCTAATACCTCGTCAACAACTTTAGGATCATCTCCACGTAATTCAATTTTGCTCTTAACTTTGTCAGCTTCTTCTCTGAATAGTCTAATGTCTAACATGTAACATTCATCCTTCCCAATTTTTTGAAAATTTTTATTTTGGATAACATGCGTCTTGCTCAATAAAAAAAGACCACATCCCCTTTACAAGGGACGTGGTCTACGCGTTGCCACCCTATTTAACAATTTGACACAATAGATGTATCAAATTGCACTTTCCTTAAAATAACGGTTATTACCGGTTGTTCACAATTGTAGGTAGATTCGCATAATCATCAATTACTTGTTCACACTCAACACAAGCTCTCTGAAATTAATTGATTATGTTACTTGTCCCACGAACAATAACTTATTAAGTTATTTTTAATATAGCAAACTCCTCTATAATTAGCAAGTAAATGCTAAATAATATTATATTTATCTTATTGTATACGCCCTCTATAAAGCCATGTAGGGACCTTATGATACGTATAATTAAATATTCTTCATAATAGTGTTGACGAAAGTCTTTCACAGGTATAATATTTTCTATTGTATTTAAAAAAGGTATAGACAAACAATCCAATTTAGAACTCAATCACCTAGGTCATTATGGATGCTATCGCTACGCATTTCATTGTCACTTGAAATTTGAGTTATATACAGTATTGGCGGTACACACATTTTTCTAGCATTATACGTTCACAACGTCTTCAAGGGAGGGTTTAATTTATGGAAACATTAACAACTGTTAATATTCCGAAGAGAAAAGAAGAGACACATAAAGGTGACTATGGAAAGATTCTACTGATAGGTGGAAGTGCCAATTTAGGAGGCGCAATCATGTTAGCTGCGCGTGCATGTGTTTATAGTGGAAGTGGGTTAATTACAGTAGCTACACATCCTACAAACCATGCGGCACTCCATTCACGTTGTCCAGAGGCAATGGTAATCGATATTAACGACACTAAAATGTTAACGAAAATGATTGAAAACACTGATAGCATTTTAATTGGACCAGGGTTAGGTGTTGATTTCAAAGGTAATAACGCAATTACGTTTTTACTACAAAATATTCAACCACACCAAAATTTAATTGTTGATGGTGATGCGATTACAATATTTAGTAAATTAAAACCTGATATTCCAACTTGCCGTGTTATCTTTACACCACATCAAAAAGAATGGGAACGTTTAAGTGGTATCCCTATTGAAGAACAAACTTACGAACGTAATAGAGAAGCTGTTGATAAGTTAGGTGCTGCTGTTGTACTGAAGAAACACGGTACTGAAATATTCTTCAAAGATAAGGAATATAGACTGACAATTGGTACGCCAGCAATGGCAACTGGTGGTATGGGCGACACATTAGCTGGAATGATTACTAGCTTTGTTGGCCAGTTTGATGATTTTAGAGATGCAATTACAAGCGCAACATATACACACAGTTATATTGGAGAGAAATTATCTGAATCCATGTACGTTGTGCCACCTTCACGTTTAATTAGTGAAATCCCATATGTAATGAAAGAGTTAGAAAACTAATTGAATTAAATAAAAATAAGACTTCCCTAGTGAAAGGGAAGTCTTATTTTTATTTAATGAATATATTCTATTATCGCTGATCACTATAGATTAGCCTTTAATTCTCGTCGTCTTCATCATCGTTAGATGCATTATCAATGTCTTCATTCACACGATCCATAAAATCTTGTCTAACTTCAATACGTTCATCTGTTGCATTATCCTCAGCTACTGTTTCCGTATCTTCATCCGCTTCCGTATGGAGTGCATTACCTGGTGTATCATCATCTACAACTTCTTCGCTAGGGCTTTCTGTACTTTCTGCATTTGTTTCACCATCTTCAACTTGTGCTGCTTCAGTTGCATCTTCATCTTCTGTTTTATCAATGACTTTAGCAACCGTTGAAACAAATTGATCTTCACCTAGTTTCATTAAGCGTACACCTTGTGTTGCACGACCATTTTGAGAAATATCTTCTACTTCTAAACGAATAATCACACCACTATTGGTAACAATCATTAAATCTTCTTCACCAGTAACTGTTGTGATACAAACGATGTTACCATTACGTTCTGTAATCTTTGCAGTCTTAATACCTTTACCGCCACGGTTTGATAAGCGATATTCACTTACTGGCGTACGTTTACCATAACCATTTTCAGTGACAACAAGAATTTCATCTTCACTATCGGCATGGGCAACATCTAGACCTACTACAACATCATCTTCACGCAATGAGATACCTCTTACACCTGCAGCAGTTCGACCTAATGGACGTAAACTTGTTTCTGCAAATCTGATTAATGAAGCGTGAGATGTACCAATTAAGATGTCTTGGTGACCATCTGTAAGACGGACTGCAATTAATTCATCATCTTCTTTGAAACCAATCGCAATTTTACCATTCTTATTGATATGTGAGAAATTGCTTAACGCAGAACGTTTCACAATACCGTTTTTAGTTGCAAATACTAAGTAACTATCTTCATCTTCGAGATCTCTAACCGCAATCATAGTACTGATTGTCTCATCATTATCCAATTCAATCGCATTGATGACTGGAATACCTTTAGATTGTCGAGATAATTCTGGCACTTCATAACCTTTAAGTTTGTATACACGACCTTTATTCGTGAAGAATAAAACATGGTCATGCGTACTTAACGTAACAAGTTGGCTGACGAAGTCTTCTTCCAATGTATTCATACCTTGAACACCACGTCCTCCACGGTGTTGTGAACGATACGTAGAAACAGGTAATCGTTTAATATAGTTATTATGACTTAATGTAATAACAATTTGTTCTTCTGGAATAAGATCTTCATCTTCGAGATCATCTAAACCACCTAATTGAATTTCTGTACGACGTTCGTCACCGAAACGTTCTTTGATGTCTGTTAATTCATCTCGAACTAATTGAAGTAACACTTCGTCATCGGCTAAGATTGCTTCTAATTCAGAAATATAGCCGAGCAATTCGTTATATTCATTTTCAATTTTATCTCGTTCTAAACCTGTTAAACGTCTTAAACGCATATCAAGAATTGCTTGTGCTTGGCGTTCAGACAATTTAAAACGCGATTGTAATGTTTCCATTGCGACTTTATCTGTTTCTGATTCACGAATTGTCGTAATAATCTCGTCAATATGATCTAACGCAATGCGTAAACCTTCTAAGATATGTGCACGGTCTTTCGCTTTTTTCAAGTTATATTCTGTACGACGGCGCACGACAGTCTTTTGATGCTCTAAGTATTCAACTAAAGCTTGTTTTAAATTGATTAATTTTGGACGTCCATTAACCAGTGCAATCATATTCACACCGAATGACGTTTGTAATGGTGTTTGTTTGTAGAGATTGTTCAAGATAACATTGGCGTTTGCATCTTTACGTACATCAATAACTACTCTAACACCTGTACGTAAACTTGTTTCATCACGTAAATCTGTAATACCTTCGATTTTCTTGTCACGAACAAGTTCTGCTATCTTTTCAATCATACGTGCTTTATTAACTTGATATGGGATTTGAGTCACTACGATACGTTGGCGACCGCCACCACGTTCTTCAATTTCTGCACGTGCACGCATTTGAATGGAGCCACGTCCTGTTTCATATGCGCGTCGGATACCACTCTTGCCTAGGATTAAACCAGCTGTTGGAAAATCAGGGCCTTGAATATCTTCCATAAGTTCTGCAATCGTAACATCTGGATTCTTACTTAAATGTAAAACACCGTTGATGACTTCAGTTAAATTGTGAGGAGGAATATTTGTTGCCATACCTACAGCAATACCTGATGCACCGTTCACTAATAAGTTAGGGAAACGAGAAGGTAAGACTTCCGGCTCTCTTTCAGTACCATCATAGTTATCTAAGAAATCAATCGTATCTTTATTAATATCACGTAATAGTTCTAATGTAATTTTAGTCATCTTCGCTTCAGTATAACGCATGGCAGCGGCACCATCACCGTCCATTGAACCGAAGTTACCTTGACCATCAACAAGTGGATAGCGATAGCTGAATGTTTGTGCCATTCTAACCATGGCATCATAAATTGATGAGTCTCCGTGAGGGTGATATTTACCCATTACATCCCCAACGATACGTGCTGATTTTTTATATGGTTTATCAGGGGTCATACCTTGTTCATTTAAGCCATATAAGATACGACGGTGTACAGGTTTTAAACCATCACGTACATCAGGTAACGCACGTGAAACGATAACGCTCATTGCATAGTCTAAAAATGATTCGCGCATCTCGCTGGTTATATTTCGTTCATTTATTCTTGATTGAGGTAAGTCAGCCATCAAGATATCCTCCTTCTATAATCAATTCACTTAAAATAGCAAGACTGCAAGCCATTCGCTATACAGTCTTCAACATGTTCATTCGTTCACGCTAATTTAGAAATCTAGGTTTGCATATACTGCATTGTCTTCGATAAATTGTCTGCGATTTTCAACGACATCACCCATTAACATTTCAAACGTTTGGTCCGCTTCAATCGCATCATCTAATTTAACTTGTAACATCATACGGTTTTCAGGATTCATTGTCGTTTCCCATAATTGATCCGCATTCATTTCTCCTAAACCTTTATAACGTGAAATTTGCCATTTAGGCGTAGGACTTAATTCTGATTTTAATTTATCAAGTTCACGATCGTTAAATACATAATATTTTTGTTTACCTTGTGCCAATTTGTACAATGGTGGTTGTGCGATATATACATATCCCGCTTCAATTAATGGTCTCATGAAACGATAGAAGAACGTTAGTAGTAGCGTTCTAATATGTGCACCATCGACATCAGCATCTGTCATAATTACAATTTTATGATAACGTGCTTTAGTGATATCGAACTCGCCGCCAATACCAGTACCAAAGGCTGTAATCATTTGACGTATTTCATTGTTATTTAGAATACGGTCTAGACGTGCTTTTTCAACGTTTAAGATTTTACCTCTTAATGGCAAGATTGCTTGTGTTTTAGAGTCACGACCTTCTTTTGTAGACCCCCCGGCAGAGTCACCCTCTACTAGGAAGATTTCACTTTCTTCAGGTTTCTTACTTGAACAATCGGCAAGTTTACCTGGTAAGCTTGAAATTTCTAAAGCTGATTTACGGCGTGTTACTTCACGCGCTTTTTTAGCTGCAACACGTGCACGTGATGCCATGATTCCTTTTTCCACAACAATACGCGCAACATTTGGATGTTCGTATAAGAAACGTTCAAAATGTTCAGCAAACAATCTATCAACAATTTGACGTACTTCAGAGTTACCTAATTTCGTCTTTGTTTGTCCTTCGAATTGAGGATCACCATGTTTAATTGATACGACAGCTGTTAAACCTTCACGTGTATCTTCACCAGACAATCTTTCTTTGTCATCTTTAATGATTTTACTTTGTGTGCCGTAACTATTTAATATACGTGTTAATGCACGTTTAAAGCCATCTTCATGCGTACCACCTTCATACGTATGAATATTGTTCGCATAAGATAATAAGTTCGTTGCATAACCACTGTTATACTGCATAGCGATTTCAATTTCTACATCATCTTTAGTTTGGTGAATATAAATCGGCTCTTCATGAATTGGCTCTTTATTTTCATTTAGTAATTCAACGTAAGATTTAATACCGCCTTCATAATGATATGTATCTTCACGTTGTTCTTCATCTTCACGTTCATCTCTTAAAGTGATTGAAATACCTTTGTTTAAGAATGCCAGCTCTCTAATACGTTTTTGAAGTGTTTCATAGTCATAAACGGTTGTTTCAGTGAATATTTCGCCATCTGCTTTAAAGCGAATCACTGTACCTGTTTTATCAGTGCTACCTACTTCTTTAAGATCAAATTGTGGTACACCTTTTTTATATGCTTGATGATAGATTGTATCGTTACGATGAACGTATACCTCTAAATCTTCAGACAATGCGTTAACAACTGAAGAGCCTACACCATGTAGACCGCCAGATACTTTATAACCGCCACCGCCGAATTTACCACCAGCATGTAGTACAGTTAAGATAACTTCAACTGCTGGACGACCCATTTTTTCTTGAATATCAACAGGAATACCTCGACCATTGTCAGTTACTTTAATCCAATTGTCTTTTTCAATAATTACTTCAATTTGATCTGCATAACCAGCAAGTGCCTCGTCGATACTGTTATCCACGATTTCCCATACTAAGTGGTGCAAACCTCTCTCTGAAGTTGAACCTATATACATACCAGGTCTTTTACGAACGGCTTCTAACCCTTCTAATACCTGTATCTGTCCAGCACCATAGTTATCTGTGTTGTTTACATCTGACAATGTATTCACCATCACTTTCTATTACTTTATAATTTCACCTTGATTGATTCGATAAAGCTTAGCATTGTTCATAATCTCATGGTCTATGCCGTCTACGGATGTTGTCGTTACAAAGGTTTGTACTTTATGTTGAATCGTGCTTAGTAAATGTGTTTGTCGAGAATCATCTAATTCGCTTAACACATCATCTAGTAGTAAGATTGGATATTCTCCAACTTCAATGTTCATTAACTCTATTTCTGCTAGTTTAATGGATAATGCGGTCGTACGTTGTTGTCCTTGAGACCCATATGTTTGCGCATCCATATCATTTACATTAAAGCCTAAATCATCTCTATGCGGGCCAAATAAACAAACGCCACGTTCCATTTCACGCTTAATGTTGTCATTTAACAGTGTAATCACTTCGTCTAATAACGCTTGCGCATCTTTATCCATATCACTGAGTTTTATACTTGGTAAATAAGTCAACGATAACGTTTCTCTGTCATTAGTGATACCAGCATGAATCGGTTTAGCCAATGATTCTAATTCTTTGATGAAATGTGCTCGTCTCAACGTTACATTCAATGCATATTGCGCAAATTGTTGGTTTAAGACTTCTAACATCGTAGTGTCTTGTTTATGACCAAGTTGCAACTGCTTTAAGTAGTTATTCTTCTGTTTAAGAATACGTTGGTATTGAGCCAAGTCATTTAGATAAACTGCAGAGATTTGACCTAATTCCATATCAATGAACCGTCTTCGTATCTGTGGTGCACCTTTGACAATATTTAAGTCTTCTGGCGCAAAAAGAACCACGTTAAGATGTCCAACATACTGCGTTAGTCGACTTTGTTCTAAGTGGTTCACTTTTACTTGTTTACCTTTTTTAGTTATAAACATCGTTAATGGCATCGTTCCATGTCTATAATTTAGTACACCCTCTATTTTAGCATACTCTGAGTTAAACCGTATAAGCTCCTTGTCATTCGATGTGCGATGACTTTTAGCTAAAGCTAATGTGTAAATTGATTCAAGTAAATTCGTCTTCCCTTGTGCATTTTCTCCGATCAGAATATTCACATCAGGATGACATTCAAGCGTAACTTCTTCATAGTTACGATAATTCTCTAATTGGAGTGTTTTAAGTTTCATTGTTCACCTTGATGAATAATGATTACAGAATCAATTTCAGGGATATCAGGGAAATCAATTCGATCTTGGTTGGCTAGCTTTTTACCACGACGTGTTTCGCGTTCACCATTAATTAAAACTTCATAATCTTGTAAGAACCATTTAGCTTGGCCACCTGATTCTATAATGCCTTCAGTTTTAAGAAACTGGCCTAACGTAATATCGCCTTCAACCACTACTTCTTGAACCAAAATAATCACTCCGTTTCTTTATGTGTCATTAATATATTATACCTTTTTTAGGTTTAAATTTCATTTAAAATGGAATGTGAAACCGTTTACTTCACAATATCTTTATACATATTTAGATTTTGAAGGAAAATTGCCTATATTTTTCAAATTGAAGCGGCTTTTTTTGAATAACCAAAGGCGTTAAAAATGATTTCATTACTCATATAGCCCTATTTTTAATTTTAAGGGCCATTTTTGCGTAAAAAGAAGTTGTTTAGAGTTATCCACTAGTTTTTAAGATTAACATCTATATTGAAGGCTGAATGTGCTTATTATGTATTTTAAAAAGGAGTTAGACAACATTCTTTAAGAATGCATTGTCTAACTCCTAATTTTTTGATGTTGAGGGTATGGCCCTCTAAAACTAATATGTTCTAATTGGTAAAATTAATTGCGTAACAGAGTCATCTGCTTTTGGTTTAAGAATGAATGGTTTCATCGTACCAAAGAATTCTACTTCAACTTCATCATTATCAATTGCTTTCAGCGCATCCATCATATAACGAGAGTTGAATGAAATCTTCAAGTTGCCACCTTCCACATCAGTTGCTGTCACTTCTTCTTTTACAGTACCGATTTCAGGTGATGTTGATGATAATTCTACAACGTCATTACCTGTGCTCAACTTAATAACATTGTTACCACCTTCTCGTGCTAATAAAGAAGCACGATCAATTGCGTGATAGAATTCACCGTTGTCTAAACCTAATTTAATTTCATAATTCTCTGGGAATAGACGTGTCGTATCTGGATAATGACCTTCTAATAAACGAGAAATAAAGTTTACATTACCAACTTTAAATAATACTTGGTTTGAAGCGAAGAAAATATCGATTTCTTCATCACTATCACTCATAATTTTATTCAATTCTGATAAAGCTTTACCTGGAATGATGACATTTTTGTTTTCTGACTCATCTTCCAACTTCAATTTTCTTACAGCTAAGCGGTGTGAATCAGTCGCAGTGCATATTAATTCATTATCTTGTATAAGCCAGTTCACACCAGTAAGTACTGGGCGTGTTTCTGAGGTGGACACTGCGAAATTTGTTTGTGCAATGATATTTTTTAAGACTTTTACTGATAATTGAATGGCGTCATCACGTGATACTTGAGGTAATAATGGATATTGATCAGGATCTAAACCACTTAAGTTAAATTCTGAATGTCCAGATGTAATCAGTGTTTGGAATTGTTCGTTTGTTGATAATTTTACGTCTTTACCTGGTAATTTTTTAATAATATCTACGAAGAAACGACCAGGAAGCACGACTGAACCTGTTTCAGAAATAGTGACAATATCCTCACCATCAACTTGTTTAGGGATTGTAATTTCAATAGATATCTCAGAATCTGAACCAGTAAGAATGACCTCGTTGTCTTTAGCATCGATTTTGATACCTGTTAAAATCGGTAATGTTGTTCTTGGTGAGATGGCTTTTAATGTGTCATTTAATTGATTAATAAAATAATCTCTTCTAATTGTGAATTCCATCATTAATTTAAACTCCTTCCAGTCGTTTATATATAATTATATAGGTTTTAAATTCATAGTAATAGTAGTAGGGCTTGTGGATTAGTGGATATGTTAAGAAAATCCTTATGTGCCAAAGTTATACACATGTGGATAAACTGTTGATGCTGTGTATTACTTTTTAACATTATCCACAATTGCTAACAAAATCATCTTGCTCACTTGTCAGACTTATTGGCGCTTCATTCAAGGTAACAGACCATTTACATTATTTCCCACGCTTAAACGTCGTAATCTGTTGTATAACAGTTTCGAATGTTTACATTATTGATTGCGAATTTCTTTTTCTAAATCTTCTACTTCTTGTTTAAAAATTGGATCTGCTTTGATATCCTTTGCGATTTTCTCGTGTGCATGAATAACCGTTGTATGATCGCGACCACCGAATTCTTCACCAATCTTAGGTAATGAGAAATCAGTAAGTTCCCTTGATAGATACATAGCGATTTGACGAGGATACGCAATTGATTTGGTACGTTTTTTCGCACTAAAATCTTCAATACGAACGTTATAATAATGCCCAACGACTTTCTGAATATCTTGAATTGTAATTTTTTTAGATTTAGGAACTTGAATAATATCTTTAAGTGCTTCTGCTGCTAATTCAGTTGTAATCGGTCTGCCTTGAAGCTTCGAATAGGCAAGTAAACGCGTGAGTGCACCTTCTAATTCACGAATGTTTGATTGAATTTGATTAGCAATATAATTTAATGCTTCAGCTGGAATTTCTAAATTTTCTTCTTCGATTTTTTTCTGAAGAATTGCCATACGTGTTTCATAATCAGGAGGCGTAATATCAACGATTAAGCCCCATTCAAATCGAGAACGTAAACGGTCCTCTAATTTAGCGATTTCTTTAGGTGGGCGGTCACTTGAAATGACAATTTGCTTCTTATTTTGATGTAATTCATTAAATGTGTGGAAGAACTCCTCTTGCGTTTGTTCTTTATTTTGAATGAATTGAATATCGTCAATCAGTAACACGTCAATGTTTCTATATTTCTCTCTAAAAGCTTCAGGTTCATTGTTACGAATTGATTTAATGAAGTCATTTGTGAATTTTTCACTTGAAGTGTATAGCACTTTAGCATTTGGTTGATTACTGAGAACATGATGACCAATCGCATGCATAAGGTGCGTTTTACCAAGACCAACACCACCATAAATAAATAGAGGATTGTATGCTTGGGCTGGTGCTTCAGCAACTGCAAGACTTGCTGCATGTGGAAATCTGTTACCAGGTCCAATAACGAACGTATCAAATGTATTGTGTGTATTAAATTGATCTGTACCTTCATGAACATCCTCAATGATGTGACGCTGAGGTTCGCTGCTTGGTGATTTGGCTTTACGACTCTCTTCATCAAGTTCTGCTAATTGTTCAGCAGTGAAAAATTTGGGTTCAACTTCAAAACCAATAACATCTTTCATAATTGTTTGAATAACTTCTTTATAGTTAGAATTTAACCATTCTGCATAAAATTCATGTATTACGAAAATAATCGCAACGTTATCACGAATTTCTTTAAGCTCCGTATCTTTCAAAAAAGTATTAAATGTCGATTTAGATATTTCTGATTCAGCAACGTCTAATACTTTTTTCCAAATTTCTTGTTCTGACATATAATAAACTCCACCTTCTTTAAATTTAAGACTTATACACAGACATTTAGACAAGTGGATAAAAATAATCACAGCATGTTAATAATTATCCACAAGTTAATAACATTCGGTGGATAACTTTATATATGCTATGATTTATTCACACTAAAAACGTATATAAAATCAATAAATAAATCCTGTTAAAATAATGAATTAGACGACTTATCCACACAATTATACTTTTTAACCAAGAGAGATGTCAAATAGGTGTGAATATGTTGTTAAATTAGGTATAAATCTGTTAATAATGGTTATATTATCCACAATTATTGAATGGTCATCTGTGTATAAGTGGATAATTTTTGAAATAAAAGCACCATGTATTATAACAGCCTTGGGAAATAATTTATAAAGATGTATTTAAAATGAATAACGAAAGTACTATAGACTCGGCGCAAAATGTATAAATATTAAAAAATGATTTTGTGACAAAGTTTACTAAAAAATTAGTATCTTACTGCAAATGCTGCTTGCTTTATAAATAGTAATTTGTTATATTGTAGTAGTTGCTTGAATTATGACTAGATAAAATTGAATTAAAACAAGAATTCTGATATCAGAAAGTATAATTTATCTATTAAAATAATCAGGATCACTACAAGAGCGAGTGAGCTGGATAAATATGTAGATGGAGGTGTTTTGCATGGTAAAACGTACTTATCAACCAAATAAACGTAAACATAGTAAAGTTCATGGTTTCAGAAAACGTATGAGCACTAAAAATGGCCGTAAAGTTTTAGCACGTCGTCGTCGTAAAGGCCGTAAAGTTTTATCAGCATAAGATCACTGACTTCTCAGTGGTCTTTTTTTTCGTTTCAATAGGTATAAATTGGGACACGCTATATCAGAACGAACATAAAATAGAATGGCAAAGAATAATATAAGCGAGTGATGTGAACGTGGAGAAAGCTTACCGTATAAAAAAGAATACTGATTTCCAAACCATTTATAAAAGAGGCAAATCGGTAGCAAATAGACAGTTTGTTGTTTATACCTATAATAGTAATAAAGATCATTTCCGATTAGGAATTAGCGTATCTAAAAAGTTAGGTAATGCAGTGACTCGAAACAGAATTAAACGTGCGATTAGAGAAAATTTCAAAGTTCATAAAGAAGATATCATCGCACGTGACATTATCGTTATCGCTAGGCAACCAGCTAAAGACATGTCTACACTTGAAATTCAAGGTAGCTTAGAACATGTACTTAAAATTGCGAAAGTGTTTAATAAAAGGATTAAATAAGCAGGGTAGGGGAGATGTTAAGACTACCGTCAGTCTGACGTCAGACAAACAGGAGCCTTACCTTTACAACAATCAATCAACTTGTTAGCAATTTTAATAGAAACAAATTACAATGTTATAATGAAATTTTACTTGAATAAGGAGGCGAGGATAATCATGGATTTCGATACAATTACTAGTATTTCAACGCCAATGGGTGAAGGTGCAATTGGTATTGTCCGTTTATCTGGACCGCAAGCCGTTGAAATTGGAGATAAACTATATAAAGGAAAGAAAAAATTAGAAGATGTAGATTCCCATACGATTAACTATGGTCATATCGTCGATCCAGAAACAAATGAAATTGTTGAAGAAGTTATGATATCTGTGTTGAGAGCACCAAGAACATTTACCCGTGAGGATATTATTGAAATTAATTGTCACGGTGGTATTTTAACCATTAATCGTATATTAGAACTAACAATGACGTATGGTGCTAGAATGGCAGAGCCGGGTGAATATACTAAGCGTGCATTCTTAAACGGACGAATTGATTTATCTCAAGCTGAAGCTGTTATGGACTTTATTCGTTCTAAAACAGATCGTGCTTCTAAAGTTGCTATGAATCAAATTGAAGGGCGTCTCAGCGACTTAATTAAACAACAACGACAATCCATTTTAGAAATTCTCGCGCAAGTAGAAGTGAACATTGATTATCCTGAATATGACGATGTTGAAGATGCTACAACAGAGTTCTTATTAGAACAATCTAAAAAAATTAAAAACGAAATTAACCTTCTATTAGAAACTGGGACACAAGGTAAGATTATGAGAGAAGGTCTTTCAACAGTAATTGTTGGTAAACCAAATGTAGGGAAATCATCAATGTTAAATAATCTTATTCAAGATAATAAAGCGATTGTAACTGAAGTTGCAGGTACGACGCGTGACGTCTTAGAAGAATACGTTAATGTCAGAGGTGTACCTTTAAGATTGGTAGACACTGCGGGCATTCGTGACACTGAAGATATCGTTGAAAAGATTGGTGTTGAACGTTCACGAAAAGCCTTAAGCGAAGCAGATTTAATCTTATTTGTCTTAAATAATAACGAACCTTTAACACAAGAGGATCGTACTTTATATGAAGTTATCAAAAATGAAGATGCTATTGTCATTGTAAATAAAACAGATTTAGAACAACATTTAGATATAGATGAAGTTAAAGAAATGATTGGTGATACGCCACTTATTCAAACCTCTATGCTTAAACAAGAAGGCATCGATCAACTAGAATTACAAATACGTGATTTATTCTTTGGTGGCGATGTTCAAAACCAAGATATGACATATGTATCTAATTCAAGACATATTTCTCTATTGAAACAAGCTAGAAATGCAATTCAAGATGCGATTGAGGCAGCGGAATCTGGTATTCCTATGGACATGGTTCAAATTGATTTAACGCGTACATGGGAACTATTAGGTGAGATTATTGGTGAATCCGCAAGTGATGAATTAATTGACCAATTATTTAGTCAGTTCTGTTTAGGAAAATAATGAAATTGCAGATCATAGCCATTCGAGAACGAAATAATAAACATTAAACAAATTAAGACGGTAGGAAGTCTTAGTAATAAAATATAGAAAAAGGAAATTTAAAGGAGGTCAATCAGGTGGTTCAAGAATATGATGTAATTGTCATTGGTGCTGGGCATGCAGGAATTGAAGCAGGTTTAGCATCTGCAAGACGTGGTGCCAAAACGCTAATGTTAACAATTAATTTAGACAACATTGCCTTTATGCCATGTAATCCATCAGTAGGTGGTCCAGCTAAAGGTATTGTCGTTCGTGAAATTGACGCATTAGGTGGCCAAATGGCAAAAGCAATTGATAAAACGCATATCCAAATGCGTATGTTAAATACTGGTAAAGGCCCAGCTGTACGTGCATTACGTGCGCAAGCCGATAAAGTATTGTACCAACAAGAAATGAAACGTGTAATTGAAGATGAAGATAATTTAGATATCATGCAAGGTATGGTAGACGAATTAATCATTGAAGATGATGAAGTTAAAGGTGTGCGTACAAATATCGGCACTGAATATCGTGCACAAGCGGTTGTAATTACTACAGGTACGTTTTTACGTGGTGAAATTATTTTAGGTAATATGAAATATTCAAGTGGTCCAAACCACCAACTTCCATCTATTACGTTAGCTGATAATTTAAGAGAATTAGGCTTTGAAGTTGTACGTTTTAAAACGGGTACACCACCACGTGTGAATGCAAAAACAATCGACTACTCTCAAACTGAAATTCAACCAGGTGATGAGGTAGGTCGTGCATTTAGCTTTGAAACTACAGAATATATACTTGATCAATTACCATGTTGGTTGACGTATACAAATGATCGTACACATAAAGTCATCGATGATAACTTACACTTATCAGCCATGTATTCAGGTATGATTAAAGGGACAGGTCCACGTTATTGTCCATCAATTGAAGATAAATTTGTCCGTTTCAACGATAAACCTAGACATCAACTTTTCTTAGAGCCTGAAGGTCGTCATACGAATGAAGTATACGTTCAAGGACTTTCAACAAGCTTGCCAGAACATGTGCAACGTCAAATGTTAGAAACAATTCCTGGTCTTGAAAAGGCCGACATGATGCGTGCCGGTTATGCGATTGAATATGATGCCATTGTACCAACGCAATTATGGCCAACATTAGAAACTAAAATGATTAAAAACTTATATACAGCCGGTCAAATTAATGGTACATCAGGATATGAAGAAGCGGCTGGACAAGGTATTATGGCGGGAATCAACGCAGCGGGTAAAGTGTTAGGGACAGGAGAAAAAATCTTAAGCCGTTCAGATGCATACATCGGTGTGTTAATTGACGATTTAGTTACGAAAGGTACAAATGAACCGTATCGTTTATTAACTTCTCGTGCTGAATATAGATTGCTATTACGTCATGATAATGCCGATCTACGTTTAACAGATATGGGTTATGAATTAGGTATGATTTCTGAAGAACGCTATGCACGCTTTAATGAAAAGCGCCAACAAATTCAAGATGAAGTTGAACGTCTAACTAATATTCGCATTAAACCAAATGAACATACGCAATCTGTTATTGAAGCACATGGTGGTTCACGTCTTAAAGATGGTATATTGGCGATTGATTTATTACGACGTCCAGAGATGACTTATGATACGATTTTAGAAATCTTAGAAGAAACGCATCAATTACCTGAAGCGGTTGAAGAGCAAGTTGAAATTCAAACGAAATATGAAGGTTATATCAATAAATCATTACAACAAGTTGAGAAAGTTAAACGTATGGAAGCGAAAAAAATTCCTGAAGACTTAGATTATAGTAAAGTTGATAGTTTAGCGACTGAAGCACGTGAAAAATTAGCTGAAGTTAAACCATTGAATATTGCACAGGCATCACGAATCTCTGGTGTTAACCCAGCAGACATTTCAATCTTACTTGTTTATTTAGAACAAGGTAAATTGCAAAGGGTGAAAAATTAATGAGTGGCGTAGAATGGCTAGCTAAAGAATTAAGTGAACATGGAATTGAGTTGTCAGATAAACAAAAAGAACAATTTCAGACATATTATCGTCTACTTGTTGAGTGGAATGAGAAAATGAATCTCACTAGTATTACAGATGAACATGAAGTTTATTTGAAACATTTCTATGATTCTATTACACCAAGCTTTTATTATGATTTTAATCAGCCCTTAGCCATTTGTGATGTTGGCGCGGGTGCTGGTTTCCCAAGTATTCCGTTGAAAATTGTATACCCTGAGTTGAAAGTGACGATTGTAGATTCACTAAATAAGCGTATCCAATTTTTAAATCATTTAGCTGCCGAACTCGGCTTAACACAAGTTAGCTTTGTGCATGATCGAGCTGAAACATTCGGCAAAGGCGTTAATAGAGAAACATATGATGTTGTAACCGCACGTGCAGTAGCCAGACTTACAGTGCTAAGTGAATTATGCTTGCCTTTAGTTAAAAAGGGTGGCCATTTCATCGCATTGAAGTCTTCTAAAGGAGAAGAAGAATTAGAAGAAGCGCAATTTGGGATTAGTATATTAGGTGGCGTCTTTAGTGATTCTTACACTTTCGATTTACCTGAAGATGCTGGAGAACGACAAATGATTATAATTGATAAACGTCGTCAAACATCTAAAAAATATCCTAGAAAACCTGGTACGCCTAATAAATCTCCTTTACTAGAAAATTAATAGCACTTACATGTTAAAATTAATTTTAAGAGGAGTGAATGGATAATGAAAAAACCTTTTTCAAAATTATTTGGATTGAAAAATAAAGATGACATCGTTGGATACATTGAAGAAGATCGCAATTCTAGCGTCGAATCCATTCAAATTGAGCGTATTGTACCTAACCGTTATCAACCAAGACAGGTGTTTGACTCAAGTAAAATTACAGAACTTGCGGAATCCATTGATGAACATGGGCTATTGCAACCGATTGTCGTGCGACCAATTGAAGAAAATATGTATGAAATCATCGCAGGTGAACGCCGTTTCAGAGCGTTACAATCCTTGCATAAAGCACAAGCCGATGTCATTATTCGTCATATGAATGATGAAGAAACTGCTGTTGTTGCTTTAATTGAGAATATTC
This sequence comes from Staphylococcus borealis, assembly GCF_001224225.1. GTDB lineage: Bacteria > Bacillota > Bacilli > Staphylococcales > Staphylococcaceae > Staphylococcus > Staphylococcus borealis. The sequence continues at coordinate 130,186 of NZ_CUEE01000006.1, read as the reverse complement.
AGCGTGAAAATTTATCTGCAGTCGAAGAAGCGGAAGCATATAAAAAACTGCTTGAAATTGGTGGAACTACGCAAAGTGAATTAGCTAAAAGTTTAGGCAAAAGTCAGAGTTTTATTGCGAACAAGTTGCGTTTACTGAAGTTAGCACCTAAAGTCATCAGTCGTTTAAGAGAAGGTAAGATTACAGAGCGTCATGCTCGAGCAGTCTTATCTCTTAAAGAAGAAGATCAAGAACAACTCATTGAACAAGTCATCAATCAAAAGTTAAACGTTAAACAAACAGAAGCACGTGTTAAACAAAAAATTGGACCTGAAAAGGTTAAAGCCCAATCTTTCCAATTCTCCAAAGATTTAACACAGGCACGTGATGAAGTTGGAAAGAGCGTTCAAGCAATTGAACAATCTGGTATACGTGTAGAACAACGTGATAAAGATCATGATGATTATTATGAAATTAAGATAAAAATTTATAAAAGATAGTGAAAAATCTCCTTTTAGGCAGTGTCTGAAAGGAGATTTTTTTATAAAAATTTGAAAATTAGTTTTATTTCGTACGCCATTTACATTATACTGAAATAGTTTTACAATATTATTAAACGAAACGTATCGTTTAATAATTAAAGAAGAAGGGTTTAATGTGTTTGGAATCTCCGTTTCTAGTGCTATTCTTCATTTTGTTATTGGAGGTCTTGCAGTAGCATTTGCATCTATTATGGCCGAGAAAGTCGGCGGTAAAATGGGTGGTATTATCGCTACTATGCCGGCAGTCTACTTAGCTGCAATCATAGCGCTTGCGATAGATCATCGTGGTAATCAACTCGTGCAAATGTCAATTCATCTTAGTTCTGGTGCGATTATTGGTATTATATCGTGCATTGTTACTGTCTTTCTAACTTCTCTTTATATTAGTAAAAGAGATTATAAAAGAGGTACAGGCTTTGCATTGATATGTTGGCTTGTCATTTCAATTGGCATGTTTGTCGTTAGACATATGAATTAATCATTGGAGGCTTTTGTAATGAAATTAGCATTAATCAAATTCCTTGTTGGGGGATTAGCGGTTACACTCAGTTATATTATTTCTGTAATATTACCTTGGAAAGAGCTAGGTGGTGTCTTTGCGACATTACCGGCAGTATTCTTAGTTTCATTATTTATCACAGGTATGCAACATGGTGATGTCATTGCTAAACACGTAAGTAGAGGTGCAGTGTTTGGTATGACTGGCGTGTTAATTAGTATATTAGCAACATGGGGGATGCTTTATTATACAAATCAATGGCTATTAAGCATTGTTGTTGGCTTTATTGCGTGGTTTGTAAGTGCAGTAATTATATTTGAAATCGTTGAAATTATTTCGCATTTAAGAAGGGGAAAACATGGCTGGAAGACCGAAAGATCCGACAATTAATTATAAAATCTTTAATGAAATAGATAAATTGTTAACTAAGACGCATTTTAGAGAAATTACAATTGATCAACTATCTGAAAATACAGGCGTTTCCAAAGCGACGATTTACCGTCGTTGGAAAGATAAGTCATCTATTATTGTAGATATGTTTGTAAGTAGAACACAGATTTTCGAAAATGATAATAAAGATTTATATACGGGATTATATCAATATTTAATAAAAATAATGGAAATTTATAAAACGAATCTTGGACGAGCGGTAATTGAGATATTGATTAGTAATCAACAAAATGATGCACGTGAGTTATTTATGAAAGGTTATTTTAAAAGTAACCGAAAAGTATTAAAATCGATTATCGCACAACATATCAAAGAAGCGGACCAAGATTTATTTATTGATTTAATTTTCTCACCTATTTATTTCAATATTTTAATTAAACCTGAAACTTTAGATGAAGCCTATATTAAAAAGATGCTTGATGTTATTTTAAAATCGTTTAATTAATAATGGCTTATAGCAAAGAGGAACTGCGTTTTAATAAATAGCGCAGCTCCTTTTTTTAGACGTCAGGAAGTCTTGTAAATGTTGATATTACAGCATGTAAAAGGATTTTGACAATGAAAAAGATGTGATTGTCAAAGAAATTTGGTAGTTTTTTATATACAGAGACGTTTCTATGGAGTTGAAGTGAGATACGATTATTCATTTCGATCTTGCTTCTATTCTAGGCAAGATTAATCTAAATGGTTAAGGAGTTATGGATGATGGAAATCGGTCAACAAATTCGAAAATATAGAGAAAAAGAAAATTATTCTCAAGAGTACCTAGCTGAAAAATTATATGTTTCAAGACAAACGATTTCTAATTGGGAAAATGAAAGAAGTTATCCAGATATCCATAATTTATTAATGATGTGTAATTTATTTAATGTTTCATTAGATGATCTTGTCAAAGGAGACGTGAAACGTATGGAACATGAAACTATTAAAAAAGACATGGATTTTTGGACGTGGATGATGTTGGTTTGGATGTTATTAGCATGTGTTTTAATAGGACCACTTTTATTTTATTTGAGTTGGTGGGGCGTTGCGATTACCTATGTCATTTTTTCTGTAGGTTTTTATAGTAGTACGCAAATCGACAAAATTAAATACAAGCACGGTATGGATAATTACGATCGAATCGTTGCATTTATGAATGGTCAAGATCCTAATGAAGTTCAGACAAGTAAAACACGTAATCTCATTACGAGCATCTTATCATTTGTCTTTGTAGTAGGCGCATTTGTAATCATATGTTGGTTGAGTATTTATTTATCATTTAAATTTTTACCATAATCAATGAAAAAGACCTAAGAAGCGCAATTGCTTCTTAGGTCTTTAGTAATTAAAATTGATTATTTATTACATTTTCTTTTTCTACCGAACAATAATACGCTACCTAAACTTGCAAATAATGTGGCTAATAATGGTGTGTTAATATTAACATCTCCGCTACCAGTTTTTGGTAAGTGTTTCGGTTGATTTGGTTGTTCAGGAGTTGGTGGCACGTGATGTGTCGGTGGTACTCCTGGTTTTTCAGGTGGGTTACCTGGCGGGTTAACAGGAGGTTTACCCGGTGTTTTAGGTGGGTTATGTGGTGGTTTGCTTGGTGTTGGTGGTACTGGTGGTTTAACAGTATTGTTAAACTCAGTATCATTTACTCCGACTGATTTACCGCCTGAACTGAAGTAAGTTACAGTTGCTTGTAAATTACCAGTTTCCGGATTTTCAGTAACGACCACTGTTGCTGTGATAGACATTGTATCGTAAGCAATATTTGTGTCTGTTCCCACTTTTTCAGTGATTTGGTAAACGTAAGTGCCTACTTTATTAAATTTAATTGGCAAGAAATTCACTTTACCATTCGCATCATTTGTTGCTAATTGTACTTGGTGATTAGGGTTGTTTAAATCAGTTAAGATGAAGGTATAATCTCCACCTTTAAGTTGACCACCTTCCAATTTTTTAGTCACTTTGAATTCAAAGTTTACTGGTACAGGTTTTACCTTGTTTACACGTTTTTCTGATGGTTTAGGAGGTGGGACTTCATTACCACCTTTGGCTGGGTTAAAGAATTGAACAGACTGATTCGCTACGTTAGTGATGTCTTTGTTAGCTTTAGCACTGTCTTTAATAACGCCGACAATATCTAATTTGTAATAACGTCCAAACGGGATTTGTGTATTATCTAAGACATGATCTTTTACTAAACTTTCTTTAGACGTGGCTGTGATGACACCATTCTCATCTGTAATGTCAAATAAGTTTGTAACGTCTTGTCCAGTGATACCGTCATATACCTTAATACTTTGAACAGCTACGCTTGTTTCATCATAGTCATCAGTAATGCCTAATTTATTAATTTTATTCTCTGGTGTTAAGTGCGTTGTATCTAACCAAACTTGATATACAATTTTATTCCCACGATTAAGTGTTTTAGTATTTATGTTTTCTGGTTCATTATTAGTTGTTTGATCTGCATAAGGATTCACATTAGTATCTGCATATTTATTCGCTAATTCATTATCATCATCTAATAATTTGTTGCCTGTAATGTCATATTTTTCCACTGATAAATCAAATTTTTCAGGTTGGAATACAGGTGTTGGTGGTGTTGGTGGAACAAATGTATTGTTAAATTCAGTATCCGCTGGTGCGAGTGATGTTGCTGTAAGTACGTGTAAATCTTTAGTTACATTTACAGTTACAATTGCTTTCATAGAATCACTATTGATATTCGGTAAGTTACTAGGAACTTCTTCAACAGTATATGTGAAGGTTTTACCAGCATCGACATTCGTATAAGTTGGACGTTTACCTTCAATAAAGTTGAAGTTAATTTGACCTGTCGCATTATTTGTACCTGTAGCGATAACTTCGCCGTCAGCATTTTTCATAGTGAATTGAAACTCTTCATTATTTAACGGACGACCAACTAATGATTTTGTAAAATGAACATCAAAGTCTAATTGCTTAGGTGCTACATAATAGTTAGTAAATGCTTGGTTATTATCAGTGTCTGACTCATATGCATAACTCACATTTGCATTTAAGACACCATTTTCTTCGGTTACTGTAACAGTTGCTGTAATCGTTAATGGTTCAGCATCAAAATTCGGATTGAGATTAGTTTTATTTTCTGTAATTGTATAGGTATAAGTACCTGGTTTGGTAAATGAAATCTTATCAAATGTAACTGAACCATCTGCTGCATTTGTTTTTGATTGCGAAGCCTCTGGAATAGCTGGTGAATTAGGACCAGCTACAATATTGAAAGTGAATTCACCTTGCGCTAGCGTATGTTCCCCTTTAACTACTTTGTTTGCTTTTAATGTAACCTCAACAGGGTCGATTGCTGTGTAATAATAGATAATTGGATGTGCTTTAGCTAATAAGTTTTGTAAACGGAAGTTACTGCCGCGTCCAACTTGTACACCATTTATTGATTGATTAGGTGCAAAAAGGTTACCTACAGCACCTTCACCTGCACTTGCTGGCTGTACAAGGAATGGAATATCATATCCAGGTATAAAAATTTGTTTACCTAAATCATTTTTATTTCTTTCGCCAGGTCTTAACGTTGCTTCATACACTTTGACATAATTTGTCGTATCAATACCTGTGTTTTTAGCAGATTCAGACATATGGTCGGCTGATAAAGTCCAAATTTCGATACGTGTAGTACCATCTTCTCCAATAATTTCTTTTATACGTTTGACGCCGCCATTATTCGTTTCAGCATCCACATATCTTAACCCAACTTGATATGGGCGCACCATTGGGCCAGACATATGATCAGGCTCAGCAATTTGATATAATTTGTAACCTTCAAATTCACGTGAATTTGAAGCGGTATAGATTTGTCCATCCATTCCTTTAATTGTATAATGTGCTAACTCCTTTTCAGTGAAATCTGGTTGATATGTTTGCGCATTGATATCAGTCTTATTTGCTTGATATGTAGGGTTGTTTTTATTAACAACACGATAATAGGTCGTTTCAGGAACAATATGAGGCACATAATATTGTGGATCAGTAATGGTTGTTCCTTCGTTCGCTCGGTTAAATAAATCGTAAATTTGTATGCCGCTACGTTGATCTTCTAAGCTACCATTTTCATCTATTTCAAAACGTGCTCTAATTGTTGAAACCGTATTTTTGAATGAGTCTAATGTATTTAAGAAAGTGAAATTGATATGACCATATTTCGCTTTTTGAGGATTTTGAGCAGCTACTGCTCTTTCTAAAGAATTTTCACCAATAGATACAATGCCAGGTGAATTAATTTGTTTTGTTTCTACTACAGAATTTGTCTCACCGTTAACTAACTCAATCGTTACGTCATTAGAGTCGTCGAAAGGTTTAGATAAACGATAATAATACTTTGTATGATAGGCAGCATTAAAAGCTTTAAGGTCTGTTATCGCAAATGTATATTGATTTGGATCAGAATTTTTTTCAAATACGACATTTGGTGTTGGAATTGTATTTGAATCTTTAGGTTGTGGAATGACAACATCCCTACTTTTAACCGATGCGCCATTAGCATCATCCATATTAGGTGTTGCAGTTGTCGTTGTATCCTCTAAAACGCCTTCTGAAGCAATTGGTGACGTTGCAGAACGACGTGAACGAGTATGTGAAGTTTTTTCTTTTAATTGAGGTGAAGCGGTAATTGCTTGCGCGTTTGCTTTTTCTTTATCAGGATTAGTCGTTTTACTAGTTGTTTGAGACTGAGTTTCTGTTTTTGTTATCTTTTCTGTATTGTTTAGGGGATCAGAATGAGATGGTGAAGCTGTATTACGTACGACTTCATCTGTTGAATGATTGACTTTGCTTTCAAAAGATTGAGGATTGGAAGTCGTATCCGTTTGTAACGTACTATTATGTAATTCACTCGCATGAGCTACATCCTGAAAGCCTACAAATAAAAAGGCACCTAATAAAACGGAGCCTGTTCCTATTGAAAACTTTCGAATAGAGAAACGATACTTAGTTTTAAATTGCATTTCTTGATGTCCTTTCTTAGATGAATTAAATATATCTGTTAATTTAATTATAAAATATATAAAATAAAAAACAATATTAAAACAAAAAGGTTATAATTATTAAAATACATAGCAAAAAGGAGTAGGGAGTGGGACAGAATTCTTTTTAAATTCGTCGTCACCCCAACTTGCTTTGCTTGTAAAATCACTTTCGTGATTTTTTGTGTTGGGGCCCCGACTCCCAGCTTGCTTTGCTTGTAGAATTTCTTGATGAAATTCTCTTTGCTGGGGCCCCGCCCGCAAGGATGACTAGAACTGAGAAAAGCTTGGTTTAAGCGCATTTTCAGTTCAGTCAGCTACTGCGAATTTGCAAAATAGCACCATCATATTATTTATGTCCCACTCCCATTCCAATCTACTTTGCAATTGACTATCAGTTGTCTTGTTTTTCTTCATAACGTTTCAAGAGATAACCGCCACCAAGTAAGCCTACCGGCACTCCAATAAATGGTGTTGCAATACTACTCAAGACAAAGACGATAAGTACTAACATTAGGCCATTAAACCAGTTGACTTTTAAACTTAATAAATCCTCATAAGATTTACGAATTAATTCTTTAATATTCATTTAAAAACATCCTTTCTTCTTAATTATTATATAGCGTGTTTTACAATTCGATTTGCGTGAACAAACGATATCACAGCAAAGATAAGATACACAAGTGAATACACAATCATCACAATGATAATTGGTGTTGGAGAAAATTCTCCCATCAGTTTCATAAATACTAGTGCTGCAAATAAGGCGTGTAGTAACGCAATAATTAAAGGTAAACCAAAGTTGAATAATATCTTTAAGGCCAAACCTTTCGTCATATCAGTATGTGTGAAACCGATACGTCTTAAGATACGGTAATTGTTAATTTCATCTTCAGTTTCGTCCATTTGTTTAATATAAATAATGCATCCAGCTGCGATTAGGAATGCTAGTCCTAAGAATGAAGTCACAAACATTAAAATACCGTTACTTTCATCAAGCATTTGTTTTGTATCGCTTTTCAGCGCTACAGTTGGACTCACTTTTTTAGCTAATTTTTCCGCTTTTGATATGTCTTGGTGCTGTTTAATATCGAAACCATAATGATGTAATAATTGATCTTTCAGTTTCAATTTATTGTAAACGTCTGGACTCACTTTTAATACGGGACCACCTATAGACACATTTGATGGGATGACTTCATTGTCATTATTTTGATTTACAAGTAATGTCACTTTCTGTTGGCCTTGAAGTGTCATATCATTATCTGTATGAACACTTACCATACCTGACAGTGGACCTTGTGTGTTCGTAATTGTAGCATGGTTACCTTTGATTTGCGCATCTGACATAACAATGACACCAGCATTTTGTATACCGTTAGATGTTTTACTTTTTAACACATCATTTTTGAGCAGTTTCGTATTACTTCCCTCTAATGTTATAGTGTCATATTGAATATGATGTTGTTTTAATAATTGCTCATATTTTTGAGCTGATTGCGATTTAGTAAAGTTAATGTCTTGAGGAGATGATGTTTGAATCATATAATCCGTATTGGCTTTACTAATTGCACCAAAACATAGAATCGTTACCGTTATTGCTGAAATAATCGCGATAATTGTTAGTGACATCGCATTTTTCTTCATGCGGTGCATAATAGATGATGTAAATACAACATCTGTAATTGAAACACGACCATGTTTTGATTTTTTCAGAGATTTAAATATGATAGATACTGAACTTCTAAAGAATAGATACGCCCCTACAACAGTTAGAAATAAAATGAGAAAAGGTGTTACTAAGGCCATCGTTAATCCTTGGAATTTGCCAAACATTTCAGTGGAGATGTAATAGCCTAAGATAATCATGACAATGCCTAGAATACCGGCAATAAGTTCAGGAACAGTAATTTTTGATTTAGTCGCTTCTGATTTTGTACTATCTTTCATCATAGACAGTATCGTTCTTCTTTTTAGAAAAAGGTAGTTCTGAAACATAATCAAGATAAATGCGAGTACAAGCATTACTATTGTTTGAATTAATGCAGGTAATTCAAATCCTATCGACACGTCTACTTTCAGGTGCATCATTTTCACTAGAATATTAAGTAAAAGTTCGGAACCAACAATGCCTACTAAAATACCTATGATACCTGTGAAAATAAAGAAAGTAAGCTGTTCAATTGCTAGCATTCGTAAAATATTTTGTCGTGTTAAACCGATGAGTTGAAATAATGCAAATTCACGTGTTCGACGTTTAATAAACAATTGGTTCGCATACATTAAGAAAATGATAATTGTAATAAATAGGAACACTGCGCCTACTTTAGCACCCTCTTGTATCACTTTTGGAGAACCACCGTTATTGATACTATGCGTATACTGCAAAGTGACAAAGCTAAAGTATAAAATAATACTAAAGATTAATGAAAAGAGATATAGTGCATAATTTTTAAAATTACTTTTTAAATTTTTGAGTGTAATCTGATTAAATGTCATTTGCGACACCACCTAAGGCAGACTGTAATTTGATAATTTCATCATAAAATTCACGTTTTGACTTATGTTCTTGGTGGATTTCTGAATGAATATGTCCATCTTTCAACATAATGACACGCTGTGCAAAGCTTGCAGCGGATGGATCATGGGTTACCATAATAATAGTACTATCGAATTGTGCATTCATTTCTTCAAGACGATTGAGTAAGTCTTGCGCACTTTTCGAATCAAGTGCGCCAGTTGGTTCATCCGCAAAGATAATCGATGGTTTATGAACGAAAGCACGTGCTGCTGCTGTACGTTGTTGTTGACCACCTGATATTTCACTTGGATATTTATTACTTAAATCATAAATACCGAGGGCTTCCGTTACTTCTTTATAATTGTGTTCCATTTCATCTTTATTCACTTTTTGAACAGATAACGGCAACATGATATTTTCTTTTACGGTTAATGTCGGTAACACACTGTAATCTTGGAAGATAAATCCGAGTTCTTTTTTGCGAAATTGTGCTAATTGTTTGTCCTTTAGCTTATTAATTTCATTGCCACTTACTTCGACAGTTCCTCCAGAAATACTATCGATCGAACTAATGACGTTGAGTAACGTCGTCTTTCCTGAACCAGAAGGGCCCATTATGGCGACGAATTCTCCTTTGTCCACTGAAAAGTTAATGTCGTTTAGCGCTTTATATTTTTGTTTATTTCCATATACTTTTGATAAATGATTGACGTTTAAAATTGGCATGTCCATCGCACTCCTTGTTCGTTTTATAATTTTTCTTTTGCTTGAGTTGGAATTTCTGATTGTTTGATTTCTTCATAAGATGTAATAGTGTGAGATTTCTCACTTACAACTAGGTAATGATTCGTTTTTAATTTTTTAGATGCTGTATAATCAATCTTTTTAGCTTTACCGTCTTTGGTGTAACCTGTTTGGTTGTAATGGTAGATATAGAAGTCTTTTTCCTTATCAACGACTTCTACGTTTGATGGTTTTTGTGTCTTAACATAATAGTTATATGTTGGTGCTACGGGGTTCAATTTATTCCAATCATTGACTGCATGATTGTTAGGGTGTTGATTGGAATAGGCATCTAATCCAAATAATCCTCCAATTAAGACAATTGCAATAGTAATGACTGCAATGACTGTATTTCTTAAGGTTTTCAATATCATCACTCCTTATTTCTATTACACTTATAATTGTAGGAAGATTGCGTCAGTACTGCCTTTATCTAACCTTACAAAGTCGCTGTTATTTCTTACGAATATGAAAGATTGACTTTATTTTTGAAAATAAAAGTGAGAAGGCACACTTAAATGTGATAACTTGAATAGTAATGTTCTAAGAGGTTTGTTACGATGAGGCTAACAATATGTTAGAGAAGACCTCATGATAGCATGCGGTGTCTTTAGTAAGAACTTGAGGGTAATATCGTTATCGGATTTAAAGATGAGTGAAACGACTTTGCAATGATTTTGTGATAAAGTAAGTTATGTTTATAAAAGATGATAGGCGGGGTTTAATTGAAAAAAGAGATAATTGAATGGATTGTAGCCATTGGTGGCGCACTTTTAATTGTAGGTATTGTATTAAAATTTATCGGCACATCATACACAGTATCAGGGTCGTCGATGTATCCAACTTTTCAAGATAGAAATAAAGTGATTGTAAGTAAAATTTCTAAAACATTGAATCACATTGATAATGGTGATGTTGTTGTCTTCCATGAAGATGCACAACGTGATTTTATTAAACGTGTGATTGGTACGCCTGGTGATAAAGTAGAGTACAAAGGTGATCAATTGTATGTGAATGACAAAAAGGTATCAGAGCCGTATTTAGATTATAATAAGAAACACAAACAAGGTAAGTATTTAACTGGTACATTTAAGACAAGCCAAGTGAATGGTGCTGACGGTAAGAACAAAATCCCTAAAGATAAATATTTAGTTTTAGGTGATAACAGACAAAATAGTATAGATAGCCGTTTCGCTGAAGTTGGTTTAGTAGATAAAGATCAACTTGTGGGTAAAGTTGTATTAAGATATTGGCCATTTAATAAATGGGAAGCTGGCTTTAACCCAGGTACATTCGAGTAAATAAAAATAGAAATTGTTAATATATAGCTCTCTTCAAAGTAGCCATTTAAAAAATGATAACTTTGAAGAGAGCTTTTTAATACTTTGATGACAAAAACTAATTATTTTATTAAAATTATATACAAATAAATAAATATCGTTATAAATTAAAAAGTATCTAAAATATAAGTGAGGATTTAATATTGAAATGTAATGATTGTGGAGAAAAAGTAAATGGATTACAAAGTTTTTGCCCTAATTGTGGAAAAACCCTAAAAGAAGATAGTATTAATAAAGATGATGAAAAAGATGTTAGTGATTTAAGAAAACAATTTGGAGCAGGAAATCAGCAATATAAAGATACTGAGAATAAAGAAGATGAAAAAGAGTTTACAGTACAATTTGGAGCAGCTTCCAATGCAGTAAATACTGGTGATATACATAATAAAGGAAATAATAGCCAGTTTGGAGCGGGTTCAAACAAAGTAAATACTAACCTTAAAAATAAAGTTATGAATATTTTTAAACTTGATAATAAGGAGGAATGGGTAAGAAGATATTTTATTTCTATCTTAGTTTTTTGCTTATATGTAGCTTGGTTAGAAGTACAAATGAGTAGGGTAATATTAATTTTAAATTTTCTTTTATTTCCATTCATTATGTGTGTAGTTGATCATTTTGTCAGAAAAATTATTGATAAATCGAGTTATATCGATGACATAGATCGCATAGGTTGTATATTTGCAACTATAAAAATTGTGATAAAATATGTCTTTTTACTATTCGTTTGGAATTATTCGTTTATTTTAGGGATTGTTGCGCTTATTTATTTATATGTATTAGCAAAAAAATTAGGATAGGAGTTATTGATAATGAAGAAACCAATACTTGTGGGTAAAGGTTTTAGAAAAGTGAGCTTAGAAAAAATGCTTCAAGATGGTTTAGCTAGAAATAACGATGTGGTAGTATTTGATAGCCTTAAAAATGACGTACATCGTTGCCATGATGGAATTTCATTGGAAGATATTAACATAAAATTTCGAGGAGAGTCCTCACCTGAAGAAACAAGTTTAGAAACAACTTTTGACATTGAAAATAGTGATGTTATTTTTGAGAACTTAACTATCGATGCATCTAAATTAGATAAAAATGCATTATCAATCAACAATAGTAATGTACAGTTAAATAATGTAATTGTAAAAGGAAATGACAATAAAGTAGCGTTTTTTGCTAAAGAAAATAATTATATAACATTAAATAGTGTAACGATAGAGACTAAAATTGAAAAAGAACAAGGCGGAATTTATCTAGGTAACTCCAAAGCTTTTGTTGCGAATTCATTGATAATGGGTATGAGAACGTCTGACTACTCATGTACTAAAATAAAAAACACGCTAATTGTTGGATTTATATCAGCTATAAAAGAAGCACAAGTTTTTGCTAATGATTTATATATAGAAAATGAAAATTTTGAATATGATATATGTGCTAGAGATAAAGGTCAACTTACTATAGAAAATTTAAACATTATTTCAGGTAAATCATTCGCGCAATTAAGCGAGAGTTATCTTTCAATCAATAAAGTTAATACAAATAGTATAGGTGGATTTACCGTGGAAATAGACGATTTTTCTGACGCAATCGGTGAAGAACTACACATAATTAACCGTGATGAGCAAACGCAAATAAATGATTTGATAGAAGCAGAAACAACTAATCAAATAATGCAAACTCATGGTTATAGTGACTTAGAATATGATTTTAATGAAGATGTTGCTGAACTTTCTATAAAAGAATATGAAGAAGCAGAGAATCTCCTAGAAGCGGACTATGCAGAAAATGAAGAAGAGACAAATCGTTTTGAGAAAAATAATCAAAATGAAAGTAAAGCAATAGATAAATTAAATGAACTTATTGGTTTAGAAAAAGTAAAAGAAGCTACCAAACAGTTTATAAATGTTGCTAGAATAAATAAAATAAAAAAAGAAAGAGGTCTTCAACAAAGTTTACCATCAATGCATTCTATGTTTGTTGGTAATCCAGGAACAGGTAAAACGACAGTAGCCAGATTAATTGCAAGAGCTCTGTATGAAGAAGGCGTAATTGAAAGTGATAACTTTATTGAAGTATCAAGACAAGATTTAGTTTCTGAATTCGTTGGAAGAACTGCTACTCAAACTTTTGAAATATTGGAAAAAGCTAAAAATGGTGTGTTATTTATCGATGAAGCTTACACATTAGTAAATAATGAAGGCGATAAAGGTACAGGACAAGAAGCTATTGATGTAATTCTTAAGTATATGGAAGATTATAGAGAAGAAATTATGATAATATTTGCAGGATATACCAATGAAATGGTTGATTTTATAAACTCTAACCCAGGATTGTCATCCAGAATTCCGAACACTTTTAATTTCGATGATTATAACTTCGATGAATTATATGCAATAGGAAGTAAGGATTTAATTGATAAAGGATATGAATTTGACTCTAGTAAATATGAGAAAGTCATGGATAGTGAATATAAATTTAATTTTGATAATAGTAATGGTAGATGGGTTCGTAACTTTAATGAGAAATTAACAATGCAACAAATGCAACGTATTTCTGAAAGTGGAGAATATCTTGATAATCAAGTGCTAATTACTATCAATAATGAAGATTTTGAAATTTTCAATAGACAAACAAATGAAGATAAGGAGACTTTACAATCATTATTAAATGAATTAAATAATTTAGTAGGTTTACAGAATGTTAAAACACATGTCAATGCTATAGTAAATGAAGTGAAATTTAATCAAATGCTAGAAAAACAAGGTAAATCAATTAGTACGAGCAATTACCATATGATTTTTACAGGATCACCTGGAACAGGTAAAACAACAGTGGCGAGATTGTTAGCTAAAGTATTTGGTCAACTTGGGATACTTTCTAAAGGTCATTTAATCGAAACTGAACGCAGTGAAATGGTTGGTAGCTACATTGGGCATACTGAAAAAAATACTAAAAGAATAGTAGAACAATCATTAGGTGGTGTGTTATTTATTGATGAAGCTTACCAATTGATGCCTAAGGAAAAATCAAGTAATGACTTCGGTATTCAAGCTATAGAGACACTTATTACAGAATTAGAAAATAAACGTGGGAAATTTATTGCAATTTTTGCAGGTTATGAAAATGATATGGAACGTTTTTTAGAATCTAATGAAGGACTACAATCTAGAATTCCTTATAAAATTCATTTTGATGATTATGCGCCTAAAGAAGTAGCTGACATTGTGATTTTAGCCTTAACTAAGGACCAATGGATTTTTGATGAAAAATTATTAAGAGAAGTAGTTGAAAATAAATATAGTGAGTTAGACGACGAGAAAAAATCAAATGGTAGATGGGCTCGTAACTTTGTACAAGAATTATTAGTAGTGCATAAGAGTGAAGTGATTAATTCTAATGATATAAATATCGATTTAACTATGATTAGTGATCAGACAATTTTAAATATGTAATGACATTTTATAATCGATTTATACAAGCGATGACGGCAGTCTTATGAGTTTTCTCATTAGGCTGCTTTCTTAATTTATTAATAATAGACGACATGATTATCATAGTTACGCAGGCCCCGAATAAAATTAATCACTATCCAAAATAAAAATTGTATAAATTTTTTATTTCCTCGCTTATTCATTGTGCCTCTAAAGTGAGTGATACCGTATTGATATCGTTTGAAATCAATACCAACATAAGTATGGACTTGTTTGTTCGATTTAAAGCGCGTAATAACAGCAATTTTAATGATTAACATAGCTTCTGTAAATTCACCAATACCAGGAATTGATTGTATATTTTCGCAACATTTTAATTTTTGCGCTAAATTAACCATTTCTTTATCTAAATGAGACAAGTATTTTATAGAATCTTTTAATTGTCTAATTTATAAGTGAAGTTTTTACTAGAAAAGAAGAAGGTTTAACACTTGAATAACTTATCTTCATAGAGTTAAAAAATATTTGAAATTAGATTATTTAAATCTTATTAAACAAAATCTGAATGTGAATAGATTTTTGCGATATTAATTGCTAATTATGCTAGTTTATGGGCAACAGTGGGATCCGTTTTCTAATATCTTTGTATGTTTTATTTTAATATTAAGCGAAGCAATATTTAGGCAAATGTATAAAATGCATATGTCGAAATATTGCTTTTTAGAATATATAATTTTTTTGATAGAAAGTTTAAAATAATGTAGAAAACAATACAAAATAAATGATATACTTTTTGAAGATTAAAAAAATTAAAAATTGGAGGGAACACCTATGCAATGTCCAAATTGCGGAAGTGCAATCGAGCCTAACGATTTATTTTGTGGCGAGTGTGGCCATAAAATAGATAAACAGTCCCAAACGGTTAATTCTGCTGAGAAAGATATCTCAAATGCAGAGGCGAATGGGCGACGATACGATACAAGTGCATCATTGGGAGAAGAACACGTAACGACATCAAATCATAATGAACCATTATCTAGAACAAACAACACAACACAAGATAAACGTAATAATGACGAAGGCAAAGTGATAGATAACCAGCATGTACCTGAACATCATTCAACAACTCAACAACATCAAATGCATCAGCCACAATCAAATCAACAACCTCACAACAACGCATCACATACATATCACAGTCAACAACAATACAATGAGCCGTATTCAAACTATCAACAACCACAACAATCAAGCCAATTTAGTGAACATGCAAAAGAAGTGACAGAAGAAAGTAAAGGTTTCTTCAGAAGTGCTTTCGCAGCACCTGACCAAGTTCTAAAAAGCCAACAAGCATTTAGTTTTAAATTGTTATTTTCTTTACTCGTTATTGGTTTATTAGTCATCGCACTGTTACTTGCGATTGCAATACCTTCAACAATTGGTTTATTTGAGACACCTAAGAGTCAAATTATCTTTTCGATTATTGTAGCCATCATTTTATTCTTAGCGGTTATCGTAGGTGCGACGTATGGTATCACACGTTTAGTAGTGAGACAGCCAATTCCATTCAGAAAAGTATTGTCGGATTTTGTATTGATTAATAGTGTTTCAGTCGCAGTATTAGTACTTGCATTGATTTTAATGTTTGCTAATTCATATGGATTTGGTGGCGCCTTGTTTATGCTATCCATCTTGTTAATTGTTATTTCAGGTGTGTACATGATTGCTAAATATAGTGCCAATCATCATACGCGCTTCTCAAGTTTTTATGGTGTGATTATTTACATTATTGTTTTCTTCTTATTTGTAACGATTTTTGGGGAATCTTTATTTAACCAAATCTTTGCTAACTTAATCAGTGAGTTCAATAATCTATTTGATGGGAGTTCGATCTACTAATGAAATATTGTAGTAATTGTGGGCAACCGCTTCGTGAAGGTGTGAAGGTATGTACAAATTGTGGTAAGCCTGTTCACCAATCTAAGTCGAATAGCGCTAATACACAACATGAACATAACCAAAATCATCATAACCAACCTCGACAAGATATGCATGAACAACATTCAAATCAGGGATACAACAGTTATAACCAGCAAGGTTATGCCCCTAGACATGATCAACAACCACGTAAAGGCGATAATAAAAAGACGTGGATTATTATTGCTGTTATAGCTGTATTGCTCATCGCTTTAATCGTTGCATTTTCATTATTAAAAAATCAATTTTCTCCGGAAAAGCAAGCATCAAATATTGCACAAGCAATCAAGAAAGACGATGAAAAAGCGTTAGCCAAAGAAGTTACGACACAAAACGATCAGAAGTTAAGTCAGGAAGAAGCACGCGCGTATTTAAACTATATTAAAACAGAAGATGATTTAAATAATGTTGGGAGCAATGTAGAACAAAGTGCGAAAGAAATTAAAGATAATCGCTTCAACAATTTGTCTGTCGATGCTAATGGGAACAATGTGTTAAATATTTCTAAGGATGGCAAGAAATTCTTATTCTTTGATAATTACACATTTAATGTTCCACAAAAATCCGTAAGCATTTATCCAAGTAGTAGTGGAGATATTACTTATGAGTATAATGGTAAAAAACGCACGACAACAGTTTCTGAAGATGAAGAAAAAACGCTTGGTACGTTCCCAATCGGTGATTATAATTTAAAAGCTACGAAAGATATTGATGGCAAGAAATTCAAAGGGGCGTTAATGATTAACATGAGTGATAGTAATATTGCTTATGAATCATTTAAACAAAAACGTTTCACCGTTAGCGTTGATGGTGGCTATATGTTAAATAACGTAAAAATATATGCGAATGATAAAGAAATTGGAAGTGAAACATCTTCTGAGACATATGGACCATACGATCCTGATGAAGAAGTAACGGTATATACACAAGGCACATATGAAGGTAAAACGTTTAAATCGGATTCAGTGAATGTGACAAGTGCTGGAGACGACGATGATGATGTCACAGACGTCACAGTAACGTTTGATGATGATGAAATTGATAACTATATCGATGATAAAATGGATGCAGATAGTGACAGCGATGATTCTGATTCAAGTTCAGAAGAAGTAACGCGTGACAATGTCATTGATAAAGTAGAATCATATGAAGGTCATACGTTAGATACGGACACATACACATACAAAGAACCAGAGAAAACAGATGACGGCAAATGGGGCTTCTCATTTACTGATAAAAATGGAGATTTAGCCGGTTCTTATACCATTGATACGGATGATGGTTATGTAACAGAATACGATGAAGACGGGGAAGAAGTCGGTTCAGGTTATTAATAATTCAATAGCAATAAGGGAGTCGGATTACCGACTCCCTTATTTTTCATATTTCCAATCTAAAACATTGTCTTCTAATTCCTCAATCGGTATGGAGATTGCTCCAGGGAAATAGCCACTTTCATATTCTTCTGTGGGACGCACATCTAATAATAATAGTTCACCATTTTCAACTGGAGAGAGATAATGAACAAAACAGAAGTCTAATCAAGTATTGAAGTACAATGATTGGAAAACGTGCATTTCAGTATTTTAGAATGCACGTTTTGTTGGCATATAAACGTATAACATCATCATCTATGTAAACATTATATACGCGATTAGGAGTGTCACACTAGATAGACAAATTGAAGTAATAAAGATAACGATAGAAGGTTTAAGTGCGCTTGAGATGACGTCTTTTAAAACGATATTTAACCCCAAAGCGACCATTGCCATTAACATACATAAAGTTGTGATGACATTAATAATATTCATAAACATTGAAGGTATAGGGATAAACGTATTTATACAAGCCATTAAAATAAAGCCAATTAGAAAATAAGGAATATGAACTTTTTGTTGTTGTTGATCTGAATTTGATTGATAACGCATATACAGAATTAAGACAATACTTAATGGAATAAGTAAAAAAACACGACCCAATTTTCCAAGTAAAGCAAACGTCATTGTCTCTGGTCCACCAATACCTGCTGCTAAAACGACTTGAGCGATTTCATGTAAACTTATACCTGCCCAAGCGCCATAAGTTATCGCAGGTATTTTAAAAATAGCCTCGATGGCTGTATACATTAGCGCAAATATAGTTCCAACTAGCGCAATAATACCTACACTGATTGCGGTGTCTTTCTCTTTAGATTTTAAAATTGGTGCTGTAGCAGCAATCGCTGCAGCGCCACATACACCTGTACCGATACCAAGTAGTATAGAGATATCTTTATTTCCTTTAAGCATACGATTTAAAACTAAAGTTAAACTAATTGAGAAGATAATGACGAATATATCAATTAGTAATAATTTCCAGCCTTTACCTAGAATATCTCCCATATTTAGTTTTAATCCATATAAGATAATCGCAAATTTTAATAAACGCTTCGATGCAAAAGTAATGCCAGGACGAAGATGTTCTGGATAACCTTTGATTTGGCGGTATATCATCGCACAAATGATTGCAATAGCTAAAGCCCCAATTGTATGTAAAACAGGAAATTGAGCTAATATATAACTGGTAATTGCAATCACAAATGTAAACATAATGCCTTTTATAAATGACGCTTGCGTTAATGATTTCATATGTATTTCTCACCTCGATATGAAATCTTAGCACGTTATTGTTATAACGTTAAATAAATAATTAGTATAGTATCTATATCAAAAATGATATATTAGACTTGAAGGAGAATGATACATGGATCCGTATAAGGTATTAATTGAAGTAATCAAAACAGAAAGTTTTACTAGAGCAGCAGAAAATTTATATACGTCACAACCGTCTGTTAGTCGAGATATTAAACGTCTAGAATTAAAATATAATGTGAATATATTTGAATTTAAGTCTCCATATTTAAAACTAACGAATGATGGAGAAAAGCTTTTACAATATGCATTGCAACGGGAAAGTATTGAACAAGAATTATGGCAAAATTTAGCATCTGAATCCGAAACCATCGCAGGCACGCTTACGGTCGGAAGTAGTTATACATATGGTGAATATTTATTATCAGAAAAACTTACCATTCTTATGCAACAACATCCGAAGTTACATATTCATTTACGTATTAATAATTCAGATTCAGTTATAAACGATATTAAACACAATAGAGTAGATATTGGTATTGTAGAAAAAGACATTCAAGATAATGCGATAGAATGTAAAACAATAATTGAAGATGAAATGGTGTATATTTATAAAAAATCAATTAAACCTAGAATGGATATCTGCTTCGTTAGAGAAAAAGGATCAGGAACGAGATTTTATCAAGAGGCAGGACTTTCCGAACTAAAATTAAATCCATATTTAGTAGAAATTAATAATATTAGTATTATTAAACAAATGGCAGAGGCTGGAAATGGATTTGCTATTATTTCCAAATCAGCAATTAATCCTGAAGATTATGAAAATTTAGTGATAAAAACACTTAATGTGAAACGTCATTATTATCTAGTTAAACATGTTGATAAATATATCGATAAAAATATTAGAACTGTCATTGAAACGATTATGAAATAATATATATAAGATGTGGAGGGGGACAAAATTTATCTTAAATGCGCTGTCTCCAGTGTGCTTAGCTTGAGTAATGTCTTAATGAAATGCGCTCTGCTGGGCGCCTCAATCACAAGGATGACTAGAACTGGGACAAGCTTGACTTAAGCGTCTTCTCAGTTCAGTCGGTTACTGCGAATTTGCACAATAGCATTATTATATTATGGATGTTTCAGACTCCAATTTTTTATTGTCGCGGTGCGGAATCTAATGTGTCATTTTTTAATTTCAAGCATTTTATGCTAATACAAAATAGAATGAAATTTAAGCTTTTAATAAAAATACATATATTTATGTTACTATATATGTAATTTACCGAATAATTTGACAATTTTAACTGGAGGCGATATCGATGATGTTTGGTTATCAAGTGAATGAACATGTGACGTTAAAAATATTAGAAGAGCGTGAAGCGGATCAACTTTTCAAATTAGTAGATAGCAATCGTGAATATTTAGGCGAGTTCTTGCCATTTGTCGAATATACAACTGAAGTTGCGCACAGTAAGACATTTATTCAGTCGGCGTTACAACAATTTACGCGTGGTGACGGCTTTCCATATCCACTTTAGTAGCGGTTTTTCTTTGAGATTTATTAATAATTAAATACATAGGCGGGATAGTTATGATTTTTGGTTACCAAGTAGATAAAGATATTAAATTAAAGATATTAGAAGAACGAGAAGCAGAACAGTTATTTAAATTAGTAGATAGCAATCGTAACTACTTAGCAGAATTTCTACCTTTTGTCGAACATACAAAGAAGGTGGAAGATAGTAAACACTTTATCCATTCAGCGTTGCAACAATTTATCGATGGTAATGGATTTCATTGTGGAATATGGAGTAATAAAGAACTGATTGGGGTCATAGGATTGCACTATTTAGACTTAGTTAATAAAACAACTTCGATTGGTTATTATTTAGCAGAAGACTTTCAAAAGAAAGGTATTATGACTAAATGCACTAAAGCACTTATTCAATATGTATATGAAGAATATGATATTAACCGAATCGAAATACGAATGTCTACTAAAAATAAGAAAAGCCGAGCTATACCAACAAGACTTGGATTCACACAAGAGGGTATATTGAGAAGTGATGAACGTTTACAAGGAGAATTTTCAGATAGTTATGTGTATAGTTTACTCCGGGAAGAATATGATGATTAATTCTATTGTAAATATACATTCAAATTTATTTACAAGATGATTTTATAATAATTTTTTAAGTAATCAATAAACGTATGATATCCACTTATAGATTCATTCCGAATATAATAGAGAATAGAGTTATCTCTTTCTATTTTTAAGCTTATTGTTTAGTAAAACTATATATATTAAATTAAAAAAACCACTTTCAATTTACGCTCCAGAATAAATTGAAAGTGGTTAAAATTTTTATGTTAGATTAAGAATATTACAAGTGTAGGATAACACAATAAAAATTATTGTAAAGATGGAGTCAGTTATGGGGTATAAATTATAATATTACAATATTTAAGTTTAAAAGTGATAATTTCCGGAGAATTTATTACAGAGGTTCAACAGGGTTATCCTATGTTAGTACGATCGATAGATAGTTCATTCAATTTAGCTAATGTAATGAAGACTCACATATATAGTGCATTTAGTACATTAAAAATTGGTATTGACTTATTAAAAAAGAATGAAGATATTGAAATTAATTCAATATATGGACACGGAGGTATATTCAAAACCAAAAAAGTTGCTCAAACATTTTTGGTAGCAGCAATGCAAAGTCCCGTTAGTGTTATGCAAACTGCTAGTGAGGGTGGAGCATGGGGGATTGCTGTTTTAGCTAGATATCTTGTAGCAGAAAACTATGTAAATTTATCTAGTTATCTTAATGAAATTGCTTTTAAAGATACTGATTCTATCAAAATTGAACCAAATTAAAAAGAAATAGAAAGCTTTAATCGTTATATTGAACGTTTTAAAAAAGGTCTTCCTATAGAACGTCTTGCTAACGAACAACTTTAAAGAAATCACAAATAAGCAAAGGGAGAAAGTGAATTATTGTGACTAACGATTTAACTAAACAAAATCGACAATTTTTAGGATTACCTGGGGAATTCTCAGATAGTTTATTGAGAGAAGAATATGAAAATGAAATTTAAAGATGAGAAATTAGTTAAATTTAATAGTATCTTTTAATTATTTACTTATCTACTTGACATAAAGCATTTTAAATGATTGTTTACAAAGATAATCAATAATTAAAATGAAAGAAAATACACTTATATTAAGTTTTTCACTTCTACTCTTATACAATCAATACAAAAGGTTAAAAAATTTAAGTTCAATTTGATTTAAGTCATAGAGCTAGGACTTTCGTAAAAGAAGTTTATATTCAATATAAATTAGGTTACATACACAGTTGGGATAGGAAGAAGAATGCATTTTGAATTCTTTGTCTTATTCTCACATACTTTATACATTTTTTAAGTGTAATCATTTTTAATATAGTTAAAAAGATTAGAACATAAAACTTTTTTTAAAATAATTTATATAATATAATAATCTCTATCTATTTAAGAGTATTATGTAAACAATATTGATTTTAATTGGAAGAGGGTGAATTGATGACGAGGAAATCTAAGAAACAGTATATTTTAGAATCTGCAGCTAATATAGTAAATAGACAAGGTACTGACTATTTAACATTAGATGCAGTAGCAAAAGAAGCAAGTATAAGCAAGGGTGGTTTGCTTTATCATGTTAAAAATAGAGAAGGTCTAATAAAAGAACTTGTCAATTATGCTAATGAATTATATCGAGAAAATGTAAATAGTCATATTGATAATACACATTGTAAACAAGGACAATGGTTAAATGCGTTTATTGAAGCAACGAAAGAGCATCGTGTTGAAAATGCGCCTATTACTTCTGCAATGCTTGCTGCACAAGGTTCAAATAAAGCACTACTCTTACCATTAAAATCTTTATATGAAGATTGGCAATCTCAAATTGTTAATGACGGTCTAGATGAAATAGATGCAACAATCATTAGGTTAGCTGTTGATGGTTTATGGTTATCAGAAGTTTTTGGAATAAGTGCAATTGATGAATCAATGCGTGAAAGAGTAATAAATCGGTTAAAAGAAAACGTAGAAGTAGGTATTAATAAAGAAAAAAAATAAATTTTCAGGTTTTAAGCTGTTAGGTGAGATTGAAACTTTTCAGCTTATTTTTTATGCTACGGTTGAAACTTTACCGACCAGTTGGTATAGTTTGTAACGTATTTAAAATATAAAGGAGTGCTTATCTTGAAAAAAGTGTTATTAACTGCAGCAATTACAGGCGCTGGAGATACAATTGACAAAAATGAAAATGTTCCAGTAACACCACAAGAACTTGCTGATTCAGCAATTAAGTGTGCAAAAGCTGGAGCAACAGTAGCACATATTCATGTTAGAGACCCTAAAACAGGCGGGGTGAGTCATGATCCAGAACTGTATAGTGAAACTGTAAGACTCATTAGAGAGGCAGACGAAGATATTATTATTAATGTAACAGCTGGTGGCGGTGGCGACTTTATTCCAAGTCAAGAACACCCAGAAACAGGTGGTAAAGGAACCTGGATTCAAACGCCTAAAGAGCGTCATAGACCAGTAGGTGACACATTACCAGAAATGTGTACGCTTGATTGTGGCAGCGTTAATATGGGAGATTCGATATATATTAGTCCCGCTTCATGGCTGAGAGAACAAGCGCAAATGATTAAAGATGCAGGTGTACAACCAGAACTTGAATGTTTTGATACAGGTCATGTCAGTTTTGCAAAGCAACTTGTTAAAGAAGGCTTAGTCGAACAACCTATGTTCCAATTTTGTTTAGGTATACCTTGGGGCGCTGAAAATGATGCTCAAACGTTAGACTATCTTATTTCAAGAATCCCTGAAGATGCACAATGGTCTGCATTTGGTATTGGTAGAATGCAATTACCGACAGTTAGAGAAGTTGCTAAACGTGGTGGAAATATTCGTGTTGGTCTTGAAGATAATTTGTATATTTCAAAAGGTGTTAAAGCAACTAACGAAGCATTAGTTGAAGAAGCTAAGAAAATAATGAAAGAATATGATTTAGTCCCATTAACACCTGCAGAAGCAAGAGAGAAACTTAATCTTAAAAATAATCAAGGAGGTAAATAATGAAGTTCGCAGTAGTTGGAACAGGCGTAATTGGTAGTGGCTGGATAACAAGAATACTCGCTCATGGGCATGAAGTCGTTGCTACAGATCCTAGCGAAGGTGCCTATGAAAGAATGCTAACACAAGTTAAACAAAACTGGCCTTATGCTAAAAAAATGGGGTTAGCTAAGAATGCATCACTAGATAATTTAAGCTTTACTACAGATTTGAAAGCAGCAGTTAAAGATGCAGACCTTATTCAAGAAAATGTTCCGGAAGTAGAATCTATTAAAGATTCTGTTTTAAAAGAAATTGATTTTTATGCGAAACCGTCTGCTATTATTGGTTCAAGTACTTCTGGCATTATGCCAACAGAGTTACAAAAAAATTTAAAATATCCTGAACGTTTAGTAGTAGCACATCCTTTCCATCCAGTATATATCTTACCTCTTGTTGAGATTGTACCAGGTCAAAGTACTTCAGAAGAAACGATTATTAAAGCTGAGGAAATTTATGAGAATATTGGCATGGATGTCCTCCATGTAAGAAATGAAATTGAAGGACATATTGCAGATCGTCTAATGGAGGCATTATGGAGAGAATCTCTACATATTGTTAATGATGGTATTGCGACAACAGAAGAAGTAGATAAAGCATTTACGCATGCAGCTGGTTTACGTTATGCACAATATGGACCATTCATGACATTTCATCTTGCAGGTGGCGAAGGTGGTATGAGACACATGCTTAAACAATTTGGTCCTGCATTGAAAAAACCATGGACTAAGTTAATTGCGCCAGAATTGACGGAGGATCTTTACGAAAAAGTAGTGAGCGGTAGTGAAGCGACATCACAAGGATATACAATGTCAGAACTTGATCAAAAACGTAATGAATTCTTGATTAAAGTAAAACAACTCGCAGAAGAATATTGGCCAGAAGATACAGATTCAATGAAAAAATCTAAAAAACATCAAGTGGTAAATTAATATGTCAGAACATTATATTTACCAAACAAATGTAAAAAAAGAATGGGTTGATTATAACGGACATATGAATGATGCTGAATACAACCGTGTTTTTAGTGATGCAACAGATGCATGGTTAGCATTAATTGGTCTTAATCAAGAAACAATTCAAAGATTGCAGTATACAATTTTCACATTAGAAAATCATATAACATTTTTAAAAGAAATGAAAGAAGACGAAAATATTCAGGTAAAAGTACATCTTTATGATTACGATAGTAAACGTGTACACGTTTATATGGAGATGTTTAATAAGGATGATATATGTAGCGCCATATATGAAGTTATGTTGATGGGAATAGATATAAATACAAATAGATCAGCACCTTTTCCTGAACAAATATTAGAATCTATAGAGTTATATTTTAATACAACACCTATTAATGAAAGACCTAAACAATTAGGACATCGAATAGGAATTAATAGAAGAAAATAGAGGCTAATTTAGTAGTTAATAATTGAATGATTGAAATATGGAGGACTTAATGTGCCTTGTTTTTACTTAGTAAACTTTGTATAACATACACTTTAAGTCCTCAGTTTGTAATAAATATAAAAAAAGAGAGGACTGGATATATGTTAAGTATTAGAAACTTATCAAAAGTCTATGCAGGTGGGAAAAAAGCAGTAGATAATATGAACATTGATATTGAATCAGGAGATTTTGTTGCTTTCATAGGAACAAGTGGGAGTGGTAAAACAACCGCATTAAGAATGATTAATAGAATGATCGAATCATCAGATGGTGAGATTACAATTAATGGTAAGAATATTAAAGATATCAATGCAGTAGAATTAAGAAGAAATATTGGTTATGTGATTCAACAAATTGGTCTAATGCCTCATATGACAGTTAAAGAAAATATTGTACTTGTACCTAAACTATTAAAATGGTCGCAAGAGAAAAAAGACAGAAAAGCAAAAGAGTTGATTAAACTTGCAGATTTGCCTGAAGAATATTTAGATAGATATCCTTCACAATTATCTGGTGGACAACAACAACGTATTGGTGTAGTACGTGCCTTGGCAGCTGAACAAGATATTATTTTAATGGATGAGCCATTTGGTGCATTAGATCCAATTACCAGAGACACATTACAAGATTTAGTGAAAAAATTACAAAAACAACTAGGAAAAACATTCATTTTTGTTACACATGATATGGATGAAGCAATTAAATTAGCAGATAAAATTTGTATTATGTCTGAAGGTAAAGTAATTCAATATGATACACCAGATAATATTTTACGTCATCCAGCTAACGATTTTGTTAAAGATTTTATTGGTCAGAATCGTTTGATTCAAGATAGACCAAATGTACGAACAGTAAAAGATGCAATGATTACACCAGTCACTGTACATATTGATGAGTCATTAAATGATGCAGTTAATATTATGAGAAACCGACGAGTAGACACAGTTTTTGTAATTGATAATAAACATCATTTACTTGGATATTTAGATATTGAAGATATTAATCAAGGACTACGTCAAATGAAAGAACTTATTGATACAATGCAGCGAGATATTTATCGCGTTAAAGTTGATAGTAAATTACAAGATACTGTACGTACAATTTTAAAACGTAATGTAAGAAATGTACCTATTGTTGATACAGATGGTAAAACTCTAATCGGATTAGTAACTCGATCTAACTTAGTAGATATCGTATACGATACACTTTGGGGTGAAATTGAAGAAGAAACAATAAATGAAGATGAAGGCATTGTCGAGCCTAAAGAAATAGGGGCGGATAAAGTATGAGTTATTTAATAGACAATGGTGGCATATTAGTTAATAAAACTTTTGAGCATCTGTATATATCAGTAGTAGCGTTATTACTTGCTATGATTGTTGCTATTCCTTTGGGGATTCTACTATCAAAAAGAGAAAAGTTATCGAAGATTTCTTTAACTGTAGCTGGAATCTTACAAACAATTCCAACTTTAGCAATTTTAGCTTTAATGATTCCACTTTTTGGTGTGGGTAAAACAACAGCAATTATTGCATTATTTATTTACGTATTATTACCAATTTTAAATAATACAATTGTAGGTGTCCAAAATATTGATAACAATGTAAAAGAAGCAGGACGTAGTATGGGTATGACAAATTTTCAATTGATGAAAGATGTCGAATTACCATTAGCTTTACCAATGATTTTAAGTGGTATCCGTTTATCTTCAGTATATGTAATTAGCTGGGCAGCTTTAGCAAGTTATGTTGGTGCTGGAGGACTAGGTGACTTGATTTTCAATGGTTTAGCTTTATATGAGCCAATGATGATTATCGTAGGTACTATTTTAGTAACTGTACTTGCACTAATTGTAGATTTAATTTTAGCTCAAATTGAAAAGTGGATAGTTCCGAAAGGACTTAAAGTTTCCAGATAAACAATAAAGGAGGACATTATGAAACATTATAAAAAATATATTGCAGTTTTTGTACTATGTCTAACTGTGTTGTCTGGATGTAGTTTACCAGGTTTAAAAAATAGTAATTCAGATGACGATGTTAGAATTACATCTTTAGGCACAAGTGAATCTCAAATCATTTCACATATGTTAAGAATTTTAATTGAACATGATACAAATAATAAAATACAACCTACTTTAATTAATAACTTAGGATCAAGTGTTATTCAGCATAATGCTATTACAAGTGATCAAGCAAATATGTCTGGTACACGTTATACAGGTACTGATTTAACAGGGGCATTAGGGGAAGATCCAATTAAAGACCCTAACAAAGCAATGAAGGCAACACAAAAAGGCTTTAAAGATAAATATCATCAAACATTCTTTAATTCATATGGTTTTGCAAATACTTACGCTTTGATGGTAACGAAAGAAACAGCAAAAAAATATCATTTAGAAACAGTCTCTGATTTGAAAAAACATGCAAATAAATTAAGGGTAGGTATGGATAGTTCTTGGGAAAGTCGTAAAGGTGATGGCTATTCAGGATTTAAAAAAGAATATGGTATCGATTTTAAAACAGTAAGACCTATGCAAATTGGCTTGGTTTATGATGCATTACATTCTGGTAATTTAGATGTAGCAGTAGGTTATTCTACTGATGGTCGTATAGCGGCATATGATTTGAAAGTACTTAAAGATGATAAACATTTCTTTCCACCATATGATGCAAGTCCTTTAGCGACTGATCAATTATTAAAAGAAAAACCAGAATTAAAACCAATTATAAAAAAATTGGAAGGTAAAATTTCAACTGAACAAATGCAAGAACTAAACTATCAAGCAGATGGAAAAGGTAAAGAACCAGCAACAGTAGCAGAAGATTTCTTAAAAAAACATAATTACTTTGACGATGAAAATGACTCTAAACAGAAAGGTGTTCAAAACTAATGGAAGGTAATTTATTCGAACAACTAATACATTATTATCAAACAAATTTTGGTTATCTATGGGAGTTATTTATTAATCACTTCTTAATGTCAATATATGGAGTATTATTTGCTGCTATTATCGGTATACCTCTTGGAATACTTATTGCAAGGTTTGGTAAGTTGTCTGGAATTATTATTACATTAGCTAACATTATTCAAACAGTGCCTGTAATTGCTATGTTAGCAATTTTAATGTTAGTAATAGGACTAGGTATTAATACTGTTATTTTCACTGTTTTCTTATATGCACTTCTTCCTATTATAAAAAATACGTATACTGGTATTAATGAAGTGGATATCAATATTAAAGATGCTGGAAAAGGAATGGGAATGACACGTAATCAAGTTTTACGTATGATTGAGTTACCACTTTCTTTATCAGTAATTATTGGAGGCATACGTATTGCACTAGTAGTTGCAATAGGTGTTGTTGCTGTTGGTTCGTTCATTGGAGCGCCTTCACTTGGTGATGTCGTTATTCGTGGTACGAATGCTACTGATGGCACACTATTTATCTTGGCTGGTGCATTACCCATCGTTGTGATAGTAATCCTTATAGATATTATTTTACGTCTAGCAGAGAAAAAATTAGATCCAGCTACACAAACGAATAATTAATAAAGTATTTAAGGAGTAGATAATATGGCTTTAATCCAGATGAATTATTTATCAAAAACGCTTGGAATGCATCAATCTTTAAATGTTATTTTACCTGAAGATGACAGTTATTTTGATTCAGCGAACGAAACAAAAAAACTTAAAACAATGATGTTATTTCATGGACTATCTAGCGACACTCATTCGTATATGAGATATACAAGTATAGAACGCTATGCTAATGAATATCAATTAGCGATTATAATGCCTAATGCAGATCACAGTTTTTATACGAATATGGCTTTTGGACACAGTTATTATGATTACATTTTAGAAGTTTACAATTATGTACACCAGATTTTACCGTTGTCTAAAAAAAGAGAAGATAATTTTATTGCAGGGCATTCAATGGGAGGATATGGAACAATTAAATTTGCATTAACACAAAGTCAATTGTTTTCTAAAGCTGCTCCTTTATCTGCTGCATTCG
Organism: Staphylococcus borealis; assembly: GCF_001224225.1. Taxonomy (GTDB): domain Bacteria; phylum Bacillota; class Bacilli; order Staphylococcales; family Staphylococcaceae; genus Staphylococcus; species Staphylococcus borealis. The sequence goes on along the minus strand of NZ_CUEE01000006.1, from coordinate 100,386 downwards.
ACGTTTCTATGCTTAAAAAATACAAATGGTATGATTTTTCACCAGAGTCTATAGTTGGAACAGATAAGGAGATAGTTGGTAGTAATTTTGATCCTTATCATCTCGTTGATAAAGCTATAGAGAAAAATATTGATTTGCCAGAGTTATTAATTATGTGTGGTACAGAAGATGAACTTTATAAAGGTAACTTAGATTTTATTAACTATTTAGATAAAAAAAATGTACAGTATGACTTTATAAAGAGCTCAGGAAAACATGATTATGCATTTTGGGATAAAGCTATTGAAAAAGTAATTAAAATATTTACAAATAATATATAAAATAATAAGACCATTAGTCTAACAATTTTGACTAGTGGTCTTATTATTTTATTCTTATATAGAAAGATTTAATATTGATTATTCATTTACAAGTTAATTTAAAAATCAATATATATATTATTTAGGGCAATGACAACAATTGAGTTTTATCAAAAAAATACCAATTCTTTCAAATAATTCACAAAAAAGTATAGTTTAATTTTACATTATTTCATATTAACGTTTATTTAACTTCATTTCTAATTGATGAATGAGATGAGTAATCAGTTCATTATTAGGAGTTGCGATACCTAATGATTTACCATAGTTCACAATTTGACCATTTAAGTAATCTATTTCAGTTAAACGACCATGATTATAATCTTGATGCATTGAAGGATAGTGTAAACCTTGTGCATGATCAGGATAAGCTGCTTCAATTTTCGAGATTAAGTCGTAAATATGAATATCTACATTTTTAGCATGTGCTACGTCGACAATTTCTTCAATGATTGGGCGTATCATTGCTCTAGAATGATCATAAGCGCCCAATTCACCGATTGTTTTATCTAATATCGTGCACAGTGGATTTAAAACACTGTTAAGCGTGGCTTTAGACCATATTGCTTTAAATACATCATTACTGATAGTGGCATTTAAATGAGCTTGATTTAAGATATCTGCAATTTCTTGAGTACGTGGGTCTTTTTTACCATCAGCACGTTGAAAGTCAATTGAACCTTCACCTTCTAATAGCAATTGACCTGGACCACGTAATCCAGCTGTCCACATTGTTACGGCTAAGAAAATTTGTGATTTTGGAACGAATTGTGATAGACGTTCGTCATGGCCTAAACCATTCATCATACATAAGATGGCAGTATCCTCGCTAATTGCTCCCTGCTCTTTTAAAATTTGCATCATTTGTTCAGATTGCATTGATTTTGTTAAAAGTACGATAATATCATAGGTTTGATTGACCTCTTCAGGGAATGTGGCATGCATTTCAACAGTATAAGTATCATGTTCAGTTTGAACTTCTACTCCTTTTTCATTTATTCGATGAACATGATCTTTCCAGTAATCTATTAATGTAACATCTTGTCCACTTTGTTTTAGGTAAGTACCAATACGACTTCCCATTGCACCCGCCCCAGCAATTGCAATTTTATTAGCCATACTTAACACTCCTTATTTTTCTTGTATTCTATCTATTTCCACTAAAATATGTTAAAAATATAGTCTAAATTACATAGATTTAAGCTACTAATCATTTTCTGATGATTTGTCTTGTGCTTGTTGCTCCTCAGAAGACGATGATTCTTCTTGCACATTATCATCATTATGATTAGATTCCGTACCTTCTTTATCTTCCGATGATTGATTTTTGGTGATTGTTTCTTCTTGATTGTCATTAGTAATTTGATTATTGTCTTCTTGATTTTGACCATACTTTTGTTCTTTAGCTTTATTAAATTGTTTCATTTCTTCATCAGTTGCATTAGTATAACTATCTATGACTTCTCCACGATATTTATTAACCTTAATTGATCGTATTGTTTATGTATATATACCATACAAACCAAAAAAGTAAGATAGAATTCATTTTGAATTTGTTGTCCCCAAAAAAGAGGACTAAAGTTGAAAAAAGCTTGCGACAAATGCATTTTCAATTTAATCATCGACTACCATCAATATACAAAACTTGAGACATTTAATAATGTCTCAGGTTTTGTCCTATTTAATTTTAGATTGTTGGTTTGTGTTATTTTTAATATAGTTCTTTTTACGTTGATGATCAGGTTGTAAGGTTAAACCTAAGAATTTTCTTTCTTGATTTGCATCTTTGAAAAATGAAATCATCATTAAAATAACAACAAAACTAAATGGTAATGCTGAAATAATAGCAGCTGATTGCAGAGCATCTAAACCTGTCGATCCACCAGATAGTAAAAGTACGTAGGCAATCGCTGATAACATGACTCCCCAAACAATCTTAACAAAACCGGATGGATTTAAACGTCCAAATGATGTTTGCATACCTAATACAAATGTAGCTGAGTCTGCGGATGTAATAAAGAACGAGCCTACTAAGATAATAGCGATAAACGATAAAATTGTACCCATAGGCATCTCATTGAAAATACCAAATAATTGTGTTTCAGGTGGCATACTAAAGGTATGTTTAGATTGCTTACCAATTTCAATACCAGTAATACCAAAGGCTGTAAACCATAGCATACTAATAATTGTAGGAACACCTAATACTGCTATAACGAATTCACGAATTGAACGACCTTTTGAAATACGTGCAATGAAGATACCTACAAACGGTGACCAACTCATCCACCAGCCCCAATAATAAATCGTCCATGACTGTAACCATTCATGTTTTTGTGAATTAAGTGGAGCAACATCAAAGCTATTAAAAATAAGGGTATTCAAATATTCACCAATTGAGGATGTAAACATATTCATAATTAAAATTGTAGGACCTACAATTAGAATAATAATAAGTAACATCGCAGCTAAAAGCATATTTAAATTACTTAAATACTGAATACCTTTGCTTAAGCCACTCCAAGCACTAAGTAAGAATAAAACTGTAACAATAAGAATAATAACACCTTGAATAAGCTTATTGTTTGGCACTCCAAATAAATAATTTAAACCACCGTTAATTTGCATGGCACCAACACCAAGTGACACTGCAACCCCAATAATAGTAGCAAAAACAGCTAGAACATCTATAACAGTACCTAATGGACCTTCTACTTTATTCCCGAAAATAGGACGTAATGTACGAGAAATGAGTCCTAAGTCATTTTTTCTAAACTGTGTATATGCAAGAGCCAAAGCAACAATACCGTAAACTGCCCAAGGATGTAGTCCATAATGTAAGAAACTTGAACGCATAGCTTCAGCTAGAGCAGCTTCTGTTTCTTTACTCGCTGTTGGTGGAGATAGATAATGTGAAATGGGCTCAGAAGATCCATAGAATACAAGTCCAATACCCATACCTGCACTAAATAGCATTGTTAGCCATGAAATAGTATTAAATTCTGGTTTATCATCTGGTTTTCCTAATTTAAGCTTTCCAATTGGATGAAAAATAAGTGTGATACAAAATATCAGAATAATACTAATAAGTAACATATAGTACCAACCGAATGTTTCTGTAATAAAACTTCCGATTGCTCCTGAAATTGAACCAAATTGATTAGGGAAGATGGCTCCAATAATTACCAGTAACCCTACAGTAACTGAAGCAAAAATAAACACATTTGAAAACTGTTTAGATTTGTTTTCCATGTATTTAACTCCTTTCAAATTTAATAAAATAGATGTATAAAAGCTTAACATATATAGTTAAAAGAATAATGAATAAGTTTAAAATTTTACAAACTCGTAATAAGTTTATACCTTTGAATTGTGTAATATGTTGCTTTGGTTATAATTTCTTTCATGTTTTAAAAAATATAGGAGATTCTAATTATATTTGGATTTCAAATTAATGCACTCTTGAAATTAAAAATATCTGAAGAACGAGAAGTGAAGCAGAATAACTATTTAAATTAATAGATAGTAATCGCAAGTATCTATCAGAATTTCTACCTTTTGTTGAATAAATAAAGAAGGTTGAAGATAGTAAAAATTTTATCTATTCACTATTGCAACAGTTTACACGCGAATAAGAAATGAGGAGTTGTATTTAAAAACCGCACTGATGCGGATATGGATTTCATTGTGGCATATGGTATGACGATGAACTTGTAGGTGTCATCGGCTTGCATTATTTAGACCTTGTTAACAAACGTACGTCTATCGGTTATTATTTGGCTGAGCATTTTCAAAAAAAGGGAATTATGACGGCATGCACAAAGGCGTTGATTCGCTACGTGTACGAAACGTTTGATATTAACCGCGTAGAAATTCAAATGTCGACACGAAATCCGAAAAGTAGGGCCATACCTGAACGACTTGGCTTTACGCAAGAAGGTGTGTTGAGAAGTAACGAACGTTTACGTGGCGAGTTCTCGGATAGTTATGTGTATAGTTTGTTGAGAGAAGAGTATTATAATTAAGCATTTTATACTTATCAGTTCGATTTGACGTTGGATTTAAGTTATTCTACATTTGAACCAACGACCTTTAATCATAAATTGATAAAGAGCTTTGATGCATGAACAAAAAGAGTATAAATGAAGAACCTAAATGGTGTATCGTTTTTAATTATACTTCAACTATATTTCTTTTATTGGCATAATAAGTGTCATTTTTCTTCCTTTCTTTGATATCATGAAAAATATTGTTCCACTATTTTTCATGATGGGATTATTAATTAACATCATTCCAAATATTTATAAGAAGAATATTTTCATTGTATATTTAGATATATTTCTCTTCATATTAATAATAATAATTAAAATAATTATTTGATGAACTACACATTATCTTGAACAAAGAAAACAACGCTAAGAGTCCGGGACATAAATAATATAATGCAGCTATTTTGCAAATTCGCAGTAGCTGACTGAACTGAGAAGGCGCTTTAACAAAGCTTTTCTCAGTTCTAGTCATCCTTGCGGGGGTGGGACGACGAATTTAAAAAGAATTCTGTCCCACTCCCTTAGCGCTTTTGTATATATTTAAATATTATATGATTATAATTTAGCTTGCCATTTGTCTGTCCAAACTAAATCATTTGGCACGCCTTTGAAATCTGACTCGCCCATGATTTTATCGACAACGGTTTCTAATGTTGTTTTATTTGAATGGTACGCGTTGATATAGGCTTTGACCATTGTTGCATCATGTAGGTGTGTTGTGAAATTGAGTGATGTAAAGACGGTAGGCACTTCATGAACGTACCATGGAATTTCGTTACTCATTGCAGTTGACCATCGGATGCGATAGTTATTTTCAGCAGCGTATCCAACGATATTTGCGAATACGAGTGCAGCATCAACGTTATCACGATATTCTAATGTTTTACCTTTTACACGTGTAGAGCCATCATTAACTGTCACATTAAATCCACGATCTTCAAGGATAGATACTAAGTTATGTTCGACAGTGTCATCTGATTTGTAAATACCATTTTTCTCACCTTCGATGATATACAAGCGTATATTCTTGTGTGTTTCAGGGCGTATTGGTAATTGATCTAATGTGTTCTTCACTAATGTGATGCCTAAATCGGCAGCTTCTTGTTGCATTGCCAAGTGTTCATCACAACCGATAATGCTAAGTTCGTCTTCATTTTTAAGTAGTGTACCCTGTGCTTGCTTTTTAGGTAAATGTATTTTAGCTTTTAGTCCTAGAATACGTCTTACTGCATCATTTAGACGGTCGTCAGTGATCACGCCGTCTTGATAACCTTTTAACATGAAGTGGAAGTCTTCTTCTAAATCATTGAAGAATAAGAACATATCGCAACCGGCAGCAATCGCTTGAGGCACATAGTCTTCACGTTTCATGGCTGCAGTCATACCTAACATATGACTTGCGTCTGTTACGACTAAGCCATTAAAAGCTAAGTCGTCTTTTAATAAATCGGTAATTAATTCTTTAGATAATGTTGCTGGTAAAATATCTTTGTCTGCTAACTCAGGATTGAGTTTTTTAGAATAATGAGGTAATGCAATATGACCTGACATGATCATTTCAACCCCATTATTAATGTGATTTTCATAGACTTTTCGGAAACTTTGATCCCATTCATCTGTTGTCATTTCATTTACACCTAATACAAGGTGTTGATCGCGTTCTTCAGTGCCATCACCCGGGAAATGTTTAATACAAGTGATCATATCTTGTGTTTCGTTAAAGCCATTAATAAAGGCATTGGTATATTTAATCACGGTTTCTGCAGTTGTTCCATATGCACGTGTGTTCACAATTGTGTTACGCCAATTTTTTAAAATATCAACGCAAGGGTCAAAGTTAATGTTAACGCCAAGTGCTTGTGATTCTCGACCAGATACGTAACCTGCATTATAAGCGACTTTACTGTCTTGAGCGGCTTCACATTGAGCTGCTGAAGCGATATACGTACCGTCTTTACAAGCCCCATTGCCACCAGAGTCACAGTTTGCAGCGACAAGTAAAGGCACTTTACTATGTTGTTGTAAATCGTTTAATAGCGCTTGAACTTGTTGCTTGTTTCCACCTTGATAGCGGGCACCACCGATATGATATCGATTTAAAATATCTTTATTTGTATACTCAGAATCGTTAAAGTCGCCATCTTCTTCTAATGAAAATAAATTAAAGAATAATTGACCTATTTTTTCTTCATCAGTTAAATGTGACAATGTCTCTTCAACCCATTGAATTTGTTCGTCATTTAAAAAGTAAGGTTTAGCTTTCAAATCTACTCGTGCCATAGTTATCATGCTCCTTTTCTAGTCAAAATTATTATAAAATTGTTGAATTACATGTTCTTGAATAGTATTATCAAACTGATTATTAATGAATAAATTTAAGTATTTGTCTTTAAATTCAAGCCAAGATGTCGCTTCGTTTCCAGCTAAAATTGGATAGAATAACACATCATTATCTTGTGCCGCTTGCATATCGCCTTTAGCATCACCTAGAACGAGTACTTGATTTGCATCGTATAAACGTTTGAGTTGATTAATGCAATGTTTTTTTGTGCCAGCTTCTTGCGCGAAGATGCTAGTTATAAAAGGTGTGAGTTGGTGTTCAGTCCATTCTGTCTCAACTGCTGATAGGTTTGCAGATGAAACAATCACAATATCTGCGTTATGATAGGCGCGCTTTAAAGCGTCATATACATATTCAAAAGGACCAATACTCGGAAGACGTTGGATGAGTTGATTAACGCGGTTCGACCAGTCTAACGCTAAACGTAAACCTTTTTTATCAGGGTTAGCTTCAATATCTTGTTGCAATTGTGGATTTGAGAAAGTCGTCGTCGTATCTACCCATGATTTAATGTCATCGTAGCCATCTACAGTGCGACCTTGTTGATGTAATTCAGTTAATATTTTTTCAAGTCCTTGAAATCGATTAATACCACGTGTGATTTCATATAGGTTAAATTGATTCCAACGATTTAATACGTCATCTTTGATATCGTCTAGATTCCAAATATCAAGTAGTGCTGGTCCAAATGCACGTTCATGTTTAATGGTCATTGTATCCATGCCACAGCCATCTGAGTCTACGCAGATAAGGTGATCATGTTGAGGTTGAAAATGTTCTAGTGTGTAATTCAATGTTTTCAATCCTTTCTTGTAATAGTCATAAATGAGGGTGATTAATGTGATAAATCGAGAAGTTTTTGGTATTTTACAAACGCATGCGTTTGAACTATTAATGGTATCTCTTGAACGATATGATTTGGAAGATCTCAAGCATATAAGTAGTCACTTGAAATCGCCTTTTACCAATACAAAGAGCAAACGCTATAAAGCAGAACTACAAAAACTTTTAGAAAATATGAAAAGTAATATGATTTACCACTATGTGAATCAATTTGATGCACACTTTTTAATGTTTAAATATCGAAAATCGCATCAAGTTATTATATTAGGTCCATTTTTACTTCAAAGACCGAGTGAAAATAAATGTCTCGAAATGCTTCAAGAAGTCCAAATTAAACATTCCAAACTTACCATCTTAAAACAATATCTTCTGCAAATACCGGTTTGTCAGTATAGCCAAGCGCTCAATATGACGCATCTAGCTGTTCGATATTTAAAAAATAGAAATATTCATTATAGTGTTGAAGATATTGATTTTAGCTTTCATCGTAACCCAGAATCACACGCCAAAGATAAGGCACAATATGAATTCACATTTAATAAGATTAAAGAACGCTACGATATTGAAAATAGAATGCTGACTGCCATACAGAATGGTAATGCTGATGAAGCACTCAATTTATTTAAATTAATGAAAGTTTCAGTATCTGGCATACGACGCGTCACAGATGATTTATTAAATCATAAGTATAGAGGGTTTCTTGTTAATACGTTATGCCGGAAAGCCATTGAAAAGGCTAACGTCAATTTATTGACCATCAATGATATCTCAGGGAAGTATGCTGCAGAAATCGATGATGCCACTGACATTGAAGACTTAGATAACGTAATGGAAAACCTCATTTATGAGTATGCACAGACCGCATTAAAGGTTAAATCTCTTAAGTACAGTGCTAACATTAATACTGTCATTCAACACATCAAAATTAATTTGGATCGTCCACTTTGTCTAAATGAATTGGCTGATTTAGTTGGGTTGGCACCATCATACCTGTCAAGATTGTTTAATCAGGAAACGGGACAATCTGTTTCGCAATATATTATGCAATTACGTGTTGAAAAGGGAAGAGATTTATTAATTCATACACCTATGAAAGTTGATGAGATTTCAAATTACATAGGTTTTAAACAGCAAAGTTACTTTACAAAATGTTTTAAAGCTAAGTATCAACTGTCACCGTTAGAATATCGTAAACAATATAGCTCGGTGAATTAAACTTAGAAGTGATGCGTTGAACTTTGCTTGCAATTTAAAATTATCATTCATTTATATTTATCACTAGTTCAAGTAATAGAAAATTTAGAAAATTTGCTACTTTTTTAAATTTAAGGTCAATAATTTATAAAAATCATTAAAATTTTACAAAAAATATAAGCAATTTATACTGTTTTTTTAGTATTTATTTTGATGATATTTCGTTGTAATTCATCATCATTAAGAAAATAGAAATATGCTATAAACCCTTTCATATCAATCTTTTTAGGAGTTTGATAGGAAGGGTTTATTTTTGCTTGAAAGCGATTTCTGACTGCGCTAAATTGACGATTCGCCATTTGCAAATATAATGAAATTGGGTTGGCAAAGAAATTAGAAATAAGGAGCTTTGCGAAAATGAAAAAAATAAAAATATTAAATCAATTGCATGAAAATTATCTCGTCGCAGTTGTCAGAGGTAAAAGCAAAGATGATGCAATCGCTGCTGTTCAACAAATGATAGAAGGTGGCATTTATAATATTGAGATTACCTTTACAACGCCTCAAGCAGAAGAAGTTATTCGACACTTAAGTGCGACAAGCGATGAACATATCGTCATCGGAGCAGGTACTGTATTAGATAGTGCAACAGCACGAATCGCTATTTTAAACGGTGCTGAATATATCGTAAGCCCTCACTTAGATATTGAAATAGCTAAAATGTGTAACAGATACGCAGTGCCTTATTTACCTGGATGTGGTTCTGTAACAGAAATTGTACAAGCAATGGAATCAGGCGTTGACTTAGTTAAATTATTCCCTGGAGACTTGCTAGGCGCGAATTTCATAAAAAATGTACATGGACCTATACCACATATAGAATTAATGCCTTCAGGTGGCGTATCTTTAGATAATTTAGAAGATTGGTATAACAAAGGTGCTTACGCGGTAGGCATTGGTAGTGCATTGATGAAAAATGCAAAAGATGGAAACGACACTGTAATTAAAGAAAATACAGAAAAATTTGTCAGAAAATTTCAAACAGTAAGTGGGTGAGCACATGTCATTCATTACTTTTGGCGAGATATTGATGCGATTAAGTACACCGCATCACCAAACATTTGAACAGGCACAAGCATTTGATATTCATTATGGCGGGGCCGAAATGAATGTTGCGATAGGTTTATCGGGCTTAGGTATCGATACCGCAATGGTAACGGCTTTACCTAATAATGATATTGGAGACAACATCATACAACATTTAAGACGTTACAACGTGAATGCCGATAAGGTGAAAAGCGCTAGTGGCAGATTAGGTCTTTATTTTACTGAGAGTGGTTATGCACAAAGAGCAAATCGTCTTATTTACGATAGACAAATGAGTGTATTTAGCCAATTAAATCCTGATGAATATGAAGTTGAAAGCATATTAAAAGCGCATGAATGGTTTCATATTACAGGTATTACGGCAGCACTAAACGATGCGTTATTTGAGTTCTTGAAAAAAGCGGTCAAAATAGCTAAAACATTAGGTCTTTTTGTAAGCTGTGATTTGAACTTTAGAGATGCGTTGTGGGATTTTCAAACTGCGAGAAGAAAAATGTCTGAACTCTTATACGACGTGGATTTAATCTTTGGTTATGAGCCATTATCACTGCCAGGTGAAGATGGCAAAGATTTAAAAGATGGTTTAGATCGAATGGCTAATATTGAAGACATTAGACCGTTTTTAACGAAAATACATCAAACATACAACATTAACTATATTGCATTTACACAGAGAAAAATTTTTAACCATAAAAGAAACCGCTTACAAGGATTTCTTTCTACACCAAATCAACTCGAACAAACTGAAACAATTGAGGTCGATATCTTAGATAGATTAGGCACGGGTGATGCATTTAGTGTAGGTATCATTTATGGAATTATGAAGCAATGGGATTTAAAAGATACTGTTCAATTTGGGATCAATAACATGGTTTATAAGCACAACGTCATTGGTGATTATAGTTATGCCAATCTTGAAAAAATAAATACGTCTATTGAAAGTAACAAAGATATCAATAGATAGAAAGAAGGCAGTATTATGGGAACTACAGTTGAAACAAGAGAAAAGCAAAAAGTGCAGAGTCTCAATAATATTCAAAAATCAACATTAGGTTTTAAAGAAAAGTTATCTTATGGATTTGGTGATTTAGGTAACGGCATGATGTTTGATATGGGACAAATTTACTTAATGATGTTCTTCACAGATATTTTAGGTATTTCAGCTTTCTACGGTGGTCTTGTATTTTTAGTTGCAAAAATCTTTGATGCATTTGTAGATACAGGTGTAGGGACGATCGTCGATTCAAGAACAAATATAGGGCCTAAAGGTAAATTTAGACCATTCATCTTATATGGCACGGTGCCCCTAGCAATCTTAACGGTGCTCTCATTTACCGCACCTAATTTCAGTGATACTGGAAAGGTCATTTGGGCGTTCGCAACTTATTTAATGTTTAACGCGGCTTATTCAGTCGTTAATATCCCTTATGGCTCATTATCAGCTGCAATGACAGTGAATGCGGATGATAGAACACAGTTATCTGTATTTAGAAACTTAGGATCACAAAGTGCATTATTCATCGCAGGTATTGCCGTTGTACCATTAGTTTCAAAATTTGATAATCACGCAATTGGTTATCCAGTAGTTGTTGGTATGCTTGCAATCTTTGGTGTGATATTCCATTTGATTTGCTACAAAGGTGTTAAAGAACGTCACGTGATCGAACGTCCGAAAGAGAAAGGCGTCAATAAGAAAGCCTTCTTCAACTTAGTGAAAAATGAAGCCTTTGCCGTCTTAGCTATCTTCACACTATTAACGATTATGTCTATGTTCTTAGTACAATCAACACAACTTTACTACTTTAAATATGTATTAGATAAACCGAATCTTGTTGGTTTAGTCAGTACATTAAACTTTATCGGTCTAATACCAGCATTGTTAGCAACTACATATATTAGTAAAAAGTTAGGTAAGAAATATACAGCCCTCATTGGTATTGGCGGATTTGTTATCTTCGAAGTCTTAAACTTCTTATTCTTCGGAGAAAATTATGTCATGTTCTTAATCATGAATACGATAGCACAATTCTTCTTAGTTATTCCTAACACAGTTGTATGGGCATTCATTGCAGACGTTGTGGAATACGGACAATGGAAATTCAGATTACGTTCAGAAGGTATCACTTATTCAAGTTATAGCTTTACTAGAAAAGTATCACAAGCACTTGCAGGTTTCGTACCTGGGTTAGCATTAACGTTCATTGGTTATCAACCTAATGTTGACCAATCAGCGGGTACAATCTTTGGACTTAAAGTTTTATTCTTTGCAGTACCGGCAGTGGCATGTACCATCGCATTCATTATCTTCTTTATATGGTACCCACTTACAGATAAACGACATAAACAAATTGTTAAAGAACTTGCATTGAGAGAAGAAATTTAAAGGAGCGTATACGATATGGCTTTTATAAATGAACATTTTATGTTGAATAATGAAACAGGAAAACATTTATACCATGATTTCGCGAAAGATATGCCAATTTATGACTACCATTGTCATCTAGACCCTAAGCAAATTAGCGACAATGTGGTATGTGACAATATTACAGACTTATGGCTCAGTGGTGATCATTACAAATGGCGTGCAATGCGTGCACAAGGCATTGAAGAACAGTATATTACTGGCGATGCTGCACCACTTGATAAATTTAAAAAATGGGCAGAAACATTAGAAAATTCAGTGGGCAATCCGTTATATCACTGGTCACAACTTGAATTGAAAATGTATTTTGACATTGAAGATTTACTGACTAGTGATAACGCTGAAGCTATTTATCATCGTGCTAATGATTATCTAAAACAACATCACACAACAACTCAATCATTGATTACTGATTCGAATGTCAACTTAATTTGCACAACAGATAATCCTACAGACGACTTAAACTATCATGATGCTATTAAAGCACAGGATGGATTTAACACGACTGTCCTGCCTGCATTTAGACCTGATGATGTATTTAAAGTTGGCGACCCAGCGTTTACAGACTTACTACAAAAGTTAGAAAACCTTACGCATCCAATTACGACACCTTCTGACTTTATCGAAGCGTTATATAAGCGCATTCAATATTTCCATGATAAAGGCGGTCGATTAGCTGACCATGGTTTAGAAGAAATGCATTTTGAGGCTTATACCGATCAAGCTATTCAAGACATTTTCAAGAAAGCTTTAAATCATGCAGATATTTCAACATATGAACGATTCCAGTTCCAAAGCTACATGTTAAATGAATTGAGTAAGGCATACCATGAACGTGGTTGGGTAATGCAAATTCACTTTGGTGCAATTCGAAATAATAATACAAAGATGTTTGAAAAAGTAGGAAAAGATGCTGGCTTTGACTCAATTAGAGACCAAGACAATCTTGCGTATCATTTAAATGCAACACTAGACATGATGGAACAAGAAGGACACTTACCTAAGACCATCTTGTATAACTTAAACCCAATTTATAATGATATCGTGGGTTCTACGATTGCGAATTTTCAAACTGAACCAGGTATTAAAAGTAAAGTACAACATGGTGCAGGTTGGTGGTTCAACGATACGAAAAGAGGCATGTTAAGACAAATGTCATCATTAGCTGATCAAGGGTTGCTAATGCATTTTGTTGGTATGTTAACAGATTCAAGAAGCTTTATTTCATATTCAAGACACGATTACTTTAGACGTATATTATCTTCATTCATTGGGGACTTAGTTGAAAAAGGTGAAATCCCTAATGATGATCAACTATTAAAACGCATGATTGAAAATATTTGCTATAACAACGCTTATAACTACTTCAAATTAATATAGGGGGACAAGACAATGAAAATGACATTTAGATGGTACGGCAAAGATGATCCAATCAGCTTGGAATATATTAAACAAATACCTGGAATGAAAGGTATTGTAAGTGCAATTTATGATGTACCGGTTGGTGAAGTTTGGCCATTAGATAAAATTAAAGCATTAAAGCAAGAAATTGAAGATGCAGGTATGGAATTATCGGTGATTGAAAGTGTACCTGTACATGAAGATATTAAATTAGGTAAACCGACACGTGATAAATACATCGAAAATTATTGTGAAACACTTCGAAATCTAGGACAAGCAGGTATCAAGATTGTGTGTTACAACTTTATGCCAGTATTTGATTGGACGCGTTCACAATTAGACTACCGCTTAGATGATGGTTCTACTTGCTTAATCTATGATGAACAAGATGTTGAGAAAATGAATCCATTAAGTGGTGAATTATCATTGCCAGGATGGGATTCAAGTTATACGAAAGAAGATTTAAAACAATTATTTGATGATTATAAAGAAGTAGATGAAGAAACGCTATGGGACAACTTAAATTACTTTATCCAAAAAGTAATACCGGTTGCTGAAGAGGAAGATGTTCTGATGGCGATACATCCGGACGATCCACCATGGAATATCTTTGGTTTACCACGTATTATCACTAACAAAGAAAATTTAGAGCGCTTTATTAACTTGTATGATTCTAAATACAATGGTTTAACGATGTGCTCTGGCTCATTAGGTGCTGATCGCAGAAATGACTTCGTTGACATGTTACGTTACTTTGGCGAGAAAGGCCGCGTCAACTTTGTACATGCACGTAATGTTAAATTAATTGGCGATAAATCGTTCCAAGAATCTGCACATTTATCTGAAAAAGGTTCAATCGACATGTATGAAGTCGTTAAAGCTTTGCATAGTTTCGACTATCATGGCCCTATAAGACCAGACCATGGACGTATGATTTGGGGCGAAACAGGTAAACCAGGGTATGGATTATATGATCGTGCGTTAGGCGCAACTTATTTAAACGGTTTATATGAAGCGGTTAGTAAGAATAACAAATAAAAAAGGAGAAATGAACTTATGAAATTACCATTCGATATTGATTTAACAGATAAAGTCGTTGTCATTACAGGTGGAACAGGTGTCATTGGCAGTGCGATGTCTACTGCCTTAGCACAAAGTGGCGCTAAAGTTGCGATGGTTGGCCTTAGAGAGGATGCAAGTGGCTTAGTTGAAACAATAAAAGCACTCGGCGGAGAATCTCAAGTATTTCTAGGCGATGTAACAAATAAAGAAGACATGAAACGAATTAAACAGGAAGTCAATGATACTTTCGGTAGTGTCGATATTTTAATAAATGGTGCAGGCGGTAATGCGCCTAAAGGTACTACAGATGACGAACGCTTTGAAGGTGACTTAGATCAAGATAAACAAACATTCTTCAACTTAGATGAAGAAAGTGTTGGCTTCGTAATGGATCTTAATTTCCTAGGTACATTTATTCCGTCACAAGTTTTCGCAACGGATATGTTAGATAAAGCAGACGCAACGATTATTAATATTTCATCAATGAATGCCTTTACCCCACTTACAAAAATTCCAGCTTATAGTGGTGCAAAAGCAGCAATTAGTAATTTCACACAATGGCTAAGTGTGTATTTCTCTAAAACAAATATTAGAGTAAATGCCATAGCCCCAGGCTTTTTACTAACAAAACAAAACGAAGCATTACTACTAAATGAAGATGGCAGTTATACAGCGCGCTCTGAAAAAATTATTAATGCTACGCCAATGGAACGTTTCGGTAAACCGGAAGAATTGGTAGGTGCATTATTATTCCTAGTTAGTAAAGAGGCGTCAAGCTTTGTTAATGGTGTTGTATTACCAGTAGATGGTGGCTTTAACGCATATTCAGGTGTGTAATATAAGGAGGAATGAAGATGTTATACCCAATTAATACAGAAACCAGACAATTATTAGACGTGTCTGGTATATGGAAATTTAAATTAGTAGGCTATAAAGAACATGTCGACGTAAGTCAAGCTTTAGATACAGAAGATGTAATGGCTGTACCAGGTTCTTATAATGATCAAGGTGTGATTCAAAGTATTCGACAACACGTTGGCGACGTTTACTATGAACGTGAGATTATGATTCCAAAGCACCTCAAAGGTGAACGTATTGTATTAAGATTTGGTTCAGTAACGCATCATGCGACGGTTTATTTAGATGGTAAGGAAATCGTGACACATTCAGGCGGCTTTCTACCATTTGAAGTGAATATTACGGAAATCGCTACAACAGGTAGTCATCGATTAACGGTTAAGGTCAACAATATACTGACGCATAGCACATTGCCGGTAGGTAATTATAGTGAACGTGTTGATGAAGATGGAACGGTTACGCCAGTTAACACGCCAAACTTTGACTTCTTTAATTACGCAGGCATTCATCGCCCTGTAAAAATATATACAACACCTCAAACATATATTCAGGATATTGTGATTAACCCAGAAGTTAAACAAAGTGGAGAAAGTATAGTGAATTATAAAGTGGATGTTCACGGAAACCGCTCAGATATTGATCGAATTAGCGTAACGATTATAGATGAAGATGGACAAGTTGTTACTCAGAACAATGAAGCTGAAGGTGCAATGTCTATTGATCATCCACATTTATGGCAGCCACTTAATGCGTATCTTTATCATATGAAAGTTGAACTTCTGAATGACGGCGAGGTTGTTGATGTATATACAGAACGATTTGGTATTCGCTCTGTAGAAGTAAAAGATGGTCAATTCCTTATCAATAATAAACCGTTTTATTTCAAAGGATTTGGTAAGCATGAAGATACATTTTATAGTGGGCGTGGCTTAAATGAGGCAGCCAATGTAATGGACATTAATTTGATGAAATGGATTGGTGCCAATTCTTTCAGAACAGCGCATTATCCATATTCCGAAGAAATGATGCGTCTAGCGGATGAACAAGGTATCGTTGTGATCGATGAAACGACAGCGGTCGGTGTACATCTTAACTTTATGGTGGCTTTAGGTGGCCAATTAGAACATGATACTTGGAAAGAGATTGATACACATCAAGCGCATAAAGAAGTCATAGAAGGTTTGATTGAAAGAGATAAGAACCATGCGTGCGTAGTTATGTGGTCAATCGCTAATGAACCTGCTTCTAATGAAAAAGGCGCAAAAGCTTATTTTGAACCATTTGTGGAATTAGCGAAACGTAAAGATCCACAGAAACGACCTGTTACAATTGTTACCATTTTAATGGCACAACCTGATGTATGTGAAGTGCAAGATTTAGTTGATGTATTATGCTTAAATCGCTATTACGGTTGGTATACGCAATCTGCAGATTTAGCAAGTGCGAAAAAAGCACTGGATAAAGAATTAGCACAGTGGTCTGAACGACAACCTAACAAGCCAATTATGTTCACAGAATATGGTGCTGATACCGTTGCAGGTATGCATGCGATTGATGATCAAATGTTTACGGAAGAATATCAATTGAATTACTATAAAGCGAACCATGAAATTATGGATAAATACCCACAATTTATCGGTGAACAGACATGGAATTTCGCAGATTTTGAAACATCAAATGGTATCATTCGTGTTCAAGGTAATAAGAAAGGTATCTTCACACGCGACCGTAAACCTAAAGCGATTGCACATTATTTTAAAGAACGTTGGCATAACATTCCTGATTTCAATTATAAATCATAATGTATGACTTCCTTTTCATTAAAATAGACCTCATAGGATGCATCAATATGCATCCTATGAGGTCATTTTTGTTCTATAATTTGAATTAAATTACCACATGTATCATCAAAAATGGCCATTTTAGCGCTACCCATTGTCGTCGGTTCAACGGTAAAATGAACCCCTTTTTGCGTTAATGTGTCATACGTTTGTTGTACATTGTCCACGCCAAACATGGTAATAGGTATGTTGGTTTCAAATAGACGCTGTTGATAGTCACCTGCAATCGGATTACCATTGGGTTCTAAGACCAATTGGGCAGCTTCTGGTTGATTAGGGGACACTAAAGTGAGCCATCTAAAACCTCCGCCTACAGGTTCGTCAATTTTCTTTTCAAAGCCTAGAATATTTGTATAAAATTGTAAGGCTTCTTCTTGATTCTCTACAAAAATACTGTTCGCAATAATGTTCATACGTACCCCTTCAATTTATATAATATGGCGTTTAAATTAGTGGTCTTGTTTCAGAACACGAGCCATTTCTTCAATTTTACCCGCATGTAATGGGACATGAATGGCATTTAATACTAGTAATTCGTTCACCGTTTTGCAACCAGCAATCGGTTGGTCTAATGCTTGAGAGAGTTGCTCGTCAGTTAGTTGACGTACGCGATCTGGAATCGTTTGTAAGTCCTCTTTAATAGATTCAATTGATGGAACGTCTTGCCCATCCCAGTTAGCAGGACTAGAACCATAACCAAATAATGTAGTATATTTGTCGATATCTACCGCATTTTGGGCACCCATCGATAAAGCTGAATCAAAGATTGTTAAGACATGGCCAAATTGCCAATGTAGCGTATTTGGAAATACATCATTGTCTTTATCTAATACTTCCTCAATGTTCCAATTATCATAAACGGACAGTAAGTAGTTTACACCAGTATCAATCACATCATAGACTGTTTTATTACTCATTTGCGTTTCCTCCCACATGTTTAAAGAATTGACTATTAAGCGTCTACCCGTTAAACGTGCTTGTCAATCAAGTGATACGATAGTCTTATTAAAGAAAATGACTAAATGGCAGCGTATTTAATAGATGTTTTATTAGAAAAAATATATAAACTTCATATAAGAACTTAATAGGTTAACGAATCTTAGGTATATTTATATAAAGGATAATGTTAAATCTAAAAAATTAGTTTTTAGATAAGAAAGTAAGAGGTGATAAAAAATGTGCGCAATTCAAGAGATTGATTGTCGTATTGAAGCATGGATAGCACATATTGCACGTAAGGTTGATATGATGTTGAATGATGTGGCGGTTGAAACAAAAAAGCATGATTTAGATTTAGTGACGAATATCGACAAGGAAGTTCAAGCTGATTTCACTCAACTTATCAAAGAATATTATCCAGAACATCAGATTATGGGTGAAGAAAAAAGCAATCATGAGGTTGATATGTACCGTGGCTATGCTTGGGCGATAGATCCTATTGATGGTACAACGAATCTTGTGAAACAACATAAAGATTATTGTTTAATAGTAAGTTTATTCTATGATGGCGAGCCTTTACTAGCCTATACATATGAATTTTATCAACAAAAATTATATAAAGCTGTAAAGGGTAAAGGTGTGACGGTTAATGGCGTGCCACTACGTGTAGACACGTATCATCACCTCAAAGATGCGTTGATTTCTATTGATCCAAAACGTGCGCGTTCCGAGTTATTAAAGGCATTGATTTCAAAATCACATGGCTTTCGATTTATTGGTGCTGGTGGCATTGGTGCGTTGCGAACAATTACAGGGGATTTCGGAGCAAGTATCGATATGGGCGCAAATCTATGGGACATGAGTGCGCAATTATTATATGCGAAAGAGTTAGGACTAATTGTGACAGATATTCAAGGCAATGCTATCGATTTAAATCACGTTAAGGGTGCAATTATTGCACATCCAGATATTCATGAAGACATTATCAATATTATAAAAACGTATCAATAAAATAATCCTGCCACATACCGGCACTTACGCGTAACGGTTGATGTGACAGGATTTTTATAATATTAGGAAAGTTTTGGCTTTGATCGCTCAATATCAAGCCTAAAACGTGTCATTGATTAAGGTTTAATCGCAAATGCACGTACTGGGAATCCAGGTGCATCTTTGGGTTTCGGACTAATTGCGTAAATGACCGCACCACGCGTTGGTAATTGGTCTAAATTCGTTAACAATTCAAGTTGGAATGTGTCTTGTCCAAGAATATAACGTTCTCCAACGATATCTCCATTTTTAGCAGTATCCACTGACGCATCTGTGTCGAAAGTTTCATGTCCGATTGATTTCACACCACGTTCTTCGATTAAGAACTTCAAGGCATCTAAACCCCAACCTGGTAAATGTTGATTACCTTCAGCATCTTTATTTTCAAATTGTTCAATATCTGGCCAACGTTTTGACCAATCTGTACGTAAAGCGACAAACGTACCGTCTTCAATACGCCCATGTTTCGCTTCCCATGTCTCTAAATGGTCACGTGTGACGATGAAGTCAGCATTTTCTGCAGCCTCTTTTGAAAAGTCTAAGACAATAAGGGGCAATACTAATTCTTTTAAGTCTAAATCTTCTAAGTAACGTTTATTCTCAACAAAGTGAATAGGGGCATCAATGTGTGTGCCATATTGTGTGACAATATTCCAACGTTGCACGTAAAACCCATGTTCTTTAACGGTAAAGAGTGTCGAAACTTCACCTTTTTCAAATTCACTAAAGCGAGGTATTTCTGGGTCAAAGGTATGTGTTAAATCCACCCAAGTTGCTTCTTTCAGTTGATTTAATTGGTTCCATAATGGATAGTTTGGCATGTTTCATACCTCCAATAGTAATAGTTATTCTATGTTAGTTTTGGCAGTGGCTGACTGAACTGACCCATCGCTTTAGAAAAGCTCGCTTCAGTTCTAGTCAACTGTGCCGGGGCTGTACGACGAAATTACAAGTGATTTCTGTACAGCTCCCCTATGCGGGTTTGTTTTGGTTATTTGCTTCGCGTTTTTTGCGAACGGTATTTACAAGTACAGTTAGAGCGTCTTTAACTTCTTCTTCTTTACGTGTTTTTAAGCCACAGTCAGGGTTAACCCAGAATAATGAACGGTCAATTTGTTGTAGAGAACGATCGATTGCTGTAGCAATTTCATCTTCAGTAGGGATACGTGGACTATGGATGTCATATACACCTAACCCAATACCTAAATCATAGTTGATATCTTCAAAGTCTTTGATTAAATCACCATGACTACGTGATGTTTCAATTGAAATAACATCAGCATCTAACTCATGGATGGCATGAATGATTTGACCAAATTGAGAATAACACATATGCGTATGGATTTGTGTTTCATCTTGGACTGAAGAAGTTGCTAATTTGAATGAATTGACTGCATCTGCAAGATATTGTTCATGGTATTCAGAACGTAATGGTAAACCTTCACGTAAAGCTGGTTCGTCTACTTGGATGACTTTAATACCCGCTTCTTCTAACGCTAATACTTCTTCATCAATCGCTAGAGCAATTTGATCTTGAACGACTTTACGTGGCACATCGACACGTTCGAATGACCAGTTTAAGATCGTTACTGGACCGGTTAGCATACCTTTAACAGGTTTGTCAGTTAAACTTTGTGCATATACCGTTTCTTTGACTGTTAATGGCTCAGTCCATTTGACATCTCCGTAAATCACTGGTGGTTTAACGGCACGTGAACCGTATGATTGTACCCAGCCGAACTTAGTGACTAAGAAGCCTTGTAGTTTTTCACCGAAGAATTCAACCATGTCATTACGTTCGAACTCACCATGAACGAGTACATCTAGACCGATATCTTCTTGAATTTTAATCCAACGTGCAATTTCACTTTCTAGGAAATCGTTGTAAGCTTCATCTGAGATACGTTTATTTTTCCAATCAGCACGATATTTACGTACTTCTTGAGTTTGTGGGAATGAACCAATCGTTGTTGTTGGTAAGTCAGGTAAGTGTAAACGTGCGTCTTGTGCTTTTTTACGCTCAGGGAAAGGTGACTTACGGCTTGTTGGTACGCTATCAAAATCATATTCAAGATTTTTGAATGATTGACTTTGGAAACGTTCATAACGTGTTTTGAATTCATCATATTTCGCACTGTCGTTATGATTAAATAGGCGACGTAGTGCGTCTAATTCGTCTAACTTTTCAGTAGCGAAACTTAAGCCGTCTTCAATAGATTCATCTAATGTTTCATCATCTAATGATACTGGTACATGTAATAAAGATGATGACGGTTGGATAACGATATGTTTCGCATAGGCTTGTAATGATTCAATTAATTGTTTCTTAGCTTCGATATCTGCTGCCCAAACGTTACGGCCATCAATAATACCAGCATATAATGTTTTAGATGCGTCGAAGTCACCTGCTTGAATTTGTTGTAAGTTATAACCGTGATCATGTACAAAGTCTAATCCTAAGCCACCTACTGGTAATGAACTTAAGAATTTAACATTGGCACGCTCAAAGTAAGTTTGAATGACTAATTTGTCTGCTAAGCCTGCTATATCAAAGTAGTTATAGGCTTCTCTTGTAATCGCTTCATAGGCTGCGCTCTCATCTGTTACTAATACTGGTTCATCCACTTGGATATAGTCTGCGCCAGCATCAACGAGTGCTTGAAGCACTTCTTTATATAATGGTAAAAGTGTTTGAACTTTCTCCTCGAAAGATTGATGACCACCTTTAGACAATTTCACAAACGTAATTGGTCCTACGATGACAGGATGCGCATTGACGTTAAGTGATTTTGCATAATTAAAGCGATCTAATAATACATTGTGATTCACTTTAGGTTCAACGTTATCCCATTCTGGCACGATATAATGGTAATTCGTATTGAACCATTTAATTAAAGCGCTCGCTACATGTTCTTTATTACCACGTGCAATATCAAATAATAAATCATCATTGACTTCGCGACCTTGGAAACGTTCAGGAATGATGTTGAATAGTAATGATGTATCGAGAATGTGGTCATATAGTGAGAAGTCACCGACAGGTACACTGTCTAAATTATAATGCTTTTGTAATAATAAATTTTCTCTGTGAAGATCACTTAACGTTTGATCTAATTCTGCTTTATCAATTTTTTTAGCCCAATAGCTTTCGATGGCTTTTTTCCACTCTCTTTTTCTACCTAATCTTGGGAATCCTAAATTTGAAGTTGTAATTGTTGTCATGATATTGCCTCCTTGTTTTGGGTAATTGCTTTAGAATACGCTGCGAGTTCTAATGAATAATCGATACGTTGGAACGGTGTGATGATGTATAAACCATTGAAGTACTCATGCACTGTATCAATCAATTCTTTAGAGAGTCTCAAACTTAATGCTTTAGTTTTTTCTTTATCATCTTTTACTGCTTTAAATTGGCTTAATACGTCTTCAGACATTTTAATGCCAGGCACTTCGTTATGTAGGAAAAGTGCGTTATTATAGCTTGCGATAGGCATGATACCTATAAATAGAGGGACATTCAGATGTTTCGTCGCCTCGTATACTTCTTTGATTTTTGCTTTACTGTATACAGGTTGCGTAATGAAGTAATTCATGCCTGCAGCTACTTTTTTCTCAAGGCGTTTGACCGCACCGTCGAGTTTACGTACATTAGGGTCAAATGCACCAGCGATGTTGAAGTTTGTATGTTTCTTCAGCGCATCACCATCCGTGTTAATACCTTGATTGAATCTTAATGCTAATTCGGTTAATCCTTTTGAATTGACATCGTAGACATTTGTGGCACCGGGTAGATGACCTACCTTTGACGGGTCGCCTGTAATTGCTAAAATTTCGTTAACGCCGATAAGTGATAAGCCAAGTAGATGTGATTGCAAGCCGATTAAATTACGATCTCGACATGTAATGTGTACGAGTGGCTCAATATCGTAACGTTGGCGTATAATACTTGCCGCTGCAATATTGCTAACACGCACGGTAGCTAGTGAATTATCAGCTAGCGTTACTGCATCAACTTTGGCCTCATCGAGTTTGCCGATATTTTCAAAGAAAAGATCTGTATCTAAATGCTTCGGTGTATCGAGTTCGACAATGACTGTCGGTCCATTTTTAACCTTTGTCGTTAAGTTATGTTTATACGTACGCGTCACTGCTCGATTCGTTTGGCGATTAATTGGAATTACTTTTTTATTGGTAACAGGTTTCAAATCTTTGACGGATGATTTGATATAAGCAATATGTTGTGGTGTTGTGCCACAACAACCACCAATCAACCGTACACCTTCATTTATGAGTTCTTGCGCAACATCACCGAAATATTGTGCGTTATCACTATATTTAAATTCACTATTCTCGATATCCAGTAAGCTCGCGTTTGGATAACATGATAGGTATGCGTTCTCTGGTAACGCAATATGTGAAAATGAACGTTGCATGTGATGTGGACCGTGGTGACAATTAAGGCCTACAACATTGGCACCACAAGCAACTAATTGTTGTAACGCTTGATTAATTTCGGTTCCATCGACTAAGTAATTCGTATTTGAAGCGGTGAGTTGAGCAATGATTGGAATATCGTACTTACGACGTGTTGTTGTAACGATGTTTGTAAGTTCTTCTAAATCGTAGTAAGTCTCGAATAATAACCCATCAACACCTTCTTCAACGAGTGTATCGATTTGATTTTCAGCATGGTATTGAATGGTGGACAAAGGCAACTCCTCTTGTTGTAAACTTCTAAAACCACCTACCGTACCAAGTATGAAAGTGTCCGGTTGTGCCGCACGTTTCGCAATAGCTACAGCTGCTTTATGAATATCCTTCACTTTATGTTCTAAGCCAAAGCGTTTAAGCTTTTCAAAGTTAGCACCGTACGTATTCGTCTGGATGATATCAGCACCGGCCTCTATATAAGAACGATGTATTGACTCTACTTTCTCCGGATGTGTTAAGTTATATGCTTCTGGACATGTATCGAGTCCCTCTGAATAGAGGATTGTTCCCATTGCACCATCAGCTACTAAAACGTTGTTCTGTAATTGATTCAATAATCGACTCATTGAAAGCCTCCTTTAATGCGTAGTTAAGGTCAGCAATTAATTCTTGAGGTTGTTCTAGACCTACGCTTAATCGGAATAAGCCAAAGGTAATGCCACGTTCATTTCGAACATCTTCAGGAACAGCAGCATGTGACATTGTGGCAGGATGAGATAAAATGGTCTCAACACCTCCGAGACTAACGGAAACGAGAGGTAACGTTAAGGCATCCACAAAATCTTGTGCCTTCGTTTCATCTTTTAATCGGAAACCGATGACGGCACCACCGCTATTTGCTTGTGACAAGTGTAATGAACTGTTCCCTGGATAATATACTTCGGCAATTTCTTTTCTTTCATTTAAAAATGTGACAAGTTGCGCTGCATTAGCTGTTGATTGTTTAAAGCGAACGGGTAATGTTTTTAAATGTTTGGCTAACGTCCAACTATCATGTGCTGATAATGCAGTGCCAGTCCCATTCTGTAAAAGATATAATGCATCTGCGACGTCTTTGCGATTTGTGATGGCAGCACCAGCGATAATATCACTGTGTCCACCTAAAAATTTAGTAGCTGAGTGAACAACAATATCAGCACCAAGTGCAAGTGGGGATTGACCCAATGGAGTCATGAATGTATTGTCCACTGCTAAAAGTAACTGATGACGTTTCGCAATCGATGCGACGGCACGTATATCTGTAATTTTGAAACACGGATTCGATGGTGTTTCAACGTAGATGAGTTTAGTGTTAGGTTGAATCGCTCGTTCAATTTCCTCAGTGTGTGTGGCATTAACTGTCGTAAATTGAATATTAAAGCGATTGAGAATTTGTTCGGTAAGTCTGAATGTACCGCCGTATACATCGTCAGGAAGAATCACATGATCATTTGCTTTTAGTGTTAATAGCACCGCTGATATTGCAGCAATACCTGACGCATATGCAAATGCGTAGTTGCCACCTTCAAGCTTTGCCAATTTCTCCTCAAGAAGTTGACGGTTGGGATTACCACTTCTGGCATAATCGAATTTTGCATTGCCACCGAGTACCTGTTGGTGAAATGTTGAAGAGTCATAAAGCGGTGGGTTAGCTGAATCGTAATCAACACCTCTATGTTCATCAAAAATAACTTCAGTTTCTTTTGATAAGGTCATGAAATCACTCCTACTTTAGAATTCTCCAGTGCGCGTAAAATATCTGACTCAATATCGTTATAATCCTCAATACCTATGGATAAGCGTATGAGATATTCATCTATGCCACGTTTATCTTTTTCTTCATCAGGCATATCGACATGTGTTTGTGTGTATGGGAAAGTGATAAATGTTTCGGTCCCACCTAAACTTTCTGCAAAAATACAAATTTCTAAATTTTCCAAAAATTTAGCAACGCTAAAGTCTTTGTTTAGGCGTAAACTTAACATGCCCGTTTTTCCACTGTATAGAACTTCATCTATAGCATTTGAAACTTTACATCGTTCAGCTAATTTCTTAGCATTTGCTTCTGACCGTTCAATACGTAAATGTAGTGTTTTTAAACCACGCTGTAATAAATAACTATCAATAGGGGACAATGTTGCACCAATCATATTATGCAATTGTCCAAGTTGTTCGGCTAACGCTTCATCTTTCACTGTTACAACACCTGCGAGCACATCGTTGTGACCGCCAATGTATTTGGTTGCTGAATGAAGCACGATGTCTGCACCCTCCTCTAAAGGAGTAGATAGATACGGTGTTAAAAATGTATTATCGATAATAGTTAACAGATGATGCTTTTGACTCAAGATGTAATACGGTTCAACATCAATTTCAATCATTTGTGGATTCGAAATGGGCTCTATGAAAAGTGCTTTCGTATTTGGTGTAATACTGTCAACGACTTCCTGATAATTTAAAAAGTCGACATACTTAAATTTGATACCATATTGTTTCTCGTAAAAATCAAATAATCTGAATGTACCACCGTATAAGTCGAAGGCGACTAATATCTCATCACCTGGTTGAAACAAGTTACAAATGAGCTGTACTGCAGCCATGCCACTTGACGTAGCAAACGAAGCAATACCACCTTCTAATTTCGCGAAGGATTCCTCAAATGCAGAACGTGTTGGGTTCTTAGTTCTTGTATAGTCGTAGCCTGTTGACTGACCAAGGTGAGGATGTTGATATGCGGTAGACAAATAAATCGGATTGGCTATTGCGCCAGTAACATCTTTAGTTAATGATATTTGTGCTAATTGTGTATCTTTCATGTCAAATCCTCCATTCATTTATAATCCAATAAAAAAAGCTTCCGTCCTTTAAACCCGATATGTATCGGATGTAAAGGACGAAAGCTTGTTTCGCGGTACCACCTTTGTTTATTACTTTATTGCTAAAGTAACCTCAAACAGTACGCCATTATGTGAATAACGTGTACTGAGATGGTAGACGCTAATCCATTCGTTATCTGAAACTTCGGATAAATGAAAGTGCTCATTAAAAAACTCATTTAACTTGATTACAAGTAAATGAGTATTAACGATGAATAGCGACGTCTAGAATTCCAGTACGCCATTAAACAATAAATGTTAATACTGTATCGCTATAACGGGCGAACCCGTTGACACCTCGTATTGGCATCAACACTCAAAGGCCATTTTCAAACTTTCTTTCAATGTCTCTTCTCAGCTATGGAGACTCTCTGTATTAGCAGTGTAAATTCTACTTTCCTTATTACAGTGTGTAATTTGTGTTTTTTTAAGTTAATTCATAGCTTACAGACCTAAGTCATATTTGTCAACAACTTTTCTGAAAATTAAGATTATAAAGTCAAATCAGAAAACGCTTAAAGCATTGATAACATCATGATAGGCGCACATAAAAAATTATTTTTTATTTCATCGACCTTATCTACTTGTTAAACCTATTCTATATTTTTTAAAATAGATAAGTGCTAATCAAATGCGTGCCATAATAGTTATAATGAGAAGGTAAGTGAGTTTGATGTAATCGCATTAAGCCTAGTGCAAAGATAAAGTATTAAATGTTTAGTAAATGTTGATTGAAAGGGGTGAAAGATAGTGGATCATAAACAAGATGAACGATTGGCCTTAAGTCAAAATGAACAAATTCAAAACGTTGATATTTCTCAAATTAAAGCCAATCCATACCAACCTCGCAAAACCTTTGATGATGAAAAGTTAAGCGATTTAGCAACGTCCATACAGACACACGGTATTTTACAACCCATTGTATTACGCCAAACTGTACAAGGTTACTATATCGTGGTTGGCGAAAGGCGATTTAGAGCATCTCAATTAGCAGGGTTAACTGAAATACCAGCAATTATCAAAGAATTATCTGATTCGGACATGATGGAATTAGCGATTATCGAAAATTTACAACGAGAAGATCTTAATGCTATTGAAGAAGCGGAGAGCTATCAACGTTTGATGAAAGATTTAGGATTAACGCAACAAAAAGTAGCTGAGCGATTAGGTAAATCACGACCTTACATCGCTAATATGTTGAGATTGTTGAATTTGCCACAAGATGTTTCAAAGCAAGTCAAAGAAGGTGCGTTATCCGGTGCGCATGGACGGACATTACTAGGAATTAAAGATGTTAGTAAGATGAAGAAGATAAGTCAACAAGCAATACGTGAAAAGTGGAGCGTTAGGTATCTTGAACAAGTTGTAAATGAACTGCAAGACGGCCGGCAGTCTAAAGAAAGTAAAGAACCAACGCCAATGAAACCCAAATTCATTCAAAAACAAGAACGTCTATTAAAAGAAAAATTTGGCACTAAAGTAGAGATTTCAACGCGTAAAAATACAGGTAAAATAACATTTGAATTTAAATCAAAAGAAGCGTTTCAGCGACTCATTCAACAACTTAATGAAGATTAATGGTACATATCCAAATGTACTGTTAGAATGGGATCTTTGAGTTAGTGAGCAAAGTTATGTTACATTTTAAGCTTTAGAGAGAAAATAATATTGAAAGTAAAGCTTAAGACGGATACATATTGTGCAATAAATGCGTATAATAATTAAATTATAAAATAGTTAAATAGGGAGGTTGCTATTATATGAATCAGGTTAAAAATGTATTGTCTTCATTATTTGAACCATTAACAAAGATAGAAACATATGAGAATTTAGCTATCAAAATAGCATTAATTCTCATATATATTATTGTTGCGTTGATTGTTATAGCAATATTAAATAAAGCAATTGAACAAGCATTTAAAATACAAAACCGTAGTAGCAAAGGAAATAAAAAGCGTTCTCGAACATTAATTTCACTAGTTCAAAACGTAGTGAGTTACATCGTATGGTTTATTGTGATTACTACCATCTTAAGTAAATTTGGAATTAGTGTTGAAGGTATCATCGCGAGTGCTGGGGTCGTTGGTTTAGCTGTTGGTTTCGGTGCGCAAACCATCGTAAAAGATATTATTACAGGCTTCTTTATCATATTTGAAAATCAATTCGACGTTGGTGACTATGTTAAAATCAATAGCGGTGGTACAACTGTAGCAGAAGGAACTGTGAAATCTATCGGCTTAAGATCAACACGTATTAATACTATTACAGGTGAATTAACCATATTACCAAATGGTAGTATGGGCGAAATTACGAATTTCTCTATTACCAATGGATTCTCTATAGTAGAAATTCCAGTATCTGTGGAAGAAAATTTAGATAAAGTTGAAAAACGTCTAAATAAATTATTTACAGCAATGCGTAGTAAATATTACTTATTTATTACTGATCCAGTCGTGGAAGGTATTGATTCGTTAGATGAAACGAAAGTAACGTTTAGAATATCTGCTGAAACGATTCCTGGTGAAGGTGCATCTGGCTCAAGAATATTACGTAAAGAAATTCAAAGAGTGTTTGTCCAAGAAGGTATTAAATTACCACAACCAATTTACATTAAAAATAATAATCAACAAGGCAAATCTTAATTATTATTGAGGGGTAATTTCATGACGTCAAATTATGGAATAAATGATATAGTAGAGATGAAAAAGCAACATGCATGTGGAACTAATCGATTTAAAATCATTCGTATGGGTGCTGATATTCGTATCAAATGTGAGAATTGCCAACGAAGTATTATGATTCCACGTCAAACGTTCAATAAAAAAATAAAGAAAATATTAGTATCAAATCAAGATACTGAAGGTTAGGAGAATGATTAATGGCTTTAACAGCAGGGATTGTAGGCTTACCAAACGTAGGTAAATCTACCTTATTTAACGCAATAACAAAAGCGGGAGCATTAGCCGCTAACTATCCGTTCGCAACAATTGATCCAAACGTAGGTATCGTAGAAGTGCCAGATACACGTTTAAATAAATTAACAGAAATGGTTGAACCTAAAAAAACAATTCCAACGACATTTGAATTTACAGATATTGCAGGGATTGTAAAAGGTGCCTCTAAAGGTGAAGGTTTAGGAAACAAATTCCTTTCACACATCCGTGAAGTAGATGCGATATGCCAAGTTGTACGTGCGTTTGATGATGAAAACGTTACACACGTATCAGGTCGCGTCAACCCATTAGATGATATTGAAGTCATCAATATGGAGTTAGTGTTAGCAGATTTAGAATCTGTCGAAAAACGTTTGCCTAGAATTGAAAAAATGGCACGTCAAAAAGATAAAACTGCTGAAATGGAAATGAGAATTCTCTCTAGAATTAAAGAAGCACTTGAAAACGGCGACCCTGTACGTAGTATAGACTTCAATGATGAAGATCAAAAATACGTTAACCAAGCGCAACTACTAACATCTAAAAAAATGTTATATATTGCCAATGTCGGTGAAGATGAAATTGGTGACGAAGATAATGATAAAGTAAAAGCAATTCGTGAATATGCAGCGAAAGAAGATTCTGAAGTTATCGTTATTAGCGCGAAAATTGAAGAAGAAATTGCTACATTAGATGACGAAGATAGAGCGATGTTCCTTGAAGATTTAGGTATTGAAGAACCAGGATTAGATGTACTTATCAGAACAACATATGATTTATTAGGCTTATCAACATACTTTACTGCAGGTGTACAAGAAGTACGAGCTTGGACATTTAGACAAGGTATGACAGCACCACAATGTGCAGGTATTATTCATACTGACTTTGAACGTGGATTTATTCGTGCTGAAGTGACTAGTTATGATGACTATGTAGAACATGGTGGCGAACAAGGTGCTAAAGAAGCGGGTAAACAACGTTTAGAAGGTAAAGAATACATTATGCAAGATGGCGATATCGTGCACTTCAGATTTAACGTTTAATCATTTCTCAACGGATTATGTGAGTAAAATAAAAAGCAATGTAAGTTTCGCTTAGCTTAAGTGACAAGAGACTTACATTGCTTTTTTTATATCATTTGTTTCATTTATATCTTAAAAGAACGGTATAACTTTACTTGCTTCAATAATGTCTTTGGTGCTAAAAAACTGTTTACCTTCTCCAGTATAAGCAGGTTCGAGAATCATATTGGCTTTCGCACAATATAACCATTCTGGATTGATACCGCAATTTAAGACTTCTTGAAATTCTTGAAAATCTTTATTCCAATCTAAATCTAATTGCATATTTTACACCTCGACTTCATTATAGAACAAGTGTTCGTAAAAATAAAGTGTTATGTATGTATTTTTAATCAATAAACCAATCAGCCGTAACATTGGCATCTAAGTAATTCGCATCAACATTTTGGTTTAACTCTGGTGCATAGTAATGATCAGTGTATTGCCATAATACTTTCTCTCTATTAGGTTCTTGTGTTTGATATGCTGCTAACCAATAACCATCATAAGCACTCACTGCGTTAGGAACATTGTTAATCATAAAGTTCTCATAAGAATAAAATAATATTTTTTTATTTCCAGCAAGTTGTCGCATTTCATCTGCCCAAGATTTTGTGGCAGTGTCAGCATCACCAGAAGTAATGGAATTTTGCTCAAAATCATTAACATAGAATGATGCTTTAGGCGCACGATTATAAAGCGTTTGTGCTTCATTTCGAGCGTCATCGGCATTTTCATACATGCTGTATGAGTATACACCAAATTTCATATTATTGTTATCTAGTAAAGTTGAATTGTTCTCTAAACATTTATCGACATATTCGGAGCCATATTGACCTCGAATAATAATAAAATCATAATCTTGTTTTAATTGTTTGATTTGGGCGTCAGTTAAGTTGCCTTGCCACTCTGAAATATCTAATACACGTTCACCGTTTTGTGTGGTCACTGCTTTGGATTTTGATGAAAAGGTTGAACGATTACTTGTTGAAGCATCTTGTTGGTCGGGGTTATTTTCAAGATATTGTTGATATCCATACCCCATTGTCCCTTTTTGGCTACCTCCAGAATGCTCAGAAGCGTTTGCATTTAACGCACCTACAGAAGTCGCCATAATAGTTAAACATGCAATAGATGATGTTGCCTTTTTAAACATTTGAGCTCTCCTTTAGATATTATATTTTTTAGAAATAATACTATGTAAAATGCAGTTGTGATATTAGTATAAAAAGTTCTAATTCGCAACTTTATATAAGACGCGATTCATATATAAGAAAATTAAGTTATAGGCAATACAAAATAGTGAGGCGGAGGATACATAAAATATATTGTAAAAAGTAATACTCTGTGCTATAATTCTTGATTGTGAGTAATGAAAATTATTCCTTGCTTATCGTTAGTATTCGATAGGCCGCATAGACCACAAGGAGGTGCAAGTATAAAATGAGAACATATGAAATTATGTATGTCGTACGTCCAAACATTGAAGAAGATGCTAAAAAAGCACTTGTTGAACGCTTCAACGGTATCTTAGCTTCAGAAGGATCAGAAGTTTTAGAAGAAAAAGACTGGGGTAAACGCCGTCTTGCTTATGAAATTGAAGATTTCAAAGAAGGTTTCTATAACATCGTACGCATTAAAACTGATAACAACAAAGCTACAGACGAATTCCAACGTTTAGCTAAAATCAGTGACGATATCATCCGTTATATCGTTATCCGTGAAGACCAAGATAAGTAATAAAGTAATGGGGGCGTTTTAATGATAAACAGAGTTGTATTAGTAGGTCGTTTAACTAAAGATCCAGAATACAGAACCACTCCCTCAGGCGTAAGTGTAGCGACATTTACTCTAGCAGTTAATCGTACTTTCACGAATGCTCAAGGG
This sequence comes from Staphylococcus borealis, assembly GCF_001224225.1. Lineage (GTDB taxonomy): Bacteria > Bacillota > Bacilli > Staphylococcales > Staphylococcaceae > Staphylococcus > Staphylococcus borealis. Next base: position 67,693 of record NZ_CUEE01000006.1, on the reverse strand, counting down.
GAACGCGAAGCTGACTTCATCAATGTCGTTGTGTTTAGAAGACAAGCAGAGAACGTGAATAATTATTTATTCAAAGGTAGTCTAGCTGGCGTTGATGGTCGCATACAATCACGCAGTTATGAAAATCAAGAAGGTCGTCGTATCTTTGTTACTGAAGTTGTAGCAGATAGTGTTCAATTCCTTGAACCTAAGAATGCGCATGGTGGCCAACGTAATCAAAGTAATAACAATGATTTCCAAGACTACGGTCAAGGATTTGGTGGTCAACAATCAGGACAAAATACGTCTTATAATAACAATAATGCATCAACTAATAAACAATCTGATAATCCATTTGCAAACGCAAACGGACCGATTGATATTAGTGATGATGACTTACCATTCTAATAACAAAATGAACGTATAAAAATTTATTCCAAAGGAGGTAATTAACCATGGCAGGTGGACCAAGAAGAGGCGGACGTCGTCGTAAAAAAGTATGCTATTTCACAGCAAATGGTATTACACACATTGACTATAAAGACACTGAATTATTAAAACGTTTTATCTCAGAACGCGGTAAAATTTTACCACGTCGTGTAACTGGTACTTCAGCTAAATATCAACGTATGTTGACTACAGCTATCAAACGTGCTCGTCATATGGCTTTATTACCATATGTTAAAGACGAAAACTAATATATAATTAGTGTTTAAACCCCGTAGGCCTAAAGCTTACGGGGTTATTTTTGTGCTTTGAATTGTAGAATATATCTAATGACTTTATAAAAATACGTTTTTTAATAGAATCTTCTTAATATCTTTGAGTGGAATTTGTACGTTAATCGAACCCTACAAGAAGGAAATTTCGAAAAAATTACATCTAACTACACAAAAAATCCGACTTCTTTATCGAAGTCGAATTTAATAATTTTAAATTATAAACGAATATCGATATCGTCAATTTGCTGTTGATATTCTTTGTATTTACTTTCGACTAACATTTGATAAGGCGTGTCGAAGAAGTCTGCAAGAATCATTGCATCTTTAAACTTAGGTTCGTGTTGGTGATTTTCCCATTCCCATAATTGATGGGGTTCATAATGTGTACCATATTTTTCGTTAATTAATTCAGTTAATTCGTTAATTTCAAGATTTCGTTTAGTTCTTAAATTAAAAAGTGTATGTGAACTCATGAAACATAACCTCCTAAAATTCAAGTTTGAATTTAAATTATTTTTTCTTACTTTCCAAGTTTATTTATTGTAAGTAAGTTTTTTTAAGTCTTTTATATATAACCTAAGTTATTTTACTATACTAGTCCTGTTCACAATAATTATCAAGTTTTTTAGTTGATAAATATTAATTATGTTATCTTTATTTCAAGAAATATAAATAAAGAGGGAATTTATAATGAAACTATTTGATTCGCATTTTCATATCATTGACTTTGATTATCCGGTTAAAGAGAATAATGGCTACATCCCCCCATCATTTAAGGTTAATGATTATTTAAATCATACTAAGCAATTAAATGTTGTAGGAGGTGCAATTGTATCAGGGTCATTTCAAGGGTTCGATCAAGATTATTTAATAACGGCATTAGATCAACTTCAAGGTCAATTTGTTGGGATAACGCAGCTACCTGCATCGACCTCTGACGATGAAATTCTTCGATTAAATGATAAAGGGGTTAGAGGTATTCGATTTAATGTTAAGCGCGGTGGGTCTGAAGGTATAGCGCTTATCAAGACGTTTGCGCAAAGGGTACATGATTTAGTTGATTGGCATACTGAAATTTACATTGAATCTAAACAATTAAAAGACTATCAAGAAATTATAAGCTCATTACCCCAAGTATCAATCGATCATCTCGGCTTGACTGTAGAGGGCTTTGAGGATTTAAAAACGTTAGTTAAACAAGGTGTTTATGTTAAAGCAACTGGATTTGGACGTATAGAGATAGATCCCATTAAAGCCATTGAGGAACTAATTGAAATTAACCCTGAGGCCATTATGTTTGGTACTGATTTGCCCTCTACTCGAGCAAAGCGTCCTTTTAATGAACAAGATATTAAGTTAATTGAAGGACATTTTGATGAAGAGACACAAGAGAAAATCTTTTATAAAAATGCATTAAAATTTTATAGAATTTAAGAGTGAAAATCGTATTTGTAGTAAAGGGTAAATAAGTGTTTATAAATTATCCATATTACTTAAAGTGCAATTAGATATTAGTTTAATTAAAAATATAATAAAATTTAATTTTAATGTTTATTCATGTTGGCGTGTGGTATATATAAGAAGTATACAAAAATAGAAGATGTAAGGAGAGTTCTGAATATGGGCTTTATTGTTATGTTAATAGTCGGAGGATTAATCGGCTGGGTTGCCGGTATGATCATGGGTAAAGATATCCCAGGTGGTATCATCGGTAATATCATCGCTGGATTAATCGGTTCAGCAGTAGGTAGTAAATTATTAGGTACTTGGGGACCTGTATGGGGTGGCGTACCAATCATTCCAGCACTAATCGGTGCAATTATTGTTATTTTCGTTGTTTCTTTAATTTTAAAAGCACTTAGAAAATAAGAATAATATCTAAAACAGTCTGGGATATAAATAGTATAATAATACTATTTAGCAAATTCGCAGTAGCTGACTGAACTGAGAAGGCGCTTAAATCAAGCTTTTCTCAGTTCTAGTCATCCTTGTGGGCGGTGCCCCAACAAAGAGAATTCCACAAGTAAAGCAAGATGGGAGCGGACGACGAATTCAAAAGAATTCTGTCCCGCTCCCTTTTTTAGTTTAATGAAATTTTAATTAATTAAAGCCTGATGGTTATGAATATCTTCAAAATCATAGTTCTTAATAATCTCACATCCTAATGGATGTCTGCCATTATCAACATGTTGATTAACTTCTTCTAGTACTTCTAAAATTTCATATTCTGGTGTTTCAATATTAAATGAATATCTAAATATATGTCCGTGATCAGATTTAACAGTTGCCATGAGTTCGTCATTAATCATTTTATAGCCTAGCAATTCCATTATTGATTCCCCCCAATAAGTGTGATTACTTAGTTATAATGTAGCATGTAAAAATGCATGATGACAGTAATTTTACTTAAATGCTAATGATTATCATTTCGGTGTTTATTTTGTGAGGAATACTAGGAAAAGGGATTAAAATTGGGCATAAAAAGAGGGTGACGTCGGGTTAAGGCGTCACCCAGGAGTATTATGTTCATGAATATAAAAGACTTTGTAGTTATTATTTAACTACACCCTTATACTACCATGTAACCGACCATAATGACAATGAAAAGTACTTAAAATATTAAAAAATTTCGTTTAGTCCTATGATTTGTAAAAGTCGTATTTAAGTTAAGTATTAAAAGCTAAAGGATCGTGCTACTTTTGAAATTTTAGACTACCCGTAGACTTACATTTACAATTTAAGTATGCCATAATCTATATAATATTAAATTGAAGTGGGTGTGTATATGGATGGCATCTTAACCTTTATTTCTATTACGTTACTTATCATTATAGTGCCTGGTCCGGATTTTTTAATTGTTATGAAAAATACAATCCATTCGGGTAAAGTAAATGGGGCAATGTCAGCATTAGGTATCACTTCTGCACATGTCATTTATTCGTCATTAGCTGTGTTGGGCATTATATATATCCTTACAAGTTTATATTACATATTTTTGATCATTAAAATACTTGGTGCGTGCTATCTAGTGTATTTAGGCGTACAAAGTATTCGCACCGCACGTCAGTCGATGAATTTTAATACAACTCGTATTGGCATCGATGATGTGAGCTATTTTACTTCGTATCGTCAAGGCTTTATAAGCACTATTTTAAATCCTAAAGCACTACTGTATTATGTGAGTGTTTTACCTCAATTTCTATCAACTGGTGGTATTGAAGTAAAGTCACAAGTAGCCATTTTATCTATAATTGTCATCATCGTTATCTTAATTTGGTTTTTATTCCGTGTATTTGTATTTCAATATATTAAGTTACTATTCAGTCAACCGAAAATAAAAGCTGCATTCGATTATATGGTAGGTATCATTTTAATTGGATTATCCATTCATTTATTATTAAGCAAGAGTAGTTAAATTAAAGTAAAGGATTGTAGTATATGAAACTATATTTAGTTAGACATGGTGAATCACAATCAAATTATGACAACAAACATAAAAGAGCTTATTTCTGTGGTCAATTAGATGTACCACTAACTAAAAAGGGTATTGAGGGTGCACAAAATTTAGAAAGTTATTTTAAAGAAAGATAAATTGATCACGTCTATGTATCCGACTTAACGCGTACGCAAGAAACCTATCGCTATATCTTTCCTTATGAGATACCGACGACAATTACGTCATTGCTTCGTGAACGTTCACTTGGTGTGTTTGAGGGCGAGTATAAAGATACGTTGATGCATGATGCGAAGTATCATCGTTACTTTAATGATCCGGAATATAAAGATTTCCGTCACAGTTTCACTCAAAAAGCGCCTGAGGGTGAGAGTTATAGAGATGTGTATCATAGAGTTCATCTATTCTTTGAACAATTGAATCGTCATGATGATAAAACAATTGTGATTGTAGCACATCAAGTCGTTATTCGTTGTATATTTGCATATTTCAATATGATTGATGAGGATGAAGCATTAGATTACAATGTCGACAATTGTAAGCCGTACTTTTTAGAAATATAATATGTATGAAAATAATTGTTTAACAATTAAAAGAGGCTAGGACATACATAATATAATGGTGCTATTTTGCACATTCGCAGTAGCTGACTGAACTGAGAAGGCGCTTAAATCATGCTTTTCTCAGTTCTAGTCATCCTTGCGGAGGTGGGCCGGGCCACAACACAAAAAATCACGAAAGTGATTTTACAAGCTAAGCAAGTTGGGGTTCGGGGCCCCAACACAAAAAATCACGAAAGTGATTTTACAAGCTAAGCAAGTTGGGGTTCGGGGCCCCAGCAAAGAGAATTTCATAAAGAAATTCTACAAACAAAGCAAGCTGGGAGTGGACGACGAATTCAAAAGAATTCTGTCCCACTCCCCAATCTTAGTATGTTTTTTATTTATCTAATACGTCAGATTTAATATTTTTATCATCTAGGAATTTTTGGATTTTATCTTGTTGTTTACCATTCACATCACCTGCATAATGCGTAGGCACATCGACAACATTAATTGTATTTTGAGGTTCATAATTAAGTTGCTCAATACTCTTATCTACATCCGCAATCGTACTATTTAAGGCGTGGAAGTAGTTAATAATTCGCTCCGTATTTTCTTTATAACCAGAAGGTAACGTATTGTTTTTTACGAAATCTTTGAAATGTATATCGTTTTTAACGGCCAAATTTGATAAGTTGCTAAGTTTTTTGGCTTGTTCATCCGTAACGTGTGTTTGACCTGTACTTTGACGGTCAATTTGGCTTTGCATTACATATTTATTATCTAAAATATCACTATTTACATCTAAATATTTTTTAATGGCTTTATTCATTTCATCTTCAGTTAGTTTTTGATTCTTTTTATCGGAAGTGAAAATATCGCTCTCTTTCAACGCTTTAGCATTTTTAGGTGCATTAACACCATTACTATGATGGTCTGTTGAATCATTATTCTCCTTAGGTGCACAAGCACTTAATGTTAGTAATAATGATAAAAAGAGACCTATTATTAAACTTTTCTTCATAGGTTTCTAAAATCTCCTTTATTAGTAACGCAACTATAATTTTACATAGTAATAGATTATCATTTATTGAAAAATAATTGAATGTTAAGTGCTTAAAATCACAATTATCTATGAACAATTTGTGGCATTTATCCATCTACATATTTTGTATTTCTACTATTGTATTACCTTTTGCAAACCAAAGTCTTAAATGAGTCCAAACCTGTTCTACTTGCTCAGTTAGTTTATCCTCGGGAATAGGGTACAGCATATCTCCTGCAATCATAACTTCAATAGCCATAATCGCTTCATCTAAGTCTGAAGATGAACGTAATTCGTGGAATAACATAGTCATATCCGTGTGTATCTCTTCTTTATCATCAGTAGTGAAGTAGTGTTTTATGAACGTTTTAAATTCTTTAATCACTTTGTCCGCTTTATAATATTCATGGACATCGAAAGAAAGTAACTCTTTTAATGTCTTTGGTTCATAATAATCAAGATCTAATGATTCAACATAAGTTGGGTCAATATAATGTGCCATTACTGGATGGACTAAATACCCTTGCTTAATAACTGTGAAGTGATGCATGTTTAAAGATTGAATATGGAATTTAATTTCATTGCTTGATTTGGATGTGTTTAATAATCGTTTTAATAATTTTGAAACGAATTGCAGTGACACGACACCATATAAATTTGTTGCTGCAGTATAAAATCTAAATAAGGTAATTTCTTTATCACTTTTATTTTGATCCTTCATTTCGCTTATTTTATATTCAACATGTGCTTCTTTTAACAAATTATTAACACTATTCGTAAATGTAGAATCTAGAATTTCATCGCTTAATAATTTTTCTAAATCATGCTCATCGATGTTTTCAACGCCCATATCTATAAGTTTGTTAATATGATCGCTATTTACATCGAATAAAAGATTCAATTCTTCATCAATATAGTCATCTTCATCTAAGAAGGGGACGTCGTTATTAATAGTCAGTAAATCGGGCAAAAGATTATCTAACCCACCAATATCATTCACATATTGTGAAAAATGATTCATAACATCCTGTGGTATGATAATAACTTCGCTACGTATATCAAATCTTAAAATAAATAGATGTCTTTCTAAGACCTGGAAATCCATACCTAAGTATGCATTTAATGCATTGAAGTCATAATTCGTATTAACATTTTTACCAGATTTATATGTATCTACAAAGATATCTAGTATTCTACGGGGCATTCGTCCGAATTCCTGTTTTAAAATTGAAAAATCTCGGAAGAAAGCGTCATTTATTAAATCGATAATTGAGGCTTTTTTCTTATTAGAGAAACCTTTAATTTTATAAGAACGACAAATATCTTTTAGACTTTCCATATTATATTCAGCCATTTCCTCTTTAAGAGAAACGTTTTTATACTTTTCAATTGCTGTATATTGCCCATGAAGTTTCATAACATAATCTTCTTCTCTGATGGTTTTTGGTGGAAAATCAGGGTACTTTTTGTTTAAAACCACTTCGTTCAACATAGTCAGTATGAGATTATTTACGACAAACGTATCTTCTTTTACAAATGTAACAATGCCATATTTATAACAAATAGGTAACTTTTTTAATTTTCTCTTATTAATTAGAATGAGTGATTCACCATTTTTTAAAAAAGTACTAATATAATTTTTCTCAGATTGACTCATCTCATTGTAAAGTCGCGTTAATGTTTTAGGTTGTGAAGCGAGTTCAAACAACATATCAGCTTTGCTGTAATAAGATGGTGGATTTACAAGTTGCTTCAAGTTACTCGTTTGTTCCTCTGAAATTAGGGATAGTGATTCATGCATAAAGAAGACATCCAATGTTATTTATCTGTATAAGTTTAGATTATCATAGATAATATGAAAGTCATACACAAACAGAGACCCTTACATGGGTCTCTGTTATATATGAAGATATTTGATAGGTTAAGTGATTGATAGGGATAAGAAAGCAAGGTCATAAAGATCTTACACCTATCCTTAAATAGTAATTAATTTCTAATGATATAATCGAATGCATTTAATGCCGCATTGGCACCAGCACCCATAGAAATAATAATTTGTTTATTTTTTTGGTCAGTAACGTCACCAGCCGCAAATATACCTGGAACGTTTGTATTGTTATTACGATCAATAACAATTTCGCCACGGTTATTTAATTCTACTGCGTCACCAATCCAATGTGTGTTTGGTACTAATCCAATTTGTACGAAGATACCATCTAAGCTTAATTCTTTCATTTCGCCAGTAGTTAAATCTTCGTAACTAATACCAGTTACATGATCTTCACCTAATACTTCAGCAGTTCTTGCATTCGTGTGAATGTCTACGTTTGATAGTGAACGCAAACGATCTTGTAATACTGTGTCTGCTTTAAGTTCTGATGAATATTCAAATAAAGTAACATGTTTAACAATTCCTGCTAAGTCGATAGCAGCTTCAACACCAGAGTTTCCTCCACCGATAACTGCAACGTCTTTATTTTCGAATAAAGGACCATCACAGTGAGGGCAGAAAGCAACCCCTTTATTAATTAAACGATCTTCACCAGGAATGTTAAGCTTACGCCAACTTGCACCTGTTGAAATAATAGCAGTCTTAGTTTCTAAAACAGCATCATTTTCAAGTGTGACACGGATGGCTTGATCTGTCTTCTCAATATTAGTAGCACGGATGCCTGTCATTGTATCAATGTCATATTCATCAATGTGTGCTGCGAGATTAGCTGAGAATTGAGAACCTGTTGTTTCTTTTACAGTGATAAAGTTCTCGATACCAGCAGTATCATTAACTTGGCCACCAATACGGTCAGCAATAATACCAGTACGTAGTCCTTTACGAGCAGTGTAAATGGCTGCACTACCACTAGCTGGGCCACCACCGATGATTAAAACATCGTAAGGGTCTTTACCTTCGAATTCAGAAGCGTCTTGTGTACTGCCTAATTTAGTTAAGATATCTGAAATAGTCATACGTCCATTGCCAAATTCTTCACCATCTAAGAATACTGCAGGAACAGCCATGATATCTTCTGATTCTTCACGGAATACAGAACCATCAATCATCGTATGCGTGATATTAGGGTTAACAACACTCATTAGGTTTAATGCTTGAACAACATCAGGACATTTTTGACACGTTAAACTAACGTATGTCTCGAAGTTGTATTTACCTTCTAAACCTTTAATTTGATCAATGATAGATTGTTTCTCTTTAGGGGCACGACCACTAACTTGTAAAATTGCTAATACAAGTGAATTAAATTCATGACCTAAAGGAATTCCGGCAAATGTGACACCAGCTTCTTCATCAGGTTTGCTAACTGAGAAACTTGGCGTACGTTTTAAATCTTTTTCTACGATTGTAATGTGTTCAGACATTTCAGCGATTTCGTCTAAAAGTGCTTTAAGCTCTTTAGATTTATCATCAGAACCGATACTTGCTCTGAATTCTACATCGCCTTCCATAAGTCCTAAAAGTTGCTGTAATTGTTGTTTTAAATCAGCATTAAGCATTCTTTAATGCCTCCTTAAATTTTACCTACTAAGTCTAATCCTGGTTGTAATGATTCAGAACCTTCTTCCCATTTAGCTGGGCAAACTTCACCTGGATGTTGACGTACGTATTGAGCGGCTTTGATTTTATTTACTAATGTGCTTGCGTCACGGCCAATACCATCTGCATTGATTTCAGCTGCTTGAACAACGCCGTCTGGGTCAATAATGAATGTACCACGTTGAGCTAATCCAAGTTCTTCGTCTAATACGTCGAAGTTACGAGTGATTGTTTGTGAAGGGTCACCAATCATTTGATATTGGATTTTGCTGATAGCATCTGAATGATCATGCCAAGCTTTGTGTACGAAATGTGTATCAGTTGATACTGAGAATACATTGACACCTAAGTCTTGTAATTTGTCATATTGGTTTTGTAAATCTTCTAATTCAGTTGGACATACGAATGAGAAGTCAGCTGGGTAGAAACATACGACACTCCAAGAACCTTTTAAATCATCTTGGCTTACTTCTTTGAATTCGTCATTTTTAGGATCATAAGCTTGCGCTGTGAATGGTAAAATTTCTTTATTGATTAAAGACATAACTTAAATTCCTCCTGATTATCGTGAATATTAATTAGAACTACATAATAATAATTGCTTGTTTATAATAATTCTAATTTCTTAAGTATTATTATTACATGCTATTTCTTATTCGTCAACTTAATGTACTTATAAGCGATAAAATGCTGTTTTAACATTGTTTGAACAGGTTTTTTAACATGTCGTTAAGAAAATGAAGAAGTGATTAAGTTTTAGTTTTTAATTTGAAAAATAGGTGTTATCATTTCTTCTGAATATCAATTAACCTTTTTCATTCTCAACTAAACATATATTTTTAATCATGCAAAATAAAATAAATATAAAAAGAACGGAATAGAAACCACATATAGTATGAAGATTTCATTGTTCCGTTCAATAATAATGAATAGGGTGTATAAATAATTTATTTAAGACTCAGGATAATGTTGGAACGTATGTTTAATCAATGACTTTAACTGTGACTGATCCTACTTTGTCATAGTCAGCAGTATACGTACCTTCTTCTAAATTTAAAGGAGAAATAAAGGTTCCAGAAGAAATAAATTGTCCTCTTTTTAAAGATTTGCCATGAGAATGTAATTTTTTATTTAACCATTTCACGGATTCAATAGGGTTTCCAAGCACTTCACTAGAGTGACCAGTTTCAATTTGCTGATTATCTTTGAATAATTTTAAATTAATATCTGCGAATGCTTCATAATCGAGAGGTGTGATGCGTTCGCCCACTACGATGAGTCCTGTAGCAGTATTATCAGAAATCAAGTCACCTAGAGTAAAATTAGGGAACCAATCTTTATAACGTGCATCTGGAATTTCGATTCCTGGTGCGATTTTCACACTTTCTAATATAGTTTGCGTGTCAGCATCTTCAGGTAAGTCAGCAGTTAATTCAAAAATAATTTCAGGTTCTAATAGTGGCGCAAATAATGTAGTGAGTGATACGCCATGACCATTTTCTACAACTTGATGAGATAAAATTGTACCGTAAGCTGGTTCGTTAGTATTAGCGATGGCTTGAGTTGCAGCACTTGTCATACTTACTTTATAACCTTTGATAGGAACTTGCTTCTCAGCTTGGATTTGCTGAATAAGATCATCTTGTGTTTGATAAGCTTCAGGTTCAGTAAGCGTGTGTGTGTTACTTACAAATTCAATAGGTTCCTTTGACATATATGCTTGAAATAAGGCGTTTGATACTTCTTTATTTGCTTGGCTCATGCTATCTCTCCTTAAATATCTGAAAATTGTTACTATTATGATAACTATAAAATGAACATCATGCAAATGGTTTATGAGAGATAAGTAATTCTTTATAAAAGCAAAATAAAAAATAAATTGTTACGATATAGTCAATAGGATTGAAGGAGTGGATACAATGACAGACTATGTTTATGATTTAATGAAAAAACACCATTCGGTAAGACAATTTAAAGATAAACCGCTAAGTGATGACACAGTTAGAAAGTTGGTAGAAGCAGGTCAGAGTGCATCAACGTCTAGTTATTTACAAACATACTCAATCATTGGTGTAGAAGACCCAAACATTAAAGAACAATTAAAAGAAGTATCAGGCCAGCCATATGTTGTGGATAATGGCTATTTATTTGTCTTTGTTTTAGATTATTATCGTCACAATTTAATCAATGAAACTGTTGATTTTGACATGCAAACTTCTTTTGAATCAGCAGAAGGGTTGTTAGTAGGTGCAATCGATGTGGCTTTAGTGTCTGAAAATATGGCTTTGGCTGCAGAAGACATGGGTTATGGTATTGTTTATTTAGGTTCACTACGAAATGATGTTGGTCGTGTTAAAGAAATTTTAGATTTACCTGAATATGCATTTCCATTATTTGGAATGGCTGTGGGAGAACCGGCAGAGGGCGAGAATGGTGCACCTAAGCCACGTTTACCGCTTGATCATGTATTCCATAAAAATGTTTATAATAGTAATGCGAAAGAACAAAGAGAAGCAATTCAAAAATATGATGAGACAGTTAGTAACTATTATAAAGAACGAACGAATGGAAAACGCCAAGAAACATGGTCAGAACAAGTCGCTGGGTTCTTAAGTGGAAAAACACGTTTAGATATGTTAGAAGAATTGAATAAATCAGGATTAATGAAGAAATAATCGAGTTTTAATAAAGAAAGCGTAGCTAACGATTACAATGGTTTGAAATAAACATAGTAACGTTTGAGCTACGCTTTTTAAAATATGAATTAATTTGTTGATAAATCTCCATATTCGTTTGAGTTAAACTTATCTTTGTCCATATTACCAGTCAGCTTAGCTGTACCAGTACCTGCTAATATTGAATCATTAACGTTCAATGCAGTACGTCCCATATCGATGATGGGTTCGATTGAGATAAGTACCCCTGCAAGTGCTACTGGAAGGTTTAAGGTTGATAATACGAGGATAGATGCAAATGTTGCACCACCACCGACACCAGCTACACCAAATGAACTGATAATAACAACGCCAATTAAAGTAAGTATAAATGGTAGATCAATATCTACGTTTGCAACTGGTGCTACCATGATTGCTAGCATCGCAGGATAAATACCTGCACAACCATTTTGACCTATGGATAAGCCAAATGATGCTGAGAAATTAGCAATCCCATCTGGTACACCTAATCGTTGCGTTTGCGTTTGAATGTTTAATGGTAATGCACCCGCACTTGAACGAGAAGTGAATGCGAATACAAGCACTTCGAATGTTTTCTTAACGTAACGAACTGGATTGATACCCATAATTGCTAATAATATTAAATGGATAATGTACATTGTGATTAATGCTGCATATGATGCAATCATAAATTTACCTAATGTCCATATCGCTTGGAAATCACTTGTAGCGATTGTTGATGCCATAATCGCAATGATACCGTATGGTGTGAGTCTTAATACAAATGTCACGATAGACATGACCAATGAGTAAATTGCATCGATACCACGTTTTAATAAACTACCACTTTCCGGTTGTTTGCGAGCCACACGTAAATAAGCAAAGCCTACGAAAATCGCAAAGATAACCACTGCAATTGTAGACGTTGTTCTCTGACCAGTGAAATCTAAGAATGGATTACTTGGTAATAATTCTAGAATTTGTTGTGGTAACGTATTAGCAGTTATATCTTTCGCTTGATTACTAATTTCGCTTCCTCTTGAATTTTCTGCACTGCCTAAATCAATGCTTGAGGCATCGAGGCCAAATACAATGGCATAAAAAATTCCTACGATAGCAGCAATAGCTACAGTCCCAATTAAAAACATAAAAATATAAGTACCGATTTTAGCGAATTTATCACCAATTTGTATTTTACTGAATGCTGATACGATTGAAATGAAAATCAGTGGCATTACAATCATCTGTAGTAATGCAACATAGCCGTCTCCTACAATACTGAACCAATCTGTAGTTGTTTCAAGTACTTTAGAGTTGGCACCATAAATGAGATGTAAAGCAATTCCAAACACGATACCCAATCCTAATGCGGTAAATACTCTTTTAGGAAATGAGACATGCTTTTTAGCCATTATAAATAACCCAATTAAGAATACGATCATAATGACAATATTAATAACTGTAAAAAAAGTCCCCATAATGAATCTCCTTATAATATTCTAATTCCGACATACTTTATAAGGATAATACTATTTATTTTATATTTCAATACTTTGAAATAAAAAGCATAAATTATAAGTTTTTGAAAAGACACAATAGCTAATTAAATTAAAATAATTTAAAGTTTTAAATTATTAATCATATAAAAAAGGGTGAGGCAGTGGATTCAAAATGAATGCTGTCTCACCCTTATATTAATTGTATTGTGACAAATTGATAGTGTCACAACTGTTCGCTTTATTTGAAAGATTTATAAGTTAAATAATCGTGCAAAGAAACCTTTCTTTTCATCGTTAGGTCTGCCAAGAGGAGATGACTGAGATTGTGTCGTAATATCCTCTTTTAATGTATCGATAGATTGTTGATTTTTATCATTAATTTCTTTAACTAAATCATTTTTAGTGTATTCAGATTGCTCTTTTTGAGCCGTTTGAATGGCTTCTTGAGCATTTTGAATAGCTAATAATGATTGATTATTAACATCTAATTTTTCAGTGATTTGATTTTGAAGTTCTTTTAATTCTGTTTGTTGTTGATGCACTTGACTGATCATTTGACCAAGCATTTGACGTTCTTCACGCATTTTTTGAATTTCTGTACGTAATTCTTCTACTAATTGCGTAGCGCTTTGATCCGCAGGTAATTGTTCATTGTCTTCTTTAACAATGACTTGTAAAAAGTCTTTTTCCTTTTCAAGCTCTTCAAAAGCTAAATCATAACTATTTGTTTGTTTTACTTTTTCAGCGATATCTTGGAAAAGTTCAATATCTTCTTCTTTAAAATCAGTAGCTTCACGGCCACGATATTCAGTCTTACTAAGTTGATAGCCACGTTCTTCTAAATGTTGGACTATTTTACGGACTTGTTTTTCACTTAGTTCGACACGCTGAGCGAATTCTTTGGTTAACATAGCTGAAAGTCCTTTCGTTCATTGATTTATGTACACTGACGTTTGTCTTCTGTCAGTGAAACGTCAGTCTAACCTCGACTATTAGTTTAACCCTTTATATCGCTCATTTCAAGTGTTCCTAGTGTGGTAGGCGTAAATTCATTTTTACTAATAAAGGATAGATAATATCGCGTGAAATACCATTAGCAAATACATATTTTAAAATATAATTTGATTTCACACTTGCTGGGTATATATCTTTAGTTAATTCTATATTTGATTTAATGAATAGATCTACTTTAAAAGGCGATTCAATTTTAGAATAATTTGGATGTATATAATCAATTTCACTTTGTCTTTCAAAGCCATTAGATAGCAATAATTGCTGGCGTTGAGTGACTGCTTGTTGATTAATGTCTTGTAATGAGTGGTCTGTTTTAGGGACTTCAACCATTACAAAATTAATATCACGAGCGTGCACCTTATTAGAAAGTAGGTTTAATTGATGCTCAATTTCTTGTAGTGTGCTAACGAGGACATCTTCATAATCTGAAGTGTTATTCGCAATTAAGTGTATTAAAAAGGCTGAATTTGTTGTTGCTTCATAATGTGCCGTCGCTAAACTAATGATTTCATCATCTCGTATGCCCACGAGAAAAGTATAATCATTTTCTGTTTTATTATTTTTTAAGGATCGCTCAATAATATAGCTATCTTCATAAAAATTTACATCTAGTTGTTGATTATAAAAAGCGATTGCTTTGTCATAATATGCATCTTTAATTGATTGAATCACGTGAAATTTCATAATCTCACCCCCACGAATATTTGTTTAAGTATAGCATATTTAGATAATAAGACGTCATTAATAAAACGTTATGAGACGAAAAAAGGCCGTAAGATAAACGCACTACTATAGCGCATCTTACGGCTTCAGAGTTTAAATCCAATCGTGATTATGATTTTGGACCTTTAGATTCATTCGCATAATGTGTGATATCAATTTCTTCGTAAGCTGAGTTATTTTGCTCAACTTCGTCATGTGAAGATTTATCTTTGTTAGCAACTACTAAAAATTTGCCGTCTAAGATTTCTTTTTTGTATTTTTCTTTTTGATCCTCAGATAAATCATAACGAGCTAAAACAGCTTCTTCACCGTCTTCGCCAGTTAATAATTTAGACATGCGATCACTAAATGAACCACTTGTGGCAATTAAAGTCACTTGAGAATCATGTAAATCATCTAAGTGTAATTTACTTTTACTTACAACGACTAATTCATTTTCTGAATATCCTTCAGCTTTTTTCTTTTGTACAACGTTATAAATCTCATCTTGTTTATCTAATACGGTAAAATCTGCCATATTAATCGCCCTCCATCTTTTCGTCCTACTTTTAATAAAAATATACCCTTAAGAATAGTTATAAAACGCAACTATAGTTATTATATAATTAATTAAGAAGTGTTTACAAATAGTGTTGAGCAATATTTAGTTAAACGCTTACACGACAAAATATTATTGTGAAAGGGCTTATAACCATTTCTATGATATTGAAAATCAAGCAAAAGTTTGCTATTATCGTAAAATAATTTATATCACTCATATAATCTAAAGAATATGGCTTTAGAAGTTTCTACCATGTTGCCACAAACGACATGACTATGGGTTCAGAATCAATACATAAAATGGACGATGTTTATTTAAATGACTATCTAGAAATACTGTATAAGGTTGTTTCACTTTGGAGGTTGTATATTCATTCACTTCATCCTATGAGATAAAACAAATTTAAAATTATAAAGTGTTTAAAGAAGAATACATTTAAATTTACGACTTCTTGAAATCTTAAAATGATATGTATTGCCTGTTCGCTCATGGATCCTGAAACTTTCTCGTAAAGTTTGAGGCTTTTTTTGTATACAAATTTAGGAGGTTTTGACGTGGAATCGCTTAGACAGAAAGTCAAAGAAGATGGCGTAGTAATTGATGAAAAAATATTAAAAGTTGATGGTTTTTTAAATCATCAAATCGATGCAAAACTAATGCATGAAGTAGGCAAAACATTTTATGAGCAATTTAAAGATAAAGGTGTCACTAAGATTTTAACAATTGAGGCATCAGGCATTGCTCCAGCTATTATGGCGGCATTACATTTTGATGTCCCATGCTTATTCGCTAAAAAAGCGAAACCAAGTACGTTGAAAGATGGTTTTTATAGTACGGATATCCATTCGTTTACAAAAAACAAAACAAGTACAGTGATTGTCTCAGAAGAATTCCTAGATGAGAATGATACAGTTTTAATCATTGATGATTTCTTAGCAAATGGCGATGCATCACTAGGATTATATGATATTGCACAACAAGCTAAAGCTAAAACAGTTGGTATTGGCATTGTTGTTGAGAAAAGTTTCCAAGATGGCAGACAAAGATTAGAAGAGGCAGGTTTAAATGTGTCTTCATTATGTAAAGTAGCCTCATTACAAGGCAACCAAGTGACTTTACTAGGTGAAAATGAATGAAGACGTTCATTTTAAGTTTACAACACTTATTAGCAATGTACGCCGGTGCAATCTTAGTACCAATCATCGTTGGTACGAGTTTAAAGTTTACACCAGAACAAATTGCGTATTTAGTCACAGTGGATGTTTTCATGTGTGGTGTGGCAACATTTTTACAAGCTAACAAAGTAACAGGTACAGGCTTACCCATTGTACTAGGATGTACGTTTACTGCAGTTGCACCTATGATTTTAATCGGTCAAACGAAGGGTCTGGATGTGCTATATGGTTCATTATTTATATCAGGTATTTTAGTTGTCATTATTGCACCATTCTTCTCTTACTTAGTTAAGTTCTTTCCACCTGTTGTAACAGGAAGCGTGGTTACAATCATTGGTATCAATTTAATGCCAGTTGCAATGAACTATTTAGCTGGTGGAGAAGGCGCTAAAGACTATGGAAATCCTAAAAATTTAATTTTAGGTGGCGTTACACTTATCATTATTCTTATCTTGCAAAGATTTACAAAAGGGTTCTTAAAATCCATTGCGATTTTAATCGGACTGGTTGCAGGAACAATATTGGCAAATCTGCTTGGTTTAGTAGATATTAAGCAAGTGGGAGAAGCCCATTGGTTAGGCATTCCTCAACCATTTCGTTTTTCTGGTTTCGGTTTTGATTTAGGTGCGATACTGGTATTTACGATTGTAGCAATCGTAAGTCTAATAGAATCGACTGGTGTATATCATGCGCTAAGTGAAATTACTGGCAAAAAATTAGAAAGAAAAGATTTTCGTAAGGGTTACACTGCGGAAGGTCTTGCTATTGTATTAGGATCAATCTTTAATTCATTTCCTTACACGGCATATTCACAAAATGTTGGGTTAGTATCTTTATCAGGTGCGAAGAAGAATAAAGTGATATACGGTATGGTAGTTTTACTACTCATTTGTGGTTGTATTCCTAAATTGGGTGCTTTAGCTAATATCATTCCATTACCTGTATTAGGCGGTGCAATGATTGCGATGTTTGGTATGGTGATGGCTTACGGTGTTAGTATTTTAGGTCATATTGATTTTAAAAATCAAAATAATTTATTAATCATTGCTGTATCTGTAGGATTGGGTACAGGTATTAGTGCAGTACCACAAGCGTTTAAAGCTTTAGGTGAGCAATTTGCATGGCTAACTCAAAACGGTATTGTATTAGGCGCGATTTCCGCAATTATTCTTAATTTCTTTTTTAATGGTATAAAGTATAAACAAAGCGAAGAAAATGTGAAATAATAGAAGTAACTATATATAAAAATGGAGGCTGTATTATCAATGTGGGAAAATAAGTTTGCTAAAGAATCTTTGACGTTTGACGATGTTTTATTAATTCCAGCAGCATCAGATGTGTTACCTAGTGATGCGGATCTTAGTGTTGAATTATCAGAACGAATTAAATTAAATATTCCAGTTATATCAGCTGGTATGGATACAGTAACCGAGTCTAAAATGGCAATTGCAATGGCACGTCAAGGTGGTCTAGGTGTCATTCATAAAAATATGGGCATCGAAGAACAAGCTGAAGAAGTTCAAAAAGTTAAACGTTCAGAAAACGGTGTTATCACAAATCCATTCTATCTAACACCTGATGAAAGTGTATATGAAGCAGAGGCGTTGATGGGTAAATACCGTATTTCAGGTGTACCAATTGTGAGTGATAAAGAATCAAGAGCATTAGTAGGTATTTTAACGAATCGTGATTTACGTTTTATAGAAGATTTTTCAATCAAGATTTCTGATGTGATGACTAAAGAAAACTTAATTACAGCTCCTGTAGGCACAACATTGGATGAAGCCGAAACAATTCTACAAGAACATAAAATTGAAAAATTACCTTTAGTGGAAAATGGCCGTTTAGAAGGTTTAATTACAATTAAAGATATTGAAAAAGTCCTTGAATTCCCTCATGCAGCTAAAGATGCGCATGGTCGTTTGCTCGCTGCAGCAGCTATTGGGACATCTAAAGATACAGAAATTCGCGCTCAAAAATTAGTCGAAGCTGGGGTAGATGCATTAATTATCGATACAGCACACGGTCATTCTAGTGGCGTGATTCAAGAAGTTAAGAAAATGAAAGAAACATATCCTGAAGTTACTATCATCGCTGGTAATGTAGCGACTGCTGAAGCAACGCGTGCATTATTCGAAGCTGGTGCTGACGTAGTTAAAGTTGGTATTGGACCAGGCTCAATTTGTACAACACGTGTCGTAGCAGGTGTAGGTGTACCTCAAATTACAGCGATTTATGATTGTGCAACGGAAGCACGTAAATTTGGAAAAGCAATCATAGCAGATGGCGGTATTAAATTCTCTGGTGATATTATTAAAGCGTTAGCAGCTGGTGGACATGCAGTAATGCTAGGAAGCTTATTAGCTGGTACTGAAGAAAGCCCAGGTGCCACTGAAGTATTCCAAGGTAGACAGTATAAAGTGTACCGAGGCATGGGTTCTTTAGGCGCAATGGAAAAAGGGTCAAATGACCGTTACTTCCAAGAAGACAAATCTCCTAGAAAATTTGTCCCTGAAGGTATTGAAGGTCGTACAGCTTACAAAGGTCCATTACAAGATACAATTTACCAACTTATGGGTGGCGTAAGAGCTGGTATGGGTTATACAGGTTCACCTGACTTGAAAACATTACGTGACGAAGCACAATTCACACGTATGGGTCCTGCTGGTTTAGCAGAAAGTCATCCACATAATGTACAAATTACTAAAGAATCACCTAACTACTCATTTTAAAATGAACGTAGTGTGATGATGGCAGTTTGTTAGAAAGAATGGGGAGCACTTTTCAATTCAAATATGTTTGTCTCAGAGTTTGTTCACTTTAAAACATAATCTTGGAGCAATACATTTGGAAAGTGTCTCTCTATTATTTACATAAAATTCAATTTAAAGGAGATCCACAATTATGGAAATGGCTCAAGAGCAAGAGTTGATTCTTGTCTTAGACTTTGGTAGTCAATATAACCAATTGATTACACGTCGTATTCGTGAAATGGGCGTCTACAGTGAATTACACGATCATGAAATTTCAATTGAAGAAATCAAACGTATGAATCCGAAAGGTATCATCCTTTCAGGTGGTCCAAACTCAGTTTATGAGGAAGGTTCATTTACAATTGACCCTGACATTTATAATTTAGGTATTCCTGTACTTGGTATTTGTTATGGTATGCAGTTGACGACGAAACTTTTAGGCGGAAAAGTTGAACGCGCTAACGAACGTGAGTATGGAAAAGCAATAATTAATGCGAAATCAGATGATTTATTCTTCGGTTTACCATCTGAACAAACAGTATGGATGAGTCATTCTGATAAAGTGATTGAAATTCCAGAAGGATTTGAAGTTATCGCGGATAGTCCAAGTACAAGTTATGCAGCAATTGAAGACAAAGAACGCCGAATTTACGGTGTTCAATTCCACCCTGAAGTACGTCATACAGAAT
Organism: Staphylococcus borealis; assembly: GCF_001224225.1. GTDB lineage: Bacteria > Bacillota > Bacilli > Staphylococcales > Staphylococcaceae > Staphylococcus > Staphylococcus borealis. The sequence continues at coordinate 47,332 of NZ_CUEE01000006.1, read as the reverse complement.
ACGGTAATGATTTATTAAGAAACTTTGTGCGTCGTGTATGTGAATGTACGGGCGAATGGACAATGGAAAACTTTATTGAAATTGAAATTGAAAAAATTCGTAACCGTGTTGGCAATCGTAAAGTCTTATGTGCGATGAGTGGTGGTGTAGATTCATCAGTTGTAGCAGTCTTATTACATAAAGCGATTGGCGATCAATTAACATGCATCTTTGTTGACCATGGATTACTTCGTAAAGGCGAAGGTGACATGGTTATGGAACAATTTGGTGAAGGTTTCGACATGAATATTATTCGTGTGAATGCACAAGAGCGTTTCATGGATAAATTAAAAGGTGTATCTGATCCAGAACAAAAACGTAAGATTATTGGTAATGAATTTGTATACGTGTTTGATGATGAAGCGGCTAAATTAACAGATGTTGATTTCTTAGCACAAGGTACACTTTATACTGATGTCATTGAATCAGGCACTAAAACAGCGCAAACAATTAAATCTCACCATAACGTAGGTGGATTACCAGAAGATATGGAATTTGAACTTATTGAGCCTATCAATACATTATTCAAAGACGAAGTACGCGCTTTAGGTATTGAATTAGGTATTCCTGAACATTTAGTTTGGAGACAACCATTCCCAGGCCCAGGTTTAGGTATCCGTGTGTTAGGTGAAATTACAGAAGATAAATTAGAAATTGTACGTGAATCGGATGCGATTTTACGTGAGGTTGTGCGTGAAGAAGGTCTTGAAAGAGACATTTGGCAATACTTCACAGTTCTTCCTGGCATTCAATCTGTAGGTGTAATGGGAGATTATCGTACGTATGATCATACTGTAGGTATCCGTGCAGTAACATCTATCGACGGTATGACAAGTGACTTCGCCCGCATTGATTGGGAAGTCTTACAAAAAATCTCAAGCCGTATTGTAAATGAAGTAGATCACGTTAACCGCGTAGTCTATGACATTACGTCTAAGCCACCAAGCACTATTGAATGGGAATAGAATATATGAATGATAAAACCCTTTAACCACAATGGTTAGAGGGTTGTTTTTATGCTTTGAATTTAGAAAAAAGGGCAGAAAAAGGGCAAAGTGTGAGGAAAAGTAGTTATTATGTATCTTTTTTTGATTGTCTATTTCTATTTATGTATTTTTCATCACATGTCCTACGCCCATCAATATGTAACGAAAGACTATCTCTTATGTCTGCACCTAGCGAATCGAGTACGAAGTCGATTCCTTCGGTTCTCGCTAACTTTGCTGCAGGTACAAAGTCACTATCTCCTGCAATTAAAACGATTTTATCTACTAGCTTTTTATAAGATAAGGTGGCAATATCTAACCCGATTTTCATGTCTACACCTTTTTGAACTAATGATAATGCAAAGTCCTTCTCGTCTAATTCATTTATTTCTTTACTGCCTTTCATTAATTTTTTAGTGCTAGTATGTTTGAGATTATAATGCACAGTAGCCTCGTTTAACTCTCCTAATCTCAATGCTACTTTACGTTTTTTTGATATCTCTTTAAAAAAATCTTCGGTCCATTGCTTGGTTTCGCTTTTAGTAAAGTCGATATTCGTTTGTGTTAATGGGTGGAACACTTGTTTATCAATAGGCGGACAATCATAATAAAAAATTCTATATAAGTCTGCATATTTTTCTATTCCAAAATGTGTTTCTTTTAAATGTCGATTACAGTATTTATATAACTCATCTGCTCTTTCTTTTGCTGTAACTTTTCCAAATACATTTTGACTTCTTTTTCGATAGTATCCTCCATCGACTAGTACGGCTATTTTCATCAATAATTTCCCCTTATAATAAAAAATCATACAAAAAACCCATGATTTCGCTCATCCCCTTATGGTGGGGTGTCTACTCTCATGGGTTGAGTTAACTTATTTGTAGATAAATATTAGCACCTTTAATGATAAGAGTCAACAATTTATCTCCCAACCATTTCTAATTTATTCATCATGTCTTTATCCATCTGTTCGGTAACATGGCTGTATATCTGTAATGTAGTTTTGGGGTCTGTATGACCTACACGATTCATTATTGCACGCAGTGACACGCCTAGTTGAAATAATAATGATATATGGCTATGACGCATGGTGTGGCTTGTCTCGTGCTTTTCTATCCCTATATTTTGTGTAGCGGTTTGTATGTTTCTATTAATTGATGTAAGAGGGAGAGGGGGTGCCTCTATGACTTGTGAAAATAAAGTACCTATCCACATACATGTTTTCCCATTGAACTGCTTTCTTATTTTCTAACATAACCTTACGTAAAATATCACAACTTCTAGTAGTTAAAGATGTAGTACGATAAGATGACGCAGTTTTTGAGGTATCTTTGAAACCCATTTTGTTACCATCTTTGCGCCAGTGTATAGTGCTATCAATGACAAGTTTCTTATTTTTAAAATCAATATTATCGGGTTGAAATGCTAAGAGTTTGCCAATACACATGCCATTTAATGCTTGAAATTCAACTATGTAAGCAGTAAATAAGTATGATCTTTTCATATAACTAGCACGCTTTTTATTTGCTATACGTTTTAATTCTTCAACAATAGCTAGAACTTCAGTCATTTCTAAATAATTCTCACGTTTAGCTTTAACTTCTTCTCTTGTAGTCGCTTTTTAGGCATTACAACATCATCTATGTATGATATATCAGTGATGTTATATTTCTTTTAATGTGAGTCACTTTATAAATTTTAGTAGTAATAGTTGACTGTTTAGATCCAGATATTAACTTAACCACTCATCACATGCAGCATGAAAAGTTAACGTTTTAAGGTTAGTAGATGTCTTGTCATTTAACTTTGCCATTATACGCTCATTTAAGCGTTTTTGAGCCTCTTTTTGTGACTGTTTACCAAGCACTACGCTAGTATGTCGCCATTTATTTGTGAGTGGATCTTTATACTTTTCATAATAGCGATATTGTACTTCGCCATGCTTATTAGTAAATTTTTCATGTCACATGTGAGTACATCTCCTAGAATAGAAAGGGTAGACGTGCTACCCTAAATTTAATTATTTCGAATATTTTTGTTCATAATAATTTATAGCATCGAGTTTTTGTTGTGCATCATCACCTTCATATGTACCATTTAATATTTCATTTCTTGTTTGAATTTCACCTGAAGATAAACCACCAGTATTATTACGCCATTCTTGGTTTGGTAAATTCATATACGGGTTATTTGGATCATAATTTGAATTTGATGATTGTTGGCTATTATTAGGAACTGTTACATCATCTGCCATACCAGGACGGCCAGATTTTTTAGTTTCATATTCTGCATGTGCTTGTTGTTCCTCAGTCCAATCACTGTTGTAGTTAGCATTTGGATCATTTCTTAATTCATTTGCACGATTTATTTCCCAATTTGAACGTTGCGTATCAGATTGTTGTGTTTGCTCTTGAGATTGAGCTTCTTCACTTGAGTTGTTGTTTTTATTTTCTTGTGTGTCAGTATCTGGTTTTGAAGTTTTCTTTTCTTCTTTAGTCTTATTATCCTCTTTAGATTTGTTTTCTTTTTTATCATTAGTTTTCTTTTCAGTAGTACTTTCCGACTTTTTATTTTCATCTTCTTTAGTATCGTCTTGACTACAAGCACTTAAAACAAGTGTAGCTGCAAATAAAGTTCCTAGTAATTTTTTCATATATATTCTCCTAAAATTTATTGTCCTTTATATTCATTTTTCTATGGTGTAATAAATATTGTTCGATAGAACTACCACCTTAATTATTAGATGAAAATTTGTTGAATATCTAATACTACATGTGAGTGAGCTTCCTAAAATAAATAGGGTAGATAAACTACTCTGAAATTATTAAGTTATTTCAAACCTTCTTGTTCTAGTTCGTTAGCATGTCGTTCCATAGCAGCTTGTTCTTCTTCAGGAGTAAATTCTTCTACATCTTCATTATTGATGTTTTTATCTTCTTCATAGCGTTGTTTTGCATAGGCTTCCATTTCATCGGCAGCCCCAATATCACCATTAGGAATACCAGTATAACCATTCTCTTTCGCTACTCTAGCATTAGCTTCCATTTGCTCTTGATTTAAAAGGCCGCTGCTTTGTTGGTTATTATTTGCTTGTTGTTCTTGAGTTTGCTGAGATTGTGGATCTTGATTAGTCTGAGTTTGTTGAGTAGGTTGTTCATTGCTAGATGATTTATCTTGGGGATTTTCTTTCTCATTTGCATTCTTATCGTCTTTTTTAGACTTGTTCTCAGATTTCTTTTTATCGTTATCTTTTTTATTATCTTTACTTTTATCCTTATTAGGATCATTTGACTTCATACCAGATTTGGTATCTTCATCTTTCTTAGAAGCGTCATTATGAGTGCTGCATGCTCCTAAAATTAATGTGCTTGTTAGTAATACGCCGAATAGTTTTTTTATATGTATAACTCCTTTTCTATTTATAAAATATTTAATTATCCTTGTTTTTTGCATCAATAACTTGACTTAAAATATCTAAGTCATCTATTAAACCATTCTCAATATACTTTTTTAAATTAGAATTTTCTAAAACAGTGTTCTTTAACATGTTACTTTCCTTATTGACATATAGACATGTAATCAAAAAATTAATTATATTTATTTCTATAGTTTTATCTATCTCATCATTTTTATTCAATTTTGATAATTGTATACCGTATTTGATTAAATCATTTATTACATCTGCAATAAAATAATTCTTAGATTGGTATCTATATAATTTGTTTTGTAAATCTATATAGTTAGCTGAAAAAATTGTTAAGTTTATCAACAGAAGTTATTTTCTCGTTATACGCATATTTTTTGTAGATTAAATTTGTGTCACTCACTTTTTTTATATCTTCTTTATTAAATTCATCAAAATGAGAGATTGTGAGGTTCATTAATTCAATCATGTTATTCATGACTGAATCGACATTTTTATTAGAAAAGTGTAGTAAATCATTATAATCATTAATTTGACTCTATTTAATCTTTTTTATTAGGCAGTTGTTTCCCATTTTCCCAATTAGAAACTACACCAGACTTTACAGGGGTTTCGTTATCTATTTTTTCTCCAAAAAGCTTCCATAGTTAAACCTAAACTATTACGTATATTTTTAATTCTATTGCTAATTTCGATTTTATCCAACGCATCACCTCAATTTTAATTATATAACAAATTGTTATGTTTTAAATTGGCTAAATAGAAATACTATGTTTTACGATGTTTATCGTAGGTAATGAAGATGAATAAAATAGTTGGTTATCGAAATATGTTAGGTATGACGCAAGAAAAAATGGCAAAACAATTTGATATTTCAGTTCAAGCGTAACAAATGAAAGAGAAACAAAAATAAATATTAATAAAGAAGAGATGATTGTCTTTAGAAATTTATTAAGAAAAGATTTGATTCCTAATATAACTATTGATGAAATATTTTTAAATGCTTACTATGTTTTGCTATGAATAAGGAAGAAGGGATACAAAATGTCACACACTAAATTATAGGATCTACCAAAAATGAAGATGTTGAAAGTATGAATATTGTAGATGTAGGACAGCAGGCGTTTTTTAATGAGTTAAATCAATATATACGCCACATGCACCAGTAGGGAACATCTGTTATTTATTATGTTATGTGAAAGACAATCACTAAAACGAATAGCAGATATATTAATGATTACGAAAAGCAGAGTGTATCAAATATACTCAGATTTATTAGACAAATTAGAAAATAAGGAGGGATAACATGAGTGAATTAAGCGCTAGACAAGAAAAGTTTGTACTTGAATACCTTAATTAAACGTCATTCAAAGCGCAATAAAGGCTAGATATAGCCCACATACAGCGCATGTACAGGGTTGTAGATTGCTAAGAAATGAGAAAGTCGGTAGATTTATCAATGAACAGCGTAAAAAGATGGTAGATGAGAGTGGACTTACTGCTAATGAGTTACTTCACATACTTACTAATGTAGCAATCGGTGATGAAATTGGAATACGTGAGGTCGTTGTAAAACGTGGTGAGTTCCAACGCAACCCTGATACTGACAGAATGAACCTAGTTTATAACGAGCATGTAGAACAAGTAGAAGTACCTATCAAAGCTAGTGATCGTTTACGTGATAGAGATATGTTAGGGAAGTATCATAAGCTATTTACAGATAAGAAAGAAATTGACTATAACACACCAGTATTTATTAACGTTGGTGAATGGGAAGATGAAGAAGAGACGCAAAACAGAATTGAAGAAGTTTCAATCCAATACTCTGATAGACCTTTATTTATTGATAATGTACCACTAGAGGACTGATGGCAATGTGTGACACTGTCGATAAGTTGAATATGATAAGCGTTAAGGATATTTATAACAGAGCGATGGCAATTAAGAAGTACTCAGTTATATATTATGATGATCTAATGAATGATAAAGAGCGTGCAGTATGGAATACATTGAACAAAACTCAGAGAGTGGGTTATCATACTACCTTTTAATTTAATGATTGCGAGAAATGGTGTAGATAGACGCATAGTACCATCAGTAAAACTAAATGATGAAAGGATATTTATTTATCCCAATAGATAGTTAAATATGGAAGTGTATGATATTAAAAAAAGTAATGTAATATAATAAAAAATACCTAGTATATACATTGTAACAAATTATAAGCGTTAAATCTTAATTGGTTTAGCGTTTATTTTGTTTAAATTAGCATAATTCAAAATTAATTGGATTATTATTGAGTTTAATTTTATAATTACATAATTAGTTAAAATATAATCATAATAATAAAGTTATGAGGAGAATAATAAATGAATGATGATAAAAATATAGAGCAGTCTAATAATATAATCGGAGATACTAGTTGTAAAAGTACAATAGAGATAGTAAAAGTAAAAAACAATAAACAGATATATTATTATAACAAGCAAATTAAAAAATAAGGACATAATAATAGAACGTTATGAAATCGACAAAGAAAATCAAAGTATGGAAAATGAGTTAATAGGTGAAAATAAGGCTTTTTTACTTTGGTCAAATATTACTTTATATGGATCCTTATTTCTAAATTTTTTAGCATTTTGTTTATTATTATTTTTTACAATAATGGTGGAAGGAAATACTGATAAAAAAAATTTATTAGATTTATTAAAAAATAATAGTTATTTATTAGGCGCTTTTATTACTAGTTTAATCACGTTTATAGGTGGAGGGCTAATTCCATCTTTTTATGGATTGATGACAAGTTTGAGGAAAGTAGGTACCAGTAAGCCTATAACAGAAAATGGAATAAATTTCAGAGAAGACGTTAAAGATCTTTGTATGTTTGTAAGCTATGTGATTGTTATTTTTTACTTTATGCTTTTTATATTATTTGGATTATTTCCTAAAAAAATGGAAACATTAAGTACAATCATATTTTTTGTTATAATTCTAATTGGAATGATTTTAATAATTAAAGAACTATTTTTAATTTTCACTAAAAAAGATTTCGTAAAAAAAATTATTTTACTTATTAAAAAGAAATTAAGGGGCAAATAAAGGGCGATTCATTGCAACAAAGAGCAAGGCTATGAATTTCAATTTGATTATTGAGTAGCTATAACTACTGATATAAACCCTTTTTGAAAGAATATGCTATTGTATAAAATAAAATTTATGATTGAGTGGGAGTAAGAGTCAACAAATAAGTATAGGCTAGAAACACCTTCATAATAAGGTTTCTAGCCTTTTTTAATATGAGAGGTTAAAAAATGAGATTAAGTAAAATTGAACTACATAAAAAGGATTATCCCAGAGCAGTAGATATTTGGGAACGTTCAGTTGTCGCGACACACCACTTTTTAAAAGAGAAGGATAGAATCGCACTTAAAAAGGAAATACCAACCTATTTTCCATATGTTGAAGCATATTTATGGTTCGACGGGAACGACATCATTGGCTTTTCCGGGACTCATGATTCAAATTTAGAAATGTTATTTTTAGATCCTAAGTATTTTAAACAGGGGTATGGCACGGCAATACTTCAAAGTTTAATTCGAGACCATAATGTTAGGTATGTGGATGTAAACAAAGATAACCCCGGTGCCTTGGCATTTTATCGCAAGAATGGATTCATAAAATATGATGAATCTGCAAAGGATGGACAAGGTAGGGATTATCCAATCGTGCATCTTAAATTGTAAATGGTTTTACTTCTTCCATGCCATTAATAATTCAGTATGGTTTGTTTTATCAATATTGGCGTCGATTTTTATGAAACCTAAATCCGTATAAAAATGAACGGCGCGATGGTTTTCTTCAAATACTTTTAAAGATAAATAATCATATTCAGATTGTAAATGCTTAATGAGTGCATGCCCAATCCCTTGGTCTCGAAATTCTTCTTTTACAAACAAGCCGGCTATGTAAGTGTCATTAAGCCCGCAAAATGCGACAATGTCCTTACCATTTTTATAAACGTAAACCTCAGCATCCTTAAGAGCGTCAAGTACAGTAGTATAGTTGTCTATCCAATAAAAACTATCAATAAAGGTATGTGTATCTAAATTTGCATTAAGCCAAATATTGCCTAATACTTTTATTGTTTTGCGATTTTTCTTTTTTAAATGTTCAATCATAGTAGACACCAACTTTAAATGTTTAATAGGTTATATCAAAGTGATAAAGGTATTAATACTATAGTCTGGGACGACGAATTTAAAAGAATTCTGTCCCAATCCCCCTTGTCTAAAGATACGAATCCGATTCGTTCGTCACCATAAACGGTGATTGCGTTAGTCAATGAAGATAATCTGATTATGTATTAATCACAACATATCTGATGATGTACATCTCTAGTATTTGATTCACTATTACCCTAAATTTATGTGTATTGTTCTGAAATGAAGATATTATTAAGAAAAATTCACTAAATATTAATTAAATCGATAATTATAAGAGGTTTTTTAAAATATTTTTAAGCGGTTTCACAAAATTGTTACATGCATGACCGTTAAAATATGTTACTTTATAGTTAAACAAAATAAATTCATTTTATCCACTGACGTTCAATCTTTATCCATATAGAGATTGAGCGTTTTGTTTATTAACGCAAAAAAAAGAGTGAAATCATTCGATTTCACTCTTTTTTATATGGAATGTTTATGTGCGTTATGCGAGACTTATTTTTTAGTTAAGTCGATGATGAATTTAACAAGTTCAATAATACCAGAAATGATTCCCATTTTGAGTACCTCCTTATTAAATGTTAAATAAAGTATAACGTGACTTTGAATATCTGTGGGCGATAGTTCCTAACTCAATGAAAGCGTTTCGTATTCGTTAGATTTCAGACAATTAGTAACGATAAATCATGCCTATCTGAATGATTAAAGGTCGATATTAATATTGGATAAACGAAATACCCTTCGAATACGTTAATAGATTGACTTTTTAGCAATAATTTTTTATATTGTATGTATTGTGCTGAATTTTTACATAGGTCTTTATCAAGCAGTTGTGCAAGGGTACGCAGTACTCATTGTTCAATTGAAGGATGAGACATATGGTTGATGATACATATAAGGTAGCTTGAAAGAGCATTTATACATATTAAGTAAATGAGTTCTCATAGAAACCTACAATAGTTAGTAAATATCTGATATCTAAGGATAAAACTAGACTATTGTAGGTTTTTTCTTATATTGTTAATAGTATAAGGGAACTTTTTTAATGAGATAGATTGAAGACATGGAGGAGCGGCAATGTTAAGTTCAGGTTTTTTACTAACATTATTTTTCGTAACGCTTGTCATTGCAGTGTTAAGTGGCTTGATTTTTTTAGTGCCATCGGTTCCTGTAAAATACATACGTTTACATTTAACTTTACTTCTATTACCTGTCATTGTAGGAGTAATTGGCTTAATCACTATTAATGGCAGAGATATCGTAGGCATCTTTGCTCCAGACAAATTAGCTTGGTTAGTAGGTGCCTTTGTACTCGCTTTAGGGTTTATAATTCAAAAATTCTCTACACGTTACTTATTAGGTGATCGTAATTATCGTAAATACTTCCCGTTATACACATTTACAACGGTATTTGCGTCTGTAGGTTGGCTAAGTAATGATTTACGTTTAATGGTTATTTGTTGGGGATTGACATTATTTTGTTTAACGCAACTGATTCGACTCAATCGTTCATGGAAAGTACCAGCTGAAGCAGCAAAGGTTTCAGCACGATCATTTATCATTGGTTGGGTAGCATTACTTTTAGCTGTCGTTGTATTTTATATTGGTACAGGCGATTGGGTGATCGACCCATCACAAGATTATGATGTTGCAATGAGTTATGGACTGAAATTAATTGTAGATTTATTACTCGTTATTGCAGTTATTATTCCAGCAGCACAGTATCCATTCCAAAGCTGGTTAATTGAATCTGTTGTAGCACCCACACCTGTTTCTGCAATTATGCATGCTGGTATTGTAAATGCAGGTGGCATCATTTTAACGCGTTTTTCACCTGTGTTTGATAATAGTATTGCCTTAACGTTATTACTTGTTATTTCAAGTATTTCTGTACTTATCGGTTCAGGAATTAGCTTGGTGCATGTTGATTATAAAAGACAGCTTGTAGGTTCAACAATGAGCCAAATGGGCTTTATGCTTGTACAATGTGCGTTAGGTGTTTATTCTGCTGCGATTATTCATTTGGTTTTACATGGCGTCTTCAAAGCAACGCTATTCTTACAATCAGGATCAATTGTTAAACGTTTTAATATTCCAACACCACCTAATGTTAAACGTTCTTATGCTTGGACAGTGTTAGGGAGAACATTAGCAATTGTTATTGCAGTTATTTTCTTTTTAACAAGTTCGCACACACCTTATACATTAATTAGTGCATTTATTTTAGCATGGTCTTTATCTGTATCGTGGAATCAGATGGTTGCGCTAAATAGAGGAATGATGGGTAGGATGATTGGCATCGCAATGCTCATCATTGTAGCGCTTGTTTATGTTGTGACGCATGACGTATTTGTCAATATTTTAAGTAGTGTATATATGGTTGCGCCACACCCACCATTCATTAGCGTGATCATTTGTATTGCCATTCTAGTATTAGGTAGTATCTTTAGCATTTGGGTAGCACGTCGTCGTTCGTCAACAGCTTTTGCTAAAGTATATTTATGGCTTGTGAAAATTGGGGAAGCAAAATTTAAATCGGTTGAAAGTCATCCGAACTATTTAAAAAAATATTTATAAGAGGTGGAATCAAACATGACTATAACTAAATTTAACATAGAGGACACAGTCAAAGCGGCACGTCGTGTGATTACACCACTATCTCCGATCTCTATCTTTGCTGCACGTAATCCATGGGAGGAAATGGAACATGAAACGTTTGATCAAGTTGCTCAATGGTTTAAACATGTTCGCGATATAGATTTGTACCCAAGTCATGCATCGGTGATGACTGCTTTGGAAAATGGCGAGATAGATCAAACACTCGTAGAAGCAGACGTTCAACAAGCTATTAAAGCTTACGATACATCAGTGCCAAAATCACATATTGATACTTATTGTAAGAACGCAATGCGCATTAAGGATGTGCCTACAAACCTAATTACTAAAGAAGCCTATTTAAAGATTGAAGTTTCTAAGCTTAAACGTGTATTTGAAGATGAACCTTTTAAATACGCACGTTCAAAAAGTGCGAATGCGTTTAATGCTAAAGGTGAATCTTTAATGGATGAACTGAATACACATATTATTAAGTGGTCTAAATTATATTTGGATAACTTCCAATCAAGTTGGACAATGCCGAAAAGAGAAGAAGGATTTTATATCTCTTGGTTGCATCTCGCACAGCATGATCCCATGTTGAGTAAGACGCAACGTAAAATGGTTAAAACATTACCTCAAGATTATAGAGAAGCTTTAATTATGGCATTGAACCACTTAGATATAGCGGAAGATGAACGAGAGTCTTATTTAACAGGACATTTCTTATCATTACCAGGTTGGGCTGGAATGATGTATTATCGTGCCGAACAACATGAGCATGAAGCGGACTTATTAACACAGTATCTTGCTATACGATTAACGATGGAATGTATTTTATTAGATACTGAAAAAATGAGTCGCCCGGCAGTCTTAAATGTGGAAAGACGAATTAAAGAGTTGGTAAGTAAGTGGTTATATTATGGAGAAATGTCTATTGATGATTGGGCATCGATGTCCATTGAAGATCAGTTAGAACATTTAAGATTTGCACATGATTTTAACCCGCTTTATTTCAAAAAATTATGGCTTGAAGCATGGGAAGAAACGCATGAACGTGAGTTAGTGGAAGCGATATATGATAAATCTGTTAAACCAGTTAAACAAGAAACACAAGTTCAATTAGCCTTTTGTATTGATGTGCGTTCTGAACCATTCCGTCGTCATTTAGAAAGTGAAGGACCATTTGAAACAATCGGCATTGCAGGTTTCTTTGGACTTCCAATTAGAAAAGAAGTGCTAGATGAACAATTTACACATAATTCATTGCCTGTTATGGTACCGCCGGCTTATGCCATTAAAGAGTACGCGGATCGTCATGCTCTAAATACGTATAATCAACAACAACATTCAGTTACATCTATGTTCTATACATTTAAATTGATGAAACATAATGTTTTACCAAGTTTATTATTACCAGAATTAAGTGGACCATTTTTAAGTTTGAATACGATTGCGAGTACATTGATGCCGAAGAAGACAGGGCATTTTGTTCGTAATTTTACCAAGAATTGGTTGAAGAAACCTGAAGCTAAACTAACAATAGACCGTGAACATGAAGTTTATAGTGATTTACCAATCGGTTTCACAGAAGAAGAACAAGTTGCCTTTACAAGACAAGCATTACAATTGATGGATTTAACGACGAACTTTGCCCCTTTAATTGTATTAGGGGGTCATGGAAGTGTGTCTAATAATAATCCGTACCATGCCTCGCTAGAATGTGGTGCTTGTGGCGGTGCATCAAGTGGCTTTAATGCTAAATTATTAGCAATGATGTGTAACTTGCCTCACGTACGTAAAGCTTTAAAAAATGAAGGTATAGTGATTCCAGATTCAACGGTCTTTGTGGCTGCAGAGCACAAGACGTCTATCGATGACTTAGAATATATTTATATGCCTGAATTAACGACAGAAGCACAACATGCATTGGATATGTTAAATGAAGCTATGCCGCGTGTAAGTTATAAGGCAAATTCTGAACGTCTAGCAAATCTTCCTGGCTTAGATCAAGAACATTTAAAAGACCCAGTGGCAGAAGCACATCGCTTTGCGAATGACTGGAGTGAGATTCGTCCAGAATGGGGCTTAGCACGTAATGCGGAATTTATTATTGGCCAACGTAGTATTACTGCTGGTACTGATTTAGAAGGGCGTGCTTTCTTACATAATTATGATTGGAAGAAAGATGCTGATGGACAATTATTAAACACAATTATTTCAGGACCAGCGCTAGTAGCCCAATGGATTAATTTACAATATTACGCATCGACGGTTGCGCCGCATTTTTACGGAAGTGGAAATAAAACGACGCAATCTGTTACGTCTGGTGTCGGTGTTATGCAAGGGAATTCAAGTGATTTACTTGCCGGGTTGCCTTGGCAATCAGTTATGGCAGCGGATAACAAGATTTATCATTCTCCAATTCGATTATTGGTCGTTATTCAAGCGCCAGATCAATATATCAAAGACTTACTTGAGAATAATGTTAAGTTCAAACAGAAAGTGGATAATCACTGGGTACGTTTGGCTAGTATTGATGAGAACGATAGCTGGAAAGACTGGTAGGGAGTTCGGTTTTTCCGAAAAAAATGATAAAATAAGGTTAATCAATCAATAGGAGATAAAAGATTAATCATGGCTAAATCTAAAGGTGCTTATGAGGCAGAAATTAGTAAAGCAATTACGCAATGGGAAAAGGACTTTCTCGGACGTGGCTCACTCTCAGTAAAAACGGATATATTACGCGATATGATTATCGTCAATTTGCAAGGCGTATTAACACCAGCCGAGTATAGAGTATGTAAAACGCAAGAAGGTTTACTTAACATTAAACGTACGCGTTCAGAACTTGTGGAATCCGGTCAAGACGATTTGATGCAATTAATCTTAGATATTACTGGGGTTAGTGTAAGTAGTTTCCATAGTGATTTAAGTACGATTACAGGTGAACGTGTGATTGTATTTAAACTAGATACTAATTTGGAAAAGCAACTTTAATATTCAACAACAAGCATTGTAATATAAATTTAGAAAAGTACCCTATCTAGTCAGCAATAGAAACTGACCTTCAGGGTACTTTTCATTTATGTAAAGGTTAATGGATGCATGATTCATTTATATTTTATAATTTCTAATTAAGAGATTATTTTAGTGGTTTAGTGTACAATTTACACAAAGGTAATCTAGGAGTTGAAAGTGATGCGCGTAAATGAATTTAAGCAACCAATTGGAGAAGCATTAGATGATTTTGTGACGCCGCCCTTTCCTAATAAACAATTATTAGAAGGGCATTATGGTAGTTTAGCAAAGTTAAATAGTCATCACACAGATGATTTGTATGACGTGCTATGTGATGTTGAATCAAGACACATTTGGACGTACCTTTATGAAGGCCCTTTTGATTCTAAGTCGGAATTTGAACAATACATTAACCAACTGATTGATAGTGAAGATAAATATTTCTTTACGATTATAGATAAGGTGCAGTGCAAACCTCTAGGTATTGTGGCATTGATGCGCATAAATCCAGAACAAGGATCGATAGAAGTGGGCAATATCATTTGTTCTAATCAATTACAGCAAACACGTGTAGCTACAGAAGTTCAATATTTGTTAGCAAAATATGTATTTGAACAATTAGGTTACAGACGATATGAATGGAAATGTGATAATTTAAATGCGCCTTCTAAGCATGCTGCACAACGATTTGGCTTTACATACGAAGGATTATTTAGACATTCTAATATTTGTAAAGGTCGTAATCGTGATACGGCTTGGTTCTCAATGTTAGATAGCGAGTGGCCAGATGTGAAATTAAGATTCGAACATTGGCTTGCACCGTCTAATTTCAATAAGGATGGACAACAAATTAAACATTTAAATGACTTTTAATGTAGTGAATTAAATGACTGTGAATTACAGAAAACAATGAAATTAGGGACTGATGAACGTATGATGAAACAAAAAAGAGAAATATCACCTATGACGACGGTACCTATGTTCATGATTGGGTTAATTATTTTTATTATTGTAGCAATAAATGTCAGTCGTGATACATTAATGGTTCAATATATCGATAAAGGATCATTACATTGGCTAACCGATTATTTTGGTGAACCAGAACGCAGATTTGGTGACGGCCTTTGGCATAATTTTATGACGTTTTGTGCTGAAATAGGAGAAGTAAAATCTGTTATCTATATCACGTTATTTTTAGCTATCATTTTATTATTTAAACATTTTAAACTAGCTATTTGGATGCTTTTAACGGTATCCAGTGGTACGTTATTAAATTATTTGATTAAACAGCTAATTGAAAGACCACGTCCATATAATCATTTGATGCGAGATCATGGTTATTCATTTCCAAGTGGCCATTCTAATGCGAGTACGCTACTTGCGTTAATGTTACTCATTATCTTAATTCCACTAATCAAGTTTAAAGCTATCAAGATTATAATCAGTATTATAACCATTATCGTATGGATAGGTGTATTGTGTTGCCGACTATATTTTCATGCGCATTATATAACGGATGTAGTTGGAGGTGTGACATTAGCTGTGGTGTGGATAGCATTGTTTTTAATGATATTACCACTGTTTAACCTTAATCTTCGTCATAAATCTAATAAAAATGAATAGGACAACATCTTTTTAACAAAGGGGAGATGGCAATGCCAAAAGATAAAGCATGTACTTTAGTTCTTGGTGGAGGCGGTATTACAGGGATTGCATGGGAATCAGGCGTCTTAGCTGGAATGATTGAAAGTGGTGTGAGTTTAGATTTAGCAGATAGAATCATTGGCACATCAGCAGGATCATTTGTAGGGGCAGTACTGGCGAATGGTGATGATATGCGCACATATTACTATGAATTAAATGAGCGCAGAGATGATAGTGATCGGGCGACGGTTTCTTCAGATATTTATCGTTTATGGCAGAATGCCTTTATTGTAGGTCGTGATGATGCTGTAAAAGTAGGGCAAATGATGGGAGACATTATATATACGAGACCCTCTCGTGTCGATTTATCTAAACGTAAACAAGCCATACGACAGCGTTTAGGAGATGTAGAGTGGCACGATAATTTAGAGATTACCGCTATGAATGCTAAAACAGGTGAAGTTACTACATTTCATTCACATAGCGATGTGACACTTGAAGAAGCTGTGACAGCAAGTAGCGCAGTACCAGGTATTTGGCCGCATATACGTTTGAATCATCGTGACTGGATTGATGGGGGCATGGTTTCTCCTACGAACGCAATGTTAGCAGAAGGTGCTGATAGTATCATTATATTGGCACCGTTAGCGGATGGCTTAGGTATGATACCGGGGGCATTTGATGACGCTAAACGATTGCGTGAACATAGTCATGTTCTAGTGATAAGTCCAGATAGTAAGAGTAGAGCAGAAATTGGAGATAACATTTATAATCCTAATAACATCTTAAAAATAGGAAATGCGGGTTATGAGCAAGGCAAATCCCTCGCACAACGCGTTCATATGGAATTTAGCGAGTGGGTTGAATGATTTTTCACATTTAAGACTACGCGCAATGTCATTATGTGTTTATTTTTAAAATAAGGAGAGATTAAGAATGAAAGTAAAATCACCACGTCCTATTCATTTGCAAGGGACACGCGAAGAAGCAGTATTATTGCTACATTCATTTACTGGTACAATTCGTGATATTAAACCATTAGCACAGACACTTAATAATGAAGGTTACACATGTTACGCACCTAATTATAAAGGGCACGGGTTACCACTCGACCAGTTTACACAATATACTGTTCATGATTGGTGGAATGATGTCCTTGATGGTTATCAATTCCTAAGAGATGCAGGATATGACACAATTTATGCAACTGGCGTATCTTTAGGCGGTCTATTCACTTTAAAATTAGCTGAAACGGTAGATGTTGCCAAAATTGCAGTTATGTCCGCACCAAGTGAAAAGGAAGAAGCAGGTATTGTATGGCGTATGGAACGTTACGGACAACGCATGAATGAGTTGATGAATGTAGATGGTGATGCCGCACAGGCGCAGCTAAATTATATAGAAGACTATCGCCCTAGCGTTCGTGTATTTAAAGATTTTATTTCAAATATTACTGCTCATTTAGGCGATATTACAACACCGGCAAGCATTCTTTATGGAGAAAAGGATGAACAATCTTATCAAGATAGCGCACATTATATTTATGAACATATTAATAGTGCAGATAAAGATTTAACACCTCACCCTTTATGTAAACATCTTATGACACATGGTGAGGGTAGTGATAAAGTAGAATCACAAATTGCAGAATTTTTTATGACTAACTAAATGGAGTGTAAAGAATGAAACGTACATTTTTATTAACATACATAACGACGTCTGGTAAAAATTATACTGAATTTAAAACATTTCAAAATGGCCCTGATCATGATACATGCGTACAACGTCTTATTGATGAATTTGATGAACTGGCTTATTTATTTTTAAAAACGGGCCAACAATCGCATTATATTAACATTGATCATATTGAAAGTTTAAGCATTCAAGAAGTCGTGGACGGACAAGAAGTGATGTACGATTTTGAAGATTAATCTATTCATTAATCGCATAATATAAGTAGTATATATTTTGAAATACTGGATAATCATTGTCTGGATACAAACTATTTTATTGATGAAGAAAATTAGAAATAAAATAAATTCATTGCCGGTCCCCAGCATGCTTAGCTTTTAGCGAATTTTTGATGAAGTTCTATTTGTTGGGGTCGGGCCCACCTCTGCAGGGTGACTAGAACTGAGAAAAGCTTGATTAAAGCGCCTTCTCGGTTCAGTCAGCTACTGCGAATTTGCTAAATAGCATTATTATATTATTTATGTCACAGACTGTTTTTTCTTTCATGAACAAACGCATTGATGTATATTGTGGTCTTTATCAATTATTTTGATACCATTAGGGACGATGAATAACATAACGTCCTGAATATGTTGATAAAGTACAAACACTGAACCGCTTTGAATGTTAAATGGGGGGTGTAAACCTGAATCCCTCATCCTCAAATACAATACAACCACCTATAACTTCTATACCTTTCCAATAATTAGCGCTAATTTTTTGTGAAGCAATGTCGTTATACTCCTTCGTTCATCATTAGGATTAGTTAAATTTTACTATAAATTTAAAAAAATAAAAAAACTATGTATATTGCACTTATAAGCAAGACATGTTACAGTATTACTTAAGTGCATAAACGCTTTAACGCGTTAAAGGGAGTGAAACGATTGAGCAAAGAATCACAATGGAAGACATCAACTGGATTTATTTTAGCGAGTGCGGGATCGGCGATTGGCTTGGGTGCAATGTGGAAATTTCCGTACATGGCAGGCATCTATGGTGGTGGTGCTTTTCTACTGCTATTCTTAATATTTACTATATTTGTAGGATTACCACTATTAATTATGGAATTTACAGTAGGTAAGATGGGGAGAACTTACACTACTCAAATATATAGCAAGTTAACTGGTAAGAAGTGGCTAAATATTATTGGGTGGAATGGTAATTTAGCAGTATTCATATTATTTGGTTTTTATAGTGTTATAGGTGGATGGATCATTATTTATATCGGTAACGTGATATTACAAATGTTATCTATCGAGAAGACATCTTTAACTAGCATTAATTTTGAAGCAATTATTAGTAATCCATGGTTAACCGTTTTGGGCCAAGGGATTTTTATCTTTTTAACGATGATTATCGTAATGTTAGGCGTTGAAAAAGGATTAGAAAAAGCATCAAAAGTGATGATGCCGTTGTTATTTATTTTTCTAATTATAGTTGTGGTGAAATCTTTAACTTTAGACGGTGCGGTAGACGGTGTTCGCTATATTTTACAACCACGTTTAGAAGATATTTCTATGGAAGGTATTTTATTTGCGTTAGGGCAATCATTCTTTACATTATCGTTGGGAACAACCGGAATGATTACTTACGCTAGTTACGCGCCTAAAGAAATGACTATTAAGTCATCAGCAATTTCAATTGTGATTATGAATATTTTAGTATCCGTACTAGCTGGCTTAGCTATATTCCCAGCTTTGAAGACATTTGGCTACGAACCTCAAGAAGGTCCAGGCTTATTATTTAAAGTATTACCTTTAGTGTTTAATCAAATGGGCTTTGGTGTTACGTTTTACTTCCTATTCTTAATCTTATTCTTATTTGCAGCATTAACATCATCTATTTCATTATTAGAATTAAACGTATCAAACTTTACTAAAAATGATAATTCTAAACGTAAATCTGTAGCGTTTATCGCAAGTATACTGATATTAATGATTAGTATTCCAGCGACTTTATCGTTTAGTAGTTTAAGTGATATTAAGTTTGGCGCAGGAACAATTTTTGATAATATGGATTTTGTCGTATCAAATATTTTAATGCCTTTAGGTGCGCTTGGAACAACGCTAGTAGTGGGTCAATTGTTGGATAAAGATGCCTTAAAAGAAAGCTTCGGCCGCGACAAGTTCAAATTCTTTGCACCTTGGTATTTTTTAATTAAATTTGTCATGCCAGTCGTTATCATACTTGTGTTTATCGTGCAGTTATTCTAAGAAATATATTAAAATAGAGGTTAGCCACATACATGTGGCTAACCTCTTATTTTTTACTTGAAACGAGCATTGATAAAGTCGCGCTCAATTTCTAATAACGTTATATAATCGTTAGACATTATTTCTTTGGCAATCTCAATATTTTTAGAAATAATAAAGTCGGCAAGTTCACGATTATCTTCCTCAGAATCAAAGAATGTGAGTGCCCGTTTTATTGTATCCTTTTCGGAAAAGAGGATTAACGTCCGTCCGTAGGTTAAGTCCTCTTTACTTCTTTGATACGAAGCTTCTAAAAACGCAAATATTTTTGCGCCATCATTGTATTCAAAAGCTGTATTGATATCACTTTGAACTTTATCAGCAATATTTGACAATCGTGATTGTTCTGCTGGTGCTTCAGGCTTATAGTGATCTCTTACATATTCTTTCCATTTCGTTAATTCAGTATCAATATGTTGTTTTAATTCTGAGTTATTATTTTTTGTATTGAATGTTTCAACGCGTTGTTGTAAGTCGCTTAAATCCATTAAATCGTCACGATGAAGTTGACTCTGTTCAAATGCTTTATAGTGATCATTTTCATGAGTAGTCATTAATTACTCCCTCCCTTTGGAATACTTAAATGATTATTCCTTTAACGGTTCTATTTGAAACATATGTTTTAGAACGTTAAAGAGATCATTGATAAGTTAGGAAGTGTATAGGTGTAACTACTCAAAGTTACATATTTTCAAAATGAACGTCTTGTTTACGTAATTCTTTCATGACTTTCTCAGAAATTGCAGAATTATTAATTGAAACATTTTTAAAAATGCAATCTTTAATTTTTACGCTATCTAGTTGGCATAAATCTAATGCTACATTTTCAAAGACTACTTTCTTTAAAACAACATCCTTGAAAGTAACGTTACGTAGACTACAGTCTTTGAAGGTCGTATGTTCTATCGTTAATGCGTTGAATTCACTATTATCGAAAGTAGTTACACTGTAATTCACTTTACGCATTAGTGTCTTAAAGAAATTAATATTCACAAAAATACTACTGCTAAAATCACAATTAATTAACTTAGTATTAACTACGGAATGAACATTTTTAAATATACCTTCTGAGAAGTCGCAATTTTTAAAATAACTTTTATTGACTTCTAAATCGTCATACATCGCGTTTCTGAAGGTACTATGAGTATATTTTTTACTTTTAAACTGTTCATTAGTGAACACAGATAAAGATAAATCGGCTTTTGATGTCATTATGATTCTCCTTTAAGTATGATTCATATAAATCATCAGTTATTGCTTTTGCATCGTTATTATCGTAACACGAGTATTAAGTTGAACGATAGTTATTGAGATACGAGTACATGTATGATTACATAGGAAATTTTAAAATTTGTAGTTTTGCATAAATCTTAAGATTATCGTATAATTCATAGTGATTGAGTAAGAATTTGTAAAACAGTATTGGGAATCATGAATATTTTAAACAGAAGGTAGGTTGAGTCAAAGCGAATAAAGCGCTTTAGATGATTAATATGATTGCATTTGACTTAATAGGACAAACACCATTAGTATTACTGGAAAGTTTCAGCGATGAAAATGTTCAGATATATGCAAAATTAGAGCAATTTAATCCGGGTGGCAGCGTGAAAGATCGACTAGGTAAATATCTTGTTGAAACAGCTATAAAAGAAGGTCGTGTGTCATCTGGCGATACAATTGTTGAAGCTACGGCAGGTAATACAGGAATAGGACTTGCAATTGCTGCTAATCGATATCATTTAAATTGTGTTATTTTTGCGCCGGAAGGTTTTTCTGAGGAGAAGATATCTATCATGCGTGCATTAGGCGCTGATATTAAACGTACACCGAAAGCCCAAGGAATGATTGGTGCGCAAACTGAAGCAAGACGTTATGCTCGAGATTTCGGAGCAGTATATATGAACCAATTTGAAACTGAGCACAATCCGGCTGCATACACCCATACATTAGGGAAACAATTGACAGATGCTTTACCAAACATTGACTACTTTGTTGCTGGTGTTGGTTCGGGAGGCACATTTACAGGTGTTGCACAGCATCTTAAACAATACAATGTAAAGAATGTGATTGTTGAACCCGAAGGCTCAATATTGAATGGTGGCGAAGCACATGCACACGATATTGAAGGTATTGGTTCAGAGAAATGGCCAATCTTTTTGGAACGTAGCTTAGTTGATCACATTATTACAGTGAGTGATAACGATGGCTTTGAGAATGTGAAACGCTTAGCGCAACAAGAAGGATTGTTAGTAGGTAGTTCATCAGGAGCTGCACTGCAAGGTGCTTTAGACATTAAAAATAAAATCGATAAAGGCGTTATTGTGACAATTTTTCCAGATGGAAGCGATCGTTATATGTCGAAGAAAATATTTGATTACAAAGGAGAATAATGATTATGAAGAAAAAAACACAAATGATTCACGGTGGACATACAACAGATGATTTTACAGGTGCAGTAACAACACCAATTTATCAAACAAGCACGTATTTACAAGATGACATTGGCGACTTGAGACAAGGGTATGAATACTCTCGTACCGCTAATCCAACACGTAGTGCTATTGAAAGTGTGATTGCTAATTTAGAAAATGGGAAACATGGTTTTGCTTTTGGCTCAGGCATGGCAGCCATTAGTGCGGTTATTATGTTATTAGATAAGGGCGACCACCTTATTTTAAATTCTGATGTATATGGTGGAACTTACCGTGCCTTAACTAAAGTGTTTACGCGTTATGGCATCGATGTTGATTTCGTAGATACAACACATATCGAAAATGTGAAGGACTATATTAAACCAGAAACTAAAATGTTATATGTTGAAACACCATCTAACCCATTACTACGTGTAACGGATATTAAACGTACTGCAGAAATTGCAAAAGAAAATAATTTAATTTCAGTAGTAGATAATACATTTATGACACCTTATTATCAAAACCCATTAGATTTCGGCATTGATATTGTATTACACTCAGCTACTAAATACATTGGTGGCCACAGTGATGTAGTAGCTGGCTTAGTTGCTACTGCAGATGACGAACTTGGTGAACGTTTAGCATTTATTTCAAATTCAACAGGAGGTGTGCTTGGACCACAAGACAGTTACCTATTAGTCCGTGGTATTAAAACATTAGGCTTACGCATGGAACAAATTAATCGTAACGTTGAAGCGATTGTTGAAATGTTACAAAATCATCCAGCCGTTCAACAAGTCTTCCATCCAAGTATTAAAGACCATTTAAATCATGATATTCATGCTTCTCAAGCTAGCGGTCACACTGGTGTCGTAGCGTTTGAAGTAAAAGATACAGAAGCAGCCAAACAACTTATTCGTGAAACACATTACTTCACATTAGCTGAAAGTTTAGGCGCAGTTGAAAGCTTAATTTCAGTGCCTGCTTTAATGACACATGCGTCTATCCCTGCCGATGTACGTGCTAAAGAAGGTATCACTGATGGACTCGTACGTTTATCAATCGGTATTGAAGATACTGAAGATTTAGTTGAAGATTTAAAACAAGCCATCGATACTTTGGAATAACTATTAAAAAAATAAAAATCTTAAAATAAGATGTTGACCCTAAAATAACTACGTAACAATACGTGTTGTTTTAGGGTTTTTTTAAAATTGTTAAAAAAGGCAGAAATAGGTAAGAAATGATGATATTAAAATAATTTTGTTCTATATTTAAATTCAGAAAATTTTAAAAATTTTTGAAATAATATTGACGCACAATTTACTTTTAAATATAATTCATTTATTCATATAGGCAATAGAAGTAATAAATGAGGGTGAAATCGATTGATTGAATTTCAAAATGTGAATAAAGTATTTCGCAAAAAGCATGAAAAAATTCATGCCTTAAAAGAAGTATCTTTCAAAATAGATAAAAACGATATATTTGGTGTTATTGGCTATAGTGGTGCTGGAAAAAGTACGCTCGTACGCTTGGTCAATCAGCTAGAAAAAGCAACAAATGGACAAGTGATTGTCAATGGTCATGAAATTAATACATATAGAAAAAAGGAACTCCGTAACATAAAAAAAGATATAGGAATGATATTTCAGCATTTTAATCTTTTAAACTCAAAAACAGTTTTTAAAAACGTAGCAATGCCACTTATTTTAAATCATAAAAGTAGTTCTGAAATAAAAGAAAAGGTAGAAGAAATGCTAGAATTTGTAGGATTAGCAGACAAGAAAAATCAATTTCCTGATCAATTATCTGGTGGACAGAAACAACGTGTCGCAATAGCTAGAGCACTTGTCACTAATCCTAAAATTTTATTATGTGATGAAGCAACAAGTGCGCTAGATCCTGCTACAACAAACTCTATTCTTCATTTATTGAAAAATGTAAATGAGACTTTCGGTATAACAATTATGATGATTACGCATGAAATGAGTGTAATACAAAAAATTTGTAATCGAGTGGCAGTTATGGAGCGCGGTGAAGTGATTGAATTGGGCACTGTCAAAGATGTGTTTAGTCACCCTCAAACTAAAACTGCTAAAAGCTTTGTTTCTAAAGTTATAAATACAGAACCGTCACGTAAATTACTTGAATCATTTAAAAGAAAGGATTGTCATTATACGGATTACAAACTTTTTATTGATGAACATCAAATTAAATTTCCTATTATAAATGAACTCATTAGTCAATATAATTTCGATATTAATATTTTATTTTCATCAATGTCTGATATTCAAGAAGAAACAGTGTGCTATTTATGGTTGAGATTTAATCATGACAGCAATTTTAAGCGTGATAAATTAGAAAGCTACTTTAAGAATCATAGTATTCAGTTTGAGGAGGTGCATTAGATGTTTGGTTCAAGTATTGATGCATCTCAATTATTACAAGCATTATATGAAACATTGTATATGGTCACAGTTGCACTTATCATAGGTGCCTTAATTGGTATTCCATTAGGTGTTCTATTAGTTATAACTCGTAAAAATGGTATATGGCCTCAATCTATTGTAAATCACATACTTAATCCGATTATAAATATATTAAGATCGATACCATTTATTATTTTATTAATAGCTATTGTGCCTTTTACGAAATTATTAGTAGGAACGTCAATAGGGACAACAGCAGCTATAGTGCCTTTAACAGTGTACGTAGCGCCTTATATAGCTAGACTAGTTGAAAACTCACTACTAGAAGTAGATGCTGGCATTATTGAAGCGGCAAAAGCGATGGGAGCATCACCTATTCAAATTATTAGATATTTTTTAATACCGGAAGCGTTAGGCTCGCTTGTATTGGCAATAACGACAGCTATTATAGGGTTGATTGGTAGTACTGCTATGGCTGGTGCAGTTGGTGGAGGTGGAATTGGTGATTTAGCATTAGTGTACGGTTACCAAAGATTTGACACCTTAGTCATAATTATCACAGTTATTGTATTAATAATTATCGTACAGATTATTCAATCATTAGGTAACTTTATTTCTCGATTAATTCGTCGAAATTAGTTACTTGAAATATAATTTTATTAAGGAGACTTTGTGAATGAAAAAGATTATTGGATTAATATTAGCGACGTTGATCGTCCTTGCAGCTTGTGGTGGAGGCGGAGACAATAAAAAAGTGACGCTAGGCGTAGCCTCAAACGATACAGCTGCATGGGAAAAAGTTAAAGAATTAGCGAAAAAAGAAAATATTGATATTGAAATTAAACACTTTTCAGACTATAACGTGCCAAACAAAGCTTTGAGTGATGGCGATATTGATATGAATGCATTTCAACATTTTGCTTTTTTAAATGAGTATAAAAAAGCACATAAAGATGCCAAAATTGAAGCAATTAGTACAACTGTCTTAGCACCCTTAGGCATTTATTCTAAAAAGGTGAAAAATATTAAAGATATAAAAGATGGTGCAGAAGTTACAATTCCTAATGATATATCAAATCAAGCACGTGCTCTAAAATTATTGTAATCAGCAGGTTTATTAAAGCTTAAAGACAACTTTGGTTTAAATGGAACTATTAAAGATATTCAATCCAACCCTAAAAACATAAAAATAAAAGCAGTAGACGCTCAACAAACTGCGCGTGCTTTAGATGATGTTGATTTTTCAGTAATTAATAATGGGGTAGCAACTAAAGCAGGATTAGATGCTAAGAATGATCCTATTTATTTAGAAAAAACGTCTTCTGATGCAGTTAAACCATATATTAATGTTGTAGCAGTAAATTCTAAAGATGTAGACAATGAAACTTTCAAGAAAATTATAGAACTTTATCATGGTAAAGAAGCACAAGAAGCATTGAAAAAAGATACAAAAAATGGAGAAAAAGCAGTTAATTTATCAAAAAAAGCTATCAAAGAAATTGAAGATAGTTTAACTAAATAATATTTGAAATGAGTCGGGTAAGGTATGAATACTTACTCGACTTTATTAATAAAAGATGAATACGTCATATTTTAGTCGATTTTATATCAAACACGTTACATTAATCGGTGAAAATGTGTTATACACTTATGAAAAGTAAATTATATTTCTAAGGATATTATTTGAAATTTTATAGTAGTGCACAAAAAATTCATAGACATGTAATCAAAATGAAATGGAATATCATGCTAAATTGTATTAATTTAGTATAAGTACACTACTTGAACGGATAAAAGAAAGAAGTATGTAATAAAGATTTAATACAGATAAGTGTCTAGTACAACTAGAAATAAGTGGTGAGTAACCCAATGAACAAGCATAAGATTAAGGAGGCGCTTTGTATGAATAAAAAAATTCTAGCAACAGCAGTATTAGGGACAGGAGCACTTAGTACACTATTTGCTCATCAAGCTGAAGCATCAACAACGCACACAGTTCGAAGTGGTGAATCTTTATGGTCTATTTCAAACCATTATGGTATCACTGTATCTAAATTAAAATCATTAAATGGCTTATCATCAAATCTTATTTTTCCAAACCAAGTATTAAAAGTATCAGGATCTTCTAATTATTCAAGTCGTTCAAATTACGGTAATTCAAGTAGTACATATACTGTGAGAGCAGGGGATAGTTTATCATCTATTGCTAGCCGATATGGTACAACATATCGTCATATTATGAATTTAAATGGATTAAATAGTTTTTTAATTTTCCCTGGTCAACAATTAAAAGTATCAGGTTCTGCTAGCTCTAATTCTCAATCAAGTTATAATTCAAATTCAGGTGCATCATCAAGCACTTATACAGTACGTTATGGTGACTCACTATCATCTATTGCTAGCCGATATGGTACAACATATCAACATATTATGAAATTAAATGGATTGAATAATTTCTTTATTTATCCTGGTCAAACATTAAGAGTGAGTGGTTCAGCTTCTTCAAACACGTATACAACACGTTCAACGCAATCAACTTACTATTCATCACCAGTATTTAACCATAGTAACTTATATGACTGGGGACAATGTACTTGGCATGTATTCAATCGTCGTGCTGCTATTGGAAAAGGAATCAGTACGTATTGGTGGAATGCAAATAATTGGGATAATGCGGCAGCTAGAGATGGATATCGCATTGATAGCAATCCAACAGTAGGTTCAATTGCACAATCAGATGCTGGTTATTACGGCCATGTGGCTTTTGTAGAGCGCGTAAATAGTAATGGTAGTATTTTAGTTTCAGAAATGAACTTTAGTGCTAGTCCAGGTGTTCTAACATATCGTACAATTCCTGCGTACCAAGTACGTAGTTATAAATTCATTCATTAGAAAGCTTGAAACAAAAATAATACTTTGGCTATGTAGCCAAATTGCAGTAGCTGACTGAATTGAGAAGGCACTTAAATGAAGCGTTTCTCAACTCAAGTCATCCTTGCAGGGCTGGGAAGACGAATTCAATAAGAATTCTGACCCAGTCCTTTTATTTTATTGAAATTGATAATCTTCTTTAACTTTTCTGAAACTTGAAGCTAAGCGTGTAACATTAATAATGAATGAAACGAATGAAAATAACTTACGGAATTTGTAAGGAGATTTCATTGATACTACGAAATCTAAAAGTGTACCCACTGTACTTAGGCCTAAAGATAAATAAACTAGGTTTTTATTTTTTGCATCAAATTTAATACCGTTGTAACCATCAACGATAAAGCCTGCAGTACTTACTAAATTTGAAACGCGTGTTAATTTTGATTTCTTTGCCATGAATAATACCCTCCGAATATCAAAATGTCACTAAACGGACATTTAGTATATTAATATATGTTAACATCATACTAAATTAACATATATTTTTGAAGTACAAAACATTTAATAGAAAAGGTGTGCAGGTATGATCAAATGTGTTTGTTTAGTGGAAGAAACAAATGACCAAATCTTATTAGTACAAGTAAGAAATAGAGAAAAATATTATTTCCCGGGTGGTAAAATTGATGCGGGTGAAACGCTATTAGAAGCGATACAACGAGAAGTTAAAGAGGAATTACAATTGGCTTTCGAACAAAGTGACTTTACATATTTAGGTACAGTTGTTGGGGATGCTTACCCACAAAAGAATACGTTAACGGAACTAAATGGATTTAAAGTTCAACAGAAAATTGATTGGGATAGTGTGAAAATTGATAATGAAATTACAGATATTCGTTGGTTCGATAAATCTGATACAACCTTAATCGCACCAGCTGTTGTAAAATGGATTGAGACCTTTTCAGAGAGAAAGTAGGGAGAAAATGGAAATACGACCATATTCAATTCACGATCAACCACTATTAAATGGGTTTGAAATATTAGCAGAAGATAGAAAATTCACTCGAACGCCTAATGATAATATTGCATCGGCTAAAGGGGACAATGAGCGTCATCCGACACTTGTTATGTTAAATGATCAATGTGTGGGCTTCTTTACTTTGCATGAAGGTCAAGGGGTTAAACCGTATAGCAATCATCAAAATGCTATATTTTTCCGTTCATTTAGTGTAGATGCACGATATCGTGGCCAGGGTGTTGGAAAAGCTGTGATTCAACAACTACCAAGTTATATTAAAGCAACGTTTCCCTATATTAATGAAATAATATTGACTGTAAATACTGACAATGACAAAGCGATGGCGTTGTATAAACAAGCCAAATATTCAATAACTGGAGAGACGCGTTTAGAAGGTCGACCAGTTTATATTATGAATTTGAACATATAGCTTTTATAAATATGCGCATTAAAAAAGTGCCATTACAATCAATATGAAATAAATGAGGTAGGACAAGGCATTCATAAAGGCTTCTGTCCCAATCTCGATAACTTATTTCAAGATTGTATAGCACTTGTTGTTTTATCAATTTAATGATTGATGTTTTGCTCTGAAGTTTGTGAAACTTCTTGTGAAGGCTTTGCACTCAATTTAGGATGCTTTATTAATAATGCAGTAATCCATGCTGTGATAGGGATACTAATCGCTACAGCAATTCCACCGAGTAAGATAGAAATGAATTCTTGCGCAAATATCTTTGAGTTAATAATGTGTCCAAAAGAATAATGTAATTGGAAAAACCAAAAGAATAGTGTTAATTGACCCCCAAAATAAGCTAAATATATTGTATTGGCAGAAGTTGCTAAAATTTCTCTCCCTACACGCATACCTGACTGGAACAATGCTTTGCGTGAAAGATTAGGATTGGTTTCATTGAGCTCATACATAGGTGAACTTATCGTTATCGTTAAGTCAATGACAGCTGCAATAACAGCTAAAATAACCGTAAATACTGAGAATTGAACCATATCGATACCGATATTCATTGAAAAAATATAGGTTTCATCTTGTTGTTCCGTAGTAAACCCTTGTAGATGGCCAATACTTATAGATAAATAAATGCCTAATATTAATAAAATCGTAGTTAATATTGTAGCAATAAAAGCAGCCTTGGTTTTAATATTGTAACTATTTAAAATAAACAAGTTACAAGCAGCAATGACGATACAAAATATTAATGAAACTAAATAAATAGGTGTTCCAAATAAAATGAACACAATACTGATTAGTAAGATCATAAAGTTTAGGAATAACGTTAAGTATGAAACTAATCCTTTTTTACCGCCGAAAATAAGCATTAAAATAAATAAAATGAGTGCTAGTAGGACGACTGCATTCATCTTGTCACACCCTTCCATTTCATCCACATAACCATCAGACTAATTGTAATTGGAATCGTGAGTACGATACCAATACCACCTGTTATAGCACGAGCGATTTCTAAAGACCAATTCATCGAAATCGTATATGTAAATGTGTTAGCATTTTTTAAATAAATTAGGAACATTGGCAAACTTCCTGATAAGTAGGAGAAAAGTAAAATATTTGTCATAGTGCCCATGATATCTTGTCCTATATTGCGACCTGCTAGAGCCCAACGCGATAAAGAAATGTTAGGCGTACGTTGTAAGATTTCATACATACCACTTGATATTGTAATGGCGACATCCATTACAGCGCCTAAAGATCCAATAAGCACGGATGCTAAGAATATATCTTTAGGTGGTAATGTTAGAAAACTCATTGTTTCATATTTAATGCCAGCTCCATTGGTTAATTGAATAATGATTTGAGTGATACCAATACATAAAAATGTACCTAATAACGTACCGATTGTTGTGATCCAAGTGCGCATATGCCAACCGGTTACGAGCAATAGCGTGACAATGGTAGACAGCACGATTGCCACACTCATTAGAATGAATAGGTTAGTAGATGGATGTTTATCATGGATTGCAATAGCTATTAAAATAGCACCAGTGTTAAAGATAAGTGACAGGATAGACTGTAAACCTACATTACGTCCAACCAGTAATAGGGACATAATAAATATACCTACAATTGCTACAGTAAGACTATCGCGTTTTTTCTCCAAGATCGTTGCATCTTTCGGGCTATTTTGAATGTGCATTAAGACCTTATTATTTTTACTAAAGTGCTCTGAATCTGCTTGCGATTTGACATAGGTATTATCTATCGTAGTAGATTCACCTTTATATTTACCATTTAATATTTCTATTGTTAAATGTTGTTTGTATTTGAAGTCGGTATTATGTTGTTCATCAACGACTTTGTGAGCGTTACTCATTTCTACATGTGTCACTTTACCGATAGGGGTGTTATAAAAACGTGCATTGAAAAACGTAAAAATAAAGGCGCCGATGATAAATAATCCGATAATTACAATAATGGTATTCATTATACGATGACTAAAATAGTTGCGATTTTGTGCATTCATTATATTTAACCCTCATTTATAACTCGAAATTCTACGCTTTAATAAGTTAGAGTGATTATACGCTCCTCAACTGTATTATTCAAATAGTAACTATTTGAATTATGACATATCACCTCATACTGTTAATGGTATGTCGACACTTTACTTAGAAGTTGATGTATTAAATTCGATAAATTGAGAATATCTACTTTTTTATTATCTTTTTTGAAAGCGACGCAAAAGGAGCGTTTTAATTCTGTATGCGCTAATGATATATCACATAATGCCTCCACCTCATTCTCCAATGATAAGTAATCAGGCAAGATGACATAGCCACGGTGATGCTTAAGTAAATAGTGTGCTAGGGATTTCGTTCCAATGATATGAATTGGTAACTTTAAAGTATGTTGTAAACGGCTTTCTATAGTTGTTGCTAAAGGTTTCAAAGTAAATAGTTGTGTTTCAGCTAGTTGAGTTAGTGGCGGATTTATAGATAAAGCAATCACATCATCTTTAGGCACATAAACATGGTATGTTTCTTCAAATAATGGTTTGAGTGATAAATTAGCATTCTTCTGAAGAGCCGTGTTTATTTCGACCAATCCAATATCAATTTTACCAGTATATAGCGCTTCAGAAATCTCAGATGATGACATCATATGAGGAACAATTATGCTATCATATTGGCGCTCAAACGCTTGAATGATGGCAGTAATCATTTGAGAAATATAGCTCTCTTCAAACCCAATATTAAGTATGCGCGCATTTTTGTGATTAGTTTGTTGAAATAACGCTACTGTTTCGTCTAATTGCTCCAAAATCTGAGTCGCCTGAGTGAGTAACGCTTTACCATGTGATGTTAAATGGATGTTTCGCCCTTGTCGATTAAATAAAGTAACTTGTAGTTCTTGTTCTAACAATGTGATTTGTCGACTTATTGCAGATTGGGCAATATTCAACTCGAGTGCTGCTTCAGAGAGGTGTTCTCGACGTGCAACTTCTACGAAATATTTTAATTGTTTAATTTCCAAATGAATGCTCCTTTCTACTGTGCGCATAACATTTTATTGTCGATTGTTCTAATTTTTAGAATTAAGTCATCTAATTAATATATTGTTCAGATAAATATTTTACATTATATTAATTATTATTAACAGTAAATTTTCTGAAAATTCTCAAAAGGAGTGGGCATCATGTTTGATGAAAGATTAAAAAGAGGATTATATGATTACCGTGAGGAACATGATGCATGCGGTATTGGTTTCTACGCAAACATGAATAATTTAAGGTCGCACGATATTATTGAAAAATCACTTGAAATGTTACGTCGACTTGACCATCGTGGTGGTGTTGGTGCAGATGGTATAACAGGTGATGGTGCAGGTATTATGACCGAAATACCATTTCAATTTTTTGAAGCACATGTCGATTTAGACTTACCTAATGAGGGCGATTATGCGGTAGGTCTTTTTTTCTCTAACGAAAAGATACAAGGTACGACACACGAATCGCAATTTAATCATTACTTTCAAAGTGAAGGCCTAAAAGTAATTGGCTATCGAGATGTACCTGTTGATGTCAACGCCATAGCGCCTCATGTTGCATCTACAATGCCACACATTCAACAAGTGTTTATAGATATTCGATCAGTTGCAACGCCGGTTAAACCATTATATATAGCAAGAAAGCAAATAGAACAATATGCTGAACAGCAAGACTTAGGTCTTTATTTTACAAGCTTATCCCATAAGACGATTGTATATAAGGGGTGGTTACGCTCAGATCAAATAAAAAAATTATATTTAGATTTAAATCATGAAGATTATCAATCTAAGTTAGGTTTAGTACATTCAAGATTTAGTACAAACACTTTTCCGAGTTGGAAACGTGCACATCCCAATCGTTTATTAATGCATAATGGTGAAATCAATACAATTAAAGGTAATGTGAATTGGATGAGAGCACGTCAAAGACAATTAATTCAAACATTATTTGGCGAAGAGCATAGTAAAATACAGAACATTGTTGATGAAGATGGAAGTGATTCAGCAATTGTAGACAATGCGCTAGAATTTCTATCATTGGCAATGGAACCTGAAGAAGCTGCGATGTTGCTTATCCCTGAACCATGGTTATATAACAAAGAAAATGATGCGAATGTTCGTGCGTTCTATGAATTTTATAGTTATTTGATGGAACCATGGGATGGTCCAACGATGATTTCGTTCTGTAATGGAGATAAAATTGGTGCATTAACTGACCGTAATGGATTACGACCAGGTCGCTATACAATTACAAAAGATAATTTTATTGTCTTTTCATCTGAAGTAGGTGTTGTGGATGTACCAGAAGACAATGTTGCTTACAAAGGACAACTTAATCCTGGAAAGTTACTTCTTGTAGATTTTGAGTCACGTCAAGTGATTGAAAATAATGAGTTGAAAGCGCGTATTGCCAGTCAATATCCTTATAAGAAGTGGTTAGATAACAATAAAATAGATTTACAATTAGAAACGCAAACCTATCGCCAGCCTTCATTGAATCACAAGATATTATTTAAGTTACAACGTCAATTTGGATATACCAAAGAAGATATATATAAATATATGGCTGAGTTAGTGAAAGGTAAGAAAGATCCAATCGGTGCGATGGGGTATGATGCACCACTTGCCGTATTAAACGAGAGACCAGAATCATTATTTAATTACTTTAAACAGTTATTTGCGCAAGTAACCAATCCGCCTATTGATGCCTATCGTGAAAAGATTGTAACGAGTGAATTATCATATTTAGGTGGAGAAGGTAACTTATTCCATCCGGATGAAACGGTATTGGATCGTATTCAATTAGCGAAACCGGTCTTGACTCTAACGCAACTCAATAGGATTAAACAAAGTAAGTTTAACGTGAAACACTTGTCTACACTGTATCAAGATCATCTTGAAGCGGCATTGGAAAGATTAGGTGACGCTGCAATACAAGCTACACGAGAAGGTTATACGATATTAGTCCTAGATGATAGTGGACTCATTGATTGTCATATTGAGGATGAGGCATCGAAACAACACTACGCTATGCCAATACTTCTAGCTATCAGTCATATTCACCAGTTATTGATAAGAGAAGGTTTACGCATGGATACGAGCTTAGTAGCGCTATCTGGTGAAACGCGTGAGGTACACCATGTGGCATGTTTATTAGGATATGGTGCGAATGCGGTCATTCCATATTTAGCACAACAAACTATTGCCCATTTAACTGAAACACATCGTTTAGAAGGCACGCTTTCAGATAATGTTGAAACTTACACACGTGTTCTATCAGAAGGTGTTATTAAGGTGATGGCGAAAATGGGTATCTCAACTGTTCAAAGTTATCAAGGGGCTCAAATCTTTGAAGCGGTTGGTTTATCTCAAGATGTAATTGATGCTTATTTTACTGGAACGCAATCCAAATTATCAGGGTTAAGTATTCAACAAATTGACGTAGAGAATAAAATGCGTCAACAAAGACATAATGAGTACCTTGATTCGGGAAGTGTCTTCCAGTGGCGCCAACAAGGTCAACATCACGTATTTAATCCTACAACTATACACTTGTTACAACATGCATGTCGTGAGAATGACTATACACAGTTTAAAGCTTTTTCTAATGCTGTACATGATCAAAGAAACGATCATTTACGTGATTTATTAGAATTTAAAGCACAGCGACCGGTTCATATTAGTGAGGTTGAGCCAGTAGAAACCATTGTTAAACGTTTTAATACAGGTGCGATGAGTTACGGTTCTATTTCTGAAGAAGCGCATCAAACATTGGCCCAAGCCATGAATCGTCTTGGTGGTAAAAGTAACAGTGGTGAAGGTGGCGAAAATCCCAAACGGTATGAAATTCAAGCGGATGGTAGTGTGTTATCAAGTGCGATTAAGCAAGTGGCTTCAGGGCGTTTTGGTGTAACGAGCGAGTACTTACAACATGCAAAAGAGTTACAAATTAAAGTTGCTCAAGGTGCTAAGCCGGGTGAAGGTGGACAGTTACCTGGAACGAAAGTTTATCCATGGATCGCTGAAACACGTGGTTCAACGCCAGGTATTGGGTTGATTTCACCACCGCCTCATCATGATATTTATTCAATTGAAGATTTGGGGCAACTTATTCATGATTTAAAGAACGCGAATAGAAATGCAGACGTAGCAGTTAAATTAGTTTCAAAAACAGGGATCGGAACCATTGCATCAGGTGTTGCTAAAGCATTTGCAGATAAAATTGTCGTGAGTGGATATGACGGAGGTACAGGTGCATCACCTAAGACAAGTATTCAACACGCTGGGTTGCCTTGGGAACTTGGCTTAGCTGAAACACATCAAACATTGAAATTAAATCATTTACGTAGCCGTGTCCGCTTAGAAACAGATGGTAAGTTGATGACGGGTAGGGATGTGGCGCTAGCATGTGCATTAGGTGCTGAAGAATTTGGATTTGCGACTGCGCCATTAGTTGTTTTAGGGTGCATCATGATGCGTGTTTGTCATAATGATACATGCCCAGTAGGTATTGCGACACAGAATAAAGATTTGAGAGCACTATTTAGAGGTAAGGCTGACCACGTTGTTAACTTTATGCATTTTATTGCTGAAGAGTTAAGAGAGGTCTTAGCTTCATTAGGATTAAGAACGGTTGAAGAATTGATCGGACGTACCGATTTGTTACAACGTTCAAGTCGAATCGATGAACGTTCGAAAGCAGCAACATTGGACATCGAAAAGTTATTGGATTCAGTTGATGGGCCTAACGCAAAAGAAATCAATCAAAATCATCATTTAGATATCGGTTTCGATTTAAATTATCTTTATAAAGATGCTAAACAAAGTATTGAGGATGGAGAAGTATTTAAAGGGAACTATGTGATTAATAATGAACAACGAGATGTAGGGGTTATTACAGGAAGCTATATTACACAGCAACACGGTGCTAATGGCTTACCAGAAGCAACTATTGTAGCTGAAACGCATGGACATGCAGGACAGAGTTTAGCAGCATTCGCACCGTCAGGATTGTTAATTCAACATACAGGCGATGCAAATGATTACGTTGGTAAAGGTTTATCAGGCGGTATAGTTGTTGTTAAAGCGCCAAATAAACAGCGGGAACGTGAAATTATAGCTGGAAATGTATGCTTCTATGGCGCTTCAAAAGGTAAAGCCTTTATTA
This sequence comes from Staphylococcus borealis, assembly GCF_001224225.1. GTDB lineage: Bacteria > Bacillota > Bacilli > Staphylococcales > Staphylococcaceae > Staphylococcus > Staphylococcus borealis. Next base: position 10,988 of record NZ_CUEE01000006.1, on the reverse strand, counting down.
ATGGTAGCGCTGGCGAACGCTTCTGTATTCGAAATAGTGGAGTTGATGTGGTTGTCGAAGGTATCGGTGATCACGGTTTGGAATATATGACCGGAGGACATGTCGTCAACTTAGGGGATGTTGGTAAGAACTTTGGTCAAGGCATGAGTGGTGGTGTTTGTTATGTATTTCCAAGTGATATTGAATCATTTAAACATAAGGATCAATTGCCAACCTTAGCGTTTAAGGAAGTGACGCATAATGAGGAGAAAACGTTACTTAAAGCTATGTTAGAAGAGCACTACCACTATACACAAAGTACAAAAGCAGCAGCAATTTTAAATGATTTTGCACATGTGGCAGATAAAGTTGTCAAAGTAATTCCAAAAGATTACGAACTAATGATGCAAAAAATTGAATTACAAAATCGTAATTTACTACAAATAGATGAAGCTAAACTAGCAGCATTTTACGATGACCGTACGGCAATTGACAAAGAATTACAACCAGCAGTGATTTATTAAAGAAAGGAGTGGTCTGTGATGGGGGAATTTAAGGGATTTATGAAATATGAAAAGCAATCATTATCTGAACTGTCTTTAGTTGATCGTTTGAAGCATCATGATGCTTTTCAACAGCGATTTTCTCGTGAAGAAGCGTCCATTCAAGGTGCACGATGTATGGACTGTGGGACACCATTTTGTCAAACAGGTCTTCCTTTTGGGCGAGAAACTATTGGTTGTCCAATCGGTAACTATATCCCTGAATGGAATGATTTAGTTTATCGACAAGATTTTGAGTCTGCCTATCATCGATTGAGTGAAAGAAATAATTTTCCTGAATTTACGGGACGTGTCTGTCCAGCACCTTGTGAACAGTCTTGTGTTATGAAAATTAATCGTGAATCAGTTGCCATTAAAGGTATTGAGCGTACGATTATTGACGAAGCCTATGAACACGGGTGGGTTAAGCCTAAATATCCTAAGCGACGATTAGAACAATCTGTAGCAATTGTAGGAAGCGGTCCAGCCGGTCTTACTGCTGCAGAAGAGCTCAATTATAAGGGGTACCAAGTGACAGTGTTTGAAAGAGCTGCTGAAGCGGGTGGCTTACTCATGTATGGTATTCCAAATATGAAATTAGATAAAGAGGTTGTACGTCGTCGTATCGCATTAATGAAAGAAGCGGGTATTACCTTTAAGACGAATACCAACATTGGTGTAGATATATCACGTGAAACATTAGAGCAGACGTATGACGCTATTATCTTATGTACGGGTGCTCAAAAAGCGCGCGACTTACCATTAGAAGGGCGCATGGGCCAAGGGATACACTTTGCTATGGATTATTTAACTGAACAGACTCAGTTATTAAATGGTGAAATAGATGAACCAACAATAACGGCTAAAGGGAAAAACGTCATCATTATTGGTGCTGGTGACACTGGTGCAGACTGTGTCGCTACCGCATTACGTGAGAATTGTAAGTCAATAGTACAATTCAACAAATATACAAAAGCACCTGAAGAAATCGCATTTGAAAGTAATACGTCATGGCCATTGGCATTACCTGTCTTCAAAATGGATTATGCACACAAAGAATATGAAGCACGTTTCGGTAGAGAACCGCGTGCCTATGGTGTTCAAACAATGCGGTACGATGTAGATCACATTGGTAATGTTCGTGGTGTATACACACAAATTTTAGAAGAAACACCAGAAGGAATGGTTGTTGTAAATGGTACTGAAAGACATTGGCCAGCAGATCTAGTTCTTTTATCAATCGGTTTTGAAGGCACAGAACCAACTGTCCCAAGGTCATTTGATATTGCGACGCAACAAAATAAAATTATCGCCAACGATAAAGACTATCGTACTAATAAAGAAAAGATTTTTGCCGCTGGAGATGCGCGAAGAGGTCAGAGTTTGGTAGTTTGGGCAATTAAAGAAGGGCGTGGCGTTGCTCAATCAGTAGATCACTTCTTAAAACAAAAGGTATTCGTGTAAGTTCAATGACGTATAAGCGCGTACTAAAAATAAAAATGAATAATTTTACATTTTGACTATAAAAGTGATTGACTTCCAATGAACCGTGGTATATGATATTTATTGTGTTCATTGGAGGAATACCCAAGTCCGGCTGAAGGGATCGGTCTTGAAAACCGACAGGGCCTTAACGGGCCGCGGGGGTTCGAATCCCTCTTCCTCCGCCATTATAATTAAAATCCAAGACTAATAAATATAAAAAAGACAAGTACTCAATGTTTAATATGTTGAGTACTTGTCTTTTTTATTGCATTTAGCGCCCATTCTAGAATGAAAATTCAACAATATTATGAAAGCCTTTACAAAACTTGTCTAGACAAGTTATACTTGGGTTATTAAAAATAAGGGAGTGAAAGGCGTGGCTGTAAAAAGAAAAGATGTGCAGGATATCGTCAAAGCAATAGGTGGGCAAGAAAACATTGAAACTGCAACGCATTGTGTTACACGACTGCGTTTAGTGTTAAAAGATGACAATCAAGTTGATAAAGATGCATTAGACGATAATGCACTTGTTAAAGGTCAATTTAAAGCGGATAACCAATACCAAATCGTTATAGGACCTGGTACCGTGGACGAAGTGTATAAACAATTTATTCAAGAAACAGGTGTAGCAGAATCCTCAAAAGATGAGGCTAAAGCTGCTGCAGCGAAAAAAGGCAATCCTTTACAACGACTTATAAAACTATTGGGAGATATCTTCATTCCGATTTTACCGGCATTGGTTACAGCAGGTCTCTTAATGGGGATTAATAATTTACTTACTATGGAAAAATTATTTGGCCCTAAACCACTTGTTGAACAATATCCTCAGTTGGGTGATATATCGAATATTATTAACGTCATCGCAAGTACAGCGTTTATCTTTTTACCAGCGTTAATTGGTTGGAGTAGTATGAAAGTGTTTGGTGGTAGTCCAATATTAGGTTTAGTACTTGGACTTATCCTAATGCATCCACAGTTAGTTTCACAATATGACATTGCTAAAGGCCATATTCCGACATGGAATCTTTTTGGGCTTGAAATCAAACAATTAAACTATCAAGGCCAAGTCTTACCAGTTTTAATTGCAGCTTATGTCTTATCACTCATTGAAAAAGCACTAAATAAAGTTGTTCATGACTCAATTAAAATGTTAGTTGTCGGACCGGTAGCATTACTGGTCACTGGATTCTTAGCATTTATAATTATTGGTCCGATTGCACTTGTGATAGGTACTGGAATTACTGGCGCAGTTCAATTTGTCTTCGAACATGCTGGTTGGTTAGGCGGTGCGATTTATGGATTCTTCTATGCACCACTTGTTATTACGGGATTACACCATATGTTCTTGGCAGTTGACTTCCAATTAATGGGAAGCAAACTGGGCGGTACATATTTATGGCCGATCGTTGCAATATCTAATATCTGTCAAGGTTCGGCAGCGTTTGGAGCGTGGTTTATCTATAGACGACGCAAAATGGTAAAAGAAGAAGGTTTAGCCTTAACTTCAAGTGTATCAGCATTTTTAGGTGTTACAGAACCTGCAATGTTTGGTGTGAATTTACCGTTAAAAGTACCTTTCTTTGCTGCTATTTGTACATCAAGCGTTTTAGGTGCTATTATCGGCGCTAAAAAGGTATTGGGTAGTGTCGGTGTAGGTGGTGTTCCAGCCTTCATTTCAATTCAAAGTGAATTTTGGTTTATTTATGTGCCAGTTACATTACTTGCTATGGCAATACCAGCTGTTTTGACAATTGTCTTTGCAAGATTTACAACAATTAAAGCTAAGAAGATGGTTGAAAACCCTGAAGAAACAACAGCTAAATAAATTTACAAATAAAGACGTTGAAATATAAATAATATAAAATGCTATTTTGCAATTTTGCAGTAGCTGACTGAACTGAGAGGGCATTTAAATCAAGTTTTTTCGGTTCTAGTCATTCTTACAGGCGGGCTCTGCAGAGAGACTTTCACAAAGAAATTTTACAAGTTAAGCAAACTGGGAGGGGGATAACGAATTCGAAAAAATTCTATCCCACTCCTTTTAAATCACATTAATACGATTAATAAGCGAAAGGTGAGTATACATGGCACAAAAAGATTGGAAAAAGTCTGTCGTTTATCAAATTTATCCCAAATCATTTAACGATACAACAGGTAATGGTGAGGGAGATTTAAAAGGAATTATTGAAAAATTAGACTATATTCAATATTTAGGTGTTGATTACATTTGGTTAACACCTGTTTATGAGTCGCCGATGAATGATAATGGTTATGATATTAGCAATTACTTGAAAATTAACGAACGCTTCGGGACGCTAGAAGATTTTGAAACATTAATCAGTGAAGCACATAAGAGAGACTTAAAAGTCATGATAGATATTGTTATTAATCATACATCTACAGAACATGAATGGTTTAAAGAAGCGATCCGTTCGAAAGACAATCCGTATCGTGATTATTATTTCTTTAAACCATCACAAGATGGGCCTCCAACTAATTGGGAATCGAAGTTTGGTGGTAATGCTTGGCAATACGACGAGAAGACAGATGAATATTATTTACATTTATTCGATGTCACACAAGCAGACTTAAATTGGGATAATGAAGCAGTGAGACAGGCTTTATATGATGTTGTTAACCACTGGATTGAATTTGGTGTAGATGGTTTCCGCTTTGATGTAATTAATCTTATTTCTAAAGGTGAATTTAAGGATTCTCCTAAAATTGGAAAAGAGTTTTATACTGACGGACCACATGTACATGAGTATCTACATGAACTCAATCGTCATACATTTGGAGATAAAGATATGATGACGGTAGGAGAAATGTCATCAACAACCATTGATAATTGTATCAAATATACAAAATCTGACCGACAAGAATTAAGTAGTGTCTTCAACTTCCATCATCTAAAAGTAGATTATGTTGATGGAGAAAAGTGGTCAAATGCGAAATTAGACTTTTTAAAACTAAAAGAAATATTGATGGATTGGCAAGTTGGAATATACGAAGGTGGCGGATGGAATGCGATTTTCTGGTGCAATCATGATCAACCACGCGTTGTATCTCGTTTCGGTGATGATTCTACAGAAGAAAATCGACAAGCAAGCGCTAAGATGTTAGCTATCGCATTGCATATGTTGCAAGGTACACCATACATTTATCAAGGCGAGGAAATCGGTATGACGGATCCGCACTTTGATTCTATTCAACAATATCGTGATGTTGAGTCACGTAATGCCTATGATAACTTAAAACAACAAGGTAAAGATGAAAGTGAAATTTTAACTATTCTAGGGCAAAAATCACGTGACAATTCTAGAACACCTATTCAATGGACATCAGGTGAACAAGCAGGTTTCACTACTGGTACGCCTTGGATCGATATACCAAACAATGCGCAATATATTAACGTAGAAGCAGCAATTGAGAACAAAACATCCGTACTACACACGTATCGCGAACTGATTCGATTGCGTCATGAACATGATATTATCACTTATGGTGACATCGAGCCGTTATATATGGAGCACCCACAATTATTCATGTACCGTCGAAATTATGATGGTCAAACATGGCTCGTGGTTGCTAACTTTTCAAAAGAAGCAGTAAAATTACCTGAAGACATCAATAGACAAGGAACAGTTATTATTCAAAATGGCACAATAGAAAATGGTGAAATATCTCCATTTGGTGCAATTGTCATTGATGTTCAATAGATTGATGTAATGGAGAAGGACATGGCAACACAAAAATTCATAACGATATATGAACAACTCAAGCAACAAATACATGAAGATGTATATACCAATGGACAACAACTTCCGTCAGAACATGAATTGGTAACACGATATGGCACATCGCGTGAAACTGTTCGAAAAGCACTGGACTTGTTAGCAAATGATGGTATGATTCAAAAAATTAGAGGTAAGGGCTCTATTGTTATTGATCAAGGTGTTACGGAGTTCCCATTTTCAGAATTAATTAGCTTTAAAGAAGTGCAAGAAGAACTGGGTTTGAAACATGAAACTGAAGTACTCATTAACGAACTGATTAAAGCTAATTCGGTACCTTATGTTAAAACGCAATTGAATCTTAAAGGTGATGAGGAACTGATTCATGTTGTACGTACAAGAAGTATCAATCATAGAGTGAAGATTTTAGATGAAGATTACTTTTTAGCTTCAATCGTTCCGGGCATTACGAATTCAGTAGCAAAAGATTCTATTTATCATTATTTAGAAACACAATTAGAATTAGATATCAGTTATTCAAGCAAATCGATTACGTTTGAGCCTTTTACTGAAAGTGCCTATGATGTTTTCGGTGAAATACAACCACCATATACTGCAACAGTGAGAAGTGTCGTTTATTTAAATAACACAATGCCATTCCAATATAATGTGTCAAAGCATTTAGCAACAGAATTTAAATTCCAAGAATTTTCAAGACGACATAAATTATAAGATGGCATCAAGCTATTTTTGAGTCGATGATATGGAGAATTAAAACTTTACACTTGCAATAGGAAGAACGTTTATAGTATTATAAAACTTACCGTGCTAGGTGGGGAGGTAGCGGTTCCCTGTACTCGAAATCCGCTTTATGCGAGACTTAATTCCTTTGTTGAGGGTGTGTTTTTGTGAAGTCTGCCCGAAGCACGTAGTGTTTGAAGATTTCGGTCCTATGCAATATGAACCCATGAATCATGTCAGGTCCTGACGGAAGCAGCATTAAGTGGATCCTCATATGTGCCGTAGGGTAGCCGAGATTTAGCTGTCGACTTCGGTAACGTTTGTGATACACACTCGATTCGAAGGTGCACGGTTTTTTAATACGTTAAATTAACCGAAATAAATCAAATTTTTAGTATAAATTTAAAAGAGAGCCTGTAATATAAATAATGTAATGATGCTACTTTGCGAGTTCGCAGTAGCTGTCTAAATTGAGAAGGTGCTTAAATCAAGCATTTCTCAGTTCTAGTCATCCTTGAGGGGGTAGGACAACGAATTTAAACAGAATTCTGTCCTGCTCCCATTTTTTTGTATAAAATATAGATAAATAAAAACGGGAAAGCGATATGTCCAAGTGTCGAACGAAGAACACTTTGACGCATTAGAGGGGGGTCAATATGCGATTATTCTTAAGTACATTAACGGAAATGGATTATAGCGAAACTTTGAATAGAATAGAATCAAGTTATGATGAGAAACATCAAGGTGCTGGTCAAAGACAACGTGCACTCATTTCAAAATTACGTCAAGCAGCGAATTATAATTATGAACTCGAAGTCATTGCTAAAGATGAATCGGGCGATATTATAGGACATGTCATGCTTAGCGAGATTAATTTGAATGCTGGAAATCAGCGTTACAAAGCACTAGAATTAGCGTCCCTTATAGTTGAACAGCCATATCGTAATGAAGGGTTGGGCAAAGCCTTAGTCCAAGCTGTTGAAGAACGCGCGAAATCACAACACTATACGACTATCATTGTGGGGTGTTGTCCAGAGTATTTCGAAGGGTTAGGTTATGAATCGGCAGACAAACATCATATTTTCTCAAAAGAAACAGATGCGTCTATGTTACGTGTTAAATTTCTATGGGATCAACTGGATGATTATCCACATGGTATTGTGCAAGACGCAGATATGACATAATAAATTCATTGAAAATAAGGCGATAATGCGTGATATAATGTAGAGTAATTGTTAACGGAGGTGCGGATGTGAATTATCAAGCTTTGTATCGAATGTTTAGACCCCAAAGCTTTCAGGATGTTGTGGGGCAAGAACATGTAACTAAGACGTTACGAAACGCCATTTCCAAAGGTAAACAATCACATGCCTATATCTTTAGTGGCCCTCGTGGAACTGGTAAAACGAGTATTGCTAAAGTGTTTGCTAAAGCAATAAATTGTTTAAATCCTCAAGATGGCGAACCATGTAATGAATGTGCGATTTGTAAAGGTATTACGCAAGGTACGAATGGCGATGTGATTGAGATTGATGCTGCAAGTAATAATGGTGTAGATGAAATTAGAAACATTAGAGATAAAGTTAAATATGCGCCTAGTGAGTCGAAATATAAAGTATATATTATTGATGAGGTGCACATGCTAACAACTGGTGCGTTTAATGCGCTATTAAAAACACTCGAAGAACCACCGGCACATGCTATTTTTATTCTTGCTACAACTGAACCACATAAAATCCCGCCTACGATTATTTCGCGAGCGCAACGTTTTGACTTTAAAGCGATAGGTACAGAACAAATTACAGATCGCTTGCGCTTTGTAGCTGAAGAACAACATTTAGATTATGATAATGAAGCCCTTGAGTTTATTGCTAAAGCATCTGAAGGTGGTATGCGTGATGCGCTAAGTATTATGGACCAAGCTATCGCATTTGGTGATGAGCATCTTACACTACAAGATGTATTAGATGTAACGGGTAGTGTGGATGAAGCGGCATTAAATGAATTATTTAAAGACGTTGTTGAAGGAAATGTTAAAAATGCATTTACACGCTATCATCAATTTATTTCAGAAGGAAAAGAAGTAAACCGTCTTATTAATGATATGATTTATTTTGTTCGCGATACAATTATGAATAAAACGGTCGATAATCATGCAGAATTCGATGCGCTAATGAATTTTAATTTAGATACGCTTTATCATATGATTGATATCATTAACGATACTTTAGTATCGATACGTTTTAGTGTGAACCAAAATGTGCACTTTGAAGTGTTACTAGTAAAAATTGCTGAAATGATGAAATCACAGCCTGACACTGTAACAAATGTTGCGACAACACAAGTTGCGTCACAACCTAATAATGACGTGTTGTTACAACGTATGGAACAACTAGAAAATGAACTAAAAACACTCAAAGCTCAAGGCATCACTCAAGCAAATTCAAAACAGCATGCTACACAAACGAACACGCGTGGTAGACGTCAGAATAAAGGTACTTTCTCAATGACGAATATTGCTAAAGTATTAGACGAAGCAAACAAAGAAGATATTCAACTATTGAAGAAACACTGGCTAGAAGTAGTAGACTATGCGAAAAAGAATGATAAGAAATCATTGGTAAGTTTATTACAAAACTCAATTCCTGTAGCTGCTAGTGAAAAACGCGTATTAGTTCAGTTTGATGAAGAAATACACTGTGAAATTGTTAATAGAGATGATGAAAAACGAACTAGTATTGAAAATGTAGTGAGAAACATCATTAATAAGAATGTTGAAGTAGTGGGCGTTCCTTCAGATCAATGGATGAGAGTAAGAACTGAATATATTAATAGTAGAAAGCAACAAGATAAAGATAATCAAACAACACCAACTAATGGTGAAGAAAGTAAGCAAGACACAGATGTAGCACAGAAAGCCCGTGACTTATTTGGTGAAGAAACTGTTCATTTAATAGATGAATAATCCTTTTTGTTATATTAATAGTAAGAAGTTGATTTGAGTATAGGATTGTTGAATTGATTCTAGAAATAGAGATACATGACAATAAATATAAACGTATGTATAATAAAATATAAATTAATAGATAATGTCGATACATTCAAGGAGGAAATGATATTATGCGCGGTGGCGGAAATATGCAACAAATGATGAAACAAATGCAAAAAATGCAAAAGAAAATGGCTCAAGAGCAAGAAAAATTAAAAGAAGAACGCATTGTTGGTACTGCAGGTGGTGGCATGGTAGCTGTTACAGTTACTGGTCACAAAGAAGTTGTAGATGTTGAAATTAAAGAAGAAGCGGTAGATCCAGATGATATCGAAATGCTACAAGATTTAGTTTTAGCAGCAACGAATGAAGCGATGAATAAAGCTGACGAATTAACTCAAGAACGTTTAGGTAAGCACACACAAGGCTTAAATATTCCGGGAATGTAATATAGATGCATTATCCTGAACCTATATCTAAATTAATAGATAGTTTTATGAAACTGCCAGGCATTGGTCCCAAGACGGCTCAACGTCTGGCATTTCATACTTTAGATATGAAAGAAGACGATGTAGTCCAATTTGCTAAAGCCTTGGTAGATGTTAAACGTGAGCTTACTTATTGTAGTGTATGTGGTCATATAACTGAGAATGACCCTTGTTATATTTGTGAAGATAAGCAACGTGATCGCTCAGTTATATGTGTAGTTGAAGATGATAAAGATGTTATTGCGATGGAGAAGATGAGAGAATATAAAGGACTTTACCATGTACTACATGGCTCAATCTCTCCAATGGATGGAATAGGGCCAGAAGATATTAATATACCGACATTAATAGATAGATTAAAAGATGATGAGGTTAAAGAATTAATATTAGCTATGAATCCTAACTTAGAGGGAGAATCAACGGCGATGTATATATCTAGATTGGTGAAACCTATTGGAATTAAAGTCACTAGGTTAGCCCAAGGACTCTCAGTAGGTGGAGATTTAGAATACGCTGATGAAGTTACTTTATCTAAAGCAATAGCAGGAAGAACAGAAATGTAAAACATAGAGTCGCTATTAGCAAATTGATAGCAAATATAGCTATAACGGTTATATTTCAATTTGCAATAGCGTTTTTTTTAATTTGTTTTAAAAAAATGTAAATTTTTTAAAGTTTGTTATTCGAGTGATTAAAACGCATTAAAGTGGGTATAGAAAACGATATAATACGTATAAACGAACTATTTAATTATTAGTATTAACTAAAGTTCGTTTATTAAGTGTTTTAGAACTTTTTACACTGGATAAAGTGTAATTTTTACTGTTGTTAAAATGGATAAATGCCTGTATAGTATATATTTGTTGAGCGGAACAAATCAACGAACATTAAAACACTTCAAAAATTAATAAAAAAAGTTATTGACTTTATTGTTGATAGCGAGTATAATTAATTCTTGTGGTAACAAAAAATGAACATTGAAAACTGAATGACAATATGTCAACGTTAATTCCAAAAACAGTAACTTAAC
>NZ_CUEE01000005.1 GCF_001224225.1 Staphylococcus borealis | reverse complement strand
GCATACGTGCTGCAAGATAAGGTTCATAAAAAGAAGAAGAAATGGTACCTATTAAACCAATTGAATGTGTTTCACGTGAAATGGCAGCAAGCGCCGTTAGTGGTTCAAAATAATAAGAAATATGTCCCGTTTCTTCTCCAGAAATATATTGACCATCACCTAAGAAGAATGCATCTAGTTTACCTTTTTCGGCTAATTTCGCTAACTTAATTTGAAAATCAATATCTCCAACTTCTTCAACATATGAATGTGGTAGTCTCCAAGAGGCAGGATGTAGACCTGTACTATAAGCTAAAGCAGATAAATGCATGTGTTTCATTGTCATTAACTCCTTTGTTATAAGTCAAAACTGTCATTTTAATTTGCATATATCGTATATGAATTGTTGAAATTTTACAATATCTGCTAACTATTTTATATCTTAAAATAATTATATACAATATCATCTAGTTGTTTAGCAATATGAATAAAATCTTGATTTAAATCCAATGTTTTGACACTAATCGTATTACCACTCATCTGAAACGTATTATCAGGTACAAGTTGTTCATTCGTTTTCGCATACAGTAATATCCCCGCAACATTTATCTGTTTCGATTTTAATTGAAATGCTTCATTTTTTACATACGCAAATATTTGATATAAATTTCCAGAATGAATCGTTCTTGTATGCTTATAACAAATAAACGAACGACAAATTCCAATGTAATAGTATGGAATTTGTCGTTCTTTCGTTTCAGTTAAGGAAAATAATGTTGTTTTTTAATATTCTTTAAGACTTATAACAAAAAGACGTTAATTAAAAACCGCAACATTAACCGATACGCAGAAGCGTACCATAAATAAAACTAAAAAATAGGTTGCGTAGTATATATTATGAAATAATTCATTAGATAAAGGAGAAATTGTTAATGACTATGTTTCGTGAGGCATTAATATGGCTAGTACTCCTAGTATTTAATTTAATAAACACGTTCTTAGTGATTATAGGGAAAACACAATTATTTAAAGTTCCACTATGGAGTACGTGGCTATTATGGGGAATTATTACGATCATTATAATAGGTATTTTATTCTATAGAAAATATCTACAAAAAACGAATTCTCTAACTAGTATAAATTCCGGTAATAATGAAAAGTTTAAAGACGGGGAGTTCTTTGTGCAAATCCCTTTATACATCATTGAGAATCAAAGTAATGTTATATACGGAAATGAAACAATGACTTATAAACCTGTTTTCGATAACACGCTACATAAACTAATGAGTATTTTTGGTGTTCAAACAAAATATAGTCTGCACATGACTTCTCATAATAATAATGTGAAAGTAATTCGGAAGAATGTTGTTGCTAATAGACACCAATATACTATCCATTTGAATAGTGAAGAAGTAGGCACACTCGAAATGAAAAAATTCTTCAAAAGCGGAGGAAAGCAACAGATTGCCTATACATTTAATTATAAATCTGAGGTATTTGATGTAAGTAACCCATTTTTTAGTAATGAAACTACAATCACATCGGAAAGTGAAACATTACTAACTGCAAAGCGCAGTTTTTTAGATGTTTCAAAAAGTAAACGAACTAAAAAACGTGGAGAAAAACACGATATACAAATTCACAGTACTAGAGTTAAGAAAGAAATATTAATAGCAATATATTTACAATGCATTATAAATAAGCAAACACAGTAAATTGAATATTGATAATATGGGGGGATTTGGGATAGCGTTAAAGAATGACTTTCTTTTCTAAGATATTGATCCAAATGCATACAATTTTTCACATTATTAATGCAACTTTTATTAAAAAAATTAATCATTAATTCCAATTCAAAAATACGCTTAGGTACAAATAAATTGTATCTAAGCGTATTTGTATGTGTGAGTCATATTTTGAGCTTACGACATCTACAATTATTTATTTTCAGTATTTTTACATTTATATACTAAACTTTTAGGTAGGTGACAGTAGTCATCAGGGTAGCGTTCTAATCGGTTTTGATGCATTTCAGCACTTTTAACGTAATTAGTGAGCGGTAAGACTTCGGTCGCTATAAGGTGGTGTTCTTCAATAGCGTCAATAAATGCTTGTGTTTCTTTAAGATAATTTGGATTTTCACTATATAACCGGTTCTATGAAAGATAAAAAATTATAAGTGCTTAATCATCTAGTTCTCTCTTTTTTCTTATTAAGTTTTGATATTCCTTTTCTAATTCTTCTGAGGGATCGACACTTAACCGACTGATTACTTCGGTAATTTTCATATCGATTAGAAGTTTGTCATTTTCTATTGTATCTTCAGCTGTTTTTCGTTTTTCTTTTAATTCATCATACGTTCCTTCAAATAGACTTATTTCTTTATTATGAATTGTAATGATTCGAGTAGCTATTTTATCTATAAATTTACGATCATGTGAAACAAAAATAACACTGCCTTCATACGCTTCTAATAAAGATTCAAATGCTTCAATAGCATTCGTATCTAGAAAGTTTGTTGGTTCATCTAGCACGAGTACATTAACATCACTTAAAAATACTTTAGTTAAAGCCAACTTTACACGTTCTCCACCACTTAAGACATTTGCAGATTTATGAACATCATCTTTGAAAAAATGCATTCTGGCTAAAACAGTTCGAATTAATGTTTCATTTTGACTAGAAGAAGATTGAACATTTTCTAAAATAGTTTTATCTAATTCTAATATGTCTAGATTTTGACTGAAGTAACCCATTTTTACGGATGGAGAAATAGTGACTCCTGATTGATTTTCAACAATTTTTTTAAGAAGCGTCGTTTTACCTACACCGTTAGAACCAGTAATTGCAAGCTTATCACCACCATAAATATTGAAACTAGTTGAATTCCACAGTAGACGATCTTTAATTGCACCCGAAAGATTTTCAATACGAAAAATAGTTCTATGTTTAAATGTATTCGAGTTTAATATATCCATTTTAATATGGGGGAGTTCTTTAGTCTTCTCTACCATATTTAGTTTATCGAGTCTAGTTTCTAAAGACTTTACTGTTTTTCTTAGCTTCTTTTGTTTATTAGAGTAATACGTCTTTACTCCTTTTATTCTTGCTTCAGATGAAGATAAGTGCTGAGGTTTTTTTGTAGCCTGTTGAGCTTTCATTTCTTTTAGTTTTATAGCTTCTTCTAATTGCTTTTTTTCGTTTTTATATTTTTCATATGCTAACTGTTCTTGACGATGTTCTACTTCTTTTTGTTGAAGATATTTACTATAGTTCCCTGAATATTGTATTATCTCGCCATTTCTAATTTCCCATATAGATGTACAAACATGATCAAGAAATTCACGATCATGTGATACTACAATAAAAGCTCCTTGCCAAGCATTCAATTGTTGCTCTAAATTTTCTATAGAATTTGTATCAAGATTAGTTGTAGGTTCATCAGCGAGTAACAATTCTGATTTCTTATCAAGAGACCTATAAATATACATCTGTGTTACTTCCCCACCACTATTTGTCGTATCGGTTTTTTTTAATTGAGGAATAAGTTCAGTTTTAGCAAATTGAGTTACAAAACCTTCTTCAGGTGTTAAATCTTGGTTCAATATGTGAAGTAACGTTGTTTTTCCACTACCGTTCTCTCCAACTAAACCAATACGATCATTTTGATAAACATGTAGCTGCGCTATATTCAATAGCATACGGTCTCGAACATACTGTTTTATATTATGAGCATCTAGCAATATCTTCATAAAGCTTCATCTCCTTATTATTAATAAAAAATGTCTCCTATTCCATTCAGAATAGGAGACATACGTCTACGTAGGCATACTTTAAAAAGTCTTAAAGTTAAACTACATGTATATAATCCTATCCTGAAAATAACAATAAAAGGCATTACAAATAAAGTACGCATGTAAAGTAAAAGCCTTCATTGTCTTAGCTTCAAAATAGAATTATTTAATCATGTAATCTGTTCACCCTTTTCATTTAATTAAGTTAAGCGTATAGGATAGCGTTGTGAAAGTCAAAAGTGTAGATCAACTATTTGATAAAGTAATAAGTTTTTATGTAGAGCGTTTTATTCATTGGTTTATTGAAATGAATAGTGTAATTTGACTGATTGCTAATGTACTCTAGCACCAGGCTCTTCAATTTCTCCTCGGGCTGCTTGTTCATATACCTCTTTTTGTTTCTCATAATCTGTTTTATATTCATCTGGTGTATAGCCACCACCTGATTGAGACATTACGCCTTTTTCAAATTCAGCTTCTTCTTGTGGAGAATTAAACTCACCAATGTAATCAATCCCATGCTTTGTTTTATGTATGACCTCACCATTTTCGTTGGTTCTGACTTCATTTGTTGTAACATTATTTGCTGTATTTGATTGATTATCATTAATTGCTGTTTCATCTGAAGTATTATTTTGTTGATTATTTTGATAGTCAGTATTAATTTCTTGTGAGTTTTCGGTTTCTATATTTTCTTTTTTATCCTTCTTACTTTCTTTATTTTTAGCTGCGCTTTCTGTTTTTGTATTCTCTTTAGTTAAGATATCCTTACCAAAACTTACACCGAATACGATTAACCCTATGAGAATGACCGATAGAATAGCAATAATTAATATATTTATAATTTTTTGCATATTTTACTCCTAATTATTATTGATTTTATCTTATTGCATTTGCACATCAATTCCACCATCTTGATGAACGTAATACATTAATTGATTACCGACTGATTTATTGGTAGCCAAAATTTCCCAGCAATTTTTTTCGTAATTATATACTGGTTCTTCATATCTTAAGTTTTTAAAACTTTCTGCGCCTAATTCATTTTTAAGATAATCAAATACATTACTTCGATTAACTCTCATTTTGTTAGTATCATCGTTATCATTGTTATAACTGTCAGTAGATTGGCTTAGATTTTCAGAAGTTTGATTTTCTGAATTATTATTTGATTGCGATGTATTATTTTGATTTACTTCATTAGAAGAATTGTTATCATTACTTTCATTATGATTTGCTTCGTTCTGTATTTTGCTATGATTTTCATCTTTATTACTTGCTAGAGAGTCATCATGAGTTAAGATATCCTTACCAAAACTTACACCGAATACGATTAACCCTATGAGAATGACCGATAGAATAGCAATAATTAATATATTTATAATTTTTTGCATACTAGACTCCTTTAATTTATGAATTCAACAATTAAATTTTATCTTTTAATTATTGAATTATCTACTATATTTTTGATTTTTTAAAATTAAATTTGTATCGTGTTACGCCTTTTGATTCGTCATATCGCTACTAATTAAGGTGACGATACAAATAACTAGTCTGCCATTATTTTGGTTAAGTAAAAATATATTAATATAAAATATACTATAAATAAAGTTAATTTTATTATATATTATTGACTAAAACTAGAAATCAAATTATTATTTGTATTGTGTCATATATAATAAAGTAATTTAATAGTATGAACACATGTTATTATCACATCCCGGTGAAGTGTGTGTTCAACTGATAATTCAAAACTAAATGGGATATAAGGGTCATCGTTGTTATTGGTAACACGTGATTTCTCATGATAATGAGTTAACAGATGGAATACATCCATTATGTGATTACCTTCATAAACGATGTTTTGAAACTTTATGATTATTTAAGAATATTGAATACGTTACATAAACAAAATAACGATTAATCAAAGGGGAATAGAAATGAAGATTATAAAAAATAAAGAAATTAATCACAGGCCTAAGGTAAGTGTACTAATAAGTACCTATAATAAAGAAAAGTTTATTGGTACAACATTAGATAGTGTTTTGAAACAAACAATGAATATGAAAGATTTCGAAGTGATTGTGGTGGACGATTGTTCAACTGATCAAACTTTCGATATTGTGAGTCAAAAAATAGAAGACTTTGCTAATTATAAGTTTGTTCAATTAGATGCCAATTCAGGTACGCCAGCTAAACCACGTAATTTATCTATTGAATTAAGCAAAGGGAAATATATTATTTTTATAGATGGTGATGATTGGTTACCAGAGGATGCTTTGAAAAAGCTATATACACTTTTAAAAACAAATAAGACAGACTATGCTACTGGTTTAACAAAATATGTGCACAGTGACCGTATAGCTAGAAGTGGCGTGGCGCTATCTAAACTTGCATATAACAAAGCAGATTTAAAATATTTTAGAAAATCGTTTTATCATTTAGCACCTGCTGGTCGTATGATTAAAGCAAGTGTCATTAAAAAGAATCATATTCAATTTCCAGAAATGATTTTCGGAGAAGATTTACAATTCTTTGCTGAAGTATTCTTCAATACGAAACGCATTAGTACGACGCAAGATGTTGTTTATTGTGCTAATCGATATGATGATAATATGTCTTTAGTTAAATCAGAAAGTTCTACAAATATTAACCGAATGAAATGGCAAGGCGAAGCTTATAAACATTTAATGAATAAATATAAACATAATAAGTTAATGCCTAATTTACTATACCGTATTATTAATAAAGATATTTTAGAAGCTAAATTTTATAAAAAACGTTTTATTAATAACATAGATGAATTGTTGCCGATTTTCCAAAATATTATTCAAATGATAGAAGAGAATTTCAATCCTTTAGATTATGTAGATGATGATTTAAATCGCCGAGCAATAGAATTAATACGTAAAGGTGATAAAGAAGCCATTTTAAATTTCGTTAACTTTTACCTTAAAAAAGATGAAAAGCCGCTCCATGAGAAAAATGATATCTATTATTACTCATTTAAAGGGAAACATTATAAAAAAAGAATGCACCCTACATTGCTAAAAATCGAGCAAGTGCATGATAAGATTTTCTTAAAATTACTTTCTAAAAATGCAGATTTAAAATATCTTGAAGTTAAAAATCGAAAAGACCCAACTCAGTTTATTGTAATAGATATTAAGAAAAGTCGTTTCAAATCTGGAGAATATAGCGTTCAGTTTAAAACAGATCACTTACCTAAAGGGAAATTGGCACTTACAGTTTATGACAAAGACTTAAATGGTTCAGTCATTAAATCCGGCATGCGTTTTGACTTTTATGAAACAGTTGGTGGTAATTTAGGATATATTAAGAAGTAATTAAAAGTTAAAACTTAATTATATTAAAACAGTCAATAACATTAGACAAAAATATACGCTTAGGTACAGATAATTGTATCTAAGCGTATTTGTATATGTGATGGATAATTTGAGTTTATGACATCTACAATGATTTACTTTCAGTATTTTTATATTTATATACTAAACTTTTAGGTAGGTGACAGTAATCGTCAGGGTAGCGTTCTAATCGATTTTGATGCATTTCAGCACTTTTAACGTAATTAGTGAGCGGTAAGACTTCGGTCGCTATAAGATGATGATCTTCAATCGCATCAATAAATGCTTGTGCTTCTTTAAGGTGTTTAGGATCTTCACTATATAACCCAGTTCTATATTTTAAACCAATATCTTGACCTTGTTGATGAACGCTATAAGGATCTATGATTTCGAATAAATAGCCCATTAAGTCAGTAGCTGATACTTTGTCAGGATCAAATTCTGTTTTAACAGCTTCTACGTAACCATCGTATTCTCCATCTAAAGTATTCGTAATGCCGTTTGCTCTTCCACTAGTCGTATTGATAACGCCAGGCAGTGTGCGAATATATGCTTCTACGCCGTATAAACAACCTCCAGCTAAATAAACGGTTTCCATAAGTTCCACTCCTTTAATTGATAATCTTTCTCATTTAAAATAATAACGAATTAGATTTGTTTATTCAAATCAGAAGGGGTATGATTGCGTCAAAAGCATGTTGATATTTTAGGGAAATATAGTAAATAAAAGGGGGATTACAATGTTTAAGCTAGTCGTTACTGATATGGATGGGACGTTTTTAAATTCAGAGAGTACTTTCAATCGTGAGAAGTTTCAAAGTTTACTATCGGAATTAAAGGATAAGGGTATTCGCTTTGCTTTTTGCACGGGAAAGCAAAATGAACGCGTGGATGCGATTGTGGGAGATTTGACGCAAGATGTGTTTATCATTGGGGATAGCGCATCTCGAATTAAAATCAATGATATGAACATTTATGCGAAGACATTTAGTAATCAACTTGGCCTACAGTTAATCAAGCGCATTAAGCACATTGATGAGCATTTAGTAATGATTGTTTGTACTGAAGGTATGGCTTATGCGGAAAATCATATTTCCGAAAAAGAGAGACAAATGGTTCTAGGTTCATATGAGAAAGTAACTTTTGTGGAAGACTTAAATATGATAGATCAAGATATGCTAAAAATTACGATTTTTGACATACAAGGTCAGTGCTTTGAACATGTTAAAGGTTTAAACAAATATGAGGATGATCTCTATATCGTTGCTGCAGAAGAGAATTGGATAGACATTACACACAAAGATGTCGATAAAGGAAAAACGATTCGCTTTCTACAACAATTATTAAATATCAGTAGCGAAGAAACCATTGTATTTGGCGATGGCCTAAACGATATCCCCTTATTTGAAACTGCACGATATAAAGTTGCAATGGACAACGCTTATCCGGAACTAAAACGTAATGCTAATTTGATTGCTATTAATAACGATAGAGACGGCGTCATCGAAACTTTGAATACATTACTTGGAAATGAAGATAAGTAATTACTTTATGGCGAATTATTTTAAAAGAATATTGAAATAGCTGAATATAAAAGTAATAATGCCATGATGATATTAAAAGAAGTTTGATGTTTGTTTAACCAGTCATTAAATACACTACCGGCAAATGCCCAAACTAAGAGACAAGCCCAACCTATGAATACACTGATCATTAAATAGATTAGAATTGATGTTGAACCAGTGACTGACGGTATGATAAACGCACCAATCAACGTAATAAAAAATAATAATGACTTCATGTTTAATACTTGAAGAATAAAACCACTTTTAAAGCTGTGATAGGCATTGGAAGTGGTTCCTTTATTAGTAGAAGTTAAAATTTTATAAGCTAGATAAATTAAATACACAAATCCTAAGAATTTAAGGGGTGTCTCGATATAAGTAATCCACTGGCTAAATAGAAGTATGGCAATGTAGGACACTAAGCCTAGAAAAGCAAATCCAGAAAGAATACCTGTTATAAAAGACTTACCGCCACGTAATCCATATATTCTTGTCGTGTTCATCATAAATAAATTGCTTGGACCAGGTGTGATTGAAGTTACAAAGACATAGATTAAGAAAGAAAACACATTATTCGCCTACCTTTTCTGTGCTATTATAGTAAGGATATGTATATAAGTAAAATTAATGTTAATAATAGATGAATTAATATAAGTAATACATAGGGGAGGTTACATCATGGAAATGAGACAAGTAAAAATTATTAAGACGTTATTAGAAACAGGGAGCTATACTAAGACGGCTGAATTACTGAATTACACGCAATCCAATGTGACTCAGCAAGTTCAACTATTAGAAAAAACGTTAAACCAAAAGTTGTTTGATTATAATCATAAACAATTACTTCCGACACCATTTCTAAAGGATATCCTACCGATGATTAATCAAATTTATGATGCATCGCAACGGATTAAACAAGTGTCTGAGCATAATAATTTGATGCGTACGATAAGAATAGCAGCACCTGAATCATTAATGCTGACGGGGTTGAGTGAAGTGATTAAAAATATCATTAATTACTATCCTCATATCGATATTAATCTTCAAAATAATAGTTGCAGTATGAATCATCAAAAATTACTTGAGGATGAAGTGGATATAGCTTTTGTCTTAAATGACGGCGTACATCATGACAAATTAAATGCCACATTGATTTGTGAAGAGAATATTGTCGTCGTTGCGCATGCAGAGGCGCCAGACCATTTTGATGAATTGTTAAAGCAGAAGCAATACAATCATTTTGTGATTAATGAAAAAGGATCAGTATATCGAAACATGTTTGAACAAATTGTGCGAGATTACCAATTAGATATCCATAAAACAACAGAGTTATGGAGTATTGGCGTCATTAAATCATTGTTATTAGATAATATTGGATTTTCATTTTTACCTTACCGTACAGTGAAACAGGAGGTAGAATCTCAACAATTAAAAGTCATCGAAACAGCATTTTCTATCAAAACGTTAGGATCATATATACTGACAAAACCCTATCCTTGGAACAAAGATATAAATCAACTTATTATTGATGAGGTAAATAAAACTCATGATTAAGAAGATGTTGTCTGCTTAATCATGAGGCTAGATAAATAAGAAAAACTGTATCTTCATCAAAAAAATTAGCTGTGACTGATACACCAAGTATATATTTCACAGCTTAATTAAAGACTATAGTTTAATTTTCTTCAGATTTTAATGCTCTGTATATTTGCGAAACTAACTGTTCTTGTTGATTATCTTTAACATTAAATAGAAATGTTTGTGTGAAATTAAACAGTAATTGTCCCATAAAAATTCTTAGTAAAGAATTGTAATTTATATCAGATGCCAGTTCTTGAGTATTATGGAAGATTTCAAAAATTTTAGATGCATTGTCGTCATGATTGTTTTCTAAATAATTTATTAAATTATTTCTAATTTCAGCGTCAATTAAAATTTGGCTTAAAATGATTGTTATGACATCTTTATTTTGTTCTAAAAACTGAGTACGATCATTTACAACGAGATGTACTAAAGTTTTTAAATCACAATTTTCTTTTTCCGCTATTTGATTAGCGAATATATTTTCATAAGACGGAAGACAATGTTCAAAAATTGGAGTAATTATAGCCAGTAATAGACCGCGTTTATTTTTAAAATATTTAAATATCGTCGCTTCACTTACACCGGCATTTTTTGCTATTTCGGCAGTACTTACAGCATTAAATCCAAATTTAGAAAATAAGTTAATACTTGAAATTAATACCTTTTGTTTTCCTGGAGTAATTTTTTCATTCTTTAAAATGAGTGCTAGGTCAATTTTGATATCGTTCGTATAATCCATAAATTTCTCCTATTGATTATGATTTTCTTTGAGCAAAAGTGGTCACTTTTTTAAATTGTTCAATTTGCCAATCTGAAATGACATATTTGGTATTTCTATTTTTTAATGTTTGGACAGGTAAAATAATAGTGACTACTAAAATTATGAAGAAAGTTATAATAGCAGCAATCCATGTATAAATATTTATTAAGTGTTCATTGTATATATAAATAATATAATAAATGCTTATAGGTGCAAAAAGAGAAACACTTGTAAACAATCCCGGATTGTACCATGTATTTAAAGTTTTATTCATTGATATACCATGTCCCAATACTTGCATTATATTGAATAACATTGTGGCTAATCCAAGCCAAATAAATTGAGGGAAAATAATTGCTAATACATAAAATAAATAAGCGCTAATGTTCACTATGCAGATTGATAAAGTATTACCAGGATAATGGTCGTAGTCTTCATCTTCTTTATAAGTTGCTTTATTAATAACAGGTGAACCGCCACCTGGGAAAACATATTCTTCAAATTGATGAATAGATAATGCCATCAAACTATACATTAGAATAATTTGAATTGAACTTAGTTTTGCATGGCCATAAAATCCCATGAAAAATGATAACCCTACGAAAATAAAAATTGTGAAGTAATACCAGTAATTTCGAATAAAATTCATAATGTTTACACCTCTTTGGTAAGTGATTACTTACTCACTATAATGAGATAATATTTTTTTGTCAATAATAATGGATTGATTACGAAATATATTAAAAGTACTAATAGTAAAAAAAGAAAACTACAATCATATGATACATACATATGATACATAAACAATAATATATAAAGGGTGGAACAGAATTCATTTAGAATACGTCATCCCACCCTAACTTGTTTTACTTGTAAAATTTTTTGGAAATCTCTCATGTTATTGTCTCGCTTACAAAAGTGATTACAACTAAGAAAAGCTTGATTTAAGAGAATGCCTAGTATAGTCAGTTGTTGCGAATTTCAACGTAGTCTTATAATATAATTTTTGCTTCATACAGATTCTATTAATAAAACTAAATTTACTCAATTACCATGTTAACTAGCTTTTTTTACATAAACGGCAGAAATTAGTGATACTAAACCAAATATTATAAATGCAATAAACATCCATATTGTGCCGCTCATAGTTAAGCCAGAGTTAGTATATAGTAACTCTTTTAAAGTATTTACATAGTGATAGAATGGGCTCCATGGTAAAATCCAATCTTGATAGAATTTTGGCAACATGACTTTAGGCAACATCACTGCTTGAATTGTGAAGAATAGATATAAAATAAATATTGGAATAGCACCAAAGCCTATCCATACCATTAGTCCTAGTATGAGTAGTGCAAATCCTAATATTGCAATTGCTATGAATAATGCTGTATCTAATGGGTGATTAAAATCAAAGTTCAATACTCCACCTGTGTAGTAGACATAGACAAATGCACCAGCGAAAGCAGCTATTGTTACTGATAAGATAACCTTACTTGTAAACCATAATTTATCTTTATGTGATGTTAATTTTTCTCTGTTTTTAAAGGCAAAGAATGATAGCACTGCGGTAATCATTGCTGCAAACCATATTGGTGTAAACATTGCTGAAGCACCATTTCCATTACCTTGGTGATCTTTAACTTCATTTAAAGTTGTAGTTTCAACTTTGACCGGATTCATAAATTGATTAAATTGCTTACTTGGTAAATCTATTTGATTTTTTGCTAATAACCCAACATTTTGCTTACTAATCTGATGATTAAGATTCTCTGTAATTTTACTTAATGCTTGTTGAGCAATGTTTGATACTTGAGCATGACTACCTTGATTAATGATGGTTTCTATGTGAGCTTGTTTTGGTTTTGGTATTTCTTGATCACCATTACCCGTTTTTTCTTGCATTGCTTTAATTTGTTGTGGTGACAGTTCACCAGATTTGATTTTTTCTTTAACCTCATGTTGTTTTTCAGTCATAATTTTACTTTGAGCATTACTAATAGCATTTTTAGAAAAGTCTTTCTCGAAGACGATAGCGCCAATATATTTATTATCTTTTAGTCCTTGCTTAAGGTCTTTCTCATTTTTCACGGACTCCCAATTTAACGTTTTATTATCACTTTTCTTCAAATTATCTGCTAGATTCTTACCGATGTTGGTTGAATTACCTTGAACTTCAATACCTTTATCTTTATTTAATATTGCCATTGGTACATCCTTTGGCTTCGGGTTGTATGCAGGATAAAAAGCTGTCGCTAAAATCATTAATATTAATACGATTGCAATGGGGATGAACCACACTAATTTCTTTTTCATAAAAATTTCTCTCCTTATAAAACAACACAATGTTGTTTATCATTCTATTTGTTATTATAATAGGCAGATAAGGATATTCAATAATCAATAACTTTAAATGTGAATGTTAAACAACAATATAATCTGAAATGTTGTCATTATCTAATAAATAAGGAGTGATTTTTATGGATCGTAGAGTAAAACGAACAATTACAAGTATTGAGAAGGGCTTTATTCAACTTTTAAAAACATATAGTTTAGAAGAAATAACGATTCAACAGATTGCGGATGAAGCGGATATTAATAGGGCTACATTTTATAAATACTATTTAGATAAATACGATTTATTGAACCATTTAGAAGATAAAGAAATTGAACGTATGAAAGCAAATATTGATTATGATAGATTAGCTAATCAACAAATTAATGAGTTTAGTGATTTAAATAAGATTATCAATAATGTACCAAATAGCATCATTAAAATTGTTTTAAATAATATTGAATTATATGAAGTATTATTTAATCTAAAAAGGCAAAGTAAATTAGAAGAAAAATTAGCAGATACGATTTCACAAAACTTATTAATTGCTTTAAATAATAAAATGACCATCAATCATATACCTTTTAGATATTTTCACAGTTACATTTCTGGAGCTATCATAACTACAATTAAATATTGGGTATTAGATTCAGAAAGAATTCCAGAAGAAGAAATCATGCATCATCTATATACACTCATGAGCACAGGTCCATTAGAACAATTAGTCATAGAACTATCAAAAAAATCTTAGGATTGTTTGTGCTTTTGGCAACATTTTTTATTCTTTTGTTACTAAACATACAGATTGATGGTTTTTGATTATTGTATAACAGGTTACTCGTAAATATTATTAGACACACAGGGGGAATGTAACATGTCTAATAATGTTTCAAATAACAAAACAAATAACGAAAGTAAAAAAGTATTAATTGTAGGTTTAGGTATTAGTGGTATTTCTTCAGCAATAGCTTTAAAAAAAGCAGGATGGGATCCTGTCATCATTGAGAAAGCCTCAGAACGGCGTAAAGGTGGCTATTTCTTGGCGCTATTTGGACTTGGTAGATATGCTGCTCAAGATTTAGGAGCACTTCAATTCTTACATGATAGACGTAGTTCTACTTCTGTTAATTTTTCAATAGATAGAAATGGTATAACAGGTTATACGCTTGGATTTGCTGATATTCCGAGATCTTTTGCTCCGTGGATGATGTTGCGTGGCGATATTGAGAACGCTGTCTATAAAGCGTTGCCAAATGATATCGAAATAATTTATGATACAGTGCCAGATGCTATTTGGCAAAATTCATCTGAAGTAAGAGTGACTACTAAAAATCTTAAAACTAATATGAAATCTGAAAGTTCTTATGATCTTGTTATAGGTGCTGATGGGGTGTTTTCTAAAGTAAGAGAATTAGCATTTGGTCCACATGAACAATATATTAAAGAATTAGATTATATGATTTGTGCGTATCAACTAACTGAAAACCCACCTGATTTAAAAATAGATCAAGGCGTTATTTTGCATGAAGTTAATAAATCATTTACTATATTTACGTTTAAAAATCATCCAGCAACCATATTATTTACGTATAAAGCGGATAATCCACAAGCGGAAAGAAAAAAAGATCCACGTGAAAGAATTAGAGAAGTATTTGGTAAACCTTATGGTAAATATATGGAATTTGCGTTGGAGCAATTAGATCAAGCTGATAACGTCATATTTAGCACAACTGACCAAGTAAAAATGCCATCATGGCATCGAGGTCGTGTCGTACTAGTCGGTGACTCAGCATGGTGTCCAACACTTTATTCAGGAATGGGCGCAACATTAGGACTGGGTGGTGCTAATCTATTAGGTAAAGCATTGCAAAAACACTCAGATAATATAGAGTATGCGTTAAATGAATGGGAAAATATATTAAGACCTAAAGTTAAACAATTTCAAAAGCAAGGTGCGACAACAGGCAGAAGAAATTTTGTATCTATAAATGATAAAGAAGTACAAAAAAGAGAGAACAGTATTAAATTAAGAAGAACATTAATGAAAAGTAATCTGTTGGGTAATTTATTAAAGTATACACCATCCATAAAAGCCCGAAATGCAGATCTTACAAAAGAACTTTAGTATATATAAGGACCAATACTTAAATAGCGAAGCAATTTACGATGGTAAATACGCTTTGCTATTTTTGTTTTTTATATCAGAAATTAATTCCGAAAGCTGTTTCATTTTAATAGGTCGAGTAATTATTGTAATAAAAACAGCATCATTAATCAGAAGGTTTATTAAGTAGTTGCAGCCTACATTTAACCAACAAACAAATTCATATCAATATTTTTAAATTTATTGCTTGCTATAGAGTTAACGCCATAATTTATAGTGAGATTATCAAATTTAGGGAGTTAAAATAATGGAAACTTTAAAAATAGAAAATGACGTTGAAATTCCAGTGTTAGGCTTTGGTGTGTATCAAATTCCTCAAGAAGAAACTAAAGAAGCGGTTGAAAATGCAATTAAAGTTGGCTATAGACATTTTGATACTGCGCAAAGTTATCAAAATGAAACAGAAGTTGGAGAAGGTATCAAAGCTTCTGGTATTGATAGAAAAGAACTATTTATTACGACAAAAGTTTGGATAGAAAATGTGAATTATGAAGATACACTAAAATCGGTAGAACTTTCACTTCAAAGACTTGATTTGGATTATATAGATTTAGTACTTATTCATCAACCTTACAATAAAAAGGCAGGGAACTAATGTGAGTATTGCATCACATTAGTTCCCTGCCTTTAATTTTAATGGTTATTATTCTACATCTTCATCATCATTACCAATACCATCATGAGCTGCTGACATACCTGGTCCACCGACGTCGCCTCTAGGGTTATTTGGATTATATCCAATTCCTTCTTGTTCCGCTTTAGATAAATGATCTAGTTCTTGTTGACTCATCTTATATCCTTGATGTTCTATAGATGTTGCAGTGCCTGAATTTGGTTGGGCTACACTTCCTTGTTGTGCTTGTGTTGCGTTAGTATTTGATACTACTCCAGTAGATGCGCTTTGAGCGTTGGTAGTTTGTTCAGTAGTATCGTTCACATTTGATTTATTGATGTTTGTTTGCATCGTTTCATCATCTTGTTTTTCTTCTTTTTTCTGTTCTTTTTTAGATTTATTATCATTGTTCTGATTTTTATTTTCACTATGTGCTTTTGTATTATCGTTAGTTAAGATATCTTTACCAAAGCTCACTCCGAATACAACTAGCCCAATTAGAATAACGGATAGAATTGAAATAATTAATATGTTAATAATTTTTTGCATATAATACTCCTTATTTTGAAAATAATAAGTTAATTTTACCTTTTAATTAAATATTTGACTACTGTAATTAAAAAATATTTCAATATAGTAACGCCTATTAATTATATATTATAAATATTTTGAAATTCTTTAAAAACAAATAGTATTTTGACGAAAAATAAATTAAAATATTTGTATTAATAATAATCAAAAATAAGGAGTGCAACTAAATGGAATGTTTAGCTTGTGGTGGTAATGTTAATCGTGATGATAAATTCTGCCAGCATTGTGGTCATGATTTAATGACTGATAATTTGAAAGCCATGGACCAAGAGGACATCTTAACGCCTTTAACGTGTCCTACTTGTCATCAAATGGTAGATGAGAGTGACAAGTTCTGTACTAATTGTGGCTATGATTTAACAAATACGGATAAACAGACAATGCAAGGGGCTTATATTCATAACAATCAACAAGTCGAAATGACAGAAAATATGAATTTAGCATATGAGGCAAAGAATTTATTTAATAATACAACGAAATCAATTGGTAGAATCGCCGGTAATGAAGAAGTGTTGAGTTTAAATTTAAAAGATATGTTTTCAGAAGTATTCAAATCTCATGCTAAGCATGAATCTGATGACATTTTTATTGCTGGTACGAGAAATACGACACCACACATTAAAGATGTATCACAAGAATGGGCTAAGCCATGGGTCTTTTCACGTGTGTTTTTAGCTTTAGGTATCACTTTTATGGTCTTATTAATTTTAGTTAATACATTTGCGAATACGAATGCGTTACCTGGATTGATCTTTATAGGTGCACTCATTGTTCCTATTTCAGGTCTGATATTTTTCTATGAATCTAATGCGTTTCAGAATATTAGTTTCTTTGAAGTGTTGAAAATGTTTTTCATAGGTGGGGTGTTCTCGCTACTAAGTACGATTATTTTGTATCATTTTGTCTCTTTTAGTGATGAATTAGAAACTTATGGAATCATGACGATTACTGACGCGTTCTTAATAGGATTAGTTGAAGAACTTGGTAAAGCCATTATAGTTATCTTATTTATTAACTATCTTAAAACAAACAAGATACTAAATGGTCTATTGATTGGTGCTTCTATAGGCGCAGGTTTTGCTGTATTTGAAACAGCAGGGTATATCTTGAATTATGGGATTTTGAGTACTGGTACGCCAGATTTGACTGAAATTATGGATATTACTATTTTAAGAGGTTGGTCAGCAATTGGTGGTCATTTAGTATGGGCGGCTATTATTGGTGCGGCAGCAGTTATTGTTAAAGATGCGCGTCATTTTACCTGGGCTAATATTTTAGATAAACGTTTTCTATTTTTCTTTTTTGTATCTGTAATTCTCCATTGTATTTGGGATACAGATATAACAGTTTTAGGTAGTAGTAATTTGAAAATGATTTTCCTAATCATTATTGCATGGATTTTTGTATTTATATTAATGAAATCTGGGCTTAATCAAGTAAACCAAATTCAAAATGATTATCTAGAAATGGAAGGAAGATAGTGCTAAATGAGATACTGTACAAATTGTGGACACAAAATCAATGACAATCAATCATTTTGTAATAACTGTGGGACTAAGCTACATGATGCTCAAAGCAATCAACAAAGCAATCAACAAAGTGATCAACCAAACAACCAGCATGACAATCAACAAAGTGATCAACCGAACA
Source organism: Staphylococcus borealis (assembly GCF_001224225.1). GTDB lineage: Bacteria > Bacillota > Bacilli > Staphylococcales > Staphylococcaceae > Staphylococcus > Staphylococcus borealis. The sequence goes on along the minus strand of NZ_CUEE01000005.1, from coordinate 224,103 downwards.
ACCAACATGACAATCAATCAAGTAATCAACATAGCCATCAACCAAATAACCAATACAGTAATCACAATAGAATTGCCAGAAATAGAGAAGTAAATGATCGATACGCATATCATTATCAAGATAATAGCCAACATAAGCGTTCTGGGTTTGGAAGCGTGTTATTAGCCATACTTGCAGTCGTTATTTTAGGTTTACTCGTATATGGTCTTTATTTTGCTTATCATCAATTTACTGGTCATAACAGTTCTGATGATACGACACAAAGTCAAAGTTCAAATACTTCAGATAGTAGTTCTGAAGGAGCGCAAATTGATATTTTTAGTGATGCATTTGACCAAGCCTATACGAAAGCACCTTCTAAAGACGGCTATGCAGAAATATACAACGGTATGAGTCGCTCAGGTGTTGAAACGAAATACGGACAATCGAATGGCACAGTCTATTTACAAGGTAGTACATATGAAAAGTATGGAGATATAGCTGTTTTATATGATGAACACGATGATGTGAGCCAAGTCATTATCACACCAAGTAATATAACGGAAGACGACTACATTGAACATTACGGTGAACCTGACGATAGAGAAGGCAATACGCTCATCTATGATACTTACAAAGATAATGATTTTAGCGTCTTAGTAACAATTAAAGATGGCATGGTATTAGCTATAGAGAATGTCGATCAATTACCAAGTAATAATTCAGATGATAGCGATAGTGATGAAGTATCAAGTACAAGTGAAGCAAGAGCCATTGCGAATGATGTGTTAGATAGTAGTGATTGGATACACTCAGTCGATGAAGGTGAATTCAGTTATAGAGTTAATTATGGTAAAGAAAATGAAGATAAAGCCCATCGTGCAATCATCGTAGAAAAAAGTGATGGTAGCACCTCTGAATGGCATGGTGGAGAATGGGATTATTAGGACAATATAAAAAATTAAGGGGATAGGTAGATGAAAGAAAATATTCAAAAACGATTTGTCAAAACGACAATTAAGACAGTCATTGCTTGTCAAGGCATGATTGCGGTAGGCATACTTACACATACTCTAGGTGATAATCAGCAGAAAGCTTTTGCGGCTGAGCGTAAAATAAACAATCAACAATCGACGCCAACAGAAACCGTTCAACAAAATCAATGGAATGGTAAAGTTCAAAATAACGTTAATAAGACTACTGGCAGTCTAAATAATGTTGAAAATAAGCAACAAACATATACCAATGTAAACACTGCACAACAAAAACAAAATAAATCATTAACTCAGTCAGACGCAGGGACTTTGAAACAATCAGTCATTCCTAAAAGTGACGCACCACAAGCTAACACGTCAAATATCCAAAGAAGTACGAGTCATACACAATCAACAAAGGTATCAACTGCACCTACTAAGGAAATAAATGACAAAAAAGTAGTTAGGAAAGAACAAACACATAGCACATCAAATAGTACTAAACATGTAAACACAGCAGTTAAATATAGTAGTCATTCGAACAAAACACTTCCCAACACTATTGCACCAAAAGCGACGACACCACAAATTAAAGTGAATAGAAAATATACAGTCTCATCTAATGTTACAAGTGATCAAGAAAAAGAAATTAGAAGAATTAAAAAATATAATGATGAACGATATATAAAGGGAAATAGCACTTACAAATATGGACATGACGATACTACGTATCAAGGTATATTAGGAATTGAAACAGATAAAGTAACATATAAACCGGGCGAAACAGTAAGAATATATACGGAACATAATAAAGATTTTGTTAAACCAATCTACAATGAAGCTAAACTTTTTTCTCATCGATTAGGTGGTTGGAATGGAATGGACCCGCCTTATTATTTTGATAGAACAGCTTACATAGGACGTACAACTCGATTCTACAAGAAACCCAATGGTAACTGGGAATCATTAATCGAAATTAAGTTACCAGATAAAATGGTGGATGAGGCATTTGATTTAGATATCAATTGTTGGAATGATAATTATGATAGTAACTCTGAAAGTAACTTCAATCATATTGTAATTAAAGTAATCAATGATAGTACAGCAGATCCGTTAGGTGGTTATGATGGTTCAGCTTTTGATGCTTCATCAACACGTAAAGCAGACTATGATGATCCGAAAGTGGTGAACATGAGCTTAGATAAGAAAGTGTATAATCCTAATGATATTGTGACGCTTACGGCTGAGATTGAAGAGGAAAGTGATTTGATGTTTGCAAGTGCGGATATGTCTACAGTTGAACCATATGGTTATGAAAGAGGAACACACCAATACATTCCAATGCAGTTTACACATTCTACAAGAACATTGACGCTACTGGACAATGGTAACTGGCAAGTTAAATTCCAGTTTAAACTTCCGGATTATATTAAGACAGGTGTTGTGAACATAGATCAAATATTAGCTGCTGATAAATATGGTAATGAAATGAGATATAATCCTGTGTTCGCTAACAATGAACTAAATGGTCAATTTAAAGTTGAAAGAACAGAGAATGTACAATCATTTTCAGCAGATCCTGTTGCAGACTTTTCAACGGAAATAAGAGGCAAAGCCACTTCAGGAATGACGATGTATGCTTATGTGAATGGTAAAAAGATAGGGCAAGCGCCAGTAGTAGATGGCAAATATTTTATGAAAATACCTAAACAATTGGCGAATAGCAAAATTCAACTTTACACAGTTAATAAATATAAAAATAAAAGTAAAATCATAACAATAACAGTGTTAGATAAGACAGCACCTAAAAAGCCAACAGTCAGCAAGATGGCGCCAAGAACGATTTCTGGTAAAGGTGAAAAAGGATCAATCATTTATATTTATAAAGGCTCTACCAAATTGGGAAGCGCGACAGTTAATGCTAAGGGAACATATACGATTAATATAAGACCACAGAAAAAAGGAACAACACTCGTTATGTATGCCAAAGATAAAGCGAATAATAAGAGTGCTTCTTTAAAGTTAAAAGTAAAATAAATCAAAAATGAAACAACGATGCATTGTGAACTTCACGAAAACATATTACGATTGTAGTAACTAAACTTTCAAAAGGGGCGCTATCTTTGGAAGAAATTAATTTGTTAGAAGATAAACAATTGGCGAATAAGCTAGCTATATATTCTTATATTAGCTTTGTCGTTTTTGGTATCATTTTTTATATTATTATGAAGTTTTCGGATGCACCTAAATTTTTTGATTCTTTGTTAGTTAATGCATTATTCGTGATTATTCTTATTGTACTAATGTTTGTTATTCATGAGTGTATTCACGGCGTATGTTTCAAACTATTTTCTCCTAAGAATAAAGTCTACTTCGGTGCAGCTAACGGTATGATTTATTGTGCGATACCAGGCGGGACGTTTACACCGCTCACATTTTTAATTAGTAGTATCGCACCGTTTGTCATTATCACAATGCTATTTATAGTGACGTTATTTTTAGGGTGGTTTCCACGGGGGCTCTTTTTCTTCTTTGCCACATTTCATGCAGGATGTTGCGCTGGTGATTTCTATTGGGTTTGGAAAATGATTAAAGCTCCGAAAGATGCAACCATTGAAACAACGGATAAAGGCATTATTATCCATTCATAATTAAGATATGTTTAATAAATTTTTTAAAAGCATCCAACATTAAATGACCTGTTGGGTGCTTTTAGTTTTATAATACCAACTCTATATCATCTAACTGCTTGCCAATGACTACCAAATATAAAGGGACGTCTGATTTAAATTGGACGGGTGTTAATTCCATCTCTCCTTCAGCATACTGAACTAGATGTATCAATTCATGATCTGTAAAACGAACAAATCCTTTCACACGGTAAACTTGTTGTGGGAGTTTGGTTAATCTTTCAATTAACGCTGCTTTCGTTTGTGAGAGAGGTGGTTCTATCAACTGATGATTGATTGCGTGATGTAGTGTACCACTTTGTTTAACATCTAAATGTTTCACGTTTAACAATGTATTTAAAGATAATTTGCCCCATTGTCCTACTTGTATATTTGCCTCTCCATTAATAACCTCCAGATGTCTTAATAGATGAGCAATCTGTTCGACATCAGCGATATCAATCTTATTCACAAATAATGTAGAACAATGACTTAACTGTTCATAGAATAACGCTTGAATATCTCTAGGGTATGTTTCCAATTGCGCATATAGATTCGCATCAATAATACCAAGCATGCTTCTTATTGTAGTGATTGGTGCTAAGACAGGTGTCAAACAGGCATCGACAACAGCCAATGGTTCTGCCACACCACTGCATTCAATGAATACTAGATCTGGTTGGTGTGCTAAATATAATTCGTGTAGTTGTTGAGATACGTCAGACTTCATAGCGCAGCATATGCAGCCTTCCACAATTTCGCTTATAGGGATAGCGGGATGGATGAGTTGACTATCGACGCTCATTTTTCCGAATTCATTTATAATTAATGCGGTTTTTAAGTTATGATTCAAGGCGTCTGTAATCAGATGATTTAATGTCGTTGTCTTGCCACTGCCTAAGAAACCCCCAACAATAATAATCTCCATAATAAACTCCTAACTATGAATGAGACGAGTGATGTCATTCATGATTTTAAATAACGATTATGATACAGGAAATAGATTCAATTTTTAAATCGTAATAATTACTATTTGAAAAGTATATCGAAACATATAATCATTTTCAAAATAAAATGTATAGATAAAGATAGATTAAACCTATTTCTATTGTCAGAGTTTTAAGATTTTAAAAATTAGCATTGACAATTACACCATTTAATGTGAATAATAAAACGTAACGATTTTGATTTAGGAGATGTGTACATGTTTAAGAAGAGTATTATTTTATTATTCGTGGCTGTTTTAACGTTATCACTTGCAGCATGTGGCAAAGGCGATAGTGAAAAGTCATCTGATCATAAAGGTAAATTAGAAGTTAAGACGACAGTTTATCCATTAAAATCATTTGCACAACAAATCGGTGGTAAATATGTTGATGTTGAATCAGTTTATCCAAACGGAGTAGACCCACATACATATGACCCAAGTCAAAAACAAATGGTTGATATCGGTAAATCAGATTTATTCGTATACACAGGTGACAATTTAGACCCTGTAGCTAAGAAAATTGCCAAAGCAATTAATGACAAAGATAAAACATTATCTTTAGAAGCAGCATTAGACAAAAATAGTGACTTATTAAAAGGTGAAGAACACGAACATGAGCATGAACATGGTGAAGAACATGACCATGACCATGGCGAAGAGCACGAACATCATCACCATGGTAAATATGACCCACATATTTGGTTAGATCCTGTCATTAGCCAAAAATTTGCTAAAGAAATTAAAGATGAATTAGTTAAGAAAGATAGTGAACATAAAGATTACTATGAAGATAACTATAAAAAATTAGTTAAAGACTTAAAAGGCATCGATAAAGATATGAAACAAGCAGTTAAAGGTAATGAAGGTAAAACAGTTTATATCTCACATGATTCTATCGGTTACTTAGCAGATAGATACAATTTCAAACAAGAAGGTATTCAAAATATGAATGCTGAAGAACCTAGCCAAAAAGATTTAACAAACATTGTTAAACAAATTAAAGAAGATAAAGTCAAATATATCTTAGCTGAAGAAAATGTATTGAACAAAGTTGCAGAGACAGTGAGAAAAGAAACAGATGCAGAAACAATCAAATTCTACAATATGGGCTCACATACGAAACAACAAGATGACGACAAAAATACGTATCAATCATTTATGAAAGAGAACGTTAAAGCAATTGAAAAAGCCCTTAAAAATGAATAATACGATTTAAAATACAAGATGACAGACCTTCGTGTATAGATCTCATGACAAGCGTCATGAGGTCTTCTTTATAAGTAGAGGTAAGTCTCACTTCCCTATGGATAATAGATAGAATTAGGCAGAAATTAATGTTATGGTGATAATGAAATGTAGTATTAGAGGAGGTCATTGCAAATGTCTTCAAGTACATTGGTTCATGTTATGTTTTATACGCTATTCTTTATAATAGTCGGAATGGCACCTGTATTTGGCGTTTATTTGCAAAAAAGAAAACAAAAAGATAGTAAATCTAAATAGTCATTAATATTTATTAAAAATAGGCAGCTAGCAGATTAAATTCTACTAGCTGTCTTTTTGTATATTTATGAACGTGTGAATGAATTGTTATAAATTAAAGTGATGACAATTCAATATTATATAAATTTAATATTTATTAAAAGTTAAAAAACTATAAAAATGAATATTGTAGTGTACATTAATTAAGGTATATAATAAGTTAAAGCAAAAATTTATTAATTTGAAACATGATGAAAGTAGGGATGAGTATAGTGAACAAAGGGGTAGCATTAAAGAGATATTCACTTATATTAGTAGTCTTTCTGATAATGATGTGTTTATCTTTTCATTTTCAATTTAATGAAGCGCATGCTTCTACTATAAGTGATAAATTAGATGTACAACAAACATCTCAACAACCTGTCGTTAAACAACAAAACAAGTCAGTAAATGTATCTAAAGATAAAGTTGTAGTAGCTCAGACTAAGGTACAAACGCCGTCTAAGGTAACAAATCGCAATCAAGCTTCGTTACAAAAGACAATGGCACCTTCTAAACGAGCACATATTACTTCAACACATGTGATACCAAAAAGTACTAAAGTACAACCTTCATCGCAAAACGTTTCAAAACAAAAGCAACCAACTAAGGTTAACAAAAAAGTTGTCTCAACAAATAAAAAACCACAAAATGCATCAAAAGTAACGCGTACACAATCTGCGAAGCCACAGTTATTAGCACAAACTACCAAAACGAAAAGTAAACCAATTACGAAAGTGGCAGTTGTAAGTAAGACTAAAGCTGCGAAACCAAGTGCGCAAACAACAGTCAAAGCGTCTAAAAAAGCATCATCAACGGCGAAAAAGAATTACTATAATCAAGCGCCTAAGCGTTGGCCATCAAATGTGCCAGGCGGTGATAATGTACGTGATTTCGGTCAAACGACGAAAGAATCCGGCATTGATGACGCACTAAAAATAATGAAGAAATCGGGCAACAAAGGCGTAACCATTGAGCACGCTAAAGCGAAAGATGCCAATATCGCAACGGTATATAACTGGAATCCAAAAGCAAAACAATTAACATATGGCACTGGTACAGCAATTGGAAAGCATACGATTCTAACTGCGAATCATGTTGTTAATGATCAAAGTGCGCATAAACCTTTAACACCGTCACAACCACAAAATATGCGTATCAACATATTACAAGAGGGATCTAAAATTGTGCGTACACTTGAAGTCTTTGGTGTTCAAATGCTGCAATATGGTGATGTTTCTCTAGTGTATACGTATGAAGATATTTCAAAGTATATGAAGATAAGAAAGATTGCATCAGAAAGTTCGATTAAAGCTATGAAAGCAAACACACCTATTCATATGTACCACTATGGTAAGCCGACTGGTAAATATAAAAATGATCCTGCCGGCACAATGTATCATTCAAAAGGGAAATACACGATGACTGCACGTAATGTGAACCCGATTGGCTATTATCAAATGATGGCAGAACCAGGTTCTTCTGGTGGGGCAGTCTTGAATAGTAAGAATGAAGTGATTGGTATTCATGCTTTCCGATTAAACTCAGGAGATTATAAAAAATATAATTTAAATACGATGGCAGAAATCAGAGGCAAATTACGCAAAGAAATTATTGATAATATTGTGTAACAATCTGATTGCGACAGTGAGCGGGATGACAGAAGTTAAAGCTAGTCAATATCCTGCTCTTTTTATAGTTACTTGAAGTTATGCGTCATAGCCTGAAGGAGAGTTGTGATTCAAACGAATATGGATTGTTTTAGGGATATTTTAATGAAAGAGTGTCATTCATTACAAGGAAGTTAGACTGCGGTCACTAACAGGTAAGCCTAACCTCAACATTGGATTTTACTTAAATACATCACTAAAATGACGTAGTATAGACACTGATCATATGACAATCAATGTCTATACTACGTCGCATGTTAAATATTAATTTACTTTTCACCCAAGTACTTCACGGCCACCTCTTTGTAGATATCGATGTATTTAAGGTACATCTCTTTTTCAATATATTCATCGACTTGATGGGCCATAATCGTAATTCCTGGACCAACAATAGCAAGATCCACATTATTTGGATTATCACCTAGAAGACTAGATGCATCCGTAGTACCTATAAATGCTGCGACAAAGACGTCGTCCTTATTCACATAATGTGGTGCAACGTCTGTAATCACTTTGATTAAGGTGCTGTCTTTATCACTTGTTACAGGACGATGGTCACTTACAACTTCAAATGACAATGCATCGCGATTTACTTCGTCAATCGTTTGCTGGAATAATGTTTTAACAAAGTCATTATTATACTCAGGTACAGGCCGTACATTGTATTCAATTGAGGCTTCTTCAGGTACAGAGTTGAATTGTTTACCACCTTTGATAACTGAACCGAGCATGGTAAAGCCAGATGCAAAATTTTCCGCTTCCTCACTTAATGTGCCTTTCATAAATTTATTTACCATAGGTGCGACATCCAACGCATGATGCAGGTCATGCTTTTTAATATCCGCATACTTTGAATTTAACTGATTGATAAATTGTACAAGTGTGTTAATTGCGTTGTCTCCTAGAAATGGCATTGAACTGTGGGCAGCGACACCTGTGGCCGTCACTTTACATGCCATAGACCCTTTATGTGCATAGAAGACACCGTTATCTGTTGGTTCCCCGATGATTAAGCCATCAAGATCATCTAAATAACCTGCTTTCGCAAATAATTTGGCACCTGCCTGTTCTTTTTCCTCTCCAGTCGTCGCCAGCAAACGGATGGTTCCCTTTGGTAGTGCGTCAGACATTTTTAATTCAATCAGTGCAATCACCATTCCCATCAAGGCGCCTTTCATATCTGTTGTACCACGTCCATATAATTTGCCGTCTTGTTCAGTGAGTTTAAATGGTGGGTAAGTCCATTTCTCATGATTTCCGGCATCAACAACATCCATATGACCACTCATTGCTAATATCGGAGAACCACTACCGATTTCAGCGACTAAATTTGCTCTAGTCTCGCTCACTTTTAATATTTTAGATGGTATTTCGTAGCGTGCTAATACGTTTTGTAAATAACGACAAACGTCTATTTCGTGATCATTTTCTGACTGAATTTCAATAATATCTTCTAGTAACTCAATTTTATCTTCTTCTTTAAAACTCCACATATGTATCCCAACCTTAAATTTAATATTAGTATTATGTATACATAAAGTGTAATTTATAAACATAATAATGAATATTCATCCTAATATATTTTATAAAATTGCATGTTAAATGATATAGTTATCAAAAAAGGGTTACATTCGTAATAGTTAATGTAATATACTATCGAAGTTGTGAACAAATGATGAATGTTACATATTTATTTTTATATGATTTAAAATAATGTGATTGATTTATTTGTTCGATACTTTAAAATCAAGATTAAAATTTAGAAAAAGAGAAAGTTTTATGAGGGATAAGAATTATGGGTGAGAGAGAAATGATAACACCTAGAACATTTATATTTAATGTATTAAATGGTGTTGCTTTAGCAATTGTAGTAGGTATGATTCCAAACGCAATTTTAGGGGAGTTAAGCAAATACTTAGGTCAGTATAATGATATATTTACGAAAATCGCCTTTGTAACGCAAGGTATTCAATATTCAATTCCAATTTTGACAGGTATATTGATTGCGGCACAATTTGGCTTAACACAATTACAAACCGCCGTAACAGGGGCAGCTGCTTTTGTGGGGTCTGGTGCATCGACATTTGTAGATAACAAGTGGGTCATTGTTGGCATAGGTGATTTAATTAATACGATGATTACTGCTTCCATTGCGGTAGGCATTATTTTATTAATTGGCAATAAACTGGGTAGTTTAAATATGATTGTGTTGCCTATCGTTGGTGGTGCGGTGGCTGGATTACTTGGATTATTGATCTTGCCATATACTAAATTGATTACATTAGGATTAGGAGATGTTATCAATGGTTTAACGAATACACAACCTATTATCATGACGGTATTGATTGCAATGATATTCTCTATCTTAATCGTGTCTCCGATATCATCTATCGGTATAGGTTTGGCAATTGGAATCTCAGGATTAGCCGCTGGTTCGGCTGCAGTGGGTGTTTCAGCAAGTGCAATAATGCTTGCGGTTGGTAGCTGGCGTGTGAATAAACCAGGTGTTCCGATTACAGTATTACTTGGCGCAGTGAAATTAATGATGCCGACGCTAATTCGCCATCCAATGATGATGGTACCAATTATTTGTACAGCAGGTGTTTCAGGTTTTGTTGGTGGCTTGTTAAATATTAAAGGTACGCCAGATTCAGCAGGTTTCGGATTGATTGGTCTTGTAGGACCTATTAAATCATTAAATTTATTAGATATGGGTACAACGAGTGGCTTATTGATTATCGCCATTACGTACATCATTGTGCCGTTAATTTCTGCACTGTTTTTCCATTATTTATTTACAAAAGTATTAAAACTCTATGATCCTAATATCTTTAAATATAAAGTTTAAGCCAAATATTAAACATAAATTGTCAAAAAGATAACTCATGTAGGTAATTTAATATTTTGATACGCATTTGACTAACATTTAAGATAGGTATATGATTATTAAAAATTAATACTGAATTTAAGGACAAGAACTTTATGGTCAATTCACAGAGAGGGAATAAGTGCTGAGATATTCCTAAATTTAAAATAAAGTTTACTACCTTTATATACATTACATGGAAACATGTAACGTTTCATACGCGTTAAAGTATGACTAAAGTGCCATCTCTTGAATGAGATGGAATGTTGGGTGGAACCACGGGTATTCAAGACTCGTCCCTTTTGTAGGGACGGGTTTTTTTATTTTATATAAATGTTTAAGGAGAGATGTATCATGTCTAATCAACAAATTCATATTCAATTTCCAGATGGAAGTGAAAAAGCGTATCAAGCAGGTGTTCTAGCTAAAGAGGTAGCGCAATCTATTAGCCAATCTTTATATAAAGAAGCGGTCGTTTGCCGTGTGAATGACCGTTTAGTTGATTTGACCCATCCTCTCCAAGCGGATTGTGAACTCACATTCTACACTCTTAAAGATCAAGAAGGTTTAAATGTGATGCGACATTCTGCGGCACATGTCTTAGCACAAGCACTTACTCGTTTATATCCTGACGTAAAATTAACAATTGGTCCTGTCATTGAAAATGGCTTTTACTATGATATTGATTTAGATGAATCGATTAGTGAAGCAGACTTAAATAAAATTGAAAAAGAAATGAAGAAAATTCATAGTGAGAATTTAAAATTTGTACGACAAGATTTAAGCTATGCAGAAGCTAAAAACATTTTTAAAGATAATCCTTACAAACTGGAATTGATTGAAGAACATAAAGATGATCAGCTTTCACTGTATCAACAAGGAGAATTTATAGATTTATGTGTTGGTCCACATGTACCAAGTACTAAATTTGTAAATCATTTCAAGTTAACAAAAGTGTCTGGTGCATACTGGCGTGGCGATAGTGACAACAAAATGTTGCAACGTATTTATGGTGTAGCATTTAGTTCTAAAGATCAACTTGATGACTATTTTGAGTTTTTAAGAGAAGCAGATGAACGCAATCATAGACGTTTAGGGAAACAATTAAAATTATTTATGTTCTCTGAAGAAGCACCAGGTATGCCATTCTATCTTTCAAATGGTCAATTTATTCGAAATCAAATGGAAAGTTTCTTAAGAGAAGTGCAATTGAAACATGATTACGATGAAGTAAGAACACCATTAATGATGAATAAACGACTTTGGGAAGAGTCAGGACACTGGGATCATTATCATGAAAACATGTACTTCACTAAAGTAGATGAAAATGATTATGCATTGAAACCAATGAATTGCCCGGGACATATGTTAATTTTCAAAAATGAATTAAGATCTTATAAAGACTTACCGCTTCGAATTGCTGAATTCGGGCAAGTACATCGTCATGAATTTAGTGGTGCGTTGAATGGTTTACTACGCGTGAGAACGTTCTGCCAAGATGATGCGCATATCTTTATTATGAAATCTCAAATCAAATCAGAAGTACAAGAAATTCTGAAGTTAATTGACTATATCTATTCAGTCTTTGGCTTTGACTATAGTATTGAACTATCAACACGACCAGATGATTATCTAGGTGAAATTGATTTGTGGAATGAAGCGGAACAGTCATTGGCACATGTGTTGGATGACCTTGGTTTGGCATATTCAATTAATGAAGGCGATGGTGCCTTCTATGGTCCTAAAATTGACGTACACATTAAAGATGCATTAAATCGTAGTCACCAATGTGCAACAGTACAATTAGACTTCCAAATGCCAGAAAAATTTGATTTAACTTATATCAATGAACAGAATGAGAAAGAACGTCCAGTTGTATTACACAGAGCAGTCTTCGGCTCTTTAGACCGCTTCTTCGGTATCTTGATAGAACACTTCAAAGGTGCATTCCCATTATGGATGGCACCTGTACAAGTGAATTTAATCGGCGTATCAGATAATAATGATGACTACGTCCGTAAAGTGGCAGACACATTAAGAAACGAGAATATTCGCGTCGCTATAGACGACCGAGATGAAAAGTTAGGCAAGAAAATTAGAGAAAGCCAAATGAATAAAATTCCATACACATTAGTATTAGGTGACGATGAACAACAACATCAAACTGTGTCATCAAGAAAGTACGCACATCACGATAACGAAACAATGGGTATTCAAACATTCGTTGAAAAATTAAAACATGAAATTGAAAGCAAAGCCTTATTAGTTTAATGATATAATCTGAACTCAACCAAGCCTATCAGAGTATGAACACTTTGATAGGCTTTTTTAGGTTCTAAATATTAAATATAAATATGTGAATTGTAGAATAATTATATAATGTATTAAAATAATAAAAATACTAAATTATTAAGGGTTATAAAGATGATTAAGCTAACAGATTTTATACAGACACCAAATGTAAGTAAAACTAAAATTAAATTCAATATGAATGCTGGAGATATTAATAAGCGTGCATGGGACTTTTTGTTAGAAGATAGTGAAGATTGGATAGTTATGAACGCATGGAAGACTAGACAAAATAATAATAATCTCAATAAGGCCGATTATTTAATAGCCTTAGCTCAATATTATCCATATGGACCAGAATATTTTGTCTTTGGCGGTATTTATAAGGTCGAAAAGATCAATCCAGAAGTATTTAATCAAGTTGGGTATAAACTAACATTACTTGATAACTATAAAGCATACCGAAAAAGACTTATTATCAAAATACAGAAACCGATTGGTAGAGATGTATATAATCGCCTCTATTCAACTGTGCAGGAACAATTAAATCCAGAAGTTTATGAAATAGCACCAAATGTTAAATTAGGACATTTTAAAGGTTATCAACATGTTTGTTTAAAGCATAAAGAATTACAGCAGATTATAGATAGAAATGAACCAAGTTGGAAAGATGCATTAAGTCATGTTAAAGGCGTTTATGTTATTACTGATTTAGAAACGGGACAACTCTATATAGGATCAGCGTCAGGCAATACTGATGGGATTTGGCAACGATGGTCGAACTATGCACATTTAAATAATTTAACCGGTGGCAATAAAGAATTTCTAACTATTTTAAATGAAAAGGGTAGAGAATATATTATTCAGCACTTTCAATACGCTATCCTAGAAATATTTGATACAAAGACAAAGACCAATACAATAATTGAAAGAGAGAATTATTGGAAAACAGTATTGGATACGAAAAAGCATGGTATGAATCATAATTAAATTTTAAGACATAACACATTAAAAAAGGAGTTTGTATATGAAACCCATTGAAACAATGCAATCATATCATTTGCTAGAAAGGTATTTTAAAAAGTGATACGTTTATAGGGAAAATGGCATTAAGAGTGTATCCACCATGGGAGACAGAATTAAATAAAACAGCAACTAAGACACAAGCATGGCAGTGTGCATATTTTAATGAGATAACGTATGAATAAGTACCCAAGCTACATTTTGCAGTAACAAAAATATTATAAATAAATGGAGAGAATACATGGATGGTATCATTGCATTTATTCAAATGTTAGTCGTCGTACCTTATTCCATATTTTTACTGGCTGTGTTTATGTATTGTATATGGAAGTGCGTGTTTTTCGTAAGTGATTTAATTAGATTATTGTTGAGAAACAAATTAAGACAAGATGTGTCTGAGGACTTGTCTTTTGTCATATTATTTTTCTCTATCATTTTTGGAACATTGCTTTTTATCATTCCTTTCTATATTGTTGTCCAAGTAATAGGCAACGTATTCCAATATGTTTTACTGATCTTCGGAATTTGTATCATTATAAAAAAACTGAAAAGATAAATATCTTTGATTGACAGCATGCTATTGAGTTAGCGTGCTATTTTTTTGATTTTTTCATTGATTGTATGTTTAAAACGATTTGATTTATATTTTTTTGAAGTTATATAAATTACTATTGTATAATAAGTGTTGATTGCGTTTTTTTTGAGAATTCAAACATAAAACAATCGTAGTTTAGTATGAAAAAGGGAGAATACAAATGAGGGTTTATACATCGATTATTTTCTGGATGAGGACAATCGCCTGTTTAAGTGTTGTCATGATACATACAATAACAACGACTTTTTATAAATTCGATATGCCAAATGAAGGCTACTTGTTAAGAATCTTTCAATTGTTATTGTTATACGCAACACCGATGTTTGTTTTTATTTCAGAATTCTTGCTAGCTAAGCAGTATAAAACGAAAGTTAAAGATGGCTTCTTTAAGCAAAAGTTACTAACGTTAGGTATTCCGTATATCATCATTAATTTAGGACTTGCTTATGTTTATGGACATCCTAAGAATTTCGGAGATTACATGGATTCTGTAGTCTTTATGATGTTTCGTGGTGGAACATTAACTTATTTTATTGTAATCATTTTTCAGTTTTATTTATTACATGTATTATTTGCTAAATATTTGGTCAAACTTAATCCCATCAAATTAATTATTTATTCACTGATTATTACTTCTTTATTTTGGGCTATGAGAAATTTCATTCCCGCACCAGAATCAATTTATTTTAATTGGTTATGGCAAAGAGAAGGTTGGATGATCTTTGTTGGCTGGTTGAGTTACTTCCTATTAGGTTTCTATATGGGTTATCACTATGAAAAATTAATGAGTAACATTCAAAAATATACAGTCCATATTGTGAGTGGGACAATCATCGTTACCATATTTGTCATTTTTAATTACTTGTTTGGCATTTTAACTTTAGTTGATTCTAAACGCTTTGATACACCTATTTATGTGACATTTGTCATTTTACTATTCTTTTTAATTGCATCTTATTTCAAGTATGTTCCAAGATTTATTATTTTCATAAGTAATTATTCATTTTCAATTTATTTAATTCATTACTTCTTCGTGCATCGATTAGGAGCACTACATGATCATCCGTTATTAAACATATTATTTACGTTTACGTTAACTGTGACATTCTCAATATGTATCGCCTACGTTATGAACTTAAGTAAATTTGGTAAGTATATTGTTGGTGGCATAGGGAAGATGAAATATGAAACGTACTATCAAAGTTATAAACAAAATTTAGTTGATTAAAAAATGGGGGATAATGATGGCTAAAGTAGTTTCAATTATTGTATCTGTATATAATAAAGAACATTTTTTAAAAAAGTGTATAGAGTCATTAATTGATTTAAAGATAGACAAAAGCATGATTGAAGCAATATTTGTAGATGATTGTTCAACAGATCAATCGGTTGATATTATCAAGGCATATGAAAAGGAATATGACTTTATAAAGTTAATTCAATTACCTGAAAATACAGGCAGTCCTTCTGAACCTAGAAATATTGGAATGAGAGAAGCACAAGGTAAGTATATTACGTTACTTGATGCGGATGATTGGTTGGATAAGGACGGCTTCCCACAAGTGATTGAGAAAGTGAATGCAGATGATGCTGATTTTGGCCTGGGTCAAAGTTACAAACATACGTCAAAAAACGTGGCATATCATTCCTTTTTCACTAGCTATAAAGACGCGTCTCATTTAAAACCGCAAGATATTAGTAAACTCTTTAGAGCAGTAGGACCACCAGGAAAAGTATTTAAACGAAGCTTAGTTATGGAAAATCATATTGAATTTGAGCATATGAAATATGGTGAAGATAAATTATTTTTCTTCCAACTATTTTCTAAAGTGGAAAAGATTACAATGTCCACAAAACCTATGTATCACGTGAATCGCTATGATGAAAACAAATCGTTAGTACAACAAACATCAATGTTAGATAAAGCAAGCTTGAATTTAGCGATTCTAGATAGAACATGTCGAATGGACATGCCTACACAACTTAAACATATGGCTTTATCAAGAATGGTCGAAGTAGACTTTATCTCGAGATTCCTTCGTACGAAGACATTTATTAAATCTATGGATAAACAGGCATTTTATGCTGTATTTGATAAAGTCGAACAAACATTAAATGCGCATGGTATTGATATCAACACTTTGATTACGAATCCAGTATTTAAGCAGATTTATACGTTATACCATCATGCAGATGAATCGGTATTTATTCAATTTACGAAAGATGTCGTATATAACCAATGGCGTTATATCATTCAAGACGGCATGGTCTTCAGAGATTTCGTTCATCCATACGACATGATTCAACCAACTGCTGTTGATTGCTATCCAGTCTACGAAGGAACGCAAATGGTAGAAGATAAGAAATATGAAGTCATTCACGTCATGAAACCAGACGATATCAGCATTAGTTCGGTGAGTATGGTTGAAATCAACAATGCATTTAATGAATATGAAGTGGCGTACCAATTTAATGACAATAGACTTTATATTGCACATGATGAATTTAAAAAGTTAGATAGCCACATCGATGTTAATTTTAATGTGAAGTACGGTGAATCAGGACAATCACTAGTATATGCCTCATATCCTAGTTTCAATGATGTCTATAAAATGAAACGTCAGAGTTTTAAAGTTGAATTCATTCATAAAGAAAACGAAAACCAAGCGCAACAATCAACTGATATAGCACATAAATATTTCACTAAAGTCATGAATCCTATGATGACCTTGAAAAAAATTAAAGTATACAAAGACTTATCTTTTAATGAACAAATCGATAGTTTAGAAGCCGGTGCTAGAGTAGAAGTGTCAGATGTTCGATATACATCGAATGGTACACCGCGTCTGATATTAAAAGATGATAGTGTTATAACAGCGAATAAAGACTTTATTACCTTGATTAACACAGCAGGTTTAGAACAGTATATTACTAAGGTGCCTGAAACTGTGAAAATTATAAAAGCTTGTAAACTGTATGACTCACGTAATTTCAAAGATAATATAGTAGGTAAACTTAAAAAAGATGATGTACTGACTATTAAAGACATTATTTATACTAAGAACGCAACACCAAGACTCGTAACACAAGAAGGGCTATTCTTAACAGCAAATAAGGATTTTATTGAGATAATCAAATAATACGACATTTATTTATGACTTAGGATTCATTAGTCCTAAAGATGGATTACAAATGACGTTGTGTGCGGGGCCCCAGCAAAGAGATTTTCAACAAGAAAATCTACAAGCAAAGCAAGCTAGGGTTGATGAACGTAAGTGCTCACACACTTACGTAAATAGTTCTAAGATAGATTACGAAACAGAGTTGTGGAGACTCCTCTGTTGGTTATTAATGAACATAAGTGATAGCGCACTTATGTAAGAAATTCTAAAGATGAACTACGAATGACGTTGTGTGACGCCTGAGGGAGTAGGATTTTTATTGAACTTAAGTGCTAAAGCACTTAAGTAAGAAATTCTAGAGATGAATGACGAATATTTTTGCGCGACTCTTGGCGGAAAAGAAAGTGTCGAGTGACTACAGGCACGAGCCTTTCCCGCAAGAAAGCGTCGCAACAAATTGAGTAAATATTCATCTAAGAATTTCTTTACAACCCATCCCCCTAGGCAAGCATCACAACAGAATGAGTAAATGTTCATCTAAGAATTTCGTTAGGATCTAGATGTTAACTAAGCATATCAAAAATAATAAGCCAGTAAATGAATTCCTAAAAATTCATTTACTGGCTATTTTAATAGGAGGATGATAATAATATATTAATTTAATTTCTTAAATGCGCTGTTTTTAATTAAGTCTATTCCATGCTTCCATGGATTGTTTCGATATTGTGTTTCATCATTTTATAATATGAATCACCTTTAGAGCCTTTTTCTCCGATTGAATCGGTAAAGACTTCTCCGTAAATCTGCTTACCAGTTTCCTCAGATAAGCTATTCATAGATTTTTTATCTACACTTGTTTCAACTAATAAATGTTTGATGTGATTGTCTTTAACAAACTTGATAGCTTGTTTCATTTGTGACGGTGTACCTTGTTTCTCAGTATTGATTTCCCAAATATAGCCTGGCTTGATATCAAAGGCTTTTGAGAAGTATTTGAAGGCACCTTCACTTGTAATCATAGCACGTTCTTGTTTTGGAATATCATTGAATTTATCTTTACTGTCTTTGTTTAACTTTTCAAGTTCGGCAAGATAAGCATCACCTTGTTTATGATAGTCTGCTTTATGTGAGGCATCTGCTTTCACAAGTTGTTCTTGAATATTCTTAACGTATTGAATACCATTATCCAAACTTAACCATGCATGTGGATCAATCTTGTCCTTGTTACCTGTTTCACCATTTAAATAGATAGGCTTAACGCCTTTAGACACCGCGAAGACTGACTTATCATCTGTAGATTTGCCTGCTTGTTCTAAAGCTTTTTCAAACCACCCGTTACCAGATTCTAAATTGAAACCATTGTAGAAGATAACATCTGCATCAGTAAGTTGTTTAATATCTTTCGGTTTCACTTCGTATTCATGTGGGTCTTGTCCTACAGGAACGATACTATGAACGTCTACTTTGTCACCACCGACTTGTTTGACCATGTCATAAATAATGGAATTGGTTGTGACAACCTTCAATTTGTCATGATTTTTAGAATGTTGATCACTAGAATTTGAACTACACGCTGCTAGAACTAGAATCAATGCAATAAGTAATGGAATAAATTTTTTCATGTTGTGTGTACACCTCTATACTTTGTTTTTAATTTTGAAAAGAGAAGGGTCAAGATATATATACTAAATGTTGCAATGACAATCGTTGCCCCGCTTGGAAGATTGTAAATAAAGCTAAAGTACAATCCGACAATCGAACTTACTACGCCAATCAAACTTGCTACAATCATCATTGAATAAAGATTCTTTGTGATTAAAAAGGCAGTCGATGCCGGTGTAACAAGTAATGCGACGACTAGGATAATGCCAACAGTTTGAATACTAGCAACGGTGACTAAGGCGAGTAAGAGCATTACAAAATAATGAATGACTGTTGTATTCAACCCACTTACGCGACTGAATGTTGGATCAAACGTTGAAATCATTAATGGTCGATACAATATGACAATCAGTAACATCACGATGGCACCAATAATAAGGGTTGTCCAAAATGTTTGTCGGGTAATCGCGAGTAAGTTACCAAATAAAATATGATGTAAATCTGTCGTGCTGTTTATCAGACTAATAATGATGACACCCGTTGCGAGAAATGCAGTGAAACTGATGCCAATCGCTGCATCTGGCTTTGTTTTACTATTATTAGAAATGTAACCAATTAATAAACTTGCAATCATGCCAGTGACTAATGCGCCGATGAACATCGGAATATTGAATAAGAATGACAACGCCACACCAGGTAAAACGGCATGACTCATCGCATCTCCCATCAACGATAATCCTCGAAGGATGATTAAACTTCCGACAGTCCCACAAACCACGCCTACTATAATAGATGTAATTAAAGCGCGATTTAAGAACTGATAATCAAATAAATGTTGAATGAAATCAGTCATTTGCTGTGTCACTCCCTTCATTAAACGTAGAAGTCACATTAAATAAAAATGTGCGATTGAGATATTGGGGTTGCATTGCTTGATGACTAGGACCGAAGAACCTAACTGTACGATTCAGTAAAAGAATACGATCGAAATAGTCTTCTGCTTTAGATAAATCATGGTGCACGATAAGAATAAGCTTACCTTGCGCTTTTAATTGACGAAGTTTCTCCATAATAAGTTGCTCACTATTAAAATCGATGCCTACAAACGGTTCGTCTAATAAATAAACTGTACTATCAGACATCAATGCTCTTGCTACAAGAACACGTTGCAATTGACCGCCACTGAGCTCGGAAATTTGTTTGTATTGCAACGCTTCTAAATCTAAGTCTCTTAATAGTTTTTGAAATTTTGTTTTAGACGCATGATCAACACGTTTGAACCAGCCAATGGTTTGATAGCAGCCAGATAGAATGACTTTCTCAACATTGATTGGGAAGTCTAAGTCTAATTGCGCTTTTTGAGGAATGTATGTAATGTATTGCAATTGTTTATGTATGGATTTGCCATATAAATACATCTCGCCACTAGCGTTAAACGTTCCGATCAAGCTTTTTAGCAATGAAGACTTACCCGCACCGTTGGGCCCCATGATGCCAATGATTTCCCCTGATATTGGAATCTTTAAAGAAATATCTTTTAGCACATGTTTATGATTTAAATGCAAATTCATGTTGTTAATTTCTATCAAAAAACTACCTCCTAAATAAAAGTTTAGGTTAACCTAATTTATTTCATAATAACTTCCGAAAACAGAGCGTGTCAAGTCGAGATAGTCAATAAAAGTGTGGAAATAGTATCAATTCATTTCGGTAAATAAGTTCTAGAGTGAGCGTTAATCATTGATATGGCTACATTTGATCATCATTAGTTTGATTGACAATTAAAAATTTAAATGTAAAATATAAAACGTAATAATTACGATTTATAAAAAGAAAGGTATGATTTTATGGGCAAGATACCTGTAACGGTATTGAGTGGTTATCTTGGATCAGGTAAGACAACATTACTTAACCACATTTTAAATAATCGTGAAGGCCGTCGAATTGCGGTTATTGTGAATGATATGAGTGAGGTAAATATTGATAAAGACTTAGTTGCTGATGGGGGCGGGTTATCTCGAACAGATGAAAAATTAGTCGAATTATCTAATGGTTGTATTTGCTGTACGTTAAGAGATGATTTATTGCAAGAAGTTGAGCGTCTAGTAGAAAAAGGAAATATTGATTATATTGTGATTGAATCTACAGGGATATCTGAACCGGTACCTGTTGCACAAACCTTCTCTTATATTGACGACGCATTAGGTATTGATTTAACTTCTATTTGTCGACTAGATACGATGGTAACTGTTGTAGATGCGAACCGATTTATTAATGACATTAATTCTGAAGATTTACTTGTCGATCGTGATCAAGGTGCGGACCAAACAGATGAACGCTCAATTACCGATTTACTCATTGATCAAGTCGAATTCTGTGATGTGTTAGTGATCAATAAGACGGATTTAGTTACCGAAGCGGAATTAACAAAATTAGAAAACATCTTAAGAAAATTACAACCGGATGCTAAATTAATCAAAACGACAAATGCCGAAGTGGATATCAATGACGTGTTAAATACAGGTCGCTTTGATTTTGAACAAGCAAGTAATTCTGCAGGTTGGATAAAAGAATTAACTGAAGGTGGTCACGCTGAACATACACCTGAGACAGAAGAGTATGGGATTGGATCATTTGTCTATTCAAGACGTTTACCGTTTCACGCGAAACGTTTCAATGATTGGTTAGAACAAATGCCTAATAACATTGTTCGTGCAAAAGGGATTGTTTGGTTAGCACAATATAATCAAGTTGCATGCTTATTATCTCAAGCAGGTTCATCTTGTAATATTAGTCCGGTAACGTATTGGGTAGCTGCAATGTCGCCAGAACAACGAGAACAAATTCTTAATCAACGACCAGATGTTGCCGAAAGTTGGGATATCGAATATGGTGACAGAAATACACAATTTGTAATTATCGGTACAGAATTAGATCAAGAACAAATTGTAAAGGAATTAGATCAATGCTTAGTAAATAGCGATGAAATTGGTAGTGATTGGAATCAATTAGAAGATCCATATCAATGGCAAATTCGAAAAGCTTAATATCATACCATCGTTCCAGTTGTTAATGTTTGAAAGACAACGTGGCTTAGGATGGACGATAACACCTCGTAGATTGCGTGAAATAATCAAAACGCCCATTACGAGGTGTTTTTTTATGGAATCATCCAGTGAATATAGTGACGATTTAAATTTATTGAATATTTTGAACAAATAGATGTTAAATTTATGTATAATAGCTAGTAAACACATAATAGGAGAGATGTAACACATGATGAAACAGAAACTTTCAATCAAAGAAAATATATTTATTGGTTCGATGTTGTTTGGTTTATTCTTTGGTGCAGGAAATTTAATCTTTCCTATTCATCTTGGACAAACAGCAGGTGCCAATGTTTGGCTTGCTAATTTAGGATTCTTAATTACAGCGATTGGGTTACCTTTCCTAGGTATCGTAGCCATTGGTATCTCTAAAACGAATGGCGTTTTCGATATTTCATCTAGAGTGAGTAAAGGCTATGCATATGCATTTACAATTGCCCTATATTTAGTAATTGGACCGTTTTTTGCGTTACCAAGACTTGCAACAACATCGTATGAAATTGCATTTTCACCATTTATTTCGGCAAGCACTGGAAAGTTAGTGTTACCGATATTCAGTATTTTATTCTTTCTAATAGCATGGTTTTTCTCTAGGAAGCCATCTAAAATTTTAGATTACATAGGCAAATTCTTAAATCCAGTATTTCTAGTATTGCTAGGTATCGTAGTTGTCTTAGCGTTTATTAAACCTATGGGTGGTGTTAGTCATGCGCCAATAAGTGCAAACTATAGTAATAGTGTCTTATTGAAAGGCTTTATTGACGGCTATAATACGCTAGACGCACTCGCATCACTCGCATTCGGGATTATCATTGTGACAACGATTAAGAAATTAGGTATTACCAATCCGAATGGGATTGCTAAAGAAACGTTTAAGTCAGGATTTATAAGTATCGTAGGAATGGGCGTGATTTACACGTTACTTGCTTTAATGGGTACGATGAGTTTAGGCCATTTTAAAGTGAGTGAAAATGGTGGTATCGCACTTGCTCAAATCGCGCAACACTATCTTGGAGATTATGGCATTATCATCTTATCGCTAATTATTATTGTGGCATGTTTGAAGACGGCGATTGGTTTAATAACTGCCTTTTCAGAAACATTCACAGAACTATTCCCGAAAATGAATTACCTTTGGTTGGCAACAGGTGTCGCACTACTTGCCTGTATCTTCGCGAATGTCGGATTAACTAAGATCATTATGTATTCAACACCTGTACTTATGTTTATCTATCCATTAGCGATTACACTTATTTTATTAACACTTGTCAGCCCATTATTTAATCATTCGACAATAGTTTATAAATTTACAACGTTCTTTACTATGTTTGCAGCATTCTTTGACGGCATCAATGCAAGTCCAGAATTCTTTGCGAAGACATCATTCGCGCAAACATTAATTGGCTTTGCCGAACACTATTTACCATTCTTTACAATTGGTATGGGCTGGATCGTTCCAGCAATTTTAGGATTTATTATAGGACTAATCGTTTATTCAATTCGTTCTCGTAGACATACACAAACACAATAAATATGCAGTTATAAGCTGTGAGCCTGGGACATCGATCAATGTCCCGCGCCCATAGCTTATTTTTTTGCGTTCATTCATGACTTTAAAAAATTCTTATTGTGTAAATGTACATAGTGTAGTACTATTTAAAACGTAATTATTACGATTTAAAGTAAGCGAGGAGAATGAAATGACTAAGACTTATGACGTTTGGTGGCAAAAAGGTCAAGAATCAGATGATGATATGGCACGAGACCATCAAGAAGCTTGGGAGAGAACGATAGAAATGCTTGATACATCTGACATCGAAGGGAAAACGATTTTAGATGTGGGATGTAATCAAGGCGGATTTTTACGACAATTATACGATACAACACCGTTTAAAGAAGGTGTTGGCATCGATTTAGCACGTTTATCTTTGGAAAAGGCAGAGACATTAAAAGGACAACGTCCACTTACATACTATTTAACAGATAAACCACAAGAAACGAAGCACATATTTGATACGGCTGTAAGTACGTCTGTCTTATACTTAATAGAGGATATTCCGCAACATGCGAAAGATTTAAAAGAGGTATTGAAACCAGGCGGCGTTTATTACGCTTCATTCGCGGATTTAACTCATAACCCGAGTCGTCAGTTTATGGATGACACGATTAATCAATATGGTGCCACACCGTCTCAGAATCACTCTCTAAAACATATCGTTGATAGCTTTGTGAATGCAGGATTTGAAGTTGCAGTAATGAAAGAGCCTGTACCTGACGTGATTGATTTAACACATTATAGCGATTTTTATTTATCACCAAATGATTATTTACAAACATTATATGAAGAATCATTTTTAATCAAAGCAAGAGTGAAAGAAGGTACTGAGAAATGAAGAAACGTATATTAATGACGGTAGCAGCAAGTGCTACGCTCTTATTAGCGGGTTGTGGCAATGGTCAAAAAGAAGATAAAGATGTTACGGTATCGCTACCTACTGAAGCAAAGGCGGATAAACTTGACGCGCAAGGCTATGATGCAGCGATGCCCGTTTATAGTGCAGTGTATGATGCATTAGTTAAATACGACAAAGATAAGGGCGTTAAAGCAGGTTTAGCAGATAAATGGCGCGTTGATGAATCAGGGAAAGTTTATGAATTCCATTTGAAAAAGAACGTTAAATTCTCAGATGGTTCAGCATTAGATGCTAAGGCCGTGAAATTCTCAATTGATCGTGCGAAAGCGATGAATAAAGATACGACTGTAGAAACGTTAAAAAAATTAGATAAGGTCGTTGTTAAAAATGATCACGTGGTCCAAATTAGATTGAAATCTCCATCAAATCAAGTGTTAAATGAATTAACACAAGTGAGACCGTTGCGTATTATGAGTCCACATTCAGTAGAAGATGGTAAAGTAAACGGTAAATTTGAAAAAGCGATTGGGACAGGTGCATTTGTTGTTGATAAAACTGGTAAAGAAAAAACGACAATGAAGCCAAATAAATATTTCGACAACGGTCACCCAGTCAATTATCATCTTGCATTCCAAACGATTGAAGATGGGGACTCAAGAAATTCTGCAGTACAAAGTGGTTCTGTAGATATTTCTGGTGGTGCTTTAGGTATGCTCTCAGATGAACAAATCAAACAAGATAAGAAAAATAAGAACTTAACGATTGAAGATAGACCTAGCACAGTAAGTCACTTTATGGCATTTAACCCTAAAAATGATGTATTAAATCATCGCGCAATTCGTGAAGCGATAAGTAAGAGCATCGATGCGAAAGACATTGTGGGCAAATCTGTAAATGGTCTGTTCCAGAAGAACGTACAATTTGTGACTAAAGATAATCAACAGCCACACGATTATGATATGAAAGCGGCTGAAAAGTTACTTAAATCAGAAGGCTATCATAAAAACGATGACGGCATCTTTGAAAAGAATGGCAAACCTTTATCATTTAACTTAGTCATTCAAACTGCAGAGTTCCCAAGTTGGAAAGATAAAGCAGAAAAAGTGCAACGTCAGCTTAAACAAGCCGGTATTAAGTTAAATGTGAAAACGTTAGATTCACAATCATACTATGATACATTATGGACGAAAAAAGACTATGATTTGATTTTCTATAGAACATATTCAGATGCACTAATGCCTTACAACTTTATGAGTTCAGTGTTTAAAAATAATGATGGTCAACCAGGCGTGTTAGCTGATGATGAAACATTAACGAAACAGCTAGACGATTTCCCATCAACCGTATCAAAAGAAGACCAACAGCGTTCGTTTGATGACATATTTAAACACTTTAATCAACAATACTATGGTGTGCCAATTGCTTATCCAAATGAGACGTTTGTAGTGAGTGATAAAGTAAAACAATTCAAATTCTCTGGACTTACGGATGCACCAATTGATTATAAAGCGTTGAAAGTTAATGAATAACAATGCTCAAACGTACAATTAAATTCATACTTTATTTAATCGTAAGTTCGTTTATTATCTTCATTTTAGTTGAGAAGACATCTGGTAATCCAGCGATTCTGTATCTACAACGTCATGGTTATACGTCGATTACGCAAGACAATATTGAAGCGGCACAACATCAACTTGGCTTAGGACAACATGTGTTACTTAGATATATCGATTGGGTTGGACATGCACTTACGGGCAACTTAGGATACAGCTTTAGTACCAACGAAGCGGTTACCGCTATGATAATGGAAGCCATCATGCCGACGCTTGTGCTAATCATTGTCTCTAGTTGTATCATGTTGCCATTTGGCTATATTGTTGGTTACTTCGTTGGGACGCGTCCGCATACACGTTACGCTAATGGAATTCGTGGATTCGCCCAAGTGATGACCTCAATGCCAGAATACTGGTTAGCTATTTTATTCATTTATTATTTAGGCGTACGTTGGCAATGGTTACCATTTGTAGGTAGTGATTCATGGCAACACTTTGTGCTGCCCATCTTCACAATTGTTGTTATAGAAGGGTGTCATATCTTATTGATGACAGCACATCTGATTGCGCAAACGTTAGATCAAGATGCGTATCAACTTGCGCAGTTAAGACATTTCTCGTTAAAAGCGCGTATCATCGTACAAATTAAAGAGATATTTGCACCACTAATGACCATTTCAATTAACAGTGTCATTCATTTAATTGGAAAAACCGTAATACTTGAAGTTATCTTCAGCATGTCTGGTATAGGTAAATTGTTGATTAATGCTATTAACCAACGAGATTATCCACTAATTCAGGGCATTGTCATCTTTATCATCGTCTTTATTATGCTAATGAATTATTTAGGCGATGTGATTATCTTGAAGAATGAACCTAGACTTCGACGACGTCACACCCAGCAGTCAGGCAATGAGAAAAGAGGTGCGATGTGATGAAAAAATATCAAACGTACATCGCAATAGGTTCACTATTGAGTTTGATAGTTGTATTAATGACGTATGGTTTAATGCAAGACACGCAACATTTGGATCCACTTGAGTCACCTAATGGACAACATTGGTTGGGTACCGATCAATTAGGCAGAGACTTCTTAGTAAGACTGATTGTCGGTAGTCTTGTCACATTGAGTTTAACAGGTATAGTGATTCTATTAAGTGTTTGTATAGGACTTATCTTTGGCTTAATTGCAGGCATAGAAAGACGATGGTTAGATCAAATCATTATGTTTGTTGCCGATATGTTGTTGGCTATTCCGTCATTTATTATCGCATTAGTCATTTTAAGTTTAGTAAGTAACTCCATGATAGGTTTAATACTTGCTTTAACGATTGGATGGATAGGACGTTATTTACGTTACTTCAGAAATTTAACGCGAGATATTCAAAAACGTCCATTTGTTCAATATGCACGATTGAGTGGGAACTCAACATTCAAAACGACAGTAACACATGTGATTCCACATTTATTAAGTAATATATTCGCTTTGGTAACGGCTGACTTTGGCAAAATGATGCTCAGCATATCTGGCCTTGCCTTTCTAGGACTAGGTATTAAACCGCCGACGCCTGAGTTAGGAACCATTCTTTTTGATGGGAAAAGTTATTTCAACGGCGCACCGTGGCTCTTCTTCTTCCCGGGTGTATTGTTAGGAGGTTTCGCCTTATTATGTCAAATCATCAACAAAAAAATAACGCAGTAAATACGGTAGTCAACGTCAATCAATTATCGATTTTAGATCAAGAGAAAGTATTGTTAAAAGATGTTGATTTGACAGTAACTAAAGGTGCATTTCATTGCATTATAGGTGAAAGTGGCAGTGGGAAATCACTGTTAACAAGAACAATACTGGGAATGAAGCGACCACAATTAAGTTATCAAGGAGATATTGACATCGATTTAACTAAAACAGATGCAGTGTTTCAAGATGTTCAAAGTAATATGTTTCAAAATATAACATTAGCTAAGCATTTCCAATACATTTATGAAGCTAATCGTACACATCTGACGAAACAGCGTATTAAGGATGATGTCTTACAGATGATGCAATTACTTGGTTTAAGACAAGGGGAACAATTACTTGAGCGTTATCCTTTTGAACTTAGTGGAGGTATGGCGCAACGTGTCGCCTTTATAATGTCATTAATTAGACGTCCGGACTACTTATTTTTAGATGAACCGACGAGTGCACTTGATCAAGACAATGTTAAAAAGTTTATGCATTACCTTCTTAAGGCACAAGAACGCTACCAAATGACCATCGTTTTTATCACACACGATATTAACTTAGTAAAAGATTTTGCCACGCATATTAGTATTATGCAGCAAGGTCAATTGATAGAAAGTGGTGAGGCGGCGTCAATCTTAACTAAGCCGACACATAGTTACACGAAAAAATTAATTACGATTGCACATCGGAGACAACCTTATGCTTAAAATTGAGAGATTAACCAAATATATAGATACGCAACTGATATTTAAAGAGATATCATGTACAATGAATGACCAGCACTTGCTCATAAGTGGTGAGAGTGGTTGTGGTAAATCTACGTTAGCCAAGATTATCGCTGGCTTAGATACGGACTATCAGGGCGAATTATATCTTAATGGGCGTTTGCGTGAATCTTATACGTCTAAAGAGTGGATGAAGCACATCCAATATGTACCTCAATATCAACGTGATACCTTAAATCAGCGTAAAACGGTATTAGCTACACTATTAGAACCACTTAAGAATTACAAGGTAGATAAACAGCGTTATACATCAAGTATTGAAGCAGTGCTTGAACAGTGTAACTTACCACACGATATACTTAAGCAGAAAGTATCGACGTTAAGTGGTGGTCAATTTCAACGCGTTTGGATAGCTAAAGCTTTAATATTAGAACCAGAGATCCTCATATTGGATGAAGCTACAACCAACTTAGATGTCATTAATGAAGAAGCTATACTTCAAATGCTAATGTCTTTAAAGACGACGCAATTAATCATTATTTCACATGATGCTTATGTCTTAAGCCGATTTAACGGTGTTCAATTACCGCTCAAACAATGGAATCAGTAGCGTTGAAATATAGTCACACGTCACCTCCCTCAGCCTGTTTTAAATCTTAAATAATAAAGAAGTTTGAAAATATTTAAAACAGGGCATATTTTACTAATTAAACCTTTCATGAAAAATGAAACGGCATAAGGTTTTTAACTTTTATAGGGGGATTGTCACATGAATATATATAAATTACGTTACCAACATTACAAAGATATCGTAGATGATAATATCTTAACGGTCTTTGTATTAGCTAAAAATGAAGAAGAAGTTGAACAATTCGCGAAAAAAGTAAGTTATGCAGTTGAGAGTATTACTAAAATCTCTCAAGAAGCGTATGAAAAAGAAAAAGAAAAAAATGAACATTTCGGACTTGAACATGCTGAAAATTATTTAGATTAATCGTCCGATACTGTGAATCATTAGAAGAGATTAAGGCAATGAACAGTTGCGTTAATCTCTTCTTTTAAAATATAACAAGCGTGCATTATCTATTTAGTTGACAAATCAACCAATACGTTATATAGTTAAATAGTTGATAAGTCAACTATATGAGGTGAGGCAATGCGAAACGATAAAGAATTTGAGTATCGTGATATTAAATTTATTGGAAAATTATCATCGAAAATATATAGACGGGGCAATATTTATATTACAGAGCAGTTAAAGCCATACGGAATTAACTATATCCAGGTGATGTGTTTAGTTGCACTCTATATTGAGAATGGTATAAGACAAGAAACCATTGTTGAAGACATCGGTGTAGATAAAGCAAGCGTGAATCGAGCAATTAAGTATTTAGAAGAAAAGGGTTATATTACAAGAGAACGCAATCAAGACGATAAAAGAGCGTATAATTTATTTCTTACGCCTAAAGCAATGGCATTTAAAGAAATAAGTTGGGACATTTTAAGTAATTGGGAATTAATGATTTCCGAGGGTATTGATGCTCAAGAGAAAGCAATCGCTTTCGATGTCTTAAAGAAAATGTCGCTAAATGCAGACAAATACTATAAAAATTAAATGAATCAAGGAGTATATATCATGATTAATAAAGACAATATGGAACATGCAATTGTATTAGGTGGCGGTGGATCACTTGCGATAGGTTGGGAATTAGGATATCTTTCAGTCCTTTCTAAAGCAAATATCGATGTGAGACACGCAGATTTAGTTATTGGTACCTCTGGAGGTGCTCAAGCTGGGACGAGTTTAACATCTCAACAGAGTTGGGACGAGATTTATGAACAACAAATTGCGCCAAAAGCCAATGAAGCACCACCAGTAGATGACATGTCTGATATTTTTGCCAGATATGCTCAAATAAAAAAATAGTGCACACACACCAAAAGAATGGATTGAAAATTATAGTGTCTATGCATTAGAGGATCACAAATTTAATGAAAGCGTCCATATTAATCGATTACAAAATAGAATTAAAGTATCCAATTGGCCTGAAAATCTGATGATTACGGCAGTAAATGCGAATAAAGCAGCGCGTGTTGCTTTAACTTCAGATAGTCAAGTCGACTTGCATAGAGCAATGGCCTCAAGTGGTTCATTACCTGGTGTGTGGCCGGCAACAACCATTAATGGTGAGAAACATTTTGATGGTGGCTGTCATTCTATGGAGAATGCCGATTTAGCTAAAGGTGCCAAAAAAGTACTTATCTTTGCGACAAACCTTCCTGTATCAACACCATACAAACTTGAAGATGCGATAAAAGAACTCGAAGAAAGTGGTTCAGAAGTTAAATTAATTACACCAAGTAAAGCAGTGTTCGATAAATTAAATGAACTCGGTGGCAATACGGTTAATCCAGCTATTAGACCTGACATTTTTAAAGCGGGGGAAGCACAGGCCCTTGAAGATGTAGAGATGATACGAAGCTTCTGGAATGAATAAGCCTGATTGGCTTCCAAAGTAATGAAGAAAATAGATATAAAAGGGGGAACGCAAACATGTCTAACCGTTTCGATCATGTTCAACCACCCAATCAGTTTAAATATAAAGAAGGACAAACCATATTAAAGCAACAATATGATTTCGTCTGTGATAATCGAATTTATTTTAGTGAAACGATCTATCGAGATTTGCATAATCATTCATATCGCTTGTATGTAGACGTACTTTCGCCGATTGGAGATTATGGTTTGGGATTAGATTTTAATGATATAGATGCGATTTATAGCAAAGTGATTGAACCAAAATTAAACCATCAACTCATCAATGAGACGTTACCGGATATGAACACGACTGCTGAAAATATTGCAATGTGGATTTGGGATGAATTTGAACAACATCTTCCAGAACAAAATGATATGTATGAATTACAATTATTTGAGACTGACCGCCATGGGGTAAGTCTAAATCGTACAATAATGAAGCCGTAATATACAATTGAACACTATAAAAGTATGGTTCTCAAGGATGTATTTTCAATTAAGTGCTATTTATATTAGTATTTAAAATTTAAATATTTTGATTATATATAAAACATTGATATAATTATTATAGTAGAAAGTCTACAATTTTTTATTTTGGAGGAACATATTTGGGGACCACATTTAGTCTTATTACTTTTATATTATTATTAGTCCTAACGGCTTTTTTCGTTGCAACAGAGTTTGCTATCGTAAAAGTCAGAGAAACAAGAATTGCGCAATTGTCTAATGCAGGAGAGAAGAAAGCAATCGCTGCTAAAAAAGTTGTCGATCATCTTGATGAATATTTAGCTGCCTGTCAATTAGGTATTACCATTACTGCACTAGGTATAGGTATGGTTGGGGAATCAACATTTGAATTTATTCTACATCCGTTATTCAGTAGTATCGGTATTCCTGAAGCGTGGATACATCCATTTACAATTGGTGGTGCATTTGTTATTGCGACATTTTTACACGTAGTTGTAGGTGAGATGGCGCCTAAGACCATTGCGATTCAAAAAGCAGAGTATATTACATTACTCTTTGCAAAGCCGATTATCTTTTTCTATAAAATAATGTATCCATTTATTTGGATATTAAATGGTGCAGCACGATTAATCTTGAAAATGTTCAACATGAAACCAGCTAAAGAGAGTGAAGTATTCCACTCTGAAGAAGAATTAAAACAATTAATTCAAGATAGCCATGAAGGTGGCGAAATTAATGACAGTGAATTACACCATATCAATCAAGCATTTAAATTCGATAATTTAGTCGCAAAAGATATTATGATCGATCAAGCACATGTTAAAACACTCAATTTAAATACGCACTTTGATGATGCGATTCAACAAATTAAAGTAGATGCGTTTACGAGATATCCAGCTGTTAAAGATGATCAAATCGTTGGTTTTATCCATTCCAAATCACTATTTAACGTGGATCAGCCATCTAAGTTAGAGACATTTGTTAATCCAATTATCAACATTAAACCGGATACGCCATTGAAGCATATCTTGGAAATAATGAAGAAGAAAAAAGTTCATATTGCCGCAGTTTATGACGATGCTGATTTCAAAGGAATCATTACTTTAGAGAATATTCTGGAAGAAATCGTAGGCGATATTGAAGATGAATATAATTAATGTGAATATAGTCTTATATAATTAATGTAATTGTTTATATTGACCCTATCATTGAGATTTGAAAGTCTGAATGATAGGGCTTTTTTATGAATCGATTTAAAAAATTGACATCTAACTCAACTTGTAACTATAATGGTTACATGAGGTGAGAAGATTGAAAATTAGTAGTCGTTTTACTGTGGCTGTGCACATTTTAGCGTTAGTCAAACTAGAACAGTCGCAACCATTAACGTCTTCTTGGATTGCCAGCAGTGTGAATACAAATGCTGTCGTCATTAGAAGGTTAGTTAGTAAATTAAAACAAGCGAACTTAATTGAAACACAGCAAGGTAGTGGCGGTATTCAATTGTTGAAACCATTAACGGACATTACATTACTTGATGTATATCAAGCGGTGGAAGTAGTAGAAGAAGGCGAATTATTCCAAATGCATGAAGACACGAATATGAATTGTGTTGTAGGTGCTAATATTCAAAGCGTACTTGAAATCGTTCTCTTACGCGCACAAGATGCGATGGAAGGTGTCTTGGCGAATGTTACGATGGAGGATATCGTTTCAGGTATCTTGCAACAAAACGGATAAGTCGTCATCCGTTATATCCAACTTGTAACTAAAATGGTTACAAGACAAAAACAACAATACGAATTCACTATAACGACCTAATTGACGCATATCACCATTGAAATCACTATAAATACAAATAAGTGGAGGAATAAATAATGAAAATTGGCATTATCGGAGCAACAGGTAAAGTAGGAACTAAAGTATTACAAGAAGCAACACGTCGTGGTCATGAAGTGACGGCCATCGTCAGAAATGCGGCTAAATTAAATCACTCAGATGTCAAAGTGATTGAAAAAGATATTTTTAATTTAACAACAGAGGATATTAAAGATCTTGATGTCGTTGTTAATGCGTTTGGCGCACCACTCGGCGAGGAAGAAGCCCATGTTGAAGCAGGACGTGCGTTAATTGCATTATTAAAAGATGTAGATACAAGAGCGATTATTGTTGGAGGTGCGGGAAGTCTATTTGTGGATGAGGCACAAACAACTCGTGTCGTTGATACACCAGATTTTCCAGATGTTGTTAAACCAACAGCTAAAGGTCAAGGACGCAACCTTCAAGACCTTAAAGATGCAGAAGGTATCACTTGGACATTTGTAAGTCCATCTGCAGAATTTGATGCGGAAGGTAAACGCACAGGATCATATACATCAGGTAAAGATCAATTATTAGTTAATAGTCAAGGTAATAGTTACATTAGCTATGCAGATTATGCGATTGCGATTGTAGATGAAGCTGAAAATGCAGACCACATTAATGAACGTTTTACTGTTGTTGGCGAACAAGTGTAATTGATTAAACGAGCCATTTAAGACAAGTGGATATATTGTTTGAGTATAAATATACAAAGGGCGTGGAACAGAATGCTTTATGATTCATTGTTCCACGCCCGTTTTCTATGGCTAATACGATGGTTTTTAATGTATATCTTATTTCATTCCGGATTTCGCCATTTGGATAAAGGTCTTAGCTGCTCTGGATAACCGTTTTTTATCATTTTCTTTATATGCTAACACGACTTGATTGTAATAATGATGCGGGTTCAACTGGACAAACGCACCATTAAATCGATCAGATGTCATATCTTTAACACTTTTAGGGACAAATGTGATAGCAATACCTTCATTTACGAGACGAAGCGCGTTCTCTACACTCACCGTTTCCATCATTACGTCAGGTACGACATGATAATCGTTTAAGATTTGATTGGTTAATTGACGTAACGTCATTTCAGGCTTCAGCAAGATAAATTTTTCATTATGCAATAAATGAAATGGGAATTTACCATCATCTGCATGGGCTTTCGCTTGGTCGATAAGGTCATGCCCAGGCGGTAATGCTAGATAGACATTTTCGGTATACAAAATATCATAAGATAAATCCTCAGTGTACAACGGTAAAATTGTTACACCGATATCCACTTTCTGATCGGAAACAATTTGTTCGATTCGATGTGCCACTTCTTCTACCAATTCAATCTCGACGCCAGGGTAATGCTCGATAAATTTTGGCAAGATACTATAAAGCGTATGTGTAGCTAAAATTGGATTTACACCTATACGGATGCGTCCCTTTTTCAAATTAGAAATCGTCTGTAACTCATCGCGCATTTGCGTGTCGATATCCTCAATGTCGTGTAAATAATCTAGAAATCGTTCAGCTGAATAAGTGAGTTCTAAAGGATTACTGTCGCGATTAATCAAAGTAACGCCTAAGTCATGCTCGACTTCTTTAATATAACGACTTAAATAGGGTTGAGATATATAAAGATGTTTCGCTGCGTGTGAAATACTGCCATAACGTTGAATAGCTTCTAAATATTGAATTTTATTTTTATAAGTCATGTAGATGACCGCCTTTCATCGTGCTATATATGGCTATAACTATTTAGTTATACATTTGATAGTTAAATACGTCTTTTACATTTAGACTATAAGGTCAGATAATAGATTTAGACATAAAACAGACACATTTTCCAGAATGCGTATTGTTAATTTCATACCTTTGGGGGTGACATGATGGACATGATTGGAACGATAGGGATTGTATTAGCAATTCTTTTCATTATATATATGTCAGACAAGAACTATTCTATTTTAGTTATAGGTCCTTTGGCATCTATTATAGTCATTTTGACGAACAATTTACCATTTTTCGACTCATTAATTGGTACGAAAGCGTCATATATGACTGGGTTAGCAGATTTTATCGTTAGCTTCTTTGGCGTTTTTATACTTGGTTCATTATTAGCGAAATTTATGGACGACAGTGGCGCAGCACAATCTATCGCTGAAAAGATTGTGTCAAAAACAGGAACGAATAGTCCATATGCTATTTTAGTTGCCATATCCATTATTACAGCAATCTTAACATATGGTGGTATTAGTCTTTACGTCGTTGTATTTGTATTAATTCCATTAGCGAAACCACTTTTCAAAGAGATGGACTTAGCTTGGAACTTAATCGGTATTCCAGTTATGCTTGGTTTGGGTACATTTACCATGACTATGCTACCCGGTACACCTTCAGTACAGAATGTTGTACCAACTAAGTATTTAGGCACAACGTTAACAGCAGCACCGATATTAGGTATTGTAGGGACGATTGTCGCAATTGTATTTGGTCTTTGGTATATGAAACATGCATTAAATAAAAGTATCGCAAAAGGTGAATCCTTTGCAGACTATAATATCAAGGATATGCAATTTGACAAGAAGGAACAGACACCGCATTTTCTATTAAGTATATTACCAATTGTCGTGCTTATTGTGATGAATATCGTTGGTAGTGCAATGGGTATTTCCAATATTATACTGATCAGTTTAACGACAGCGATTATACTTTCAGCACTTCTATTCTTTAAATACATTCCAGTTAAAAGACAAGTGCTCAATGAAGGTGCATCTAATTCATTAATGCCAATGTTCCTTACCGGCTCAGCAATTGCATTCGGTACGGTTATTACATTAGCACCAGGGTTCGAAACGATTCGCTCATTAATATTAAATATTCCGGGTAACCCATTAATTAGTTTAGCTGTTGCATCAGCACTATTTGGTGTGATTACAGGTTCACTCGGCATTGTGTTACAAGCATTTGGTCAACACTATGTTGATATGGGCATTGATCCTGAAGTGATTCACAGAGTTGCAGCGATGTCATCATCAATATTTACAGTAATGCCTCACACAGGCGTTGTATTAACATTCTTTGCAATTACTGGTTTAACACATAAAAACGGCTTTAAATATTTATTCATTACAAATACCGGTGCCAACCTTTTAGCGTTGATCGTCATATTATTAGGCGTAATTATTTTTTAGGAAAAGGCAGCACCAAATACTTATAGGAGGTAATTCATTATGACAAGAAATGTAATCGTAACAGGTTCAGCACAAGGAATAGGATTTGCAATTGCGCAAGCATTTGATAAAGAACAGGATCGTGTGTTCATCTTTGATATGAACCAAGAAGCGGCAGACAAAGCAGCGAATGAATTAAACAATGGCGTTGCATACAAAGTAGATATTACAAACGAAGATGAAGTGTCACAAGCAATTAAAGACGTGAATAATCAATATGGTGCGGTTGATGTATTAGTTAATAATGCAGGTATTCAGCACATCGATAAAGTTGAAGATTTCCCATTAGATCAATGGAACAAAGTCATTGGTGTTATCCAAACAGGTACATTCTTAATGACTAAACACGTGTTACCTTCAATGAAACAACAACAAAGTGGACGTATTGTGACAATTTCATCAGCACACGGTGAAATGGCAGACCCATTTAAATCAGCTTATGTTGCTTCTAAATTTGCACAAATTGGTTTCACTAAGACAGTTGCGCTTGAAACAGTTAAAGACGGTATTACAGCAAATGCTGTGTTGCCTGGACCTGTGCGTACGTCATTAATTGAGAACCAATTAGCACACCTTGCAAAACAAGATGGCTCAACAGAACAAGAAGCAATGGAAAAATATATTACAGGTAAAATGCCTATGAACCGTTTATTAGAACCTTCAGAGATAGCAGCAACAGTTGTATTCTTAGCTTCTGAAGGTGCTACAGCGATTACTGGTGAAACAATCAGTGTTTCTGGCGGTTCAAACGCATAATCATCAATTATTTTAAAAAATTAAGAAAGGATGTATTTAAAATGGCAGAACTTAAAGAACAATTAATCGGAACTTGGAAATTAGTTAGATATCAAGATGAAGATAAAGATGGCAACATCTTCTTTCCACTAGGTAAAGATGCAACAGGATTCATCATGTATAATCCAGATGGTTATATGTCAGCACAATTAATGCAACAAGGACGTCAAGCTTATGAATCAGGTGACTTACACACAGGCACACAAGATGAAATGGCTGAAGCAGCACATGGTTATGTTGCATATTCAGGTCGTTTTGAATTAGACGAAGAAAATTCAACAGTGTACCACACAATGGAAGTGAGTATGAATCCAACTTGGTTAGGCGATACACAACCACGTTTATTTGAATTAGAAGGCGATACACTTAGCATTGTAAACGGCAATGTGCCTAACC
The DNA here is from genome assembly GCF_001224225.1 of Staphylococcus borealis. Taxonomy (GTDB): domain Bacteria; phylum Bacillota; class Bacilli; order Staphylococcales; family Staphylococcaceae; genus Staphylococcus; species Staphylococcus borealis. Next base: position 185,992 of record NZ_CUEE01000005.1, on the reverse strand, counting down.
AAAAATTAGTTTGGCAACGTGTGAAATAAAAATACTATTCACGAAATGATTAAGGCGTGCATTTTAAAGGTAGGAATGTTGTGAAAGCGATATGCGTGAGTCAATGTGATGTATAGCTTTCAATAATGGTACTTTGCACATCGTATACAGAGATAAATCAAAGGGAGATGTTAAATATGAGATACAATGAGTTCGAAGGGAAAACAGTTGTTATCACAGGCGCAGCATCAGGAATTGGAAAAGCTACAGCATTAAAATTTGCTCAAGAGAAAGCAAATGTCGTTATCGGAGATGTCGATGAACGTGCGCAACAAACAGCACAAGACATCAATGATAATGGTGGTCATGCAGTATTCGTGAAAACAGACGTTTCTGATCCAGAACAGGTACGCGCATTGATGCAAAAAGCACTTGATGAATTTGGTAGTTTGGATCACGCATTTAATAATGCAGGTATTTTAAATCAACCGAAAAAATTCGCTGATCTTGACCCTGAAACATTCGATAAAGTGATGAATGTTGACGTCAAAGGCGTATTCTTATCAATGAAATATGAATTAGAAAGCATGCTTAAAAGTGGTGGCGGCACAATTGTTAATACTGCATCAGTTGCCGGATTAATTGCTGACCCTCAAATGGGACCTTACATTGCTGCAAAACATGCAGTTGTCGGAATGACAAAATCAGCAGGTTTCGACCATGCAACAGATGGTGTACGTATCAATGCTGTTGCACCTGGCTTAACTGAAACAGAAATGACGAAAGCTTGGAAAGATGATGATGAAAAATGGCAACAAATGATTTCAGGTGTACCAATGGCAAAAGCAGCACAACCTGATGACATTGCTGACATCGTATTATTCTTATCATCTGATTCAGCAAAATTCATGACAGCACAAGTTTACCTTGTTGACGGTGGTCAAACAGCACATTAGTCTTCATATTTATAAGATTTAGTTGTAATGAGTCTGGGACATAAAAATATAATAAAGCTACTTTGCAAATTTGCAGTAGCTGACTGAACTAAGAAGGCACTTAAACTAAGTGCCTTCTTAGTTTTAGTCATGCTTGTGGGCGGGGCCCCAGCAAAGAGAATTTCATCAAGAAATTCTACAAGCAAAGCAAGCTGGGGTTACGATGAATTTAAGAAAATTCTGTCCCACTCCTTTCACCTTTGTCTTTATATTATAAGTCATTATCGGTATAGTTAGGTTCAAACTATATTATAGAGAAAAGTGAGTGGATAACGATGTCAGCAAATATTTGTGCCTATTTAGGTGTATCTGTCGATGGTTATATAGCGGATCAATATGAAAGTGTTCAATTTCTAGAAGAGGTCGAAGGCGAAGGAGATAATGGTTATGCTCAATTTTATGACAGTGTCGATGTTGTGATCATGGGTGGGAATACATTTAGATGGTTACTCGATAATGGCGTTAAGACAAATCCATATGAAGGTAAACGCGTCATCGTAATGAGTACGCAACACGTTACGATAGACTGGGACATTGAATTTTATAGTGGAGACCTAAAGCAATTGTTTACGCAATTTAATAATGCCGAACTGGTTTGGATTGTAGGTGGCGGTGCCTTAATTTCCGAGTTAGTGAATTTAAATATGCTAACATCAATGCGCTTAACGCTGGCACCTAACTTATTAGGTCAAGGTATCAGTTTGTTCAATGATATTAAGGATAACGTTCATTTAACGTTGCGAGATGTGACGCAATATAACCAATTTGTAGAACTTAATTATGACATTAATTACAAATAATAAAAAAATTTAAATCAATTTATTGTAATTCTTAATATAAGTATTGCTATACTTGTTAATAATATGCATAAAGGAGGGAAAGACATGTTTCTTGCATGGAACGAAATTAAACGTAATAAGCTGAAGTTTGGATTAATTATAGGCATTCTTGTATTAATTAGTTACTTACTCTTTTTATTATCCGGCCTAGCGAGTGGTTTAATTAATATGAATACAGAAGGCATCAAGAAGTGGAAGGCAGATGCGATTGTCTTAAATAAAGATGCTAACCAAACTGTGCAACAATCAGTCATAAAAACATCAGACGTTGAAGGCAAATTTAAAGAAGAGGCGCCTTTGAAACAAATGGGCGTTATAGCATCAAATGGAGATAGTGAAGAGAATGCGCTACTCTTTGGTGTAACGTCAAATTCATTTTTGATTCCAAAGATTGAGGAAGGCAAAACATTTGATAAAGATAATGATGTCGTCATTGATCAATCATTGAAAGATAAGGGATTCAATATTGGTGATACGATCAAGTTATCTCAATCTGATGAGAAATTACATATCGTAGGGGTATCAGAAAGTGCTAAATATAACGCTTCTCCAGTTATTTTTGCGAATAATAAAACGATGGAAAAAATCAATCCAGCATTATCATCAGATAAAACCAATGCCGTAGTCGTCAAAGATAGTAATTGGAAAGATAAAAAGGTTGATAGTGATTTAGAAGTTACAGGTATCGATGACTTTGTAGAAAACCTACCAGGCTATAAACCACAAAACTTAACAATGAACTTCATGATTACATTCTTATTTGTTATTTCTGCTACAGTCATCGGCGTATTCTTATACGTGATTACATTACAGAAAAAGAATTTATTCGGTGTGTTAAAGGCACAAGGATTTACAAATGGCTTCTTAATGAAGATGGTATTAGCACAAACCTTTATATTAGCCTTAATCGGAACATTAATTGGTTTAATACTCACATTGCTGACAAGTCTAGTCTTACCTGAAGCGGTACCTGTCCAATTTAATATTGGTACACTCATTATCTTTGGTATCGTCTTAATATTAACGTCACTTGTTGGTAGCTTATTCTCAGTACTATCTATTCGCAAAATCGATCCACTCAAGGCAATCGGATAAGGAGGTGCCACTATGTTAAAATTTGATGAAGTAACCAAAGAATTCCAAGATGGGAATCATATCATTGAAGCAGTTAAACCAACATCGTTATCGTTTGAAAAAGGTGAACTGATAGCCATTGTCGGCCCTTCCGGTTCCGGTAAGAGTACGTTTTTAACAATGGCTGGTGCGTTACAAACACCAACATCGGGTGAAATTTATATCAATGATAAGAAAATTTCGCAAATGAGTCAGAAACAATTAGCTAAAATGAGAATGAAAGAAATTGGTTTTATTCTACAAGCGACCAACTTAGTCTCATTCTTAACAATCAAGCAACAATTCCATTTATTGAAAAGTTATAAAAAAGATGTCTTAAGTACAGAAGAATACGATAAGTTGTTGAATGATTTAGGCTTAAAAGAAATTGAAAATAAATTACCTTCTGAGGTGTCAGGAGGACAAAAACAACGTGTCGCCATAGCTAAGGCGATTTATACGCAACCATCTATTATTTTAGCCGATGAGCCAACTGCATCACTTGATACAGAAAATGCGATGGCAGTTATGGAAATCTTAAAAGAACAATCTAAACAACGTCATAAAACGTGTATCATCGTTACTCATGACGAACGTTTAACTAAATTCTGTGATAAAGTCTTTCATATGGAAGACGGACGTCTAAAAGAAAAATAAACAAATTAAACACCCTCCGAGTAGGCTTTAAGTGGTCCTACTTGGAGGGTGTTTATCATAGGTTGAGATAACTTTAATCAACCATCTATTTATCTTGTAATTCTCTCTCTAAATCAGTTTCATCTTCCATTGCGATGGTCGCTTTTTCAGATTCTTTTTTATATTTTTGATACATAATTACCAGTACAATTCCCCAAACTGGTGCAAAGAGTACAGCATAACGTGTACTACTATTGATCAGTAAAACAATAAAGATAAATGCGAAGAAGACTAGAATCGCATACGCCATATATTTGCCACCTGGCATTTTAAATGTACTCTCATTGTGTAATTCTGGGTTTCTTTTCACGAAGCCTAGATAAGCAATCATAATACAAGTCCAAATCATAATATTAAGTACTGTTGAGAACGTTGTGATTTGAACGAATACTTTCGTAGCGTCTTTAAATATAGCGTTTAAGATAATCGCAATACTTAATAAACCACACGTTAATAAGATAGCGTAATATGGGACACCATGTTTATTCGTCTTATGTAAGAATGGCGGTCCCTGCTTTCTGCCAGCTAAACCGAATAACGTACGGCTATTAGCGAAAATTCCACTATTACATGATGAAGCGGCAGCTGTTAATACAACAAAGTTAATAATTCCCGCTGCAAATGGAATACCAACTAAACCAAATAATTTAACATATGGACTTTCCGCAGGATCTAATTGATTCCAAGGTACAACTGACATAATAACAGCTAATGAACCAATGTAGAATATTAATATACGGAAAGGTACATTGTTAATTGCTTGAGGGATTGTTTTATATGGGTTCTTAGTTTCTCCTGCAGTGATACCGATTAACTCAATACCAATAAATGAGAAGATTGCCATTTGGAAGGCCATTAAGAAACCAGAGATGCCATTAGGGAAGAATCCACCATAACGCCAAATATTCGATACACTTGCTGTACCGTAGTCAGTCTTCATTGCGAAGACAACCATCACAATACCTACAACAATTAACGCAATAATTGTTATTACTTTAATTAGTGATAACCAGAACTCTAGTTCACCAAATAGTTTGGCACTGAATAAGTTCATGCCAACAAGCACAAGAATTGTAAATGCGACAGTTAACCAGTTCGGTATTGCTGGATACCAAAACTCAACATATTTCGCGACAGCTGTTACTTCAGCCATACCTGAAATAATCCAAGTGAGCCAATATGTCCAACCAACCATGAACCCTGCCATTGGACCAATGTGATGATGCGCGATATCCCCAAATGATTTAAATCCTAAATTAGATAATAAGATTTCTCCCATTGCACGCATAAACATAAATAATACGAAACCAACGATAATGTATGTAAGTAAAATCGATGGACCTGCTAAATGAATGGATGCACCGGCACCTAAGAATAAACCAGTACCAATCGCACCACCAATTGCAATCAGTTGTATATGCCTATTGCTTAACTCCCTTTGTAATTTATCTGCCATAATGTTCGTCCTTTCATGAGTATATACATGACTTAAGGTTATGACTGACTATAAATACCCTTAATAATTAGTTAAATAATTGTATTAAATTATGTAATTAATTTTTTTGTTAAGATTAATGATACCCTATTTATTAATTTTTAATCAATTGATAATTAAATGCCGGGCTATTTTAACAAGCACAAATACGTGGATTGAAATCATTGTGATACATCAAATCAGTGGTTTCATTGGCGCTTTCGTTACTAAGGAAGACTGAGGTTAGTCTAAAGTATAGTAACAACGGGAAACATATTATTGTACATAGATGCTATTTGCATTTAAATTATAACTAGAGAAAATGAATAGAAAGTAGGCTAAATCATGCTTAATGACTTTAATGAAATATTAGAAGGTCGCAGATCAGTTAAAGGTTTCGACCCAGACTATAAAATTCCGCATGAGGAAATGAATGAGATGATTGCAAAAGCAACCAAAGCACCTTCATCAGTAAACATGCAACCGTGGCGTTTTGTTGTGGTTGAAAGTGACGAAGCGAAATTGCGTCCATTGATTCAATTCAATACGAATCAAAATGACACATCATCAGCAATGATTATTATCTTCGGCGATTTACATTGCTATGAAGAAGGCGAATATATTTATGAACAAGCGGTGCTTAATGGGCACATGCCACAAGAAGTTAAAGAACAAATGTTGCCAATCGTCTTAGAGAATTATAAAAATCGCACACGCCAATCAATGAATGACATTGTGAAAGTAGATAGTAGTTTAGCCGCTATGCAATTGATGTTAGTAGCAAAACAACACGGTTACGATACAAATCCAATTGGTGGCTTTGAACATGAAGAAATCGGAAAAGCATTTGGCTATGATTTAGAACGTTATGTACCTGTCATGATTGTTGCTATCGGTAAGAAGGCTAAAGAGGCACATACATCATTCAGAATGCCAGTTGATCGTGTCATCGATTATAAATAATACGTTAAACATATATTGCAAGACACAGTAGCGAACACCATTGACAACTGTCGATAACGAGTTTTGGCTACAGTCATCTACATGGTGGGGCGGAACAGTAAATTCATAATGAATGCTGTTTCGCCCTTTTTAATTAAAATAAAGACCATGAACATGAACGGTCATATTCAATATATAGAAAAAGGGTATAGCTAAAGACACAGAAATTCACAAAGGGTGATTCACATGGAAAATAAACAATTCGAGACATTAACACACATAGAAAAGGGGTTATATGAAACTACGAAGGCAGTCTTACCATTTGATAAACGTTACCGTATCAAATCATTTGTATTAGAGCGACCATCAGGCAATATCATCATATATCATTCTCCAGGGTTAAATGAGGCAGATTCAGATATTCAATTATTAGGTGGTGCGACGCGCGTTTTAATGAATCATGAGCATGAATCTCTAGGTGGACACCCTCGGATTGATGTACCGTTTTGGATTCATCGAGATGATGTAGCCGCTATACGTCATACAGTGGCCATTGATGGGCAGTTCGAACAACGCGAAACAATTGCAAATGATTTGGAAGTCATTCCTACACCCGGACATACGCCTGGTACAACCATGTTTCTATGGAATAATGGTGAGCATCGCTTCCTGTTTACTGGTGATTTTTTATGTGTAGAAGGTGGCGAATGGCGTACTGTAATATTGCGTTCAAGTGATCGAGACGCATCGATTAAAAGCTTGGAGATGATTCGTGATTTAGCGTTTGATGCGATTGTACCTTGGGTTGCGATTGAGGGTGAAGACGCAATTTATTATGTTGAGAATGAAGAGGATAAACAAAATAGAGTGCAAAAGATAATTGACCGTGTTCGTCGTGGTGAAAATACGTAAACAAAATATGAATAGTTTATTAAACGGAGTGATAGCATATGAATATCAATAGAGGCATTAATCATATTGGACTGACTGTACCTGATATCGAAGCGGCGACAGCCTTTTTCAAGGAAGGCCTTAATGGCAAGATTGCCTATGATAGTCAACGAAAGAACGACGTGCCACGTGGTGGAGAAACGGTTGAACGCATACTTGGCTTAGAAAAAGGGGCCGTCATTATTCATAAACGTATGATGGTCTTTGGTAATGGAACGAATATAGAAATGTTTGAATTTAAAGATGCGCATCAAGGTCAAGCGCAATCATTACAGGATATTGGTTTTACGCATATTTCATTTTATATCGAGGCAGAACATTTTGATGAAGCTGTTAAACAGTTAATGTGTGCTGGTGGACAGTCGATATCTGAGCCTCATGCGAATACAAAATATGAAGATACAGAAGGTAACCGTACCGTTTATGTGAAAAGTCCATGGGGAAGCTTAATCGAATTACAAACCGTGCCGAATGGATTTTACTATCCAGATGATAGCGAAGCAGCCGTTTTTGTGCCGAAAAAGTTAGACGATTGATTAGTGAAAAGTATATCAATATTCATTAATATGACACATTTGTCATATTTAAAAATTTAAGTATTTTCTCCTTTTGAATTAAGGTATAATGCCTTTGAGCCTAGGACATAAATAATTTAATGATGTTATTATACCAATTCGCAGTAGCTGACTGAACTGAGAAGGCGCTTAAATCAAGCTTTTCTCAGTTCTAATCATCCTTGCGGGGGTGGGCGGGGCCCCAACACAAAAAATCACGAAAGTGATTTTACAAGCTAAGCAAGTTGGGGTTACGACGAATTTAAAAGAATTCTGTCCCACTCCCAAGCTAGATGTTTTAGGGGGATTCGGGCTGTTTGATAGATACTATTTTGAATATCTATGCTTAAAAAGGGTATAAATTTAAAGACATAAATTTTTTGATATGTCAACAAAAATTTAAGGGAGTAATAGTCATGATTGATATTCAAATTCAAAAATCAGAATTAATCGAAGCAATTGAAAGTATTGTAAAAGAAAAAGTATATGTTGAAAGTGACGATGCATGTGAAGTATTAGCGACTGAGATTGTCAATGGCTTGGAAGAGTTGAATAGCGATGAAACGCAAGCGAATAATTTGCTAGGTCTAAATAGTGAATTGCAGCACAAGGTTGATCAATCAAATGGCGCAATCGATAAAGTAACCGTCTCCACTGCAGGTAATGCCTCCAGTAACGTACAATCTATGAATGCGCGTGCGAAATAGTCAGTCTTGGTTAACATAATCATGATGAACAAGAGACCTTTCAAGTACAATGGCAATCAACGACAAATGATAAGCACCACCTATGTTAAGAAGCAAATGCTTTTTAAGATAAGTAGTGCTTATTTGATTTGTCATTTATTTATGAAAATAAGACTTTCAAAATATTAAATAAAGAACCTATTAATTGAAGCACAGTACCAGACATGAGAGGACCTCCCTTCGGTTAGATTGAAATATGTGTTAAACCTCACGTGTTAGCGACTCACTTTGAACTAAATCATCGGCTAAACTATGCCAAAATTGTTGTAGTTCGTCTCTAGTACGCTTCGTATCAGAACTATCTTGACCTACAAAATCGATATGGTCCCAATCGTGTTTCGTTGGAGTGACTTGCCAAATGCCTTTTTGATTCGTATCTGTAGCTTGAGTAAAGGCTTGATTAAATGGATGTTGTGACGAAATAACAGACACTAAGCCATCATTTTCTCGCCATTCTTTTTCAGCTACTTTGCCGATCACATTAGCAGTAAGGGTGAACGGGAAATATAAATTTAAATCTGATTTTTGACGTCCGAATAATGATGCATGTGTTGATTCACCAGTGTATGTTTTATATACAATATTTGGATTTAAAGATGTTTGGCGATTAAGATTTGTCGCGCCTTCACGTGTTAAATCATAAAAGCCATTGTCTTTTGTTTGCCATAATTTAGAATCTTTAACACGTTTGGCGTAGTCGATATAAGATTCATTCGGTTGTTGTTTTAGACCCCATTGAGACAGACCGAAGTCTACGCGTGAATCTTTATTGCCGAGTACTTTTCCTGCGTCAAAGACAATTTGACGAATAAGTGCCTCGTTACCTAATAAATCTGATGCATGTGTGCCGTTATGTGGCGTACCAAGCGTTGTTATGGAAGAAATCATATTGTCGTGTTGACCTTGGTATAATGGTGAAATTTCACCACCATGAACACGTTGGTATTCCTGTTCTTCTGGATTACCATTTCTTAATAATGCCTCTAATTGACGAATGGTCTGACCACCCATACTATGTCCGACTAGATGGACTTTTTGGCCTGGTTGCCAATCTTTATAGACACCTTCGTATGTTTTGCCGTAACGCTCATGACCATATTTGGCAGCGTGTGCAGCCCCATAATCAACCGTTCCACCTTTAATATAGTAATAAAGTTCAACGGCACGATCGTAGTTACTACCAAATGCACTAATACTTGCTTCATAAGATTCATAACCGTTTTCTTCTAAATCTTGGCGAATGTTTAATTTATCGCCACCCCAATAATGTGCTAATACAGATGGGCTTATATCATCAGTAAAACCACTAAAGCCGTGAACTAAAATAATAGGATCTTGGTTTTTATACTGAGCTTGTTTCGCAACTTTATTGGTTTGATCTTTTGTGCCACTTGCCGCTTGAGATTTAGATTGCGTATTGGTTGTTGCGACTGAATTATTTTTAAGTGTATTTAACCCTGATTGTGCATCTTTATCTTCCTTAGAAGGGTTGTCGTTATTGAAAGGGTTAGTTTGCGCATCAATAGAAATGTTAGCATGATCGCCCTTTTCTGTGTTGAGATCTTGTGATGCTTGAGTTGTCGTTTCTTCTTTTTTAGTTATCGTTTGTTGCTGTGACGGTGTGGTTGCTTTAAGTGCCTCGCTTTGATGGTTATCTTTTAGTGGTGATGGCGCTTGCTGATTGTCGCCTTTGGATTGAGTGGATTGCGTTGACTGTTGTTGTTCAGTTACGCCACTCTTGCTCGAATGTACGTCATTTGAAGACACACTTGTATCCTTAGATTTAACAGTATTTGAATGTGGTTGATTTAAGTCCGCTTGTTTAGTTTCAGATGTTTGGTTAACTTGTGATTCAGTATGTGGTGTCACTTTCTTAGTTGAATCATCCGTCTTCGATGATGGTTCAGATGATTGTAAAGATTGTTCATCTTGCTCTAATGATGCTGCGTGTTCTGTTGATGTGACTTCGTTAGTAGTTGTTTTAGAAGTTGGTGTTTCAGTTGAATGTGTTTGTTGAGAAGTTGATGTCACTTCTGTTTGTTGATTGTCTGTATTTGAATCTGACTTCTCAGATTCTTCAGTAGAAGGTTGATGCGTCTCGTTGGAAGAAACATGATCCTTAGATGCATCCGTTTGATGAAGTTCATTATGTAAGCTTGTTTGATTTTTATTTTCATTTTTAATTTGAGACACATCGTGCTTTGCTTGTGCAACGGATTGAACTTGTCCCTTTTGAGCCTCTGGTGTGTCATTATCCCCAATAGATTGTGCTGACGCCGTATCAGGAGTTCCCACTTCCTGTTGTTTCTCGGCTGCCTGTGCTGAGCCACCTCCCATGAATAGCAAAGTCGCTACTACAATTGATGACGCACCTACGCTTAATTTACGAATACTAAATCGGTTCTCTCTTGTTTTCATAAACAGCACCTCTATTTTATTTAATTTTTGAAAATGTAAATCAATGAATCCATGTTAGATAAATAAATTAATAATTACACGTGGTAAGAATTCAAACAATTTGCTAAATATCGCCTTAATTTCTTCCATAATGACCTTCCTTTCTTTTGAAAAGAGAAAGCGTTTGCAGAACTAGATAAAAAATATGTATTGATAAGGACAGTTCAAGTGGAGAAACGTATCTCTTTCAAAGTAATTTAAACAAATAGTAACCTTGCGCACAGATAATTGTCAACTCATGCCAATATATAAGCGTAGCGTTTAAGACGTAAACCATAAAAAAAAGACTGAAACGATCATCGTTCCAGTCTAGAAATAGCGGAGAGGGAAGGATTTGAACCAACGCGAGCAAAAAGCTCCTACCAACCATAAATGATTGGCCTCTTTAGCCAGGCTTGAGTACCCCTCCATAAATATATTTTTTTAATATGTTTTACATTTTACCTCTATCAATTTATTTTGTAAACAAAAAATACTTTGTTTTTGTTATTAAATTAAAAAATAAGTCTAAAGTTTTATTAATTAATACGTCTAAAGACGTATATTGTCCTACTAATATCATATAATAATATTGAAAAATGATTATATTGAGCGATGTATGTCGTGACATAACTATATAAAAGAAAGGTATTGAGGAGAATAATATGTGGAAAACAAAAGTTGGTAAAACGTTTATTGCTAGTGTAGTGATTGGAGCATCGATGTTTGGTTATGCTGGACATCATGAGGAAGCGCAGGCTGTTGGTAATTATTACTATGATGGCACACATGCAGGTGAGTATTCAGGGTATTTAAAAGCTAAAAAAATTGCTAAAAGTTCAATTTCTAACCAATATTATCCAAATGCATCTAAAAGCAATTTAAAATCTATTGGTCGTGTGTCGAATCTAAACGGTTGGAAGGTGGGGATTCCAAAATATAAAGGACAAGACTCAATGGGTACTGGCACGGTTATTGGTGCGCATACTTTTGTCACAAATGGGCATGTTATTGATGATCAATATGGTAAAGCCGCAGCACCAAAATATATTAAATTTCAATTGAATCGTAATGGTAAATCAATACCTTATACTTTTCATGCGAGTGAAGTGATTAAAGTACCGCAGTATGATATTGCCATCGTCCATACAAAAGAAAATATGTCGAAGTATGCTAAACCGATACGTATTGCGACAGATTCAGAAATTAAAAAATTGAAATTTAATACACCATTATATTCTTTAGGTTACTCAAAAATAAACGAAGACAACACGAAACCATATTACAGTAAATTACGTGTTACACAATTTTCTCCTAACGGCACCGAAATTCAAACGAAAGACTTTTTCAGATCAGGTGCGTCTGGTTCACCGATGTTAAATAGTAAATATAATACAATGTACGGTATGAGAACGTATGGCCATAATTTAGGTGGTACCGCAACTGATTTGTATGGTAAGCAAGAAATGGCTGGCGGAGAGTCATTTAAAGGGTACGCTGGTAAATTTGTCCGTCAACATATTAAGTAATTGGATTGAATAAATAGAATAACAAGCGTTTCGCAATTTATCTTACAAAGGGAATAAAGGGTGGAGAGAAATGAAGAAACAGTATTTAATGATTGGTGCAATAACGGGGACAATGCTGTTAGCCGGCTGTAGTTTAAGTGACTTAGGACTAGGAAATGGCTCATCCGATGATAAGAACACGTCATCACAAACGGATAAATCGAATAAAGATAGTAATTCGAAATCTGATAATAGTACTAATAATAAGAAAAATAATGATGCGAATTCAGTAAACAGTGTTAAAGATTTAAATCAAGCTGAGAAAGTCGCATTAGCGCTAAGTGATGACCGTGTGTCTAATATAGCGATAACTGCCAATGATTTAAAGCGTCATTCATACATTGAAAATAGTAATACTGGGAAAAGGCAACAAAGTATAGATAAATACGAGTTACAAGCAACTGGAGAAGCCGTTGAAGACGCACCAGAAGGGATGACATTTTATAGTGCTTCACCTGGCAAAGGATCCTTTGCGACGTTAATCGGTGTGAGTGATGATAAAGTAGCAGTAATAGGTACGCAAAGTCCAGGTAAATATCAACAATTTATTCAATCCGACTTAGGGTACGAGCTTGATTTAAATGCGTTATATCGAAAGTATGGTAAGGATTCAGATTATAAGAAAGTGGCAAAACAAATTTCGATTAGTGGCGGTTCTAATAGTACGCATTCGGCCGACAGTAATGATAAAAATACGAAAGAATACTTTGCTAAAATATGGCTGACAGCACGAAATGATGCGGATGAAATATTTAATGGAGAAGACCATACGTATGAACCTGTAGATATGTCCGGTGAACCGATTAATCCATATAATGAAGATGCGTCAGAAGTGTATCCGGAGGGAACTATTGTATTAAGTCCATCTGTTACAGCACTTGGTCACATTACGTTTAAAGATAATAATGATGGGACAGTCACATTTTATGATGTGCCAAGTCATTTCCAAGACCATCGTTGGACTGAAGATGGCTACTCTAAACAAGAAACAGCTCGAATTTTGAATAATGGTCAAACGAAGAAGATGAAGAACGCGTCAGATTCAGAAATTGAAAAGGTAGCAAGTTACATTACATCTGATACGCCTAGACAACCTGAACATTATGATAGTTCAAATTCAGATGACAGTAGCTCAGAAAACTCTGATAATAGTTCAAGTGATGAAACGGTGACACGCGATAATGTGATTGATAAAGTCGAAGCATACGAAGGGCATACCTTAGATACAGACACATACACTTATAAAGAACCAGAAAAAAATTCTGACGGCGATTGGGGATTCTCATTTACTGATAAAAATGGTGAATTAGCTGGATCATATATTGTAACCTCAGATGGAAGCGTTACGAAATATGATGAAAACGGTGAAGAAGAATAAATCTTTAAAATAAACAATATAAGGCACCTCGTTAATTTAGCTTAGTGATGTTTACTAAATTAACGAAGTGCCTAATTTATTGTAATTTGGAGATACATAGTTGAATTACGAATATCTCTTTGCTGGGGAAAAGGAGGGAGTGGGACAGAATTCTTTTTAAATTCGTCGTAACCCCAACTTGCTTAGCTTGTAAAATCACTTTCGTGATTTTTTGTGTTGGGGCCCCGACTCCCAGCTTGCTTTGCTTGTAGAATTTCTTGATGAAATTCTCTTTGCTGGGGCCCCGACCCCCGCAAGGATGACTAGAACTGAAAAAAGCTTGATTTAAGCGTATTTTCAGTTCAGTCAGCTACTGCGAATTTGCAAAATAGCATTATTATATTATTTATGTCCCAACCTCAAGTAGTTCTAATGATTAAAATCAAAGAACTGCTTTAGAGCCTTTCCCACAGGAAAGCGAAATAACTTAAGCAAGCGAAATCTATCTATGAACTACTTTACGAACACTTTCATTATTTATAAATACCTTTGATCTCATCTAATCTTTCTATAAAACTATCAATATATGACTGTGGTTTCAGAATCTTAGCATGTGGCGCTAATTGATAAGCGATATAGTACGCATCGAAACGCGTACAATTCACCCATACTGTGATACTATCTTCGCTGTGTTCAACGACTTCCTTAATTGAAAACTGTTGTTGGAATTGGTTCCAAAAGTGTGTGTGAATTTGGAATAACACAGGATTACATGTGCCATCTTTCTTAAATTTTAAATTTAAAATCTTAACAGACAGAATATCTCGAAGAAGAATCGTCTCAATTTCATGATCCTCTTCATATGTAAACCAATAGTCATAATGCATATACAAGATAGATAATGGTTTAACCACTATCTTTTTATCTTGAAGTTCAATGCGAACAATTTCTTTATTCACGATTGCTTTTTGGAGGAGCATGAGATGTTTCCCAGGCAATAATTCTTGTCTGATTTTAAATTGATGTAACGTACTCATTAAAACATGTTTATCTGAAACTTTCATTGAAGTAATTGAACTAAGTAAAAATTTATGAATATCGTGATGCAATATAGGCGTTAAGCTTTGAAGTTTAATGAGCAGACTCAGAATGCCCAAACTGTGTTTACTTTGAGTATCCTGCTTAAGTTCGTATCCTGCCAATTGATGATTATAAACGACTCTAGTATTACTAGGATTCCAAAACTCATTTTCATAAAAGAAAGTGTTAATCGTATTAATATCACGTTGAATTGACTTTTTACTTACATCAGTGAATTGATTTAAGTCTTGTTGCGTAACAACATAACCTTTAAGAAGCAAAGTTAAAATATTTAGTATACGAGTTGATTTATCCAAGAATTGGGTCCCCTTTGCATCAATTCTGTATTTACTTTGAAAATTAACTATATAGTATCATATTATTTTTGTAATGTGTATAATTCCAAATTTAAAAAGTAGCGATATATCAATAAACATAAATAATAAGATAGCGTACATTTACAAAAGTAATAATCTATAAATGTTTTATTTAATATTGCAATTAAAAGAAAAAAGTGATAAATTTTTGTGTAAGCGGTTACACATAAAAGGAGTGGCAAAGTGAGAACGATTAAAGAAGTGGCTAAACAAGCAAATGTTTCAGTAGCCACAGTTTCAAGAGTGATTAATAAAAGTGGTTATGTTAAAGAAGCAACACGTAAAAGAATTGAACAAGTCATCAAAGACCTAGATTATTATCCAAATGAAACTGCAAGAACCTTATTCACTAAGAAATCTAAAACGATTGGACTGCTTTTACCAGATATGAGTAATCCATTTTTTACAATTGTTGCTAAAGGTGTTGAGGATACTGCAATTCAAAAAGGGTATCATGTCATGATTGGTAATGGTGAAATGCAAGAACATAAAGAACTTAACTATTTAACCACATTTAAAGTGAATAATTGCAGTGGCGTCATTGCTTCACAATTATCGACGCAATTTGCTTTTGATCAATTCAACTCCTATCAATTACCCTATGTTCTCATTGACCGCGTTACAGATAATCAACAATGTATCGAAGCAGATCATTATAAAGGTGGTCAATTACAAGCTGAGGCAATCATAGAAGGCAATGCGCAACGTGTATTAGTGCTACATCAAGACCTGAATTATCGTTCGTTTGAAGAACGATTCAACGGTGCAAGAACGACGTTAGAAAGTCAGGGCATTCAATTATGGATTGAAGATGAGCGTGATATTACTATGGATAAATTACAGCGTTACATTAAGTACAATGATATCGATAGTGTGATATGTAGCAATGATGTATCAGCACTGAAAATGATGAAATGGTTACATGATTTACATATTACTATTCCAGATGACATACAAGTCATTGGGTATGATGATATCCCGTTAGCTAAGCTATTTTATCCAAGTCTCACAACCATCAAACAGCCTGCATATGATATTGGTAAGCAAGCAGCATTAGGTTTGATTCAACAATTAGAACATAATGACATCACAACGAAAGTAGTATTAGATGTTGATTTAATTTATAGAGAATCTACAAGGAGGAAGACAAAATGACAAGTATTTATGTAGTTGGAAGTTTATCTATTGATTTAGTCGTTTCTACGAATCGAGTACCAAGTAAAGGCGAAACCGTACTAGGTGAGTCATTCTTTACGACACCTGGAGGCAAAGGTGCGAACCAAGCCGTAGCAGCTGCCAGACTTGGTGATGATGTGTATATGGTAGGACGCATTGGGGATGACGATTTTGGCAATCAAATTTTCACAAATTTAGAAGATAACCATGTTTTAACGACATTTCTGAAACCCGTTACACATTCGGCATCAGGGACAGCGCATATTACACTATCAGACAATGACAATAGCATTATTGTGGTGCCTTCAGCCAACAACTATGTGACTTCAGCGTATGCATTGGAAGCATTAAAACAAGCGCAAGCAGGCGACATTGTATTAATTCAACAAGAAATTCCTGCCGAAACAGTTAAAGACGTCATAACTTATTGTGATGATCATGATTTAATCTCAATTCTTAACCCGGCACCATTCCGAGAAGTAGAAGCAGAAGTCATTGATAAAGCGACATATATTACACCTAATGAAACAGAGAGTAACGCGATGTTCCAGACTAACATTGATGAAGCGTTAGCACATTATCCTAACAAACTGATTATTACATTAGGGGATAAAGGTGCTATGTATCATAACGGCACTAAAAAGGTTCATATCGCAGGATTTAAGCGAGAAGTTAAAGATACCACAGGTGCCGGAGATACATTTAATGGTGCTTTCGCAGTAGGATTACAAAAGGGATATTCCATCGCACAGGCCCTTACACTTGCGAATTTAGCAGCAAGTCACTCAGTAACAGGTATGGGCGCTCAAGGTGGTATGCCGACCTTTTCAGAAATAGAAGGTGAATTCGATGTATAAAACAGGCATATTAAACAGCGGAATTTCAAAGGTACTTAGCGACTTAGGACATACAGATCAAATTGTAATCGGCGATTGTGGGCTACCAGTGCCTAAAGATGTTAAGAAGATTGACCTAGCACTAACGTTAGGGAAGCCTAGTTTCCTAGACGTTTATGACGTCCTTAAGCAGCACATGGAAATTGAACATATTACGATAGCCGAGGAAATGGAAGTAAACAATGCACCTATTTATAAGCAAGTGACACATGACTTTTCAGACATAACAAAAGTCGATCATGAAACATTTAAAGCATTAACGAAGGATGCAAAAGCGATTATACGTACAGGTGAAGCAACACCATAT
This sequence comes from Staphylococcus borealis, assembly GCF_001224225.1. Lineage (GTDB taxonomy): Bacteria > Bacillota > Bacilli > Staphylococcales > Staphylococcaceae > Staphylococcus > Staphylococcus borealis. The sequence goes on along the minus strand of NZ_CUEE01000005.1, from coordinate 168,506 downwards.
GCAAACATCATACTTCAAAGTGGTGTCATATTTTAAGGGGTGAGATTAATGATTCAAATGACTAATATTCATAAAGCCTTTGGTGATAACGAGGTGCTTAAGGGTGTTGACTTTACTTTGAAACCAGGTACCGTCCATGCCTTAATGGGAGAAAATGGGGCTGGAAAATCGACGCTAATGAAAATTTTAGTAGGTATTCATAAGAAAGATCAAGGTGTCATGACGTATTCTGATGTTGAAATAGAATATAGTAATCCTAAAGAAGCGGAAGAAAAAGGATTAACCTTTATACACCAAGAATTGAATTTATATCCAGAATTAACAGTACTCGATAATTTATTTGTAGGAAAAGAAATCCGCAACAAAATGGGCATACTCAATACAAAAGCAATGAAACAACAGGCAGAACAAGTATTTAAAGAATTAGATTTCTACATTCCGTTAAATAAAGTAGTTAAAGATTGCTCGATTGGTGAGCAACAAATGATAGAAATCGCTAAAGCGATGATGACGAAAGCACAAATCATTATTATGGATGAACCGACAGCTACCTTAACAGACAAAGAAATCCGACGTTTATTCGATATGATTCGTAATTTAAAAGCAAAAGGTGTTGCCTTTGTTTACATTTCGCATAGAATGGCTGAAATATTTGAGATTTCAGATGAAATAACAGTCATGCGTGATGGCGTTTCTGTGATGTACGATGAAACACGTCATCTAACGTACAACCAAATTGTGAAAGCAATGGTAGGACGCGAATTAGATGAACAATTTCCACATAGAACGTATGAACCACAAGATATTATCTTAAATGTAAAACGTCTCAATAATCCGCTACATCATATTGAGAATCAATCATTTTATCTTAAAGAAGGTGAAATACTAGGTGTAAGTGGCTTGATGGGTGCAGGACGTACGGAAATGATGCGCAGTTTATTTGGTGTGGATAAAGCAGACAATGACATTGAAATTAAAGGTCAACCAGTGACGATCACGTCCCCAATTGAAGCGATGAAACATGGACTTGCTTTTATAACCGAGAATCGTAAGGAAGAAGGATTAATTTTAGACTTCTCCATTCAAGACAATATGGTGTTACCTTCGTTATTTAGCTTTTCAAAACATGGCATCGTAGACGATAAGAGTTCTGAGCAATTTGTTGATACGATGCGCAAAAGACTGAACATTAAATCGCCAGGCAAGCTACCAGCTGGTTCATTATCAGGAGGTAATCAACAGAAAGTCGTATTAGCTAAGTGGATTGGTACGGGTGCGCAAATCATCATATTGGATGAACCTACAAGAGGTATTGATGTTGGCGCTAAGAGAGAGATTTATCAACTTATGAATGAACTTACAGATCGTGGTGTGTCTATTATTATGGTCTCATCTGAATTACCGGAAGTCATTGGTATGAGCGATAGAGTGATGGTCGTGCATGAAGGTAATATCAAAGGAGATCTTACAGGAAATGAAATTACAGAAGAAAATATTATGACGTTAGCTACAGGGGGAACTTTAAATGAAACAGTTAACAGCTAAAACATCGTTCATGGAAAAGATTATTCCATTTATTGGTCTGATTTTATTAATTATTGTAGTGAGTATTTTAAATCCATCATTTTTAGATTTATCTAATTTACTCAACTTATTAAGACAAATTTCTATCAATGGTCTGATTGCCTTTGGGATGACATTTATTATCTTAACTGGTGGCATAGATTTATCAGTAGGTTCAATCCTTGCTTTATCATCTGCGTTTATTGCACTGATGATTACAAGTGGTGTTGATCCAATTATCGCCTTAATTATAGGTGTACTGATAGGTTTTGTTTTGGGTGCAGTCAACGGTTTACTAGTGACGAAAGGGAATATGGCGCCATTTATTGCAACACTTGCGACAATGACGATTTTCCGTGGATTAACATTAGTCATTACTGACGGCAATCCAATCACTAATTTAGGTGATAGCTATTTATTCCAACTATTTGGTAAAGGCTATTTTATTGGTATTCCGGTACCAGCAGTAACGATGATTATCGTATTTATCATTTTACTTATCATTCTTCAAAAAACAACGTTCGGTCGTCATACATATGCAATTGGTGGGAATGAGGTAGCAGCTAAAATTTCAGGTATTAAAGTGAATAAAATTAAAATCTTTATTTATGGTATTTCAGGATTAATGTCAGCGTTAGCCGGAGGAATACTAACATCACGTCTAAATTCTGCACAACCAACAGCAGGTATGTCTTATGAGTTAGATGCGATTGCCGCGGTCGTGCTTGGTGGTACGTCATTGACAGGTGGTAAAGGACGAATTGTTGGAACACTTATAGGTGTACTTATCATAGGTGTTTTAAATAATGGATTAAATTTACTCGGTGTGTCTTCATTCTATCAACAAGTCGTTAAAGGTGTAGTCATTTTAATTGCGGTATTAATTGACCGTAAAAAATAAGAGAAAGCAGGATAACAATATGAAGAAATTATTAGCCATTACATTAGCACTCGTCCTATTTTTAGCAGCATGTTCCTTAGAATCACCTTTGAAAAATGATAAAAATGGTAAAACAAATAAGAAAAAATCAGAGATTACAATTGGTGTAAGTATTTCAACGTTAAACAATCCATTCTTCGTTAAAATTAAAAATGGTATTGAAAAAGATGCCAAAGCACAAGGGATGAAAGTCAAAGTTGTAGATGCACGAGATGATTCAGCAAAACAAACGAATGACATTGAAGATTTAATTCAACAACAAGTGGATTACTTAATTGTTAACCCGACAGATTCAAGTGCAATCTCAAGTGCGGTAGAATCAGCTAATAACGAGGGGATTCCGGTAATTACGTTAGACCGATCTGTAGATAAAGGTGATGTAGCGTCATTTATTGCGTCAGATAACGTTGAAGGTGGTAAAATGGCTGGAAATTACTTGGTAGATAAAGTCGGTAAAAATGCCAAAGTGGGTGAACTTGAAGGTGTACCTGGGGCAAGTGCGACTAGAGAAAGAGGTAAAGGGTTCCACGACGTTGCTGATAAGCAGTTAAAAGTCATCGCCAAACAAAGTGCAAAGTTTGATAGAGCAGAGGGGTTAAATGTAACGCAAAACATGCTTGAAGCACACCCTGATATCCAAGCAATCTTTGCCCAAAATGATGAAATGGCTTTAGGTGCAATAGAAGCAATTGGTGGTAAGGATATTCAAGTCATTGGATTTGATGGTAATGAAGATGCGATGAAATCCATTAAAAATGGCAAACTAGATGCGACAATTGCGCAACAACCTGAACTTATGGGTAAAGAAGCAATTAAAGTAGTTAATGGTCTAATGAAAGGCGATTCTGTCGATAAACAAATTAAAGTGCCATTAAAGTTAAAACAAAGTAAGAGTTAACTAGAAAAAAAGAGCCTGGGACATAAATAATATAATGAAGCTATTTTGCAAATTCGCAGTAGCTGACTGAACTGAAAATGCGCTTAAATCAAGCTTTTTTCAGTTCTAGTCACCCTTGCGGGCGGGGCCCCAACAAAGAGAATTTCACTAAGAAATGCTACAAGCAAAGCAAGTTGGGAGAGAGACGACGAATTTAAAAAGAATTCTGTCCCACTCCCTACAAATATATATTGGCAGTAATTGACTGAACTGAGAGAGCATTTAATTCAAGCTTTTCTCAGTTCTAGTCATCTTTGCGGGCGGGGACCCCAGCAAAGAGCATTCCACCAAGAAATTCTACAAGCAAAGCAAGCTGGGAGTGGACGACGAATTAAAAAAAATGCTGTCGCATTCCCTTTTTATTCTGCAATAGAATGATGTGACAGTAAAAGGGCGTAAACAGTGTCTAAGTGAGGTGTATTGAGATTATAGTATCTCGCCTTGCTATAGATAAAGCCTTGAATGGCTTCAACTTCAAGCGGTTGGCTATTGATCACATCATAATACATACTCGTACCCATATGGTCAGGATAACCTGCATAAATCTGCATAATATCATCGACCAATGAATCAGGAAGCGTAATGCCCTCTGATAAAGCTACGTGTTGTCCCTCGTATAATAAGTTTTTACATAATTGTTCCACTTCTTTAATTTTTAAGATTTGAGCGGTATTATGACCAAGCGCAGTAATAGAATTAATGCCGAGGTTAACTAATAATTTATACCAAATTTTGTCTTCAATATGTTCTTCAAGTACGAGTTCAATTTTTGTGTGATCAAGTAACTGTTTTAAGCGCATTGTTTGAGCATCTTTTTGAACATGTAAACGATAATCACGAAAATGTACGACTTCGTTTCCCGACTTTTGGCCACTAATATAAACAACAGCTTGGTAAGTGTGTTGAAATGGAAGACGAGATAGTAGGCCGTAGCCATTTTGAGCTAAAATAAATAGCGTTTCGTCATGGGCTAAACGATGTAACTTTGGAATTAAATGATTAAGCTGATGTGTTTTGACAGCAATGATTATCACGTCAAAGGTCGACGTCACGTCATCTATATTAAATACTTCTACCGTTTGATTTGCGGGTTGAATGGTTATGTCTTTATTAGAACGACCAATTAGTGTGACGTTTGGTAACGATGTTTGTAGTTCATAGGCGATCGTAGTGCCAACCGCACCTGGTCCAATAACAGCAATTTGCATTTAAAACTTTCCTTTCTAGGTATTCTTACATATAATTATACGTATTATTATCGAACTTTTAATATAGGAGTTAATTTAAAAATGAAAAATTTAGCAAAATTAGTTGAAATGAAACAAGAGAAAACAAAAATTTCGATGATTACGGCTTATGACTTTCCAAGCGCAAAACAAGCACAAGATGCAAATATAGATATGATTTTAGTGGGTGATTCACTTGGAATGACAGTGCTTGGTTATGAGACGACAACACAAGTGACGCTAGATGACATGATTCACCACGGTAAAGCGGTACGCAGAGGCGCAGATGATACCTTTGTAGTAGTAGATTTACCAATTGGCGCAGTTGGTGTGAGTGACGAACATGATTTGAAAAATGCGCTCACACTTTATCAACAAACGAATGCGAATGCGTTAAAAGCAGAAGGTGCACATTTAGTTAATTTCATTAAGAAATCAACGCAAATTGGAATACCAATTGTAGCGCACCTAGGTTTAATGCCACAAAGCGTGGGTGTTATGGGCTATCGTTTACAAGGTAGTACGAAAGATGCAGCTGAACAACTAATTCAAGATGCACATGCAGTACAAGAAGCAGGCGCAGTTGCCTTAGTATTAGAAGCGATTCCTAGTGACTTAGCTGGTTTAATTAGTGACCAATTAGATATACCAGTGATTGGTATCGGCGCAGGAAAAGACACGGACGGTCAAGTATTGGTTTATCACGATATGTTGAATTATGGTGTAGATCGTTATGCTAAATTTGTGAAACAATTTGGTGATTTTTCAGTGGGCATTAAAGGCATCAAACAATATGATGAGGAAGTTAAGGCAGGCACGTTTCCAGCTGAAGCACACACGTATAAGAAAAAGATATTGAACGAGGTAAATGGTAATGACTAAAGTAATTCAAACTGTAGCTGAGATGCAACACATTACGCAAGAATTGAAACGTTCGGGTAAGACAATTGGTTTTGTTCCTACAATGGGCGCCTTACATGAAGGGCATTTAAGTATGATGCGTCGCTCAGTTGAAGATAATGATGTTACAGTGATTAGCGTATTCGTCAACCCACTACAATTCGGACCAAATGAAGATTTCGATGCGTATCCACGTCAAATTGATCAAGATGTAGCTTTAGTTGAAGCTATTCATGTGGATTACGTCTTTCATCCAACAGTAGAAGAAATGTATCCAGACGAATTAAGTGTAACATTGAAGGTGGGACGTCTAGCGGAAGTCTTAGAAGGCGCACAACGTCCAGGTCATTTCGACGGCGTTGTGACTGTCGTGAATAAACTATTTAACATCGTCAGTCCTAATAAAGCTTACTTTGGTAAGAAGGATGCGCAACAACTTGCAATCGTTGAAAAAATGGTTGAAGATTTTAACCATCCAATTGAAATTGTTGGTGTTGATATTGTACGTGAAGCGGATGGACTCGCACGCAGTTCACGAAATGTATATTTAACCGATGATGAGCGACAAGAGGCTGTTCACCTAAGTAAAAGTTTAGCATTAGCACAAACGTTATATAATCAAGGGGAACGTCGTAGTCATATTATTGTTGGTGAGATTAAGGCATATTTAACGGAACATACGCGTGGTCATATTGATGAAGTTGCAATTTACAGTTACCCCGGTTTAGAAGTTGCGACAGAAATACAAGGTCAAATCTTTATATCACTCGCTGTTAAATTCTCGAAAGCACGGTTAATAGATAATATTATTTTAGGAAGTGAATCGTAAGTTATGATTAGAACAATGATGAATGGTAAGATTCATAGAGCACGAGTAACAGAGTCAAATTTAAATTATGTTGGAAGTATTACGATAGATGCAGATATCTTGGATGCAGTTGATATTTTACCGAATGAAAAGGTAGCCATCGTGAATAACAATAATGGTGCCCGCTTTGAAACGTATGTCATTGCTGGTGAACGAGGTAGTGGCAAGATTTGCCTTAATGGTGCAGCATCTCGATTAGTTGAAGTTGACGATGTGGTGATTATTATGACTTATGTTCAATTAGATGAACGTGAATTAGTTGATCATGCACCGAAAGTTGCTGTGATGAATGAAAAGAATGAAATTATTCAAATGATTCATGAAAAAGAAGGCACTATAATTAAATAAATAAGTATGACGGCAGTCTAAAAATATTGAAATGATTACAATCCGGTAGCTTAAAAGCTATCGGATTTTTGTGTATATAGTGGAGCATAATATTATAAGTAATGCCTCTATATATAACTTTTATATAGTATAATAAAATTATATAAATTGTTTAGATTAGAGGGCTTGTTTATGAAAAGATTTATATTACTTAGCATCACATTTATGTTGATTTTAACAGCTTGTAGTACGAATGAATCGTCCAAGGAAGGTAAAACTAATTCACATTCGAAACAAACGGATACTAAGACAACAGAAGACAATAAAAAACAAAACAAGGTTGAAAGCAAAAAGAAGAATGAAGAAAAAACTAAAGATATAGTAGCTAACTTTTCGGAAAAGGAAAAATTAGCTTTAGCATTTTGTGTCGACCATGTCGACCAATATACATTAACTAAAAATGAAATTTTAACTGGATTTTATTTAGCTATAGCACCAGCTGGGGAGTATCATTATAAATTAGTCGATTTTACGTTAGTTAAGCATGATAAACCTGTTGTAAATGCGCCAAAAGATATGCATTTTTACACTGTATATCCTGATAAACGAAATTTTGCTGCAATCATCGGTGTGAATAATGAAAAGATATTCTTAGGAGGAACACAAGCCGCAATTATAGATTATAATGCATTGATGCAACATGGTAGAGAAGTGAATTTAAGCGATGTCTATTTAAAAAATAAACATAACAAAGCTTTGCCAGAATTAGTAAGTAAAATGCATATTGATAATAAGTATCCTAACATTAGTTATGATGAGAATGGCATCTCTTATAAACAGTTGGAGGGATTGGGTGCAATCCATTGCCCCTCTTTAGTATCTCCAAAACATTCATGTAAATTGCAATTTGATCCAATAGCACCTACATCATAACTTAATCCACTTTGATGTTCAGAAGTGCCAGGACGCGCACTATATCGATTCGCAGCTTGTTCGCCATCACGCGCAACATACTGCTGATACAAACTCACTTGTGTTTGGTAACTTCTGAAACCACTTATCTGATAAAGGTTTACACCCTCTTCGCCAGCATCAGCAAACATCCGTTGTAATGCACGTTGTGCTTTCGGATTTTCACCAGGATTGTAATCAGGTGGGAGCGTTGTTGTTTTATTAACAATTAAAATATCGTCATAATACGTTCGACCATTTTTGATTTCTTTCTTGTGTACATGATGAGTTGATTTTTGTGATGAATCATGATTATTTTTGCTTTTTGAGTCATGATTATCATGACATGCACATAAGATTAAAGTACTCAAAATTAAAATTGCAATAAGCTTTTTCACAATATAATTCCTTTCCCAAAAAAGTTTATTAATAGATTATTCTTACAATGTAAGATTAGCATAAAAAAAGAAATGAAATAAGATGTTAAATAACTAAATTACATACAAATTAGATTTTGACAAATGTAATAATATTTTGTAAATTGTAATTGAAGTGAAATATTATTCCTTTTAGAGGTGATGTTTATTGCATGGTAGTTTAATTTTTATTGAATCATCTTTAAGCGATTTAAACCCCTCGGAACGTAGAGTTGCTGAGTATATTCTTAAACATCCAGAAGAAATTATTAATTACTCAGTACAAAAGCTAGCCGACCTAACAAACGTAAGCGTAGCTACGATTGTTAGGTTATCTAAAAAGATGAAATGTAAGGGCTTTCAAGATTTAAAATTGAAAATCGCATTTGATTTAAATGAACCTGGGAAAGTACAACGCGATTATGCAGAAATTGATGAAGATTATTCAATTGAAGAAGTCACGCAATCAGTATTTCATAACAATACTAAGACTTTAAAAGACACAGAAAGGATTTTATCCACAGTTAGTATTAAGCAAGCTTTTGAATTAATTATCAATTCAAGAAAAACTTGTATTTATGGAATTGGTGCATCAGCTATTATTGCGCAAGATTTTAAACAAAAGTTAACGCGTATAGATTATTGGTGTGATGTAGGAAGTAGTTTTGATGAGCAAGTGACTTTAAGTGCTAACCTATCTTCTGAAGATGTTGTAATTGCAATATCAAATTCAGGTCAAACTAAAGATATAGTCTACGCTACGCAATTAGCTAAAGAAAAGGGTGCAAAAATTATTTCTATAACTAAATATGGTGATAATTCTATAGCTAAATTAGCAGATGTACAATTGTTTGTTAGTTCTTCCGAAAAAACGATACGAAGTGGGGCAATGAGTTCAAGAATTGCTATGCTAAGCATCATTGATATTTTGTATATTTGCATCGCTAGTGATGATTATTTAAGTAATCGCCAGAAATTAGAGAATACAAGAAATGCTATAAAAAACAATAAATTAAAATAGAGGAGTGTTTTAAATGAAAGTAATTATGGTTTGTTCAGGTGGAATGTCAAGTGCAATGGTAGTTGATTCAATTAAGAAACAAGCAGATAAAGAAAACTATGATCTTGAAATTAAAGCAGTAGGATCTGAAGAATTTGAAAATCAAATTGAACATTATGATTTAGGATTAGTTGCCCCACAAGTTAAACACCGTTTAGATAAATTTAAAAAAATGGGAGAAGAAGTTGGTAAACCAGTTGATGTAGTTGATCCAATGGGTTATACACCAATAGGTGCACCTAAAATTTTAAAACAAATTAAAGAATACGATAACTAATATACATGTTTAGGAGATGGTCTTATGCAAAAGATATTACAATGGCTTGAAAAAGTATTAATGACACCAATGGCAAAAGCATCAGAGCAAAGACATTTAGTTGCCATTCGTGACGGTATTATTGCAACATTACCATTGATTATCGTCGGTTCATTCTTCACTTTGTTTGCATCACCACCAATACCCTATCTCGCAGATTTAGTACAACCACATGCTGAGAAGATTATGATTGCAAATAGAATGACGTTGGGGTTAATGGCTTTATACGCAGCATTTTGTATGGGTTATAACTTATCAAAATCATATAAAATGGATGGTCTTTCAGGTGGCTTACTTTCATTAGCAACGTTCCTAATGATGAATATTCCATTGAATTTAGATGATAAATTAGCTAAAAAGGATGCCGTTGGATATGTATTGCCTATGGCAGATTTGGGAGGGTCTGGTTTATTTGTAGCTATCATTTCTATGATATTTGCAGTAGAAATAAGCAGATTAGTTATTAAATCTGGTTTTACTATTAAAATGCCTGAACAAGTCCCTAGTTCAGTTGCCAGATCTTTTGAGTCTTTAATTCCGGCTACTTTAGTTATTGTTATTTCATGGTTTATCCGTGTGATTTTAAATGTAGATTTAAATAAAATCGTTAACATGCTATTTGAACCACTCGGTAAATTTGCAGGAGATTCATTGTTAGGCGCTTTGATACCAGTATTCTTTATCGTTCTTTTATGGGCTGCAGGTATTCATGGTGTTGCTGTCATGGGTGCTGTTTTCCAACCAATTTGGTTCTCACTCTTAGATCAAAATATTGATGCTAAAGCAGCGGGAGAACAACTACCTAATATCGTTGTAGAACCATTTTTCCAATGGTTTGTCTGGATTGGAGGCGCAGGTGCGACGTTAAGTCTGTGTATATTAATGGTTTTCTCTAAATCAGAATATCTCAAAAAAGTAGGTAGATTCTCAATCATTCCAAGTATATTTAACATAAATGAACCTCTCATTTTTGGGACACCATTAGTAATGAATCCAATTCTAGCTTTACCATTCATATGTATTCCTTTAGTTTTAACTACTATTACGTACTTCGTTTTTAAATTGGGATTAATTGCAAAAATTACCATCTTAGCACCGTGGACATTACCTGGACCTATTGGTGCATTGTTTGCGACTAATGGAGATTGGAAAGCACTTATATTAGTATTAATCAATATCATTATTGCAATTGTACTTTATTATCCTTTCTTTAAAAAATATGAGCGTGAAATGTTAGCGCAAGAACAAAGTCTTAATGAAGATGCTACTGAAAAAGATTAGGAGAGGTAATTGCTATGGACAATAAAAATGAAACAGAGATATTTGAAATTATTGCACATGGAGGAAATGCAAAAAGTTTAGCTTATGAGGCATTAAATAGTGCTACTGAAGGCAACTTTGAAGAAGCGAAAAAATTTCTTGATGAATCAGAGAGAGAAATGGCAGAGGCTCATAAAACACAAACACGTTTAATACAAGATGAAATTAATGGTGAAAAAGTTGATACGTCGTTATTAATGATTCATGCACAAGATCATCTTATGACAGCATTAAGTGAAAAAAGTTTAATTGAAAAAATGATTGAGCTATACAAAAAGTTAGAAGAGAAGTGATTTTCCATGAGACTTTTATATATCCTAGGATTATTATTTTTAATATTTTTTTGCTTCAAGTTATCACAGTTGATTATTAAGAAGGTTGCAATTAACAGATGGTTACTTTTAATTATTATGCCATTTATTATTGGTATTCCAGTTTTAATCTTTGATGAGATTAATTCATTCGGATGGACCGTTATTTACGTGTTGATCATATTCAATAGTATTTTATTTTTTGAACAGTCAAGACAATTACTTGAAAATAAAAAAATTAAAGGCGTTATTTATAAATCTGAGGAGGGCAAGTAAATGCATCGATTAGGTATTTCAATTTATCCTACACAATCTGATCTAGAGAGAATGAAGAATTACATTGATACCAGTGTGAAATATGGCTTCAAACGTATATTCACTAATCTGCTATCGGTAAAACAGGAAGATCGTGAAGTTTTTGAGAAGTTTAAGGAAATAGTGAAATATGCTAATGAGAACGGTATGGAGGTCATAGCTGATATAAATCGAGAAGTATTTAAAGATCTTCAAATAGATAATTTAGACTTATCATTTTTTAAAGATTTAGGTGTATCTGGAATTCGAATTGATTCTGGATTTTCTGCTCAAGAAACAGCGAAAATGACGCATAATAAGCAAAATATGTCTATTGAATTAAATATAAGTACAAGTGCAACATTTATCAATGATGTATTAAATTTTAAACCTGATAGAGATAAGTTAATAGGATGTCATAATTTTTATCCACAAAAATATACAGGCATATCATTTAAGCATTTTAAAAAAACCTCAGAATCATATAAACAACATCAATTGACGACTGCGGCATTCGTAACATCTCAACACGGTAAAGTAGGGCCTTGGAAAGTAATGGAGGGGTTACCTACATTAGAAAGTCATAGAAATTTACCTATTGAAGTTCAAGCAAAGCACTTATTAATGACTGGATTAATCGATGATATTATTATAAGTAACGCATTTGCTTCTGAGGAAGAGTTATACGCATTATCTAAGATTAATTTATCAATGCCTACGCTTGATATAGAATTAAATCCTGAAATTTCTAGTTTAGAAAAAAAGATTGTGTTAGAAGAAGATCATTTTAATCGTGGCGATGTCTCAGAGTATGTTATTCGCTCAACAATGAGCAGAGTACATTTTAAAGATAAAGATTTCCCGCCTCATAATACTGCTGAGATTAAAAGAGGAGATATTTTGATTTGCAACGAAACTTATGGTCACTATAAGGGAGAAATGCAGATAGCACTTCAAAATATGGAAAATGATGGTGTAAAAAATGTTATAGGTAAAATAACTGAAAATGAACAATTTCTATTAGATATGATAGAGCCTTGGGAATCTTTCGTATTAAATGTGAAAGAATAGGATTGATATAACAATGAGTATTAATAAAAAATACTATATTGGTATTGATGGTGGAGGAACCAAAACAGAAGGTGTCATTGGTAATAATTATGGAGAAATTATTGGACATACTCTAGCAGAATCTACAAATATACAAGTTAAAGGTTTGGACACTGTTAAAGAGATATTAATGAATATGATATCTAATTTGAGAAAACAAGCAAAGATAGACTTAAATGAAATTGATACGATTTATTTATCATTAAGTGGTGCTGGGAGAAAAGAAGAAAAACATTTGATTATAAAATCATTGGAAGCGTACAAATTACATAAGATAAAAATTGTCGTTGAAAATGATGCTATATGTGCTTTGGCATCCGGGACATTTGGAGATTCTGGTATTGTGCTCATAGCAGGAACTGGCTCTATATCATATTATTTTAATAAAGAAACAAATGAAATGAATAGAGTCGGTGGATGGGGGTATTTACTAGGCGATGAAGGCAGTGGGTATGATATAGGCAAAAAAGCACTTACTGCAGTAATGAAAAATTATGATGGTAGAGGTCAATCAACTCAATTAACTGAAGCGGTTAAGCAACAATTAAACTTGATACAAGAAACAGAAATAATTCCGTTTGTTTATCAAAATATGGAAATGAGATCAGAAATTGCTTCATTAACTAAAGTAGTGTTTGAGGTTGCCAACAGTGGTGATATGGTTGCTAAAGATATCATTAGTAACAGTATGGATGCATTGATTGAATTAATTAATGGCGCGTTTCTTTCGGTTAATAAGGCACAATATCATCCACCTATTGTATTATGTGGAGGTCTATTCTCTAATATTCAGTTTAAAGAGACATTTATGAATAAATTAAAAAAAGTTTATCCGAGTAATGAAATTATAATACCTAAATTTCCCCCAGTGGTTGGAGCCTATACACTATCTTTAAGAGAAAATAGCGAAAATAGTTTTACTCATACAATTCAACAAACAATTGAACGTAGCTGGAAAGAGATTGATACATTAAGTTAAAAAAGAGAGAGTGGGACAGAATTCTTTTAAATTCGTCGTCCACTCCCAGCTTGCTTTGCTTGTAGAATTTCTTGATGAAATTCTCTTTGCTGGGGCCCCGCCCGCAAGGATGACTAGAACTGAGAAAAGCTTGATTTAAGCGCCTTCTCAGTACAGTCAGCTACTGCGAATTTGCAAAATAGCATTATTATATTATTTATATCCCAGCCTCTTCTTTTTTGCAAGAAATACTTTCAATTAAGTATTTACAAAGTACACTTTTATAAATAAAATATAGTATAATTAATTGATTTTAAAAATGCAAATGATATGAGGAGACATAGATGAAAAAACTAGTATTTATATGTGGGGTGTTTTTACTTTTACTTGCAGCTTGTGGTTCTAATGACGGTTCTAAAGAAGATAATAGTAAAACGAAATCTAATGCAGAACAAACAAAATCTAAGAAGTCTAAAAAAGACCAAGAGTTGGAGAAAGAAGTAGCAAAACTTACTGAAAAACAAAAATTGGCTCTTGCCTTCTGTGTGGAAGATGTCGATCGCTATACATTGACTAAGAATGAAATTTTAACAGGTATTTATGAATACAGACTTGCGTCTGGTAATAAAAACTTTAAGCTAGTTGATTTCAAACTTGTGAAATATGAAAAACATATTAATAATGCACCTAAAGGTATGAATTTCTACAATGTATCACCTAATAAAGGGAACTTTGAAGCATTGATTGGTGTGAGTAACGACAAAATCTTTGTTGGACGTATGCAATCGGGTTCATTAGATTATAAAGACTTATTAGGCAAAGGCAAAGAGGTCAAACTCATTGATGTTTATAAAGCTAATAAAGATAACAAAGCTTTACCAGAATTAACTGACAAAATAAATATTGTAGATCAATTATCTAAAAAAGATAAAGAAGACAATAATCCATTATCTGCAGCATACTTAGAAAAATCAGGAACAGTTAATACACATTTCCGTAACCAAGTGTATCAAATGATTTCAGATTTCGAAGGTATTGCGGTAGGTAAGACAAACTATTTATGGGATGATGTTAAAATGGTTGGTCATAGTGGCGATTGGATTGTCAATTACCGAAATAAAGATGGCGAAATTTTAGGGACGTATAAAACTAAAAATAATAAAATTCTTAAATTAGACCCTAATGGTAAAGTCATTAAACAAGAAAATTAATAAACCAGTGTTATAGAGTTCTCATGTTAATTGGTTTAGCCTGAGAACTTTTTATATAGGGTTTTATAATTATGTCAGTATGGTACGATGAAACTGAAGGGAAAGACGGCAATTAAAATCACGCAAAGGAGTTTATGCTTATGAATCCAAAGGTAGGTTTTGGCGAAGCATTTAAGTTGTTTTGGAAGAATTATTTTAATTTTAAAGGACGCTCAAGACGTAGTGAATTCTGGTTTATGCAATTATGGCATGTCATTTTTTACGGACCAGTACTCATTCTTTATATTGCTTCTTTAATCATGGTTATGTTCTCAGCAGCATTAGAATCTGACGCGTTATCAATAGTAAGTATAGTCATGTTAGTTGGCACAATCATTTATATGATTTTATATGCAATTATTACTTTCATTCCGAATTTAGCATTGACAGTCAGACGCTTCCATGACACCGACCGTACAATGCTTATTCCAATTTTATCGGTTATATTAGGTGTGATATCTTTTATTAGTCAATTGATTTGGGATATTAATGACCCTAACGGTGACAATGGTTGGGTATTATTGTTTATTCTTCTACTTGCACTCGTTCAATTTGCTATTTCAATTTATCAATTAGTGATTACATGTTTAAATAGTAAATTTAATAAGAATAAATATGGAGTAAGTCCTAAATTTAAAGGACATTATGAATAATTCAATTCTTCTAATGAAATGCTTTTAGCGATATAAATTAAGGTTCAACGTGTTGTTAATCATTATAACCACGTTGAACCTTTTTTAGTATGTCTATTTTCGCTTACCTACATGCCATTTCCAATAAGTGAACATACGTAGAAGATATTCTAATGGACCGTATCGGAAGTGTCTTTGATGTAATGTTGCTAATACAACTAAAAGAATATAAATCACAATAAACAAAATGCTGGTATAGATGAGTATATCTTTGCCAAATAATCCTAGACCATAACTATAGAAAATAAGTGTACCGATAATACTTTGAGTAATATAAACGGTGAGCGAGATTTTGCCGGCATTTTCTAAACCTTTAAAGATAGGATGTTTCTCATGACGTTGATATAAATATTTAAATAAACTCATATAACCAAATGATAAAACAGGTCCAAACATAGCAAGGAGTACACCGGAAATCGCATCGTTATTTAACCAAAGTATGGTTGATTTGGCAATAATCGCTATTGGTATCAGGTATATGAATAATTTCGACGACCAAAAGTGTCTTGCATCTTTTTCGAACCAACCAGATCTAGAAAGAAAGATACCTAAAGTAAATAACGGCACCTCAAAAAGGATGGCTACCAAGAAGATGGCGCCCTTATTATCACCTAATTGATCTTTTAATTCTGCAAATTTAGGAGATGGCGCAATGTCATCTACATGATGAATGTCGTCATAACTACCTTGTGTGTAAATTTGCTGTACCTTATGGATATAAGCAGCAGCATCATGATTGTCGGATGTTGTAGACGGTTGTGAATCATCAAACATAGACCAAAAGCCCATGATGAAGACGAGAGAAATGATGATAATATTAAACCATTTAAAGGCTTTCGTACTAAGTGAAATGAAAGGGATGACACATAACATCGCTAAACTATAAGCGGTTAAGATATCGCCTTCCCATATGTAAGATGCATGTATAAAGCCTAAAATCAGTAAGAAAATGGCACGACGTAATAATTTTAATCTAGGTCGTGGTAACCCTTTTAATTTCATAGACTGATACAACTTATCCATCGAAAAGCCAAATAATATGGCAAAAATAGGTAAAAAGCTCTCTTCAACAAGTACAATGATAAGATTGAATATGCCTTGGTTGATGGGACTTAAATGGAAATGTTCGATGTAGTCTTTGCCGGATAAACTAAATTGAAATATAAGTAAATTAGCAAGAAATATACCTAATAAGCTGAATCCTCTTAAACTGTCAGCAAATGTAATACGTTTCATAATGTCACCTCAATACATACAGTAAACAATAATGATAAAATCTAGCATAAATGCACCTTAAATCTATCTTAAATAATTAACATCACAACAAAGTAGTGGAGTGATGAAAGTATAATTTAAGCTCAACACCCCACATATGCCGATAATGTTTTACATGAAACAATGTTAATCCAAATCTTTAACTTGGTCTTTGGCACGTTTGTAAATGCTGTCAGGGAAGTGGGTAATACGCAATAATTCAATGGCGTTTCGCGTATTGGATTTACCTGTTTTAATCTTATAATCGAAATGAATTTCATTGTTTTCAATCGTTTCATTAAAGTGATAGTTATGATAATTGTCCTTTAACAATTGGGAAAGTTCGATATCATGTGTTGCTGCTACAATTCTGTAATTGTGCAAATGATTCAAATACGATAATATGGATTCTGAAGCCGCAATACGCTCAGTTGTATTGGTACCTTTGAAGATTTCATCAATGAAACAATAAACGGGTAATGTCGTTTCTATATCAAATAAGCGACGAATCGATTTGAGTTCAGCCATAAAGTAGCTATCGCCTGATAACACATCATCGGCATTTGCCATAGAAGTATAAACTAAGCCAGGTCGATAGCTAAATGTATCGGCTGTCGCAGTTTCAATCGTTTGTGCAAGGATAATGTTAATAGCTACAGCTTTCATAAATGTTGATTTTCCTGATGCATTTGACCCAGTTAATAGAATATTGTGTTTAATGTCGAGGTCGTTTGGGACGGCATTGTCCAGTAAAGGATGAACTAAGTTTGTAAATGATACGTTCTGTTCTTCTGAAAAGGCAGTCGGATCACAATATGTGTCCAATGTGCGTCGATACATGGCTAATGAATAGTGATTATCTAAGGTACTCACATAGTCATAGCAGGCGAGTACTTCGTCTTGATATCGATAATACGTATGCTGGATGATATGAAATAGGAAGTAGTCAACCATAAATGCCATCTTGATTAACATGATAAATGCGCCGCCAATATCTTGATCGCCCACTTTGCCAAGTAGACCGCTAAATAGACGCGCACCTTTAAAGTGATTAAAGTTCGTCTTAACTTCAGGTGTGCCTTCGATTTGGTCAAGATGATAGCCTTCTTTAAGTACTTTTGCTGTGTAGAATAGTGACTTTAAATCTTGATCATATGTGCGTTTAAGACTACCAGATAAGATAATATTCAATAGCACTGCGAAAATAGTTATAAGTACACCGGTTGATGGCGAAAATAGAATGATAATAATGCCAATCAATGGTAAGAATGGACAAATCATAAATAAATTATTACGTTTAATCGGTTTAAGTTGATCTGGAAAGATAGGATAAACCACTTTTCCGATAGAAGCGAGATGATAAGATACATTCACTCTAAATGTTTCATTGTTATTAAAGTAGTCTAAGAGTTGATGGTCATTAACCTTAAACATATTGCGTAATGTAGCGCACCAACGCATTTCTCCAATAGCTGTGAAGTTAAAGTTACTGCGATGGAAGATTTCCTCCATATTTAAATCCGACCATGTTTTATCGTCAATAAGATTGTCGTGTTGATCACGCTTGAGCTCAAATTGATAATCGAAACGAGCATTTGGACGTATAAAGTTCTCAATTGGCTTCTTATTACGCCAAAGTGTATGTATATGATGAATCAACTTTCGCTTATCTGAAATGCTCAGAGCAATATTCATAATTAACCCCAGAATGATGATGCCAATCACCAATAACGCATAAGTCTGATAAATATTCATAACTAAACTCCTTAAAAATTTAAATCATTTACACAATTATTTCATAATATGATGTAATTAACAAAGATAGATAAATTACGCTTTATCAATATAAAAATAATATAGGATTACTCAGATAACCTTTGCCACATAGATTTCACCTTGTAGCTCGTGATATGCTTAATAATGGTATAGGAGGCTTTGGTTGATATGATAGAGAAACAAATAGCATTTACATATAATTTAATGAACTATAACATGTGCGTGTGCCATGGTGAATGTATATGATGACAGCGCTAGCAATCACTATTTTTGTTATCACACTCGTATTTGTCATTTGGCAGCCCAAGGGACTTGATATAGGAATAACGGCCGTTATAGGCGCAGTTTTAGCACTCATTACTGGGGTTGTGGGTTGGTCAGATATTGTAGAAGTAACGCATATTGTTTGGAATGCGACGCTAACATTTGTGGCGGTCATTTTAATCTCATTGATTCTTGATGAAATAGGTTTCTTTGAGTGGGCTGCCTTACATATGGTTCGAGCATCTAAAGGTGACGGTTTTAGAATGTTTGTGTACATCATGATTCTCGGTGCGATTGTTGCAGCTTTCTTTGCGAATGATGGTGCTGCGCTGATTCTAACGCCAATTGTGTTAGCTATGGTACGTCATCTTGGCTTCAATAAGAAAGTCATCTTTCCTTTTGTTATCGCAAGTGGTTTTATCGCGGATACAACGTCATTACCATTTACAGTAAGTAACTTAGTGAACATCGTTTCAGCGGATTATTTTAATATTGGTTTTGTAGAATATTTGAGTCGTATGTTTATGCCCAATATATTTTCATTAATTGCAAGCATCATTGTCCTTTGGTTGTATTTCCGAACGTCTATTCCGAAGACAGTCGATATTCAAAAGGTTCAAAGTCCTAACACTGCAATCAAAGATCAGAAATTATTCCGTATGTCTTGGCTAGTTTTAGCAATACTCCTAATAGGTTATCTTGTCAGCGAGTTCATACACGTACCAGTGTCTCTAATAGCCGGCTTTGTCGCTATTATTTTCTTACTCTTGGCACGTCAATCAGACGTTGTTTCTACTGGAAAAGTTATCAAAGGTGCGCCATGGAATATTGTGATTTTCTCACTAGGTATGTATCTAGTCGTCTTCGGACTTAAAAATGTGGGTATCACAACTGTCTTAGGGCATATATTCGCATCGATATCTACGCATGGCTTATTTACCAGTATTATGGGGGTAGGCTTCATATCTGCAATATTATCATCCATTATGAATAACTTACCGACTGTTTTAATTGATGCGATTGCCATACATCAATCACAAGTAACAGGTATGCTTAAAGAAGGTATGATTTACGCTAACGTCATAGGTTCTGACTTAGGTCCGAAGATAACACCTATAGGTTCATTAGCCACCTTGTTATGGCTTCACGTTTTAGCTCAAAAAGACGTTAAAATATCATGGGGTGTCTACTTTAGGACGGGCATCGTTATTACAATTCCTGTACTCTTTATGACGTTGTTAGGTCTATATCTGACATTACTCATTTTTTAACACAATAATCATATTTCAAGATGGATATGACAGTTAGGCATTGATACGTAGCTTTTAAGAATAGATGGACATCAGGTTTAAATCATCTGATAACATGTTAAAAGTATATTCAAGAGAAGTTAGATTGCTCGCCATCCCAAAATGTTAAAGTATAATTCGACCATTCAAACAGTTAATGACTAACTTTTATACACCTTGCAGTCTAACCTCCTTGTAATATAAGGCTTAGATATATACATAGTTGAATATACATAAATCGTCATTAGAAGACCTTTGAGCGTCTAGTACTAATGACTTAAGTGAGATAACGGATGTGTCGTCTATGATCCGTCTATCTCATTTTTTTATGCCTTTTAAAAACTTAGTTAAAAAACATGTTAATGACATTAAAACGAGCATAATTTTTGGCGAAATGATGGTGTCATAGTATCTTAAATCTATAACTATACCAATTCTATAGAGGTGAGAGTGTGAAAGCATTAATTGTATACGCCCATCCTGAACCAAAGTCGTTCAATGGCGCATTAAAAGATAAAGCTGTAGAAACATTAGAGGCACAAGGTCATGAAGTTAAAGTTTCCGATTTATATGCAATGAACTTTGATCCAGTAGCTCGAAAAGAGGATTTTGAAAATCTGACAGATTCTGACTTCTTCAAATATGCAGTGGAGCAAAAACATGCCTATGATAACGATGAACTGACATCAGTGATTAAGGGAGAATTTGAAAAATTATTATGGGCTGACTTAGTCATTTTCCAATTTCCATTATGGTGGTTTAGTGTTCCAGCTATTCTTAAAGGTTGGTTTGATAAAATCTTTATTTTTGGTGGCATTTACGGTGGAGAATATGACCGTTACGATAAAGCACGCTTGACTGATAAAATCGCAATGATTTCAACGACAACGGGTTCGCCCGAAGGCAGTTATGCTGCCAATGGTTTCTCAGGAGATATACACGAACAAGTACTATTCCATATTAATCACGGCATGATTTATTTCTCTGGAATGACACCGTTAGAACCATTTATCGCTTATCAAGTAAGTCATAGTGAAGCAGTAAGACACGACTATCTTGAACAATTAGCCGAAAAATTAAAACATATTGATGCAATTCCTAGAATTAAATATCCTAAATTAGCTGATTTCGATGATAATGGCCAATTAAAATAAATGGTTGGTAGTTAGAGATATCGGGTGTGGCGCAGTGAATTCAAATAGAATACTGTGTCACGCCCGATACTTTTTTAAGTTCGCCAATTTTCAAAGCCTGCTAGCACACGTATGAAATAACAACAATAACAAATGTAATTTAAATTGTAATAGTATATCTTATTGTAAATAGGGTATGATGTAAATAATCATTGAGTGAATGATAGTCATATTCTATATAAGGTGCTGATGAGTCATGGAAGAGAAGAAACGGAAGACATTTAAGTTTAAGACGCCACATACATATGCATTATTAATGTTTGTCATTTTTCTAGCTTGGTTGCTAACATATATCATTCCTGCTGGTGAGTATGCACGTGAAAAGAAGGGTGACCAAACGCTTGTCGTTTCAGGAACATACCATACGGTAGAGTCGGCAAATGTAAATTTTCTCGAAATATTCAGAGCCATTCCTGAAGGTTTGATTAGTGGTGGAGAGATTGTATTCTACATATTCCTTGTAGGTGGCGCCTTTGGCATTATTCATAAGACAGGTGCTTTTGAAAATGGTGTTAACAAAGCAATGAGAATGCTAGGAGAGGCCAACTTTCTTATGATTCCATTAACGATGACAGTATTTTCTATATTAGGGTTTACAATTGGTTTAGCAGAGGAAACGATTATCTTTGTACCAATTGGAATCATCATCGCACGCACATTAGGATACGATGCTTTAACAGGTGCAGCTATGGTGATTTTAGGCGCTGCGAGTGGTTTCAGTGGAGGGATGTTAAATCCATTCACAGTTGGGGTAGCTCAAACTGTCGCTGAATTACCCATGTTCTCAGGCTGGGGCTTACGTACGATGATCTATTTATTTATCTTAACCGCTGCCATTTCAACAGTGATGTTATACGCTAATAAAGTGAAGAAAGATAAATCTAAGAGTATTGTGTATGAGCTCGAAAAAGAAGAAGGACATACAGTACAAGAAGTTACTTACCAACATTTTAGTAAACGACAAGCAGCAAGCTTATTGATTATCGTTGCTACAATTTTATTTAATGTATTTGGAATATTTGTATTTGATTGGACATTTAATGAAATGAGTGCCAATTTCTTACTCGCAGGTATGATTGCTGGTTTAGTAAGTGGACTCGGTTTAAATGGCACATTTGATGCTTTAATTGAAGGGATGCAAAATATTTTATTTGGTGCAATGATTGTTGGATTCGCCAAAGGTATTGTTGTTATTTTGGAAAATGGCAAAATCATCGATACGATTGTTCATGGTATGACAATGCTGTTGTCAGATATACCAGCTTCATTTGTTATTATTGCGATGTTTATATTACAGTTTCTACTTAATTTCTTTATACCATCTGGATCAGGACAAGCATTAACAACCATGCCCTTAATGGTACCAATATCTGATTTGCTTCATATTAATCGTCAGTTAACTGTCCTTGCTTTCCAATATGGAGATTCAATAAGCAATATTTTATTCCCAACGTCAGCAATCTTAATGGGGGCGTTAGCTGTAGGACGCATTACCTATACACAATGGATAAAATTTGTATGGAAATTGATACTGCTTTGGGTGGTTATTTGTGCAATAGCCATGTCGGTGGCACTTATAATTGGATATTAAAATGTGTATTTAAATCTACATATAAACAGTGTGAAAATTAAGTGAGGTAAGACTGACGTTTGTCTGAAGTTAGAGGGTGGTGCGTCTAATAAACACTGATATATCAATAGATAAGCGCGTTCCTAACATTATAGAAACGCGCTTGTTTCATATGATCAATTAGTTGTTTACTGTTGTATTGAATGGATGTTTATGATGTTTACCATGGACGATATAATACACAATAATTGCGACGGCTAATAGTGAAGCCATGGCTAAATATAAGTTGCGATATCCCATAAATGGAATGATTAGTCCAAGTATAAATGGTCCCATACCGGCACCGAAATCTACGAAAATAAAATAGGTTGATGTTGCTAACCCCATTTTGTGTTTAGGAGATTGTTGAATTGCAATGGCTTGTGCAGTGGGAATAATGGTGCCATAACCAAAGCCGATAAATGCTGCTGATATCAGTAAAAATAATGATGAGGTTGTCATACTCAATAGAACTAAACCAACTACAAAGCTAATCATAACTGGATACATTACTTTATTTTCACCATAATGATCATAAATTTTGCCGGTGAAAGGTCGGGTTACAAATGTCGCTAAGGCATATACAACAAAGAAATAACTTGCTGCAGTAACTAAATTTAGTAACTCGGCATAAATGGATAAGAAAGATAACACACTTGAATAAGCTATGCCAACCAGCATTGTAACCATTGAAATCGGTAAGGCTTCTCGTTGTAAATAAGCGTGAATGCCTTTAGGTTGAGCATTCGCTTCATCTTCGTTTGAGGCGATATTGATTGGAAGCCTTTTAACAAAAGTAGTGAAAACTAAAGCAATTACGATACTGATTAAACTAATCGTAAAGATAGAAGAAAAACCTAGACGATGATTTAAAATTAATCCGAAAAATGGCCCTAAAGCTGACGCTAATGTCACACTTAATCCATAATAACCGATACCTTCACCTTTACGTGCTTCAGGAATAATTCTTGAGGATATGGTACCAGTTGCTGTTGATGCGAATCCAAAAGCAATACCATGTATGAAACGAACTAACATGAGAATCCATATATTCGTAATAGTGAAGTATAAAGCAATTGCGGCCACTGAAGCGATGACACTATAAAATAATATCGATTTCGGTTGGAGGTAATCAATGATACGACCCGAACCTAAGCGTCCACCTAACATACCAATAATAAATACTCCTGCAGCTAAGCCTCCAATGCTTTCAGATGCGTGATATTCGTCAATAGTAAACGCAGTGACCGTTACGATAAGCATGTAATGTATTAAATACATAAAGAAGTTCACTAATGTAACGAAGATAAAATCTTTTGTCCATAAGCGATGTTCCATCATGTCCCTCCTAAAATAGTTAGAGTGACTTAGACTCTATATTGTTTTTTAAGCGCATGGTTTATTATATAAATAATTAAAACTAATGTATAATTAGAATAAATGAATTTAATATAAGTAGAACTGATATAAAGGGGTATATATGAATTTCGAGCAATTGAGTTATGTTAAAACAGTGTATGAACAGGAATCTATGATTCATGCCAGTGAACGTATGCACATTAGTCAATCAGCGATGAGCCAATCTATAGCGCATTTAGAAGAAGAATTAGGTTATAAATTATTTTATCGTTCTAGAAAAGGGACGGTACCTACAGAAATCGGTAAACGTCTCATTCCTAAGATATTAGATATTATTGAAGCCAAACATGCGCTGCTTTCAGAAGTTGATAGTATTGAAACACATTTTGAAGGTAGAATTAAAATTGCTACGAACCCAACCTTGTTCCATAAATTACTTCCTAAAGTACTCTCTCAATTTAAAAAAGATCATCCCAATGTAGACATCGAAGTCATTGAATCTGATAAAGAAGATATATTAAGAATGATTGAAGACCATGATATTGATTTAGGGTTGATAGGTAAGACCAATCATTCTGAAATATCAAATCATATTATTGAATTTCCGCTTTATTTTGGTTCGAATTTTAAATTGATTGTACCAGCTAAATCGAAACTTTCGTTTAAAGAAACCGTGGATCTTGAGGATATTAAAGCGTACCCATTTGTCTTATATGATCGTAGCTTTTATCATCATCATTTAAAGAAATTTCAAGAAGCGAATGGAGATTTGAAGATTGTCTTCCGTACAAATAATCCAATTGTCTTAATGAGAACTGTTGCTGAAGGGCTAGGTGTCGGTATTGTATCAAGCTTTATGGTTGAGAATGAGCCTTTTTTAAACAATGAATGGATTAAAGCGTTACCTTTAGGACAATCTTTCGATTATACAGTTGACTTTGTAGCCATTACACATCAAGAACATCAAAATGATCCAACCGTGCTTGAATTTATTAACTATTTAAAAGACTATAAGACGTTGTAAACAACATATGACAAAGATGTGTCGATTTTGTTATAAAAATTTTACTCAATTCAAATAAATTTTAGTATATAATACTGTGTAACACCGATTGAAAGGAGCAACTTATGAATTTACATAACATTAACTTAGTTTCAGGTATTTTATGCTTATTATCATTTCTATTAGTAGTTTCAATTATGTTCACTAGCATGTTCTGGTTTCTTCCAGGATTGTTCGTCATGTTATTAGCTATTATTGCGAGTGTTTTAGGCATCTTAAAAGGCAACAAAGCCATTAATATTACAATATTGATTTTAAATATTGTATTTTTAGTTATTTTCTCAAGCCCGTTATTACTAGCATAAGCGTGTGAGAAAATCATATATTTTGAATTGATATAAGATAGCGGCTACAGAAATTAATCGATAACATTAATTTCTGTGGTCGCTTCTTTTTATTACGTCTTAATAAGGGTAAATAGAAGGTATAACGAAAGATAACTAAGGGGGATTTATCATGGACGTAAGATTTCCGATAGGAGAATTTGAAGCACCTAGTAACCCGACATTAGTCGATGTGAAGGAATGGATGAGTGACATAGAAGTGTATATTGACCACCTTAGTGCAACGGTCAATTCGTTAACTGATGCGCAATTAGCACGTCGTTATCGAGAAGGCAGTTGGACAGTCAGACAATTAGTACATCATATCGCAGACTCTCAAATTAATTTATATGAAAGATTAAAAATGGCACTTACTGAGACACAGATAACAGCATATATGTTTGATCAAGAACGTTGGGCCGAACTACCAGATTCAAATTTACCTATCCAAGTATCAATGAATATTTTAGATGGCCTCAATCAACGCATTGTTGAAATGGGGAATCATGTTACAGAAGATGATTTAAAACGTTCGATTAAGCTTTCAGATGGTAGCCAAGTACCAGTTTCAGAATTATTGGCAAAATTATCATGGCATGAGCGTCATCATCTAGAACATATCAAGATTGCTTTATCAGACCAAGGTGTGTCACAAGCATAAAGTGTTCAAAAATAATTATATGAAGAAGTCTCTACAACCTAAGAATGAACTTTATCAAAAGTAAGTGTTAATAAGCATACTACAAGGATAAAACTGTTATAATCTGAACTTACTAAGAGATAGATAGGGGAGGAAGTTTCATGAAGGAACAAGTTTTAGTAACTGGAGGTACAGGCTTCTTAGGTTTGCGTATAGTCGCAGAGTTGTTAAAACAAGATTATGGCGTACGTGCAACAATTCGTTCATTGTCTAAGAAAGAAACGGTACTTGAAACATTGAAAGTACAACAAATTGACACGCAAAACCTAGCGTTTGTTGAAGCGGATTTATCTAAAGATGATAACTGGGAAGAAGCTATGGAAGATTGTACATATGTGATGAGTGTCGCTTCGCCTGTAGTAATGGGGAGTGTAAGTGTGACCGATGAACACGCCATTAATAAACAAGCCGTTGAAGGGATTCAACGTATTTTAAGAGCTGCTGAGAAGACAGATGTCAAACGTGTCATTATGACAGCAAACTTTGGGGCAGTTGGATTTAGTAATAAAGATAAGTCGAGTGTGACAACAGAAGCATATTGGACTGACCCTAATGAAAAAGGACTTTCTGTGTATGAAAAATCTAAATTGATTGCAGAACGCGCAGCATGGGATTTTGTTAAAGCGACTGAAAATCATATTGAATTTGCGACAATCAATCCCGTTGCAATACTTGGTCCTTCATTGAATCAACATATGTCATTGAGCTTCCAATTTGTAGAAAATATCGCCAGTGGCAAAATGAAACGTATCCCTAATATCCCAATGAATATTGTCGATGTCAGAGATGTGGCATTAATGCATGTTTTAGCAATGAAGACACCTGAAGCCAATGGCAAACGTTTTATTGCTACTGCAGATGGACAAATTACTATGCCCGAAATTGCACAATTAATTAAACAAGAACGCCCTAAACTAGCAGACAAAATTTCAACTAAGACAATTCCGGATTTTGCGATTAAGTTAGGCGCTAGATTTAACAGTGAAGCACAAGAAGGTAAGTTATTACTTGAAATGAATAGAAATGTCAGTAACCAACAAGCGCGAACAATTCTAGGATGGACACCAAACTACACACAAGAAGAAGCCATCTTAGCATCTGTTGATTGTATGATAGAACACCACATCTTAAAATAAATATAAGTGAATACGCCATTTGAGGTAGCACCTTTATCTATAATATTGTAATTAGAAGATAAAGGTGTTTTTTTACTTACAAAATTTGGAAAGCGCTTACTTTTCTCTTGTTTCATGAAAAATACATATGCTAGTATAAATCTATGATAACGTTTTCATAACAAAAAGTAAGGTGAAACGATGAATAATACAGAGATTAAACAATTTATTGAAGCAGGACATTTAACGGTTGGTATTGAATTCGGATCAACACGAATTAAAGCGATTGCGATTGATGATCAATGCCAAACACTCGCAACAGGTTCATTTGAATGGGAGAACAGTTACCGTAACGGTTATTGGACTTATTCGATGAATGACGCATGGGTAGGTATTCAACGTGCATATGGTGCAATGACGCAAGAACTTAAAGACAAATATGATGTGACGGTGCGTCAACTCGCTTCATTAGGTATTAGTGGTATGATGCATGGCTACTTACCATTTGATGACAATGATGATTTACTCGTGCCATTTAGAACTTGGCGTAATAACAATGCTAATAAAGCAGCTGAACAATTGCGTGAAGATTTCCAAGTCAATATTCCAGAACGTTGGAGTATTGCACAACTTTATCAATCAGCATTAGATCAAGAAGTACATGTTGAGAAAGTACGTTATATGACGACACTTGCGGGATACATACACTGGTATTTAACTGATGAGAAAGTATTGGGTATCGGAGATGCATCAGGCATGTTCCCAATTGATAGTGAAACACAAGACTATCGTGAAGATATTATTCAGCGTTTTAATAAGAAATTTTCTGAAAAGGGTTACACACAAGACATAAGAGATCTCTTGCCTAAAGTGGTTGTAGCAGGAGAGTATGCCGGACGTCTTACGGAAACGGGTGCGAAATTAGTAGACCCGAACGGTGAGTTACAAGCTGGATGTCCATTATGCGCACCTGAAGCAGATGCGGCTACAGGAATGGTAGCGACGAATAGTGTAGCACCAAGAACAGGGAATATTTCGGCAGGTACAAGTATCTTCTCAATGATTGTTCTTGAAAAGCCAATCAAAGATGTTTATCCAGAGGTAGATATTGTTACAACACCAGATGGTTATGAAGTAGCAATGATTCATGCGAATAACTGTACATCAGATATTAATGCGTGGGTTGATCTATTTGGCGAAGTCTTTGAAACGATGGGCGTTCAATATGATAAAGGTGAACTATTTACCAAATTGTTTGAACGGGCTTTAAAAGGCGATGATGATTTAGGTAAGTTATTGTCATTTGGTTATATTTCAGGTGAATTTATTACAGATGTACAACATGGCTATCCAATGCTTGTACGATCAGTAGATAGCAATTTTAATTTAGCCAACTTAATGAAGACGCATATTTATAGCGCATTTACTACGTTGAAAATTGGTATTGACTTACTAAAAGAAAAAGAAAATATTCATATTGATTCAATGTTTGGTCATGGTGGCATATTTAAGACTGAAAAAGTTGCGCAATCCTTCTTAGCGGCCGCTTTAGACAGCCCAGTGCGTGTCATGCAAACTGCGAGTGAAGGTGGCGCTTGGGGTATCGCTGTCTTAGCAAGATACATGATTGAAACAGAGACATCTAATTTAGCAACTTATTTAAATGATTTCGCATTTAAAGGAACAGAATCTATGACTATGACGCCAACTGAAGAAGAAGTTGCACATTTTGAACAGTATACAGAACGTTTTAAACAAGGCATTCCACTTGAACGTCTTGCGCATGAACAATTTCATTCAGAACATAAATAACAACTAATAAACAAAGGTAGAAAGTGGGATTAAAGTGACGAACGAGATAGAAAAACGAGAACGTCAATTTTTAGGATTGCCTATGGTATTAATATGGGGTTACATTGCCGTAGCAATCTTCATGACCGGAGATGGTATGGAACAGGCGTTTTTATCTAAATATATTATGAGCCTGGGCTTTGATAATTCAGAAGCTGGTAATGTCTTAACCGTTTACGGTTTAGTGGTAGCAATTGCTTCGTGGTTATCAGGTGTGATGGCTGAGATTTTTAGCCCAAGACGTGTGATGACATTCGCATTTATCATTTGGATGGTCTTCCATGTTGGATTCTTAGTCTTTGGTTTAGAACAACAGAACTATGCCATGATGATGATCATGTATGGTATTCGTGGTTTAGCATATCCAATGTTTATTTATAGCTTTGTCGTATGGATTACATATTCTTCACCAAGTTACAAGCTGGCGTCAGCCATGGGTTGGTTCTGGGCAATGTATTCAATTGGTATAGGTGTATTAGGTTCATATTTACCAAGCTTTTCAATTCCAGTGATTGGTGAGATGGGCACTTTATGGTCAGCATTAGTCTTCATCTTAATTGGTGGATTAATCGCGATGTTCTTAGTTAAAGATAAAAAAGGTAAAGACGTAGAAGCGCAACATATGACTAAGAAAGAAATGTTAAGAGAATTTGGTCGAGGGATTACTATTCTTAAAAATAAGAATGTAGCAGTTGCCTTTGTCGTACGTATTATTAACCAATTGTCATTATTCGGCTTGGTTGTATTCTTACCTCATGTTTACACTGCAGATTTCGGTTTCACTACGTCAGAATGGTTACGTGTATGGGGATTAATGTACATTATTACCATATTTACAAACTTATTCTGGGGTATTATGGGCGATAAAATTGGTTGGGTACGCCAAGTCCGTTGGTTCGGTTGTATTGGTATGGCCGTATCCACATTAGCGTTTTATTACTTCCCATCATGGAGTGGGCCTAATATCATCGTGACAACGTTAATTGCGATTATGTTTGGTTTCGCAGTTGCTGCGTTCGTTCCAATGTCAGCTATATTCCCAACGTTGGTCCCAGAACATAAAGGTGCCGCAGTATCTGTACATAACCTAGCAGCAGGATTAAGTAATTTCCTGGGTTATGGACTTGCAAGTGTGATGCTCATCTTCGCTTCAGCAGAAGTGACTATTTGGGCTTATGCAGTGATTTATGTATTAGGCTTTGTTCTTACATTCTTTATGAAAGTACAACAGCCTGGAAGACAAGTCAAAACAACAATTAGTTCACAATCAAATTAAAAAGGATGATAAAAATGACAAACATTATTGATCAATTTAAAGTAAATGGTAAAGTAGCAATCGTAACAGGTGGTGCCATGGGTCTAGGTAAAGCGATGGCAGAAGCATTGGCACAAGCAGGCGCAGATATTGTAATTGCAGACATTAAATTAGACTTAGCACAAGAAACAGCGAAAGCAATTGCTGATAATGAAGGCGTTAAAACGACAGCATTAAAAGTAGACGTAACTAATCCAGAAGACGTTAATAAAATGGTGGATGACGTCGTAAATGAGTATGGCAAAGTAGATATCTTAGTCAACAATGCGGGTATGACAATTAATGAAAAAGCAGAAGATGTGTCTTACGAAAATTGGTTAAAAGTAATTAACTTAAACTTAAATGGTGTCTTCTTAGTAGCACAAGCAGTAGGACGTCAAATGATCAAACAAGGCTATGGTTCAATCATTAATACTTCATCTATGTCAGGCTTAATTGCCAATAAACCTCAAGAACAAGCATCTTATAATGCGTCTAAAGCAGGCGTTATCATGTTAACGAAAAGTTTAGCAATGGAATGGTCTAAATATGGCATCAAAGTAAACACAATTGCGCCAGGATACATGAAAACGGCATTAACTGAACCAATGTTTAATACTGGTGGCGAAATGATTGACTATTGGATGGGAGCAACACCAATGGGTCGTCCAGGTGAACCAGAAGAGCTAGGTGGCATTGTTGTATACCTTGCATCAGATGCGTCATCATTCGCACAAGGTAGCGTATTTACAATTGACGGTGGTTACACAGCATTATAATCATATTTAATGAATGGCAAAAATATACATCTCAACAGTAGGTGAAAATCTATCTGTATGAGGTGTATTTTTTTATAAGCAGATCAGGAATTTCAAGAATGACGTTATGCTTGCCGGTTAGGTCGGGTAAACAGTACATATAGACGTATTGAACGGAGGAATAATGATGAAACGCTCGACAGATCTCGATAAGACATTGAAATCTTTAGATGGACAAAAATACGGCGCGTATAAAAGAATTAAAGGAACATATGCCTTTAATCAATTTCGTTTAGCTATTGATCATGTACAGGTGGATCCTTTTGCGCCACCTTCAAAAATGCGACTTATGATCCAACGAGATGTTGCTCAAATTCCGGATCATTTACTAGATACGAAAGACAAACGGCTTGCAGTATCGGACTTCTTAACCCGAGCGTTTGCCTATCAAGTCGCAACGTTTAATCGCACTGTAAAAGGTTCTGGGAAAAATGGAAAAATCTTTATCAATCATTGTGGCCAAGAAATGCTAGAACGCACGTCGGTTGTAATCAATGATAAAACCATTGAAGTGCGCTTTGAAGTTGGTATGCCGGCTGCAGGACGTAAGATTCTTGGAAAAGCTGCAGCGCATACACTGATCAACGGTTTACCAAAGATCGTAAATCAAGCCATTATGTATCAAAATATTGATCAGCAAGCACTCCAACATCAAGTGACAGTAAAACTCGACCAAACGTATATTAGAGAACAACTTGAACAACAACATCTTGTTGCTTTCGTTGCGAATAATGCTATTTTACCAAGAAAAAGTGGTGTGTCTGATGAACCGATGAAAGATGCGATTCGATTTACGAGTCCAACAACGCTTGAGACGACGTTTAACTTACCAAGTGGTCGGGCAGTCACAGGGATGTCTATTCCTGAAGGCATCACATTGATTGTTGGTGGCGGTTATCATGGTAAATCGACCTTATTAGAAGCGCTTGAACGTAGCGTTTATGACCATATTCCAAATGATGGACGTGAATTTGTAATTACACGTCATGATGCTATGAAGATACGTGCTGAGGATGGACGTGGTATTCACAACGTTAACATTAGTCCGTTTATAGATAATTTGCCTGGTAAGAAGGACACGACGCATTTTTCAACTGAGAATGCGAGTGGCAGTACCTCTCAAGCGGCAAATGTGATGGAAGCATTGGAAACGCAAACGTCAACATTGCTTATAGATGAAGACACATCAGCAACGAACTTTATGATACGTGATGGGCGCATGCAGAAATTGATTGCGCCTGATAAAGAGCCCATTACACCATTTTCAAATAAAGTGAGACCACTCTTTGAAACACATCACGTTTCAACCATTTTGATTGTCGGTGGCTCTGGTGATTACTTTGATGTAGCCGACCAAGTATTAATGATGGATGCGTATCATTTGAAGGATGTGACGGATGAAGCGAAAGCCATTGCACAATCAGACGGCTATCAACGCGACACACAAGCAGATACGCCATTTGGTGAGATTCCATCTCGGGTGCCGTTAGTCACTTCTTTCTCTAAGAAGGGAAAAGATGATCGATTGAAAGCGAAAGGACTACACACAGTCATGTACGGCAAGGAAGCAATTGATTTATCTGGTTTAGAGCAACTGGTTGACGATAGTCAAACCAATGCATTGCCGGTTATGATCAATTACTTTAGACATCAACTGATAGATCATCATTTAAGTCTTATTGAGGCGACGAACCAAATGTATGAGGTGATTGAAAAGCATGGCATCGAAGCGGTATCTAACTTCGATGGTCATCCGGGTAATCTAGCGCTACCACGTAAACAAGAATTTATTGGAACGTTAAACCGTTACCGCGGATTAAAAGTGAAATAACATAACAAAAGCACATTGCACTTGATAGTTAATCAAGCTTTGCAATGTGCTTTTAATTCGTTAAGAAAAAGTCTACAGTAATATCATCATCATAATATCTTTCGTCATATTCTTCAATTGACGTATTAGGCAGTATGCTTAAGCTTTTGACATAATCAATACCATAGTCTTCGACATAGCCGTGTTGGCCATGTTTAACATAAGGCGTTACTTTCGATTTAAATTTAACAACTTGATGTAAAAATGGATCTTGGTCGTGATAATATCGCTTCGCTGCATAAACCCAAACATGATCGAAATATTGACCGCCGATGTTCACATCAGTTAATAAAATTTTCGAGAAAATAGGTTTATTTGGGATGTGTATTTTAGGTGTTATAGTAATATATTCAACTTGGCCTGTTACGGTTACAGTTTTATTCTTCAAAGATTTCAAGCTATCACGAGACATAGTATCACCTTCTTATGCAAAAATTGTAAAATTGATAACTATTACCTAAAATAATTAATGTTTAAAGTAATTTTACAATAAAATGCATAGAAAGTGGTAACTTATACATTCTGAAAATACTTAATTTCGGAAGTGTATATTTATGAAATTTACTGTATATAATGGTGGATACCTTCAGCTGCACGTATGCCACTGAAGATACAACCACCAAGGAAAGTGCCTTCTAAAGCGCGATAACCATGGACACCGCCACCACCAAAACCAGAAGCTTCACCTGCCGCATATAGACCTTGTATCGGTTGCATCTTTGAATTAAGTGCTTGGCCTTCTAAATTTGTTTGAATGCCACCAAGTGTTTTACGACTAATGATATTTAATTTGACGGCGATCAAACGTCCGTTTCTTCCACTTAATATTTTATGAGGTTTGGCCGTACGAATCAATTTATCGCCTAAGAACTGGCGTGCATTATTGATAAATGCGACTTGTGGATCTTTCGTAAACGGATTATCAATTTGTAAGTCGCGTGCTTTGATTTCTTGCTTAATCGCTTCATAATCAAGTAACGTACTACCAACTAAGTCGTTCATTTTTCGAACTAGCGTACCTAAATCATCAGCGATAACAAAGTCCGGGCCATTATTCATAAAGGCTTCTACTGGAGAGGTTGCTTTACGACCTAAGCGTTCTTGAAGTAGCAACTTGATATCTTTGTCCGTTAAATCAGGGTTCTGTTCAGAGCCTGAAAGGACGAATTCTTTCTTAATAATGTCTTCTGTTAAGATGAACCACGAGTAGTCATAACCTGTGTTCATGATAGTTTCTAATGTATGTAAGGTGTCGAAACCAGGATAATCAGGCGCAGGCATACGTTTGCCAGTAGCGTCAAACCACATAGAAGATGGACCTGGAATAATACGAATGCCGTGGTTCGACCAAATTGGGCTATGATTCTGGATACCTTCAGTGTAGTGCCACATACGATCTTTATTCACGATGTTTGCTCCTGCATCTTCAGTAATTTGAATTAACCGGCCATCCGTTGAATCAGGTACCCCTTGAATCATAGTTTTTGGTGGATTACCTAAACGTTTAGGCCAGTATTTACGAATAAGTGGCATGTTGGCACCAATACCACCTGAAGTAATTAACAGCGCATCCACTTCGAAATGGAATGTATCTATCACGGTACGGGATGATTTCTCACCGCGTGCCACATCACTTGGTTCTAAAATATTTCCAGCAATGTGTGTCACTTGATTATGTTTGATACCAATATCTGTTACTTGATGACGTGCGAGAAATTCAAATTGACCTTCTTGTTCTTTTTCAAGGACGTAACGACTAAACGGCTCAACTAATCCAGGACCTGTCCCCCATGTGATATGAAAGCGTGGCACAGAATTACCATGACCTGAAGCAGACGTACCGCCACGTTCAGCCCAACCTAAGATCGGTGTTAGGCGTACACCCATCGATTTTAAATAATTTTCCTTTTCAAAAGTCGCAAAGCGCACGTAGGCTTCAGCCCATTGTTTCGCCCAATAATCTTCATCCTCCAGGCGGTCAAATTGAGCAGAGCCAAACCAATCATTCAGCGCAAGTTCATACGAATCTTTAACCCCTAGACGTTGTTGGATCTTTGAGTTAACTAGAAATAGCCCACCGAATGACCAATAAGCTTGACCACCAATCGCTTGACGAGGTTCCTGGTCTAACATTGTGACGTGATAGCCTTTCTTTAATAATTCTGTCGCAGCAACTAACCCACTTAAACCAGATCCAATGACAAATATCTTTTTATTCATAAAAAACTCCTTACAACCATTGTTTTATGTAGTCTACATATTTTATCAAGTAATATTGTCATACGAAAGTGACAACCTAAATGTTAACAAAACGGTTTGATAGATTATCAACTTCTACGGGTATATACTTGTATCAAATGTTCTTAAAGGGGTGGATGTAAATGGCAACATTAGAAGTGCTTAATCCAGCGACAAACGAAGTGATTCAAACATTAGACTATACTGACGAAGCAACAGCGAAACAACAAATTGAGAAAGCACATGAAGCGTTTAAATCTTGGAGAGAGGTAGATGCACATGAACGTGCAGACAAATTATATAAATGGTTCGCTTTGATTAACGAACATAAAGAAGAATTGGCAGAACTTATTACTAAAGAGGGCGGTAAACCTTTAAAAGAAGCACAAGGTGAAGTAGACTACGCGAATTCATACGTTTCTTGGTATGCCGAAGAAGCCAAACGTATTTACGGACGTACCATTCCTGCGAATACACCGAATAAAAACATTATCATTAAGAAATTCCCAGTAGGTGTAGTTGGTGCTATTACGCCGTGGAATTTCCCAGCGGCAATGATTACACGTAAGATTGCGCCAGCATTAGCTGCAGGTTGTACCATTGTGTGTAAACCTGCGACGCAAACACCACTGACAACGATACGCTTAATTGAATTAGCGCATGAAGCGGGTATCCCAGAAGATGCCGTTCAATACGTAATTATGTCAGGTAAAGACGCAGGTGAATTATTCACGAAACATCCAGTGATGCAGAAAGTGACGTTTACTGGCTCAACTAATGTAGGTAAGAAACTTATTGCGCAAGCGGCTGAATCCGTTGAAAATGTCACAATGGAACTGGGTGGCCTGGCACCACTCATTGTTCATGAAGACGCCGATATTGATTATGCGGTAGACCAAACAATTGCTTCAAAATTCCGAAATGCGGGTCAAACATGTATCTGTGCAAACCGTGTATACGTACATGAAGCGGTTGAAGATGCGTTTGTTAAGCAATTAACGCAAAAAGTTCATGAACTGAAAGTCGGAAATGGTATGGATAAAGACGTTACGATTGGGCCGTTGATTAATGAAGATGGCGTGAAGAAAGTCGTTAATCAATTAGAAGATGCAGCATCTAAAGGTGCTCAATTATCACGTTCTTTAGAGGATGCACAAGCGTTAGGTGGTAACTTCTTGAAACCTGTTGTCGTATCAAATGCGAACCAAGAGATGTTAGCCATGCAAGAGGAAACATTTGGTCCTATCGTGCCTGTTGCAACATATTCAGATTTAGAAGATGCGATTCAAATGGCGAATGATACACAATTTGGCTTAGCTGCTTATTTCTTTACAAATGATTATCGTACTGGCTTCCACTTATATCATTCACTTGACTATGGCGTGATTGGTTGGAATGACGGTGGACCATCAGCTGCCCATGCACCATTCGGCGGTATGAAAGAAAGTGGTTATGGCCGAGAAGGTGGCACAGAAGGTATTGAACCATACTTAGAAACAAAATATTTATCAATCGGTAATATTTAAGCTACAACGGGAGTGGGACAGAATTCTTTTGAATTCGTCGTAACCCCAACTTGCTTAGCTTGTAAAATCACTTTCGTGATTTTTTGTGTTGGGGCCCCGACTCCCAACTTGCTTTGCTTGTAGAATTTCTTGATGAAATTCTCTTTGTTGGGGCCCCGACTCCCAGCTTGCTTTGCTTGTAGAATTTCTTAGTGAAATTCTCTTTGTTGGGGCCCCGCCCGCAAAAATAACTAAAACTGAGAAAAGCTTGAATTAAGCGCCTTCTTAGTTCAGTCAGCTACTGCGAATTTGCTAAATAGCTTCATTATATTATTTTTGTCCCATCTTTTAACTCTATGTAAATTAATGTTATGCTATTATGAAATGACTAACAGATAGAAGGTGTGAGAACATAATGACAAAAATGCTATTTTACATTAACGGTACACAAGTGACTCAAAAGAAAGTGAATAAATGGGAAACGCAACGTTTAAAAAATGTTTATAAATATTTATCGAAATATCCAGAAGCTCAGTTAAATAAAAATGTCAAATTATGGGTTAAAAATAATGATTTAGATAATATGAAACAGGAAATTGCTCAAGCTAAACTTAACATCACCTTTTCAAAACTAAGAAAATCAATGAGATTAAAATATACAGTAGGTAACTTAATATCAGCAATAGCTACTAAGCTATCGTTTGGACAACGCAAAATGAGCACAGTTGAAATCGCTATACCTAATAGTCATTTAAATGCTCAGGAAGTGATGAATGTTTTAAATCAAGTAATGATGCAGAAAACGCCAGAACATGATGAAATTAATGTGAAAGCAAATCCGGATCATTATGTACTCGAAGGCATTACTGCAGAAATTCAAGAAGTGCTTGAAACTACAGGTGGTAGTCCGTTACCGACACATTTCTTTGCTCATTATAATGATGAAACGAAACTTAAATCACGTATGTCGGAAGATTACCAAATTGAATTACCGGGCGTTGCTAAATTGAAAAACGGCATGATTATAGGCGGTATGCGTCATCAAATTCGCAATGAAAATAATGGCTTTCGTTTTAAAGCATTAGTTGAATTTCCAGCGATTTTACCAAATTATATGATTCATCAACATCAATATCATTTATGCTGTGAATTTGGAAACTGGCTGACTTACATTTTAGAAGTTGAAAGTAAATAGAGCTTTAAACTAATATTCGCTACCTAATAAAGTAGCGATTTTTTTATTGAAAAAATTATTGTGAATTCATCATTTTAGTTTAAAATTACTTTACAAATATTTATGAAATCGTTTACATACACCATTTTCAGTGAAAGAATAGTATAAGATACATAAACTTAGGAGGATGTTATTTATGAGTGAAACTATTCCGGAGAAAATGAACGTTGCATTAATGCATGAACCTTATGATATTGAAATTGTCGAAAGAGATATGCCAAAAGTAGGACCTAAAGATGTCTTAATCAAGATGATGGCAGTAGGCGTTTGTGGTTCTGATGTTCACTATTATGCACATGGTCGTGTTGGTGAATTCGTAGTTGAAAAACCAATCGTATTAGGACATGAATGTGCTGGTATGGTCGCACAAGTTGGGGATGAAGTAACAGACTTTAAAGTAGGAGATCGTGTTGCTA
The DNA here is from genome assembly GCF_001224225.1 of Staphylococcus borealis. GTDB lineage: Bacteria > Bacillota > Bacilli > Staphylococcales > Staphylococcaceae > Staphylococcus > Staphylococcus borealis. Next base: position 129,896 of record NZ_CUEE01000005.1, on the reverse strand, counting down.
TCGAACCAGGTGAACCTTGCCGTGAATGTGAATACTGTAAATCAGGACAATATAATTTATGTCCACATATGGAATTTATGGCGACACCACCATACGATGGTGCGTTCTGTGAATATGTAAGCCATCCGGCAGACTTCCTGTATCATTTACCAGACTCAGTGACTTATGAACAAGCAACCCTTGTTGAACCATTCTCAGTAGGTTTACAAGCATGTAAGCGTGCGGATATTAAACCAGGATCAACTGTTGTGATTATGGGTATGGGTCCCGTTGGTTTAATGGCAGTTGTCGCTGCTAAAGCTTATGGCGCAACAAACATTATCGTTTCAGACTTAGAAGATAATCGTTTAGAAGCGGCTAAACGTTTAGGCGCAACAACAACAATTAATATTAAAAATGAAGACGTCGTTGAACGCATTAAAGAATTAACAGACGGTCAAGGTGTTAACTATGCAATCGAAACAGCAGGTAACCCGATTGCCTTAAGAAGCGCATTAAATTCGTTAAAAGATGGCGGTACTTTAGCTATTGTTGGTTTACCTCAAGAAGATATGAACGAAATCAATGTGCCATTTATTGCGAACCATGAAATCAATATTGTAGGTGTGTTTAGATATGCTAATACGTACCCACAAGGTATCCAAATCTTAAGTACAACAGACGCTGACATCGATTCACTATTCACACATCAATTTGAACTTGCCGATACAAAAGAAGCGATGGAATTAACACGTACAAGTAAAGGCGATGCCTTGAAAGTGATGGTATATCCAAATGGCTTTTTAGATAAATAATGAATCACCACCATTAAGCTAAATTGAATATACATTAACAAATCAGTCTGGGACATAAATAATATAATCATGCTAATTAGCAAATTCGCAGTAGCTGACTGAACTGAGAAGGCGCTTAAATCAAGCTTTTCTCAGTTCTAGTTATCCTTGCGGGGGTGGGACGACGAATTCAAAAGAATTCTGTCCCACGCCCATTTGTGTTAGATGAAAATAAACGATTGGTCGGCGCAGAAATTTATGGTATTGACGCAGCTGAGTTAGTAAACTTATTCGTATTTATCATTAATCAACGTATGACAGCACAAGATTTAAATCAATTGATCTTTGCCTTCCCTGGTGCCTCTAGTGGTGTCATTGATATGTTGAAAGTGACTATGTTGTAAATTAATATAAATCAATAAATAAGCCTACATATTGGAACTAATGCGTTATTGTTCCAAATCATGTAGGCTTGTTTTTATATTTTAACTGTACGCGCAGTCTAAAATGTTACTTTTGAGATTCTAAGAATTTTTCAGCTACGGCTTTACCAGATTGTGGATTTTGACCAGTAATGATGCGACCATCAACGACTGCAAATTCAGTCCAGTTATCGCCTTGCTCATAGTTAGCACCGCGACGTTTCAGTTCATCTTCAGTAAGATAAGGCACGACGTCTGCCAAACCAACCGCTTGTTCTTCACTATTTGAGAAGCCAGTAACTGTTTTGCCATCGATGATATAGTTACCTTCAGCATCTTTAACATTTAATAGGCCAATTGCGCCATGACAAACAGATGAAACGACATCGTTATTGTCATAGATTTCTTGTGTTAATTTCTGTAAATCTTCATTGTCTTTGAAATCCCAAATCGTACCGTGACCGCCAGCGAAGTAGATAATATCGTAATTCTCAGCTTTGACAGCATCAGGTGTAACGGTATGGCCAAGACGTGTCATAAAATCTTTGTTTTGATAGTATTTCCAATCTAAATCAGTCATCATATCCTCTTGTAGACTTTGTGGATCAATGGCAGTATAACCACCTTCTGGGCTAATGTAATGCACTTTATAACCATTTTTATATAAGACATCCGCGAAATGAACAACCTCGCCAAACCATAGACCAGTTGGACGGTTCATATCTGGATATTTCGTTACACTTGTCACAACCACTAATGCTCTTTTTGTATTCATTGATACGCCTCCTCATTTTATACTACCTTCAGTCTACCCTTTTCAGAAAAGTAGGAAACCGAAGTAGTATATAATGGTCTATTTAAAATGTTAGATAGTAAAGCCACCATCAACATAAAGAACTTGTCCTGTAACAAATTCACTCCATTGTGAAGCTAAAAATAAAGTTGGTCCTGCAATATCTTCTGGTGTTGCAATCCTTCCCAACGGAGTTTGAGTTATAATATTTTCTTTTAGCTTTTCTTTAGTATTGTACGTTCCATTAGTTGGATACACTAATCCAGGCGCAATACAATTAACTCGAATGTTATATCGACCTAAGTCCATTGCAAGGTTTTTAGTGAAACTTTCTAACGCTGATTTAGCAACATTATATTGGTGATATGGAATAATAGGTCGTTTAGTTAAGTTACTAGTAATATTGATAATAGAACTTTCTACTTCTTCTTTAAGATAAGGCATGCAATAGTGTATAGTATTATATGCGTATTTAATGGCACCTTGGAATTGTGTGTCATATTCATCCCAAGAAACTTGATCAGCCATTTGTCGTTGCTCAGCATCAAATTTGAATGGAGCAAATGCGTTATTAACTAAGCAAGAAAGTTTACCGTATTTATTAATTATATATTTAATCATATCTTGAACTTCATCTTCATTGCTAATATCAGTTTTTATAGCTTCAACATTAGCACCAAAACTTTTGCATTTTTGAACTGTTTCGTTCGCAGCATTATTATTTGTTTTGTAATTGATAATGACAGTTGCTTTTTCTTTTGCAAATGCAATTGAAATTGCACGACCAATACCTCTACTTCCTCCAGTAATTAAAACAACTTTATTTTGAAAATGGGTCATTAAATTCCCTCCAGCAATTACTAAATTTCATATTCTACAAAGTTTTCACTGTCACTTAATAAATTTTGTTCAATATCTACATAAGAAACTAAATCTTTTAGATTAAACCCACCATCATGATGCCATCCTTCTTCAGGTAGAGTCATAGATTGAATGCTAGTAAAACGACTGACTCCAGTACTAGATAGTTTTTCACACCAATCAAACATTGTTTCCTTAGAAGATGCCATTCCTATCGTTTGGATGTATTTTTTATGAGGTGCTATTAATTGTATAAGTTCATTAATTTTATTAAATGGCATGATGCGAACAAAACGATTTAAAGGGGTAGGATAAAAGCATTGATTTTCATGATAAACAACCACCCATGATGAGTTTTGGTTTTTATATATTTTTAGAGAATCATCAAACATAATTTGTGTTTCAACCTCTTTAATTCTTTGCACACGTTCTATACTTTCTTCAAATGTGAGTGCGCGTATAGGATATTGCTTTTCTAATTGATGTAATGCACTACAAATTATCTGAGCAAAATTTTTAGGATTAATCTGTGCATTATCTTGTATGAATATCATTTGTGGTGAATAGCAACCTTGTTGATCATAACGCATGATTTCTAAAGCCATATTCTTAGCGACATTTTGAACTTTATTAGGTTTTAAAGATTCGCTACTTATAATAGATAAACCTACTTTTTCACCATAACTTAAGAACTTTTTAGTAATAGGAATTCGTTTAGAAATTTGGTTTAAAACTGTGTTATTACCATAACCTATAATCACATCTGAATGCTTAATGGCAATATCTTCTAAATTTGTGCTACCTCCAGTCCAATAAACAATAGCTATACTATTACCAATAATTGGATCGATTCTAGCTAAAAGTTGAACAAACCAACTAGCGATAAAAGGTTCAGACTTAGGTAATTTACAAATACTTCCAGATTTTACTATTAAACTATTGATTAGACTCCATAAAGGTAGTCCTGGAACATTTCCAGACCATATATGAGTGATAATATCTGGTGCGATGGCTTTTGAGAAGCCGCCTTTATGATTAGGAACAAAGTGTTCTAAAATATTAGGGTTATAAAAATCTTCTGATACGAAGCGTTGTAGTTCAAATTTTCTAAAAGTAGTTAAGTATTTTGTAAATCCTACTTTAAGTATTTCTGAACTATATCCTGTAGTTTGAGGTATGATTCTATCAATATTTTTTCTCCATTCGGATTGGGAATCTAGGAGTTCATGAATAGCTTGGTCAATTAAACTAATAATTTTTGAAGTTGAATAACTTCTCAATTTTGCTCTATGTTCTTTTATTTTAGAGCAAACGAATTCTAATTGATTTTCGGTTAATTCAGGCACTAAAGCGGTACAGTCTTGAAACTCGATTTCTTTATAATGTATTTCATGACTCGCTATAAAAGGCACATGTCCAACTTTTAATTTCATAAGTATCTCCTTAATTTTTAGAATTTAAAAATTCCTCTACAGCTAATGAACAACCTTTTGCCAATGATCCTTCAGTTCGACCATGTAATATAAATCCTTGCTCAGTAGGTTCTCCAACATCTTCCATCATGATTGTTGCCACAGAGTTATAGTTTGCTAAATCATAGTGAATTAAAATACCTTTTTCATTATAGGAAACATCCTTCATAGTCATTGGATTAACAACACGACTTCTACACCAATGAGGTGAAAATTTAATTGATGGAGATATTTGATTCCCTTTATCATAAAATTGTGTACTTAATTCTGTAACACCATACATATTGATACACATGTTTTTTGAGATATTAAATATATTTGATAATTTATCGTAAAATTCTTGTTGAGGTAGTTCTTTAGAACGATTTTTGTAACCTCCTGTATCTAATATACGGCTACCTTCAGGTAATATAAAAGTTAAATTATGTTCTTCTAGATATTCCATTAAATGAACAATGCTATAACTTGCACCAAGCAATGAAAATGGTGTTCCATTTGTTTCAGATTGTCTTAAAGCTTGAATAAGTTTTGTATATTGAATACCGCTATTGTCAATATATATTGCACTATTTTTTGTTCCGAATGTTGATTTCGCTACTTCAAGGTAATGAGCTAATGAAGAACTTGGAAGTTCTTTAGGAGAAGGGAATAATATAGCCATCTCAATCTCACTGTAATCTGGAAGAAACATTTTCTTAAAAAATGAAGTCATAGCTAAGTCATAAACATCTAAATCTTTATGATAGTTTTTGCCTTTAATTCCGCTAGTAGTACCGCTAGTCATATAGATAAATTGGGCATCTTCAATCGGTATAGTACTAAATGTTGCATGTTTGAATGCATTAATTGGGACAGCTGGAATATCTTTCCAATCATTAATTGTTTGAGGTGTTTTTCCTTGAGATAGGCAAAATCTTTTATAGTCACGGTTGTTATTAAATTGATATTCAAATAGTTTTAAAGCAACTGTTGGGAAATCATCAGAACTACCATTTTCAATAAATTGATAAATATATTGTTTAATTTGTTTAAAGTTCATTTGTATCTACTCCTTTAAAATAAAAAACAGGGAGCAACAATACAGTGCTCCCTGCTTTAATAGGTATAATAGTTATCTCGAAATCACTTTCCTACGTTGGTTTTAGCCATATCAGGTTCAATGGTTGAAGTTGATAACTTCTCTCAGCAAATAGCACCCATAGTGATATATAATTTTAATGTTGCTTATATTATATTAAAATATTAATTGAATTTCAAAATTAATTTTTGACAAATGAATAAAAGGTAATTATATTTAAAATAAAGCAGATATCAGTACTAGGGGTGTTTTTTAACTGAGATGGAGCAATCCAAACCCTTTGAACCTGAACTAGTTAGCACTAGCGTAGGGAAGTATATATCAAATATAAATCTATATACTTTTTTATGCGCAAACTTTCTGGTTAGATAAGTTTGTGTTTTTTATGTACTTTTCTGCATATTTCTTCTAAAGGAGTAGGAAAAAGTTGAAAAATTTAAATTTGGCAGATATATTGGTAACTGTTTTAATTAGCTTTATTTTTGGTTTGATTTATAAGGGTGTAGGACTAACTGTTGCAGCATTAAAACCATTAGGTCTTCATTTAGATCAAATAGCTTATGGACTTTGGTTTATAGCTGCAGTAGTTGCATTTTTAATAATTCGTAAACCAGGAGTGGCGTTACTAGCTGAGCTAGCTGCAGGAGCCGGGGAGACAATTTTATCGGGAGATATTAATATGTCCATCTTATTACATAGTTTAGCGCAAGGCTTAGCATGTGAAATTATATTTTTAATTTTTAAATACAAATCTACTAAACTAGCAGTAGCTATGTTAGCTGGTGCGACTGCTGGAATATTTACTATACCAGTTGATTGGTTATTTAACTATTTGGGAGAATTATCTACTTGGAATATAATCTTACTTTATACGATTAGAATTTTAAGCGGAACGTTATTATCAGGTGCATTTGGCTACTATATTGTAAAAGCGTTAGAAAAAACAGGCGTAACGAACTTATATCGAAATTCAACTAAAGATGATATTGACGCATTATAAAAATGTATCATTTTTATAATGAAATTTTATTTATTGTTACCTGACCATAAATTTCTTATACTTGAATTATTGTTTTTTAGTTGGAAGGAGTTATTACATTGGCACAAGATAATAACAAATTGAAATGGTCAAGCTTAATAATGGGGACATTACTGTTAATTGTGGCAGTTATCATCTTTAGTTATCCTGTTAAAAACTTCTACACGCTGACTTGGCTTATTGGTTTATTTATTCTTATTAACGGTGTGATTCAGCTGTTATTCCGTCGTGCTGCAAGAGCGGTCGCTGGTAGTGGTACTGGACTTATTATGGTTATAGGAATTATAGATATTATATTTGGACTGCTAGTCATGTTTAATGTTGGAGCAAGTTCAACATTCTTTATTTTCATGTTTGCCGCATGGTTTATTGTAAGTTCAATTATCGGTCTACTTACGATTTCTAAGCAAAGCCGTTTAAAAGGACTATCTATCATAGTTAATATTTTAGGCTTGCTATTAGGAATGATTTTATTATTTAATCCTATGATGGGGATGATACTTGTTTCAACAATGATTGCGATCACATTTGCAATTTTAGGTGTAACTTATGTCATTGACGGCCTTGCATAAATTTTCAGGGGAGGGAGAGAGACAGAATTCTATATGAATTTCTTGTCTTTCTCCCAATTTTTATATTTAGAAGAGAAAATCTTAAAAAGTGAATTCATGATTTGGAAGTATTACAATAAAATATATTAAACAATGATTATAGGAGGCATTCATGTGACGTACAATTTTGATGAAATCATTGATCGCCGTGAAACTAATGCGATGAATGTTGAAGGTTATAAAGGTTACTTATTTGGAGATGCAGATACTTCAGACTTAGAAGACCATGATGAACTCATCCGTATGTGGGTCGCTGATATGGATTTCGCGACACCCGACGTTGTGTTAGATGCGATTAAAGATAGACTAGATAAAAAGATTCTAGGTTACACTAACTTATTTGGTACAGATTATTATGATGCCTTTGTCTCATGGACAGAGCGACGATTTGGTTATACATTCCCACAAGACCACCTTGTATTCTCTCATGGTATAGTTGCTGGGTTAATTGAACTTGTAAGTTATATTTGTGATGAAGATGACAAAGCGCTTATTTTAACACCAAGTTATGGACCATTTAAAATGGCATGCGATAAAAACCACATTGAAACGGTTTATTCTCCAATGATTAATCATAACGGTTATTATGAAATTGATTTCGAAGATGTACGCAAAAAAGTAGAATCAGAAAATATTAAACTGTGTATCTTTGCGAACCCACATAATCCAACAGGCCGCGTATGGTCAGAAGATGAATTGAAACAATTTGGTCAAATCATGGCAGATAATGATGTATGGATCATTTCAGATGAAATTCATTGTGACATTAAACGTGCCGGTCAAACCCATATCCCTTTTGCTAAAGCAGTGCCAGATTACGATAAGATTGTGACCGCAATGTCGCAAAGTAAGGCATTTAATATAGCAGGCTTAATGTTCTCAAACATCATTATTCCGAATAGAAGATTATTAAAGACATGGAAGTTACATCACTTTAGTTCTGAGAATCCATTAAGTATCGTTGCGACACAAACAGCTTATGAAAAAGGCGAAGACTGGTTAGCCGCTATGAATGATTATTTAGACGATAACTTCAAATATTTGGCAAACTTCTTAGAACAAGAACTCCCTCATGCAGAATTTAAAATACCAGAAGCCACATACCTCGCATGGGTAGATTTAAGCTATTACATCAAAGAAAAAGAAATCAACGAACCCATCGCGAAATACTTTATCAAACACGCAGGCGTAATCATTGAAGGACAAGAACAATTTGTCCATAACGCGGAAAGTCACATTAGAATCAATATTGCCATTCCACGTGAAGTTATGAAAAAAGGATTACAAAAAATAAAAGATGCATTGATTTAAAAGGAGATTATGCATGTCAATTATACCCCCATCGAACAACGGCCAGACACCATTTCAAAAGTTATTAGGCCATCAAGACAAAATCATGCAGTCATGGTCACAGCTAAGTGATGTGCTAGAAAGTGACGGCACACTTAGCAAGGCATTGAAAGAAGAAATACGAAGAATGTTAGCCCAGAATAATGGGTGCCAATACTGTAAGGCAAAAGGTCAACCTACCGGCAGTCTAAAAGATGAAAAATCATCCATTTGCATAGGATTTACCGAGGTGTTTATCAAAATGGGCGACCACATTCCAGACAACATTATTAAAGTACTTCAAGACAATCTAACAACAGAAGAAATCGTTGAACTCATTGCATTTATTACATTCACCAACGCACAACAGAACTTTGGTGCAATAATGAAATTACAACCATAACACAAACCTCTAGTCTATTTGGCTAGAGGTTTTTTGCTTTGAGAGACTAGTGAGATAGTTAGTGAAATCGTATAAAATCGATATGAAATTTAAGAAATAAGTATATAAAAATTTAATTTTACAATTATTTGAAAATTCAAAATCATGAGTATAAAATGTAATTAAAGAAATAAGATAGCGCTTACATTAAAAATAAAGCATATTTTATTTCTATGTTTTTACAGAGTATTTTGGGTTGCACAATAATATGTTCTTATGAGAGTAGGTGATAGTGATGACAGAATCATATGATTTGATTGTTGTTGGTGCAGGACCTGGTGGATATGTTGCCGCTATTCGCGCTGCACAATTAGGTCAAAAGGTAGCAATAGTAGAGAAAACTAATGCAGGGGGGACTTGTTTAAACGTAGGTTGCATACCTTCTAAAACATTACTTGAACATGGAACAAAGGCGCATGACATCAGTATGGCTAATGATTGGGGGATTGAAACACAATCATTAAAAGTGAACTTCTCAAAATTATTGAAACGTAAACAGCACATTGTTAACACGCTTACGGATGGTGTGAAGTATTTATTAAAGAAAAATAAAGTGACTTATATTGAGGGAGAGGCTACTGTAACAGATGATTTAAAGGTCAAGGTAAATAGTGACACTTATCAATCAAAAGATATTATTTTAGCTACAGGTAGCAAACCATTTATCCCGCCTATTAAGGGATTAGATGATATTAAATATGAAACTACAGACACATTTTTTGATTTAGATACATTACCTAAACAACTTGCCATTATTGGGGGTGGTGTTATTGCGACTGAGTTAGCTTCTTCAATGGCAGATTTGGGAGTTAAGGTCACAATGATTGAAGTAAATGAAGATATTCTCCTGACTGAGATTGAAGTGGTGCGTGAACGATTAAAAGCACATTTGAAGAGTCAAAAGATTAAAATTTTGACCAGCGCTAAGATCAGTCAATTAACCTCATCCGAAGTAATCTTAGAGAATTACGATGATGTGTCATTTGATACATTATTGGTGGCAACTGGTCGACAGCCGAATATTAAAGTAACTGAAGCATTAGATATAGAGATGGACGGTAAATTTGTACAAGTTGATGACCACTATCAAACGAGTCGTCCACACGTATATGCTATTGGAGACCTAATTAAGGGCTATCAACTTGCACATGCAGCGAGCGCACATGGAATACATGTTGTTGAAACTTTAGCTGGATTAAATCCAAATCCAGTTTCTCCAGAAAATATTACGCGTTGCATCTATACTCGACTTGAAGCAGCCTCTGTGGGTTTATCTGAGGAACAAGCTAAGGAAGCGGGTTATGACGTGTCCGTAACACAATCTACTTTTCAAGGTAATGCAAAAGCGCTTGTAAAAGGAGAATCACAAGGGTTTATCGAAATTGTAGCTGATAAAAAGTATGGTGAAGTATTAGGTGCCTTTATTGTTGGTCCACACGCGACAGATTTAATTGGTGAAGTATTAGGTGTTAAGGCCTCAGAAGGTACGATGAATGAATTATCTAACATCATTCAACCACATCCCGCTCTATCAGAGGCTATTGGTGAGAGTGCGGATGCATACTTCGGAAAAGCCATTCACATGTAATTACAAAACGAATCATGAGTGATGGGAGGAACTAACGATGGAAAAAGAACAAGCACGTTGGATTTATAAAACGATGAATGAAATTCGATACTTTGAAGAAAAGGTGCATAAAATCTTTAGCGATGGTAAAATTCCTGGTTTTGTTCATTTATATGTAGGCGAAGAAGCCGTAGCAACTGGTGTTATGTCACAACTTGAAGATGATGACTATATCACTAGTACCCACCGTGGTCATGGACATGCGATTGCGAAAGGTTGCGACTTAAATGGTATGATGGCTGAAATTATGGGTAAACGCGATGGTCTTGGCCATGGTAAAGGTGGCTCAATGCATGTTGCGGAAATTGATAAAGGGATGTTAGGGGCCAACGGTATCGTAAGTGGTGGCTTTGGTCTTGCGACAGGTGCTGGCATCTCTATTCGAAATCAAGGTAAAAAGAATGTAGCGGTCTGTTTCTTTGGAGATGGTGCAGCAAATGAGGGGAATTTCCATGAAGGACTAAATTTTGCTTCAATTTTAAATCTTCCAGTTATCTTCGTTTGTGAAAATAACCAATTCGGTGAAGGTACAACACATGACTATGCCAGTGCCTCAGAAACAATTGCCGAACGTGCTACAGCCTATAATATGCCAGGCGTCAGAGTAGATGGCATGGATGTAGTCGAAGTGTACAAAGCAGCTCAAGAAGCCGTTGAACGAGCAAAAAATGGTGAAGGTCCTACATTAATCGAGTGTGACACATACCGTAAGTATGGACATTTTGAAGGTGATGAACAAAAAGTTAAATCTCCAAACGACCGTAATGCAGATAAAAATGCAACAGAAGACTTTAAGCGACAAGCACTCGAAGAAGGTTGGTTGACTGAAGAAGAAGCAGATGAAATTGAACAAGCAGCTGAACAAGCTGTCGAAGATGCCGTGAAATATGCAGATGACAGTGAATTGCCAGATGTCGAATCGTTATATAAAGATGTATTTGCTTAAAGGAGGTTATCGCTATGAGTGAAGAACGCAAGTTAACATTTATGGGCGCAATTAACGAAGCAATCGATCAGTCAATGGAACAAGATGACAACGTTATTCTCATTGGTACCGATGTTTCAGGTGGTGCAGGTGTTGAACATATTAAAGATGACGATACTTTTGGGGGCGTCTTTGGTGTCACAAAAGGTCTCGCAAAAAAATATAGTCGTGACCGTGTTATTGATACTCCAATTGCTGAACATATTACATTAAGTTCTGCTGTAGGTGCAGCGGCAACCGGCTTACGTCCTATTGCTGAATTAATGTTTAATGATTTTATTGGTTTTGGATTGGATCCGATTCTAAATCAAGGAGCAAAAATGCGTTACATGTTTGGTGGTAAAGCTAAAATTCCACTTGTCGTACGTACAGTTCATGGCGCTGGTGCAGGTGCAGCAGCACAACATTCTCAATCGCTATATAACATGTTCGCCGCTATTCCAGGTGTGAAAGTGGTTGTGCCGTCTAATCCTTATGATGCTAAAGGACTGTTAATGGCAGCAGTACAAGATGATAATTTGGTAGTCTTTTCAGAAGATAAAACGTTACTCGGTCAAAAAGGCAATGTACCTGAAGAACCTTATACAGTAGAAATTGGTAAAGCAAATGTGACACGTGAAGGTGAGGATTTAACAATTGTAGCAATCGGTAAAATGGTTGCTGTTGCTGAAGAGACAGCAGAGAAATTAGCAGAGGATAACGTTTCAGTTGAAGTCATTGATTTACGTTCTGTATCACCGTGGGATGAAGAAACAGTACTAGATTCAGTGAAGAAGACAGGACGATTAATTGTGATTGATGAATCGAATCCACAATGTAATGTAGCAAGAGATGTGGCATCTGTTATTGGTGATATCGGTTTCGATTACTTAGACGGACCAATCAAAAAAGTCACTGCACCTGATACACCAGTTCCATTCGCAGCTAACCTTGAACAAGCCTATATACCAAACGTAGATAAAGTGTTGGATGTTGCGTCTGAACTAATTGAAGACTTAAAACAAGTTAATTCATAGGCAGGGAGGTGTTGAACGATGAGCGAAAATATTATTATGCCAAAACTCGGTATGACGATGAAAGAAGGCACAGTCGAAGAATGGTTTAAAGCTGAAGGAGACACTGTCGAACAAGGGGAAAGCGTCTGTACAATCAGTTCTGAGAAACTAACGCAAGATGTTGAGGCACCGGCCAGTGGTACGCTACTCCAAATTAAAGTTCAAGCCGGTGAAGAAGCAGAAGTCAAATCTACTTTAGGTGTTATTGGAGACGAAGGTGAGAGTTCTGAAGATAGCAATACTTCTCATTCTGAAAATGTAGAGTTAAACAACGCTCAATCAGACAATGAAAATCAACAAACGAACGATACAACTTCTGCAAATGAAGATGATAGTAAGCATGATGAAGATACAAGAAAATCCAATAATATTGAACATAAAAATGGTAAACGTATCTTTATTTCACCACTTGCACGCAAGATGGCAAAAGATAAAGAGTTTGATATTACGCGAATTCAAGGTACGGGTGGTAATCAACGTATTACGAAACTAGACATCCAACGTGTCGAAAATCAAGGATATGATTTTGAAAATAAAGATGAGCCAACACAATCTACAGTAGAGGCTAGCTTTAACAGTGTAAATGTGGGCGAGGGATTAAATCCTATGCGTAAGCGTATTGCACAAAATATGCGTCAGAGTCTTAATGAAACAGCACAACTCACATTACATCGCAAAGTAGATGCCGACCGCTTGCTAGATTTTAAAGACAAATTATCGGCGGAACTTGAGAATGCAAATCAAGATACGAAACTGACTGTCACAGTATTGCTAGCCAAAGCCATCGTATTAGCGCTTAAAGATTATGGTGCTATGAACGCACGTTATGAAAATGGTCAACTTACAGAATACGATGATGTTCATTTAGGTGTAGCAACCTCACTCGATGAAGGTTTAATGGTACCAGTTATTAACAATGCAGATACTAAAAGTATTGGTGCCTTAGCTCAAGAAATTAAGTCTTCTGCTGAAGCGGTACGTGACGGTAACACTAACGATATTCAACTTTCAGGTGCTACCTTCACAATTACAAATATGGGTACCAGTGGTGTTGAATACTTTACACCTATTCTTAATCTAGGTGAAACAGGTATTCTAGGCGTAGGTGCACTTTCTAAAGAAGTTGTGCTGGAAGGAGATAGTATCAAACAAGTATCACGCATTCCGTTAAGCTTAACATTTGATCATCAAATTCTTGATGGTGCGAGTGCTGCTGACTTCTTAAAAGTATTAGCTAAATATATCGAAAATCCATATCTATTAATTCTGTAATAACAAACCCATTTGATTCGATTAATACCCTCAGCGCATTTAAAATGCTGGGGGATTTTCATGCCTTGTTCTAAATACGTCCCTTATTTAAAAAAGTAAAAAATCTGTCACTTACGTTTATTTGAAATTATAAAAATATAACTCTAATATATAATTGAAAGGGTGTAAAGCGCTTACACCAAATTAGGGTGATTATGTTCAAAGCAAACATTATTAAGGGATGGAAAGACAACTTCAAAGGTGAAAGGGGTAGCAAATGATGTCTAAATCATATGATTTAATCGTTATTGGAGCAGGGCCTGGAGGTTATGCAGCAGCAATTCGAGCAGCACAATTAGGAAAGCATGTAGCGATTGTTGAGAAACAACATGTGGGTGGTGTATGTCTGAACGTAGGTTGTATACCGTCAAAGATATTTTTAGAATATGGTGCGAAAGTGAGAGACATACAATCTGCAAACAATTGGGGAATTAAGACGAATCACATAGATATTGATTTAAACGGTCTAGTGCAACGTAAAGACCAAGTGTTTAAGACCGTAACGGATGACGTTCGAGATGCACTACAGCAACACAATGTTGACATGATTGAAGGCGAAGCGGAAGTACTTGAAGGATTGAAAGTCCAAGTGAATCAGACCATTTACTCGGCGAAAGATATTATTTTAGCAACAGGGACAAAGCCGTTTGTACCACCAATCGAAGGTCTAGATCAAGCACACTTTGAAACAGCTGACACATTTTTCAACATGGATGCATTGCCGAAACAACTCGTGATAATTGGTGGCGGTGTGATTGCCTCGGAAATCGCCTCTTCAATGGCTGACTTAGGCGTAGATGTAACGATTTTGGAAAAAGGCGATAACATTTTATCTAGTGAAATTGAGGAGATACATACGCATCTATCCTCATATCTGAAACAACAAGGTGTACAAATTATTACCAATTCAGAAACAACGAAAGTAAATGCTACAACCTTAGAAATAGATGGTAAAGACGGACCTAAAGAAATACCATATGAAACGTTACTCTTTGCGACAGGACGACAACCTAATGTTCATGTGGCTAAGGCGTTAAATCTAGAACAGGAAGGGAAGTGCCTCCAAGTCAATGAACATTATGAAACAAGCTATGCGCATGTTTATGCGATTGGTGATTTGGTGCCAGGTTATCAACTAGCACATACCGCAAGTGCGCATGGTAAGTATGTAGCAGAACATATTGCAGGCAAACATCCAGAGGCGATTAATCAAGAAGATATACCGCGATGTATCTATACAAGATTAGAATCTGCGTCTGTTGGTTTATCAGCATTACAAGCACAAGAGGCGGGCTATGAGGTTGAAGTGACGACTGCGTCTTTTCAGAAGAATCCTAAAGCAATCTTGAAAGGTGAAACACAAGGACTTGTTAAAATAGTAGCGAATAAGCAAGATGGCAAGATTTTAGGTGGATTTATCGTTGGGCCGCATGCGACAGATTTAATTAGTGAAATCTTAGGCATTAAAGTGGCAGGAGGTACGTTGAACGATATTGCGCACATTATTCAACCACATCCTTCACTATCAGAAGTGATTGGTGAAAGTGCAGAGGCATCTTTTGGAAAAGCAATATACCATTAAATATGAACGATCATTATCTTTCAAAAACCAAGTCAAATACATTAGCGATTTATTTATAAATTACACAAAATGAATTTTAATATTTACGTAACGAGTATGGATAATCCCCCAGGCGCGCCAAAGCTGCTGGGGGTTTTAATGTGTTATTTATGTAACTTATTAATTAGCGTAGCGATTAAAGTATCACTATATTTTATTGTAAGATAGTTGACTTCTTTTTTAAAATGCATTATCTTATATTATAAGATAGTTAACAAAAGGTGATGACATGTCAGTATCTAATCAAATGATGAAGGGGCTTTTAGATGGCGCAATTCTAGGACTTATAGCTAAGGGTGAGACCTATGGGTATGAAATTTTAGAGAAATTAAAAGAAAACCAATTTCCTGAAATTAGCGATGGTAGTATTTATCCAGTGTTACTTAGATTAAGTAAGAAAGGCTACGTTCACACAACCACGCGTAAATCAGATAACGGTGGCCCTAAACGTAAGTATTATACGATTTCTGAAAGCGGCCAAGAAGAATTGGAACGATTTAAGGAGAAATGGCGTTATCTCAACTCAGGAATGAATAATTTATTCGGGAGTGATGAATATGATGACTAAAGAACAGGAAGACTATATATTAAAGCTAAAGGCAGAATTAATGTTTAGAGGTAAGGATGAGGATGAAGTCCATGCCATTGGTGATGAATTACAAGATCACTTTGAAATGGCAGAAGCGAATGGTGGCGATGTGAGCGATATTCTGAATACGCCTGTGAAAGACTATGCGGATAATTTCTCTAAAGAAATGAGCTTCACTAAAGGGTTACCTAAATATTTAACGTACTTCGTATGCTTTATGATTGCGGTATTTACGATACCAGATTTCTTTGAAACGACCTTTACACTCACGGTGGGCTATATTTTAAATATAATTTTTATCTTCGTATTAGCGATTATTGTGCCGTGGTTCTTAATAAGAAAAGCAATTGTAAAATATGGCGATGCTAAACGTGTCTATGTCTATGCGTTTATAGGCGGTATGGTTCTTTTTACACTAATGATTGTAAGTACGTATATTGCTGAAAAATATCCAATCTATACACTTGTGCGCCTTAATCAAACGCAAAGTATCGTTACTAGACTCATATTATTAGCAATTGTCATGTTGCTATGTTTCATTGTGAAACAAAAGCTATTTGCACTTGTCATCTTTATCGTGTGCTTACCTAATTTAATTGGCCAGATTTTTAAAGCACATCATCATTCTAATGAGCAATTTCTAACGATATCACTTGTACTGTATATCGTATTACTTATTGGAATCAATATCGCATTCTTTGGTCGTGCTTATTATACGAACCGAAAAGAGCGAAAGCATCATTCTTAAATGATTGATAAAAAGCGTTGAATCACTTCATTAATAGTGACTCAACGCTTTTATTAGTGACGCATCATTGAAATATGATTGCATCATTAATCGACTAACCAACCACCATCGATTGGAATAATTGAACCGTGGATGAAATCAGAATCATCACTTGCTAGGAAGAGTGACAATTGTGCAATTTCCTCTGGTTGACCATAACGACCAGCAGGTACAGAATTTGTTTTTTCCATAACATCTGCAGAACCTTCTTCAAACATCGCATGTGTCATGCCAGTATCAACGGCACCAGGTGCAATGGCGTTTGCTTTAATACCTTTAAGACCATAATCAAATGATAATTGTTTCGTATAACCTGCAATACCATGTTTCGCTGAAGTATAAGCAGCACCGCCACCGCCAGCTACAAATGCACCGATAGAAGCAATATTAATAACCGTACCTTTGCCATTGTCGATCATATGTGGCAACACTGCATTCGTTACAAGATACGTACCTTTTAAATTGATATTAATAATTCTATCCCATAATTCCTCTGACGTTTCTAGCGTTGGTTTATAATCATCTAGAATACCAGCTGTATTACTTAAGATATTGATCGTACCAAATGCTTCAACACCTTGTTTAACAGCGTGGTCAACACTTTCTTTATTAGATACATCGATCGTAACTGGTAGTGCTTCGCCACCATGCGCTTTAATGTCACTAGCTGTTTGGATCACAGTTTCTTCATTGATATCAGCGATTATAACTTTAGCACCTTCTGATGCATAAAGAATGGCCTGTGCTTTACCCATACCTGAACCTGCACCTGTAATAAATGCGACTTTACCATCTAATTTTCCCATTAATAATCCCTCCAAGATATATTCATGAACACCCTTTATTTAACTATTCCTTTAAAATGTGAAAGTATTCATATCACTTATTTATGTGTTCATAACTTTAAGTTATGAGACTTTGAATGATTATTAATTAATAATATAGGTTCAACTAAACTATTGTAGATGGCTAGAATTATAAATTTTACTTGCTAAAATACGAAGTATAGGCTGCGAGACGCTACTAGGAATAGCATTAGCACTGAGACAAAACCTAAGTAAAAAAAGAGTTAAATCACAACCTACAAGACTTTGAAAAAGGCTTATAAAGTGATTTAACTCTTTTCAATTATAAACAGATTGGCTTCACAGTGGTTGATTGGGAGTGGGACGACGAATTTAAAAGAATTCTGTCCCACTCCCTAATCAACTTTGTGGGGGCGAAAAAACGAATTCTTAAACACTAGAATTCTGTTTCGCTCCCAGCAATTCCTAGAGCAAGCGAGCAGCAAACCTGCACGCATTCAATTGTTAGAGTAATTAACGCATTATAGTTCTTCGTACACAGCTACAATTTTATCTGCTAAACGGTCATTGATTTTCGCATATTCTAATAAGAATGCTTTTACACCATGTGCATCAATATATTCACGCATTTCAACTGTTTCTTTATCGTTCATATCATCATATTTCAATAATAACGCTGCTGCTTTTAATAAGCCTTTGCGACGTAAGTTATTTTCATATAGATAAGATAAAGGTTTGATAATACGATCTTT
Organism: Staphylococcus borealis; assembly: GCF_001224225.1. Taxonomy (GTDB): domain Bacteria; phylum Bacillota; class Bacilli; order Staphylococcales; family Staphylococcaceae; genus Staphylococcus; species Staphylococcus borealis. The sequence goes on along the minus strand of NZ_CUEE01000005.1, from coordinate 111,543 downwards.
AGGACCGATTTTACGGATTGTGCCACGACCTACACGTGTTACTTCGTCAGAAAGGTATGGATTTTCGAAACGACCAATAATTTTCTCAACATAAGCCGCTTGTTCATCTTTAGTGAAGCTGAAGTTATCTACGATATACTCGCTTGTTTCACCTAATACTTGACGTAAATCTGCAACGATAGCATCGTCTTTAACCGCATCTAGGACAGTATCTCTACCATAGAAACGACCAGCATATGCTAATAAGGCATGACCTGTATTAACAGTTAATAATTTACGTTCGATATAAGGTGTTAAATCATCAACATATTTAATATGTTCTAATTCTTCACCGTACCAAGCGTCTTTTTCGACAACCCATTCAAAGAAAGGCTCAACCATAACGTCTAAAATATTGTCATTCTTTTGAAGAGGGACAATACGGTCAACCGCAGAGTTTGCGAAGTGAATGTTATCGCCTAATGGACCAGTGATATCTAAGATTGCTTCTTTAAGCGTATCAGTCGCCATAATTGCATTTTCACATGCCACGATGTTGACGTGATTTTCTTTTTCTTTTAACACTGGTGCGAATGATTTCGCAATGATAGGAAGAATGTTCACACCAACCGCAGTTGTAATGATATCTGCTTCAAGAATTGCTTGTTTCAACTCATCTGAAGGTTGACCACTGTTAATTGCACTAACACCAGTCACGCGTGTTGTTGTTTTCTCTTCATTAGCAAGAATAACGTTATACGCGCCTTCTTTATCTAATGCAGTGATAATGTCTTCGTTAACGTCTGCAAATGTGACATCAATATTGTTATCTGAAAGAATATAGCCGATGAACCCACGACCAATATTACCAGCTCCGAAATGTACAGCTTTCATTATGCATCAGCCTCCTCGAAGACTTGTTTGATTTCTTCCGCAGATTTAGCATTGACGATACGGTCAACATTTTCTTCTTCACTGAATGTAATTGCGATTTTAGATAATAAGTCTAAGTGTTCGCCATCTTTACCAGCGATACCAACGACAACTTTCACTGTTTCGCCGTTCCAATCTACACCTTCAGGAATTTGAAGTAATGTTAAACCAGATGCTAATACATCACCTTTAGCTTCATCAGTACCGTGAGGAATTGCTAATCCGTTACCCATGAATGTAGAAACAAGTTGTTCACGTTCTTTCATTGCTTGGATATACGCTTCGTTTACAGAACCGCTATCTACTAATGCACGACCTGCTTTTTCGATGGCTTCGTCTTGGCTTCCTACAGATACGTTTAAAAAGATATTGTCATTACTAAATAATTCAGTCATTTTATACACTCCTAAGTTAATTGGTTTTGAATTCGTTTTAAAAAGCTATCTCTCAATATGTGTTTCATAGCGGCAGGGTCTTGCATGAAGTCATCAATTTGCTCGAGATGATGACCCAATTCAGCAGATAGTTCCCCGACAAGTTGTGCCATTTCATCATTATTTGGGATGAATAGGCTAACCATATATTTAATTTTGAAAAGGTCATTTTGAGTACTTTGCATGTCCATCTCTTGATTCAATATCGTGATGAGAATCAACGGACGAAGAATCAAATCATCCTTCATATGTGGAATAGCAACAGGGTAGGGTTGCAATATCCAACCAGGATTCTGATTCAATTTATCTTGCAACAGCTCAGCGAATGACGTCTGACTATTCGGCGCAATCACGCCATTGTCCTCAAGATAGTCAGCTAAATAGTGATTCCAAATAGTTACATCTTTATATTCAAATTGCATAGAGTTCAACAACGCTAAGCCTTGTTCGATGTTCCTGACCACTTGATCAGGATTTTGAATCGAATGTTTTACTTCGCGTATTTCATGTTGTTTTGCTTTATGCTCAGTCGTCTTTAAGAATGATGCCACATAGGTCACGTCAGCTTCTGGTAGTAGCGGGTTAACCGTAATAAATGGTGCTGAAATATCCAATTTAACGGTTGAAATAATACCATCGTAATCTTCAAGATTTAATCGTTTCAAATCACTGACGGACGCTTGTGTAATCTTCTCTATTTCATTAAACGATTGTTGTAGTCGTGTTGCTAATAATCGACTTGTTCCAATACCACTACTGCAGACAACTAAAACATGTAGCAGTTGGCTCGACTGACTTTTTAAGGAGCCACCAAAATGCAAGACAATAAAGGCAATCTCGCTATCTGGGAAGACTAGCTCCGGCCACGTCTGATCAATCGCTTTATGCACGATGTCGAAGAGACGAGAGTACTTGTACTTAATCATCTCAGTGAGTGGATTATATGTCTCAATATTGGCTTCCAAACGATTAATCGCTGGATTGATGTGCAATGATAAGCCATGAACAAGTGTCGCATAGTCTTCAAATGTTTGGCCTGATAGACGTTCAACACGGTTTACAAATGCTTGTATTTTACGGTCGTCAAATTCATTATTCTCAAACATCTTGGAGGTTGTTCGGCGGTTTGCACCGCGTAAATGAATGGTGATAAATGTAACTTCCGCTTGATTAAAGTCGATATCGTATAGTGTCTCTATACGTTTCGCAATTTCTGTAGCAATTTGATGTTCAAATGTGTCTTTAACAGAATGATGAATATCTTCATTTATGGATACATATTCTCCATTTTGAATGCGCGCAATACTCAATACAATATGGACGGTTAAGGTAAGGTAGCTCGACTCCGTTAAGGTGTACGGCAATTGGCCTAAGTAATCCATTAAGATACGTTCAATCTTGAAGATGCTATCCAAATCGACTAACGCTTGTTGTGACTGATTAATCGATTGATAGACAAAGTGATTCTCGATAACGGAGTAAACACTTGTACTATTTAAGTTATTTACCATCAATTGACTTAAGAACTCACGTTTCTTCGATTCAGGGCCATCAAGATATACCCCTTCACCACGTTTGCGATAAAGGTTAAGTTGATAGCTTGCGAGATCTTTCTCTAGGTCATCAAGTAATTTGGTTAATGATTGAACAGATACGCCAATTTCTTGCGCCAAGCTGTATTGCTTCACCGCATGCTTGGATTGAATCAGTGCGTATAAGATAATCGCTTTTTGTTCTTCAACAGACAAGTCAATCGTATCGTGTTGGGCCATTTCTTGTTTTAAAAGTTGAATTTGGTCATCGTTACAAGACAACTTAATGCCTTTTTTATTCGCACGTTCAAGTGTCATATTGAATCCTTGAAGATAGGATTCAATGCCTTTTAATTCACGATGAATTGTACGAGAGGACACGCCAAGTTGTTGAGCAATTTCATAAATCGTGACGTATTGACCGTAATACTTAATTAGCAGTTCAATGATTTCCTTTTCACGTGTACTCATTAACATGGTGTGTCCCCCCTTTGAAGGAAGTCTGAACATAGGAAGCAATCGCGCTATGTTCGACTCCTAAACTATTTAATTATGCTTTGTCTTGATCTTTCTTCAAGTTGTTTAATAATTCTTCATAACGTGGAGAATTTAAGAAGTTATCCACTGAGATATGAATTGCGTTTGGAACTTGTTTGATTGCACGGTCTGTTAATGTTTTTTGTGTAATAACAAGTTGTGCATTATTTGGTAATTGGTTAATCGCAGTATTTGTAACGTTAACGTCTGAAATGCCTGCTTTTTTAAATTTATTACGTAACATACTTGCACCCATTGCACTAGAACCCATACCCGCATCACATGCGAAAATAACATGGTCAACATTGCTATAGTCATGCGCGTCTACGTCTTCAGTGTTGTAGTTATCAAGTAAGTCTTCTTCTTCATCTTCTGATGAAGCTTCTGTATGATTGTCACCTTCAGCTTTGTTTGCTGCTACGCCAGCTGCGCCAGTACCAGTAGTGGCACCAGTTAATTTAGATGACACGCTAGATTTTTTACCTTTAGTAGATTCCATTTTTGCTGTTGCTGCTTCTAAATCTTGTTTAGGTTCTTTCGTAAATTTCATAATTAATGCGGCAACTACGAATGAAACAAGTGCTGCTAAGAATACGCCTAATACCATGTGTAAGAACTCGCCTTTAGGTGCATTTAAGCAATACACGATGAATGAACCTGGTGAAGCCGGACTCTTGAATCCGAAACCAGTTGCTTGATAAGTTGCTACGCCAGTCATACCACCTAAAATAACAGCGATGAATAATAATGGACGCATTAATACATATGGGAAGTAAATTTCATGAATACCACCGAAGAAGTGGATGATTCCTGCACCATATGAAGTTGCTTTAGCTGTCCCTTTACCAAAGATCATGTACGCTAATAAGATACCGATACCTGGTCCAGGGTTTGATTCGATTGCGAATAGAATAGATTGACCTGCACTTGCGGCTTGGTCAGTACCAAGTGGTGTGAATACACCATGGTTAATTGCGTTGTTAAGGAATAAAATTTTAGCTGGTTCTACGATAATACTTACAATTGGTAATAAGTGTAAGTGTACTAAGAATTCAACTGCTACTGATAAGATGTGCATGATGAATTGCATAATTGGCGCCAATAGTTTGAAGCCAAGGATTGTCATAATGAATGCTAGAATACCTGCTGAGAAGTTATTGAATAACATTTCAAAGCCTTGTGGTGTTCTAGGTTGTAAGAATTGGTCAACTTTCTTCATTAACCAACCAACAAGTGGTCCCATAATCATTGCACCGAGTAACATTGGTGTATCTGGTAATGCAACAATAACCCCCATAGTTGCTGTCGCTGCAACGATACCACCACGTAAGTCGTGAATTAAACGACCACCACTAAATGCGATAAGTAATGGAATTAAGTACGTGATCATTGGTCCTGCTAATTGAGATAATTCTTTATTAGGATACCAACCATTATCAATGAAAATCGCAGCAATAAAGCCCCATGCGATAAACGCACCGATGTTTGGCATAATCATACTACTAAGGAATGAACCAAACGCTTGAACTTTACGGCCGAGACCTTTTTTCTCTTGTGTCTCTGTTTGAGCCATAACTACACCTCTTTTTTTATTCTGATTTGATACTTCAATTGTAAGGGCTTAAGAAAGCGTCTTCAACACAAAGAAAATGCCACTTTGTCACAGTAATTGTGACAACAGTGTGGCAAGGTCGTGGCGAATGGGTTTAGGGTTTGGATTGAAGTAATTAGCGAGCAAATCTGAAAGCCAAGTTTTGCATATATTTTGTCGAGAATCCTGCATTTAGATTGTTATTTATAAGATGACTTACCTATAATTTGAGAATTAAAGGAGTGATGCCAAACATCTTTTAAAACAAACGTGTAATTCAACTGGAGATATTTAATATCTAAAGATTAGCGATTAATAAATAGGCTATAAAATAAGTGAGAAACAATAAAGGAGTGTTGTTTATGACTGGAAACACAGGAGACGGTTGTGTGAAATGTGGACATACAGAAGTGGAAGAAGGGACATTATCGGCAACAGGTTCAGGACTTTCTAAAATGTTTGATGTACAACATAACAACTTTAAAACAATCACTTGTAAGAATTGTGGTTATACAGAGTTTTATAAAACTGATAAAAATAGAACGAGTGATATAGTCGATTTATTCTTTGGTGGATAATTGAATACGACGCTTTATGGTAGGACCAGTGACTTTCATGGCGCTGGTTCTTTTTATATTGAAAGGAAGACTTCGGGTTGTGTGATGTTAGAGAGATGGATGTCTAAATTTGGGTTAATTTGATCCGATTTACTGGGAATTTAAGAGATTTTGAGCAGTTTATATATCTAACTTTCTTAACTATTGGTAACATAGTTGTATTACTAAATACATATTTCCAGGGTTATACCAATAGGAGGGTTTGGATGAATTCCAATACTGAATTCAAAAAAGGGATTCTATATGCGTTAGGGGCATATGTACTATGGGGTATCTTGCCAATTTATTGGAAATTAATTGGTGGCGTTAGTGCATTTGAAATCCTAGCTTATCGCATTGTATTATCCATGATCTTTATGATTCTAATGATCGTCGTTTTAAAGAAATCACAAACATTCAAGCGTGATTTACAACATTTATTCTCACATCCAATTGAACTTATCGTCATCATTATTGCCGGTTATGTGATTACGGTGAACTGGGGAACGTTCATTTGGGCTGTATCTAATGGACACGTCCTTCAATCTAGTTTAGGTTATTACATTAATCCATTAGTCAGTATATTATTGGCGTTTATTTTCCTAAAAGAAAGATTTAATAAATTTGAATCTTTAGCCATCGTATTTGCGGCAATCGGAGTACTCTATATGACGATACGCGTTGGAGAATTTCCAGTTATCTCATTAATGCTTGCTTTCTCATTCGGCATTTATGGCTTGTTGAAGAAGATTGTTAAAATCGAAGCCATCAGCAGTATTGCGATTGAATGTATCGTCACAGCGCCAGCGGGATTAATGTATATGATTTATTTATGGAAGACAGGAACGTCATCAGTCGGTATGAACATGGATACCTTCTGGCTACTATTCTCAGGGGCAGTAACAGCCATTCCACTAATTCTATTCTCAGCAGGTGCCAAACGAATTCCATTATCTCTAACAGGATTTATTCAATACGTTGGACCAACGATCATGTTCTTCTTAGGTATCTTTGCTTTTAAAGAACATTTTGACGCACAACAGTTAGTTACGTTCGCACTTATTTGGTTCGGAATCATACTATACAGTATCTCTCAATATGTGAAGATGAAACGCAATCCAAGACCTCAATAATCACTTCAATTTAGTTAAAATAAGCTATGAAGAAACCGATAATGCAAGGTTTCCTCATAGCTTTTATAATGTTAGAGCGCTAATGTGAACGTGTACAAGCGAACATTAAGTCTACCTTAAATCTCTGAAAAAGATATTAAAATACCGTATGAGATTTGTTAGTATATGTGGTGACAGAGGAGGTCGCTTATGCTGAAATCAATTGACTTGGATATTGTTAAACGTGCCGTAAAAATTTTTATAGTGGCTACGATATGTGTAATCATTACTACGCTATTCTGTTATTTTGTTCATCCGTCAATTAATGACTTGAAGAATATGGGAAATGCGAGCGAAAAGATTGGCGAAGCTAAAGGACTTGAAAAAGTGTGGAAATATATCGTTAATAACGGCTTTCAAGTGCCACTACAAATGTTTATCTTAGCCTTACTACCTATACCTTATCTTTATTTGATCAATATAGTGGTTACCATTCTTATGCCTGGCATAATGTTTGGTTTTATTCTGAGTTTTGATTTACATAAAGGCTTGATAGGATGTATTGCATTTATTCCGCATTATACATTTGAAGTCATGGGCTTTTGCATTTTAGCAAGTGCATTGTATATGTTGAACAAAGCCATCACACGCCGCTTTACCAATCTCTTCAGGAAAAGTAAAAAAGAAAATTACGCGATAAAAGTTAACTTAATCAACGTAATCAAATCATATGTATTGATCGCATTACCCTTAATCATCATCGCTGCATTTCTAGAAACATATGTAGCTAATTTTATATTTGAATGGATGAGTTGATTCTTATACAAGAAGCCAAATGAACTATTTCTGCGTTCATTTGACTTTTTTAATGCACTTTTTTAGTTTTGGTTGGATGTTAAGAAGTTCGTGGTTGGAATATTTATTTTGACTAACATTAACGTCAGCGAATGTTAGTGAGAACTCACAACTCTGAGGACTTAATGTTTTATATAAAAGTCATAATGTACATCTATAACAGAAAAATATTAATTGTTACTATAAGTAACTTAATAGGTTTCATAGGTGGTTATTACTTACACCAATTAATCATGAGCACAAAACCACCTAACAATGCCTGGCACTTTATTTGACCAACTTTCGTCTAACAAACGTGCTAATGCTCATCTTCGCGTTTATCATTATGCACCGCTTGGCAAAAAAATATATAAAACAGATATACTTAGCGCTCTAAATTCAGTGGAATAAATATTTAAATTTAAAAAAGTATAGTAAATATAAGTTTTTAGACTTTCGTTAATGAAATTTTTTAATTTACTACAAAAAGTTTTCTTTTTTGATTTATATTGATAGTTTATACTTAATAATAAATTTATTTAATGAAGAGGTACATAAAATGAAGTATGAAATTGATGATTTTAATTTTAACAATTTAAGTAGCAAATTATCACACTTAAATACTAAAGAAGTTGTAACTTTAATTAATCGATATTATGCAGAAGAAAAAATAAATAACTTAATAAATGAATAAATGAATACTCTATTACGGTGCAACCAAGTAAGTTAGTCTCACTATTTCCATATCTAATAATAGATGAAAAATGTATTTATTGTAAATCAAAAATGAATAAAAAGTTAAAGGGTAGAACTGTATCTGCACATTTATATAATGATATTTCATTTTGTTTAAAATGTGGACATGATAACTCTAATAATTGTATTTGTGAAAATTGTAAAAAAAATAAAGATAAAGAACAAAAGCTTATTAAAGAGTTAGAAGAAGAAATTATTTCTAGTTATGGTAATAGGGATTGTAAAAGTATAGAAGAATTAAGTGAAACAGATCGATTTTATTTAGCTTGTCTCTTAAGATGTGGTCTCAGTGATAATTTGGAATATATTGTTCCTTTTAATCAATTGAAAGGTAAGTTAGCACCCACAGGTAAAATGATTAGCGAAATATATGACCATTTATTTTTAGAAGGGATTATATCTCCAAATTTTAATATGAGCAATAATAATGATTTAGTTTTTGATTATAAAAATAAAACTATAGAAGAGTTTTATACATATAAAGTCTATTATTCAATAAATATAGACTTTAAAGGAAAGGGTATTGACTATATAAATATGTTAGAGCAATTAGTTTACCCAAGTAAATCACTATTTTCCAATGAATTTTATTATTCTATGTGGAAGGTTATCGCACTAAATGAAAGTGTTGAAAATTTAAAATATTTAATGGAAGAAGTAAATTTTCATAATTATTCAATTGATAGTGCAGAACAAGTTTTTAAAAAATTACTTGAAAACTTTTCCACGGGCGAAATTTCATACATAATTAATCATGAAATAAAAAATGCTACTAAATTAATACGTACTAAGAAATATACTTTAAAACATGTACAAAATATGGTTGTTTATGGATGTGAACAATATGGAGAGAGAGTTATAGCAAATAATTGGAGTGTAATGAATTTTACACGAAATAGAAATATTGAGCAATCTCAAGTAAGTCTAATTTTATTTAATTATTTAATGCAAATTGATGAAATTGGTTACAATCACAAGCCTATTGAAGACATATAACCTCTCTTGATAAATTAAGAGAGGTTTTTACAAAGATAATATTCCTTATAATCTCGAGTGAATTTTATAGCCAAGTAGCTTTTCAATTTTCTTCTTTCGATTATTTATTTGTTGCATTATTATATTGTTAGTTTGTGGCGATAATTTATCAAAGATTAGTTGTGCTCTTTTAGCATAATCAATAAAATTATTTTTACCATTATTAGATGTACCTAAATCAGTATAGAGTTTATAAATTCGTTTTCGATATGGAAGTTTATTTAAATCACTTTTCAACATTCTATCTTTGGCGAATGAAATTTGTTTTTTAGCATTTCGATAAAATTTATAAGGACTTTTACTTCTCATTTTTACTGACTGACCATCAAAAACGAATCCTAAATAGTCAAGTTGATGTTTACTATCATTGTTTAAGCTTTTTATTTTCGAGTTATCAAATAAATAAAGGTCGGTTTTTTTATCTTGTAAATCTATTTTATGTTTCGCAGTTAGTTGTTTAACAAAAGAAACAATTTCTTCTTCAAACGGTGAATCGATAAACTGATAAGGTATAATTAATATAAAGTCATCAGAGTATCTTCTATATAATCCTAAATATTTTTCAGTAAAATTTTTCATTTTTATATCAAAATTTATAGCATAAATATTAGCAAATACAGCACTAATTGCTGTGCCTTGAGGAATACCATACTTCTCGTTATTAAATTTAGGCTTATATATACGTTGGAAATTTCTAAATTTCTTAACACTTTCAAAAAAACTTCTTTTATTTAAGGATCTCAACATTTTTTCAGTGCCAATCTTTTCTTCTAGAAAATCTTTATCATAATATCCATACTTAGTAACTGACTTGAATATATTAAACCAATCTTTATTTAAATAATTTGTGTTAAGTACTTTTTTTAAATTCGCTTTTAAAATCGAATGGTCAATATAGTTGAAATAATTTGAAAAATCCCCAATCAAAATATAGCACTTTTCATACATAACTATGCTGTTAATAACTTCAGCAGCAAAATGTATATTAGATTGTCCTGGTTTATTATTACGATACGCTATTATACAATCATCTATTTCATTATTTTTACAAAATTGATTATAGTAATGAGTATTTAGTAATTCAGCATAATATTTATAAATGAAATTATCTAAGTGTCCAGCATACATTATTTTTCTAGTTTTAACTTTAACTGGTCTGTCATTATAAAACGTTTTATGGGATTCATCAAACTTTTCGAAGTTTAAGTCACTATGAATTAATGGGAGAAAACTATGAGTAGCTATTGAAGTAGGGCTAGAAATATATTCTTTTACTTTGCCATAAGAAATTTTTGAATCAATATGTAAATAATTTTTAGAAATAAATTTCATTATATATACCTACTATATGTGGAGCTATAAAGAGTCACAGACCCAATTTCTGTTAAACCGACCCTTTTAGCACTCTATTTGTCGATACTTTATGCATTACGACAATTTTTTATGCATAAGATTGGGAAAATAACAAATATGTTATCATCTAATAGAAGAATATCTGAAAGGTGTGAATGATATGGATGTTGTATTCTTTGTAATAATCTTCTTCTGCTTATTCATGTGTAGACTAATTGGCACAAGAATGAGCAACAGACAACTCTATGTTCAAATCAGTCAATTAGAGTTTGACAATTTGAAACAAAATTTTCTGTTACCATATGTAACAGGCATATTTATTTTATCATTTTTGTTTATAAACTTAAATATTTAATAAGCTTGTGAAGCGTTATCAGAATTACATGAACATTTTTTGAAGTAATCCTTGTTTGCGCTCTTTTAAATTTCTAATCTTGTTTACTAAAACTTCAATTTGAACGTCAATTTTAGAGAAAAATAAACCTATTTTTTCTTGTTCTTCTAAACAAGGCATTGTTATTATTCCGTTTTCTAAATCTTTTCTAGATAAATTACCTATTGAACCATTGCCACCTTGAACTTTATTAATAATCTTTTTATATTCTTTTGTATTCATCCATATTTGAATAAACTTAGTATTTTTTGATTTTAAGAGGTACATAAATCCACCAGCTACACTATCTTGTTTTAACGCTTTTATTAAGGCGTGTTTGCCTACTAATTTTGGACTTCCATTTGCAGCTGTAATTAATATATCTTCTTCATTTGCTAAAGGAATCTTCACTACATTTTCATCTACAAAAATATCATCTTCATATGTATGAAATTTGTCATTAACAATATTAGAAGACCTTAAAACCCTCACACCTTTTTGACGAATATCTGAAGGTTTATAGGTTAGCCCTCTATTAATTGTAGCTACATTATCTAATTTTTTAGTTTTCCAATTAGGATATTCATTACCATTTTCATCTTTAAATCTTAATTCTTGTGAGAATATTTTTTGTATATATCCTTTTTTCTGTTGCTCTAAAAGTTCAAGTTTCTCTTCTTCTAACTCTATCTGGCGGTCGAGTTTGCTAAAGAACTCTCCAATTTTCAATTGTTCATCAAAAATTGGTACAAAGTATTTTAATTTTCTTAAATCTCTAGGATATATTGCAGCTACGCTTGTAGTCCCTACTGCTAGCGATTTAACTTTATGAATCATCTTAGTAGTATTGTATAAATAGTTAAAAAATACTGTATCCATATTTTCTAAAGTTAATCTTGCTATATTACTATTAAAAGCAAACTTATTACTTTCACCTATCCATGTTGCACTTTTGCCTACAAGTTCCATCGTATTTAGAGTATTAAACAAAAAATCTTTATTTTGAATTAAGTGTTCATTATTAACTACTTCATCTTTTTTTAATTTTTCAAGTTTATTGAATGTAAAATTTCCACGCTGTATATTCCCCATTTTTAATAATGGAAGACCTGAAAAATCTTCTGACCCAAGCTTATTAGTCCCTGTCTCTATTTTGCTAAGATGCGATTGAAATTGATATTCTGTCCATTCCCCTTCAAACTCTGGAAATCTGAGTTCTGGAGTATTTTGTGGTTCAGTCATGTTTTAACACTCCTAGTTCTTTGAGGTATTCATTGATTTCTGATTCTACGTCTGCGATTTCTTTATCGATGTCTGTGAGTTGCTGTTGGACTTGGTCTAGATCAATCGGTTCTTCTTCTTCGAATGTGTCGACGTATCTTGGGATATTAAGATTATAGTCGTTTTCTTTAATTTCTTCTAATGTTGCTATATAGCTGTATTTATCAATGGTTTCTCTATTGCGGTAGGTATCAACGATTTTGTTAACGTCTTCGTCGGTAAGATGGTTTTGGTTTTTACCTTTTTCAAAGGATTGAGAAGCGTCAATAAACACTACGTTGTCATTCGCTTCACGACATTTCTTAAATACTAGAATGCTTGTTGGGATACTTGTACCATAGAATAGGTTAGCAGGTAAGCCGATAACGGCATCTAAGTAATTCTTCTCTTCAATTAAATATTTACGAATGGTACCTTCTGCTGCGCCACGGAATAAAACACCGTGCGGTAAGACTACGGCCATAGTGCCATTGTCATCTAAGTGGTAAACCATATGTTGAATAAAGGCAAAGTCGGCTTTAGATTTAGGCGCAAGTTTACCGTAGTTACTGAAACGTTCATCGTCTAAGAATGAAGGGTCAGCACTCCATTTCGCGCTGTATGGTGGGTTAGCTACAACGGCACCAAAGCGTTCTTCATGTACTGCAGGACTTTCAAGCGTATCGTCATTTTCAATTTGGAAACGTTTATAGTTCACATCGTGAAGTAACATATTCATTCGAGCTAGGTTGTATGTCGTACTATTGTATTCTTGACCATAGTATTGACGTACTTTAGCTTCTGCACCAACACGAAGGAGTAAGGAACCAGATCCACACGTAGGGTCGTAAACGCTTTTTAAGTCATGCTTTCCTGTTGTAACAATTTTAGCTAAGATTGTAGATACTTGTTGAGGTGTATAGAACTCACCAGCTTTTTTACCTGCACTTGCTGCGAATTGACCGATTAAGTATTCGTAGGCATCACCAAGCATGTCGATTTCAAGGTCACTATGTACGAATGGTAGTGTTGAAATTTGAACCATTACTTTTGAGATGAGTTGTGTACGTTTCGCGTTTGTATTACCAAGACGGCTTGATGTTAAGTCCATGTCATCGAAGAGGTGTATAAAGTCATCTTCACTTTCGTGACCACGTGTAGAGTTTTCAACGTTTTTCACGGCATTGCTTAAGTCTTCAATTTGGAATGTTTGTTTTTCAATTTCTTTAATTAAATTACTAAATAAGTATTGAGGTTCAATGACAAAACCAATACGTGCGATTAATTCTTTCTCAACGATAGGTTTATATGTATCATTATTCATTGCTTCTTCATATGAGATACCATCTTCTTTAAGCAAGTCTGAAGCGATTTCTTCATTCTTCTCACTTAAGTAACGATAGAAGATTAAGCCTAAGATATAGTTTTTGAATTCATTTGCGTCCATGTTTCCGCGTAAGTCATTGGCGATGGACCATAATTTTCTTTGTAGATCAGCTTGTTGTTGACGTTGTTTTTCTGTCGTTGACACTGATGTTTCCCCCTTAATAAAAATAGTTATATTGTTTGATATATTGCTTTCTTTTTTATATGTTATAACTTATTTTAAATCACAAATTAAAATAAGTTAAGCGGGAAACCGCCTAACTTATCAATTCGCTGCGCCATATTTTTCTGTTGTTTCTTGAACGAAGGATTTAACGTTTTCAATCTTCTGGGTACGTACCAGTAAGCCCCCTGTAATACCTTGTTCAACAACGGTATTGTCTAATTGTCCGCTAAATTCATATTCATTAATGACTTCTTTAAGCAGTTCGACTGGATATTCTTTTGAATCTGCGAAGTCTTGAATTTCCTTTTCTTTGACCGTTTCCTCGAAATTAAAGTAAGCATCTTCTACAACGGCATCTTCATCTAAATGAGGAATGACTTTATCTAAGAATTCTCTAATTAATTCGGCTTTAAGGCGAAGTTTGTCATCGTCAGCTTTATCTAATAATTGCTTAATTTGATTACGCACGCGCTCAGTTTGTTTTTTATCAGTTAAGTCGATGTTGTTGAGAAGGTCTAAGATGTATTGAACATTGATTAAATCGTTTCTAAGTACTTCGATTTTAAAGTCAATATCTTCTAAAACAGATGTCTTTTCAGTAGTATTGGTTGCTTTGACTTGATCATAAATGTTGAGATATTTACTCTTATAATCTTCGTACGTTTGTTCATCAATACCTACCACATCTGTTGTGAAATAGAATTCGTCGAATGTTTTAAGTCGTTGCATAATACTCGCTAGGGCACGATAAATCATTACAAATTGATACTTGTCTTCTTCACGCTCTAAGTCATCTACACTATCTGGCGTTGGGGCAAGTTTGAATAATTGTTCTAACTCTGACTTGAATTGTGACAATATGACATCAAATGATGGACTTAATACGGTATCCGTATCGTTTGTTTGTGAAAAGAGCTCAATGGCTCTATCTGTATTGTCTTTCAAATTTCGATAGCAAACGATATTACCATAAGGCTTCATTTCTTTCTCAACACGATTTGTACGTGAATAGGCTTGGATTAAGCCATGATATTTTAAGTTGCGGTCGACATATAGCGTGTTTAGCTTCTTGCTATCAAAACCAGTTAAGAACATATCGACAACAATCAGGATATCTAGACGTTCAGCAGGGATGCCTTGTTTGACACGTTTTGAAATATCGTTGAAGAACCCATCGAATGAATCGAGTGAGTAATTCTTGTCGAAGGTCGCGTTATAGTCTTTCATTATTTCGGCAAGTTCATCTTTAGTATGTTTATTATCTGTTTGTTGTTTACTATCCTCATTCGCTCCGTAAGTAAAGATGGTAGAAACATTTAAATCATGTTTACCTTCTTCTTTAAGTTGTTTGAAGATTTTATAATATTTAATTGCCATCGGTATACTTTGCACAGTAAATATGGAAGTATACATTTGATTACGCGTCTTCTTATGATGATTATCAATCATATGTTGTGCTACTAATTTAAGACGGTCGTCAGCCATCCATAATTCATTTTCATCGATATTAGCGACATAAGTGTCGTCCATCTCGTGTAATTCCTTTGCAAATGTACTGATATATTCTACTGAGAAACCAAGTACGTTGCCATCACGAATCGCATCTTTGATGAGATAGGTGTGTAAACACTTTTCGAAAATATCTGCAGTCGCACGCCCATCTTGACTTGAATTCTCTTCAAAGCGTGGCGTACCAGTGAAACCGAAATATTGAGCGTTAAGGAAGTGTTGTCTAATAAGACGATGCATCTCGCCAAATTGTGTACGGTGACATTCATCAATAATGAAGACAACTTTATCTTCCTTATATTTATCCATTACTTTAGCGCCAGTCTTAACCGCATTGGACATCTTCTGAATCGTAGTAACAATGAGTTTCTGATAAGGATCATCAAGCTGCTTTAAAAGTTTATGTGTATTATCGGTTAAATCAACAGAGTCCATTTGGAATTTATTAAATTCTGCGAGTGTTTGACTGTCTAAATCTTTACGGTCTACGAGGAAGATGACTTTCTTAATGCCAGGATCTCTAGATAGAATTTGGCTCGTTTTAAATGATGTCAGTGTTTTACCACTACCAGTCGTATGCCAAATGTAGCCATTATTATTCATTTCCGTAGCACGATTGATGAGTGCTTCCACTGCATATACTTGATATGGTCGAAGCGCCATTAATAATTTATCAGTTTCGTTTGTAATCATATAGCGACTAATCATTTTCGCTACGCGACAACGGTCAAGGAAGTCTTGGATAAACTCTTTTAAATTGTTAATTCGACGATTGTCTTTATCGCTCCAATAGAACATAAAACTTTTGAATATTTCTTTATCACTGTTCGCATAATAACGTGTTTCCTTCTTATTACTTACGACGAATAATTGAATGAAGCGGAACAAGCCTCTGTAGTTATGTTTACGATAACGTTCAATTTGATTGAACGCTTGTGTAATCGCAATACCACTACGTTTAAGTTCAATTTGAACAAGTGGCAGACCATTAATGAGAAGCGTCACATCATAGCGACCTTTATATTTATCATCGACTGATACTTGATTCGTAACTTGGAATTTGTTTTGACACCAATGTTCCGTATTAATGAAGTATAAGTACACCTTCGATTCGTCATCTCTTTCAAGCGTGTAACTATCGCGCAGTTGCATTGCACTTTCAAAGACACTCTTATCACTAATGTCAGTCATCAAACGCGCAAACTCAGTATCAGTGAGCGGTTTATTATTAAGTTTGTCCATATTTCGTTCATTTAAAATTTGACGAAAATTGTTAACCAATTGGTCATGATTTCTTAAGATTACTCTTTCATAACCTTGAGACTCTAGTTGCTTAATCACTTCATTCTCTAACGCCAATTCACCTTGATAACTCATAACATCACCCGAAAAATAGTATTTGGTTTAAATATAGCATAAGAGAATAAAGTGTTGTAGAAAACAATTAAATTAACTAAATACGCAGACTGAATTATATATTTTAGAGTGAAATACTACACTTATTTTCAAATTGTAAAAAATATAAAAATATTTATAAAAATTACAATGATTTTTAACTAATTTTATGATTGTTGTGCTAAACTAATTTCGAAAAATAAGTATTTTAAGGGGATAATTGAAATGAAATTTTGTCCGGAATGTGGAAATAAATTAATTGAAAATGCTAAATTTTGTCCGGAATGCGGATTTAAAATTGCAAGTATAAACAATAGTAGTCAAAAAATCGAAGAAGTGGATGTAGTAGAGAAGTTAAGTTCAGATGTGTATATTAAGTCATTATTAAATGAAACAAATCTAACAGATATCATGATTACACCTGATATTCCTGAAAAAGTTCTCATAAATGCATCAGTCAGTATTGCAGAAGGTATTGATCCAAATACTGTTATAGCATTAATCGATACTAGTTTATTAAATAATGGTAAATCAGGAGTAGTGTTTACTGGGGCTGAAATGTATTTAAAAACTACGTTTGATAGTGTTAAGAAAATCCCTTTTGAAAATATAATATCAGCTGAGTATGATTCTGACAGAACAATCAATAATAAGGGAAAAGTAATTGAATATCATCGAGTAATCGTTTCATATAAAAACGGTGAAGATATAGAATTTAGCTCTGAACAATTTGATAGTGATTTGCCATATAAACTTATTGCAAAGTTATTGAATGATTTTAATAAACGTGTAGATAATATTGCTTCTAAAAATCAAGTAGTGCAAATTAGTCAAATGAGTTCAGAAATATTGGAATTATATTTCAGAATTGTTATTGCATATTTAAAAGATGATGATGGCATTATTGATAGTCGGGAGTATAAAGAACTCATCAGTTTGATGACCAAAATAAAAGTTAGCAAACAATTGGCCAATGATTTAAGAAAGTATCGATTCGAAGATAAAGAAGATTTAACTATTGAAGAATTAATAGATCAACTTAAAAGTCAAACTAATAAAGATAATTTTTCAGAAGCTGCAGTAGAACAAACTTTGGCTATGGATATTATAGGAATGAATAGTGATAAATTAGACAGTATTAAGGATGACGAAGTATTAGTTAGAATGCTTAATAGATTAAATATTTCAGATAAACAACTGAAGTTTATTTTGAGAAAAATTAAAGCAGATAAAGAAATTATTGAAAGTAGAATGACAGATAGTCAAATTAAAGAGGTAAACAAAGAACTTGCTGCTGTGGCTAGTGGTGCCGGGTTAGTGGCTCTGGGACTACTTACGAGTGGTGGAACTGTTTACCTGGGAATTATAGCGGGATTTGGTGTTTATAGAGGCCTTAAATACTTCTCTGGCACAGGAGAAGCAGAGAAGTTCGGTATTAGAATGCAAACGCTTAATGACCGTATTAGTCAACTACGTATTGCTAATGCCTACATTATTGAAGATATCAATTGGTTAAGTCAAAAAATGACAGATTTTGCTTTAAAATTACGTGAATCAAACGAACTTAGTTCAGAGTTGTATAAAGAATTAGAATTAATTATAAATCAAAATCAATCATTAGCTGATGCTGGTAGTTTGATTGAGGAGGATGAAACTTATTCTGAACGTGAATTGTTATTAACTATGATTCCTGAAAGTTTAGATATAGGAAAATATAACGAATTATTAGCTAAAAATATTAATAAAGTTTATGCGGATGAAGTAATTAAAAATGTTTATTTGATAAATGGAGATTTAGATAATCAATCTGAAGCTGACGATGTCGCTTTAAGAGAGAATATCGAATTGGATGAATTAAAAGCAGTGCATACTGTTCTTGAAGATATCGGTTACTTCGATACAAAAGCATCAAGTATTGCTCAAAGTAAATCACTTGCTAAAAAAGGATTTTCAGGTTTGAAAAAATCATTGTTTAGTGGAGAAAAAGATGAGTAGACAGGGGAGAAAAGATAAAAAAGAACTAAAAGGTTTAGCAGAAAATCTGTTAGTAGATTATGAATTACGTAATCAAGCTAATGACAACCTTGATAAGTCTTTGCATAATATTGATGTTATGAAAGGGAATATTGATAATCAAATTAATATGAAAAAAGACTTATTGAATGAATTAAGAAAACGAAGATTAAATAATACTCAGTCTCAAGATTCTAATCTCACAAAATTTAATGATGAAGTGTTGAGAAATAAACTGAGAGATGGCCAAATTTATGCTTCAAAATCTATTGATTTGGTAGAAACAAAAAATGTTAAAACAATAGATATTGATAGAGATGATTTTAATTCTTACGAATATAATAGACAATTCGCATTAGAAAATAATATAGACTTAACAAGTCCATTTTTAAATTTATATAGTAAACATGAGCAGGTTGAAGTGGCTCGTAAAATGATAGAAAAATTTGACTTACTAGAACTTGAAAAAGAGGACTATGGATTCGCAGCATGTGCAGCGTTAATTGCAGGGATTGTAGATTGTGCGCTTGTAGGTACGATATCTCATAATAATCCAAGTGTATTACAGAAAAAAGTGGATGAAAAATTTTATTCAATTGTACAGAAATACTCTAATAACAGAGAATTACCAGAGTTGAAAGCGAAATTCGAAAAAGTTCAATCAAGGAAAGATGTTAGTTCAGATTATATTAAAGAGTTAGAAAATAAAATTAAAGCCATTGAAAATGGAACTCAATCAAGAAAAGATATGGTTGGTTATTTAGAAAAGAAATACAGAGTTAAATATGATGCGGTACATGATAAGTCTATAGCTGGAATGTATGTCAATAATCATCATAATGCTTCTTTAGCACATGATTTTTCACCTTTAGGTTTATTAGTTGGTATTATGGACCAGTTAACTGGGAAATCAACTTTTATTTCTGCTAAGACCGGGGAAATATCAAGAATTGCAACAAAGAATAAAAATACAGAATTACAAGGAAATATTATACAGAAAATTATTGGAGCCACTAACAATTGGTTTGGTCATTGCATGAGTGATATTGTTGGTAGTAGTGGCTCAAAAGGTAGAGGGCAAGGCTTACCCGCACCTTTTTGGCCCTATTTGCAAAAATTAAATTTCGGTAAAGTTAAACTTTCTAATAATAAAGAATTATCTATTGGACAGTTAACAGATTGGATGTTTCAAAATGGCTATGACACAAGGGCTTTTGTTGCAGAACTAATTCCTGTTATCATATTTGAAACTTTAATTAGATGCTATTGGTTTTATAAACAAAAATTCTATTATGGCAAATCATTTAAAGAGAGCCTACCTATAGCAAATAGTCGTGAGTTATCTCGCTTATTACTGGTTGGTAATGCAACTTTTACTTCAATTGATACTACACATGCAACTATTAAAGGGGTAATGAAAACTGGTGGGCATGGCGTTGATATTGGAACGTTTGTAATGACTGTAAATAAACCTGGTCTTGTTGATTTAGGATTTAGAAGTTTTCAAAATGCCCGGTTAGAACTTGAACATAAAAAACATGTTAATAAAATTATAGATGAAGACATTGTAGTAGAGTATAAGAGAGTGATGTCTTCTAGGGGTGTATTTGAGTAACATTTGCACTTTACCATTTCTTTACTCACCCCCAATAATCCATAAATATTCCTCTTGTAAGATGGTGGTGTATACACTTTTATCTTACAGGGGGATTTTTTTATGGATAAGAAGCAGTTTGGGAATAAGCGTGAGGCGTATTCGATCCGTAAATATTCAATCGGGGCGGCGTCTATTCTTGTTGGGAGTTTATTATTTATAGGTGGGGGTCAAGCGTCTGCTGCGGAAAGTCATGAGGCGAATACTTCTGAAAAGGTTTCAACTGAACAAACACAATCAACTGAGGAACAACCGAGTCATGAAGCCTCAACGCAACGTGTGGAACAACCACAAAACAAAGTGATAGCAACACAAGAAATTCAAACTAAGGAAGACGCATCTACTGAACAAGTACCGTCTCAAGAAGCGGATACAGATGGAAATAAAGCGATACATAATAAGAATCAAAATAGTAATCAAACAGAACAAGTAACTAAAGAAACGACACAACAAAGTAAATCATCTAACGATGTAACAACATCTCAAACACCAACTACACAAGAACAACCTAAAACAGAACAATCACAAACCCAAGAACAACCTCAACATGAAACCAAAAAAGCATCATCACAAAACAACACACAAGAAGCACCTACACAAGAAACTAAAAAATCAACACAACCAGCGACTAATTTCAGACAAACAGAAAAACGTCATACGACACAACAATCTAACCAAAATGCACATTCTGATGTATCTCAATCCAACGTGACATCGACTGAAAAAGTACGAAACTCAAATGTAGCACGTACGAACGCACACCCTTTTTCAAAAGAAACGCAAATGAATAAAGTAACGGCTACAGAAGCGCGTGATGTCACAGTTGCGGATGTTCCTAAATCACAACTGACGCATATGTCTCCGCAACAAAAGCAAGTGCTCTTCAATGCGTTACAACGTGATGCGAACGCGCAAGATCAACAACCGAAAGCAATCCTTTCTACAACACCTGAATGGACATCGGCACAACGTACAAAGAATGCGTCTCGCACTGGTCAAGATCAATTGAACATCACGCATACAGGACGTTATACAAGTGGTGCGGATTTCGATAAGGGTGGAACTGAAATTGTGAAATACAATCCAAAGAATGGCTATGCGTATTCGGTAAATGGTGATAAGGAAGCGTTGGATATTATTGATGTGAAGCATCCTGGAAAGGATGGCGCAATTCATTTAGTGAAGCGTATTTACCTGCAAGATAATGGGATTGAAGCGGGTGACTTAACGAGTGTGACGGTACATCCGAGTGGAGCGTATGTAGCTGTGTCGGCGCCAGCAGTGGATAAGACGAAGCCCGGGCATGTTGTATTTTATGATTCAAATGGTGAATATATCAATAACGTGACGGTCGGCAGTCTACCAGATATGGTCACTTTTTCAAAAGATGGCAAATATTTATTGGTCGCTAATGAAGGGGAACCAAGTGACGATTATACCGTCAACCCACCAGGTTCTGTGTCAGTGATTGATGTGGCGAATGGTCCTGAAAATGTAACTGCGAATGACGTGCGTACGGCAATGTTCACGAAAGAACATCAAGAAGGTATTCGAGCTTTAGGACCTAATGCGGAAGATGCTTATTTGAATATTGAACCAGAATATATTGCGGTTGATAGTCAAAGTAAATATGCCTATGTCACGTTACAAGAAGTGAGTGCTATCGCGAAGATTGATATTGCGAAAGGAAACATTGTCCAAGTGAAAGGGTTACCGTATAAAGACCATTCACTTGCCCAAAATGCGATGGATGTATCTGATGAAGATGGTAAATCAGAGTTGCGACGTGTACCAGTATTAGGACTGTTACAACCAGATGGCATCGATACGTATGACTACAATGGTGAAACCTATTTATTGATCGCAAATGAAGGTGATTCTCAAGATTATGAGGGTTATTCTGAGGAAAAACGTGTGAAGAAATTGAAAGATGATATTCAATTGGATGCACGTTATTATCAAGGCTACACGCAAGCAGAACTAGATGAAATGGTGAAAAATGGCTTATTTGATGATGAGCAATTGGGTCGTTTGAAAGTTACGACGTCACATGCATTTAAAGATGCAAATGGTAAATACAATGCGCTTGTATCATACGGTGGACGTTCATTCTCAATCTTAAGAGCGTCAGACTTAGAAATGATTTATGACAGTGGCAATGATATTGAGCAACGCGTTTTAGACTTATTGCCTGAGAGATTCAATGCCAATTATGAATCAGCTGATGACATTAAAGTAGATGACAGAAGTGATGATAAAGGTCCAGAAGCTGAAAATGTGGTAGTTGGTAAAGTAGGCAGTCATTCATATGCCTTTGTCGGTTTAGAACGTGTGGGTGGTATTATGATTTATGATATTACAAACCCTAATGAACCGTATTTTGTGAAATATTTATATGACCCAGATAATAAAGATATTTCACCTGAGGGCATCACGTTTGAAAGTGCTGAAGACAGTCCAAATGGTAAACCAATGTTGATTGCATCATTTGAGTTATCTGGCACAACATCCGCTTGGGAATTAGAGGATTTAACAGGTGATCAAGAAAGTGATGATGGAGAAGATAGTGATAACCCGGGAAATACTAACGGGGCGTCTAAAGATGATTCAGATAACCCTACCTCTGAAAATGAAGCACCCAATACTAATCATGGTGTAGATAATGACGAACAACCTAATAACGGAAACGATACTTCAAGTAACGAAGAAGGCAATCATGCTTCTGATAATAATAATGGAAATGATGAGGGCTTAGAACCACCTTATGAAGTCGGTGGTGACATTTATGAAGATGATAGTGACGCGATTATCTCAAATCAAGAAGATAACAATGCACAGGCACATAAAGAAGTAGAGAGTAAAGATTCTTCTCACAATATGAATCATAGTGTCCATAACAATCATCAAGAAGAAAGCTATAATCAACAAACAACAAAATCTAACAATCATAACTTGAGTGTGATAAGTACTCAATCTCCAAGTCATCATGAAGTGATAACTCATCATGCAAGTGAAGTATCTGATAAGGTAACCCATTCAAATACTTCGAGTGACAACGTAACAAAGGTACTACCAAAGTCAGGTCAAACTGATACAAACACAACATTATGGTCAGTACTTTTAGGAGGCCTAGGCCTTGCATTAATTAAAAAACGCAAAACGTCAAAATCTGAGAAATAATGCTTCAGAGAGTGAGGCTGGGACATAAATAATATAATGAAGCTATTTTGCAAATTCGCAGTAGCTGACTGAACTGAGAAGGCGCTTAAATCAAGCTTTTCTCAGTTCTAGTCATCCTTGCGGGGGTGGGACGACGAATTCAAAAGAATTCTGTCCCTCTCCCATTTTTCACACAACAAAAGCACTTATAGCATTGGGAGAACTATAAGTGCTTCAACGGCCATATTGGCGTTTTGGGAAAATATAAAAATTGGGTTTTTAATAAAATGTACGTATGGATACATTTTATTGGCATGGGATTACTAGTAATTCATAAATGTACTCAATAATTTAAAGAAGTTTGAGTAATTCAAACTAAATTGAAAAGAAAAGAGCATGTAATTGATCACGTAAAGAACATTACGAATGCAATTAGTCTCCCAAAACAAATACATAAATCATGTATCTACTTTTGATAAATACCCATTCAATTTAAAATAAAACTCTTTTTACAAACAAAAAGGATAAAAATATTAATTTTATTGAAGATAAAGATATTATCTTTAAGCGTGCCATGCTATATACGATTTCTAAGTTTTTCCATTACAAAACGATACAATTAAATGCGATTTACGTATATATGATTTTGCATAGTATTTATTTTGCTTTTTACATAAAAAATAATAAATTCCGTGGAATATAATTTGTTTTTTTAGTAAAATAGTCACTAAACGAGGATAAAAGATAACTTTAGGGGTTTAAAATAGTTAACTTATATTCTCTTTTTTTATTATCTATAAGGGGATGGAAAAATATTATGGATTTACTTATTGGTACGTTATTCTTAATTTTAGTTCTTATTATTTTTACATTATTTACGTATAAAGCGCCCAATGGTATGCGTGCGATGGGAGCACTAGCAAATGCGGCGATTGCAACGTTCTTAGTCGAAGCATTCAACAAGTATGTAGGCGGAGAAGTCTTTGGCATCAAGTTTCTTGAAGAGTTAGGAGATGCTGCGGGAGGCCTTGGTGGCGTTGCTGCAGCAGGATTAACTGCACTTGCGATTGGTGTGTCTCCAGTCTATGCACTAGTGATTGGTGCTGCCTGTGGTGGTATGGATCTCCTACCAGGTTTCTTCGCAGGTTATCTGATTGGTTACGTTATGAAATACACAGAGAAATATGTTCCAGACGGTGTCGATTTAATTGGTTCGGTTGTGATACTTGCGCCACTTGCAAGATTAATTGCAGCTGGTTTAACACCAGTCGTTAATAATACACTCTTGAAAATTGGTGACATTATTCAAAGCAGTACAGACACGAATCCAATCTTTATGGGTATCGTTCTCGGAGGTATCATTACAGTTGTTGGTACAGCGCCATTAAGTTCAATGGCATTAACCGCATTACTCGGATTAACAGGTATACCGATGGCAATCGGGGCAATGGCTGCATTTAGTTCAGCATTTATGAACGGAACATTATTCCACCGTTTAAAACTAGGTGACCGTAAATCAACAATCTCAGTAAGTATTGAACCGTTATCTCAAGCAGATATTGTATCAGCTAACCCAATTCCAATTTACATAACCAACTTCTTCGGTGGTGCTGCAGCAGGTCTAATTATCGCATTATCTGGTATGGTTAATGATGCGACAGGTACAGCGACACCGATTGCAGGTTTCCTTGTCATGTTTGGCTTTAATAATCCAATGACAGTCGTTATATACGGTGTAGTGATGGCTATCGTTGGTGGACTTGCAGGTTGGATTGGTTCACTCGTATTTAAGAAATACCCAATTGTTACTAAACAGGACATGATTAATCGAGGCGCTAAAGACGCATAATATCAAAATAAACCTTCTTTGTACCATTGTGACAAAGAAGTTTTTTTAGTATATAAATTTAAAAAATGGAACAAGTATTGCCAATGAGAAACGAATTACTAAATAAGTTTAATAATACTATTTTATGTGTAATAATAAAAATATAAAAATTGGAGTAATCTCTTTCATTATAACGCTATAAAATGTAAAAATATCTAAAATCATGTTATTGTAAACATTTTGTCAATTATACATAAATAATTTATAAACTTATTTAAAAAGTGTTGTATTATATTTTGTTATCGCTTACAATACATGTGAAAGATATCACAAAGGAGTTGTACAAGATGCAAAATTTAAGAAATAGAAGTTTTTTAACACTATTAGACTTTTCACAAAAAGAGGTTGAGTTTTTACTAAATCTATCTGAGGATTTAAAACGAGCGAAATACGCTGGTATAGAACAACAAAAGCTTAAAGGTAAAAACATCGCTTTGATCTTTGAAAAAGACTCTACGCGTACACGTTGTGCGTTTGAAACTGCAGCATATGATCAAGGCGCTCACGTGACATATCTTGGACCAACTGGAAGCCAAATGGGTAAAAAAGAATCTGCTAAAGATACTGCTCGTGTATTAGGTGGTATGTATGATGGAATCGAATACCGTGGCTTCTCACAACGTACTGTTGAAGAATTAGCGAAATATTCAGGTGTGCCTGTGTGGAACGGCTTAACAGATGAAGATCATCCTACTCAAGTACTTGCTGACTTCTTAACAGCAAAAGAAGTATTGAAAAAACCATACCACGAAATTAACTTCACATATGTTGGAGACGGACGTAACAACGTTGCAAATGCATTAATGCAAGGTGCAGCAATTATGGGAATGACTTTCCACTTAGTTTGCCCTAAAGAATTAAATCCAACAGATGAATTATTAAATCGTTGTAAAGAAATCGCAGCTAAAAATGGTGGCGAAATCTTAGTAACTGATAACATCGATGAAGGTGTTAAAGGTTCAGACGTTATCTACACAGACGTTTGGGTATCAATGGGTGAACCTGATGAAGTTTGGGAAAAACGTATTAAATTATTAGAACCATATCGTGTAACTAAAGAAATGATGGAAAAAACTGGTAACCCACGTGCAATTTTCGAACACTGCTTACCATCATTCCACGATACTGAAACTAAAATTGGTAAAGAAATTCAAGAAAAATATGGCTTAACTGAAATGGAAGTTGCTGACGAAGTCTTTGAAAGTGAACAATCTGTTGTCTTCCAAGAAGCAGAAAACAGAGCACACACTATTAAAGCTGTGATGGTTGCAACTTTAGGAGAATAATCGAAGGGAGATCTACCTATGTCTAAAATCGTAGTGGCTTTAGGTGGTAACGCTTTAGGACAATCACCTGAAGAGCAATTAGAATTAGTTAAAGGAACAGCTAAATCATTAGTTAGCTTAATCCAAAAAGGTTATGAAGTTGTAATCAGTCATGGTAATGGCCCACAAGTCGGCAGTATTAATTTAGGATTAAATTACGCAGCTGAAAATGGCCAAGGACCAGCGTTCCCATTCCCAGAATGTGGCGCAATGAGTCAAGCTTACATTGGCTATCAACTACAAGAAAGTTTATTAAATGAACTTCATGAATTAGGTATCGATAAACAAGTTGTTACATTAGTAACCCAAGTAGAAGTTGCTGGTGATGACCAAGCATTCGATAATCCAACAAAACCAATTGGTCTATTCTATACTAAAGAACAAGCGGATCAAACAATGCAAGAAAAAGGTTATCAATTTGTAGAAGACTCAGGACGTGGCTATCGTCGAGTTGTACCTTCTCCAATGCCAATCAACATTGTAGAATTAGATAGCATTGAAACATTGATTAAACACGGCACACTCGTTATTGCAGCTGGTGGTGGCGGTATCCCAGTTGTTAAAGAAGAAGGTAACTACAAAGGCGTCGATGCTGTTATCGATAAAGATAAAACAAGTGCTTTATTAGCAGCACACTTAAAATCAGATCAATTAATTATCTTAACAGCAGTAGACTATGTTTACATTAACTATGGTAAAGATAATCAAGAAGCTTTAGGTGAAGTAACAGTAGATGAAATGAATAAACACATTGCTGACGGTCAATTTGCAAAAGGCAGTATGTTACCTAAAGTAGAAGCAGCATTACAATTCATCGAGAAAAATCCAGAAGGTAGTGTATTAATCACATCTCTTGAAGACTTAGGAGATGCCTTAGATGGTAAGATTGGTACATTAATTAAAAAGTAATGTTATGTGAATGACTTTTGACATGGTTATAAAATAACACTCAATACATTTTAATAAATAAGTTAAACCTGGGCTTAATGTATATGATTTACATACTAAGCTCAGGTTTTTTAGTGGTCATTTAATTATTAAAAATCCCCTCACTAAATAGCGTAGTGAAGGGAATGAGGTTTATCAAATGTGATTTAGTTGTTAGTAACATTCAAAATGTGACTTAAAATTGCTCTGCTACAATTAACTCAATATAAATGCCACAAATTCTTCTACGCTAAGATTGCCAAAGTAGAAGGTCAAATCAATGTCATTCAAACGTTCAATTAAATCTGCTTTGACCATGCGTGTCCCAATTAAATGTGCTTCAACATCGTGAATGTTGCCTTGACCAAAGAAATCGCCATAAATACGACAAGCGGCAATACGGTTATGTTCAATTGATAGGGAAATATCAATTGTGCCACAACTAAAGCGCTCATTTCGATTGTATTCGTATCGTGGTGAACGGCCATAGTTCCATTCCCAATTATCATACTTTTCAGCGACTAATTGATCGATGCCAGCCCAATCTTCATCAGTTAATTCATAGCGTTTAGCATCTTTAATGTCATCAATGCCCATAATTTGCGTAATCATCAGATCTTTAAATTCGTGAATAGTGATGTCTTGATATTTAGGATCTAATGCATCACGAATTTGACCGACACGGGCACGTACAGATTTAATACCTTTAGATTCAATCTTCTTACGGTTTGGTTTCAACACATTGACCATGGCGTCATAATCAACATCTAATAATAATGAATAGCCACCATAAATACGATCATTCAATAATGTCATCGCAGCGCCTGAAATTTTCTTGTCATTTAAAGCAAGGTCATTTCGACCACTTTGAATGACGTCAGTGGCACCTAAATTGTGTAGTGCTTGAATGGCCGGACGATAGAAGCGTTGGAAATCTCCGTATATGGATGTATCTTGTTCTAAAATACAACATACGTTGACGGCACCATCATCCACGTAAACTGCGCCACCGCCTGTATCACGGCGCACCACTTTAATATGATGCGCATCGACATAATCTTGATTAATTTCTACTGCAGTATTCTGGAAGCGACCGATTTCTACTTTCGGTTGGCAATAATATGGAAGTAATATATCTTCATCTAAAAAGATGTGGTTATTAACATATACTTGCATCGCCAAGTTAACGGCGCCATCATCGATATATTTACCATTACGAATAGGTTCTATTAAATACATGTTCTCGTCTCCTAAGTTGTTAATTGTCTTTGTGCATGAATGATTAACGACGCAATATCTTCAGTAAGATGAATCGTTCTATCTTGGATTGATTTAGGGATGCGATATGCTTTCTTATTTAACGTCATAAACACAGCATTTGGATTTTGGCGTGTCATACGTTGGAACGGATGTTTCACAAATTGTGGTGTCGTATAACCAATACCGATTTCAAGATATAACACTTTGCCATCTTTATGCGTGTCTAGAAAATGGTTGTAGCGATCTAGTTGTGCATGGAAGTCCGCATCTTCAACCATCCCTACTTGTGCTTTACGTTTATTAATTTCCATAGGCGCATCACATTTAGGGCAATGTGGAATCAGTTCATATGGAATTTTCATGTCTTCTTGTTGGGCTACCATTTCGCGAATTGCATCATCGTCACGATACGTTTGTGCATGACAGTGTTGGCTACATTGCCAGAGAATGTATTCTCCTTGAATATGGAACACTTTGTCTAAATCATAATCTGCGACGAGAAAGGCATTATCTGCATTTGTCGTAATGATATGATAATCCTTTTGCTGAAGCATCTGTTTAAGTGCCACGTAAGAAGGACCTACAGGTTGATCTAAGTAGTTTAATTTCACGAAACGACTTTCAAATGCCCAATACTCCTGCCAACTTTCAAATGGATGCAGACTCGCTTGTAGCATATCGAAGAAGTTATATTTCTCGATAAAATCAGGGAAATTCTGCGTAAAGCGTTCACCAATATAAGTGAAGCCGTCTGATGCAGACATCCCCGCACCTATACCTACAACAATGGCATCTGCTTCATCAATCGCTTGTGCTAAAATATCCGTTTGATTAGCGTCTGCTTGTTGCGCCTTATCAAGTGCAATCCAGTTCTGTTTCTGTGTTATGTTATCTGTTGTTGTCATTGAAAGCCTCCTTATAAAGTGCTAAATCTCTGTCTGTGAATACGTTAAAGAGTACTTTCATCTTTGAGCCAGTTTCATGCAAATAGTCGCGTGTGGTTTGAATTGCTATGCGACTCGCTTCATCTTGAGGGAATCCAAAGACACCTGTTGAAATACAACAGAATGCTAGGTGCTTTAAGCCATGTTCGTCGGCGAGTGCCAGACAACTTCGATAACAACGTGCGAGCAAATCTTTATTCATCTGTGACACAGGTTGTTTATGAATTTGAGGCCCGACTGTATGAATAACATATGTCGCTGGTAGATTATAAGCAGAGGTAATCTTTGCTTTCCCCACACCTTCTTTACGGCCTTGTTGCGCAATAATATCAGCGCAATCAAGACGTAACTGTACACCAGCTTTAGTGTGAATGATATTATCGATGCAATCATGATTCGCTTGCATACATCCTAAGAATCGGCTGTTCGCTGCGTTGACGATACCGTCAATAGCAAGTGTTGTGATGTCGCCTTGCCATACATATAGTGACGCATCTGAAATAGGTGTTAAATCATCGATATGTGTGATGTCTTGTTGGTTGTTCAATGTAGATAAAAAGGCATCTTGTATCTCTAAGTACTCAGAACTTACAGGCTCAGGTGGACGAACATTGGCCAAACCACGATACAATTCCCACTGTTCTATGTCAGTCTCAGGGAGGTCTAAAGGTTTGTCACCATATTGTTCTTTCCACATGGCTTCAATTAGATAAGCTAAACGTTCTTGTTGATTCACTGCATTTAGTCCTCATCTGGATCTGGTAATGCGTCGTATGCTGCTTCATCTACATTTTCTAATTTAACTAACCAATTTTCTTCTGGTTTTTCTGAATTTAAAATGGCTGGTTCATCTTCTGCTTTCGTATTACGTTCGACGATTTTACCTGCAAGTGGAGATTGCACATCTAATACAGTTTTAGATGCTTCGATGCTGACGATTTCATCATTAACATTAACATCGTCTGCACCCATAAATTCGACATAACCTACAGTACCTACATCATCTTGTAATTCAGGTGTCATACGATAAATATATTGGTTACCTACTTTTTCTACATATAAATAATTAGCTAATTTAGCCATTACATATCATCCTTTCTTTCTTTATAAATACGCTTGTGCTATGCGTTCGATTGTACGACATCGTTGGTCGATGCCTGGTAATAGTGGTACAACTAAGACTTCATCCGCCTTAAATTCTTGGATCATTGCATCCAAGCGGGGTTTCACTTGTGCTATTGTTCCAGCTAGAATTCGTGAGCGGTGTTGAGCGATAATGCGTTTATCACGGTCACTTAATTTATATTGTCTAGCTGTTTCAATAGAAGGGAAGCGGTCAAACTCAGCAAATTGTTGTTTGCCTAATAACCAAACGTCAAGTGCATGTAATAAGTCTTGCGCCTCTTCTTCAGTATCCGTAACGATGACAAACGTGGTTAACATGACTGTGGGTGACATGTTTAACGCAGTCGGTTGAAAATGTTCGCGATACGTTTCGACGGACGCTTTAGCTGCATCAATCTTATCTTGGCTTGGTAATAAGAATGTCCCTAATGTGTAGCCCATGCCTTGTGTAGCAGCTAATTTAGCTGAACGTTGACTTGCGCTTAAGAGCCACATATCAGGATGACGAGATAGCTGAGGTTGACTAATGACCTGTCCTACGCGTTGGGCTTCTGGTGCTTGCGTCAAGTAATGGCGAATATCTTCAATACTTTGTGCATAATCAAGATAATCACGTTTGTCCTCGTCCATTGCGCGTTTAACCACCGATGTACCTGGATTATTGCCGATACCCAAGTCAACCCGACCAGGGTGGAGTGCCTCTAACATCTTGAAATTTTCGGCCACTTTAAACGGGCTATAGTGCGGTAACATGACCCCGCCAGACCCCAATTTAATGCGTTTCGTTTCCCCTAACAAATGCATCATTAAGAGTTCAGGACTACCACTCGCAAACGCTGGTACATCATGATGTTCCGTTAACCAGAAACGTTTATAACCAAGTTCGTCAGCGCGTTTAGCAAGTCTTGTTGTATCTTGTAATGCTTGTGTCGCATCCTTACCTTCATCAATCATGGCATAATCTAATATATTGAAATCCACTTGGTGCTCATCTCCAAAGCTTAATTGTTTAGTCCCTTATTATAATACCCACCACCATTTTAACGTGTTTAAAGAATTTTTGTAGTAATTTAGTTTATACGTCACACAAATGTTCTACTGGTATTTTCTTTTCCCGAAAAGGGGCCAAAAAATCGTTCACAAACAAGTCGATTGTGTATTGTCATAAAGCATGATACTTTGAAAATAATACAAAAATGAACGAAAGAGGATGTCATAAAATGTCGAAGTACGCACCATTGCTAGAACCCATTACATTATCTAATGGCATTACATTAGCCAATCGATTTGTCCTTTCGCCAATGACGACGAACTCATCTACGAAAGAAGGACATATCACAGAAGAAGATTTACGTTATGCGAAACGACGCGCAAGTTCAGCAGGATTGCAAGTAACCGGCGCAGCATATATTGAGCCATATGGACAATTGTTTGAATACGGCTTTAATATCTCTGATGATGCTTGTATTTCTGGTCTTAGAAAAGTTGCGCAAGCGATGAAACAAGATGGCAATAAAGCGATTATTCAACTTGCGCATGCTGGAAGATTCTCAAATACTGCAATTATGAATTATGGAGAAGTGTATGGCCCCAGTCCAATGACCTTGCATTCACCAATTAAACATAACGTATTAGAGATGTCAGTTGATAAAATTCATGAAGTTACACAACAATATGCAGATGCGACATCTCGTGCGATCCAAGCGGGCTTTGATGGTGTTGAGATTTCAGTCGCACAACGTTTAATATTACAAACATTCTTCTCAACATTCTCTAATCAACGTCATGACCAGTATGGTGTTGATTCATTAGAGAATCGAGCACGCTTTGGCTTAGAGGTCATGCAAGCAGTACAGAAAGTGATTGATGATGAAGCACCAAGTGATTTCATCTTCGGCTATAGAGCAACACCTGAAGAAACTAGAGGTAGTGACTTAGGCTATACCGTCGATGAATTTAATCAACATATCGATTGGGTTATGGACGTTGCCAATATTCATTATCTGGCTATCGCAAGTTGGGGGCGTAATATTTATCAGAATAAGACACGTACACCTGGCGCACATTATGGACGACGCGTTAATCAAGTCGTATATGAACATTTAAATGGTCGTATACCACTCATTGCAAGCGGCGGAATTAATTCACCTGAGACGGCACTAGATGCTTTAAGTAACGCTGATATGGTTGGTATGTCTTCACCATTTGTCACAGAACCAGATTTCGTGCGTAAATTGGCAGAAGGACGTGAAGACGCCATTGATTTACATGTACATCCAGATGAGTTAGATGAGCTAGCCATTCCACATGCAGCATTCAAAGACATTGTTCAAATGATGGATTATGGCGAAGGCCTGCAGAAGAAAACACGTGATGAATTGCGTAAATTAGAGAAAAATTATGATGAAGAGTAGGACGCAAGGCATAAAACGAATGTGTTAAAAGATTTTGTTGCATTGCCCTACAATGATGAATAGAACAAGAATATGTTGATATAGGTTGGGATGTTTTAATACGTTCCAGCCTTTTGTTTTGTTTAATTTCCGGCTAAATATTTAATTTTTTACGTCGTTAATGTAAACTTATTTATATATAAAGTTTACTTTTAGGGTTTAGCGGGATTTTTTAAGGATAAGGGGTTTAACAACATGACATTAAATTTGGCAGAACGTATTTTAAATCAAGATGTTTTAAGTAAAGAAGAGGCGTTAGCATTATTTGAAGATGAAGCGATAGATACGTTTGAATTATTAAATGAAGCGTATGTTCTTCGTAAACACTTTTTCGGGAAAAAAGTGAAATTAAATATGATACTTAATGCGAAAAGTGGCATTTGTTCAGAAGACTGTGGTTATTGTGGTCAATCTGTGAAAATGAAAGACAAACAGCGGTACGCCTTAGTGGAACCAGAAAAAATTAAAGCAGGTGCACAAGTAGCGACAGATAACCATATTGGTACATACTGTATCGTGATGAGTGGGCGTGGTCCTACAAATAGAGAGGTTGATCACATTTGCGACACAGTAGAAGAAATTAAAGCGTTACACCCACAACTTAAAATTTGTGCTTGCTTAGGACTAACGAATGAAGCACAAGCGGAGAAGTTAAAAGAAGCGGGCGTGGATCGCTATAATCATAATTTAAATACAAGTGAACGTTATCATAGCGAGGTTGTAACGACACATACATATGAAGATCGTGTACGTACGGTTGAAATCATGAAAGCGAATCAAATCTCGCCGTGTTCAGGTGTGATTTGTGGCATGGGTGAGACCAACGAGGACATTATCGATATGGCGTTTGCGTTGAAAGATATTGACGCTGATAGTATTCCAATTAATTTCTTACACCCAATTAAAGGAACAAAATTCGGCGGACTCGATTTATTATCGCCAATGAAATGTTTAAGAATTATCGCGATGTTTAGAATTATTAATCCATCTAAAGAAATTCGTATTGCCGGTGGTCGAGAAGTGAATTTACGATCACTCCAAGCCATCGCATTAAAGGCAGCCAATTCCATCTTTGTAGGTGATTATTTGATTACAGGCGGACAACCAAACGAACTCGACTATCAAATGATTGAAGATTTAGGATTTGAGATTGATGGGTAGTTTAGAATACGTTTGAAATTTGCTACGATAGAAGAGAAGAACATTTAGAAAAGGATGAAATAACATGTCATCTAAACAATCATCATTTGGAG
Source organism: Staphylococcus borealis (assembly GCF_001224225.1). Taxonomy (GTDB): domain Bacteria; phylum Bacillota; class Bacilli; order Staphylococcales; family Staphylococcaceae; genus Staphylococcus; species Staphylococcus borealis. The sequence goes on along the minus strand of NZ_CUEE01000005.1, from coordinate 76,761 downwards.
ATAAACGTTGGCATAACATTTTACTTATTGTAGTAGGCATATTGGCATTCTGTATATTCCATTTTGTAATGGGTGTTAATGTGGCATATGCATTAATGTTTCTATATGGGCCACTTATCATAGGGATTGTTAATTTAGGAAAGATTAGAGAAAAAGAAAATAATAATGACTGAATCATAGACATAAACCACACGTTTTGAATTTTAAGGTAAAAAAACGTGTGGTTTTTAACATTAAAACACAAAATCATTAATATTCAAAAATAGTATTGAAGATACCTAAAAATAATAATTGATGTTGCGCCATAGTGGGATCTAATAACTCAAAATATACTTGCTTATTTGGTTCTCTTATTAACTTCCAACTTGCTATTGTAGTGCCGGTATCTTCGTTTACAATCGTGCTCCATCCAAAAAAATCATATCTTAGAGTATAAAGTTCATCGTTAAAATAAAAATAAGGATAGTCTGTTTTCTCGGGAAATAATTTTTGGTGGATGGTTATATCATGCGTTACTTGCGGTTCCGATTCAAAATAATTAACGATATAATTTTTGGTGATAAATGGAAATTTGCGACGCCCTTTGAATACTAAGCGTTGTTCATTGTCAAAAATACGCCATCTTGCTTTGAAAAAAAGACGCATATCCTCAATGAATAGATATTCATAGCCATATACTTCAAAACGTTTAATGGTTCCTAACTGTTTGTTAGGATCGTCTACATCAACAATGTTTTTTAATTTTGGTGATAAGACATGCCCAATTTTATGTGTATACATACTGCGCACCTACTTTTAAAGAATTACAAGAAGTATCATTTATTTTAAACATAAACAATTTGTATATTTCATGCAAGAGGAGAAAGAAAAAGATATAGCTTATTGGTGGAGATCATATGAAATGAATTTTTTCGATTACTCAAATTTATAGAAGGCCGAAACAAGTTTACCTTTATCAGTAACTTTATATTGAAATATTTTAAAGCCACAATCTTCACAATAAAATTTATCTAGTTTGAAATGATCGTACCAGTCAACGCAAACATGTTTCAATGCAGTTTTTTTATAAATATCATAAGCTATTGAGAATGCATATTTTAAAATTGTTTTCCCTGAAACTAAACCTTTATATTGGTCGTTTCTAGCGAGTTTCGTAATTAATAAAGATGGAAATTCATTGTTTTTCATAGCATCAGAAGAAATTTTCTTTTTAATATTTTTACTTACATTAATTTCAAATTTTATGATGACTATTTTTAAACAAAAATATCCGATGAGTTCTGAAGTATCGGAATCAATTATTAAATACGTGCGGATTGAATTTTGTTTATTTAAAGAAAGAGCTTTGTCTTGCAAGTAAGATGCAATAGAAGGGTTTGAAGAAGTTTTAAATTTACTTATATTTCGTCGGATAAGTTTGAGAAGAAATTCATCTTCCATCTCATAGTTAGTAAGTTCAAAGATATTACAAAGTTGATGGTTTATCTTTTTCATTTTCTACTAGTTTTTTAAATGGATTTGGTTGTGGTGTATCTTCTTCAAGTCGGTTATGAAAAGGCTTAAACTTTGCAGTTGCAAATATGATAGCTTCTTCTTCAGTTAAAGTATATGAACTTCTTTCTTCAGGAATCATAGTATCATCTCCTTTTGTTATAATATAATGTTTTTATAAATTATAATACGCATTGAAATATTTGGCAATAGAAAAGATATGTAAGTAAAAGTCTTTATTTGTTCAATAGTATTGACTAAGGCAGAGATAAATATAAAGGAATAAAGAACAAAAAAGGAGGGAAACAGAATTCACTGTTTCTCTCCTTAATATAGTTACATCAATCCTATCAATTTCATCCATAGTGAGCCTAAACCGAGCCAGATGACAAAGTACACAACGCCTAAAACAAGGTTCATCAGCCACCAACGTTTCTGAGTGACATAACCAGCGGCATAAAGGATAGGTGCTGGACCGCTACTGTAGTGTGTTGTAGAGGCCATTAAATTTCCAAAGAAGCCAAGCATTAATGCACTGAATAATGGTGGTGCACCTGCGGCAACGGCTACGCCAAGCAATGCAGCGTACATGGCACTGACGTGAGCGGTTGAACTGGCAAATAGGTAATGTGAATAGAAGTAAAAGATAATGAGTATGACAAGAACGACTGGCCAACTGAGTACACCTAAGCTTGTTGCGATAGTATGGCTTAACCATGGAATAAAGCCTAATTGATTGAGTTGATCTGCCATCATAACTAGCACTGAGAACCAAACTAATGTATTCCAAGCACCCGTTTCATTTAAGATATCTTTCCAATCTAATACACCTGTGATAAGCAATAAAGATAATGCAATAAATGCAGTTAATGTTGCATCTACACCAATAAAGCTGCCGATGACCCAGAGTAGTAAGGCGATGATAAATACACCAATCATAAATTTTTCAGCTTTAGCAATTGAACCCATTGCTGCTAATTCATTTTCAGCCCAATGTTTCGCATCCGGTGTCTCTTTCACTGTTGGCGGATAGAGTTTATAAATAATGTAAGGTATGACAATCAGTGACACAATTCCAGGTACAACTCCTGCTAAGAACCAGTTCATCCAAGTTAAGTGAACATGCGCGGTTTTCTCTGCTAAATTTTGAGCGAGTGGATTACCGGCCATTGCTGTTAAGAACATGGCTGCAGTAATAAGATTGCCGTGAAATTCGGTAAAGATTAAAAATGAGCCCACCTTACGTTCGGTGCCTTGTTTTGGGTCAGAACCAAATGATTTAGATAGGGACTGAATGATTGGGAACATAATACCACCAGCACGGGCAGTATTACTAGGTGTTGCTGGCGCCAATATTAAATCTACACCGACGAGTGAGTATGCCAGACCAAGTGTCTTTTTACCAAATAGTCTTACAAACTGAAGTGCGATACGTCGACCTAGTCCAGTCTTAACAAACCCTCTAGAGATAAAGAATGCCATTGCAATCAACCAAATACTTGGATTACCGAAGCCTTGAACCGCTGTCTTAGTATCGATAACGCCAACTAATATAGTTAACGTGAATCCTATAATTGATACGGCACCAATCGTCATCGGTTGGGTGATACAACCGATAATGGTACCTACGAATATAGCAAACATAAGCCATGCATCCAGACTGAGTGATTCGGGTCTGAAGGGGGCAAGCACAGCGATAAGTATGCCGATGACAAGGGGTAATATGAATTTCTTATATTTAACAGAGTGATTCATCTCGAAACCTTCTTTCCAACTTTCGAACATTTTCATACATAGAATAGACTTATTTTTAAGTAATGTACAGCGTGTTTTTGCATTTTGTTGAGAATGATTATCAATGAAATATTAAGTTAAAAAAACGCATAGGCTATCGAATTTTAGATGTGTATGGGATAAAATGTTATTCAAAGAAAGGGGATGACATCATGTTAACTATAGGGACGTTGATCGCGAAAGATGATACATGGATATTGTGGGCAATTATTATTGTTTGGGCGACAGTCAGTATTGTCTTAGAACAAAAGTATCAATGGGCGAGCACGATTTCAGGAACTATTATAGCCTTGGTAGGTGCGATGGTATTATCTAATTTTAAAGTGATTCCAACTGAATCACCGGTGTATGATACGGTATGGGATTATGCCGTACCTATTTCAATTCCTTTATTATTGTTCAGTTCGAACATTTTAAAGATTTGGAAAGAAAGTCGTCGATTATTATATATTTTCTTAATTGCGTCTGTTGGGACATTAATGGGAACCACAGTAGGATTTATTGTGCTTCATCAATGGATTCCATACTTAGCTAAGATTGGCGCGATGATGACAGGTAGCTATATCGGCGGTGGTGTAAACTTTGCAGCTTTAAGTACCAAATTTAAAACACCAAGTGATATGATTTCATCTACAGTTGTAGCGGATAATAGTGTGATGGCGCTTTACTTTATGTTATTAATTGCTATACCGTCATTGCCTATTATAAAGAAATGGTTCAAGACGGATTACCAAACGGCGTCAACACCAGAAACGCAACAATCCTATTGGAAACCGAAGCAAATTCAACTATTAGATATTGCACTTTCAGTGGCGATTGCAGTCGCATTAGTCGCTATTAGTTTTAAATTATCTGAGGTAATTCAACATGTGATACCGCAGTCTAATGTTCTACTAACTATCCTTGTTTCTTTCTTTGGAGATCAGTATTTGTTATTGACGACACTGACGTTATTAGCGGTGGCTATTTGGGGAGATTTCTTTGATAAATTAGCCGGTTCTTCAGAAATTGGGACGTTCATTATTTATATATTCTTTGTCGTTATCGGAACGCCGGCTTCATTTATGATGATTATAAAAACGGCGCCATTGTTATTTGTCTTTGTGATGATTATTTTAATTTTCAATTTAGGTTTAAGTTTAATTGTAGGGAAATTATTTAACTTCAAGATTGAAGAAATATTGTTAGCGAGTAATGCGACAGCAGGTGGTCCAACGACGGCAGCAGCATTAGCAATTAGTAAAGGATGGCAAGGGCTTGTTGGTCCAATATTAATTATAGGCACATTAGGTTATGTCATTGGGAACTATGCCGGGACACTTATGTATCAACTGTTAATACACATTGGATAAGCATACATAAAAGGAGATATCTCAGCAAAACGTTTAGCTGAATATCTCCTTTTTAAATTTAATCATTTAATTCGCTATCTTTAATATCTGTAATAAACATGTGTCCGGGTGAGTGTGTAATCATTAACTCAGGTTTGGCATCAAGCGCAACGGACTGTGGTGTCACGCCACACCCCCAGAAGACAGGGACTTCATTTGGTTTGATCGTGACAGCCTCTCCATAATCAGGCTTATTAATATCCGTGATACCCAGTTCTTCTGGTGTGCCAATATGGATTGGCGTGCCATGGACATTCTTAAAGTGTGATGTGATTTCAGTTGCTTTAATCGCTTGTGTCATTGTCATTGGACGCATGCTCACTGTAATATTACCTTTAAAATAGCCACTTGATTCGGCAGGAATATGCGTACGATACATTGGGACGTTATGACCTTCTTCAATGTGTCGAACAGGTAAGCCAGCTTCCAACATGGCATGTTCGAAGGTGAAACTACAACCAATTAGAAAGCTAACCATATCTTCGGTATACAACTCTGTGATATCATCGACTTCTTTAATCAACTGGCCATGTTCATAAATGCGGTATTTCGGAACGTCAGTGCGAATATCTGCGTTACGTCCATAATATGGAAACGAATGTGCACCAACTTCCGAGACATCTAATAGTGGACACGTCTTAGGATTTCTAAAACAAAATTTTAAAAAATCATAAGCGTATTTCGATGGCAATATGACTACATTTGCTTGAATGTAGCCCTCAGCCATACCACTTGTGTGACCGACAAGTTCTCCTTTACGAATCAATTGGCGCAAGACTTCAGGTGATGCTTGTTTGTAATTCATGTTAAATCCCCCTTGTTTCCCCTTTATAATTGAAAGTGCATATTACTACAATATTTTAAAATTACACATATGACAAGAAAGAAGATACAGTTTATTTATTGAAATAGTTATAGACTAAAGTGATAGAACTATTAACAAATAATGGTAATAAACAATATAAACTAACGACGATCCAATTATCACTTACACGATAAATGACAAAAAACAATATAAACAAAAATATACTTATGATTAGCCCAATGAGTGGTAATAAATGATAGTACTGGTCCATATGATTATGATTGTTTCTCATTATGATCCGCCTTTTCATTAGACTCACTAAGCTGTTCACGTTGTTCCAATGGGATAGAATAGTCTTTGTCATCATTGATATAAGACATTTGGAAGTGCTTCGTATGTTCTCTACGGAGTGCGCGCATAATTGAGAGCGTCATTAATAATAGAATGATAGAGAACGGTAATCCTGTTACAACAGAGGCAGTTTGTAAGCTTGTTAACCCACCTGCAATCGTCATTGCTACCGAGATTGCACCAATGAGTAATCCCCAAACCACTTTGTGCTTAACCTTAGGATTCTCACTACCTCCCGTTGCCATGCCAGCAACAATATGTGTCGTTGAGTCGGCACTTGTCACTATGAGTAAGAATATTAAGACGACGGCAAGAATGCTCGTTATATCAGCCAATGGGAATTTAGATAATAATTCAAATAATGCAACGGTGTAATCTTTATCAACTAATTGCGCAATATTATCGCCACCCATTGCAACTTTCACTGCCATACCACCAAAGCCAGCAATCCATACAAATGAAATGAGTGGCGGTACGATTAAGACACACATAATAAACTCACGAATGGTGCGTCCACGAGATACACGCGCAACGAAACCACCGATAAATGGTGACCATGAGATAACCCATGCCCAGTAAAAGACAGTCCATTGTTGAATCCATGCATTATTACCAGAATAGGGATTGATACGCAAACTATATTCAACAAAATGTCTGATATAATCGCCAATGGCTAACGTGTAGGATTCAAAGATGAATTTTAAATCCCCAACAATCAGCATAAATAATAATAAGATTGCACCTAAAATAATATTGATGTTGCTTAGCCATTTCACGCCACGATTTAATCCAGTTACCGCAGAACCTAAGAATATACACACCATGAGTACTGTGATAGCTATTTTTGTAACGTTATTGTTGGGTACATGAAAGACATGGTTAAGACCACCACTAATTTGCATAATTCCAAGACCGATAGAAGTGGCGATACCCATGACTGTAGCTATAATTGCTAAGATATCAATGATATTTCGAAATGGACGTTTATAAGCTTGTCCGAAGACAGGTTCCATTGCTGTAGAAATTAACCCGTCTCGCTTTTTACGAAATTGAAAATACGCCACGATCAGTCCCGCCATGGCGAATATAGACCATTGTGAAATGCCCCAATGGAAGAAAGTGTAACCCATAGCTACACGAGCAGATTCTGCCGATGCATTCGGCACGTCTTTTGGAAAAGGTGAATGGAGATAATGTGTGAGTGGTTCAGCAACACCCCAGAATACGATACCAACACCAAGTCCAGCCGAAAATAACATACCTAACCATGATAAGAATGAAAATTCTGGTTCTTCATCATCACGCCCTAATTTGAAGCGACCATAACGAGAAATTGCTAAAGAGATTAAAAAGATGTCTAAAATGAATATGATAAGTAAAAATAACCAACCAAATGAATTAGAAATAAAGTCATAAATATGCTGTGCATGATTTCCAAAAGCTTTAGGAAAGAAGCCAGCCATTGCAGTTATAAGTATAATGATGGCTACGGATACCGTGTATACTAAATAATTGTTTTTCTGTCGCTTGTCATTCATTGTTCAATTAAGTCATCCTTTATAATTTATTTATTTTGAGTATACCGATAATAGTAAATATTTTCAAAATTCAAATTTTATGAAATATAACGATTCATAAGTCATACTGCGCTATTTTGAAAACTTTTTCCAAAAGAGAAATTTGGCTAAATACTATCTAATGAAATGCTATAATTGAGATGAAAATTTGAAGAATTCAATAGAAAAGAAGGTATATCATGTCGACAAACTATGTCATTACGAACGGTAAAATTTACACAGAACAACAAGTTATTGAAAATGGATATCTTGTCGTAGAAGATGGCAAAATCAGTGATATTCAGCAAGGAACGTATACTGGCGAATTAGAACAAATAGATGTGAAAGGTCAAAATGTATTGCCTGGGTTCATTGATATTCATATTCATGGCGGCTATGGTGAGGATGCCATGGATGCGTCTTACGATGGTTTGAAACATTTGGCAGAACAATTGTTATCAGAGGGCACAACTACATTCTTAGCAACAACGATGACACAATCGGATGCCAACATTGAAAAAGCATTGAAAAATATCGTGGCATATCAAGCAGATCAACAACAAGGAGAAGCAGCGGAAGTAGGCGGCATTCATTTAGAAGGACCATTTATTTCAGAACATAAAGTTGGTGCACAAAATCCTAAATATGTGCAACGTCCATCAGCGTCGAAAATTCAACATTTCCAAGATGTGGCTAATCATCAAATCAAAATTATTACATTTGCACCAGAAGTTGAAGGTGCCCATGATACGCTTAATCAATTACATGATGATATTATCTTCTCAATGGGGCATACGGTAGCCACTTTTGATGAAGCGAATGAAGCGGTGGAACATGGTGCTAAGCACGTCACACATCTATATAATGCAGCTACACCATTCGAACATCGCAATCCTGGTGTCTTTGGTGCAGCGTGGACGAATGATCAATTAAATACTGAAATTATTGTGGATGGTATTCATTCACATCCGGCTGCTGTGCATATTGCATATAAGCAAAAAGGAAATGAACATATGTATCTCATTACTGATGCTATGCGTGCGAAAGGCATGGAAGATGGGGAATATGATTTGGGTGGACAGAACGTTATCGTTAAAGGTAAAGAAGCCCGCCTAGCAAGTGGTGCCTTAGCAGGTAGTATTCTTAAAATGAATGATGGTTTGCATAATTTAATTCATTATACACACGATTCATTAGAAAATTTATGGCGTGTGACAAGCTTGAATCAAGCGATTGCATTGAACATCGATGCGCATAAAGGTAGCTTAGCAATCGGCAAAGATGCGGATATCGTAGTGGTAGATGATACGATTCGTATTGACAAAACAATCAAATCGGGCGTTGTACATCAATATTAAAAAATGTATTCAATTGGGATTATCTCTTTTCCGCGTTTAAAAATATGCATACAAGTGTATATATGTAGTAAATGTTTTGATACGAAACACAAGCGACGGAAAAGAGGTGTCCTAACCATGAATAATGATTTTAGATTCCCAAATGCTAAACATTTCTTTAGTTGGTTAACATGGCTATCAATTATTGCATTACTTGCAGTAATCGTACTTAATTTTATTGTATATAGCACATTCAAAAGTTTTAATCATTTTACTTTAGCGTTTGAATTCCATCAAACAGAGTTAATATTCTTAATTACTTTCTCAATTATTGCGATTATCAGCATTATTATGTATTTAATTTTAAAATTATTTAAACATTCATAAAAAAAGAAAGTGGATTGTAATCTCCACTTTCTTTTTTTGTATTATTTAGGATAAGATACTATAACTGTTTGAAAATCGTGTCATCAACAATGATTTCTACATTAGGATGTTGATGTAGGATCGATGCAGGTAATGACTCAGTGGGTTCACTGTTTAATAATTGATGAATCGCATCACGTTTACGTTCACCAAATGCTAAGAGTATGATTCGTTTCGCACGCATGATGGAATTTAATCCCATTGATACAGCTTGTTTAGGTACATCATCAATATGATCAAAATGCACACTGTTGGCATTAATCGTTGATTCGGTTAAATCAACGACACGTGTTTCACTTTCAAAAGATGTGCCTGGCTCATTAAAACCGATATGGCCATTTTCACCAATACCTAATAATTGGATGTCTGGTTGACCTATTTGCTTCAAGCGCGCTTCGTAACGTCGTGCTTCCTCCTCTAAATGATCAACATGCCCTTGAGGGATATGAATGTGATCTTCATTCCAACTATCATTATGATCAAATAATAATTGATGCATATACGTATGATAACTTTGAGCATGCGAAGGTTCTAAACCTACATATTCATCTAAATTGAACGTTTGAACATTTGCTAAATCAACGTGATTGGCTGATAGCAATTCTGAAAAGCGGGGATAGACATCCGTCATCGTGCCACCAGTAGCAAGGCCCAATATCGCATCAGGTTTGTCTTTAGTCAGTTTCAATAGTTCAATGGCAACATAATCACTCGCCAGTTTTTTGTCTACTAAGTTTGTTATTTTCATGATTTATGCCTCCAAATTAAGATGTTATTTCTGTTGGACAGCTTCTATAAAACGTTCAGTGATTTGTTTAGGACGTGTAATTGCACCGCCAACAACCGTGCAATGTACGCCTAAATCGCTTACCTTTTTATACATTTCAGGGGTAATGACATTTCCTTCAGCAATCACTTTGGCATTAACCTTTTGCAATACTTCTTTCAAGAATTCAAAATCATTCTCAAAGAGAATGTGTCCCTTTGTATAAGACGTATACCCTCGTAATGTTGTGCCAATGTAATCAAAGTTTAAATGATCTGCATTAATGGCTTCTTCAACTGTTGAAATATCAGCCATAATTTCAACATGAGGTGCTTTCTCTCGAATGTATTGAACTAATGCCTCAAGTGACTCCTTAGGACGCGATTGGGTAGTGGCATCTAAAGCGATTACCTCGCAACCACTTTCGATTAATTCGTCAACCTCTTTAGAAGTTGCGGTAATAAATACATTTGAACCCTCATAATCTCGTTTTACAATTCCGATAACCGGTAGTGATACTTCTTCTCGAATCGCTAAAATATCTTCTTTCGTATTAGCACGAATTCCAACTGCACCACCTTGATAAGCGGCAAGCGCCATTTTTGACATAATAAATGATGAGTGCAATGGTTCGTCAGGTAACGCCTGACATGACACGATTAATCCGTTTGGTAACATTTTTAAACACGCTCCGTCTTTTCAAAATTGTAAATAGAAATAGCATTGTAATTGATTCGTTTATTCATTCATATCATAACATTAAGAAAATATTTATCAATTTATAAACCACATTTGAAAAATATTTTCAAATATACTACAGTTTAACTAACTTAATTACGAGGTGATGTAATGAAATTTGAAAATCGTATTCAACGAAGCCGTCATTTGTTAACGAAAATGGATAAAAAAATCATCGACTACATACAAACACATGAACTTGATGAAAATTTCTCAACGATTAATTCTTTAGCCTATGCCATAGGGACATCACCAGCTACAATCACAAGATTTAGTGGGAAATTGAACTATGCCAACTTTCAAGATATGAAATTTAATTTGCAACATGAAAAATCAGAAAAAGTAGTTGAAAATGCGCCACTTGTTCAACTGATTCATCGTTATCATCAAAATATTATTCAACAAACGGGTGAATTTATTTCCGAGGAAAAGATTAAGCGTTTAGCACATAATTTGAAGACATGTCGCCAAGTCAATTTCGCGGGATTAGGAAGTTCAGGATTAACGGCAAGTGAATTTTATTATCGAACGATGCGCATGGGTATTAAAGGATCTGTGTCGACAGATGCACATCAAATGAAGATTTCTGCATCGCTATTGTCATCGAGAGATATGTTTGTCGCTATTTCAAATAGTGGTGAAACGTTAGAGTTAATTGAAGCTGCGAAGATTGCACAAAAACAAGGTGCCTATGTGGTTGTGATAACCAACTTTGAAGGAAGTACGCTCACTAAGAATGCAGATTTAGTATTAATTACGACTGCACAATCCAGCAACAATGATTCGAAATTTATTAATTCACAAATCGCGACACATTTTTTATTAGATTTAGTCAGCTATATACTACTTAATGACACACATATGCATCACGTGTATCAACAAACGCGTCATGTCATTTTAGGTGATGAGAAAGAATGAAAAAGGGGGCGTGGGACGACGAATTCAATGTGAATGCATCGAATTCTGTCCCGCTCCCCTAACGCTATAGCCTTATAGTTGAGTGATTGCACCAAATAATGCGGCATGGTTTTCTGTTTGAGTGGTTTGTATCTTAGCAATGCCGTAATCAGAAGGTAGATAGTGATGGATTTTAGGTTCGATGTATTTAAGTAATGTGTTACCTTGAGATGAAATACCGCCACCTATCAGAATAAGGCTTGGATCATACATAATTTGAATTTGTGCGATACCTTCAGCAACATAATGACTCCATTGATCAAGAATGTGAATGGCATCTTGATGATTCTTTTCAGCTAAATCAAATAACTTAGGTACGTCGGTGCCGTGTTCAAACTGATTTACCGTCATTAGGGCTTTAAGTGCAGAAGTTGAGGCACGTTGCTCGAATGTTTTACCATCTTCTTGTCGATACAGTAAATAACCAATTTCATTTGCGCGATGACGTGACCCTTGATATATACCAAGCGTTGAATTATAAAATGCACCCCCGATACCAGTGCCTAAAGTTAAACAAAAAATATTATCCTCTTCATAATGGTGGAGTTTGAGTTCCCCTAATAATGCAGCATCCACATCATTATAGACAGCGATATCAGACGATAAATCTTTAAAGACCTCGAAGAATTGCGTACCGTCGTAATTTGGAATGGTCGGACCGGTATAAATAATCTGACCTAAATCCGAATCAACGACGCCGGCACTTGAAATACCAATAAATGGATTGTTAAGTTGATATTGGCTCATAAACCCTTCTACCAATTCATACACTTTATCTACTATACGTACATTTATATTATCTGGCGTTTTAATCTTTTGATAATCAATCATTTCTAAATCATCATTAATGACTGCTACTTTAATATTTGTTCCACCTATATCTACAGCTATTTTATACATTGAGGTACCTCCTTATTCGTCTTTATTATAACGACACTTCAAATCGAAGTAAGCGTCATCCCTCCTTTTGAAAAATATTTTCACTAATTTTAGAATATTTTGTTAAATCTTTTCAAAAGTAGTTGTTTAAGAAAATGATAGCGTTTACAATTCGAAGTGTAAATAGAAATTTATTGTAATTGAATTTATCTCAAAGTTTATAAAAATGAATTTGAATAAAAATTGGTTTGGAGGAACGTGACATGGAAGATAAATTAAAAGGTTTATATGCCGCATTACTTGTACCATTTGATGAACATGGTCAAGTCAAAGAAGAAGGGCTCAAACAAATCGCCAAAAATGCGATTGAAACTGAAAAACTTGATGGCTTATATGTGAATGGTAGTTCTGGAGAAAATTTCTTAATTAGTAAAGAACAAAAGAAACAAATCTTTAGAGTTGTGAAAGAAACTGTTGGAGACGATGTGAACTTAATCGCGCAAATTGGCTCATTAGATCTAAATGAAGCGATTGAACTAGGGAAATATGCAACTGAATTAGGTTATGATGCATTATCAGCAGTTACACCATTCTATTATCCATTCTCATTTGAAGAAATTAAGCAATACTATTTCGATATTATCGAAGCAACGCAAAACAATATGATTATTTATGCAATCCCTGATTTAACAGGTGTCAATATTAGTATTGAACAATTTGGCGAGCTATTTAACCATGAGAAAGTTGTTGGCGTGAAATACACTGCACCCAATTTCTTCTTATTAGAACGAATTCGTAAAGCATTCCCTAATAAGCTCATATTATCAGGATTTGATGAAATGTTAGTTCAAGCCACAATCTCAGGTGTCGATGGGGCGATTGGTTCTACATACAATGTGAATGGTCGCCGTGCACGACAAATTTTTGATTTAGCACGTGAAGGTAAAATTGCTGAAGCCTATCAAATACAACACGATTCAAATGACATCATTGAAACAGTATTAGGTATGGGCATTTATCCAACATTAAAAGAAATATTAAAGTCTCGTGGTATCGATGGCGGCTTACCTAAACGTCCATTCAAACCATTTGATGAAACACATCGTGACGCATTAGACACTTTAATTAAGCAATATGATTTATAAGCAAACTGAGACGATTTAACAACAGAATATGAAGCACAAGGGGTGTTGATTATGCATCAAGTAGGTTTTGGGGCATGGAATTGGGTAGCTGTTATTGGTTATCTAGTCATTATGTTATTAATTGGAGCGTACTTTACTAAAAGAGCTGGTAAAGATACGGATAGTTTCTTCACGGCAAGTGGTCGCTTACCTTCATGGGCCATTGGTTTCTCGATTTATGCGACAACATTAAGTGCCATTACCTTTATGTCTACACCAGAAAAAGCATTTTTAACGGATTGGGCATACATAGCTGGTAATATTGCGATTGTCGCAATTATTCCAATTTTAATTGCTTTTTATGTACCATTCTTTAAAAAGTTACGTGTAACATCAGCGTACGAATATTTAGAAGCACGATTTGGTCCAAGTATTCGTGTCATTGGATCATTATTATTTGTTATCTTTCATTTGGGACGCATCGCTATCGTAATTTATTTACCGACACTAGCCATTACAGCAGTATCTGATATGAATCCATATATCGTAGCTAGTTTAGTAGGGATTTTATGTATTCTTTATACGTTTTTAGGTGGATTCGAGGGCGTTGTATGGAGTGACTTTATTCAAGGCGTTATCTTACTTGGCGGGGCATTATTGATTATTATCATCGGTGCTTTTGAAATCAAAGGTGGTTTCGGCACCATTGTCAGTGACGCAATCGCCAACAAGAAAATTATTAGTGCAGATAACTGGAAATTGAATTCAGCAGCGGCTGCGATTCCAATCATTTTCCTTGGAAATATCTTTAACAACTTACACCAATATACTGCGAGTCAAGATGTTGTTCAACGTTATCAAGCATCAGATTCAATGGACGAAACGAAGAAATCATTATGGACCAATGGTGTATTAGCGTTAATCTCTGCACCTATCTTCTATGGTATGGGAACAATGATGTATTCATTCTATCAACATGAACAAGTCTTACCTAAAGGATTCAATACATCATCAATCGTGCCGTACTTTATTCTAACTGAAATGCCACCATTTGTAGGTGGGTTATTGATTGCTGCTATATTTGCAGCTGCACAATCAACGATTTCATCAAGCTTGAACTCAATTTCAGCATGTATTTCAGAAGATATTAAACACCGTTTCTTTGGAAAAGGGGCAGACAAAGCAGAAGTTAACTTCGCACGATTAGTCATTGTTGTGGCAGGCTTATTAAGTTATGGTATTTCAATATACTTAATTGCTGCTGATTCAAATAACTTATGGGATTTATTCTTATTAATCACTGGATTATTTGGTGTACCACTGGCTGGTATCTTTGCAGTAGGTATCTTTACGAAGCGTGCCAACACATTTGGCGTCTTAGTAGGTTTAGTTACAGGCGTAGTGATCGCATACTTACTCAATGGTGTCGGAGGCGGAAACTCACCATTCTATGTATCAATTATTTCTTTCGTCGTGGCCTTCGTCTTTGGCTACTTAGTAAGTCTGGTTGTACCAGCTAAAAATGCGAAAGATATTACTGGATTAACAATCTTCGATAAAGATAAACCATCAACATATATTTCTAAAGTAGTAGAGAAAAAATAATATTTTGTTGCGAGTTGGACACAAGTTTTTGTTCGACTCGTATTTTATGCCTCTAGAGTTATGCTAAGATAAAAATGAACTATAAAACAAATAGAGGTATCATCATGAAATTATTAAAGATTATAGGTATGTTTATTCTAGCACTACTAATCATGAGCATTACGCATTGCATCCATCTTCAGTGACTTAATTCCATTTTTAGGTATAGACGCTATTCTACAAGGGTTATTATATGTTATCTTTGCATTTCTCGTTGTTCGATTATTCATCATGCGTGTATTTAAAGATAATTTAAAAGCATATCGCATCACGAAACCTAAATTTAATATCATCTATGTGGTATTAGGTATAGGTTTACCAGTAGCAGTTTATGCGGTATATTTCATCTTTGTACCAGGTGATTTCATCGTACATCATTTTAGTACTTTGAATGATACATTGCACACGTTTTTCTGGTCTATCTTTGTAACAGCCATTGGTGGCGCAATCGTTGAAGAAATGGTATGCAGAGGTTTCTTGATGGTGTATGTTGAGAAGAAGACGAATATCAACGTTGCCATTATTTCCACGGCAATCTTTTTTGGTGCCATTCATTTGTTAAACGGTGGACTAAATGTAACTAGTTTCTTCTTATTATTAATTAGTGGTTCATTAGTAGGTATGATGTTTGGTTTAGCAACTTATACATTCAATACCATTTGGGCAAGCATTACATTACATTTTTGCTGGAATTTATCCCAAATTGTATTCATCACTGAAAAGGAAAGCCAGTATAGCATATGGCAGTATGTCGTACATACTAAGAACATAGCAATCACAGGCAATCAATTTGGTTATGAAGCATCAGTGATATCCATCGCTGGATATGTATGCATGATTTTAATTTTACTAACAATTAAGCGAAAGCAAGCATAAGGGAGTGGGCAGAATTCTTTTAAATTCGTCGTCCACTCCCAGCTTGCTTTGCTTGTAGAATTTCTTGATGAAATTCTCTTTGCTAGGGTCCCGACTCCCAACTTGCTTAGCTTGTAAAATCACTTTCGTGATTTTTTGTGTTGGGGCCCCGCCCACCCCCGCAAGGATGATTAGAACTGAGAAAAGCTTGAATTAAGCGCCTTCTCAGTTCAGTCAGCTACTGCGAATTTGCTAAATAGCTTCATTATATTATTTATGTCCCAGGCTTTTAGTTATTTATACTGAACGTTCATATTTTTTATTCAACTTCAAGAGCATACTAATTAGTATAGAAGCACACAGAATACTGCTAAATAAAATTGGATAAAAAATATTAGAGATATTAAACAATACACCGGCAAGTAAATATCCAATTGGTGCAACGCTTTGAACAACACTCGTCATTAAACCGAAGTATCGACCTTTATAATTTTCTGGAATAACTTTTTGTAAATATATCATAGCTGAAATATTCATAAATTGGATTCCTACGCCAGTTAAAAAACGTGAAACGCTATAAATAATAAGTATAAAACTCGGATTAAAATGTACTATAAAAGGAACAGATAATATACCCATACTTATACCAAGAATCAATGATCCAATGATGTTTCTATCAAACGTACTTTTTATAAATTTAATATAAGGATAGACAATTGCCATTAGAAACATTGATATAGTCGTAATCGATTCTATTAGCCCTAATGATTTAGAATCCATATGAAAATATTGAGCAAAACTAGTCGAAATACCAACATTACTAAAAGCCAAAAAGAAATTAGAAATAACTCCAATACTTAGTAAGACAATGAGGTCTTTATGTGGTTTGATAAATTTAAGAATCCCTGTTTCTGTCATTTGGTTTTCTTCAATAGTTTCTTTATTCTTTTCAGATGTTTGTTCATGATTGAATTTGATGAATAAAAAAAGTACCAATGATAATAGTTCAGTTATTATCATAATAATTAAGAAATCCGATAAATGAATAAACGCATAAATCGTTCCACCAAGAATAGGTGCTACAATGGAAACCATTCTAATGATTGCTTCACGATTTGAAACAGCTTTTTCTAATAAAGTGTCCCCAACTATTCCGACTAGACCACTTGTGAATGTTAATCCTACAATAATATCTGTTATCGTAAGAATAATCAGCAATATAAAAATAGTTATAATATTGTCTAATAAATGATTAAATACAATAAAAATTGGAATAATACATAAATTAATTATTTGTCCTATTATTACGAGTTTCTTTTTAGTATAATGATCAACTAATTTACCTATTAAAGGTGCGCATAAGACCTCTATAATGACTAAAGTAACAAGGTAAGTTGTGAAATAAAGTGGACTTTTGTAGTCATAGAGTAATTTAAATGACAGGGCAAAGATGAATAGTTCACTGCCAATAATGCTTATTAAGGTAAATAATAACAGTAAATAGTAATTTCGCTTCATTTTAGGTCACCCCCACAATATAATATCTTTATAATACCATTTATCAGAATTTTTAGAATATAAAGGTTGTATCATTTAAGTTTTCAATTCTGTTAATTTATATAATTTTGTACGATATACTCTGACTGTGAATATATTTAATACTGATAAATAAAAAAGGAGATTTGATATGAAAAAGTTTATATTATTCATTTCAACATTAGTATTAACCCTTTCATTAGTAGGATGTTCGTCATCATCGGATGAGAAAGATTCTAAAGATACATCTTCAGATAATAAGCAGTCACACAATAGTTCTAAACATAATCATAAGATACCGAAACATATTTTTGAAAAAACAACCAAAAATCAGAAGATTTCTGAGGGTACGATCAAAAAAGATATTAAAACCTATTTAGATACCGATAGAAAACTAACAGATGCTAGAGAGCCATACGAGGACAAGTTAGACTCTGACGAAAAATTATCTAAAAAGAAAGAGCAAAAATTCAATCATATTGTTGACTTACAAGAACGAAATTTAAAAAACTTTGCCAATTACATAAAAATTAATCAGATGCCTAACAAAGAATATGAACAATACACTAAAAAGATAAGTAATTATATGATAGCAATTTATCAAACAAATCAACGTGCGTTAAATTTAGATGAAAATGCATCATTAAAAGATATTCTCGATATTAATAAAGATAAAAATATTGCGAATGGTCGAGAACAAGCAAAAATTGAGAAATTTTTAAAAGAGAAAAATATCCAAACCATTGCATTTGATAAATAAAAATAAGCAGGACTTCGACGGGATGAAGTCCTGCTTTTACTGTGTAAGTAATCATTTCTAAATTAAGAAAGATTTAAGATTAAAGAGTGACATTATTTGTTATGGTAGAACTAGCTTCAGACACTTATGTTTAAAAAGTACCATGAAATAACTTACTAAAATCATGATGCCACTCACACCGTTATGAATCATGTGAACCATCATACTATCTCTAACATTACCACGACGATGGTAAGCTAGATAGAATATCATGCCCATCATCGTATACATTAGAACAGCTACCCAATTTGAAATACCATGCTGAGAAGCAAAGATAAGGGATGATAAAATGAATGGTAACCAGAATCGTGTACGTTTAAATAATGTTTCTTTGAAGATGCCACGATAAACAAGTTCTTCTAAATAAGGTGCTACAAATGTAATCGTAAGTACGAAGATAATGAGCGGAAAGACTTGCCCTAATTGATCAGGTGTTGGTTTAGCCGCATTCATATCACCTAATAACATTTTGTCATTTTGTGTTTGCATCGAACCTGTAGCAAATAACATTAAATATGACATACCTATAACGATGATTCTAAGAAGTACGGCCCAACCAATGTTAATCGCAATCGCTTTGCCTGTGAATTTTTTAGGTTCTTCATACGTATGACGTTTATAATAGCCTCTAACAAGCCATATCACTATAGCAGCGATTAATAAATAAATGATGGTTACTAATGTACCAGTCAATGTATCTATATAAATAGAAAAGCTATAGATAAACATGATACTAACTAACGGAATTTGAATCAGTAACATCCAGCCAATGAAAATGAGGGCACGCACAAACTTATTACCCTTTGGACGATGTTCTTCAATATGTATATGCTCCTTGGATGTCAATGCTTCATTTGAGGAAGTGGTTACATTAGCATTTGTATTCAGATTCTGTTGATTCGTCATAATAAACCCACCTTTGTCTAGAAATAGTAAACTTTGAACATGAATACTTCATTATGAATGTAACATATATTTGACATTTTTAATAGGTCACTTGCTAAGAATAAGTAATTTTAACTTAAAATTAACAATTCAAATAATAATGCTAGGAGGCGAACGGTGGCACAACATGATACGAAAAAAGACTTTCAAATTCCTCATAAACCTTATTGGAAGTTGCTATTACAATCCCTATGTTTAATCATTATTTTATTTGCTGGGGCGCACGGTCCAAGCAATATAGAAGAATGGTTGATTTACGGCTTTTCAGGTTTGATTTTTCTTACTGCATATTTAAAAATAAAACGCCTTGAAGTACCGATAATCATACACATGCTTGGTAATATATTCGCTACATTTCAAAATTATTTTTGGTAGAGAAGCGCTAAAGTTATAGTATATACGTAATAAAAAGCAATGCCCAAGTTTTGGTGGGCATTGCTTTTTATCTTAATTACACTCGATTTTTAAGTGTTTACCAGGAAGGCTGTCTAATAAATAAGGATCATGTGTGATCATAATAAGCTGTAACGTATTCAAATTTCGTAACATTTGAATAATGATGTCTTCATTGATCACATCAAGATTCGTTGTAGCTTCATCCAAAATTAATATCTCAGGTTCAACGAGTAGGGCTTTCGCAATCCACAAGCGTTGAAATTGTCCGCCACTCAAAGTGCACACTTTTTTAGATAATAAACGTTTGTCGAGTTGACATTGTTCGATGACACTTAAAATCTTATCGTCATGTAGACGTTTAGGAATATTAAAGTGCTTTAAAGGTTGTTTCAAAACCCATGAAACAGTTTTTTTAGGATCTAATGTATTGGCATTATATTGCGGAACGTATTGAATATGTTTCATCCAGTCGTGACGTGACACGTGTCCGAGTGTCATCTCTTTATAGCTTATGATACCTTCATAACGATTATCCAAACCAGCAATGATTTGTGCGAGTGTCGACTTACCGCTCCCACTTGTACCACTAATAATTAAATGATCATCATTTTTAAGTTCGAAATTAAAGTTTTTAAAAATTTGCTTTTCAGAAAATGATTTATTTAAAGATTTAATCTGCAACATATCGGTATCTCCTATGTGCCAATTCAATTAATTGTTGAGTGTATGGGTGTTTAGGGTTCGCTAAAATCTCTTCAGCCTTGCCACTTTCAATTATTTGTCCGTTACGCATCACACTAATATGTGTTGCGTAATTCATCACTAAACTTAAGTCATGCGTGATAAATAAGAGTGTCATATGATGTGCTTCGACAACATGATGTAATAACTTCATTAAGTGATTGCGATTGTCAAAATCTAATGCGCTAGTTGGTTCATCTACAATCAAGAATTTGGCTTCTCTTACAATTGACATCACTAACGCAATACGTTGTGCCATACCACCACTCAATTGAAAAGGATAGTCATGAAGTAAAGCTTCTGGATGTTCTAAACCTAAATGTCTAAATTGGCGGTATACAAATTCATGTTGTTGCTGTCGAGACCATTGCGTATGCAATGCATCAAATAGGGCATCAAAATGCTTTTGGATACGTACGTTTTGGAAGAAATTACTATTGGTATCTTGGAACATAGCATCCGTATTATTTAAATCAATATCGATTTGACCTTGATATTTTAAATGCGGAGGGCACATATTCAAAGCCGTCCGTGCTAGTAAAGATTTCCCACTGCCACTCTCCCCAACTAAACAATGAAAGCTACCTTCTGTGACATTAAAATCTATATCGTTCAATAATACTTGATGTCCATCATAAACAGAGACATTGTTCAACTTTAATAACGTGTTTAGCGTGTGTATCGACGATTGAGTATTTGACATATGAGCGCGAAACCTCCTAACAATAGTCCTGGAAAGAAGAATAACCAAGGCGCTGAGTAAAAGTAACTCTTACCGTCATAGAGTATTGCACCTAATTCGGGCAACGGCGGTTTTACGCCTAATCCAATAAAAGCTAATCCAGAAATACTAAGCATTAATTTACCAAAATCTGCAGTGATTAATGCAGTTACGTTACGTATTAGGTGTGGAACAATGTGGTGTATCGTTGTTTGTGTCTTCGTAAGGCCACTCAAAGATGCGAATTTAACAAATGGTTGCGTTTGTACATCACGTGCCAAATTTCTAAAGTAACGTAAGTAGCGTCCTAACCAGCCAATCATCAAGGCTAGGCATAAACCGATAATTGAGTTATTGATAAAACCTAATACCACAAGGGCGATAATAATAGATGGTAAGGCAATTAACATATCGGCAAGTGCCATTAATAACGCATCCAGCCAACGACCAATCAGTGCAGCTGCTAGCCCTAATACAAGTCCTAATACAACGGTGCCAAAAATAATAAGCGTTGTTAAACCGAGTGTAACCATACTACCTACAAATAAGCGTGTGAAGAAATCACGACCTAAATGATCAGTACCTAAAAGGTGGTGCAGACTCGGTGGCAATAGTGCCTCAGATTGATGAATCATATTTGCTTTATCATAGAGCAGTGTAGCAAGTATGACTAAAATAACTGCCACGATAGGCCATATCCAATGTTTAATCTTCATATGTAATTCGGCCTCCTGACTTTCTTGACAATCTTAGACGTGGATCACTCTTCTCAAGTAAAACATCGCCGAAGAAATTAAGCACCATTATAAAAGTAATAATCATCATTAATATGCCTAAAATCACAGGATAGTCACGCAAATTAATGCTGTTGATGAGTAACTTACCTAATCCAGAAATACTAAATATGACTTCTAAAATGATCACACGACTAAATAAATGAATAAAATTATTAATGGTAATCGTCATGAGTGGCGCTAATATTTCTTTTACTTGTACGTAGATACGATCTTTTAATTTGTACCGACGCAATTGGGCTAATTGGAAAGGTTGACTTTGTAAGGTGCTTTCAAAAAGGTGACTGCTTAATAGCAACATATGACTACCTTCTACAAGAACGAGTATAACAATTGGAAGAACAAAGTATTCCCAACTATTACTTCCTACAAAGGGGAACAGATGCCATTTCACACCAAAGTAATAAATGAAAATAATAGCTAGCCAATATTCTGGTAATGATGTTATGACTTGAGCAATACGAGTTAATACGACTGACCACTTTTTCCGTGGATGATTGCCACATAGATAACCGATGACGTAACTAATAGGAAACAGTATGATAGCTGAACCAATAATTAGTTTAATCGTTGGTGTAATTGCCTGGGAAATACGTTCTGTTACAGGTTCACCATTGCTGAAACTCGTACCAAGATCGCCTGTGAAGACATTACCTAACCATTGTACATAGCGAACAGGCATTGCCTGGCTTAAACCGAGTTTATCTTGAGCCATTTTGATACGTTCAGGTGTAATTTGAGCGACACCATGTTCTTGTAAGTATTGAACGGCAGGATTGCCAGTTGTGTTCTCCAAAAGAAGAAAGAGCACAAAAGAAATAATGATTAAATAAATGAGTAGTCGGATGAAATGTTTTACGATGTTAGTCATTATTTGACACCTTCAACTTATCATAATTTAGCGGTGCATCTGTTTGCCCTGAGAACTCGAAATGCTTGATTTTAGGACTGGTTACAAATGTCTCATTAGGATAGGAAATTGGGACAATGAGATATTGTCGGTCAATATAAGATGATAGCTTATCAAACGCATGTTGTCGGTCACGCATATTGATGATCGTCGGGAATTGATGAATCATAGATGTTAAAGTGGCATCGTCTGCAAACACACCGGGACGCGTACCATCTTGTTTAAATCGTGCATTCAAGAAATTGTATGGCATTAATGCATTCGTATATGTTCGATAATAAATGAGGTCAAAATCTTTACGCACCGTTAATGTTTCATAATATGTTTGTGAATCTAAAATAGTAATATCGAGTTTAATACCTACTTTTTTAAGGTCTTGTTGCATAATTTCCGCTTTCGTCTTCCATTCTGGAAATTCATCGGTTTGTAGTGCGAGTTTAAATGACAGTACACGGCCGTCCTTTTCAAAATAACCATCATCGTTCATCTTGTAACCTAAAGAACGGATGAGTGACTGAGATGTTGAAGGGTCGTAATCATGGTCAGAATGATTATTTGAATTGACGTATTGAACATGTTGTTGAAATAGACCTTTCAATTTCTTATTCGGTGATAAGTCATCTGTATTAATTGCTTTGCTAATTGCCTCACGCATTGTCTTATCTTGTAAGATTTTATGCTGTGGATTAAATCCCATAAATTGCGTTTCTGTACTTGGTGACGTATGTACAGATAATGCTTTGTTTCTATGCGACTCTTTTACTTGTTGTGGCGTCATTTGACCTAAGGAACCACCCGTAATATCAATAGAATGACTCTCAATCGCTAAATGTCTTGAATCGCTATCCTCAATCGATTGAAATGTTAGATTGTAGTTAAGGGGATGGCCATTACGGTAATATGTATTTGGTTTGAAGCTCACAGTTTCATTGGTTGAATCTGCAACTTTAAATGGACCTGTGCCGATTGCTTTCTCAAATTTACCAGTTGTCTTGCCGTCTTTAACTGCATGTGGACTCATAATGCGGAGCGGTC
Organism: Staphylococcus borealis; assembly: GCF_001224225.1. Taxonomy (GTDB): domain Bacteria; phylum Bacillota; class Bacilli; order Staphylococcales; family Staphylococcaceae; genus Staphylococcus; species Staphylococcus borealis. The sequence goes on along the minus strand of NZ_CUEE01000005.1, from coordinate 52,770 downwards.
TAACTTGAGACAACTCATTTAGCACTTGGTTTGATGGCGATTTTAATTCAATCTCAACGGTATGTTTGTCCTTTATTGTGACAGATTTTAATTTATCTAACGTTTCCATAGGATCTGTTGTATCTGTTGCCTTCGCACGTTCAATCGAAAATTTAACAGCCGATGCATCAAATTCAGAACCGTCATTAAATTTTACATTGTGCTTCAAGTGAAAAAGGTAGTGTTTACCATCTTCTGAAACGTCCCATGATGTAGCAAGTCCAGGTTCAATCTTGCCATTTTCACCATAAGTCACAAGCGGTTGATAGATGGCATTGTATACAGGCATAGGGGCATCAAAACCTTGTGCATCAAGTTGTTTTGTATTAAATTCACGAGGGAGCGAGACTTTTACCTCACTGTCATCATTGTGATGTTGAGCACAACCACTTAACATAAGCATCGCGCACATAGAGAGCGAATAGCATATGCGCTTTTTCAATGTTTTACCTTCTTTCCATTGTATTCATCATTATTTTTTATAATAGAGTTTAGTTATGAAAAAATATTTTTCCATCAATAGACATTATTATATGATACACCCTATACAAATTCTTTGAAATGATAAATTTGTGAATAGATACGTAGAGGTTTTCCAATTTTGAAAATAAGGGAGTGGGACAGAATGCTTTTAAATTCGTTGTCCCACCCCCGCAAGGATGACTAGAACTGAGAAAAGCTTGATTAAAGCGCCTTCTCAGTTCAGTCAGCTACTGTGAATTTGCAAAATAGCTCCATTATATTATTTATGTCGCAGGCTTAATGTGTTTCACCTAATGCAACTTTAGTATCATCTTCTTTAGAAATGGCTTTAATAGCAGCAGTTAAACCTTTCGCTATTGTCTCAATAGACATCGATGGTTTCCCAGGTTTATCTGTCACTTGTTCTGGGATAAACGGCACATGAATAAATCCAAATAACAAGCCAGGGTATGATTTATCAGCGAGATAACCTAATTGATATAAGACATGATTACAAACAAAAGTGCCAGCGGTATTCGATAAACTTGCTGGGATGCCAGCTGCTTTAATCGCTTCAGTCATCGTCTTGACAGGTAGATTTGAGAAATAGGCAGGTGCTCCATCTTCTTGAATAGCTACATCAATTGGTTGATTTCCTTTGTTATCTGGAATACGTGCATCATCTATGTTGATACCAACACGCTCAGGCGTCAGATCATAACGCCCACCAGCTTGACCAATAGACAAGACCACATCGTAATTGCCATTTGCTAACTCTTTATCAATGACGTCTTTAGATTCATGAAAGACGGTTGGAATTTCTAACTTTGAAATGGTATGTTCACCAATTATGTCCTCTAATTGCTTTACTGCCTCTAATGCAGGATTAATCTTTTCCCCGCCAAATGGATCAAATGCTGTAACTAAAATTTTCATTATTCATTTCCTCCTTAGAATTTTTTAAAATGCCCAGAAATACATTAGTGCAATGTGAATTACTATAAGTGCTAAGGCTATAGGTGCTTGTGCTTTAATAACGCCAAATTCTTGTTTCATCTCAAGTAGTGCAACTGGTAATGTGTTGAAATTTGCTGCCATAGGTGTAAGTAATGTTCCACAGAAACCACCAGTCATGGCAAGTGCACCTGCTATGATTGGATCTCCACCTTGAGCAATCACGAAAGGAATACCGATACTCGCTGTGATAACTGTAAATGCAGCGAAAGCATTTCCCATAAGCATTGTGAAGAGCACCATACCTAGCACATATGCAATGGCACCAATTAAATGGTTACCCTCAGGTAAAAATGATGAAATGCCTTTAGAAATGACTTGACCTACGCCACTTGCAGTAAAGAGTACGCCTAGTGCTGCTAAGAACTGTGGCAATATACCTGTTGTCCCAACTTGTTGTGTTAATCGGTCACTATCATATAATGTGTAAGATAATTTCGGTTTGATAATGAGTAATGCTGCAATTAAGCCGATAACTGATGAAATACCTAAACCAATTGCACCACCAAGTGGTGTCCAGTTTGATACAACAACAGCTACGACAGCTAGGACAATTGCTGGAATGAAGAGCTTATTTCCATATTTAGCAGAACCTTTTTCAACTTCTTTATCATTGACATCGATAATATTTTTAATTGTAACTTGTCTGAAAAGTGTTAACGCACCCATAGCTAAAACAAGGAGACCATTTATTGCGTCAGGAATGTAAGGCCCGCCTATGAATAAAATAGCTAGAATCGTCCAAAACGCTGCCGTACCTAAACGTTTTGATTTATCTTGTGAACGTAAAGCGCGAAAGGCTGTATATAGGAACTGAAGCCCAATAAGTATGTAAAATATTTCTAAAATATGGTTTAACGTTGTCTCATTCATGATTTTTCACCTCATTATGTCCATATTTTTTATTAAAGTAACGATCAAGTAAAATATTCTTAATCCAAACTAAGATAAGTGTGATGATGGCGATAGGAATTGAAGCAAGTACTAAACTCATTGCATTCACTTTGATATCTAGAGATTGGAAAGTCCCAACCATTAACAAGACGCCTGCAGCACCAACAAATAAGTTTTGACCGAAGAAATTACCATAGTTTTCCATAGCAGATGCTTCAGCTTTTAATTTTTCAATATCTTTCTCATCGATGTCTTTATCAGTAAGATTAAAGCGTGTTCGAAGTGCACCTTGAACCATTGGATTAATTAAAGGTCGAACAAATTGAGGGTGTCCACCGATACGTATAGAAGCTACACCGGCGATTTCACGAATAATTAAATATAAAGTAAGAAGGCGACCGGTTGTTATTTTCTTAACGTTACTAATGAGTTTAGAAGCTTGTTGCTTCAAACCAAAACGCTCAATTAAACCGACCATAGGAAGTGTAAGCATAAATAAAGTTACAAGACGTTGATCTACAAAGGCTTTTCCAAGTGTTGAAAGTACTTCAACGATATCCATACCGGCAACTAAACCAGTGACCACAGCAGCAATTAAAATAATTGCGATTGTATCAAACTTAAGAATGAAGCCGATGATAATGATTAAAATACCAATCAATTTAATCCATTCCATAAAACCACTCCTTAAAATTAATTCAATTTATCATTTAATATCTAAAATCTGAGGTTCAAAGTTACAATAATGTTGTAATGAATCTAACTCAGATAAGATAGATAAATGATTAATAGATGTAATTTTCTTAATATTAGCACAACTAAAATTACTATTAAAGTGAATTTAAAATAAAAAGAATAATATTTTATATAAAGAAAGTATAATAATTAATAGTATAACAAACGATTTTAACCATTATTAACCCTTCTCAAAATAATGATATGAGAAGGGTTTAAATTATATTAAATTATTTTTTGAATTCAAGGTAGTAAAGACTGAATTCTAAGTCTTTTTTTAAGTGGTCTTCAAGTAAATTAGTAGCATTTTGAACATTTCCTTTTGCAAGTTCTACGACTATTTCTTTATGTTCTTCAATTAAGTTAGGTCTACGCTTATTTATTACAGTTTGGCTAAATAAATATATAAAACTACGATATTTTTGATAAGTTTCTAGAATGAATTGATTATTAGTTGCCTTCATTATTTTTTGATGAAATTGATCATTGACTCTAATAATTTCTTGTTCATCATCCTTATCAATATCTATCTGAGTATATTGATTAAGTTCCTCAAAATCTTTTTTAGTATAAACAATGCCAGCTTTTTTGATAGCAAAAGTTTCTAATAAAATTCTCATTTCAAAAATTTGCCTATATTCTTCTTTTGTTGGAGTGAAAATGTAAGAATCTCTTACAAAGTATTCTAATTCTAACTGTTTTAGAGCTTCTCTGATAGGGGTTCTACTAACATTATACTTTTTTGCTAGTTTAGATTCTGTTAATTTTTCGTTTCTCTTTAAATTCCCATCAATGATGTCATTTCTGATTCTTTGGTAGATAGTTAAATTCAAGTTTTCCATAACCATGCCCCCTCGTTATGAAATAAGTTTACTATAAAATTTAGGGTTTTAAAATGTATACAATTATAGTATTATTGTATACATAAATAATGTAATCGCTTACAAAGGAGAGGGTATTATGAAAATTGGGTTCATAGGTTTAGGTATTATGGGTAAGCCAATGGTTAAAAATTTATTGAAAGAGAATATTGAAGTATTAGTAAATGATATTAATAAAGAGTCAATAGAAGAAGTTGTTAGATACGGTGCTAAAGATTCCACAATTCAAACAATCTCAAATGAGGTAGACTATTTAATTTTATCTTTACCAAATGGTGCAATTGTCAAAAGTGTTTTATATAGTGGGGAAAATAATATCCTAAATAATAACAAAATAAATATTAAAGGAGTTATAGATACTAGCTCATTAACTCCAAATGAGTCATTAGAAATTAGTAAAGTGCTAGGTGAAAGAGAGATTAAATATTTTGATGCGCCAGTAAGTGGAGGAGAACCATTAGCTATAAGTGGAGAACTATCAGTTATGGTAGGTTGTGATGAGAATGATTTAAATGAGATAAAAAATGTCTTAAATCCAATTGCAAATTCCGTCGTAAGAGTAGGGGAAGTCGGTTCGGGAAGTGTAGTTAAATTAGCTAATCAAATAATTGTAAACACTAATATAGTGGCTTTATCTGAGGCAGTAGTTTTAGCCAAAAAATTTAATATTGATTTAAATGGGATGTATGAAGCTATAAGAGGAGGATTAGCTGGCTCAAGTGTAATGGAAGCTAAATTTCCTAAAATGATAAAAGAAGATTACAAACCAGGTGGGACTCTGAATATAAATTTAAAAGATTTAAAAAACGTTAATTCTACTGCTGACACAGTTGGTCTTACACTACCTTTATCATCACTTGTAAAAGAATTTTATAAATCTGAAGTAAGTCACGGTAATGGGCTTAATGATCATTCTGGAATAATTAAATATATTGAAAAAATAAACAATATGTAGGTGATATTATGATTAGCGACAGTTTAGTGAATCAAAAAAATATAGAAAATATTAACAAAGGTTTAAGTGATTTTAACTATAAAATTATTGTTTTGGATGATGATCCAACTGGTACTCAAACAGTTAAAGATTTGCCAGTTTATACAAAATGGACTGAGCAATGGATTGAAGATGGGTTCTTACAAGAAAATAATATGTTTTATATCTTAACTAATTCAAGAGCTTTAAGTGAAAAGGAAACAGTAAAATTACATGAAGAAATTAGTCGGAATATAGAAAAAGTGGCAAAAAACCTAAAAAAAGACTACTTAATTATTAGTAGAGGAGATTCAACATTGCGTGGTCATTTTTATCTTGAACCAAAGGTAATAAGTGAATCAGCTACGCAACCTTTTGATGGAGTATTTTATTTACCACAATTCTTCGAAGGAAACAGATATACCTATAATGGTATACACTATTTAAAAGAAAAAGATGAGTATATACCTGTAGTTCAAAGCGAATTTTCAAATGATACTACATTTGGTTATTCTTCTGAAACTATGTTTGAATTTGTGGAAGAAAAAAGTGGGGGAGAGATAAAATCTAATGCAGTATTTCATATCTCATTGAAAACTTTGAGGGAAAAAAATGAAAAAGAAATATTTTCTGTTTTTGAAAAATTAGATAATTTTAGCGCTGTAGTTGTGGATGCTCTCAATGATAATGACATGAATTATTTTGTCAGTTGTTTGATTAAGTTTCTAAAAAGAAATAAAAAGAAATTTATTTTTAGAACTGCAGCGTCATTTGTAAAAGCTATGTGTGAAACTCCAGGAGAAATCATTAATTTAAATCAATATAGTAGTAATAAAAATGGCGGAATAATAATTGTTGGATCACATGTAAAGAAATCAAGTGACCAATTGAGCTACTTAATTAATAATACAGAAATTAAACCTTTTGAGTTTGATGTTAGAGAAATTACTAAAAAGAGTTTGGAAGATTATATAAATAAATTAATTCAAAAAGTTGAAAAAGAAATATCTAATGGAAATAGTGTTGTTGTTTATACATCTAGAGATGTTATTAAAACTGAAGATATTAATAATAATTTGAGTATATCAACCAATATTTCAAATAGCATAGTCAATGTTATCAAAAATATATCTATAAAACCGAAATTTATTATTGCTAAAGGTGGAATTACCTCAAGTGACGTTGCTACAAAGGGATTAAATATAGAAAAAGCAGAGGTTATTGGCCAAGTTACAAAAGGAGTTCCTGTTTGGTTAACAGGTAATGAAGCTAAATATCCTAAAATGCCTTATGTTATTTTCCCAGGAAATGTGGGAGAAGTTGAAACTTTAGCAACAGTATATGAAATGAATAAATAGGGGGTAATGGTGATGGGAGAATTTTGGCCATTGTTTGCAGTTGTAATAGGGGTAATTATATTATTGTTATTGATAATGATATGTAAATTGAATACATTTATCTCATTAATAATAACTTCTATGGTAACTGGTATTTTATTAGGTATGCCTTTAGAAAAAATTGTGGAAACTATTGAAAAAGGAATGGGAGATACTCTAGGTCACATTGCGATAATATTTGGTTTAGGATCTATATTAGGAAAGCTTCTATCAGATGGTGGCGGGGCAACTAAAATAGCTGACACCTTAATAAACGCATTTGGAAAGAAATATGTAACATGGGCAATGTTAATTGCTTCTTTCATAATTGGGATTTCATTATTCTTAGAAGTTGCATTTGTATTGCTAATTCCTTTAGTTTTTACACTAGCAAGAAGAATGAAAATATCTAATTTAGTTGTTGGGTTACCGATGGCAACTTCAATAGCAATAACACATGGATTTTTACCACCGCATCCTGGACCTGTTGCAATAGCTGAAGCTTTAGATGCCAATATAGGTTATGTGTTAATGTATGGTTTTATCATTGGTATTCCTCTAGCAATTATAGTTGGAGGGACTTTCCCTAAATTAGCTTATAAGCTTTCTCCATCAGCTTTTGATAAGTTAGGTAATCAAAATGAGTTAGGAGAAGTTAAAGATGATGAAAAACAATCTTTACCAAGTTTTGGAATAAGTTTATTGACTGCACTTTCTCCAGTTATCCTTATGTTGTTTTCGACAGGCGTACAATTAATCACTGGGAATGAAAGTGGAAAGGCATCAGGATTAGAAGGTGTAATATTCTTCTTAGGCAAATCTACTACTGCAATGTTAATAGCTGTGTTAATAGCAATTTATACAATGGGATTAAGAAGAAATAAAAATATGAAAAATATCATGGAGACAGTTACTAATGCGATAACACCAATTGCAATGCTGCTATTAATAATTGGCGGTGGTGGTACATTTAAGCAAATTTTAATTGATGGTGGAGTCGGAGATACTATTTCTGATATATTCAAGGGCACTGAAATGTCACCTATAATCTTGGCTTGGTTAGCAGCAGCCTTATTACGTACTGCGTTGGGTTCTACTACAGTAGCTGCGATTTCATCTGTAGGTATTGTTTTACCATTATTACAAGCAGTAGATGTTAATATAGCACTAGTGGTATTAGCGATTGGTGCAGGAAGTATATTTTGCTCGCACGTTAATGATGCAGGATTTTGGATGTTTAAAGAGTACTATGGACTATCTATGAAAGAAACTTTTTTAACATGGACTTTATTAGAATCAATTCTTTCGGTAGTTGGTTTAGGATTGATATTAATAGTTAACTTGATAGTGTGATTTTCAAAGAGACTTTTACAAAAATTAGTAGAAGTCTCTTTGAAATTTAACCCTATATATTTTCTCTGCATACGTGATATAATAACTAAGGTTAAATGAGAACAATTCTCATTATCTAGGTTGATTATATTATGTAAAGGAAGTGTCAGATGTGAAATCGCATCAAAGTAAGTTTGACGGTAAATTAATCATTGCGGCTAGTTTTGCAGTGTTAACATATTGGTTGTTTGCGCAATCATTTATTAATATTGGCTCAAGCGTTCAAAAGACGTTTAGTGCTGCGGATTCAACATTAAATCTATCAATCAGTTTAGTCGCTTTTGTAACTGGTATTTTCATGGTAGGAGCAGGGGATATTGCTGATAAAGTCGGCAACCTGAAAATGACGATATTAGGTCTTATCTTTAGTATCATCGGCTGTCTTAGCCTGATCATTGTGCCAGCAACACCCTTTTTAATTATTGGACGAATCTTTCAAGGGCTGTCAGCTGCGATACTCTTGCCTTCAACGATTGGTTTAGTATCAGATAAATTTAAAGGTCAAGATTTGCGTAAAGCCTATAGTTTTATGATGATTGCGACAGTTGGCGGAATTGGATTTTCTTCCTATGTCGGCGGTCTTATTTCTAGTTTATTAAGTTGGCAAATGATCTTTGTAATTTCAATCATTTTGTCAGTGATTGCAATCTATATTTTAAGTCGTAGAAAGGAAACGCCACGTTCAGAACGTAATCATCAGCCTTTTGATTATGTAGGTATGATCATCTTTGGTGTCGTCATTGCTTGCTTGATGTTGCTGATGACACAAGGATTTACATATGGTTGGACGAGTCGTTTCACATTATCTGTTGCTGCTATTGGTCTCATTGCCTTAATTGTGTTCTATCTTTTTGAAAAAGGCAAAACCACACCATTTATTGATTTCTCGATTGTAAAAAACCGAGCATTTCTAGGATCAACGATTAATAATTTCGTACTTAACACAGGCGTTGGGACTACAGTTGTCTTCAATGGCTATGCGCAAAAGCAATTTGGCATGAGTGAAGCACAAACGGGGTTAGTCACTGTGCCGTACGTCTTCATGGCGATTGCAATGATTCGTTTAGGTGAAAAAGCAATTCAAAAATATGGTGGTAAAAGCATGTTAATTGCAGGACCACTATTCCCAGCAATTGGTATTATTCTAATTAGTTGTACATTCTTATCACCAAGTTGGTATGTTGGTGTTGTAACGTTCGCATTCGTGGTTTGTGCAATTGGTAATGGATTGGTAGCAACACCAGGGTTAACCATTGCGGTGTTTAACATGCCAGAAGAAAAAGTGAGCTTTGCGACAGGTTTATATAAGATGGGTGCTACACTTGGGGGCGCCTTTGGTATTGCATTAAATACAACTGTATTTACAGTATGCCAACAGTTCTACTCAGTAGAAATGTCAGCAATGATTTCCTTCTTAGTAGGTGCGATTATTATGGTACTTGGCCTCATTTCGGCATTTATTCTTATCCCTAAAAATGTTAAAGCATAACAAACAAGCGTGACTGTATACTCAGCCACGCTTATTTATAGATAAATATGTAAGAACTTCTTTAAAAAACTATTCATTCACTTTATCGGTCGTCAAACCTTGAGGGATAGGATCGAACATGACTAAGTCCTCGCTATTTAATAAGTCCTCTGTTAATTGTAATTCAGCAATACGATTAGAATTATAGTATTTTACATATAACGTACGTGACGTTAAGTTAAATACAGTTTGGTATAGCGTATAGTGGAATTCATGTTCAGAAGGGCGAACTGCTCCTTTAGGAATGCTGACGCTATCAAGCATTCTAAAGGCATCCAACACCGCATCATCACCATCGTCAGGCAACATATTATTTACGAGATAAGCGGCTCTTACATAACGTTCTGCTGACGTGTAGCCACCTGGTAGTCCAGACGTACCACTTTCATTTCCAATATATAAATTTTTATAGCGTTTATATTGGGGTTTGTAAGGCGTCACATTCGCATAGTTCTTCAAGTTCTCGTAATGCCAATTTAAGTCAGGACTATTTGTTAGTACACCAACTGGATTATCATGAACGACAATGCGACCCTCTACAAATGTAATTTCTGCAGTTCGACCTGTTGCATCCGATACATGATAATGTAAAGGTGGTGCTTCATTAATATCATTTAATGTATGTGCAACGACATTAACTTGGTCTGCTTGTTCAATCAGTTCTTCAATCGTTTGGTTGTAACCAAGCACCCATGTTAACACTTCAGTTTGTGAAATATTAATATAGCCATCACGTATTTTATTAGCGTACGAGGCATAACCTCGGTCATATTGATTTGAAATCGCAAGGCCATGCTCATTTACACCATCTCCGAAAATAAACCCTTCCATATCAGAACCAGCACCAGTGAAACCATACTTCGTTGTCCCTTTATAATCTACACGAGATTCCCAATAGTAGTGACGTGGTTGCACAGCTGGATGACCAGTTAAAGGATAATCATAATCCATCGTACGACCTAAAATAACATCACCGTTTTTAGCTTGAAACGTAAAACCTGTACACATATACAATAGCCTCCATATCCAAAGTGAGAATTATTTTCAATTATAAGATGTCTGTTTATGTATTTCAATTTTAAAATATTTTCGGAAAAAGAGTCCTAAAATAAAAGTTAATATATACATACTAAAGCAAATAATATAGGCCCAAATAATACCATAATAGTCAACGATCATTGATATAACAAAAGTTCCAATAGCGAAGAAAATACTACTGAATAAATTGTTTAATATGTATGTAGAAGGAAGAATCTCTTTAGGCGTATAACGTTGAACTACCGAATTTAAAGAAATGTAACGCATATCTTCGAAAATGCCCATCAATAATGAAAATAATAAGACAATAATGATTGAATGATGGAGGATAAAGCTTAAATTAATAAATGCTAAGAGCACAGGAACGTAAATAATAATCGGGTAATTGATCTGCGTAAAGAAGCGATCTTTATAATTTATCCATAGGCCTGCAATAATTGTGCCACTAAAGAAAAAGGCATTAATCAGTCCAAACCAATAATCAGGAACGTGTAAATAAGTTCTTGTGTAAGTCAAAATAATTGCTGCAATCCAAATGGTTGTTGCGAATGATTCAAAAATGATAGAAATATTTAGATATAAACTTAGTTTATTGCGATAGTTATCACGGATAACGGTTTTAAAACTATTAAAAATCGTTTCCTTATCTGTTTTATAAACATGACGTTCTGAAAGGCGTAAAATAAAGTAATAGCTTACTATTTCTAGTATTAATGCAAATAAAAATAAGTACTTTGCACCGATAAGACTCATTAAGACACCGCCTAATGCCCAAGTAGACAGTTGAACAATGCTGCTCATCATATTCATCAAAGCGTTAGCAGAAGTGATTGCGTCTTTATTCTCAATAAAAGGAATCATTGAGTTCTTAATAGGATTTGTGAATCCGTCAAAAAGAGCATTGAAGAAAAGCAAAATAAATATAAAAGCAGGGGTCATTTCTATCATTAATAGAATGGCGATGCACGCTAAGCTCACTAGTTTAAGAAATTGAAATATAGATAATACTTTTTTCTGAGTAAGGTATTGATAAATATAATTTGAAATAAAACTACTTACAAAAATACCCATAGTAAAAATAATCGGAATTAAAGAAGCGGCTGTCGTCTTTGATGTCATGTTATAAACAACAGCAATTAAACCCACTATCGTTAAAATATCACCAGTATTAGCGAATAACTGACTATAAAGTAAATGGTAAAAATCTTTGCTGTGCTTTGTCATAAATGTCACCACATTTCAGAAGGGATTTTTTACACTATTATAGCATTGGGTAGTTATAAAAAAAACGGGATATCAATAGGTGTCTCAGGCTATAAAGATATATTGGTAGTAGTTGACTGAATAAAAAATGCACTTGAATTAGGTTTTTTCAAACCTTGTCATCCTTGACGGTGGACCTTAGCAAAGAGCATTTTATCAAGCAAATATACAAGTTAAGCAAATTGGGAGCGGGACAAAGAAATACATTTTGAAAAATATGATTTCTGCCTCGCTCCCTAATAAGATTAAGCCTAAAAAATAAGCGTTAGGAGGTAGTGTTTAACTGCCTCCTAACGCTTTTGTTCAGACCACTATGCGTGTGCGTGTTCTGGTACGTCTTTAAAATTGTCTAAACGACGATTCCATTCTTCATCACTTATATTATTTTTAGCTACATAACGGTTACGTTCATGTTTCGCGCAATCATATGAACATGCGCCAAGATATTTAGCTTCATTTTCTTCTGAAACAAGAATTTGTTTGTTACATTCTGGATTAGCACAGTTAATGTAACGCTCACATGGTGTGCCGTCGAAGTGTTCTTTACCAATCACTGTTTTCTCAACTTGGTTGACGTCTACGCTAATACGCTCATCGAAGACGTACATTTTACCGTCCCAATATTCACCTTTAGTCTCAGGATCTTTACCATACGTTGCAATACCGCCATGCAATTGACCAACATTCTCGAAGCCCTCTTTTACTAACCAGCCTGAGAATTTTTCACAACGAATACCACCTGTACAATATGTTACGATATTTTTACCATCTAATTGGTCTTTATTCTCACGAATCCAATCTGGTAAATCTCTGAAACGTGTAATATCTGGACGGATTGCACCGCGGAAGTGACCTAAATCAAATTCATAGTCATTACGTGCATCTAAGATAACAGTATCTTCATCTTCCAATGCTTCTTTAAATTCACTAGGTGAATAGTATTTACCAGTTGTGACACGTGGATCAACATCGTCCTCTAAACCAAGTGCAACAATTTCATTTCTTGGGCGAACATGCATTTTTTTGAAAGCATGACCTTCAGCTTCGTCAATTTTGAACGTCATATCTGCGAAACGTTCATCTGCATGCATATGTTCGATATATTGATCTGTATCTTCTTTCGTACCTGATAACGTACCATTGATACCTTCTGTAGACACTAGAATTCGACCTTTTAAGTTGTTTGCTTTACAGAATTCTAAATGCTCAGCAGCAAATGTTTCTGGGTCATCAATCGTTGTGTATTTGTAATATAATAACACTCTATAATCCATTTTCTGATTCTCCTCTAAAAATTATTATTTATCGTAAAGGCAAGCCATATCATTTAATGATTCATTCATTTATCTTTTTATAAAAATCAACATTATATTATTTTATCAAATTTACAATAACTTTCAATATTTCAGTTTTTAAAATAGGGCAATAGACCTATGTTAGAAGTATAATTACTTTTTGAAAACGATTACATGTAGTACGATAAGTAGAAAGTGTATTAATGGATTATAATGAATGCAAATGATACTTTTCACAAAGGGAGGAAATGTTAATAATGACAAATCAATCTTTACCAAAATTAACATATACTGGAGCATCTAAAAGCGCAGTACCAATTATTTCTGAAAGTGAATTACAAACGGTAACGGCCGAACCATGGTTGAAAATTTCAGATGAAGGATTGCAATTAGAAGGTCTCATCTTTGATAGAGATCATAATTTGTTCTTATGTGAAGTATTTGGCGGTAAAATTTTTAAAGTTGATATAAATACAAAAGAAGTTTCAACAGCATTTCAATCAACAAAACAAAATCCAGCTGCAGTCAAAATACACAAAGATGGACGATTATTTACATGTTATTTAGGTGACTTTGAGTCAACAGGCGGCATCTTCGCTACTGATGAACATGGTGAACAGTTTGAAGAAATTATTTCGGAACTTAACACGGAATATTGTATTGATGACATGGTCTTTGATAGTAAAGGTGGCTTCTATTTCACTGATTTCAGAGGGTATTCTACTAACCCTAAAGGTGGCGTCTACTACGTTTCGCCTGACTTCAAGACAGTAACACCAGTCATTCAGAATATTTCAGTAGCTAACGGAGTAGCGTTAAGTACGGATGAAAAAGTACTATGGGTGACAGAAACAACGACAAATCGACTTCATCGTATTCAATTGGAGGACGATGGTGTGACAATTGCACCATTTGGCGCAACGATTCCATATTACTTTACTGGACATGAAGGGCCAGATTCAGTATGTATCGATAGTGATGATAATTTATATGTAGCGATGTATGGCCAAGGTCGTGTTTTAGTCTTTAATAAACGTGGCTATCCTATTGGTCAAATCTTAATGCCAGGGCGTGATGAAGGAAAAATGTTACGTTCAACACATCCACAATTTATTCCTGGAACAAATCAATTGCTTATTTGTACCAATGACATTGAGAATGGCTCAGAAGGTGGTTCTATGATTTATACCGTTGAAGCCTTTGCGAAAGGACATGAAAGCTATCAATTTCAGTAAGTAATAAGCGACATCGTCTAACACACCATAAAACCCCTCACTAGCGCAATAGTGAGGGGTTTGGTGTTGCCAATGGAATTAATTTATGAATGTATTATATCACTATGAGTAACTTATTGCAAGTTTAATTCGGCCAGCATAAAAGATTACTAAATAGAGCTTATTTACTAATCAAATGAAACTTTTTTAAATATCCAGTATACTGAAATAGAATAATAAGACATCCGCATAAGTATGAAAGGAGTATATGATGAAAGACAATTGGATGAAATATAAAGATGACAGTCTTGTAGCATCATTCTATGATAGCCAGACCGCAACGTTTCAAGAACAAGGATTTGAAACTGAATTAGCATTTGGTACTGCCGGTATTCGCGGCCAGTTTGGACTTGGTCCAGGTCGTTTAAATCGCTATACCATACAACGTCTGGCATTAGGAATTGCTAATTACTTAAAAGATAAAGAAGATAATCCTTCAATTGTCATTCACTATGATATTCGTCACTTATCATCAGAATTCGCGCATATTATTACGCAAATTTTGACTTCGAATGATATCAAAGTTTATCTGTCAGATGTGTATAAAACAACGCCACAGCTCTCTTATGCTGTGCGATATTTGCAAACATCTGCAGGTATTATGATTACAGCAAGCCACAACCCTAAAGATTATAATGGCATCAAAGTTTATGGTGCAGATGGCGCACAATTAGATGAGGCTACGTCATTAGAAGTTGCTAACTATATCAATAATTTAGGTGATCCGCTTGAGTTAAATATTAAATTAAACCAAGAACGCATTGAGCAGAATACTAGTGATTTACCAGAAGCGGTTAATGATAGTTATATCAATGAAATTACACGGTTAGTAGGAGATATTCCACAATCTGACTTAAAGGTTATTTATACGAGTTTACATGGTACCGGAGTACCGATTATTCCAGACGTGTTAAAGCATCTGAATTTTAAACAAGTCAGCTTAGTGCAATCACAATGTGAACTTGATCCGAACTTTAGTTCCGTGAAAAGTGCGAACCCTGAAGAACGAGAAGCCTTTGATTTAGCGATTCAACAAGCACATGATAGCGATGCGAATTTAATTATTGGAACAGATCCAGATGTTGATCGCATGGGGTTTGTTGAACGTTATACAGATGGACAAACATATTACTTTGGTGGCAGTGAAATCGGGGCATTACTCATTAAATATTTTCTCGAACACACGAATGTACCGGAGCATTCAGTTGTTATTCAATCTATTGTAAGTGGTGAGTTAGGTAAACGTCTTGCGCAACAACATGGGGTCACTGTGAAGGAAGTCTTAATCGGCTTTAAGCATATTGCTAAAGCTATTCGTGAATTAGATGATACAGAATCTTTCCTATTCGCCTATGAAGAAAGCTATGGCTATTTGGCCGATGATTTCGTGCGAGACAAAGATGCTATTCAAATCGTGCCATTGATGATTAAGTATGCATCTATTTTGAAAAGTCAGGGCAAAACACTATACGACGCTTTAAATGAGATTCATAACGAAGTAGGGCAATATCGTGATAAACCGATGTCTAAAGTCTTTGAAGGTAAAGAAGGACAACAACAGATTAATGAATTAATGAATCAATTAAGACAAAATATTCCTGAAATCATAGCAGGATTAAACGTTGTTGCAGTAGAAGATTACGAGACATTAAAACGCGTCAATAAAGAAGATAATACCGAAGAAGCAATATCATTACCACAAGCAAATGTGATTCGAATTATCTTTAAAGAAGGCTTTATTGCATTGAGACCATCAGGTACAGAACCTAAACTGAAGTTCTATCTCTCACTCAACGTCGATAACTTCGAACAAGTATCACAAGAAATCTATAATTATATATTTGGTGATACTGAATAGCCTTTCTCAAATGTCTTTCCTAGTACAAAGACGGCATTTTGATGGCAAGACGCTACTAGGAATTGGATACGTCTTGAGACAAAAATGAAAACAAAAAGCGATGAATCACGACCATTAACCTTTGTAAAAGGCTGGTCAAGTGCGTCATCGCTTTTTCAATCAAAGCAAGCAGGGAGCGGGACAACGATTTTAAAAAAATCTGTCCCGCTCCCTGTTCTACTTTATTAATACTTTCTTAAAAAATTGATTTGTCGATCGTATAATTTATTCGCAATATAAGATTGTACCATATTCAGAATCTCTTCAATTTCCTGTGTCATATTTGATAATACACGCACGGTAAAGCCATGTGTTGGCAATTGTGTTATACCAAGACGACAATCATATTGCTTCATATAACCTTTAATTTCGTCATACACTTCATCGATTAACTTTTGCGTCACGTCAGGATGAATAAAATAGGCTGAACCTAAATGTGTGTAATGCTCCATATAACCAATCGAACTAATCTCTGTTTCACTTGGATGCATACGCAAATTATCGTAAGTGACGAGTTCATCACCGACGTAAATTTCATTTAATAAATGCATATAATCATATGTGAAATGTTCATCACGCATAGAATAGCCAGGCGTCAAAATATCTGTATAATACATAGATGCCGTTTCATCTAACTTGAATATATTGTGCTGATAGAATTTCGCATGTTCGTAAGCAATAATCGGGTCACCAACATATTCCATATATCCATCTTTCGCTATATGGAATGTTTGATATTGTTCCACACGATCATTCAACGTCTTATAAATCTTCGTAGCACCTTGTGATGTGAGCGTCACTGCTGCGCCTTGATCTACATTGATATTCATTCGATATCGATCGCCATCTAAGTAACCACCGCCCACGTTCACAATATAGAACGTAGGCATCGTTGAATGATTTAAATAGACTGGGCGAATGACTTTTAGCGCTTTTTCAAAGAAGATGTCGCGTGCAACAGAGCGTTTACCATTATTGAATACAGTTAAGTCTAACTGTCCAGTCCAAGGTTGTTCAATAGCTTGTTTCTTGTCTTCAGTCATTAAGCTAGCCCTTTAAGCAATACATCACGTTCAATCCATTCAATTACATTATCTAAGCCATCATCAGTCTTAAGGTTAGTGAATGTGAATGGACGATTTCCTCTAAATGTCTTCGTATCTTCAGCCATTTGGTCTAATGACGCACCGACAAATTCCGCTAAGTCTGTTTTATTAATGACGAAGTAGTCAGATTTAATCATACCTTGACCACCTTTACGTGGAATCTTCTCACCTTGGGCTACATCGATAATATAAATTGAGAAATCTACTAATTCTGGACTGAATGTAGCGGCTAAGTTATCGCCACCAGATTCAATAAATATTAACTCAATGTCGTCATTACGTTCTAATAATTCATCAATCGCAGCAAAATTCATTGAAGCGTCTTCACGGATAGCTGTATGTGGACAGCCACCTGTTTCGACACCAATGATTCTATCTTCAGCTAGCACGCCTGTATTGACTAAGATTTTTTGGTCTTCTTTAGTATAAATATCATTTGTGATAACACCGATACTTAATTCTTTAGACAGACGGCGGACTAATTTTTCTACTAATTGTGTTTTACCTGCACCAACAGGACCACCAATACCAATTTTAATTGGATTTGCCATAAATATTACCTCCTATGAAATAAAGATTCTCACATTAACGTTCTCATGTTCCATTTGATTAAGTTCTAATCCTGGTGCTGTCACACCAAAGTCTGATTCGTTCAATGTGAAGATATGTTGACGCGTACGTTCAATATGCGGAATCATATCTGACACAACTTGTTGCCCCGTTGTTTGACCAAGAGGGATTGCACGTACCGCATTCTGAGTTAAACTTGAAACATTTTGATACAAGTAATAATCAATAATCGTTTCGATATCAATACCTAAATGATGGCCTAACATTGTAAAGCAAATCGCTGGATGTAATTTAGCGCGCTTCTCAGTCATTTGCGTATGGTACCACGTCATCCATTCGCTATCATAAAGTTCCATTGCCAGTTTTGCCATACGTGTGCCCATTTGTTTCGTGCCGACACGTGTTTCGCGAGGCAAACTTTGAACATAGATTAAGCGGTCTAATCTTAATATTTCTTCTGTATCTTCATTTTCTAACGCTTGATAGACAAAACGCATAGCCAAACCGTCTGAGTAGGTTAATTGCTCATTTAAAAATAGCTGTAACCATGCTTTAAACGTCTTAGCATCTTTAACTACATCGCGTTGAATGTATGTTTCTAAACCAAATGAATGACTAAATGCACCTGTAGGAAATTGTGAATCACAGAACTGAAATAATCGAAGATGTGAATGATCAATCATGTGAATGTCCTATATGTCTGAAGGCTTTATTAACTTTACGGTCTTCATGACTGTAAGGAATGCCTAATGATTTTAATAAATCTTCGACCAAATAATCATATTGTACGAGCATTTCAGTTTCTGTAAATTGTGCAGGTAAATGACGATTGCCAAGTTGATGTGCGATATCGCCCATTTCTTGTAACGTACGTGGTTTGATAACGAGTAAGTCTTCAGAATTCACATCAACCACAATCATATTTGTTTCGTCTTGATATAAAATATCACCATATTGTAAATCAATAGGTTGTTTTAAACGGATACCAATTTCTGTGCCATGATCTGTTGTCACACGTTGAATACGTTTAACTAAATCAGCATTTTCTAAATAGACTTTTTCAACGTGCTTTTGTTTATCTTCAGCTGGTAAATTAGCGATGTTTCCTTGAATTTCTTCTATAATCATTAAACGTACCTCCTAGAATAAGAAGTATCTTTGAGTTAACGGTAATTCAGTAGCAGGTTCACTTGTCACTTTTTCGCCATCAACAAATACTTCATAAGTTTGTGGGTCTACATCAAGTTTAGGTGTAGCATCGTTATTCTTCATGTCTTTTTTCGTTAAATTACGAATGCCATGAACAGGTCGAACCATACGTTGTAGGTTTAAGCTACGGTAGATACCACTTTCGAATGCAGTTTTAGACACAAATGTAATGGCAGTATGCTGTAAATTGCCACCATATTGGCCATACATTTTACGATATTTTTGTGGCTCTGATGTTGGAATTGAACCGTTGGCATCGCCATTAACCGCTGCATTAATTAAACCGCCTTTTACAATTAGTTCAGGTTTAACACCGAAGAAGGCTGGTTCCCACATCACTAAATCTGCTAATTTACCACCTTCGATTGAACCAACATAGTCTGAAATACCATGTGTAATTGCAGGATTAATTGTATATTTAGCGATATAACGTTTAATACGGTTGTTATCATTGTATTCTGCATCACCATCTAAGAAACCGCGTTGTTCTTTCATACGGTGAGCGACTTGCCAAGTACGTGTTATCACTTCGCCTACACGTCCCATCGCTTGTGAGTCAGAACTTACCATACTAAAGACGCCCATATCTTGGAGTACATCTTCAGCTGCGATAGTTTCTTTTCTAATACGAGAATCTGCAAAGGCGATATCTTCAGGAATAGATGCGTTTAAGTGATGTGTAATCATTACCATATCTAAATGTTCGTCGACAGTATTTTGTGTGTAAGGTAATGTTGGGTTGGTAGATGAAGGTAAGATATTAGGATATGATGCGGATTTAATTAAGTCGGGCGCATGTCCACCACCTGCACCTTCAGTATGATACATGTGTAAGACACGTCCTTTAACTGCTGCCATTGTATCTTCCATAAATCCAGCTTCATTTAATGTATCAGCGTGAAGGGCAATTTGAACATCGAATTCATCTGCAACGGCTAATGCGTGATCAAGTACTGATGGTGTTGCACCCCAGTCTTCGTGAACTTTCAATCCAATGACACCTGCATGAATTTGTTCGATGAGCGCAGTGTGATTAACAGCTTGACCTTTACCAGTGAAACCAACGTTAATAGGGAGTTGCTCAGCTGCTTCAAGCATGCGATGTATATGCCAAGGGCCAGGGGTTACTGTCGTAGCTTTAGTACCTTCAGATGCACCAGTTCCGCCACCAATGTGTGTAGTAATACCACTTTCAAGTGCTACTTCAGCTTGTTCCGGATTAATAAAGTGAACGTGTGTATCAATACCACCAGCTGTCACAATTTTACCCTCAGCTGAAATAATATCTGTTGTCGCACCAATAATGATATCAATATTATCCATAATATCTGGATTACCTGCTTGGCCAATGGCAAAGATGTAGCCATTTTTAATGCCAATATCTGCTTTAACTACTTTATCGTAATCAATAATAACTGCATTTGTTATAACTAAATCTGCAACATAACGGTCGTCACGTGTCACATTAGGATTTTGCCCCATACCGTCACGAATTGATTTACCGCCACCGAAAGTGACTTCATCTCCGTAACTTGTATAATCGTGTTCAACTTGAGCAAATAAATTTGTATCACCTAGACGAATTGAATCGCCTGTAGTCGGACCATAAAGACTGGTATATTGAGATTGCGTCATTTTAAAACTCATTAATCTTGTCCTCCTTTTTTATTGACGTTTTCTTCGCCTTCGTCATGAAATACACCGGCGTAGTCATCATTCTCGTCGGTAGGACGGTAAACGCGACTTTCATCAATTTTGCCATTCACTAAACCACGGAAACCATATATATTACGATGGCCTACATATTCAACAAGTTGAACTTTTTTCTCGTCTCCTGGTTCGAAACGTACGGCTGCACCAGCGGGGATATCTAAGTGTTTGCCATAAGCTTTTTCACGTTCAAAATTTAATGCTTTATTAGCTTCAAAGAAGTGGAAGTGAGAACCAACTTGTACTGGACGGTCACCAGTATTTTTAACAACAAGTACCGTTTCCGCGCGTCCTTGATTAATTTCGATTTCAGTATTTTTAACAATAATTTCTCCAGGAATCATACTATTGCCTCCTTAGACGATTGGATGATGGACTGTAATGAGTTTCGTTCCATCTGGAAATGTTGCTTCGATTTCAATTTCTTTGATCATGCTTGCAACACCTTCCATGACATCTTCTTCATTTAGTATTGTTTTGCCATAGCTCATTAATTCGGCTACGGTTTTACCGTCTCTTGCACCTTCAAGTAATTCATCACTGATTAAAGCAAGTGCTTCAGGATGATTTAACTTTAAACCACGTGCTTTACGACGTCTTGCAACTTCTGCAGCTACAACAATCATCAACTTATCTTGTTCACGCTGAGTAAAATGCATATCTATTCCTTCTTTCCATTTGAAAATAAAGTTCGTAGTTTTAATGTTAGAACTGTTAAGAATATTGTACAAGCAATATAGTCATACAATTATTTTAAATCCAAACTCTAATTGTATTTCTACATGATTAAATTTTGTAAAAGTATTTTGTAAGTTGTAGTAATAGTGCTAGAATTTAAAAGAATGAAGTGTAATAAGAAAAGAGTAAGGTGAGTTTGTGAAGTATATTGATGTTTTTTTCAAAAATATAGCGCAAGTTGTGTTTATGAATAACAAATGGTCAGGGGTACTGATTTTAATTGGTTTGTTTGTGGCTCGATGGGAGATCGGTATAGCGGCTATGATAGGTAGCGTATTAGCGCTCTTATTGGCACCCTTCTTCAATTATAGTGAAGCGGAAATTCAAGATGGCTTAGCAGGGTATAATGCTGTGTTAACGGCTATTGGTTTAGCATTGTTCCTTCAATCTACAATGGTAGCTTGGGTTGTATTGCTGATTGCGACCATTTTAACGTTGCCTATGGGGGCGGCCATTAGAGAATGGTTAAAGCCATTTGGTGTACCTATGCTAACATTTCCATTTGTATTGATGACGTGGTTAGTGTTAGCAATGACGACACAATTTTCGAAATTAAAAGTGACAATTGATATATTGCCACAACAAGTAAAACATCCAGATATTAGTCATAATCATATCAGTTGGCTAAGTGGTATTACTACGAACTTCAGTGAAATCTTTCTAGTGACGTCTATACTGGGAAGTGTGTTAATTATAATAGGCATCTTTGTGGGATCGATCAAAGGTGGTATATACGCCATCATTTCCAGTATCTTAGCTGTTATCTTTATTGTGGCACTTGGTGGTGACTATCCATCTATTACGAATGGTTTATATGGATATAACGCTATACTTACAGGTATTGCGTTGGGTGCGATATTTACGACGAAATTAAATGCGTATATCGCAGTCATTACAGGGTTGTTATTAACTGTAGTAATGCATGGTGCACTCGCAACGTTACTTGCACCAGTAGGATTACCTGTATTTACGGCACCTTTCATATTTGCCACATGGATTGTGATGTTCGCTGGCAAGGCATCAGTTGAAGAAACAAATTAAATGTTATAATAAAAAACCATCAACCGACCAGGTATTCTGGTCGGTTGATGGTTGTTATGCAAGTATGGCACTATTTATTTGCAGAATCTAATAATTTTTTCTTTAAATCTTTACGTTCAAAGTCAAGAGAATAGGGATCGTTTAACCAATATACACCCTCGTCAACTTTAAATGTTTGTCCTTTTTTAACTGCGTCTGTATTTTTCCAAACATCTTTATTTTCGAATGAAAGGTCAGCCCCTTTAGCAACAGGTGTTACGACATAATCACCAGCCATTTCTGGAATTTGTTCCGCAGAAATATCAGCTAAATCTTCTTTTTTAGTTGCACTTTCAACTTTACTTGGCATTTTTAGGCCGAATGAATCGTAAAGTACTTCGCTACCGTGACCATAAGTTTTACCTAAAACATAGATTTTTTTATCGAAATCTTTGATGATTGAGACAGTAGCGTCTTCACCAATGGCATCCTTAATTTCTTTACCATCATCTTTGGTTTTATCTTCCCATTGATCTACCCATTTTTGCGCTTTATCTTCTTTACCGATAATTTTACCTAATTCTAAATGTTGTTCTTTATAATCATGCTTCATATAATCAAATGCGACAGTAGGTGCGATTTTTTTCAATTTTTTCAAGTTTTTGTCAGTATTATAAGTAATGATTAAATCTGGTTTCGCTTTAGCTACAGCTTCAACGTTTTCGGGATCAATTTTCTTAACATCTTTAAATTTATCTTTTAATACTGAACTATCATCAACATTTTTAGCTACAGCTTGAATGTTAGCATCAAGTTCTTTTAAACCACCGGCATACGTTGTACCTAAAACAACGATTCGTTTAGGTTCCTTAGGAATTTTAATTTTATCCCCATCGTCAGTTGTATAAGATTTAGTATCTTCTTTAGCATCATTAGAACGATTATTATCGCTATTATTACCACAAGCAGCTAAGGCTAAAATAAATACTAACGCTACAGCAAATAATTTTCTCAAAACATCCATCTCCTTTTATATGTATAATGCAATTATATAGGAAATTAAAATGAAGCAAAAGGTGAAATAGAATGACATTAGATAGTCACGATAAAATTGCGATAGTGCTCATCATAGTATTTGTATTTATTAGTACATTTTCAATGCCGGAAATTTACGAATTAATATTAAAGAGCATTATTGTTCTAGCCATTGTAGTTAATTTAGTTATGAAATTCATTGAAAAGCGTAAAAACAAATAATTTAATATTAAATAAAATTAATGTCATGTAAAAATTACGTTAAGCTATAAATGATATGTTATATATAGTATAAAAATGTTATATAATATTCAGTGATCGGCATAAAATCACTTTGTTATATAAAGGAGTAAATGCATGACTAAGAAATATTTGTTGAGTGTATTCACAGTTGTTCTCGCCATTGTTTTATGTGCATGTCAATCGACATCACACACGCAAGATAAAAAAGCGCAACAAGCATCGCAAAATAAAGAAGCAAACATGTATGCGAAAAAGAAAAATTCTGGACAAGAAGATTGGGTTGAATATAAAGGTGATGTGGCGCATGTCTTTTTTCATCCGTTAATTACAGATCCTAAGATCGCGTTCACTGGTGAAGCAAATCAAGCAAAAGGTAATAATGATTGGATGATTACTGTTGATGAATTTAAACGTTCACTTGATGAGTTATATCAACATCATTACATATTAATTGATCCACATGATGCCTATGATTTTAATTCTAAACCTATTAAGAAGAAAACATTAAAGCTGCCTAAAGGAAAGAAACCATTAATTTTATCCATTGATGATATGAATTACTATGATTATATGAGAGGAAACGGCTATGCAGACCGCTTAGTCTTAGACAAATCTAATCACGTTGTATCTGAAACAAAAGGTAAAGATGGGAAAGTAACACAAAGTGAAACGAATGATATCGTTCCGATTCTAAATCGCTTTGTGAAAGATCATCCCGATTTCTCACTGAATGGACAAAAGGGTGTCGTTGGTTTGACAGGATATAACGGTGTACTTGGATATCGTACCAATGAGTTAGACAGCAAAGATTATCATGAGCGAAAAGAACAAGCAATCAAAGTTGCAAACGCAATGAAACGTGACGGTTGGACATTTGCAAGTCATTCTTGGGGGCACATTGATTTTGCCAATAGTTCATATGATCGTATTGTGAAAGATACCGAACGTTGGAAGAAAGAAGTCACACCAATCATTGGACAAACAGATTTATTTATTTTCCCTCATGGCGCGCAAGATAGGGGCTCTGCAGGTTATCAATATCTAGAGCATAAAGCTGGTTTCAAATATTTAGCGGGCGTAGGTCCTAATAACTTTACTGATATCGGTGAGTATAGTGTATATCAAGATCGTGTTGCTATCGATGGTTTGAATCTTTATGACTTTAAATACAAGTTGAAACCATTTGTAGACCCTGACAAGGTTTATAGCAAAGAAGATCGTAGTTATTTTAAAGGTGACAAAGCGTATAAATAATCAGAAGTCACAGGCACATGACTCATCGCTATGACAAATGACAGCGAAATGAGCCTGGGACATAAATAATATGATGATGCTATTTTGCAAATTCGCAGTAGCTGACTGAACTAAAAATACGCTTAAATCAAGCTTTTCTCAGTTCTAGTCATCCTTGCGGGCGGGGCCCCAGCAAAGAGAATTTCACTAAGAAATTCTACAAGCCAAGCAAGTTGGGAGAGGGACGACGAATTTTAAAAGAATTCTGTTCCACTCCCTTAAATTTGGTTAAACCATTAAAAATTAGAGTTAATCATCATAATAAGAAACAGCATTCTAAGATGATGCGTTTATATATAGTTGTAATATCCATATAATATTGTTATAAAAAGTATTGTACAATATTATAAATATTTAAAAAGAGGGGATATATTGTTTAGTAAATTTGTAAAAGGGATAGGCGTCATCATTACGATAGCGCTATTACATACGTCGATAAGTTACGCGAGTGAATCGCCAGTAACGATTGCCAATAAAGAAAAAAATAGTAGCATAAGTAAGAAATATCAGCCTAGTGGTGTCATGTTGACTACAGATCAAGGGCAAATTTTATATAATTACCAGGGAAATCAACATGTTGATCCGGCATCTATGTCTAAAATGATGACCTTATATTTAACATATGAAGCCATTGACAATGGAAGATTAAAGCTTAACGATAAAGTAAAAATTACCAATCATTATGCAACCCTGTCTAATTTACCAAATTTATCATCAGTATCATTGCAACAAGGTCAAGTATATACGATTGAAGCACTAATCAAACAAACAACATTAGCATCAAGCAATGCTGCTGCGATGATATTAGGTGAGAAGATTAGTGGTAATAATGATGCATTTACTAACAAAATGAATCAACAAGCTCAATCATTTCATATGACAAATACAAATTTTGTCAATCCTGCTGGCGCGCAGAATCGCTTGTTAGGTCAATACGCACCATCTAAATTAAAAAACCAAGAATATCCTAAAAGTACAGCGAAAGATATGAACATTTTAATGCAACAGCTTATTTCAAAGCATCCTGAAGTATTGCAAATATCTAAGTTGACACAAGATACACAACAAGGCAATACGTTTAAGAGTACAAATTTATCGTTAAAAGGCCAACCGCTTTATTTACCTGGTACGGATGGGTTAAAGACAGGTACAAGTAATAAAGGCTATAACATCGCATTAACCAATAAGCAAAATCACTTACGTTTAAAC
This sequence comes from Staphylococcus borealis, assembly GCF_001224225.1. Taxonomy (GTDB): domain Bacteria; phylum Bacillota; class Bacilli; order Staphylococcales; family Staphylococcaceae; genus Staphylococcus; species Staphylococcus borealis. The sequence goes on along the minus strand of NZ_CUEE01000005.1, from coordinate 26,576 downwards.
GAAACGGTCATGAACGTTCAACCTTATGGCGATGAAAATGCAAAATATAATAGAAATCGAATAGGAAACAATATTATTAAACAATATCGCCAAAAATATGAATACAAGAAAGTATTAACTGAAGGTGACCATGAAATTGATGGCAAGAAATATCATGTTAAGAAAGATTTATATGATATCGTGCCAAAGGATAGCGCTCAGTGGCATATAGCCATCAATAAAGATGGTAAAGCCTATGTTCATTATCATAGGGATTTCTTACCAGGTAGTGACTACCCACGTGTTGCTGCAGATAAAAAATGGAAATGGTTCTAAATCGATAAATTAAATTAGAAAAAATGTCGCTAAGCTTTCAACTTGGCGACATTTTTCAAATTATGAAATACCTTAAATAAAGGGCGTTTTAGCTCAGTTTCTTCAAATGGATTTCTCTAGCACCACATATCATATTCACAATTTCATTCGTTACTTTATCAATCGATTGTTGTTGTCCATGTTGAATCCAATTCGTGATGACGCTTAAAATACCTCCAGTTAGAAATTCTCCATATATGGTTACATCTACATAAAATTGTCCACTTTGTTTATCAAAGGCAATTTGCTTTTGAACGGCTTTATAGATTTGTTCATAAAAAATCGTATAAACTTCGCCGTAAAAATTGAGAGTTATAACGCTACGGACCATGTCTTTATTATCGTGAATAAATGTCAAAACATCTCTCATCAATTTCTCAAAAAATTGTCGTGGATTGTCGGGATTAATGTCTGGTAAATATAGCTCTCTAAAATGATCAATCAACGTGCCGACAACGTGATTTAACAAGTCATATTTATCATTAAAATGACGATAAAACGTAGATCGTCGTACGTTGGCTTTGGTACATAAGTCCTGAACTGTAATCTGTTCAAATGATTTCGATTGCAATAGTTCAGAAAATGAAGTAATTAGCGCTTGATGTGTCTTTTGGACGCGTAAATCTTGTTTGGTCAACATCATCACTCCTCATATCGGACAGTTTAATTAAAATGTCGCTTATGTTACAAACCCACATAAGTGACGCACAATTCTTGGCCTTCCTCATTTTATAATACAGTCGAAGGGTAGATTAATTTCTTTAAGATTACTAATAGTTTACTACTTTTCAATCTAAAAATTAAAAATAATGAACATTTGGGAAGTGATATATATGTACTATAGTAACGGGAATTATGAAGCATTTGCCCGTCCTAAAAAACCAGAAAATGTCGCGCATAAATCCGCTTATCTTATTGGATCTGGATTAGCCTCGTTAGCTGCTGCATGTTTCTTGATTAGAGATGGACAAATGGATGGGTCAAAAATCCATGTTTTAGAAGAATTGTCTAAACCTGGTGGAAGTTTAGATGGCGATCAGCTTCCTTTAAAAGGCTATGTTGTTAGAGGCGGAAGAGAAATGGAAAATCATTTCGAATGTTTATGGGATTTATTTCGCTCCATCCCATCGCTTGAAATGGACAATGCTTCCGTATTAGATGAGTTTTATTGGTTAAATAAAGAAGATCCTAATTACTCACGTTGTCGTGTTATTGAGAAAAGGGGACATCAGTTACCTACTGATGGTGATTTTACTTTGACGCCACAAGCGATTAAAGAAATCATACATTTATGTTTAATGAAAGAAGAAGCATTAAATGATGTGACGATTACGGATGTTTTCTCAAATGATTTTATGCATTCGAATTTCTGGATTTATTGGAAAACAATGTTCGCATTTGAACCATGGCACTCTGCGATGGAGATGCGTCGATATTTAATGCGCTTTGTACATCATATTGGAGGATTAGCGGATTTCAGTGCCCTTAAATTCACCAAATATAATCAATATGAATCACTTGTTCTTCCTATGATTGCTTACTTAGAGTCCCACGGTGTGCAATTTCAATATGATGTTCAAGTCATGAATATTAAAGTAGATATCACAACAACAGAGAAGGTTGCTCGTGAAATACAACTTAAACGTTCAGGTAAAGATGAAGTTATTCCTCTAACGCCAAATGATTTAGTATTTGTTACGAATGGTAGTATTACTGAAAGTTCAACATATGGAGATAACAACACGCCCGCACCCCCTACAAAAGATATTGGCGGTAGTTGGACATTGTGGCGTAATCTTGCCAAACAGAGCCCTGAGTTTGGTTGTCCCGAAAAGTTCTATCGTCATTTACCGGACAAAAGTTGGTTTGTATCAGCAACTGCGACGACGAATAACAAGACAATTATTAATACCATCGAGCACATTTGTAAACGAGATCCTTTAGCCGGCAAGACAGTGACAGGTGGGATTGTTACTGTGAATGATTCTAAATGGCAATTGAATTTTACTGTAAATCGTCAACAACAATTTAAAAGCCAACCCGACGATGAGGTGAGCGTTTGGATTTACGCGTTATATTCAAACGTGAATGGTGACTTTATCAATAAACCAATCACCGAGTGCAGTGGAAATGAAATTTGCCAAGAATGGTTATATCATATGGGCGTACCTATCAATCAAATTGAAGACCTCGCTAAAAATCAATGTAATACGATACCAGTCTATATGCCATATATCTGTTCTTATTTTATGCCTAGAGCTGTTGGAGACAGACCACTTGTTGTGCCTAAAAATGCTCGCAACATAGCCTTTATTGGTAATTTTGCAGAAACAGAAAGAGATACTGTCTTTACCACTGAATATTCGGTAAGAACTGCTATGGAAGCAGTCTACCAATTGTTGGGCATAGATAGAGGTGTCCCTGAAGTGGTTGCAACAGAATTTGACCTTCGCATATTGATGGATGCCTTATATGAACTCACCGACCGTAAAAATTTATTAGAACTCACCGAACATAACAAAATACAGCAACTCGCACTCAACACTTTCTTGAAGAAGATTAAAGGCACATATATCGAAGCATTGTTGCAACAACACAAGTTACTATAAGTGTAGATACAAATGCTTAATGGCAGAACTCAACCCCCACATGACAGTTACGTTTGTGGGGGTGTTTATATTGTTATGTTAATTACTTATATATCGTTTTAAATGTTTAGCGGTTACGGAATTGTCGATATTGAAAATACCATTGGGTTCGCCCGCATAAAGTAATTGACCACCTTTATCTCCGGCATAGGGGCCGATATCAATTAACCAATCCGCCTGAGTCATCATCGTTAAATTATGCTCAATTAAGATAACCGTATTGCCTTCGTCAATAAGATGATTAAAACAATCAATAAGGATTGGCAAATCATCTTCATGTAATCCAGTTGTTGGCTCATCAAAGATAAAGAGCTTGTTCGTCACGTCTTGAGTAAGGTAGCGACTCAGTTTCACACGTTGAATTTCACCACCTGAAAGTGTATCTAATGATTGTCCTAAAGTCATATAATTGAGCCCTGTATCCGCTAATGCTTGAAGCGGTCGCGTGATACTTGGACTATCACTAAATTTCTCAATGGCCTCATCCACAGTTAATGCTAAAATATCCGCAATGGAATAACCTTCTACTTTAGCTTCTAACACTTCTGGACGATATCTTGTTCCACCACATAACTCGCATATTTGTGAAAAGTCTGGCATAAACGCAAGTTCAGTTTTTAAGACGCCTTTGCCATGACATTCTGGACATGCACCTTCTGAATTATAGCTAAACATACTTTTTTTAAGACCAGTGTTTTGGCTGAAGAAACTGCGCACATCGTCAAAGATGCCTAGATAAGTGAGTAAATTAGAACGATTAGATGCATGAACAGGTTTCTGATCAATAAAAATAGCATTTGAGTTACGTTCAAATCCTGCAGAAATGAGTGAACTTTTACCTGAACCCGCAACACCTGTAACGACAGTCATCGCATGTTTAGGTAGTTCAGTTGAGACATTTTGTAAGTTATTACGACTAATATTTGAAATTTGAAGCATGTCTTTTGCCGTACGTGGTGTCGTTTTGAGTTGATGTTCACGATTTAATGCGCGACCAGTACTCGTGTCCGAAGCGAGTAGTGCGTTGTACGAGCCAGTAAATGTAATGTCACCGCCGTTTTTACCGGCTAAAGGACCTAAATCAATAATGTGGTCAGCCGTCTTAATCACATCTGGGTCATGTTCCACAACAAGCACCGTATTACCTTTATCTTTTAAGGATTGAATGATGTCATTAATGCGTTGAATGTCTTCTGGATGTAGTCCAACACTTGGCTCGTCAATAATATATACAAGATCGCTTAGAGGACTATTTAAATGACGAATGAGTTTGATACGTTGTGATTCACCGCCAGATAGGGAAGTCGTTTCCCGTGCAAGTGTTAAATAGTTCAATCCGATATAACTTAACGCTTCTAGTTGTTTTTTGAGTGGCTCTATGATCACACGTGCCTTGTCGGATTTTATTTTTCTTAAAAAGGCTAACGCCTCATCAATTTGTAAATTTGTAAATTCTGCAATATTTAAACCATTAATTTTACAACTTAGCACAGTGTCATTAAGACGTTGACCATGGCAACTAGGACAGTCATGTTTCGATACGACACGGTCGATGTCTTCCTTAAAACGTTTCTTTTCAAAATTATCATTGAGTAGAAATGAACGACGAAAACGATGGATTAATCCTTCAAATTTCGCAGTCCTTGGCCAATTTGAGGGCGGGTTCTTTAATTTGGTTGGTTCAGTATACAGGAAGGTATCCATTTCTTCTTTCGTGTAATCCTTTAGTTTCTTATCATTATCAAATAAACCTGTATATAAATAACGTTTACCACGCCAACTGTCTGGTCTAAATGAAGGGAATTTAATTGCATCTTCATTCAGTGATTTATCATAATCAAGCAGTTCATTTAAATCTATATCTTCAACGTAGCCTAGGCCCGAACATGTTTCGCACATTCCTTTAGGATTATTAAAAGAAAAGATATCAGAGTAACCTACAAAGGGTCCGCCAATACGTGACCATAGAAGACGTACGGACGCGTAAATATCAGAAATCGTACCTACAGTTGAACGAGAGTTACCGCCAAGACGTTTTTGATTGATAATCATAGCAACCGGAAGATGTTTAATTTGGTCAACATCAGGTTTTTCGTATTGTGTGAGTTGATGTTGTACATAACTTGAATACGTTTCATTTAACAATCTTTCAGATTCTGCGGCTACAGTATTGAAGACGAGGGAAGACTTCCCTGAACCTGAACGACCTGTAAATACTGTTAATTTATGCTTTGGAATGGTTACATTTATATTTTTTAAGTTGTTTTGTTTAGCACCAACAATCTCTATGTTAGACATAATTTCACCTCTTAATGAGAAATGTATATTTTAAGGTTCTAAAGGCTTAATTTTGACATCTAAATTAAAGTATTCTTTTAGCAAAGCGCGATAGTTGTCAGAAGTTACGTCGTACTTATCTTTATGATCTTGTTTACTTAGTGTGAGATGTTGTAATGACATCGTAGCACGACCAAATGACTGAGGTTGCGTAACGATCAGTTGTTGCACAAATATAGAATCTGGGTGTTCTGAATTATATTGAATCATATCCGCAAAATCTTCGACTTGTTTGGGTTGAAAACGCGCTTCGTAACGCGTGACCCATGTACCATTTTCAAGCTTTTGAATACAATAGGTACCGTCATGTTCTGAAATCGCACGAAATTCGCCTGTAATATCTGTCACAGGATGAGTAGGGTCGGTATTGGTAATAGGTAAAGCTTGTAAAGGTAAATCTCCAAAACCTACGTCTGCAACATAACTGACACCATCAATTGGGACTACAAGTGACATATGTGAACCTTCTGGACTACGATTGCCATTCGGCTGTTCGACTGTCGCAGACATGCGATATACGGTGAACCCTTTGGCTTCAAGGTAAGTCCCAAAGAAATGATTCATTTCGTAACAGAAACCGCCACGGTGTTGAATAATGAATTTATCATATAAATCATTAATTTCTACGGAGATAGGTCTGCCATTTTGGACATTAATATTTTCAAAAGGAACCATAAGCATGTATTGCTTAATATAATAATTGAGTGCTTCAAGTGTAGGTTCATGATATTTTGATGCATCTATATTTAAATAGTGTTCGATAGCTTGAATATCCATTAGATGAGGACTCCTTTTTAAGTGCGTTTAGTCATCCATACCCTATAAAAAGTTGAATGACGCATATAAGCAATGAATAGAAAGTGGTTCTAAACACTTGAGTGCCACTAATGTAGCGTGCTTAGAACCACTTTGAGTTTAAATTAAAATTGTAAATAACTTAAAAGTTATAATTCTTGTTTATTGAAAATGGCTATTGAAAGGAAATAAGAAGCCACCAAGCAAATGATGCCAAGTAGTGCATATAATCCTATGAAAAGGAAATCTGTAGGATTTGTTCCTAAATCAGAGAATGATCCTGAACGTACCACAGCTGATATAATGACACCAAAGTAAGTAATAAAGAATAAAATAAGAACGATAACAGATGTTGAAATCATGATGACATTTGAATTTTCTGGACCGAATTTAAAGGTTAACGGGAACATGATAGCGTATGTGCCTGCAGCACCTATACCAACTAAACCTGAAATAAGTGTTAACATCAAATTTTGGTGTATGGCCAATACTGCGATTAAGCCAATAATTAATCCGATGACGATGAGTATGCCGTAAAATGCGAAATAGCTTTTAATATAAGCGCTACGATGTGATGGCAATGTTGAGATATAGTACATCCATTTAGAATCTTTTTCGCGTTTCAAGTTATCTGTCACTGGTGACAATAAGAAAAGCATTGGTAAGAAACATGCCATTGCTGGATTTATAAACGCGAATAAGACACTAGCTACAATGGCTACAATGAAATATGTGATAAGTGACTTTTTAGTTGCATAGAAACTACTTAAAATAAGACCTTTCATTATTTATCACCTCTCATAATTAATTTTGTTGCGTCATCAATAGTGTTAAGTGGGTGCGCATTTGTAACGCGTGACCAATCATTAATTAAGATTTGACGTTTACCGTGTCTTACTCTTGAGGCAATGATGATATCTTGTGGAATGTCTAAATCATCTTGTTCCTCAATTTCTACAATACCGTATTGTTTTAACAATGCTTCCTTATTTTCTTGAAGGACAACTTCACCATCACGCATAAACACTAATTGTGTAGCGAGATGCTCAATATCTTCAGAAATATGAGATGAAATGAGAATACCATTGCCTTCTGAAATATAGTCTTCCAACATTTCAATGACTTCTTCACGACCTGATACGTCCATACCCGCAGTAGCCTCATCCAGAATGAGTAACTTTGTATCATGCGCTAAAGCCATAGCTAAGGCTGCTTTCATACGCATCCCTCTTGAGAACGTCTTAATTTGCGCGTTAGTTGGTAATTCGAAACGCTGAATGACTTCAAAGAAACGATCACTGTTCCACGTTTTGAAAATATTCACAAAAACCTTATCCATATCTTTAATTTCGAGTTTATCAGGCACACGTAAGTCATCAAATACAACGCCAATATGCTCTTTGTATGCATAATCCTTATCTGAGACAACTTGATCAAAAAATGAAATCTCTCCAGAATCTTTAAAACGGTTACCAACTAATGTATTAATCAATGTTGATTTACCTGAACCATTCTTACCAATTAAACCAATCACTTCACCAGGTCGAAGTGTTAAAGAAATATCTTTCAAATGGAATTGCGATTTTCTATACGACTTGTTGAGATGTTGCACTTGTAGTAGATGTTCCATAATAATCCTCTCTTTCTGTTGATTAGGTTTTGGATTTAATTTAATTAAAGATTAGTTACGTTTATCATAATATAGATTAATTAATAAATAACTACTATTTGTAAAATTTACGTACTTTTAACATATAACCAAATGTGTTGTAAGCGAATAAAATGATTAAGATGCCAACGCCAACTGCTTGGTTAATACCTGTAACGATTGAAAAGATACCTAAGAAAATAGCGCCTACCATGATTAAGGAAATATTGACGTGATATACTTTAAACATTGATTCAAGTGTAATATGACGCTCACCTTCATCCATATTTTGTAAAATACGTTCTGTATAATTGGCTTCGCCTTGTTTAGGCATACGCGTGTCAAATTTTCTATAAAAGAAACCAAGTATGGTTGACGGAATTAATGTCAATATAAATGGCACAATGACTAAAAATAAAATAGATGATGGGCCATTACCTAAGGCAATAATAAATATGTTTAATAAAGCGACTAATACTGTAATGTAATATAATGTGCCAGTTCTCATGAAAGTTAAATTAGCTTTTTGTTCATATTGATCGAGGTTGGCATCACTGGCATTTTCAGTTTTATGTTTGTATTTTAAAGATGTGTGAGAGGTCCTCCAAATCGCTAAGATAAGTCCAATATTAATTGTTGAAGCGATAATGGTAACGATAATCGTGAAATTGTATGAAGCGAAATGTAAGATACCAAAGATGTTCCCATCACTTAGCATTCCTATTAAGGCTCCTATCATTCCACCAATAATACCTCCTATCAATAAATAGAGTAAATACCTGCCTACTTTCATAAATCTCCCTCCTCAAAGATAAAGACATTTTCAACTGGTTCATTGAATATACGCGCAATTTTAACGGCTGTTAAAATGGACGGCATAAAATCATTCCGTTCAATCAAAGAAACTGTTTGGCGTGAGATACCAGCTTTCTTAGCGAGTTGTGTTTGATTGAAGCCATCGCGAGCACGCAATTCTTTAAGACGATTTCGCAATATTCATCAGCTCCTTGTCTATAACGTTACATTATCTTTGTCATTTTGACAAGTATAGTAGTCAAAAAGACCTATATTTTTGTCATAAAATTCTAAAAGGTAGCCTTCGGGTTGTCTGAAGTAAGACATCCTGAAGGCTTGATTTACCGTGTTTTACAATTCGTTAGGACCCATTGATTTAAATCGTTAAGATGATATTTTGTGACGATGGTTTGATTGACTTCATCCAATGTAATCGAAGATAAAGTGGAGATAAGTGTATGTTCAATTGTATTTAAAGCATGACTAACTACACACATTTCTGCTTTCTGACCTTCCTTTTCACCTAAGAAGGGTTTCAATAAATGCTGACTAGAAAAGATCGCGTCTCGACTTTCTATTGCTAGAAAAACATCATAAAATGTGATTTGATTTAAAGGCTTATTTAAAGAAAAGCCGCCATTTTTGCCTGTAGAAGAATTAACGAGATCTTCTTTCACAAGTGCTTTGATAATCTTCTTTAAATAAGAATCAGAAACATTTAAACGATCACTTAACGCGGTAGAGGTCATCACGCTATGTTTGGGTAGTAGGTTCAACATTAATAGAACATAGACAGCTTGCTCCCATCCTTTAGATAATTTCATAATAGTCCTCCAATGATAGACGTTTCTTTCATTATAAAATATAATATAAAAATTTTATATATTATGATTGAAAAATAGAAAGGGTGCATTATAATACTATTTAAAGACAACAAATATCTTAATTATCTTTAATCAATGACTAGGAGATGACATCTATGAATCTACATCAACGTTCGTACTTATATTTCTATATATGTATCATTTTGACGACCCTATGTATGGGATCTTCTTTTCCGACTGGGAAATACCTCATCTCAATTGAACACGTGCCCCCCATGCTACTCGGGGGATGGCGTTTTACTATAGCCGGACTGATTATCTTAGTGGTTTTATTGTTGAAAAGGGGCGTTAAAAACACATTACCATCAATTGATCATAATAGTTATAAAGGCTTTATATTTGTCGCTACAATCGGTTTATTACAAACGGCTGGAACAATGGGATTATTAAATATAGCAATGTCATTGGGTGTATCCTCTTCAATGTCTGCCGTTTTACTGTTTACCAATCCATTATGGTTAGCTGTTCTTGCGCATTTCATACTGAAAGAGCGGTTAACAATGATTAAAATGATTGCTTTAATCATTGGTGTGATTGGGGTTACGATTTGTCTAGGGTTAGATCGTACATTGTTAGGATGGGGGTCATTTGTCGCATTACTTGGTTCACTATGTTGGTCATGTAATACTGTTGTGACTAAACAATTTAAGTTTGATAAAGGTGCGTGGGTATTAACAGGATGGCAATTATTATTTGGCGGCATCATCATGTTCTTGATTAGCCAATTGTTAGGAGAGCACTATCACATTGAACAATTGAATGGTTGGGGATGGTTATGGTTTTGGTGGCTTGTATTTCCTGCGTCTATTGGATCATTTGGATTATGGTTTAGCAGTTTGAATTTACGTGGTGCTACGATTTCGAGTAGTTTTTTATTTTTAGTACCTTTATTTTCAACCATTTTCTCCATTATAGGATTAGGCGAACCTTTCACATTACACATTATGTTAGGCGGATTGTGTGTTGTAATCGCATTGATTGCGATTAATTATTCGCCACATCACCTAAGAATTTAAGATAGTAAATGTTTAAAAAATCGAATGATCGCACTAAATAGTTCTAGGATAATATTAATTATGAGTTCCCAAAGTGGTTGTTTGGATTTATCTTTTTTAGATTCAGACATCATATCACTCCTATGCTAGTTAGATTAACATAGCGACATTTTGATTGAAAATGTTACATATATGGAAGGTTTTCGAAATACTACATCCTTAAAATTATCTTAATATTAATACAATGAAAATATATGAAAACTTGCGAATACTGACTTAAGAAAATCAAAAAATCTGAACAAACCTCTTCACATGGTACCTATTTTTTTGTAAGATAGCACTCGTATTATTTTTGAGCGCGATATAAAAGGAGGTAGCAATGATGAAAGGTAACAGAATGATGTTCTTTATATTCATGTTAGGTACATTTACAGTTGGCATGGCAGAGTATGTTGTAACTGGATTATTAACTCAAATCGCAAGTGACATGAAAGTATCTATTTCAAGTGCAGGATTATTAATTAGTGTATATGCTGTGAGTGTTGCGTTAATTGGACCATTTATGCGCATATTCACAATGAATGTGCGTGCCAAATGCTTATTACCGATTTTAGTGGCCATATTTATCGGAAGTAACGTGGTAGGTATGTTGGCACCTAATTTTCAAATATTACTGTTATCACGATTGTTGTCAGCGTCAATGCATGCACCCTTCTTTGGCGTGTGTATGAGTGTGGCTGCAGCCGTTGCACCTCGTGGTAAACAACCACAAGCCATCGCATTAGTCCAAGCAGGATTAACCATTGCGGTTATGATTGGTGTGCCATTCGGATCATTCTTAGGTGGCTTTGCGAATTGGAGAGCTGTCTTTGGCGTTATGATTGGTCTAGCTGTGATGACGCTATTAGGTATGTTGAAATTTGTACCAGATGTATCGCTTAGTACAGAATCTAATGTGAAAAATGAATTGAAAGTATTCAAAAATCCACATATTTTAATTGTGATGTCTATTATCGTCTTTGGTTATTCAGGTGTCTTCACAACGTATACCTTTATGGAGCCAATGATTCATAACTTCGCACCTTTTAAAATCGTCGGCCTCACCATCTGTTTATTTATGTTTGGTTTAGGTGGTGTATTAGGGAACTTAATTACAGGGAATGTGCCAGAACCTAAATTGACGAAATATTTATTCTATACGTTTTTATTACTATTTGTAACCATCGTATTATTTGTCACTTTCGTGCATCATACGATTTTAGCAATTATAATTTGCTTCTTATTCGGATTTGGTACATTTGGTACGACACCCTTATTAAATAGTAAGATTATATTAAGTGCCAAAGAAGCACCACTACTTGCAAGCACATTAGCGGCATCTATCTTTAATGTTGCGAACTTCTTAGGCGCAATTATCGGGTCTATTTTATTATCAGTCGGTTTACCTTATTTAATGATTACCTTCGTGTCAGGTGGCATTATTATTCTAGGTATTTTAATTAATACAGTTAATTATTTCTATGAAAAGAAACATATCGAATTTGAAGCATAATGCTTTAGTCGAAGCAACACCTCTAAGGTCAGTTGGTCATCATACTGATATTAGAGGTGTTTCATTATATTTAATCCGATTCGAATTTTAATGTGGGTTCATACATTTCGTGGTTGAAATGATGTTTAGAAAATTGACGTAAATCATTGATAAATGTATGGATATTACGGTCTAATTTCTCTTTCGTTCTAACGATGATAATTCGTTTATCGTCAGAAGTTGTTTCGTATTTATCGTCATAGATTCTTGCAGCTATAGAAAATTTAGAGATATAATTCTCCAAAGATTCATAGCAATTTAATAAATCACGAATAGGTTTATTGGATTCTTCTTCATGGTGACTCATAGTACCCAATAATTCTTGAATTTGATCGTCTAATTTTACAAAAAGTTCTTTGACGTCATCACACTTCTCTAATGTTTGCGGCTTATTGATTAAAGCATTCGTTTCGCTTAAATGAATTTTACTTATTTTAGAAGCTTTGTAAGCAGTTAAATCGATCATACTCAAAATGTCATTTTTATAATCTTCACGTTTTTCTTCTTTTTCTTTAGTGATTTGATATTTAATCCCCCAAAATGTCCCAATTAGCGCAAAGATACCTCCGACAATCGCTGCTAAAAATTCGCTCATAAAGATGAACTCCCTTCCTGATGAGAATATTTACACATATATTGTACATTATCCGACGGGTATGAGAAGAAAAATTATTGCTGAACTTTAAAATTAACGACTTGCGGAATATTAGACAAATCGTTATTGGTAATGAAATCAATCAAAAGTTGCGCGCCTTCTTCTTGAATGTCTTTGACAACAGGTGCGTTGGCGAACATGTTGTAATTGCCACCACCTACAGCACGATAGTTGTTGACACAAATGGTATAAGTTTTATCACTGATAAGTGGTTCATTGCCAACCTTAATATCAGTTACGCGTTGACCAATAGGTTCTCCTACATGAATGGTATAAGTGATACCGCCATACATGTCATAGTTAAAATGCTGTGGTTTTGGATATAAAAAAGCATCATTAATGGTTATTTCGTTTTCGTCATTAAGTGCGAAATAGCTTGCTGATTTTTCTAAAGCGTCTTTAATACCTGCACCAGTGAGTTTCAAAACTTGGAACGTGTTTGGAAATGGATAATTATTGATGATCTCTCGCATTGTAATACGTGTATTAAATCCGGCTGCTGAGTCAAAGAGCGCCGTACTTGCAATATCAGCACCGCTGTTCTCTAGTAACATACCATTGATTAAATTAATGAGTGGATGAGGTTTCATTCTAGCCTTAAACTTGTCTTCTACTAACATAGGTTCTGGTAGGGTCGTAATTTCTGTATCTAGCCAGTCCTCTAATTGTGTTAATAGCTTAGCATCTTCGGGTAACAGACTAAATTCTGAGTCTCTCACTACAGGTAACAATTCGCTTTGCGTATCAATAATCTGATTATTGTCGCCAATCGTTAGTGTTACTTTACCTATTTGTGTTGCACGTGTACCAGGTTGAATAACGGCAGTGTCATACTTCACTGTTGCGATATCGCGGTGTTGATGACCTGTAATTAAGACATCGATACTTTTATGGAAACGACGTAGAATTTCAGACGCTTCATTTTCTCCAGTTAAATCTTCAGTCGGCACATCTGTATCTACATCACACTCGAATCCACCATGATATGACACGACAACGATGTCAGCTTTATTACGGACATTCGGTAATACTTGTGCGAGTGTTTCAACCGCACTTTTAAATGTTAAGCCTTCAATGTGATGTGGTTGTTCCCAGTTCGGAATATATTGTGTAGTTAGACCAATCACGCCCACGATGAGGTCTCCCTTTTCAAAATAATGCACGCCTTCACCTGTAAAAGGTTGATGTTGTGAATCTAAAATATTCGCACATAACACTGGATAGTTAAGGGTTTGGAGTGTGTCGTTAAGGTATGTCAGACCATAATTAAATTCATGGTTTCCAATTGTTCCGAAATCAAAATTTAAACGATTGTATATAGTTGTTAATGGTTCGCTAGTCTGTAATTTAGACACTAAATAATTACAAAATGGTGCGCCTTGTAAGAAATCGCCATTATCAATTTTGAAATGAATATCGTCATGTTTGCTTGATGATTCAATTAACTGATTCGCATATAACAACCCCATAGGTAACTGTTGATTTGCATGTGAAAAATCAGTAGGGAAAATATAGCCGTGAACATCACTCACGATATAAAGACCAAGTTGCGTCATATGTAACATCCTTTCATTAGAACAATAAAATAATAGTCATCATTATATGATATGCATGAGAGCACATCTTGAATAAATGTTATATAAAGAAATTATAGTAAAAAAAGGTTGGACAAATTAGATTTTAAAGAAAAAATTTAGAAATGATTTACAATAATTTAACGATATAAATATATTTTATATAAAATTCATGATAATTAAATATTATTTCAAGTAATATTGTGCTAATCTTATATTGTCATATAAATTGACAAATTACACGATTTTATACATATCGAACGGGGGCATTACAGTTATGAAGCAAATGAAGTATCTTTTAGTGCTTGCTTTAACAGTTATTATTTTTGCGGCGGCGTGTGGAAATAATAGCTCATTAGACAGCAATAATAAAAGCGCTGACAGCGGATCAGATTCTAGTAAAGATGGTTACACACCTAAGGAATTAACGGTACAATTTGTGCCATCACAAAATGCAGACACACTTGAAGCAAAAGCAAAGCCACTTGAAAAATTGTTATCTAAAGAATTAGGAATTCCAGTAAAGGTATCTGTATCGACAAACTATAATACAATCGTTGAAGCGATGAAATCTAAAAAAGTGGATGTTGGATTCCTTCCACCAACAGCGTACACGTTAGCACATGATCAAAAAGCAGCAGACTTGTTGTTAAAAGCACAACGTTATGGCGTTAATGAAGATGGTTCTAATTCGAAAAAATTAGTAGCTGACTATAAATCAGAAATATTAGTTAAAAAAGATTCTGGTATCAATAGCTTAAAAGACTTAAAAGGCAAAAAGATTGCATTACAAGATGTAACTTCTACAGCAGGATACACATTCCCTATCTCAACACTTAAAGAAGATGCGGGTATTGATGCAACGAAAGATATGAAGATTGTTAATGTGAAAGGACACGACCAAGCAGTCATTTCATTACTTAACGGTGATGTTGATGCGGCAGCTGTATTCCAAGACGCACGTACAATCGTTAAAAAGGACCAACCAAATGTATTTAAAGATACTAAGATTATTAAATTAACAGAACCTATTCCAAATGACACGATTTCAGTACGTCCGGATATGGATAAAAAATTCCAAGATAAACTTAAAAAAGCATTTAAAGATATCTCTAAAACAAAAGAAGGTCACAAAATTATCAGTGAAGTATATTCTCACGAAGGATATACAGACGCGAAAGATTCAGACTTTGATATTGTAAGAAAATATGAAAAACAAGTTCAAGATATGAAATAAGCGTAGAATAATATTATTAGAAGTTATAATACGATTAAAAAGTATTTAAATTTAGTCTAATAAACATTGTAGATAAACAAGGGACAAATAAAAGCTAGCCTATATGTAGGTTTAGCTTTTATTTGCAAAAATAAAGGGTGCTATTTAAATGAGTCAAATTGAATTTAAAGATGTCAATAAAGTATATCCCAATGGTCATGTAGGATTAAAAGATATCAATTTGAATATTGAAAAGGGAGATTTTGCAGTTATTGTTGGCTTATCGGGTGCAGGTAAATCAACGCTATTACGATCCGTCAATCGACTGCATGATATTACATCTGGAGATATTCTTATTGAAGGTAAATCGATTACTAAAGCGAAAGGTAAATCGCTATTAATGATGCGTCGTAATATTGGCATGATTTTCCAACACTTTAATCTTGTGAAACGATCATCTGTATTGCGTAATGTATTAAGTGGCCGTGTTGGTTATCATCCAACTTGGAAGATGGTGTTAGGTCTTTTCCCAAAAGAAGATAAAGTGAAGGCAATGGATGCGCTAGAGCGCGTGAATATTCTAGATAAATATGATCAGCGTTCTGATGAATTGTCTGGTGGTCAGCAACAACGTATTTCAATTGCACGTGCATTAGCACAAGAACCTGCAATTATCTTAGCGGATGAACCTGTTGCGTCATTGGATCCTCTTACAACAAAGCAAGTTATGGATGATTTAAAGAAAATTAATGAAGAATTAGGAATTACAATTCTAATTAACTTACACTTTGTAGATTTAGCGCTTGAATATGGTACGCGTATCATAGGTCTTCGTGCAGGAGAACTTGTATATGATGGACCTGTTGAAGAAGCAACAGAAGCAGTCTTTAATGATATTTATGGTCGTAAGCTTAAAGATGACGAGAAGCTAGGGGTGGATTAAAATGACAACGCCTACTACGCATAAATATGATCAATATTTAAATAAAAAAATGTCACTTAAAACAAGTTTTACAGTGCTTATCGTTGTTGCTTTAGTTGTATGGAGTTTCGTATACACGGGCTTTAGCTTTGCCGATTTAATGGTAGGATTACCTCAAATCGGCTCATTCTTTGGACAAATGGTGCCACCAGACTGGGCATATATACATACAATATTGAAACCGATGTTAGACACCATTCGAATGGCTATTGTTGGGACTTTTTTAGGTGCGATTGTGTCTATACCAATTGCGCTAATTTGTGCAAGCAATATCATTAAAACAAAATGGGTTTCGATTCCCGCACGTTTTATCCTAAATATTGTGCGTACGATACCTGATTTATTATTAGCTGCTATCTTTGTAGCTGTCTTCGGCATTGGTCAAATTCCAGGTGTGTTAGCACTATTTATCTTAACAATTTGTGTTATTGCAAAATTATTATATGAATCACTAGAAACCATCGATCCAGGACCGATGGAAGCTATGACGGCAGTCGGCGCAAATAAAATAAAGTGGATTGTCTTTGGCGTTGTGCCACAAATCATGTCTACTTTCTTCTCATATGTGTTGTTCGCATTTGAAATTAATATTCGCGCTTCAGCCGTACTTGGCCTTGTGGGTGCTGGTGGTATCGGATTGTTTTACGATTCAACACTAGGCTTATTCCAATATCCTAAAACTGCGATGATTATCCTGTTTACACTTGTTATTGTTGTAATTATTGACTATGCAAGTTCGAAAGTGAGGGAACAACTCGCATGACACAAAGCACAAACAAGCTAGAACAAAAGTATCCTGTTAAATCAAAACAACAAAAACAAAAATTAATTAAAAATTGGATTATAGCTATTGTTGTTTTAGGAATTATAGCGTGGGGCTTTGTAGGGATGCCCGCCTTAGAATTAAAATCAAAATCTATCGAAATTTTAAAATCTATCTTTAACGGCTTATTCCATCCAGATTGGGACTATGTGTATATTCCTGCGGGTGAGGATTTATTACGTGGATTACTTGAAACATTTGCAATTGCGGTAATAGGTACATTTATTGCTGCGGTCATATGTATTCCAATTGCTTTTCTAGGTGCACGAAATTTCATCAAAGTTCGCCCGGTAACAGGCATGACTAAATTTATATTAAGTGTGATTCGTGTATTTCCAGAAATCGTTATGGCGCTCATTTTCATTAAAGCGGTTGGTCCAGGCTCATTTTCAGGTGTATTAGCGTTAGGTATTCATTCAGTAGGGATGCTCGGAAAATTATTCGTCGAAGATATTGAAAGATTAGATTTTACTTCAGTAGAAGCACTGAAAGCGAGTGGCGCGAATAAGACCAAGACACTTATTTTTGCAGTCATACCACAAATATTACCGTCATTTTTATCGCTCGTATTATATCGCTTTGAATTGAATTTACGTTCTGCATCTATTTTAGGGTTGATTGGCGCGGGCGGTATCGGTACACCTTTAATTTTTGCACTTCAAACACGTTCTTGGGACCGTGTAGGAATTATTTTAATCGGTTTAGTGATTATGGTAGCTATTGTCGATTTGATTTCAGGCGCAATACGTAAACGAATTGTTTAGATTGTATAGGGAGTGGGACAGAATTCTTTTAAATTCGTCGTCTCTCTCCCAACTTGCTTAGGTTGTAAAATCACTTTCGTGATTTTTGGTGTTGGGGCCCCGACTCCCAACTTGCTTTGCTTGTAGAATTTCTTAGTGAAATTCTCTTTGTTGGGGCCCCGCCCGCAAGGATGACTAGAACTAAGAAAAGCTTGATTTAAGCGTCTTCTCAGTTCAGTCAGCTACTGCGAATTTGCCAAATAGCTTCATTATATTAATTTTGTCCCGGACGCTTTTTATATAGAGATGTTTAAAATATAGAGAGTCGGTAATACATATAGTAGTTAATTTAATGCATGTGCATGCATGAATGTGGGTGTGCATTTTAAAAAAGAGAGGAGATATAGAATGAATGTATTAGTTGTAGGTGCAAATGGTGCGGTAGGACGTAAAGTGATTGCACAATTAAAAGATACCGAACATAGTTCAGTTGCGTTAGTACGTAAAGAAGCGCAAGTTTCAGAACTTGAAAATACAGGTGCTGACAAAGTAGTTGTAGCAGACTTAGAAGGTGACATTTCAAATGCGTTTGATAATGTTGATGCTGTTATCTTTGCTGCAGGTTCGGGCGGAAGTACTGGCGCAGATAAAACACTTCTTGTTGATCTTTGGGGTTCTAAAAAAGTGGTCGATGCAGCAAGCAAAAATGGCGTAAAAAAATTAGTACAATTAAGCGCAACAGATAGTCCAGACCCAGATAATGAGTCTGATGTGATGAGACCATACGCTGTTGCCAAACATATGTCTGATTACTATATTGAACAATCAGACTTGAATTATACCATCGTACGTCCAGGACCATTACAAGATGATGAAGGTACTGGCAAAATCGATGCTTCTTTCTCAATTGAAGGAGACCCAAATGGTTACACAATTCCACGAGATGATGTTGCAACAACATTAATCAACGCATTAGATATAACGCAATTAGATAAACAAGTGGTCTATATTCAATCAGGTGATACTACTATTAGAGAAGCATTAGAACAATTAAAATAAGATAGTTTATAATATAGAGAAACCCATGGGGGAGATAATGCACGCGATATGAGTGTTATCTCGCTACCATGGGTTTCGTGTTATGATTTGAACACATCACGTAAGGTATTTTCAAAAGTGACTTTAACTTCGTTATAGAAATGACGTCCTTTATCTGTCATAGCAGCGTAAACATCACGTTTATCCTCACTACAACCTTGTCGTCGTATCACACCACAATCTTTTGATTCCATTCTTGTTGCTAATCTAGACATTGCACTTTGACTCAAACCAACTTTCGTTTGTAACACTTTCAACGGCAATTGATGATGTTCTGCACAATCTAAATACATTAAGACATAGAATTCTTTTAATGCAAGATGATGGTGAGACATTAAATCGTGTTCTAACTGCTTTGAAACGTTATTGTATATAGATGTAAATTCTAACCATTCATTTACTAATTCATTTGCCATAGTTATGCCTCACATTTATTTCTTAGTCTATTTTTTAATATTATAACAATAAATAAAATAAGCTAGCGACATAATGAACTAAATAATTAATTTAACATTGGTAGCGTTAATCATAATAGAGATAGATAGGCAAATGAGTTGAACGCTCCCGAAACTTACAGAGTTGTAATTTTGGGCTTTCTCCCTAAAAATCTTATGGTAAATATGTTTACATATAATTGAGGTGAGTGATTATGGAAGATGTAAAAGACAAATATAACTACAGACAAGACGACGATTACGGTAGCAGAAATGAAAATATTGCATCGTCTATTAGTTATTTAAGCGTATTCTTTGCACCAGTACTATTACCAATTGTAATGTGGATCATCGCTGACCAACCAGTATCAACCCACGCACGTAAAGCGTTGTTCAACCATATTTTAACTTGGATTTGCTTTGCATTAGCGCCGTTCGCATTGATGATATCTGCTAGCTTTATGGGCAACGCTTCAACAAATATGGATAGTTGGGTTGTATTTGGTTCATGGGTAGTTGCCGTTATACTAGGTTTAGTCGGTGTTTATTTATTCATTCAAAATATCGTTAGAGGCATTAAACTCTTATTAGTTTAGAATTATAAAAAAGAAGCTATCGCTAGGTGAGACCACCTATTGCGATAGCTTCTTTACTTATCATATGCATAAAAGAAATGCTTTAGTAATAAAAGTAACAGATAATTAGAAAAATATAGTTATTGTTTATTTCATAAGTTGACGTCTAAGGCTAATTACACCTACACCTAATATAAAAGCTAAAATACTGTAAACAAATGGTGTTGTTGAAGTGCGTTCGCCCGTCATAGGTAATTCGTGATGTAATGAAGATTGACTCGCTTCTTGTTGAGAATGAGTTGCTTGTTTACTAAGTTGTGTATTCATTTGTGATTGTGGTGACTGCGCTTGTTGTTTAACTAAATGATGCTTTTCTGCGTAACCATTGAATCCCATGTCATTATCTTCAGCTTGATGTTTACCTGGATCTTGTTGTGCGTTTGTCTTAGATGTTGGATTAACTAACCCGTGTTGTTCTGCATAACCATTGAATCCCATATCGTTATCTTCAGCTTGATGTTTATCTGGATCTTGTTGTGCGTTCGTCTTAGATGTTGGATTAACTAACCCGTGTTGCTCTGCATAACCATTGAATCCCATGTCGTTATCTTCAGCTTGATGTTTATCTGGATCTTGTTGTGCGTTTGTCTTAGATGTTGGATTAACTAATCCGTGTTGCTCTGCATAACCATTAAAGCCCATGTCATTATCTTCAGCTTGATGCTTCGTAGTGTCATTGTTGCTAGTTACATCATGGTTGAAACCAGGATCAATATCATTGTTGTCATCAACATCGTGGTTAAACCCAGGATCTACGTTGTTGTTATCTTGATTGTTCGTAGTGTCATTGTTACTAGTTACATCATGGTTGAAACCAGGATCCGTATCATTGTTGTCATCAACATCGTGGTTAAACCCAGGATCTACACTGTTGTTACTACCTTGAGATGTTATAGGTTGACCATTATTATCGTGATTGAACGCTTGGTCAATGTTATTTGTTGCTGCAAAAGCATGGCCATGTGACATAAGTAATAGTGATGATGTTACTAATGTTGTTCCGAAAGCATATTTAAAACGTCTTTTAATCAATTCATCCACTCCCTAGTAAATAGCATTCTTCATACATAAAGATGATTATTTAATAATTAAAAATATCATAAATATGTATATTTATAACTTAACACAATAATTTAAATTCAACCTTAATATCTTCTATCAACTGAATGACAGTTTTGTCATATACGCATTCATCACATTATTGTGCTACGATATATACGACTTTTGAAATTAGGAGAGGATGTTTGATGCAATTACGTGCAGTAACCGAAGCGGATCTGTCTTCACTGATTGAATTGGAAAATGAAGGCTTTACATCTGATGAAGCAGCTACATCTGAAGCATTAAAAGAGAGAATCGGTAAAATACCTGATACATTCATCATAGCTGAAAACGCCGGCCAAATTCTTGGCTATATTAATGGGCCTGTGATTACGCAACGTTATATAACTGATGACTTATTTGAAACGAGTGAGCGCAATCCTGAATATGGTGGCTATCTTAGTGTACTTGGATTAGTTGTTAGCAAAAGTAGCCAAGGACAGGGCATTGCCGGGCAATTATTAAAAGCATTTGAGGATTTGGCTAGACAACATTCAAGACATGCCGTAACACTAACTTGTCGCGAAGCATTAGTGCCTTTTTATGAACATTACGGCTATATTAATGAAGGAGCGTCAACGTCACAACACGCAGGTATAAAGTGGTATAACATGGTTAAAGAAGTATAATTAGATGTCTTAGAATGAATATAGTAGTATATGAAGATATATATGGTTTGTAGTACTTCAGTAAATAATACGTTATGGGCTTCACACAATAGAAATCAATTTGTGTATGCCCATTTTTTTAATGGTTTTGTCTATCATAACAGCTCTAGGCGACCTCGTTAAAAAATAATAAACACTGTTATTGAATTGGCCAACTGTATGAAGGACCCCATCGAAAAAGTAATTTCAAATCAACTATGTATTGTTTGAAATATAATAATTATCAAAACTTAAAAAATTCAAAAACTCTATTTTAATAGGAAGAAACTCGTTCTGAAGAATTTGTTTTTTAAGGATGGGACATAAATAATTTAATGAAGCTATTTTGCAAATTCGCAGTAGCTGACTGAACTGAGAATGCGCTTAAATCAAGCTTTTCTCAGTTCTAGTCACCCTTGCGGGGGTGGGCGGGGCCCCAGCAAAGAGAATTTCATCAAGAAATTCTACAAGCAAAGCAAGCTGGGAGTCGGGGCCCCAACACAAAAAATCACGAAAGTGATTTTACAAGCTAAGCAAGTTGGGGTTACGACGAATTCAAAAAGAATTCTGTCCCACTCCCTCTAATTATCAAAGAAATAATAAAGCGATAGATCTGTCATGCTTACAAAATTGTTATATCGATTAAATAAATGAATTTAAATACAAATAAATGAATATTATCATCCCAATCCAGTATATATAAATAAGCATTACAACTGATTCATCTTAAAGAAACTTACTAATCAAGTAATAATTTGATTGAAACAAAAATAATGAAAATAAAAATAATGAATAAATCGTGCATACTTTTGAATTTTGCACAATATAATATAGAAAAACCTTATATAAATGAACTCTAATTTTGTTGCAATTTGCATGTAAAGGGTAATATAATAGCATAAATTCAAATTAATTGTGGTCAATTAGTAGATGGGGAAGTAAATGAAAAATAGAGGAGAGTATTATGTCGAAAAAAGAGAGAAATTTTAAACGATCCTTTGGTGAAGAAAAAGCAAGGGTGAAACTATATAAATCTGGAAAACAATGGGTTAAAGCGGGTATTAAGGAAATTCAACTACTTAAAATGTTGGGTTTACCATTCTTAAATAAAGATGTAGAGGAAATTAGCAATTTAGAAACAAATCATAATGAGCGATTAAAAAAACAAGCTATGAGAGCAACTGGCTTAGTAGGCGGTGCCTTTACCTTTACGATGCTTAATGACCATCAGGCATATGCTGCTTCTGAGACACCTATGACTTCAGAAATTTCATCAACGAGTGCAACAGTAGCAAATCAACAATCAACTGCGATTACTAAATCAGAAACTTCCGAGTCTACTGAATCAACAAGTAAAAGCACTGTAGAAAGTACAAGCAATAAGAATTCAGTAGAAACGACTTCTAATAAAGCGACATCTAACGCTAATTCATCCACGAGTACAACGTCTACTTCGGAACAAGAAGCACCTAAGTCAGAAGCTGCTTCTTCGGAAAAACAAATTGAAAAGAACTCTGGAAATACATCGAATAGTGATAAAAGTAAAGAGACAAGTACGTCTGAAGAAAAAAAGAGCAGTACGAATTCTTTAGCAAAAGACACTTCTACTAACAGCACATCAGAAAAAAGTAATAAAACTTCTTCAAGTAGCAATAAAGAATCATTAAGTAACTCAAATGAGAATAACTCAAAAGGAAGTACGCGTACTGAAGCATCACTAGCGTCAAATAATGCCCAAAAAAGTGTGACATCTTCAACGCACACTACAGAAAGCAATAAAAACGAAGATTTAGGATCTGCCTTATTTACTACTAATTCAACAAGTTCATCCACAAGTCCAACTAAGTTAAGAACATTTAGTAGATTGGCAGTGTCTACAAATAATGCAAACGTGGCAGTAGCTCAAGTTGATAATAACGATTTTGTATCAATCAACAAAGATAATTTTACTGATCATTTTAATGTCAAAGATTCAGCAACTTTTGATGCTTCAACTGGAATAGTAACATTAACTCCGGATGCAAATAGTAAAAAAGGTTCTATAACTTTAAATACTAAAATTAATTTAAATAAAAGTTTCCATTTTACTGGAAAAGTTAATTTGGGAAATCGGTATGAAGGCTATTCTCCTGGAGGAGTCATTGGTGGTGATGGTATTGGATTTGCCTTTTCACCAGGAAAGATAGATGATACAGGTAAAGAGGGTGCTGCCTTAGGTATAGGCGGATTAAATAATGCTTTCGGATTTAAATTAGATACGTATCATAATACATCTCAACCGAAAGCTGACGCTAAAGCAAATAAAGATCCATCAAATGTTGCAGGCGGAGGAGCGTTTGGAGCTTTCGTGTCAACAGATTCTTCAGGAGTTGCAACAACTGAATCGACAAACGCAGCCAAATTAAAAGTGCAACCAACTGATAATTCATTCCAAAATTTTGAAATTGATTATAATGGTGATACTAAAGTTATGACCGTTACTTATGCAGGGCAACAATTTACAAGAAATTTATCTGATTGGTTAAAGAAAAATTCAAATACAAGTAATTATGCATTGTCAATCACTGCTTCAACGGGTGGTGCTCGAAATTTACAACAACTTCAGTTTGGTACGTTTACTTATACACAAAGTGCCTCTACTGAAGTGAGATATGTTGATGCAACTACTGGAAAAGATATAATTCCGCCTAAAACATTGGCTGGTGATGTAGATAATGTAGTGACGTTAGATAAGCAAGAAAGCGCAATGAATTCTCTTGGCTACCAATATAAAAGTGTTGATAGTTCAAATGCACCAACATTTAATTCAACTAATAATCAAGTGAAACTTACTAATTCTGGACAATCTGTTATCTACTATTTTAGTGACGTTACTGCACCAACAATTAATATGAGTAATCAAAATAACCAGGTTTTCGCACCAATTAATCCAGTTACTGTAATTGCTAC
Organism: Staphylococcus borealis; assembly: GCF_001224225.1. Lineage (GTDB taxonomy): Bacteria > Bacillota > Bacilli > Staphylococcales > Staphylococcaceae > Staphylococcus > Staphylococcus borealis. The sequence goes on along the minus strand of NZ_CUEE01000005.1, from coordinate 1,672 downwards.
TGATAATAGTGGAGTAACACCAACTGTAAATGTAACAGGTTTACCTGATGGTTTAACATATGATCAAACGAGTAATACAATTTCTGGTACCCCAACAAAGATTGGAAACTATACTGTAACTATTACAGCCTCAGATAGTAATAACTTACGAAAAACTCAAAATATTACTTGGACAATTACTAGAAATTCAACGAGCGATTCTATTTCAACGTCAAGTAGTGATAGTCAATCAACTAGCTTAACGAAATCAACAAGTGAGTCGACGTCAATTGCTAACAGTCAAAGTAATTCTAATAGTGTTAGTCTATCTAATTTCATAAGTGCTAGTACTTCTACAGTTGAAAGTAATTCAAATTCGACAAGCAAAAGTACATCATTAAGTGCATCAGCATCAACAAGCGTGAGTGACTCAACAAGTGCAAGTACATCAGATAGTGCATCAACATCAACGAGCGTGAGCGACTCAACAAGTGAAAGCACGTCAGATAGTGCATCAGTATCAACAAGCGTGAGCGACTCAACAAGTGAAAGCACGTCAGAAAGTGCGTCAACATCAACAAGTGTGAGCGATTCAACAAGTACAAGCACGTCATTAAGTGGATCAGAAAGCGCGAGTCTTTCAGACTCATTAAGCGAAAGCACATCATTGAGTGCATCAGCATCAACAAGCGTGAGTGACTCAACAAGTGAAAGTACATCATTAAGTGAATCAACATCAACGAGTGTGAGTGATTCAACAAGTACAAGTACATCAGATAGTGCATCAACGTCAACGAGTGTGAGTGATTCAACAAGCGCAAGTACGTCAGAAAGTGCGTCAACGTCAACGAGTGTGAGCGACTCAACAAGCGCAAGCACATCATTGAGTGCGTCAACATCAACAAGCGTGAGTGACTCAACAAGTATGAGCACGTCATTAAGTGGATCAGAAAGCGAGAGTCTTTCAGACTCATTAAGCGCAAGCACGTCAGATAGTACGTCAACATCAACGAGTGCAAGTGATTCAACAAGTGCAAGCACATCATTGAGTGTGTCAACATCAACAAGTGAGAGCGACTCAACAAGTGAGAGCACGTCAGATAGTGCGTCAACATCAACAAGCGTAAGTGATTCAACGAGCAAAAGTACGTCAGATAGTGAATCAACGTCAACAAGTATGAGTGACTCAACAAGTACAAGCACGTCATTAAGTGAATCAGAAAGCGCGAGTCTTTCAGACTCATTAAGCGAAAGCACATCATTGAGTGCATCAGCATCAACAAGCGTGAGTGACTCAACAAGTGAAAGTACATCATTAAGTGCATCAGCATCAACAAGCATGAGTGATTCAACAAGTATGAGCACATCACTAAGTGAATCAGAAAGTACGAGTCTTTCAGACTCATTAAGTGTAAGCACATCATTGAGTGCGTCAACATCAACAAGCGTGAGTGATTCAACGAGCACTAGTACATCTGATAGTGAGTCAGCATCAACAAGTGAGAGCGACTCAACGAGCACAAGTACATCAGATAGTGCGTCAACGTCAACAAGCGTGAGTGACTCAACAAGTATGAGCACATCATTAAGTGGCTCAGAAAGTGCGAGTCTTTCAGACTCATTAAGTGCAAGTACATCATTGAGTGCATCAACATCAGCAAGCGTGAGCGATTCAACAAGTGCAAGCACATCA
>NZ_CUEE01000004.1 GCF_001224225.1 Staphylococcus borealis | reverse complement strand
AGGCTGAAGCTGTCCCATAAGAAGGGCCCCAACACAGAGAAACTGAGTTAATCAGTTTCTACAAGCAAAGCACGTTGGGCAAGCGAGCCAACAATACGGAGTATTGTAAATAAAGAAGCCAGTAAATGAATTTGTTAAAACTCATTTACTGGCTATTTCTCTAGGAATTATATCCCAGACTCTTTTAAATTTAATAAGTCGTTATTTAGCGCTACCTAATAATTCATTTGCTAATTCAACAACGTAGGCTAATTTAGCCCATTGTTCTTCTTCTGTGAGTTGATTTCCCTCTTCAGTAGAAGCAAACCCGCATTGTGGACTCAAACAGATATGTTCCAAATCAACATATTGCTGTGCTTCTTCAATGCGTTGTTTAATCAAGTCTTTGTCTTCGAGTTTAGGCGTTTTCGATGTGATTAAACCAAGGACCGCATATGCATCTTTATTAAAATAACGTAAAGGCTCAAAGTCGCCAGAACGATCATCGTCATATTCTAAGAAAAAGCCATCCAAATGTTCTTTGAATAAATAAGGCGCAATGGCTTCGTAACCACCTGAAATCGCCCACGTTGATTGATAATTTCCTCGACAAATATGCGTAGTTAAAATCAAATCATCCGGAAGTCCTTGTACTGCCTGATTGATTACTTTATATGCCAATTCGCGAGCTTGAACTTTTTCTTCATCCGTACGTTGACGTCCACGTACCTTTTGACTTCCCTCAGTTAAACCGGCCCAATATACATCATCAATTTGTATGTATCTTGCACCTAAATCGTAAAAATGTTGCAATGATTGACGATAAGCTTCAGCAATATCATGAGCAAAATCTTCAATGTTTGGATAAATGTCTTCGTTTAATATGTTAGGGTGAAATAATTGATTTGGACTTGGGATAGAAACTTTTGCAGTTGCGCGACCATCAACTTTATCATATAAGAATTTAAAATGGTCAAAGTGAGGATGGTTAGGATTATACTTCACTTTATCGACGATTTTCACATTATGTGCACGTGTTTCAATGCCTTCAAATTCTAAACCGTGGTCGGGTGTATAACCTTCTACACCATCAATATGCTCTAAGAAATCAAAGTGCCACCAACTTCTTCGGAATTCGCCATCAGTGATGCTATGTAACCCAATTTCTAATTGTTTCTCAATAATGCGTTCGATTTCTTCATCTTCTACTTGTTTTAGGTCATTGGCTGAAATTGTATTATTTTGGTATTGTGCACGTGCTTCTTTTAAACGCTTTGGACGTAATAAACTTCCTACGTGATCTGCTTTAAATGGTCTTTTGGTCATTAACCATTCCTCCTTTATCACTTTATTTAGAATTTTCAGATAATATAATTTTAAATCTATCAAATACGAGTATTTTTGTCAATTTTCCCTAAAAAATGAATAGATGTAGTAAAATAAAATTGAAAAAATTTATGGGTTTATGTGTGTAATGCAAATAAAAACGACCAAAGATGACATTAATAGGTTAGTTTAATATAATAATGACAAGGAGTTGGTGGCTTTATGAAAATAAAATATATAGATAAACGTCACTGGCGTCGCCTATTAGAACGTGATTATATAGAAGTTAAGGTAAATAATAATAGATTTAAGGGTATTATTGGCTTGGTCACGATGAAGAAGGTTCGTGAACCTTTAGAGGTGACGGTAGTAGGCCAGAATATAATTGTTGCTAATGACAATTATCAATGGTTGCAGATTTTGCCGGAGAAGAAACGTTATAGTATTACTGCAATGTTTGATGATCAAGGAAATCCATTGGAGTATTACTTCGATATTAATATTAAAAATATTACACAAAAGGGCAATGCTAGAACACTTGATTTATTCTTAGATGTGCTCGTATTGCCATCTACTGGAGAATATGAACTCGTTGATGAGAATGACTTGGAACTAGCATTAAAAAATGAACAAATCACTAAAAAACAATATCATGAAGCCTATATGATTGCGCATCAATTGATGATTGAAATCAATGAGAATTTCGACGATTTAAATAACCGAATCATGTATTGTTATAACAAGATGGTTGGTAAATTGAAGAAACCAAATTACAATAAAACCTATAAAAAACATATTCAGCATCATAAGCCACATTTAAATAAAGGGGAACGATATTAACACAATCCTTTTATATTAGGAGCGAAACGAGACAATAAGTCAATGCAAGGCATGCGTTTTAACATTTTTCGTTTCGGTCTTAAATTTTGTGTTGCTCATAGCCAAGTTCATGAATAAACATTACTAGGGGGAAGCTATGAAAATAGAAGACTATCGATTATTAATTACACTCGATGAAACTAAGACGTTACGTAAAGCAGCAGAGATATTATATATTTCTCAACCAGCTGTAACACAACGTCTTAAAGCTATTGAACACTCATTTGGTGTGGATATATTTATTCGTACAAAGAAACAACTAATCACTACCACTGAAGGTGCTATGATTATTGAACATGCGCGTGATATGTTGAAGCGCGAACGCTTATTTTTCGATAAAATGCAAGCGCATATCGGAGAAGTGAATGGCACAATTTCGATTGGGTGTTCATCTTTAATTGGTCAAACGTTATTACCTGAAGTGTTGAGTTTATACAATTCACAATTTCCGAACGTTGAAATTCAAGTGCAAGTTGGCTCTACAGAACAAATCAAAGCCAATCATAGAGATTATCACGTAATGATTACGAGAGGTAATAAAGTCATGAATTTGACCAATACGCATCTCTTTGACGACGATCATTATTTCATCTACCCGAAAGAAAAAAGAAATGACGTTTCTAAGTTGCCTTTCATTGAATTTCAAGCGGATCCTATCTATATTAATCAAATTAAAGAATGGTATAATGAAAATCTTGGTCAAGATTATCACGCAACGATAACAGTGGATCAAGTTGCAACATGTAAAGAAATGTTAGTAAGTGGCGTAGGCGTAACGATTCTCCCAGAAATCATGATGAGAAATATCGACAAAAATATGTTCGAATTTGAAAAGGTGAATATCGATAATCAACCGCTTATTCGCTCAACATTTATGAGTTATGACAGTAGCATGTTACAGTTGCCACAAGTTGAGTCATTTGTCACTTTGATGATTAATTTTATTCGCTAATCATTAGAATGATGTGTTATATCAAAGAAGAATAGGGGTAGGAAAAATGTTTGCAGCATTGTTGCATATAAAGAACTACAAATTATTCGTTGTGAATATGATGCTATTAGGTATGGGTATCGCCATTACCGTGCCTTACTTTGTGCTATTTGCGACGAAAGAACTAGGAATGACAACAAATCAATTCGGTATTTTGCTTGCCTTAGCAGCGGTGAGTCAATTTACTGTAAATTCTATTGTCGCTCGCTTTTCTGATACGCATAGTATAAATAGAAAGGTACTCATCATTAGTGCGTTGATGATGGGGGCAATTAGTTTCTCAATATATTTTTATATTCATCATATTTGGTTGTTTATTATTGTGTACGCTATTTTTCAAGGGTTATTTGCCCCAGCAATGCCGCAGTTATATGCATCTGCACGTGAATCAATTAATGTTTCTTCCTCAAGAAATAACGCTAAATTTGCAAATACAGTTTTACGTTCAATGTTTTCTTTTGGTTTCTTGTTTGGACCATTAATTGGTGCATATTTAATTCAATTTATGGGATATGCTGGCCTTTTTGGTGGCACCGTCTTTATATTATTATTCACACTTGTTTTACAAATTTTCTTTTATAAGGATTTAAATTTATCCGCTAAAGAGCAAGTTGGCGGTACAGCTAATATTGAAAAGACTGCTCCCAATATGCTTAAGGATAAAACACTTTTTGTACCATTCATTGCATTTATTTTATTACATATAGGGCAATGGATGTACACAATGAATATGCCATTATTTGTAACGGATTACCTTAAAGAGCAAGAGGGTTATGTAGGAACGTTAGCCAGTTTGTGTGCAGGTTTGGAAGTGCCTTTTATGGTGATATTAGGAATGTTATCAGCTAAACTGGCTACACGTACGTTGTTAATTATTGGTGCAATTAGTGGTGGTGCCTTCTACTTTAGTATTGGTGTGTTTGAAAATATCTATGCCATGATGGTTGGACAAATCTTCTTAGCACTATTTCTAGCTATATTGCTTGGTTTAGGTATTAGCTATTTCCAAGATATTCTACCTGATTTCCCGGGTTATGCATCAACATTATTTGCAAATGCAATGGTCATTGGGCAATTACTCGGAAATTTATTAGGTGGAGCAATGAGTCATTGGGTTGGCTTGGAGAATGTTTTCTTCGTGTCAGCATCATCTATCTTTATAGGAATGATATTAATCTTCTTTACGAAAGATCAAAAATATACGGAAGCGGATGTGACAGTTAAATAATGGAAGTTGTTTTATGGATTTTAATACTATTATCATTTGTTTTAGCTTTTGTAGGTCTAATTAAGCCAATTATTCCATCAGTACTTGTACTATGGGTAGGCTTCTTGATTTATCAATTTGGATTTCCTCAAGAAGGGCTATCATGGATATTTTATGTTGTCATGATTTTATTTACTGTATTTATCTTAGTATCAGACTTTTTAATGAATAAATACTTTGTAAATCGATTTGGTGGTTCTAAATTAGGGGAATATGCTGCGTTAATAGGTGTAATCGTAGGGTGCTTCGTTTTCCCACCATTCGGCATTATTATCATACCGTTTATTGCAGTACTTATTGTAGAATTAATTCAGGACTTTAATTTTGGAAAAGCCCTTAAAGCAAGTGTTGGATCAGTAATCGCATTTTTAGCGAGTTCAGTTGCACAAGCATTCATTATGCTAATTATGATTATCTGGTTCTTTATAGATGTATTTTTAGTTGGATAATGATCAATAAAAAGAGGTTAAGTCATTCATATCAAATGAGCGATTCGTTGCCAATCAGTATAATGGTAACGTAATTGCATAACTTTGATAAAAATGCTTAACCTTTTTTGATAGCTCATGCGCTACTTAGTAAATGTTAAGTAATGATGCTAAAAAATTATAAACTCGTATTAGAATCTTTATTCACAAAATGATGTTGTATATAAAAAGCAATCGGTGTAATGATGGCAGAGATAATAATAAATGACCAATTACTAATCAGAACATATGGACCAAAAGCTAAAAATGATTGTGGAATAAAAAAGACATAAAATAAAGCGACTAATAATAGTGCTATAATACAGTAATTTAATAGCCATACCCAGTGCGAGTTGTTGAAACTTTGTAGTTGGACAGTCTTAAATATGACTAGTATAAACATAAAAATAATAAACAATCCTGCAACAACAGTAATAGGGAATGTATATAAGTAAACTTCATTATTATCGCCACCAATAAAAAAGCCAATAAACCCTTTGAAGAAACAAAAAATACCAATTAAAAAAATAAAATTCCGAAATATATACTTAAATATATTTTGAAATGTTTCATTAGGCAAAGATTTAATTTCTTTTTTAGCGTGTGCTTTAGGGTTATGCTCGAAAAACTCTAATGCGAGTGTGCCTTCATTCTCAGCTTCTAATAATCTTTTTAATATGCGACTCAGCATTACCTCGCTATCATGCGGATTGACACTCAAGTCAGCACGAACGTATGTCATATAATTCTCAAAGATTTCTCTATCTGTATTATTTAGTCGCAATGATTTTACATTATTTTCACGTGCTAATTTCGCAGTGGATTTCATTGACTAAACTCCTTAACGTTTAAAATTAATTTATTTTTCAAAATAATAGACTATTATATGTTAAATATGGATAATCATACCATAGATAAATATAGAATATAATGTTTATAACAAAGGAAGTTATTATGTGGAAACTAACTGTTGAAGATATTGACTGGATTGAAACAATAGCTAAGATACAAGAACATCATATTGAAAGGCGAGAATTACATTATAATGCAACTCAACTACCGATTGCCTTGCGTCAAGATATGATTGTTCAACGATTAAAGCATAGTGATGATATGATTCTAGTTGAATTGCGTGAAAACACAAACCACGTCATCGCATTTATTTGGGGACATTTTGAAGCGGTGCATGAAAAAGTAATAACAGAGATGCTTTATACAGATCCACATTTTCGAGGGATGGGATACGCTAAGCGTTTAAAAGCTGCACTCGAACGCTGGGCGATTGAAAAGCAAGCTAAATCTATTGAAGGCACAATCGATGCCAAGAATGCCACAATGATTGAACTTAATAAAGCGAAAGCTTATGAAATAAGTCATGTAAAAATGCGTAAAGACCTTAGGTAAAAAATGAATAGGTTCTAAATTCATGTTAAAATAAGATTACTCATTCGTTATAAAGGAGAAAAGCATGAAGAAATGGTTAATACTCTTACTGTCAGCAACACTAATGTTGTCTGCATGTGGTAAGAGTGATGAAAGAACATCGCTAGAAAAAGATGTGAAGCAACTACAAAAAGAAAATGATGATTTGAAAAAGCAAAAGAAAGATTTAGAACAACAAAAAGAGAAACTCAACGATCAACGTGAAAAACTTCAAAAAGAAGTGGATGAATCAGTAGCGTCAGAATCTGCTAAGGACGACTCAGATAGTGATGACAAAGATAATAGTGATTCAACGTCAACGGAATCATCAGGCAGTCATACAGATAAGCAGACTAAGAATGAAAGTACATCACAAAGTGGTGCATCAAGTAATGAATCAAGTACTTCTGAAACGCGTAATAGCAATGACGCACAATCAACTAAGAATGCCAAACAAAGTCAATCAAATAGCCAAGCACATCCTTCTAGCGAGCAAAGTAACACTCAAAATACATCATCAAGTAACAGCCATTCATAATGGTCATTTTTAAATAATAGAAGCCATCTGGCTCGCGTTATGGCAAGTTTGATATGTATGCATGAAGGGTAAAATAAATTTAAATCAATTTTGAATTCACATTTTATCTTTTTAGATGTATTTAGTGGACTAAAATGGACGACATCATAAAATGATTAAATATAAACTTTATAATATTGGAGAGATGACATATGCATGAACAAGATTTTCATATTTTAGAAGGTCGCGACATAACATTACCTGAGTTAGGACGTGAAATTGAAAATATTACTGGACGTACTATCGTTGATTCTACTGGAGAAATCAAGCGTGTTATCGCACATTTACCTAACTTTGAATCTGATACAGATACATTTGTAGCTACATTTAAACTTAATCATCGTAATGATTTTGTCGATGCAACTTTTGTTGCGCCTAAAGATCAGCGCGATCGTTTAAAAGAAATTCCAGTACACATTGAACTCGTTAGTTACATATCTCGAGGATAATGAGTTAATCAATCAAATTTAAAGATGGATAAAGTGTGCTATGGTTAATGCGCCATATCGCACTTTTTTAATCATGTATTTCTTTAAAGTGGGGTGTTGAAAATGGCTACATATATAGAAACGGAAAGACTAAAATTACGAGATTGGAAGCAAGAAGATTTATTGCCATTTCAGAAAATGAATGCCAATCCTCAAGTGCGACGCTATTTCCCAAGTCTGTTAAGTTATCGACGTTCTGAATTAGATATGAAAAAAATGGACGATATTATTAAAGAAAATGGTATTGGCTTATTTGCCGTTGAACTTAAAGAAACTGGGGAGTGGCTTGGTTTTATTGGGGTGAATTATATCCCTCAAGACAGTTCATATCCGTTCGAGGAGTTGCCATTATATGAAATTGGATGGCGTCTGATTCCAGAAGTATGGGGGAATGGGCTTGCTACAGAAGGTGCAACAGCCGTATTAGCATTTGCTAAAGAAAAGGGGATTGAATCGATTTACAGTTTTACTGCAGAAAATAATCTACCATCTAGAAAAGTGATGGAAAAGATTGGTATGACATTATATGACCATTTTGAATTACCAGAACTAAGTAAATATCACATGTTGAAACGACAAGTACGCTATTATAAACAGTTATCAATTTAAACGTGAAAGCGACATGATATTGGAAAAGTATATTTCGTGATAAGTCATCACTAAATGAAATATAAAAGTCCAAAACATGTCGCTTTATCATTAATCGTATGTACGTGTGCCTAACGGTTTAAAGTTAAGTAACCCGTTTATTAAATCTTCTTTAGTATTGTATAAAGGAGCTAAGTTTTTATATTTTTCATCAATAAAACCTTCTTTGATCATACTATCAATAAGCTGTTGAAGCGGTTCAAAGAATCCATTTAGATTGTAGACACCGATGGGTTTTTCATGAATGCCGATTTGTGCCCAGCTATATGTCTCGAAAAATTCTTCGAGCGACCCAGCGCCACCTGGTGCCATCACAAATGCATCTGCAAGTTCGGCCATTTTCTGTTTGCGCTCATGCATTGAGTCTACAAGAATCAGTTCGCTAACATTTTGACTCGTGATTTCTTTTTCATCTAACATCTTTGGCATTACACCAATAGCATGACCACCATGATCTAACACACCATCTTGAATCGCACCCATGATACCTATAGAACCGGCACCGAAGACTAATTCGTACCCCTGTTCAGCCATATATTTTCCAAGTTCGTATGCTTCTTTAACATAAATAGGGTCTTTCCCTTTACTAGCACCACAATATACTGCAATTCGCTTCATTATACATCCTCCTTAAGTTGCTTGATAACAGCATGAAATGCACGCTCAAATTGTTTTCTATCTTCCTTTGAAAAGGGTGGAGGTCCTTTATGACGACCACCTTGCTTTCTTATTTGTGCATTATTATAACGTTGTTGCAATAACAAATCTATATTACTGGAATGATAACTATGACCTTTATGATGCATGACAATCTTAACTTTAGAAAGTAACAAACTGGCCAAACCATAATCTTGAGTAATTACAATGTCTTCTGACGAAGCTAATTTCACAATTTTATAATCAACAGCATCTGGACCGTCATCGACATAAAGTGTTTCAACATGATTTGGAAGTACTTTATTTGAGAAGTGACTAAAGCTACGCAAAATGATAACAAAAATGCCTGTCCCAGCAGTTAATTCAATTACAGAATCAACGACTGGACAAGCATCTCCATCAATGATTACCCGTGTCATAAAGCGTTACGCCTTATTATTCTCTTCGTTTTTATTTTGTGAAACAATACTATCAGCTTCATGACCGTCCAATTTTTTCATTTCTTTGATGCGCGCTTTTTCTTCTTGTTTTTGTAATTTTTCTTCTTCTTTATGACGTTTATCAATGTTTTTTTGAAGTTTTTTATCTAGTTTATTAACGTCTTTTTTGTTCTCTTTTTCGAGTTTTTCGCCTTTTTTCTCAGTCTCATCATCAAGTTTACCAGGCGTTAAACCAACTTTTTCTTGATATTTTTGAGTCTTTTTCATATCTTTCACACGTTGTTTTTCATTCTTTTCACGTGCTTTTTCTTCTTCTTTATGGCGTTGCTCTATATTTTTTTGAAGCTTTTTGTTCATTTTATCAGCTTCTTTATAATTTTTCTTAGCTAATTTTTCGCCTTTTTTCTGAATGTATTCAGGATCGTTTTCTTTAGCAATTTTTTTCAATTCTCTCTTGTTGTCAAATTCTTGTTTCTTGTCTCCTAAATAGTCTTTTGCATCTGATGCTTTATTCGCAATAGCGTGACCAGCATTAGACGTTGCGTTTGTTGCTTTTTGTACCTCAGGGTGAGATTTAATGCGTTTACGTTCTACAATTAGTGGCACAATAATGATTGGTAAAACATTAATTGCCGTTTTAATGAGTTTCTTTTTGTCCATACACGTTGCCTCCATTAGATTTACTATTTATCTTCATTACCCTATGATACATGATACTAAACGAAGGAACTAGCTAGAACACTCATAATATCTTGAATAAACAATAGACGTGAACATTAAATTGTCTTTCAGTGCAAAAAATGAGAGCGGGACAGAAATTAAAATAAATTCGTTGTCCCGCTCTCGTTCAATGGTATTAACCATAATTTAATTTTAAATGCCTTTACCAATGCCGAAACCGAAGTACAGAATAGCAATAATGATTACTAATACAATACGATAAATTGCAAATGGTACTAACTTAACTTTATTAATTAAGTGTAAGAACGTTTTAATTGCAATTAAGCCGACAACAAAGGCAGCCAAGAACCCAATTAAGTAAAATGGGATATGTGAAAGTTCGATATATTGATAGTTTTTAAATAGTGATAACGCACTAGCAGCTAGCATAATAGGTACAGCCATAATGAATGTAAAGTCAGAAGCAGACTTATGATCTAACTTCATTAAGACACCTGTTGAAATAGTAGATCCAGATCTACTGAAACCAGGCCACATTGCTACTGCCTGAGAGATACCAATTACAAACGCTTGAACATAATTAATCTGGTCAACAGATTGAGGATTTGTCACTTTCTTGCTATATTTGTCTGCAATGATCATATAAATTGCACCTAGGAATAAACCAATCATTACAGTAGGAACGCTAAACAAATGCTCTTCAATAAAATCATCAAATAAGACGCCTAAAATACCAGCCGGAATCATACCTACTAAGACGTGTAGTAAGTTTAAGCGACGTGGTTTAGAACGAAATTCTTCATTAATTGACGTTTTTCTGTATTTGCCAATATGTAACATTTCGAAATAACGCTCACGGAAGACCCATGCTGCAGCAAAAACAGAACCTAATTGAATTACAACCTTGAAGGTAAAAGCTGATTCAGAACCTAAAAATTCAGTCGATTTTAGCCACATGTCGTCTACTAAAATCATGTGACCCGTAGATGAAACTGGCGCAAATTCAGTTAATCCTTCGACGATACCTAGGATAAGGCCCTTGATAAACTCGATAATAATCATAAGTAACCTCTTTCTTTTATTAGAAATTTAAAATATTGTTGTCTTTAAATATATTGTTGTCAAAATTCACTTTACTATAATATCATAATGCATTAAATCTATGCTAATAATATTAAGACAACTACTTAAGCCTTATGTATAAATGTTAGTGATGCTTTGAGTAGACTTTTATTTAAAAAGTGGGAAAGTGTTTAACGACCCACAATATATTTTTATACCTTTTCCAATGTACTAGTATAACAGAGCATTTCACAACAGTCTTAAGTATGAAATGGTTACTTTAAGAGGCGCATATATCATAAATAATTCGAATATAAAGCAAAAATACATAATCTAATAACATGTTCATTATATTGTCACTGTTTTTCAAAAGGTATTAAATGCTAAACCATTAAGAACCTTTTATAATAGGAAATTAGGTGAAGATAAAGTGAAAAAATTAATGAATTTAGTCTTTAAATATAAAATGTTTCCATTGTTAATGGGAATTGTAAGCACATGCCTAGCAATAACTGTCGTTATTCAAAATATAAGTATTGCGACTTTTTTAGATCAAGTCTTATATGATCATACAACGTCTATTTTTTCATTGTTAATTATCATTTTAATCGTCTTAATTCTAAGAGCAACATTGAATATGATTAACTTGCGATTAGGTGATACGTTAGCTAGCAAAGTGAAACATCAATTACGCAAAGAGGTTGTTTTAAAAGACACCGTCGTTGCTACAGGAACGCAAATTAATATTTTAACCGAGACTATAGACGGCCTGTCTCCATTTTTTAAAAACTATTTACCACAAGTCTTTAAGTCAATGATGATTCCTTTAATAATTATCATAGCAATGTGTTTCATCCATTTAAATGCCGCACTAATTATGATTGTTACAGCACCATTCATTCCACTTTTTTACATTATTTTTGGTCTTAAAACGCGTGATGAATCTAAAGATCAAATGACGTATTTAAATCAGTTTAGTCAGCGTTTTCTCAATGTGTCTAAGGGGCTTATTACACTTAAGCTTTTTAGACAGACCGAACACACGAAAGCACATGTATATGAAGATAGTACGCAATTTCGTGATTTAACGATGCGCATATTAAAAAGCGCGTTTTTATCGAGTTTAATGCTCGAGTTCATTAGTATGTTAGGTATTGGATTGGTTGCTTTGGAGGCTGCTCTAAGTCTTGTGGTTTTTCATAGTATTGATTTTAAGACGGCGGCAATTGCCATCATATTAGCACCTGAGTTTTATAATGCGATTAAAGATTTAGGACAAGCCTTCCATACAGGTAAGCAAAGTGAGGGGGCGAGTGATGTCGTTTTTGACTTTTTAGATTCTGACAGTGCAACGCTTGTAAATCAAGAGAAGGTCAAAGTACAGCAGAAACCTCAAATTTGTATGACTCATGTAACGTATCACTATCCGAATCAATCATCTTATGCGATTCAAGATATGTCTTTAACAATCAATAGTGGGGAGACTATCGCTATTGTAGGACCAAGTGGTGCAGGTAAATCAACTTTGGCTAAGTTACTTACTCAAACGATTCGACCAACATCTGGCCAAGTAACGTTTAACTACAATGTTCATCAAATTGGAGTGTTGAGTCAAACGCCATATATTTTTTCTGCATCTATTAAAGATAATATCGCTATGTTTAAAGAAGTTGATGACGATCAAATCCTGCATGTATTAGAAATGGTTGGCTTAAAAGAGAAAGTATTGTCACTAAAAAAGGGGATTTATAGTCAAATTGGTGAAGGTGGCGAAATGTTATCAGGTGGTCAAATGCGTCGTATCGAGTTATCTAGGGTGTTACTAATGCATCCTGATGTAGTTGTGTTTGACGAACCGACGACTGGCTTAGATTTAGAAACGGAGACAATCATTCAACGTGTCATCGCTCAACACTTTAATGGTGTAACGATGATTATGATTGCACATCGTGATTCAACGATTCGCCAAGCAACACGACGTTTATTTATTGAAGCGGGTCACTTAGTTGAAGATGACCAGACGATTTCTGTAAGACTAGATAAAGGTGGTGACTTCATATGAAACCACATATTCGATTTCGGCCGGATAAGGATTTAATATTAGCCATCTTGACGGGGGTTATAGGGAGCATCGTTGCCTTAGCAATGTTCTTCTTAAGCGGCTATATGGTAACCCAAAGTGCATTAGGTGCACCTTTATACGCATTAATGGTGTTGGTTGTATCAGTTAAGATGTTTGGGTTTATACGTGCTATTGCACGATATGGGGAACGTTTACTCTCGCATAGAACAACATTTACAATGTTGCGAGATGTTCGAGTTCAATTTTTAGAGCAATTAATTCCAAGAGTACCTAATTTGTATCGTAAGTACTCATCTGCTGATTTACTAACAAAAATGATAAGCAAAGTAGAAGCTTTGCAAAATATTTACTTACGAGTCTACTATCCACCGGTTGTCATTGGTTTCACAGCAATTATTGCAGCTGTCACATTAATTTATTTTAGTGCGATGCATGCGATTGTTATCGTAATAAGTATGTTATGTTCACTATGGTTGATACCGTGGTTAAGTGCTAAGCGGGTAGGCCATTTGAAGGAACAAGTTGCACAGCAACAACAAACTACGATTACGCAATTTTATGATTACAAGGAAGGATATGCTGAGTTAGCTCGTTTTAACAACGTAGAAGACTATCGTAATCATTTGATTCACGTATTAGAAGCATATGACAACATGCAATCGAAAGAATCACGATTATTAACATTATATGATTATATGCTCAATTTAATCGCTATGCTCGCTATATTTGCGACTTTAGCATTAGGCATTTTACAAGTTAAAGAAGGACAATTAAATGTGGTGTACTTAACGAGTATTGTACTGATGATGTTAACTTTATTTGAACAAACAGTGCCGATGAGTAACTTTGCATACTATAAAGCGGATACAGATGAAGCATTGCATAGTTTGAATGATGTGTTGTCGTATCCAGTGGACGAATCGAAGCAAACGTTAGAAGTGATGCAGCACCGTGTTTATGATATTAGAGATATGTCATTTAGTTACGAACATCAAGAAATGCCTACGTTATCCAATATAAACTTAACTGTAGATAACGGCGAGAAAATAGCAATTGTTGGTCCATCAGGTTCTGGGAAAAGTACGTTACTACAAATCATGAGTGGCTTGTATGATATTGATAGTGGACAAGTATCCCTTTATGGACAAAACGTTTCACATCTAAATGAAGACAGTCGTTTTGAACAACTTAATGTACTACTACAATCTCAACAATTATTTGATGGTACACTGCGTTCTAATATGTTCACGAATCATAATGATAGTGTTATTCAAAATGTTTTAACAAGATTGAATTTAGGCTATCTTAATTTGGAAAGACCCATTACTTTAGATGGAAATACATTATCGGGTGGAGAGATGCAACGTATTGCGCTAGCACGGCTATTTCTAAAAGATGCCAACGTATGGTTGTTAGATGAACCCACGACGGCATTGGATGAGGATAACACTAAGCAAGTGATGCAAATGGTTGAGGAACAAGCTGAAACAGTGATTGTTGCAACACACGATTTGAAATTATTGCCTCACTTTGACAAGATTGTCGTTCTCATTGATGGTCAAGTGAAAGAACAAGGACGTTATGATGAATTAAGTCACGGTGATCACTATTTGAGTCGTTTATTAAAAATGAACTAGCGCACATATGCTATAAACGAAAAACCTGAGATATCTACGATAGATAACTCAGGCTTTTCGTTATTGATAAATATATTTTAATTTGATTCGAAACGAATAACTTTAATTGGCTTAGTATTAGCATGTCATTTTATTTTGACTCGGTAAAAGCGTCGATGACTTTACCTAATAGACGATTAAGTTCGTGTACTTCATCTTTACTTAAAGAAGAAGCAGTTGCAACTTTCTTAGATGCATCGCTTAATTCAGGTTTAATTTTTTCACTCTTCTCAGTAAGATGAATGAATACTTCACGTTGATCAACTTCAGAACGTTCACGTTTGATGAGATCAACATGTTCCATTCTTTTTAATAAAGGTGATACGGTACCAGTATCTAAAGCTAGTTCTGTAACTACCTTTTTAACATTTACAGGAGATTCATCCCATAAAATACTTAGCACTAAAAATTGTGGGTAAGTAAGATTGTACTTTTTAAAGACTTTATTTGAATAGTAGCGATTAACTTGTCTTTGTGCATTGTACAAACTAAAGCAGAGTTGCTCTTTCAAATTATGTTGTTCAGACATTAAAGTTCTCCTCCAGACATTCTATCCGTCTCTCTATGTTTCGGATTAAATTTCGTCTATGTTGTATAAAATATAACTTGCAACACACTTCGTCTCAATGCCATGCTAAAATTAAAGTATGTTTAAATTCTAGAAGATATTTCTATTTTAATCAAGTGTAATCTAAAATAAATACATATATTATCATATTCGAATTAATTTTAAAAAGAAAAGAGATTTTAAAATGATAAATAATAAAAATGAAAAAATATCAATTACAATTGTAAATGGCTTTTTAGGAAGTGGTAAAACTACATTTCTAAAACATTATATAGAGCAATTATTAAAAAAAGATGAGAAAATAACAATTATTATGAATGAATTTGGCAGTTTCGACGTTGATAGTTTATTACTTGGAGATGACGTATCCATTCGTTCATTAATTAATGGCTGTGTGTGCTGTGATTTAAATAGTGACTTAGTAAATCAGATGAAGCAGTTAATTGAACTTCAAGAAACCAGTCATATCATAATCGAAGCCACAGGTTTAGCGCATCCGCTTGAGATTTATACGGCTTGCCAAGATCCGATGCTTGTAAATAACGTTCATAAACCTACAATTATTGGTATTGTAGATGCACAAAGATTTATAAAGAAAGATGTATATAGTCCGTCAACTGCTCAATTATTAGAAGAACAATTAAGTTATAGTGACACAATAATATTGAATAAAGTTGATTTAGTAGATGAAGAAGCCATCCACAACATTAAAGAAAATCTAAAGCAAATCAATCCAAATGCGCCTGTTATTGTTACCACTTACAGTCAATTTCAATATGAACAAATTCATGTTAATGCGATTCAGCATCATGAAAAACAACATAAGCATGCCCATCATCACGGTATACAATCAATGCAATATACATTTACAACTGCTATAGATCGCCAATTATTCTATCAATTTATTATGCGTCTACCAGATAGTGTGCTTCGACTAAAAGGCTTTGTGACGTTTAGAGATTTGCCAGAGGTCACTTATGAATTTCAATATGCTATGGGTTTACCTGATTATGGCATTATCGACAAAGAGGTGCCGTTGACAATTGTCATCATCGGGGAGTCATTAGATACGAATCGATTACGTAATCAACTTGATATGATTCAATTTACTTAAATAGGTTATTGTCACAGTTATGACATAGGCGTTCGCTTTTTAATCATTTATAATTTAAAATAGGAGGGTTTGACCATGAATAACGAAGATAAACGTGCGAAGCAAATTCGCTTTGAATTTAGATGGATTACGATTCCATATACAATTTTTGCTATTATCGTACTGCTGTTTAATATATTTTATACCAATATTAAAGTAACAATGGTTTTATTTGGACTCTTTTTCGCTTATAATTTAGGGATTTTATTTATCGCATTCATTAATCGTTTTAAACGGACGCTGATTTTATCCTTAATCTTAACCATTCTAAGCGCAGCTACATTCTTTACATTATTATATGTTTTTGGACTAAATCGTGAAATTTTTGGTTAGGTAAATACATGTTAAATGATATGAACTTTGTGATAAGCAATTAAATGTTTATCGCAAAGTTTTTTTGTTTCTAATTGTCTGAAAAGTGACTATTTTGTGTATTTTATCATATAAACGCCTTTGATAAAGCGCTTTCTTGATATACTGACATTGACGAATTGAGGGAGGGGTAATTATGAAGAAAGTACAATCAATACAGGGCAATGATAATCTTTTAAAGCATGACAAAGAAAAGAAACGTAAAAGTGGTTATAAGCCACTTTGGATTATAATCAGTTTTGCTGTTTTATTCATCATCTTAGTATTACCAACACCAGCAGGTTTACCGATTATGGCTAAAGGCGCGCTAGCAATCTTAGCGTTTGCGGTCATTATGTGGGTGACAGAAGCTGTAACATATCCAGTATCAGCAACGATGATACTAGGTTTAATTATTTTGATTTGTGGATTTAGTCCGGTTCAACAGCTGTCAGAGAAGTTAGGTAATCCAAAAGAAGTAGATAAAATCTTGTCTGGCGCAGATTGGCTAGGTACTGGGAATGCATTGACGCATGCCTTTAGTGGCTTCTCCACATCTGCGGTTGCATTAGTTGCGGCAGCATTATTTTTAGCTGCGGCTATGCAAGAAACACAATTACACAAACGTTTAGCATTACTCGTGTTATCTATTGTTGGCAATAAAACACGAAACATTGTGATTGGTGCTATCTTGGTTTCAATATTACTTGCTTTCTTTGTTCCTTCAGCTACTGCTAGAGCAGGTGCCGTTGTACCAATCTTATTAGGAATGATTGCTGCATTCAAAGTTTCAAAAGAAAGTAAACTGGCCTCCCTTTTAATTATTACTGCAGTTCAAGCTGTTTCCATTTGGAATATAGGCATAAAAACTGCAGCTGCACAAAATATCGTAGCGACAAATTTTATTAACCAGAACTTAGGGCATGACGTATCATGGGGCGAATGGTTCTTATATGCGGCGCCATGGTCTATACTTATGTCCATTGCATTATTCTTTGTCATGATTAAAGTAATGCCACCTGAACATAAAGAAATCGAAGGGGGTAAAGAATTAATAAAAGCAGAATTAGATCAATTAGGACCTGTTTCTTATAGAGAATGGCGACTTATTATTATTTCTGTATTGTTACTCTTTTTCTGGTCTACTGAGAAGGTCTTACATCCCATAGACTCTGCGTCCATTACTTTAATAGCTTTAGGTATTATGTTGACGCCTAAGATTGGTGTGATTACATGGAAAGGTGTAGAGAAAACAATACCTTGGGGAACCATTATTGTCTTCGGTGTAGGAATTTCATTAGGTAATGTTTTATTAAAAACAGGTGCTGCACAATGGCTGAGTGATAAAACATTTGGGCTTATGGGATTACAACACATGCCATTAATCGCTACGATTGCACTAATAACGTTATTCAATATCTTGATTCATCTTGGGTTTGCGAGTGCAACCAGTCTATCATCTGCACTGATTCCGGTCTTTATATCACTAACAGCAACATTACATTTAGGTGATCAATCGATTGGGTTTGTGTTAATTCAACAATTTGTTATTAGCTTTGGGTTCTTATTACCTGTGAGTGCACCACAAAATATGCTTGCCTATGGAACAGGGACATTTACAGTCAAAGACTTCTTGAAGACTGGGGTGCCGCTAACGATTATTGCGTATATCTTGGTACTAATTTTTAGTTTGACTTATTGGAAATGGTTAGGACTTGTTTAAGTGTGACACGTTCTTTGAAATTGTCATCCTATGAAGCAGATTTTAAATTGTTAGAAAAAGGGTAAAGTTAATGAACCTTTAATAACAGGAGTGAAATAATGACTATTGGTGTAATACTTAATCGCGTTTTTAGAATTCATAATAATCCATTATTTGAATATATAAATCAAAATAAAGAAGATATTGAGAAATGTTATCTCATTATTCCACAGGAAATATTTGATGAAGATGGTACAGAAATGAAAGCAAATTACTATTATGGTGTCTTGCAATCATTTCTTGAAGCACTTCATCAGTATGATATCGAACCATTTTTATTAGACTATCGTGAATTAGGAGAATTTTGTTCTGATAAGGGCATCGACGAAGTTGTCATTGCTGGAGATATTATGAGCTATCATCATGAAAGTTATGACATTCGTCATTTGAAAAAGGCTTTCAACAAATACAATATTACGGTTACTACCGTTCGTGCAAATCACTATTTCAAACCAAGCATAACGATGAATAAACAAGGTGAACCTTACAAAGTCTTTACGAGTTTTTACAAGGCACATCGCTCTAAACTTAGACAACATGAATCCTATAATTACGAACTAGGTGATTTGTCACACTTATGTGTCAAATCGCAGCAAACACTAAAACAAGATTATTCAAATAAGGGTCTTTCAGAATCACAGGCTATAAACAATTGGAATAACTACATCGAGCAAGACATACAAAATTATGAAACCAATCGTGAATATTTACCTGAAGTCTTAACAAGCCAACTCAGCATTGTGTTAGCTTATGGCTTAATAGATATAAAGCAAATTGTTACACAATTGTTAGAGGCTTATGAAGAGGATGAACATAATATTGAACAATTTATCAGAGAGCTTATGTTTAGAGAATTTTATTATGTATTAATGACCCTTTATCCACATACTGCGCATGAGGCATTCAATGAGAAGTATCGTGATATTCAATGGTCATATAATAAAAATAATTTTAAACGTTGGTGTGAAGGACAAACGGGTTTTCCAATTGTTGATGCAGCTATGTCTGAGTTAAATCAAACTGGATTTATGCATAATAGAATGAGAATGGTCGTTTCTCAGTTCCTAACGAAAGATTTATTTATAGAATGGACGTGGGGGGAAGATTATTTCAGAAGACGATTAATTGATTTCGACTCTGCGTCCAATGTACATGGATGGCAGTGGTCTGCATCAACTGGAACAGATGCTGCGCCATATTTCAGAATGTTTAACCCAAGTCGCCAAAGTGAACGATTTGATAAGGATGCATTATATATTAAGACCTATATACCACAGTTAAATGATGTTACTGCTAAATATTTACACGAACCTTTCAAACATGAAGAAGCATTGGAACAAGAAGAAATTAAATTGGGACAAGACTATCCCAAGCCTTTAGTGGATCATAAAGAAGCGAGAGCACATGTGATGTCAGTATTTAAGCAAATTTAAAATAATTGAAGTGGGCCTGGGATAAAACAAATTATTTCAGCCCACTTTATTGTTGTGGCAGTGGCTGACTAAGTTGAAATGATGCTTCAATCAAGCTGCTTTCAAATCTAGTCATCTTTGCCGAAGGACCCCTAATATAAAATTTTCCTTCGAAACATTCTATATTAGGGGCCCGTTACAACATGATTTATATTTCATTTCTAGATATTCGTAGCATTTGAAAAATAAGACTCTTTTCATATTTGCTTACTCTTAATGTTCGAGGCTTTGAGTTTATTTTAAAGCGAATAAGCAAATATAAACCGCCACATATTCTAAGAAAGTGATGATATACATGTATTTTAATCTTAATTTGATATCAAGTGGCACTTCCCAATTAGGATAGTGACGTTCATAATAAAAGATTTGAATAAGATACAAACCAATCTCTAATGGTAATAGCATGAGGAGAATGCTATGTATCATGCTGAAACCATTTTTATGAAAGAAATGACCGATAATGAGTTGTAACAATATAATAATGAGAAAAAGAATAAACATATGCCCAATCATTTAGCAACTCTCACTCCTTTCACAAAGATAATGATAACGGTTTGTAATAGAACCATTAGTAAAATAAAGGTAATGGTCTGTGTATTTAAAGACGTGATCACTTGATGAATGATTGTGAATGGTTCAGTAATTAAATGAACAGTATGGAATCGTAAAAAGCGTCCCATATAGATTCCTAAACCATTTAAAAACATGAGAACAATAATTAAAGTCCGATTAAGCCATACTTTTGTAGTAAAATGCATAATATTTATAAAAATAAGAATCATACAATACATTGCTAAGAAAACACCTAGTAATATGTAGGTGAAATATAGCCATTCCATAATATTTAATCGAACATAAAAATCAAATGTGAATTGATTTAAATGAATTAAATCTGTCAGCATATAAAATGTATTAGGTACTAGTAATATAAAAATCAAACCAAATACGATAAAGAGTGGCCACTCATAATTTTTTCTTGGTTTGAATAAGCGTAATAGTAAGCATAATTCAAATGGAATATATGCTAAAAATAGATTTAAGCTCATAAAGTTAAAAACACGTGTTTCAAATAATGAGAATGTGAAAAGGATTATAAAATAGAGTCTGGCAATATAACGCGAAGTCATGTTATACACTACTTTCTTTAAAACTAAATGTTCATTTTTGTTAGTCAATGATTAATAATAAAGGTTACTTAAATGGTAATCAAATAATAAAGCATTTATCTTATCTAAATAGGTAGCATGAATCATTGTAAAAAATGAAGGAAGATATAAATAACCCATAGATGCGTAACTAAATAGGCTATCTATGGGTTATTATCGTTGTATTAAGGTCTTAATAAGTTTAATCCAGTTTCTTCATCATGTGTGCGATTAATATCTAAGTTTGTCATCTGGATTACGATTTCTGCAGTAGCTGATACCACAGCTTGAGTTAGATGACCACTTAACGTTTGGAAATCACGTGTGCCAAAGGTACCGTGTAAATGGGCAAATGGTTTATCATCTATGTGAGAAATATTGCCAAGTAAACTTGTTAATTCTAAAGGTTCTTTAATTTCACGTGCTTCGTATTTTTGACTATCTAAATTATAAAAATTGAGTGTTACATCATTACAGGCACCGATACCACTGACTGATCCAAATTTCATTTCTTGTTCCATAGCAAATTGTGTAACAGCTTCTACAATATCTTCGCCTTTATCTAGTACTAAAAGAAACGTTTGACCATCTTTTTTATATTTCATCATTGTCACCTCAATTTGATTAGTTACATCTATTATACAAGCCAGTAAGTTTAATTGCTTAGAATTTAAATTTTACTATTGTAATATAGAAGTTAAATAGTATACAATGTCCTAATATTATGTAATTTTCAACTATGTCATTGTACATTGCTCGTTTAAATTGAATCAAAAGCAAGATTAAATTTAAATGAGACGATTGAATTTACCAATTATTTATGAAATGAGGTGTCATCATGAAAAAACAATTATTTACATTGTACTTCAATATTTTCTTAATCTTTGTAGGTATCGGATTGGTTATACCTGTACTTCCTGTATACTTAAAGGATTTAGGCCTAAAAGGTAGTGACTTAGGTATATTGGTAGCAGTGTTTGCCTTGTCTCAAATGATTATTTCACCATTTGGCGGTACGATGGCCGACAAACTTGGTAAAAAATTAATTATCTGCATTGGTTTAGTTTTATTTGCTATATCTGAATTTCTATTTGCGATTGGTCATCATTTTCCTGTGCTCATTGCTTCCCGTATATTAGGTGGTTTTAGTGCTGGAATGGTTATGCCTGGTGTAACAGGTATGATTGCAGATATCTCACCAGCAAAAGACAAAGCAAAGAATTTCGGTTATATGTCAGCCATTATTAATTCAGGTTTTATTTTAGGTCCAGGAATTGGAGGATTTTTAGCAGAATTCTCACATCGTGCGCCATTTTACTTTGCGGGTGCATTGGGTGTAGTAGCCTTTATCATGTCTTTAATATTAATTCATAATCCACGCAAAGAAACAACAGATGGTTTCACAACAATTGAGCCGGAAGTATTTACTAAAATTAACTGGAAAGTATTTATTACACCAATTATTTTGACGCTGGTATTAGCTTTTGGACTATCAGCATTTGAAACTTTATTCTCTTTATATACAGCTGAAAAAGCTAACTATACGCCAAGAGATATATCAATCGCAATTGTTGGAGGCGGTGTGGCCGGAGCGCTATTCCAAGTCTTCTTCTTTGATAAATTTATGAAATATATGACTGAATTAACCTTTATTATTTGGTCACTACTATATTCAGCGATTGTGCTTGGCTTGTTGATAGTGTCACATAGCTACTGGACGATCATGTTTATCAGTTTCATTGTTTTCATTGGTTTCGATTTAATCCGTCCTGCACTTACCAATTATTACTCAAATATTGCAGGCAATCGTCAAGGTTTTGCTGGTGGTTTAAACTCCACATTTACAAGTATGGGGAACTTTGTTGGCCCGTTAGTGGCAGGTGCCTTGTTTGATGTTAACGTAGAGTTCCCATTGTATATGGCTATTATAGTCATGTTGTTTGGTATAGTGATTATTTTTGTTGAAAAAGCACTCCAAGCCACAAGACGTCGAAAACGTGCTGCGAAATAATTAATAGTCGTAAAAAATGATAATATGAATGTTAAATCTAATAAGCAATGACATTATTCGTTTTTAAAGGGTTAAATGATGATGTCATTGCTTATTTTTACATTTAGGTTGTTAAATTGTAACAATATAGCGTCGTTTATTAATAGAAGTATTACAAAGATTACAGTTATTTTAAATTGCAGTCTACATAATTATTTTTACTCAATTTATATGTTAAGATAAATAAAAATTTAGAGAGAAATGTGGGTAAGGAGATGAATTTAAAAAACATACTTTTAGGTATGGTAGCTGTTATTCTATCAATTTGTTTAGCGTTTTTATTATTTATAGCTACGAATCAAAATGCCTTAGCTAAAGTACATCAAACGATTTCTACATTTTCAAAGATGAATAATGTTTCTGCAGCAGAGAAAATGTTAAATATAACGGCAAGTCACACTGCTAAAGCATCAGAAAAAGACGTCAATGAACGTAAAATAGAAGCGCATTATAATAAATTAGATTCAACTACGCGAGATAACGACAAGCACAACAAACATGAATATTCTTCAGAAGAATGTAGAATCATTGCTCAAAATTATACAAATCACCAATACGGCAAAGTTGTTAATTTAGAGCGTAGCGGTGAAACCAATCAAGATATTACGTATCAATTGAATACACATCATTCATCGCCAAATAGTAATATCGCAGTAAATAAAACGGGTAAAATAGAAACAACATCAAATAACGCACAATGATAGCGCCTTTTCTAATAGTAGAGAAGAGCGCTATTTTTATTTTTTATAGCAAGGTAGTAATATAATAGGTAAAGATGAATAGAGGTGAATGTGAATGAAACACAAGAAAACAAATGCAATGCGTATGTTAGACAGAGCCAAAATAGATTATGAAGTCAAAACATTTGAAGTTGAAGAAGGTCATATGGATGGCGAACGCGTTGCAGAACTCGTCGGTGAAAATGTCCAAGATGTTTTTAAAACACTTGTATTAGAAAACGCTGCGCACGAGCATTTTGTGTTTGTAGTTCCAGTTAGTGGCTCATTAGATATGAAAGTAGCGGCACATGTTGTTAATGAAAAGAAATTACAACTTATGCCATTAGATCATTTAAAACAAGTGACTGGTTATATACGTGGTGGGTGTTCTCCAATAGGTATGAAACATTTATTCCCAACGACGATTGATCAATCTGCATCGTTACGAGACAAAATTATAGTGAGTGGTGGGCAACGAGGTGTTCAAATTGTATTGCAACTAGAAGATTTAGTGTCAATGACAAATGCTCAATTAGAAGACATCGTTCAAAAATAGCAATATAGTGACAGATATTACCAATGGGATGACAAATTGTGTAATATCTGTTAATTTTTAAATTGAAATGAATGTTTTTGATTGTTTTTGACGATTTTTGATTGAAAATTGTAAGCGTACACATTATAATGTGAGGTGAAGCGGGGTGGTTATATGATTTCTGAAAAAAGACACGACTTAATACTTCAGGAATTAAGAAAAAAAGATTTTCTTACACTCCAAGAATTAATAGAGCGAACAGGTTGCAGCGCTTCAACTGTTAGAAGAGATTTATCGAAATTGCAACAACAAGGTCGACTTCAAAGAGTTCATGGAGGAGCAACATTAAATAGTAATAGAAATAATGAGCCGATTCTGTCGGATAAAATGTCTCGAAATCTAAAAGAAAAAAGAGTTATTGGTCAAATTGCAGCCAAACACATTCAAGACAATGACTGCATTTTTATGGATGCTGGTTCATCAACAATTGAAATGATTCCATTTATAAAAGCGCGAAATATCGTAGTGGTTACAAATGGATTAACCCATGTTGAAAAGTTACTTAAACAAGGCATTAAAACATTAATGATAGGTGGACAAGTTAAAGAAACAACACTTGCAACTGTAGGTGCCAGTGCACTTGATACATTAAGTCGTTATTGCTTTGATAAAGCATTTCTTGGAATGAATGGTTTAGATTTAAAACACGGTCTAACAACCCCAGATGAAAAAGAGGCATTAATTAAAGAAAAGGCTATGGAACAAGCAAATCAATCATATGTTTTACTTGATCATTCAAAAATAGGTGCTGTTTATTTTGCGCACGTTCCAATTAGTGATAACCATGTTGAAATGATCATAGCTAAACAAACAGTAGCACATTCAAATTTTAGTAAATATAAAGAGAAATATGCATTCATTGGAGGTTAATCATGATTTATACAGTTACATTCAATCCATCGATAGATTACATTATGTTTACTGATGGCTTTGAATTAAAAGGATTAAACAGAGCGACATCTACTTATAAATTTGCAGGTGGGAAAGGCATTAATGTTTCACGTGTATTAAAAACTTTAGGTGTTTCATCTACTGCATTAGGATTTGCTGGTGGTTTTCCTGGAGCATTTATTACACAAACACTCGAAAAAAGCCACATTAAAACGGACTTTATTAAAGTAGATGAAGATACGCGTATTAATGTCAAATTGAAGTCTGGAGATGAAACAGAAATTAATGCACCTGGGCCATCAATCACAGAGGATCAATTTCAAGCATTATTAAATCAAATTAAACAGACAACGAACGAAGATACCGTAATTGTTGCTGGCAGTGTGCCAAAGAGTATTCCAAGTGATGCTTATGCGCAGATTGCTGAAATCACACAGCAAACGGGAGCAAAATTAGTGGTCGATGCTGAAAAAGATTTAGTGAATACAGTATTAAAATACAAGCCATTATTTATTAAACCTAATAAAGATGAATTAGAAGAAATGTTTGATATGACTGTAGAAAATGACCAAGATGTTGTTAAATATGGTCGTGAAATCTTAAAAGAAGGCGCACAATCAGTCATTATATCTTTAGGCGGAGATGGTGCGATTTATATTGATAACGAACGTAGTATTAAAGCTCAGAACCCTAAAGGTACGGTGATCAATACAGTGGGTTCAGGCGATAGTACTGTTGCAGGAATGGTCGCTGGTCTTGAATCAGGATTGACACTTGAGGAATCATTTAGACAAGCAGTCGCTTCAGGAACAGCTACAGCATTTACAGAGGACTTGGCAACAAAAGAAGGTATTGAAAAAATAAAATCACAAGTTACAGTGACGTTACTTGATGGGGAGTGAAATAAATGAGAATAACAGAACTACTAACTAAAGAAACCATAGCAATGGACTTGGCAGCAAATGATAAAAATGGCGTTATCGAAGAATTAGTAAATCAATTAGATAAAGCTGGGAAATTAAGTGATATTGCACAATTTAAGGAGGCCATTCACAATCGTGAATCTCAAAGTACTACTGGTATAGGTGAAGGTATCGCCATTCCACACGCTAAAGTGGCAGCGGTTAAATCTCCAGCTATTGCGTTTGGTAAATCTAAAGCGGGCGTTGATTATCAAAGTTTAGATGGTCAACCAGCACATTTATTCTTTATGATTGCTGCACCAGAAGGTGGTGCGCAAACACATTTAGATGCACTTGCGAAATTATCAGGCATTTTAATGGATGATAAAGTGAGAGAAAATCTATTGCACGCTAATTCGCACGAAGAAGTCTTACAAATTATCGATAATGCGGATGACGAGGCTACAAAAGAAGAAGAACAAGAAGCGCAAGAACAAGCGGCTTCATCAGGAGCTGTAGCAGGTAGCGGTAATGTGGCAGATTCAAATGAACCATACGTATTAGCAGTAACGGCATGTCCTACAGGTATTGCACATACGTACATGGCTCGTGATGCATTGAAAAAGCAAGCCGACAAAATGGGCATTAAAATGAAAGTTGAAACAAATGGCTCAGGCGGTATTAAAAACCATATCACACAACAAGATATAGACCGCGCAACAGGTATTATTGTTGCAGCAGATGTACATGTTGAAACAGATCGTTTCGATGGTAAAAATGTTGTAGAAGTACCCGTAGCTGATGGTATTAAACGACCAGAGGAACTCATTAATACAGCGTTAGATACAAGCCGTAAACCATTTGTTGCACGCGGTGGAAGTTCAAAATCAAAAGATAGTGAAAGTAATGAAAAACAAAGCTTTGGTAAAGCATTCTACAAACACTTAATGAATGGTGTATCCAATATGTTACCGCTTGTTATTGCTGGTGGTATCTTAATGGCAATCGTATTCTTATTCGGTGCGAACTCATTTGATCCAAAAAGTGCTGAACATAACGCCTTTGCTGAACAATTATGGAATATTGGTAATAAAAGTGCCTTTGCTTTAATTATTCCAATTTTATCTGGTTTCATTGCACGTAGTATTGCTGATAAACCAGGATTTGCAGCCGGTTTAGTAGGTGGTATGTTAGCTATTTCTGGTGGTTCTGGGTTCATTGGCGGTATCATTGCAGGTTTCTTAGCAGGTTACTTAACTCAAGGTATTAAATATATTACGCGTGGTTTACCACAAGCAGTTGAAGGTTTAAAACCAACGTTAATTTATCCATTATTAAGTGTAACAATCACAGGATTATTAATGATATATGCATTCAACCCGCCAGCAGCGTGGTTAAATAACTTATTGCTTAACGGTTTAAATAACTTATCAGGTTCTAACATTGTATTACTTGGATTAGTTATTGGTGCTATGATGGCCATCGATATGGGTGGACCATTTAACAAAGCAGCCTATGTATTCGCGACAGCCGCATTAACAGAAGGTAATGCAGCACCAATTACGGCAGCAATGGTTGGTGGTATGATTCCACCATTAGCAATTGCTACAGCGATGTTATTCTTTAAACGTAAATTCACTAAAGAACAACGCGGTTCTATCGTGCCTAACTATGTAATGGGCTTATCATTTATCACTGAGGGTGCCATTCCATTTGCAGCAGCTGACCCATTACGTGTGATTCCATCAATGATGGTTGGTTCAGGTGTAGGTGGTGCAATTGCATTAGCACTTGGTTCAAGTATCAATGCACCACATGGTGGTATTATCGTAATTGCAGCAACAGACTTTAGTCATATTTTACAAACATTAATTGCATTGATTGTTGGTACACTTGTTTCAGCAATTATGTATGGTTTATTAAAACCAAAAGTTACTGAAAATGAAATTGAAGCATCAAAAGCTATGGATGAATAGATGCGATAAGAGTTTATGATATAAATAATATAACGATGCTATTTTGCAAATTTGCAGTAGCTAACAGAACCGAGAAGGCGTAAGCTTTCTCGGTTCTAGTCATTTTTGTGGGCCTGCATAGCAAATAAAATTTCATGAAGAAATTTTACAAGCAAAGCAAGTTGGGATTCGGGGCCCCAACAAAGAGAATTTCATGAAGAAATTCTACAAGCAATGCAAGTTGGGAGTGGACGACGAATTTAAAAGAATTCTGCCCCACTCCCATTCAACTAAATTGTTTAATTTATTGAATAATGAATGTTAAAACATACAAAAATGAGTAAACATATGAGAATATAGAATAAGAAGGCAAGAGAATGCGTAATAAAGTCTTAAGCTTTAAATATGGAAGTTTAATGACCGGCAAAAGTACTTCGATTAAGGTACCGTTTTTGTATGTTAGTTCATTGTACGTTGGTTTCTGTCACTTTACGCTTACCTTTCTTGACTATTACGCAATATTAGTTTTAAATGATAAGTTGTAACTTTTTAATCAAAAGGGTTACAATCAACTATTTGTAATTGATATATGATAAAATAAAAGTAATACATTTTTTCGGGGGTGTCGCAATGGGAAGGTCTTAACATGTGCATATATTGTTAATAAGCAAAACACAATAAATCCGTGTTACCCATATGGGACACATAATATTTGGAGGTGAATCCCTAGAAATAGGGAATTAATTGGAAACAGTGACCATAATAAATTTAGTAATATTCTTTCTATTAATCGCATTAACAACAGTATTCGTAGGATCGGAGTTTGCATTAGTTAAAGTGCGTTCAACGCGTATTGAACAACTCGCTGAAGAGGGTAATCGTGGTGCTAAAATTGTCAAAAAGATGATTGCAAACCTTGACTATTATTTATCAGCCTGTCAATTAGGTATTACAGTTACTTCTTTAGGATTAGGTTGGTTAGGAGAACCGACATTTGAGAAATTGTTGCATCCTATTTTTAATTTATTACAATTACCTGATGCATTAACTACAACGATTTCATTTGTAATTTCATTCATAGTCGTAACTTATTTACACGTTGTATTAGGTGAATTAGCACCGAAATCGATTGCGATTCAGCATACCGAGAAGTTAGCGTTAACATACGCAAGACCATTGTATTACTTTGGTAATATAATGAAACCTTTAATCTGGTTAATGAATGGTTCAGCACGTGTAATTATTAGAATGTTAGGCGTTGATCCTGATGCTCAAACAGATGCTATGTCTGAAGAAGAAATTAAGATCATTATTAACAACAGTTATAATGGTGGCGAAATCAACCAAACAGAATTAAACTATATGCAAAATATCTTTCAATTTGATGAAAGACATGCAAAAGATATCATGGTACCACGTACTCAAATGGTGACTTTAAATGAACCATTTAATGTTGATGAATTATTAGAGACGATTAAAGAACATCAATTTACGCGTTACCCAATTACTGAAGACGGAGATAAAGACCATATCAAAGGTTTCATCAATGTTAAAGAATTTTTAACAGAATACGCTTCTGGTAAACCGATTAAAATTAACAATTATATCCATGAACTGCCAATGATTTCAGAAACAACACGCATTAGTGATGCATTAGTTAGAATGCAACGTGAACACGTACATATCAGTTTAATTATTGATGAATACGGTGGTACAGCTGGTATTTTAACAATGGAAGATATTCTTGAAGAAATCGTAGGTGAAATTCGAGATGAATTTGACGATGATGAGGTGAATGACATTGTTAAATTAGGCGATGACACTTACCAAATTAATGGCCGCGTTCTATTGGATGACTTAAATGAACAATTCGACATTGAGTTTGAAGATTCAGAAGACATTGATACTATAGGTGGTTGGCTTCAAGCCCATAACACTAACCTACAAGTTGAAGATCATATCGATACGCAATATGATCGTTGGATAGTATCTGAAATGGATAACCATCAATTAGTTTGGGTTGTACTTAAATATGAATTCATCGATAATCGACCAACTTTCGGTGGAGATGAAGATGAAAATGAAGACAAAAAAGATAAAAAAGACGAAACACATGACTAATTTAAAATGATTAATAAAGTAGCATTTGAGACATAGATACTATGATAATGCTACTTGGCAAATTCGCAGTAGTTGACTGAACTGAGAAGGCGCTTAAATCAAGCTGGGAGTGGGACGACGAATTAAAAATTCTGTCCTGCTCCCTTCTTCTGTATATTTAAATTACATACGATTTATTTGTCTATCCTATTACAATTGAGTTATCCTAAATGATGATAATGTAAAGCATTAATAGAAAAGTCAGGAGAAGATAGAATGGTGAATGATACACAAATTTTAAATAATGGTTATCCAATGCCAAAAATCGGCTTAGGTGTTTATAAAGTCTCAGATGAAGAAATGGAAACAGCGATTCAGGCTGCAATAGACGATGGTTATCGTGCATTTGATACAGCATATTTTTACAAGAATGAAGAGGCACTTGGAAAAGCATTAAAAAATAGTGGCGTACCTCGTGAAGACTTATTTATTACAACAAAATTATGGAATGATCACCAAGGGTATGACCGTACACTTGAGTATTTTAATCGCTCATTAGACAATTTAGGTTTAGACTATATCGATTTATATTTAATTCACTGGCCTTGTGAGAACGATCAACTTTATATTGAAACGTATAAAGCACTAGAAAAATTATATGAAGAAGGTAAAGTGAAAGCGATAGGTGTATGTAATTTTAAAGTGCATCATTTAGAAACATTGATGCGTGAAACGACTATTGTTCCACAAGTCAATCAAATTGAAGTTCATCCTTACTTTAATCAACAAGATGTTCAAGATTACTGTGATAAATATGATATTGTTGTGACAGCATGGATGCCATTAATGAGAAACAGAGGTTTACTAGAAGACCCAACAATTACTAAATTAGCAAAACAATACGATAAGACACCAGCACAAATCGTATTGCGTTGGCATATTGCGCATAATCGTATTGTTATTCCAAAATCTAAAACACCATCACGTATTCGAGAAAATCATAATATATTTGACTTTAACTTAGAACTTACAGAAATCGCAGAAATTGATAGTTTAAATCGTAACGCGCGCCAAGGTAAAGACCCTGATGATGTTAGCATAGGCGATTTGAAATAGCATTGTTTCTTTAATTCAATTGAATAGATAAAATATAGAATAATTGTATTGTTTTCATTTAATTTTTATTAATTATTTGTTAATTGCATAGTTTTTAGTAGAATAGTTGCCAATTTTATTGATAAAATAGTAATAAGAATGATGAAAAGGATGTAATTTAATGAAAATCAGAGTCATTGTGCCTTGTTTTAACGAAGGTGAAGTCGTAACAAAAACGTACGACAAATTGACTGAAATTTTGATGGAAGATAGTTTGGACAAAGGGTATGATTATGACCTATTGTTTGTCGATGATGGTAGTAAAGATAATACGATCGACCATGTCCAACATTTAGCAAGCGAAGACCAACATGTTAAATATATTTCTTTCAGCCGAAATTTCGGTAAAGAATCAGCAATGATAGCTGGTTTTCAACATAGTGTACAATGTGATGCTGTAGTGATGGTAGATGGGGATTTACAACATCCACCTGAATTTATTCCACAAATGATAGAGGGATTCAAAGAGGGCTATGACCAGGTTATCGCTAAGCGTGATAGAACTGGAGAAAATATCGCCCGGAAATCAATGACAAAGCTATACTATAAATTGATTAACAGTTTTGTCGAGGATATTGAATTTATAGATGGTGTCGGAGATTTTAGATTATTAAGTCAGCGTGCAGTTAAATCAATCGCTTCACTTAAAGAATATAATCGTTTTTCAAAAGGTTTATTTGAATGGATAGGTTATAAT
Organism: Staphylococcus borealis; assembly: GCF_001224225.1. Taxonomy (GTDB): domain Bacteria; phylum Bacillota; class Bacilli; order Staphylococcales; family Staphylococcaceae; genus Staphylococcus; species Staphylococcus borealis. The sequence continues at coordinate 246,885 of NZ_CUEE01000004.1, read as the reverse complement.
ACGAAAATCTTTACATATCAAAATGTTGAACGTGAAGCCGGTCATTCTAAATGGACATTCACGAAATTACTAAACTATGGCATTGACGGGCTCATTTCATTTAATAATAAACCTTTACGTGCGATGATTTACCTTGGAATGACTATATTCAGTTTAAGTATTGTTTATATCCTGTATTTGTTGATAGGTATCATGGTAAATGGTATTAATAATCCAGGTTATTTTACAACAATAGCAGCAGTCCTACTCATTGGCGGCATTCAATTAATGTCTATAGGTGTGGTAGGAGAATATATTGGTCGTATTTATTATGAGGTTAAGCAAAGACCTAAATACATTGTGCAAGCATCAAATTTAAAAGAACCTTCCTACGATCTCAAATTAGTTGAGCAGGAAAAGGAAAAAGTACATTAAATAGAATAAACGCTTGAAGTTCTTATTAATAAAACTTCAAGCGTTTATTTGTGTGTTAAATGTTGTTTCAATTTAGCGTGTTTCAACTGCCAAGCAAGATAAACACCAAATAGTACATATATAATTAAGAAAACATACCAAAAAGGTGTCAAAATCGTTAATAATACAATAGACATAATAATAAGCATGTAGCCAATCATAATTGGAAACTTGAGTTTGTTGATGAATTTAAATATGCCAAGTTCACCTTTAGAAAAGGTACCTAAAAATATTGCACTTGCGCCTATTAAAAATATGGTTGGTGCTAAATATGGAACGGACATGTAAATTGATTGATCACTTGAACCATAAGTGATAAATAATGAACAACTTACAATGATCGAAAATATTAAAGCAATCGATTTATATTCGGAAATCATAAAAGTATAGTATTGATGATTCAAATAATATTGCAGTCCCATCCAACCTATAAAAAAGGCAATTGAACTTAATGTTATAAAGTTAAATTTGTCAATGACAATAGCATTAATTAAAGCGTTAATCGCTATAGCGATTAATACGGAGCTGAATTTGAGTTGTTTGAATTGGTGCTTATATAAGTCAAAGCCGAGTATGCCAAGCACAACGGCGATATTAATCAATACATATATAATCATGCTGTACTCCTATCTCACATAGTTCATTAGAACATTATACCAATTAAAACAAACTTAATCATTTCAAAACACTTAGAAAATATTTTTCATTTATAATGGAATGATTAAACGCCTTTTTTGTTGCTCCATAAGAGTGTGTGTAGCTGTGGTAAAACATAGACACGGTTCATATCATCACTCGTCATAACCTTATCAACTAATGTTTCATATCGATTTAAAAGTTTATCGGTATGATTGTCTACATCATCATCTAAGTATGGATTACCAACTTGTAAGTAAAAAGGAATATTTGGGTAGCGATGATGTATCATTTTAGCGAAATCATAATCTGCATCATCAAAAATAACGACCTTTAAATTAAGTGTTGAAGCAATACATTGTTCAATGACGCTATCTAGTATGTCAATGTTAGGTGTCATATTAGAACTTGGTGGTTTAGGACTAATGGTTAAGTCGTTAATTTGTCTCATCCACGGTTGGAATTTGCTTCCTTGTGTTTCTAATGCGGTATAAATCTGCTTCTCTTCAAATAGATCAACTAATTCTTGTATCCCTTTAATGAGTGCCGGGTTACCGCCAGAAATCGTAACATGATCGAAACAATCACCGCCAATCGCTTTTAGCTGATGATAAATTTCTTCAGCAGACATTAATTGAATATCTTCCTTGGCACTGCCATCCCAGGTGAAAGCAGAGTCACACCAACTACAACGATAATCACAACCTGCAGTTCTAACAAACATTGTTTTACGACCGATAACACGTCCCTCACCTTGAATCGTAGGTCCGAAAATTTCAAGTACTGGAATTTTAGCTGTCATTATTTAAACTCCTTTGGACGATATACTACATAACTTGTTGGTGTTTCACGTAAGTAGACTTGCACACATTGCGGGTGATTATCGTAGCTTTGGAGGTGTGTTTGTACCATTTTATATATCGTTTGTGCCACAACCTCTGTTGAAGGACTTTTATCTTTAAATTGAGGTAAGTCATTTAACAGATAGTGGTCAAATTGATCATGGATTAATTTTTTTAATTCACTGAAATTAATTAAGAAACCATTGTGGTCCAAATGATCCCCAGCAATTGTTAAATTGACAAAATAAGTATGCCCGTGTGTTCTCATACATTTACCAGCATCTTCGCTTGGAATGTAGTGCGCCGCTGAAAAGTTAAAATCTTTATTAAGTTCAAAACTATAGGGATGATTAACAGTTGGGTAAAGTTGTTGCATCATTTTAATTCGCTCCTTTAGTTTCTAAATAGTGTTGTAGGCCACGTTGGCGTAAATGACATGCAGGGCATTCGCCACAACCATCTCCAATAATGCCGTTGTAGCATGTCAGTGTATTGTATCGGATATAATCTAGCACACCTAATTTGTCGCTAAGTTCCCAAGTTTGTGATTTATCTAACCACATTAAAGGCGTATGGATAACGAAATCTTTATCCATAGATAAACTAAGTGTTACATTCATAGATTTAATAAAGCTATCACGGCAATCTGGATAACCAGAAAAGTCTGTTTCACACACCCCTGTAATGATATGTTTAGCATTGCGTTGATATGCTAATGCGCCAGCAAATGATAAGAATAATAAATTACGTGCTGGTACAAAGGTATTTGGAATCCCATCTTCGCCCGTTTCAATGTCCATATCATGTTGTGTTAAGGCATTTGGAGTTAATTGCGATAATAATGACATATCTAATATATGATGTTTTAAGTTTTGTTCTTTAGCGATACGTGTCGCAACTTCAATTTCTGTATCATGGCGTTGACCGTAATTAAATGTTACAAGTTCAACCTCTTTAAAATGCTTTTTAGCGTAAAATAAGCACGTCGTACTGTCTTGCCCTCCGCTAAATACTACAATTGCTTTATCCTTATTTAAATCTTTATTTGTCATGAATATTCTCCTTTTTGAAAAGATTAGAATGATACTTTATGCCGTCTCTAACCTAGCCATGAGAACATAAAAAAAGTCTATCTCTATAAAAAAGATAGACTTAGAAACATTGTAATCAGTTATATAAAAGAAAATTAACTTTCAAACTAAATATTTCGTAAATTGTCTAGTTTTTTATAGAGGGTTTCAGCTAGGAACCTCTTTTGAGTTTTTGTACGCTAGTTAGCGTAATACAATCATTTCTTAAAATCAAGTTATAATTTAGTACAATATAAAGGTAAACCCTTACATTTTCAAAAGTTTAATATTTATAATAAGGTAAGAGATGAAGTTATTTAACATAGAGTTGGAGCGACATGCATGATTATAGTTATAGATAATAAAGATTCATTTACATATAATTTGATAGATTATTTTAAGACACAGACAGCGCATGAGATCGTTGTATACGAAGTGGATCAAGTATCCGTTGAGCAAATAAGGGCATCTAATGTAGAGGCTATTGTTATCTCGCCAGGACCGGGTAAACCGAGTGATTATCCTATTTTATCGGAAATTATGAATCAGTTTGAGGGGGAAGTACCTATATTAGGCGTTTGTTTAGGCTTTCAATTTCTGTACGAATATTATGGGGGCGCAATTGTACATGGCGCAAAGCCGGTCCATGGTCATACAACGCCATTAACGCATAATGAAACAGGATTATTTAAAGGGCTTCCTCAAGCATTCAAGGTAATGCGCTATCATTCACTCATTGCGGATCAAACACATATTCCTGCGTCTTTAAATATTTCCGCTCATAATGATGAGGGGATTTTAATGGCGTTTGAACATAAACACTATCCTATATTTGGCGTTCAGTATCACCCTGAATCGATTTTAAGTGAATACGGACATGAGCAAATACGATTATTTTTGGAAAAGGTGGGCGCGTAAACTATGGACATCACGTTTAATTATCGTTACTATACAACGCCTGATCATTTTGAAACGGTAGCAGTGCGCTTTAACGCGTACGTCTCAAAAATGGTGGCATATACACTGGAAGAGGTCGGTAAAGTTATTCAATTTGCGCAGGCTGAGCAAGCACAAGGACGGTATGTGGCACTGTATCTGCCATATGAAGCGGCAAGTTATTTTAATCACCATATGGCAACACATGAATTGGAAGCACATCAAATCGTAGCATTAGCATATAGTTTTAGTCCGAGTATGGCTGAGACGTCACCTGAACAACCAAGTCAACAGTACATCCCTAAACATCACTTTCGATTCATGGAGAGTGATGCACAAATGGAAGACAAAATTAAACACGTTCAGGATGCAATTATTGAAGGCGAAACGTATCAAGTGAACTATACAACACGTTTAGTGAGTGATGTATATTATCCGATAGCTGATTTATATTATTATTTAACACAAACGAATAATGGTGGTTACACTGCTTTACTAGATGTAGAAGAGGTTAAAGTTGCTTCTATTTCTCCTGAATTATTCTTCCAAAAAGGTGAATTTAATCATCATAAAAATGTAGTTGTAAGTAAACCAATGAAAGGTACTATGCCACGTAGCAATGACGACGATGAAGATTTAAAGAATTATGACACATTGAAGCATTCACTTAAAGATCGTGCTGAAAATGTTATGATTGTCGATTTATTGCGCAATGACATTTCCAGAATTTGTAAACCTGGAACGATCCACGTAAACAAGCCATTTTTTATTGAAACCTATAAGACCGTTTATCAAATGACGAGTATGGTTACAGGTCACTTGCAAGATGACGTGCGTCTCACGGATATTTTAAAAGCATTATTCCCTTGTGGTTCCATTACAGGGGCACCAAAGCGCAATACGATGGCGTATATTAAAGCGCTCGAGCCACATCCAAGATATATTTATTGTGGCACAATCGGTTTATTATGTCCGGATGATAAAATGATATTTAATATACCTATTCGTACGCTTGAGTATCGAAATGATCAAGTTCACTATGGTGTAGGTGCAGGGATTACGATTGATTCGGTACCCGAAAAAGAAGTTCAAGAGTTTCGAGATAAAACAAAAATATTGGAGATGCTATAGATGAAATTGTTTGAAACGATGCGCCTCGATAATGGTAAGATTCCTAGACTTCAATATCATATGACACGAGTGCAACAGTCATGCGATCGATTAGGGTATTCATTTTCAAAAGAGGTCTGGATGCAACGCGTCAATGAGGTTATAAGTCATCATCCCAAAGGAATCTATAGACTGAAAATAGAAATCGATAAATCCGGCCAAATAGACCATATGATTAAGCCCCTACCTTCTAAAACATTATTTACGGCTAAATTTAAACAAGCACAGTCGAATTGCAATGACCAATACGTTATTAATAAGACATCACAACGACAACACTTAGCACACAATCATGAGACAGATTTAGTATTATTGTATGATGAAACTGGTAAAATTCTGGAGTTTGATATTGGTAATATCATGATAGAAGAAGCTGGTGTGTGTTATACACCAAGGTATGATCATGATTTTTTATTAGGATGTATGCGTCAAAGCCTTTTGGACCAAGGCAAACTGGTTATTAAAGACTATACTAAATCAGAACTCATCGACAAAATACAGAAACAACAGATTCGTATCTATTTATTAAATAGTTTACGAGAGGTTGCCGATGTATCTATTTATCTATAAAATAATATGGGAAGTATATGCGAATTGATTGATAACAATGAACTAACGGAGTGAGCTATGACTATATTATGGGTTGCAATAATTGTGATTTTAAATGTGGTAAGTAAATATTTAGCAGATCGATATTTAAAAAATAATGCACTCATTAAGGCACGTGTCGTTGCAACCGTTACCGTTTTAATTCAATGTGTATTCGTTTATTTGTTAATTAAATCAATCATGCCCTATGTGGTGGAATTTCTAAATATATTTTATCATCACTAAATATGATTACTTTGAGGTGGCGTTATGAAGATTTATAGTCAAGGAGATCAAGCAATTGTAATTGCGGTTGAAAAGGATGTATCTAAAAATGTAACAACTGAATTAATCGCAGTACGTTATCATTTATTAAAGAAAGCATTACCATTTATCACAGAAATTGTGCCTACTGAATCAGATATGATGATTTGCTATGATGCTCGAGATATGATTAAACATCATAATATTGCTTCACCTTTTCAATATATGAAGGCATTAGTCACTTCAATACAAGAAGAATTAAAACAATTAGAAACGTGTAAAGATGAAAGCACGACCTATGAAATTCCTATTATTTATGGTGACGAGTTTGGTCCAGACTTACCGGATTTATTAAAGTATTACAAGTTAACTCAAGATGAATTTGTTCAATTACATTCTGATAAACCGTATTTTGTGTCTATGATGGGCTATGCACCTGGTTTCCCATATTTAACTGGAATGAATGAAGCATTGTACGTTAATCATACGAGTAAAAAGAAGAAGCTTGTCACTGCAGGTTCAGTTATTATTGAAGGGAAAAAGTGCGGCATCGTAACAACTGATACCTACAACGATTGGTTAGTGATAGGGTACACGCCAATGACATTATTCACTCCTGAAAAAGATGATTTTACACTGTTAAAATTAGGAGACAATGTTATTTTTAAACCACAGAAACGTAAAGATATTGAATTAGGAGAATTTAAACCATGTCAATCATAATAGAAAAAGCCGGATTGTTTAGTAGCTTTCAAGATTTTGGACGTCATGGATATGAATATGCAGGTGTTATTCCGTGTGGTGCGTTAGACACACTAGGTCATGAAATCGCAAATCGTTTAGTTGCTAATAATAAAAATGAAGCAACGCTTGAAATGACACACATTATGGCTAAAATTCGATTTACTGAGCCTACATTAATTGCTTTAACAGGTCATAACTTTGAAGCTTACACGCAAACTATGCAAGTAAAACCGTATAAATTATACCTTTTAGATAAAGGAGACGTCCTGTCTTTTAAAGAAACAAATAAAACGTCACGTGTGTATCTTGCAATCGGTGGCGGATTCAAATTAGATGATTGGCTAGGATCAACGTCAACAGATTTAAATGTTAAAATCGGCGGTTATCACGGACGTAAACTTGAAAATGGCGATGAAGTAGAAATGAAACGACACTATACAGAACGTCATCAAAAGTTATTTGAAAATTTAAAAGAAAAACGTACCACTGATTGGGGTATAGACGGTTATGCACTGTCATTTAACTATGTTTCTGATGTGTTTCATGTTATTGCCAACAAAGGGACAGAAGATTTTGATAAAGAAACGCAATCTCACTTTATTAGAGGAGAATATAAAGTGACGAATAAATCAAATCGTGTTGGTATGTTACTAGATGGTGAGAAGATCAAAGCATATTACGACGATATGCCAGCACATCAATCAGTTAAAAGGGGAACGATTCAAGTTAAGCGAGATGGTACACCTATCATCTTATTAAATGATCATTATACAATCGGAAGTTATCCTCAAATTGGTACAATTGCAAGCTACCATTTAACTAAGCTTGCTCAGAAGCCACAAGGCTCACGTTTGAAGTTCCAATTTATTGATATAGAAACTGCTGAAAAGAATGTTGTGAAATTTAGTAATTGGATGAATCAACTATTTCACGGAATTGAATACAGAATGCAATTAGAAATGATGAAATAAGTTATGATATATGAAGGTCAACATACTTAAATAAAGCACTTATAATTTATGTCGGACTATGGTCTGATTAAAAAATGCAATTAAGAAGCTATAATGAATAAATCAGTGAATCGTCTTAATGGGACAATATTTTGTAACAAACAATGAAAGCGTCGTTATATTAAAATGCTTTTTCTTGATAAATGAGTAAAAATACTATATATTTATATATTGAACTACGGGCAATATTACAATAATATTACAAAGTTCATGATTTGTTAATATGCCATTAATGATGACATAGAATAGCATCCAACATAATATACATAAATAATTACAGACGTATAGTGCACATTGGGAATGCGATTTATTGATGAACTATCGTTAATGTAAAATGTATTTGTAAGGTATATGCTTAAATTAATTTAAATAATATAAATGAAATTAAAAAACGAGTAAGTAATTGCATAACGGTCATATTTGAGTAAGTGTTTAAGTCTTCAGTTAAGTCTTTAACATTTCTTCAAAGTTGAATAACTATAAACGGAGGAAACATACATGAGTTTACACAAAAAGAAAATAAGTCTTTTTGCGTTTTTCTTACTGACTGTGTTTACAGTGACATTGAAGACGTATTTTTCATATTATGTTGATTTTTCTTTGGGTGTTAAAGGACTAGTTCAAAACTTAATACTATTGATGAATCCATATAGTTTAATCGCGCTTATTTTAAGTGTGTTCTTATTCTTTAAAGGGAAAAAAGCATATTGGTTCATCTTTATTGGGGGATTTTTACTAACATTCTTGCTATATGCAAATGTAGTTTACTTTAGATTCTTCTCGGACTTTTTAACATTCAGTACGCTTAACCAAGCAAGTAATGTTGAGTCTATGGGTGGTGCTGTTGGCGCATCATTTAAATGGTATGACTTTGTTTACTTTATAGATACAATTATTTATCTATTCATCCTTATTTTCAAAGGAAGTTGGTTGGATAAACGTGTCTTCAGTAAAAAGTTTGTGCCAGTTGTAATGGCTGCATCTGTAGCATTATTCTTCTTAAATTTAGCTTTTGCTGAAACAGACCGTCCTGAGTTATTAACACGTACATTTGACCATAAATATTTAGTGAAATATTTAGGTCCATATAACTTCACAGTTTATGATGGTGTTAAGACGATTCAAAATAACCAACAAAAAGCATTAGCTTCTGAAGATGATTTAACTAAAGTGTTAAATTATACGAAACAAAAAAATACAACACCAAATTCAGAGTACTTTGGCGTTGCTAAGAAGAAAAATATTATTAAAATACATTTAGAAAGTTTCCAAACTTTCTTAATCAATAAAAAGGTCAATGGTAAAGAAGTTACACCGTTCTTAAATAAATTATCAACGGGCAATGATGATTTTAGATATTATCCAAACTTCTTCCACCAAACAGGTCAAGGTAAAACATCAGATGCTGAGTTTACAATGGATAACAGCCTTTATGGTTTACCACAGGGTTCTGCATTTTCATTGAAAGGTGATAATACTTACCAATCATTACCTGCGATTTTAGACCAAAAGCAAGGTTACACATCTGACGTTATGCACGGTGACTACAAAACATTCTGGAACCGTGACCAAGTCTATAAACATTTTGGTATTGATAAATTCTATGATGCGACATACTACGATATGTCTGATGACAATATTGTCAACTTAGGTTTAAAAGATAAACCATTCTTTAAAGAGTCAGCAGAGTATCAATCTAAAATGAAAGGACCTTTCTATTCACACTTAATTACATTAACAAACCATTACCCATTCACATTGAGTGAAGAAGATGCAGATATTGATAAACCTAATACAGGTGATTCAACTGTTGATGGTTACATTCAAACAGCACATTATTTAGACCAAGCACTTGAAGAATATATTACTGATCTTAAGAAAAAAGGTTTATATGATGATTCAGTTATTATGATTTATGGTGACCACTATGGTATTTCAGAAAATCACAATAACGCAATGGAAAAATTATTAGGTGAAAAGATTACGCCAGCGAAATTTATGGACTTAAACCGCACAGGTTTCTGGCTTAAAATTCCTGGTAAAGAAGGTACAGTAGATAAAACATATGCTGGACAAGTAGACGTTATGCCTACTATCTTACATTTAGTAGGAATTGATTCTAAAAACTACTTAATGTTCGGTACGGATATGTTGTCTAAAGATCATGATGATGTCATTCCATTCCGAAATGGTGACTTCATTACGAAAGACTATAAATTTGTTAATGGTAAAGCGTATTCTAATAAAACAAACGAATTATTAGAAACGCCACCTAAAGATTTAGAAAAGAATAAGAAACAGGTTGAGAAAGATTTAGAAATGAGTGACAATGTCTTAAATGGTGACTTGTTCAGATTCTACAACAACCCTGATTTCAAGAAAATTGATCCATCAAAATATGAATATAAAACTGGACCACAAGGTAATCAAAAATAATTGAAACAGTGTCTGGTTTTAATGTAAAAGTAAGAAGCCAGTAAATGCGTTTTAACAAATTCATTTACTGGCTTCTTTATTTACAATACTCCGAATTGTTGCTTGCTTGCCTAACGTGCTTTGCTTGTAGAAACTGATTAACTCAGTTTCTCTGTGTTGGGGCCCCAACACAAAAAATCACGAAAGTGATTTTACAAGCTAAGCAAGTTGGGGTTGGGGCCCCAGCAAAGAGAATTTCAACATGAAAATCTACAAGCAAAGCAAGCTGGGAGTGGACGACGAATTCAAAAAGAATTCTGTCCCCACTCCCTTTGTCTAAAATTTAACTTTCTAGACGTTGTTTCATGATTAATTTGTAACATACTACATAATTTAGATACCCATTATCAGTAGTGGTATTAACAAAATATAGAACAATATAATTTAAATATTTATGCTATTTACATCAATTAGCCAAGCGCAACGTCTAAAATCATCATAATAGTAAAGCCTAACATTAAACTTAATGTTGCCAAATCTGTATTATTACCAGATTGTGAGTCAGGTATGAGCTCTTCGACAACAACGAATATCATAGCGCCAGCTGCAAAAGCTAAAGCATATGGTAACACAGGCGTAATCACTAATATTAACGCCGCACCAATCGTAGCAAAAATGGGTTCAACAATGGCAGAAGCTTGGCCGTAATTAAAGGCTTTCCAACGAGATGCGCCAGCAGCTCTGATTGGCATAGATAATGCCGCACCTTCTGGAATATTTTGAATCCCAATCCCTATTGCTAAGCCCAAAGCACCTAGAAATGTTGCTTGACTATTACCAGTCGCGATACCACCAAAAGCAACACCGATTGATAGACCTTCTGGAATATTATGTAACGTAATGGCAAGTACTAAGAGTGTATTCTTACTTAATGACGTTTTTACACCTTCGCGGTATTGACTTTTATCTCCAATTCTTTGGTGTAAATGGGGGATAACTGAATCGAGGGCACGTATGAAGATGCCACCAAATAAAAAACCAATTGCAGCAGGTAACCAGGCAGGTAAACTACCATCTTTACCATATTCAATTGAAGGTTGTAATAATGACCAGAAACTAGCGGCAATCATAATCCCAGCAGCAAAGCCCTGCATTGAAGTTAATATGCGTTCATTAACGGATTTGAATACAAACACAGCAGCCGCACCCAATGCAGTGAGTAGCCACGTAATAATACCGGCTATAAGTGCCTGTAAATAGGGCGGTAAACTTTCGAAAAAGTCAATCATAACTCTTGTCTCCTTGTATCATTTAACCTTAAAAAGGTGTATAATATATAGAACTGATTTAAGCTTATCAAAAAAATATTTAAAAATTCGATATTTCGATTTGGAAAAGGAAGTAGAAGCATGGAAGCGTATAAAATAGAACATTTAAATAAATCATATGCGGATAAAATCATTTTCGATGATTTAAACCTATCTATTTCTGAACATGAAAAAATAGGACTAGTAGGAATTAATGGTACTGGTAAAAGTACATTACTTAAAGTGATTGGCAATCTAGACGATGATTTTACAGCTGATATTACACATCCTAATCAATATCGTATACGTTATTCTTCTCAAAAACAAGATTTAGATGGCACTATGACGGTCTTCCAAGCTGTACTTAGCTCTGATACAACAACACTTCGAATTATTAAAGCTTATGAAGAAGCCGTAACAAATTATACACAACACCAGGATGATACGCATTTTCAAAAAATGATGGAAGCGCAAGAAGCTATGGATCGACATCATGCGTGGGATTATAATGCAGAAATCAAAACAATCTTATCTAAACTAGGTATTCACGATACGACTAAAAAGATAAGTGAGCTGTCTGGTGGCCAACAAAAACGAGTCGTACTAGCTAAGACGTTAATAGAACAACCTGATTTATTATTACTAGACGAGCCAACGAACCATCTTGATTTTGAATCCATTACATGGCTAATCAATTACATCAAACAATACCCTCATACTGTTTTATTTGTAACGCATGATCGTTACTTTTTAAATGAAATCGCGAGTAGAATCATTGAGCTGGATCGAGGTAAATTAAAATCGTATCCGGGTAATTATGAAGATTACATCGCAATGCGAGCTGAAAATGAATTGATCGAACAAAAGCAACAAGACAAACAAAAGGCTTTATATAAACAGGAATTAGCGTGGATGAGAGCTGGTGCTAAGGCAAGAACGACAAAACAACAAGCACGCATCAATCGTTTTAATGATTTGGAATCAGAAGTTCAAGGCCATCATGTTCAAGATAAGGGTCAACTTAACTTGGCATATTCAAGATTAGGTAAGCAAGTGTATGAACTGGAACACGTATCTAAACAAATGAATGGTAAAACGTTGTTTGAAGATATTACAGAAATCATTCAAAGCGGTCAGCGTATTGGTATTGTTGGTCCGAATGGTGCTGGTAAAACGACATTATTAAATATTTTAAGTGGAGAAGATAATGATTATACAGGCACGCTTAAAATTGGTCAGACTGTAAAAGTAGCCTACTTCAAACAAACAGAAGAAACGTTAGATAGAGACATACGTATGATTGATTACTTGAGAGAAGAGAGTGAAGTGGCTAAAGAAAAGGATGGCACATCCATTTCTGTAACACAATTACTTGAACGCTTCTTATTCCCAAGTGCAACGCATGGTAAAAAGATTTACAAATTATCGGGTGGAGAACAAAAGCGTTTATATTTACTACGTTTGCTCGTACATCAACCTAATGTATTATTGTTGGATGAGCCAACGAACGATCTTGATACTGAAACATTAACCATTTTGGAAGATTACATTAGTACGTTTGGTGGTTCAGTTATCACTGTGAGTCATGATCGTTACTTCTTAAATAAAGTTGCTCAAGCATATTGGTATATTCATGATGGGAAAATGGAACGTATCGTAGGAACGTTTGAAGATTATGAGGCATACAAGAAAGAGCAAGATAAAATTGCGACATTAGAGAAACAAGCGCAACAGGCGAAACAAAAGACAACTGTTCGAAAAAAATCCGGCTTATCATATAAAGAAAAACGTGAATATGAGTCATTGATGGAACGTATTGATCAAACAGAAACACGTTTAGAAGAAATCGATGAAGAGATGATTGCGGCTAGTGCTGATTATGCCAAAATCAAAGCATTAAATGAAGAGAAAGAACAATTAGAGCTAACATATGAAACAGACATCACGAGATGGAGTGAATTAGAAGAACTAAAAGAGCAATAAGGGGAATGTAAAGTATGGAAGCAACATTATCGCATTATTTTGGCTATGAGAAGTTTAGACCGGGGCAAAAAGAAATCATAACTAAAATAATGAATCATCATAATGTGTTAGGCGTATTACCTACAGGTGGTGGGAAATCAATCTGTTATCAAGTGCCTGGTTTAATGTTGGGCGGAACGACGATTGTCATTAGTCCATTAATCTCTTTAATGAAAGACCAAGTCGATCAGCTTATGGCTATGGGAATTAAAGCCGCCTATTTAAATAGTAGTTTAACCAAGAAACAACAAAAAGACATTGAAAATGATTTAATGAAGGGTCATATTCAATTTTTATATGTGGCACCAGAACGTTTTGACAATCAATATTTTTTAAGTTTATTAAGTCGTATTGATATTCATCTTATCGCATTTGATGAAGCCCATTGCATATCTAAATGGGGTCATGATTTTAGACCTAGCTATCAAAGTGTGATTAAGAAAGTATTCACATTACCCCAAAACTTTACAATTGTCGCACTGACGGCAACAGCAACTGCAGAAGTGCAACAAGATATTATGGAAAAGTTAAACATCGATAGGCACGATGAAGTAAAAACGAGTACAAAACGCCGTAACCTTATTTTCAAAGTGAATCCTACGTATCAACGTCAAAAATTTGTCGTAGACTATGTGCAAAAGCATAAAGAACAAGCGGGTATAATCTATTGTTCTACACGTAAACAAGTTGAAGAGTTACAAGAAGCGCTTGACGTTATAAATGTTTCTTCTGCTATTTATCATGCAGGTTTAACAAATAAAGAACGCGAGACAGCTCAAAATGAATTTGTCTATGACAAAGTTAAAGTTGTTATTGCGACAAATGCGTTTGGTATGGGGATAGACAAATCAAATGTTAGATACGTCATACACTACAATATGCCCGGTGATCTGGAATCATATTATCAAGAGGCAGGCCGTGCAGGGCGTGATGGATTAGAAAGTGAATGCATCCTTTTATTTAGTGAGCGCGATAAAGGTTTACATGAATACTTTATTACGGTGTCACAGGCCGATGAGGACTACAAAGATAAAATGGGTGAAAAACTTACTAAAATGATTCAATACACAAAAACAAAAAAATGTCTCGAAGCAACAGTCGTTCATTACTTTGAACCCAATGAAAAGCTAGAAGAGTGTGGCCAATGTAGTAGTTGTATTCAACAAAATAAAACATATGATATGACACAAGAAGCTAAAATGATTATTAGTTGTATTGCACGTATGCGTCAAAAAGAAAGTTACAGTGTAATCATTCAAGTCTTGCGTGGAGAAACAAGTGATTATATTAAGTATAATGACTATGATAAGTTGACGACACATGGCTTAATGAAAGATTATACTACTTCAGAATTAAGTCATTTAATAGACGAATTACGCTTTAAAGGATTTTTAAATGAATTTGATGAAATATTGATATGTGATGAAAGTGTTAAAAAGCTACTTAATGATGAAATTAAGGTATTTACGACACCATTTAAACAAAAATCTAAAGAGAAGGTTTATATCAATACAGTTGAAGGTGTCGATCGTGCATTATACAGTGAATTGGTTGAAGTACGTCGTAAATTAAGTGAGAAATTAAATATTGCGCCGGTAAGTATCTTTTCAGATTATACCTTAGAAGAATTTGCTAAACGTAAACCGGAATCTAAACAAGAAATGATATCTATTGATGGTGTTGGTAGTTACAAGCTAAAACATTATTGTCCGAAGTTCTTAGAAACTATTCACACTTATAAAGCCAGTATATAGACGCAACATCTAAATATATTAGGAGAACCTAGAACAAACAATGTTATGAGGCGCCTGAGCAAATGCATAGCAACTAACTGAATTGAAAAGACAGTCCAATTTACCTGAGAGTGGGATAATGAATGCACAAAACATTCTATCCTACTCTCTTTATTTTTTATTTATATTGTTATGCTATATGTTTTAAATATAATTACAATAATATGACTAATTTAATATGAATTCATCATTAAACATGTTTAAATAGGGAATAAGAATGCAAACATTTTAAATAGGTAGATTAAATGAAGGTGACTAAATGATTGAATTTAAAAACGTAACCAAACGTTATGGCAATAATGTAGCTGTCGATAATGTGAGTTTCAAAATCAATGAAGGCGAGTTCTTTGTACTCATTGGCCCATCTGGGTGTGGAAAAACGACCACTTTGAAAATGATTAACAGACTAATTCCGTTAAGTGAAGGCTATATTTATTTCAAAGATAAGCCCATTAGCGATTATCCCGTTTATGAAATGCGATGGGACATCGGATATGTGTTACAGCAAATTGCACTTTTTCCGCATATGACAATTAAAGAAAATATTGCACAAGTGCCACAGATGAAAAAATGGAAAGACAAAGATATAGATCGACGTGTAGACGAATTACTTACAATGGTTGGTTTAGAACCAGAAAAATATCGTGATCGTAAACCAGATGAATTATCAGGTGGCCAACGCCAAAGGGTTGGGGTAATCAGAGCATTAGCTGCTGATCCTCCAGTCATATTGATGGATGAGCCATTCAGCGCATTGGACCCGATAAGTCGTGAGAAGCTACAAGATGATTTAATAACATTACAAACACAAATAAAGAAGACAATCGTGTTCGTTACACATGATATACAAGAAGCCATGAAGTTAGGCGATCGTATTTGCTTACTCAACCATGGCCGTGTTGAACAAATTGATACACCGCAAGCGTTTCGAGATCAACCTAAAAATGCATTTGTAGAAGAATTTATGGGAAGTCATTTAGATCAAAATCAAGAAACATTGCAGTTGAAAGACTTAAAGATTACAACGCCGCTCACAGAGACAGAAACACAACACGATTACCCAATCATCAATAGTGATGTCCAATTACGTTCAATTTATTCGAAATTAGCACAGCATGAAGCGGTAATTGTGAATGATGCATCAACTTCTACGCAGTCTCTCTTAAAGCGTGAAGATGTCTTTAAATTTTTATCTCAAGATGACTACGATAAGGAGGGTAAAGCATGAGTGACTTATTGAGCACCCTCAACGACCGTAAAGGCGAAGTATTTACAACCATTGTAGAACATATTCAAATATCATTTATCGCATTATTAATCGCGATCTTAATCGCTGTTCCACTAGGGATTGCTTTAACGAAAACGAAGCGTTTGTCTGAAGTCATCATGAATATAGCGGCAATATTGCAAACTATTCCATCTTTAGCATTATTAGGCTTGATGATTCCAATCTTTGGTATTGGTCGACTTCCTGCAATTATCGCGTTAGTTGTGTATGCCTTGTTACCAATTTTAAGAAATACATATACAGGCATTAAAGAAGTCGATCCATCACTCATTGAAGCTGCTAAAGGTATAGGTATGAAACCGATGCGTCGATTAACGAGAGTTGAGTTACCTATTGCCATGCCAGTGATGATGGCCGGTATTCGTACGGCAATGGTATTAATTATCGGTACAGCAACTTTAGCTGCATTAATCGGTGCAGGCGGACTTGGTGATTTAATCTTACTAGGTATTGACCGTAATAACGCATCACTCATTCTTATTGGTGCGATTCCTGCTGCATTACTCGCTATTATGTTTGATTTGATATTGCGATATATGGAGAAATTGTCTTACAAGAAATTATTAATCACTGTTGGAGTGATGATCCTTATTATATTATTGGTCATTGTTGTGCCACTTTTCGGGAAAAAAGGGGACACAATTACGCTTGCAGGTAAATTAGGTTCAGAACCTTCAATTATTACCAATATGTATAAAATTTTAATTGAAGATGAAACAGACAACACAGTTGATGTTAAAGATGGTATGGGGAAAACATCATTCCTCTTCAATGCTTTGAAATCAGATGATATAGATGGTTATTTAGAATTTACAGGTACAGTGTTAGGAGAATTAACGAAAGAAGATTTAAAATCTAAAAAAGAAGATGCTGTATATCAACAAGCTAAACAAAGTTTAGAGAAAAAATATGATATGACCATGTTAGAACCTATGAAGTACAACAACACGTATGCGTTAGCAGTAAAAAAGGATTTCGCTAAAGACAATAATATTAAAACGATAGGTGATTTACAAAAAGTCGAGGACAAACTTAAACCAGGATTTACGATGGAATTTAACGACCGTCCTGATGGTTACAAAGCTGTGTCTAAAGCTTATGGACTCGATTTATCAAATATTAAAAAAATGGAGCCAAAATTACGATATACTGCAGTTGAAAAAGGCGATATCAATTTAATTGATGCGTATTCAACCGATGCGGAATTAAAACAATATGATATGGTCGTTTTAAAGGATGATAAGCATGTCTTCCCACCATACCAAGGTGCACCGATGTTTAAAGAGAAATTCTTAAAAGAACATCCTGAAATTAAAAAACCATTGAATAAGTTAAAAGGTAAAATTTCCGATGAAGAGATGCAAGAAATGAATTATAAAGTTACCGTAAAAAATGAAGATCCTTACAAGGTTGCAAAACATTATCTTGAACAAGAAGGTTTAATAAAATAAAAGAAGTGTATAGCGATTGACATACAACGATGATTTTAAGTTTACTTGATAAATGTGTCTTAAATGATTGTTAGACTGAAAAACGCTAAAATTTAGTTTCTCATAGTACGAATGATGCTCATGGAGCGGGACAACGAATTGATTTCAATTTCTGTCCTGCTTCTTTTTTTCAGTGAGAATTTTGTATAGACAATTGTAATCTGATTTAATTTTATTTACACTAATGAATAAATACACAAAATTAGCGTGTATGGTTTTAGGGGGGAGAAAATGAATACAAAGAACTATTCTAGACAAGAAATAGTGGAGAGTGTACCTCAAAAAGGATTTTTCGGTCATCCTAAAGGTTTAAGTACACTATTCTTTACTGAATTTTGGGAGCGATTCAGTTACTATGGTATGAAAGCCATTTTAGCTTATTATCTGTACTATTCTGTTAGTAAAGGTGGCTTTGGTTTACCACAAGGGACAGCACTACAAATTGTATCGTTATACGGTGCGCTTATCTATATGTCTGGTACCATCGGAGGTTGGATTGCAGACAGAATGATTGGCACACGTCATGCCCTGTTTTATGGTGGCATACTCATTATGTTTGGACATATTCTGTTGACGATACCGGGTAGTTTAACCGTAGTTATGATTGCATTATTACTGCTTATTATTGGTACAGGTTTATTGAAACCTAATATCTCGACTACCGTTGGAGAATTATATGACCATAATGACAGACGTTTAGATGCAGCATTTACTATTTTTTATATGGGTATTAACCTAGGTAGCTTTTTAGCACCATTTGCGACAGGATATTTACAAACAAGACTAGGCTTCCACTATGGTTTCGCTGTAGCTGCAGTAGGTATGTTCGTAGGATTAGTGACATACTATATTACCAATAAAAAGAACTTAGGATTAGCTGGTTTAAGTGTGCCTAATCCGCTTCGCAAAGAAGAAATCAAAAGGTTATCAATTATTACTGGTATTATCGTGTTAATTTTCGCAATTATCCTACTTATCTTGCAATTTACTGGACAATTAAGCCTATCTAGTTTTAGTATGATTGTTACATTCGTAGGTATCGTATTACCGATTTGTATTTTTGTTTATATGTTATCAAGTCATAAGACGCGTAAAGAAGAGCGTTCAAGAATTTATAGTTACATACCGTTATTTATTACATCTGTTGCATTCTGGATGATTCAAGAACAAGGTTCAACAGTTTTAGCTAACTTTGCAGATCAGAAGACTGAACTAAGTTTGGGTAAACTGACAAATGGTGTTCTCGATTTTCATATACCAGCAGCCTGGTTCCAGTCAATCAACCCGGTATTTATCATTATATTAGCACCTATTTTTGCTAGTATATGGACGAAATTAGGTAAGCATAATCCAAGTACAGTATACAAATTTGCACTAGGTGCAATTTTCGCTGGGTTATCTTATTTAGTCATGATTATACCGTTAAGTAGTCATGTTCAGATGATTCATCCTATTTGGTTGGTGTTAAGTTTCTTCTTAATCACATTGGGAGAATTATGTATTTCACCAGTTGGGTTATCAGTAACGTCTAAATTAGCACCTGCAAAATTCTCAGCACAGATGATGGCACTATGGATGTTAAGTAACGCGACTGCACAAAGTATCAATAGTCAAATTGTTGTCTTATTTAAAATTATTAGTGAAAAAGAATTCTTCTTATATTCTGGATTGTTTACACTTCTCATTGGTGTGATCTTAGTTGCGATTTCTCCAATTGTTAAAAAAGCAATGAATGGCGTACATTAAGATATGATAGTGTTCCTGCAATTTGATATTGTGTAAGCAACATCATTTATAATTGAATAAACATTTTATATTTATGAAAAGGAGTGGTTGGCAATGAAACAACAATTAAATCAATTAACAGCGTATCAACCAGGTTTATCACCACAAGCACTTAAAGAAAAACATGGCATTGAAGGGGACCTATATAAACTTGCCTCAAATGAGAATTTATATGGCCCTTCTCCAAAAGCAAAAGAAGCAGTTCAAGCGCACGTAGATGAATTATTCTACTACCCGGAAACTGGGTCGCCATCACTACGCAAAGCGATTAGTGAGCACTTGAATGTGGATGCGTCTAGAATTCTATTTGGTGCTGGGTTAGATGAAGTTATCTTGATGATTTCAAGAGCGGTATTAACACCGGGTGATAAGATTGTAACGAGTGAAGCAACATTTGGTCAGTACTATCACAACGCGATTGTAGAATCAGCTGATGTTGTTCAAGTACCATTGAAAGAGGGTGGCTTTGATTTAGATGGGATTATAAAAGAAGTAGATGAAGATACTGCCTTAGTATGGTTATGTAATCCTAACAACCCAACTGGAACGTATTTCACTCATGATGAACTAGAACACTTTTTAGAACAAGTGCCTAGTCACGTACCAGTATTGATTGATGAAGCATACTTCGAGTTCGTTACGGCAAATGATTATCCTGATACATTGAAATTGCAAGAACGTTTTGATAATGCATTTTTATTAAGAACGTTCTCTAAAGCTTATGGCCTAGCAGGATTACGTGTAGGTTATGTTGTTGCTACGAATGAAGCAATTGAAAAATGGAACATCATTCGTCCACCATTTAATGTCACTCGTATTTCAGAATATGCCGCCATTGCAGCGTTAGAAGATCAAGACTATTTAAATGAGATTACAGCTAAAAATGCAGTCGAACGTCAGAAATTTTATGATATACCGCAAAGTAAACATTTCTTACCAAGTCAAACGAACTTTGTATTTGTGGTTACAAACAAAGCACAAGAATTATACGAAGCATTATTAAATGTTGGTTGTATTACACGACCATTTCCAACTGGTGTCCGTATTACAATCGGATTCCCAGAACAAAATGACAAGATGATAGAAGTATTGAAACACTTTGATTATTAAAAGCGAATCTAACGGATTAAGTTTTCGATGCAAGATAATTGAATCAGTTCTGATAGTGCTATAAATTTAAATATAGCAAGAGAGTGGTACAATCAATTCGATATGAATTCTGTACCACTCTCTTTTGAATTTTTGCTATACTTTAACAGTATATAGGTGATGATTAAGGGAGAGATATTATGTCTAGAAAATCTATAGCTATTGATATGGATGAAGTCTTAGCAGACACATTAGGTGCCATTATTGAAGCGGTTAATGTTAAAACTGAATTAGGAATCACGGTTGAGTCGCTCAATGGTCAAAAGCTTAAAAACGTGATACCGGAACACGATGGATTAGTGCGTGATATTTTAAGAGCGCCAGGTTTTTTTAGAAATCTAAAGGTAATGCCACATGCACAAGAGGTAGTTGAGAAATTAACAGAACATTACGATGTTTACATTGCAACAGCGGCGATGGATGTACCAACATCATTTCATGATAAATATGAATGGTTACTTGAGTTCTTCCCATTTTTAGACCCTCAACAATTTATCTTTTGCGGTCGTAAAAATATAGTAAAAACAGATTATCTCATTGATGATAATCCGCGACAATTACAAATTTTTGAAGGAGAACCAATCATGTTTACTGCGTCTCATAATGTTAATGAAGAACGCTTTAAACGTGTTAATGGATGGAAAGATGTGGAAGCATTCTTTCTTGAAGCATAATTAAAAATAAGCGATTAAGGTATGATGAATGAGTCATTAACCTTAATCGCTTTTATATTGATAGAATTAATAGTTATTGTTCAGCATTTTCTGGGAAAGTTAGAATTTGAATTGCTTTTGGCAGAACTTCAATAGAAATAGGTGTTTCTAAATTAATTTCACCGTCAATGTCTACTTTCATAATTGGATCCGTGGATAATGTAATATGCTCACCAGCAATATGATCAATCCCATTTGTAATTTCGTTCCAATCCATACTATCGCGTTTCTTAAAGATGTCATTAAGAATAGTGAAACTTTGTTTATCAAAGATAAAGCTATTCACTTTACCATCTTGAGGAGATAAATCGACAAGTGGAATACGACTACCGCCTATGTTTGGGCCGTTAGCAACAACAAGCATTGATGTGTTACCTGTATATTCTTTGTCATCTACAGTTAATTTATAATCGAAATGTTCAGGGTTCATTAATGTTTTAACGGTAGAACCGACATAGCTCAACTTGCCGAAGATATCTTTACGACCTTCTTGGACATTTTCAGCGTTTTGAACGATTAATCCTAAGCCAACGAAATTGAGTACGTACGTATCATTTACTTTCATGACATCATATGATTCTAAATGTGAAGTCTTTAACTGCTCACTGGCTTTTCGGAAGTCTGGATGTAGATTTAATGTTTTAGTAAAGTCATTAAATGTTCCTCCAGGAATAATTCCGATAGGGAGGTTGAGTTGATGTGTCATAACACCATTGATAAGTTCATTAACAGTACCATCGCCACCTAATATGAAGACAATATCCACATCACTGCTATAGTTTTGATTTTTAATATCTTCACAATATTTAATGATGTCGCCTTCATTTTCACTTAATTGAATGGATAAATGCTTACAAATGGTTGTTAGCGATTTAGTGACTTCTCCTAAACCATCATATATATCTTTTAGACCACTATGTTCATGGTAAAAAAGAACCCCATGATTAAATGTTTGATCCATAATAATGCCTACTTTCGTAATTTACTTTAATTATCTTATATTTACCCAAAATCAGGTTTGCTTAATTATGATTTGCGTATTTCAAGTGCTCAAGTCTTTATCATTACACTTTTTACGTTGATACACAAAGAAAAAGGATGGAACAGAATTCAATTTGAATTCATTGTTCCATCCCTAAAAGCATGACTCGCAAAGCTGAATATAAATGACTTCTTAGTACACTCAGTTACTGTGAATAAGATTGAGCATCCCTAAACATTAGGACGCTTTTTAAATAGCCTAAAAGGTTAATGAATACCTTTCATTGCTTTAGAAATCTTCGGTGTGAAAGCTAAGATAATCACAGTAATGACAATTGCTACACTACCTAAGAAGATAAAGTAATTCGTTTGACCTAAAGGTTCAATTAATTTAACTAACGTACCATTAAGTGCTTGTGCAGATGCGTTTGTTAATAACCAAACACTCATCATTTGCGCATTAAATGCTTTCGGTGCTAATTTAACTGCTGCACTATTACCTGTAGGTGATAAACATAATTCACCAACCACACAGATTACATAAGATAGGATAACCCAGTTTACTGAGAAGTGTGAATCACCATAACTCATACCGATAAGTCCCATTAGAATATATGAAGCACCTGCTAATAAGGTACCAATACCAAACTTGACTGGTAAGCTTGGTTGTCTTTTACCCATTTTTAACCAGATTGTTGAAACGACTGGTGCGAAGAGTAGGATAAATAATGGGTTAATTGATTGGAACCATGCTTCACCAAATTGTGTCTGCCAACCAAATAAATTCAGTTGCATATCAGAACGCTCTAATCCATAAATATTTAAAACGTTTGAACCTTGTTCTTGAATTCCCCAGAATAACATTCCTAGAATAAATAATGGAATAAATGCTTTAACGCGAGAACGTTCTACATCTGTAACTTCTTTACTTCGAATCATCGTTGTAAAGTAAATAATTGGTAATGCAATACCTAGAACTAAAACAGTATTACTAATCAGGTTAAATGATAAAGTATTAGTAAAGTATGTAACTAATAATACAATAGCAATTACGATTACAACTAAGCTAACAATTAATCCATATTTTCTTTTTTCTTCAGGAGAAAGTGGATTTGTTGGATTCATACCAACAGAGCCTAAATTTTTCTTGTTGAAAATCATATACCATACTAAACCTAATGCCATACCAATTGCTGCGATTAAGAAACCGCCATGATAATTTTTCACATCAAGGAAATGTTGCAAGATAATTGGTGAGATTAATGCGCCTAAGTTAACTGACATATAGAATATAACGAACCCAGCATCCATACGCGTATCATTCTCAGGATATAATCGTCCAACAATGTTTGAAATATTTGGTTTCATTAAACCAGAACCGATAATGATAAAGAACATTGATGCAAATAACCCAAACATTGCGAATGGTAAACTTAAACAAATATGTCCAATAATAATCAGTACTGCACCGATCAAGGTCGCGCCTCTAGTACCGAAGAGTCTATCTGCGACCCATGCACCTGGAATTGAAGACATGTAAATTAATGCCCCGTAAACTGACATAATAGACATTGCAGTCGTTTGGTCAATGCCTAGACCGCCATTTTTAATTTGGTCATACATGTAGAAAATGAGCATGGCGCGCATACCGTAATAACTAAATCGCTCCCAAAATTCTACAAAGAATAGTACACCTAAGCCGTTAGGATGTCCGAAGAATCCACGCTGAGGTATTGTTTGAACTGCTTGTTCATGGGAATTGTTTGTTGCCATATGTATCCCAATCCTTTCTTCCCTTTAAAGACTGAAATTTAATAATCAAGATGATGATATGTAAAATAATGTAATTTCTTAAAAATAGAAATTTTTAGAAATTTCAGTCAATGAGTTGATGATTTAAAATCGAATGAGAATAAGTTGCTTTATTTAGATCATCTTACTCTTTTGTAATTTTAAATGATAATAATAAAATACGCTTTAATTCACTAATAGGCAATAGTAAATTTAAATAAAATATCACAAATAATGAAAAAATCCACTAAATTGTCAAACAATTTAGTGGATTTTATTAATCTATTATCTATTATCTATTTTTTCTGGATATAAATCGTGGTTCATTAATCGATGCTCAGCCATTTTTTCATATTTAGAATTAGGGCGGCCATAATTTGTATAAGGATCGATAGAAATACCACCACGTGGCGTGAATTTACCCCAAACTTCGATATAATGTGGATCCATTAACTCTATTAAATCGTTCATAATAATATTCATGCAATCCTCGTGGAAGTCGCCATGATTTCTAAAACTAAATAAGTATAATTTTAATGATTTAGATTCTACCATTTTAACATTTGGAATATATGAAATATAAATGGTAGCGAAATCCGGTTGACCTGTAATAGGACAGAGAGATGTAAATTCAGGACAATTAAATTTTACAAAGTAATCGCGCCCTTGATGTTTATTGTCAAATGTTTCTAAAACTTCTGGCGTATAGTCAAATTCATATTTATTGTTTTGATTACCTAATAAAGTAATATCTTGTAGTTCTTCTTTCTGACGTCCTTGCGTCATATGAATCACTCCTTAGTGTTAGTTTGGTGTTGCGTTGGTACAGTTTGTCGTCGCGCTTTTTCAAACATATAATAGCTTGCGCCGATGATAATGACATAACCAATGAGTGCATAGAAATCTGGTGTTTCTCCGAATAGAATAAATCCGAAGACTGCCGTGAAAATAATTGAAGCATACGTAAAGATAGATATGTCCTTCGCAGGTGCAAAGCTATAGGCAAGTGTAATACCAATTTGGCCAACTGCTGCTGAAAGACCCGCTCCTAAAAGGTAAACCATTTGTATCGTTGTCATTGGTTCATATGTCGCAATTGAAAACGGAATTAAAACGACAACTGAAAATAATGAAAAATAAAACACGATAGTATAAGGTGCTTCTCTAGTACTAAGTGCACGAACACATGTGTATGCAGAGGCTGCGAAAATACCTGAGAATAATCCGGCTAATGACGTAATCATTGTTGAAGAAAACTCAGGTTTAACGATAAATAACATACCAAAGATTGCTACAATCATAGCAACGATTTGATATTTACGAACTTTCTCATTTAGAAAAATTAAACTAAGTAAAATAGTCCAAAAAGGATTAAGTTTCATTAGCGTATCTGCATCGCTTAATACCATATGATCAATGGCATATATATTTAATAAAACACCTATAAGTCCTAATGTAGAGCGAGAAATTAACAAAGGTTGACTACTTAATTTCCCGAACATAGGCTGTTTATATTTAAATATGAAAAATAATGGGATAAACATTGCGACAAAATTTCTTGCTAATGATTTTTGAAATACAGGTAAGTCTCCTGCAAGCCTGAAAAATACAGACATAAAACTAAAACCAATCGCTGAAATTAGAATTGCAATGATGCCCTTAACTTTTGGATTCAAGGTTAATCGCCTCATTTGTAAAAAATTACCGTATATATAGTAGCATAATTCAATTAGTAATGCATAAATACTTGAAAATAATATAGGGATGTAATATGATTTAAATACGAACAAACGTTCTATTCTGGTAAAAACACGTTAGATGCCATTTTTTTATAAATGTTATATTCGTGTTTTTAGAGTGAAATATAATATATACTTGAATAATTGTACAAAATACATTGATTGTTTAAATAATTGGTCTTCAAGAACGCTGACAATTCAATCATTTATATTGCTGGTGAAAATGCAACTAAAACACATTAAATATTCAAAAATAAATATTTGTATCAATTTAAGTTTGATGTGATGCACATTCAGACGTTTTTCCGAACTTTTGTCACGAAATAGTTACTTTCAATTAAGAGAGCAATTCTGTATAATGAAACACAGAATATAGTATTGAATTTGTAAATGAACCACAACATGTTGTGGTTGTATAAAAAGTTTGTGTTATAAAAATTATTCATTTTAATAGAAATTTCACACTGGATTTTAAGTATAAATCCCTAATTCAATGCTATTTATACGAACGAGCTAATAGATGAAATAGTCTCGAAATTTTAGTCTAAACACTACATGTAGTGGCTGGAAACGAAAGTCACTTCTTTTAAGTATAACGATCATCAGCTAGTTGACATCCAAAATAAATGTCTAAAATATGTCGTATTTAATGTCTAGCAAGTTTTCTTATTTAATTAAGAGAACTTCTTTTTAGTTAATAATATGGACTGACGAAAGAAGGCGTTCCAATGAAAGTAGTTTATTTCTCTTTTTCTGGTAATGTAAGAAGATTTATCAAGCGAAGTGAAATTTCAGATGTAATGGAGATAACTAAAGATAATTGTACAGATCCATTTGATGAACCTTATATTTTAGTTACGGGAACAATTGGATTTGGTGAAGTGCCTAAAGAAGTACAATCGTTTTTAGATGTTAATCATCAAAATTTACGCGCAGTTGCAGCAAGTGGTAACCGAAACTGGGGACAAAACTTTGCTAAAGCGGGTAAAACAATTTCCGAATCATATCATGTACCTCTATTAATGAAATTTGAAGTACAAGGTTCTAATAAAGATGTTATTGAATTTAAAAATAAGGTGGGGCATTTCAATGAAAATGATGAACGAGAAAAAGTACAATCATATTGAACTAAATAATGAAGTTACGAAACGTAAAGGTAATGGTTTCTTTAACTTAGAGAAGGATCAGGAAGCATTAGCGGTTTATCTTGAAGAAATCCATGATAAAACAATTTATTTTGACAGTGAGATTGAACGATTACACTATCTCGTAGATAACAATTTTTATTTTAATGTCTTCGAGAAATATAGCGAATCAGACTTAGTTGAAATCACTGAATTTGCTAAATCAATCAACTTTGAATTTACAAGCTACATGTCTGCTAGTAAGTTCTATAAAGATTATGCGTTAAAAACTAACGATAAATCACAATATCTAGAAGATTATAATCAACACGTCGCAATCGTTGCACTTTATTTAGCAGACGGCAATAAACAACAAGCAAAGCAATTTATTCTAGCAATGATTGAACAACGATACCAACCTGCGACACCAACGTTCTTAAATGCAGGACGCGCACGTCGTGGTGAATTAGTATCATGTTTCTTGTTAGAAGTGGATGATAGCTTAAATTCTATCAACTTCATTGATTCTACTGCCAAACAGCTAAGTAAAATTGGTGGTGGTGTAGCAATCAACCTATCTAAATTACGTGCCCGTGGTGAAGCTATTAAAGGTATTAAAGGTGTAGCGAAAGGTGTGCTACCTGTAGCGAAAGCGTTAGAGGGTGGATTTAGCTACGCGGATCAACTCGGTCAACGTCCAGGTGCTGGTGCTGTCTATTTAAATATCTTCCATTATGATGTTGAAGAATTCTTAGACACTAAAAAAGTAAACGCTGATGAAGACTTGCGTTTATCAACAATTTCTACTGGTTTAATTGTACCTTCTAAGTTCTTTGATTTAGCAAAAGAAGGCAAAGATTTCTATATGTTTGCACCACATACGGTTAAACAAGAATATGGTGTAACACTAGATGATATTGATTTAGAAAAATATTATGACGATATGGTAGCAAACCCTAATATCGTTAAGAAGAAAAAAGATGCAAGAGAAATGTTGAATATGATTGCACAAACACAATTACAATCGGGCTATCCATATTTAATGTTTAAAGATAATGCGAATAAAGTGCATGCCAATTCAAATATTGGTCAAATTAAAATGAGTAATTTATGTACAGAAATCTTCCAGTTACAAGAAACATCAGTAATTAACGATTATGGTATTGAAGATGAAATCAAACGTGATATATCTTGTAACTTAGGTTCATTAAATATCGTTAACGTCATGGAAACAGGTAAAATTAAAGACTCTGTTCATACTGGAATGGATGCATTAACTGTAGTTAGTGATGAAGCTAATATCCAAAATGCACCAGGCGTTAGAAAAGCGAATAGTGAGTTACACTCAGTTGGACTCGGTGTTATGAACTTACATGGTTATTTAGCTAAAAATAAAATAGGGTATGAATCAGAAGAAGCTAAAGATTTTGCGAATATATTCTTCATGATGATGAACTACTACTCAATTGAGCGTTCAATGGAAATTGCTAAAGAACGTGGTAAAGTATATCAAGATTTTGATAAGTCTGATTATGCTAGTGGCAAATATTTTGATTTCTATACATCTCAAGACTTTGAACCTAAATTTGAAAAGGTAAAACGTTTATTTGATCATATTGATATTCCAACGGCTAATGATTGGAAAGCATTACAAGAACAAGTGCAACAACATGGTTTATATCATGCATATAGATTAGCGATTGCACCTACACAAAGTATTTCATATGTACAAAATGCAACAAGTTCAGTTATGCCAATTGTTGATCAAATTGAGCGTCGTACGTATGGAAACGCTGAAACATTTTACCCAATGCCATTCTTGTCTCCAGAGACAATGTGGTACTATAAATCAGCTTTCAATACTGATCAAATGAAACTCATCGATTTGATTGCTACGATTCAAACACACGTGGACCAAGGTATTTCAACAATCTTATATGTGAATTCTGAAATTTCAACACGTGAATTATCAAGATTGTATGTTTATGCGCATCACAAAGGGCTTAAATCACTATATTATACGCGTAATAAATTATTAAGCGTTGAAGAATGTACAAGTTGTGCAATTTAATTTTTAGAAGTTAACAGAATAAAGTATAAAATAGGGGAAGGTTGTAGGGTCAACACGACAAATTGATTCACCTCCTTTCCCTTTAACGAATGAGATTTGCTTTTTAGTAATTAAGGAGGATTTTTAAATGAAGGCCGTCAATTGGAATACCCAAGAAGATATGACGAATATGTTTTGGCGTCAGAATATCTCTCAAATGTGGGTAGAAACAGAATTTAAAGTATCAAAAGATATTGCAAGTTGGAAGACACTAACTGAAGACGAGAAAAATACATTTAAACGTGCATTAGCAGGATTAACAGGATTGGATACACATCAAGCAGATGATGGTATGCCATTGATTATGTTACACACAACAGACTTACGTAAAAAAGCAGTGTATTCATTTATGGCAATGATGGAACAAATTCATGCGAAAAGTTATTCACATATTTTTACAACTTTACTTCCTTCTAGTGAAACGAACTATTTGCTAGATACTTGGGTTATTGAAGAGCCTCATTTAAAATATAAATCTGATAAAATTATCGAAAATTATCATAAATTGTGGGGAAAAGAAGCCTCTATATATGATCAATATATTGCGAGAGTTTCAAGTGTATTTTTAGAGACATTCTTGTTCTATTCTGGTTTCTATTATCCTCTATACCTAGCTGGGCAAGGTAGAATGACAACTTCTGGTGAGATCATTAGAAAGATTTTATTAGACGAATCAATCCATGGTGTATTTACAGGACTAGATGCACAAAGTTTGCGTAATGAACTTTCTGAAAATGAAAAACAAAAAGCAGACAAAGAAATGTATAAATTATTAGAGGATTTATATGCAAATGAAGTCTCTTATACACACTTGCTATATGATGATATCGGCTTAAGTGAAGATGTATTGAATTATGTTCAATATAACGGAAATAAAGCTTTATCAAATTTAGGTTTCGAACCCTATTTTGAGGAAAAAGAATTTAATCCTATCATTGAGAATGCTTTAGATACTTCAACTAAAAACCATGACTTCTTCTCAGTAAAAGGTGATGGTTACACATTGGCGTTAAATGTAGAAGCATTACAAGATGAAGATTTTATTTTTGAAGATTAATCAGTAACAACATGATATAAATGAGATAATATCTGAGACCTAGTTCTCAGAACGTTAGCCAGTAAATGCGTTTGTTAAAACGCATTTACTGGTTTCTTTATTTATAATACTTCGTATTGTTGGCTCGCTTGCCCAACGTGCTTTGCTTGTGGGAGTGGGACAGAATTCTTTTAAATTCGTCGTAACCCCAACTTGCTTAGCTTGTAGAATTTCTTGATGAAATTCTCTTTGTTGGGGCCCCGCCCACCTTCGCAAGGATGACTAGAACTGAGAAAAGCTTGATTTAAGCGCCTTCTCAGTTCAGTCAACTACTGAGAATTTGCTAAATAGCATTATTATATTATTTATGTCCCAGACTCTCTTTGAAAATACTGCTCCCCTAGGAGTCTCCGCAACTCTGTTTCGTAATCTATCTTAGAACGCCTTACAACAGTGCTGTAGCGCTGGTGCTCAATAAATGAAACACTAGGAGTCTACACAACTACACTTCGTCATCTATCTTAGAACTACTTACGCAAGTGCAGGTGCACTTATGTTCATTAATAATCAACGCAAGCGTCTCGCCACAATACGTTGTATTTATATGTAATTTAATATTGAAATACTAAAAAATTATAATATGACTCAGCTTATTCTACCAATAGAAACTTCAGTGTTTATTCTCCAAAATGATATTTCATACCATGTAAATGATATGGTTGAAACCATTTCTATATTATTTCAATAGAAATAGTCTTTTTTCACTTATTCAGGCACTTTATGCCGCGGCCCCTTTTTGGTTGTGATACGTCTGATTGTTGGCCATCATGATGAAACAACTTAACCGTGTTATCTATTATGTGTTCGGTCCATACAATCTACATTGTTTCTTTCGATTCATGTATAAATATGAATATATCTTCAAATTACTATTGAAATTCAGGTCAGTAATCTTTAATATTGATTATAGCGACAATGATAATCATTATCGTTGATAACGACTATCATTTCAATACATATAGCAAGACGAGGAGAATAAATAGTGAAGTTTTTATTTAAGGGTTATGTTTTACTTATCGTATTAGTATGTTTAACTATAGTCTCCTTATTTGTTGGGGTGAGTCAGCTCTCTCTTTCAGATATTTTCCACTTAAACGAAGAACAGCAAAATATTTTGTTTTCAAGTCGTATACCTAGAACAGTTAGTATTCTTCTTTCTGGTAGTTCACTCGCATTAGCAGGATTAATTATGCAGCAGATGATGCAAAATAAATTTGTAAGTCCGACGACGGCAGGAACAATGGAATGGGCTAAGTTAGGTATTTTAATTTCGCTTATTTTTTTCCCAAAAGGTCATATATTAATTAAATTATTATTTGCGGTTGGATTGAGTTTGGCAGGGACATTCTTATTTGTGAAATTAATTAATTTAATTCGTGTTAAAGAAGTTATCTTTGTGCCATTACTAGGAATTATGATTGGTGGTATTGTATCCAGTTTCACGACATTTATTGCCTTAAGAACTAACGCATTGCAGAGCATTGGCAACTGGATGAATGGCAACTTTGCAATTATAACAAGTGGACGCTATGAAGTCCTTTATCTTGTTGTGCCTCTACTGATTATTGCGTTTATCTTCGCAAATCACTTTACGATTGCTGGTATGGGGAAAGATTTTAGTCATAACTTGGGTGTTAGCTATGAAAAAATTATAAATATTGCACTGTTCATTACAGCTGCACTGACGGCATTAGTGGTTGTTACTGTAGGTACGCTACCATTTTTAGGTCTGATTGTACCAAATATTATTTCGATGTATAGAGGTGACCATTTAAAAAATGCACTTCCACATACACTCATGCTAGGATCAATATTTGTATTGTTCGCTGATATCGTAGGTAGATTGATTGTCTATCCTTATGAAATTAATATCGGATTGACTATTGGTGTCTTCGGAACAGTGATATTCCTAATATTACTAATGAAAGGTAGAAAGCATTATGCAAATTAGTTCTAACAAGAAAATTACCATATTAATTATTGCGACAATTTGCATGGCAGCATTTTACTTATTAGTAGGTTTAGACTATGAGATTTTTCAGTATCAATTTCAAAGTCGGTTGAGAAAATTGGTGCTTATCCTCATTGTAGGTGGTGCGATTGGGGCATCAGTTGTTATCTTTCAAGCGATTACAACCAACCGATTATTAACACCATCAATTATGGGATTGGATTCTGTTTATTTATTTGTAAAAGTGTTGCCAGTCTTTTTAGTTGGTACACAAGCTGCAGTTGTCACTAATGTATACTTGAACTTTTTTGTGACGCTAATTGCTATGGTCTTATTTTCATTATTGCTATTTGAAGGCATGTTCAAATTAGGGAACTTCTCAGTATATTTTATTTTACTCGTAGGTGTGATTTTAGGGACATTCTTCCGAAGTATTACGAGTTTTATCCAGTTGATTATGGATCCTGAGTCGTTCTTAGCAGTACAAAGTGCGATGTTTGCAAGTTTTGAGGCATCTAACTCTAAACTTGTCCTTATTTCAACATGCTTATTACTGGTTTTAATTGTGATTACAGTGATATTGCGTCCATACTTAGATGTATTACTACTTGGAAGAGCGCAAGCAATCAATTTAGGTGTATCTTATGAGACAATGACGCGTTTACTTCTTATATTAGTGGCTTTATTGGT
This sequence comes from Staphylococcus borealis, assembly GCF_001224225.1. Classification (GTDB taxonomy): domain Bacteria; phylum Bacillota; class Bacilli; order Staphylococcales; family Staphylococcaceae; genus Staphylococcus; species Staphylococcus borealis. Next base: position 213,728 of record NZ_CUEE01000004.1, on the reverse strand, counting down.
CTCTATCTCAACGGCTTTGGTTGGTCCGGTTACATTCTTAGGATTATTAACTGTGAATTTAGCACATGAATTAATGAAGACGTATGAGCACAAATATATTTTGCCAGCAACCATTTTAATTAGCTGGATTAGTTTATTTTTAGCACAATGGGTTGTTGAAAATTTATTTGAAGCTACAACAGAGTTTAGCTTAATCATTGATTTAATCGGTGGTAGTTACTTCATTTACTTACTTGTCAAAAGGAGAAGTGCAAATTGATTGAGATTAAAAATTTAGATAAAGCGATACAGAATAAGCCAATTTTAAAAAATATTAACGTTGATATTCAGAAAGGAAGGCTCACCTCTCTTATAGGACCCAATGGTGCTGGTAAAAGTACCTTATTATCTGCGGTAAGTCGCTTATTTGAGTATGAAAAGGGTTCAATAAAGATTGAAGGTAAAGCAGTCGATGATTATAAAAGTGATGATTTAGCTAAAAAGTTAAGCATTTTAAAACAGACGAATCATACAGATATGAATATAACGATTGAACAATTAGTAAACTTTGGTCGATTTCCTTATTCAAAAGGGCGTATGAAGAAGGATGATCATGAACAAGTTGAGTATGCGCTAGATTTATTGCAGCTTCAAAACATTCGTCATCGAAATATTAAAACGTTATCTGGTGGTCAACGACAACGTGCGTATATTGCAATGACTATTGCGCAAGATACGGATTATATTTTATTAGATGAACCGTTAAACAATCTAGATATGAAACATTCTGTGCAGATTATGCAAACGTTACGCCGACTTTGTAAAGACTTAAATAAAACAATTGTCATTGTTCTACATGACATCAACTTTGCGTCATGTTATTCAGACGATATCATCGCATTAAAAGATGGTGAAATCGTCAAAGCAGATACAAGAGATAATGTTATTCAGACCGAGATTCTAAAGCAATTATATGAAATGGATGTTCATATTGAAGAGATCAGAGGGCAACGCATTTGTCTGTATTACGATGAAATCACATTTGACTCACTTTGTAATTAAATCATTTAACCTCATATTTTAAAGGGGTGATGCTATTAGAAGACGTAGACAAGAGAGAAGTCCATCGATACGCAGCATAAAGGTTAAATAATTTTTAGAGGAGTCGTACATATGAAAAAGACAGTCTTATTTTTAGTATTATCTTTAGTATTAGTTTTATCAGCTTGTAGTAATGGATCAAGTAGTAACGATTCAGGATCTAAAAGTGATAGCAAAGATTCAAAAGAAACTGTAAAAATCAAAAATAATTTTGAAGCTTCAGGTGAAGAACGCGATGGTAGTGATGCTAAGAAAGTTAGCAACACAGTTGAAGTTCCTAAAAATCCTAAAAATGCAATTGTTTTAGACTATGGTGCTTTAGATGTACTTAAAGAATTAGGGGTGGCAGATAAAGTCAAAGGTTTACCAAAAGGTGAAAATAATGAATCATTACCAGATTTCCTAAAAGACTTTAAAGATGATAAATACGTAAATACTGGAAATCTTAAAGAAGTGAATTTCGATAAAGTAGCAGCCGCTAAACCTGAAGTAATATTCATTTCAGGTAGAACTGCCAATCAGAAAAATTTAGATGAATTCAAAAAAGCAGCCCCAGACGCTAAAATCGTTTATGTTGGTGCTGATGAGAAAAATCTAGTTAAAGACATGAAGAAAAACACTGAAAACTTAGGTAAAATTTATAACAAAGAAGATAAAGCTAAAGACATCAACGAAGAGTTAGATGAAAAAATCGCTGAAATGAAAGATGAAACTAAGAACTTTGATAAAACTGTAATGTATTTATTAGTAAACGAAGGTGAATTATCAACTTATGGTCCTGGTGGAAGATTTGGTGGTTTAGTATTTGATACATTAGGCTTCAAACCAGCAGATAAAAACGTAAGCAATAGTTCACATGGTCAAAATGTGAACAATGAATACATCAGTGAGCACAATCCAGATGTTATTTTAGCAATGGACCGTGGTGAAGTTGTTGGTGGTGAATCAACTGCTAAAAAAGTATTAAGCAACGACGTTATTAAAAATGTTAAAGCAGTTAAAAATGACAAAGTATATCAATTAGATCCAAAATTATGGTACTTTGCATCAGGTTCATCTACTACTACAATTAAACAAATTGATGAATTAGAAGAAGTCGTAGATTAATAGGCTATTTCAAAGCATCTAAAATATAATACTTAGGCTAAAAGTCAGTGAATGCGTGTACAAATGCATTCATTGACTTTTTTATTTTGAAAATAAGTTAGTCTTATCACGTATTAAAGAAATACGCTTATACTTCAATATCATATTCAGCATAGCTTGCAACTTTTTATTGAAAAATATTTTATAATAAAGTAATATATTTTTAAGTGATATTGATAATCGTTATCACTTAAATACAACAACAAGAGGATGTTGCAACGATGAAGAAAATAATTGTGTTTTTAGTATTAAGTCTTACCTTAGTTTTAGTGGCATGTGGCAAAAGTTCAGATAGCGATCATGGTGCCACAAAAAAAGATGAAAATAAAGACATCGTTCAAATAGAAAATAATTATAAGACACGAGGCGAGAAGAAAGATAAAAGTGACGCTAAAGAGGTTAAAGAAATGGTGGATGTTCCTAAGCATCCAAAGCGTGCGATTGTCTTTGATTACGGTGCTGTCGATGTATTGAAAACATTTGGTGTACAAGACCAAATTATTGGTTTACCTAAAGGTGAGAAAAATGCGGCATTACCTGAATTTCTTTCAGAATTTAAAGATGAGAAATACATCAATACGGGTAATTTAATGCAAATTAATTTTGATAAAGTAGCTAAAGCAAAACCAGAAGTGATTTATATTTCTGGAAGAACAGCAACAGTGAAAAATATAGATGAATTGAAAAAAGCGGCGCCAAACGCCAAAATTATTTATGTTGGTGCTAGCGAGAAAAATTATATTAATGATATGAAATCAGTAACAACAAAATTAGGTAAAATTTATGGTAAAGAAGATAAAGCAAAATCTTTAAATGATGCACTGGATAAAAAAATAGCAGATACAAAAGCAAAAGTTGAAAAAATAGATAAGAAAACGATGTACTTGTTAGTTAATGAAGGTGAGTTATCAACTTTCGGTCCAGGTGGTAGATTTGGTGATTTAATTTATAATACACTAGGCTTTAAACCGACTGATACGCATGTTAAAGCTAGCCCACACGGTCAAAATATTAATAATGAGTATATTACAACTAAAAATCCTGACATTATTCTAGCGATGGATAGAGGACAAGTTGTGAGTGGTAAATCAAGCGCGAAACAAACGTTATCTAATGATGTAATTAAAGGTGTGAATGCCGTTAAACATGGTAATGTTTATGAACTCGATCCTAAACTATGGTACTTTAGCGCAGGATCAACGTCTACGACAATCAAACAAATTGATGAATTAAATCACATCATTGAAAAATTAAATAAATAAGAAACAAAAAATGGCTTAGTAACCATCGGTCAATTGTTACTAAGCCATTATTATTATAATTCAAAATATAAATGATAGTGAAATTTACAACGACTATTAAAGTGTGCCTTACATTTCGGACATAGCTCTGTCATCATATAGTCTTGAATAGACATCTCATGTTTACATACACCACACATAATCGCTTTTTCATTGAATTCTTGTTCTGACCATCGTTGAATGGGGTGTGACGCATGTTCCTCATGACATTGATAACACGGGTAATATGTATTACAACATTTAAATTTAATAGCGATTACATCTAAAAATGTATGATAGTGTATACATCGTGTTTCATTATCTACAAGCGAACCATAGACCTTTGGCATCATTCATCGTCTCCTATCAACGTACCATGTTGTTATTCTTTAGGATGTTCTCCGATAATACGAACCTCACGATGAAGTTCAACATCAAATTTTTCTTTTACTACTTTTTGAACATGATGAATTAAATCTTCATAATCTGTAGCTGTTCCATTATCTACATTAACCATAAATCCAGCATGTTTTTTTGAAACTTCTACACCACCAATTCGGTGGCCTTGTAAGTTTGAATCTTGTATTAATTTGCCTGCGAAATGACCAGGTGGACGTTGGAATACACTTCCGCATGATGGGTACTCAAGCGGTTGTTTAGATTCACGACGTTCAGTTAAGTCATCCATCTTAGCTTGAATATCGTCTAGTTGACCTGGTTCAAGTGTAAATGCAGCTTCAAGTACGACTAAATGTTGTTTTTGAACAATACTATTTCTGTAATCTAATTCTAATTCTTTATTAGTCAATTGAATTAAATCACCTTGTTCATTAACGCAAAGCGCGTAATCGATACAATCCTTGATTTCGCCACCATATGCGCCAGCATTCATATAAACGGCGCCTCCAACCGAACCAGGAATACCACAAGCAAACTCTAATCCTGTTAACACGTGGTCTCTAGCAGCACGTGACACATCAATAATTGCCACACCGCTTCCTGCAATAATAGCATCGTCAGATACATTGATGTGATTTAATGACAATAAGCTAATTACAATGCCACGAATGCCACCTTCACGAATAATAATATTTGATCCATTTCCAAGATAAGTAACAGGGATAGCCTTCTCTTTGGCATAGCGTACAATAGCTTGAACGTCTTCATTTTTCGTCGGTGATAAATAAAAATCAGCATTACCACCAGTTTCAGTGTATGTATAGCGTTTGAGTGGTTCATTAACTTTAATAATGTCTTCAGGTATTAAGGACTTTAAATCTTGTAAGATGTCTTCTTGCTTTAACATAAGTACATCCTTTCTTCTCTTCTATAATCTACCTTTTATTATAGCAATTTTGTAGATGATTTGCGAAGACGACAACGTTTTATAACTTTTGATAGATGTCTTCGAAGTATTTCTGTTTTTGATTTTCATAGGGTCTTATATAATTAATATGTTGAATGATAGAATGCTTTTTTTCTGAAAAATGATGCGCAATATCTGGCAATGTTGCAAGTGCATTGTCAACATCAATGTACTGTTTGAATAACAGGGTATCCATTTGAATGATATGTAAGCGAATGGTTTGTTTCAAATCAATCATATTATTAAACTTTGCCATCATCACTTTCTTCTTATAGGGATGATGGAGACGATAAAAACCTAAATAATTCAATCGTTTCTCGTCTAAAGCTGTGATATCATGTAAGTTATTTACACCCACTAAAACATCTAGAATAGGTTCAGTTGCATAATTAAAATGACGTGTACCTCCGATATGTTGTGTGAATTTTACAGGAGAATCTAGCAAATTGAATAGCGATGCTTTCGTAGTTTGATATAATGTATCATACTCGCTTTGTGCGTCATCTTGAATAAAAGGTTGAACGGTTGCGTACATACGTATCTCCTTTAAATGGTAAGTTTTGTCAAATTCTGAAATACTATAACACAAATCATTTTCAATATAAATAGCTTTAGGTATAATACGTGGTGATAGGAGTGCATTTATGAAGAAATTAGCAATACTTTCTATAATGTTGATATGTGGCGTATTACTCTCATCGTGTGGTAATCAAAAGCGTGCAGATTTAAATGATTTCCAAACACAACTAAATATGGTTGAAGATGAGAAGAAAGACGTCAAAACAGTAATGGATAAAATTCATTTGAAACAATTAGACCAATTAAGCAAGACGGACACCACTGATAAGAATAAAAGAGAATTTAAAGCGTTGCAGAAGGATATAAACAAGCACTTAATTCCTGAATTTAAGAAATATGAAAAATCAGCTAAACAATTACCTGCTGAACATCATGATGTTAAAGAATTAAAAGACAAGTATTTGCAAAATGTGAAACAAGAAAAACAATCCATCTATGACATTAAAGCCTTTGTAGACTTATGTAATAAATCAATCAAGGCGAATGAGGATATATTGGATTATACTAAACTATTTGAAAGCAATCGCTCACAGGTAGAAACACAAATTCAAAAAGCAACGAACCAAGAAGATGCAAATCAATTAACATCTAAAATTGAAAATAACAATCAGAAGTTGAAAGAAGCAGCACAAAAATATTTAGAGCGTGATGATATGACTTCTAATAAAGCAATAGATGATCATATTAAGCCATTGATTGAGAAGCAAATAACAGAATTGAATCAAACGAATATTACTGATCCAAAAGTTAACAGTGCGCGTAAAAATGCTATTGAAATGTATTATAATTTATTGAATTATTATGATACGCGAGAAACAACCATCGAGATAGAGAAAAAACTTTCTAAAATTGATGTAGAAAAGTTACCGAAAACGGGTAAAGAATTAAGTAAGGATAATAGTGGATTTTACGAAGAATTGAAAAAGTTAAAAAAGCAATAAGTAGACACAGTTATTAAAATTAAAATTTTTGGTTAACAATGGACAATGAAATGTGTATAATTGAACCCATTGAGTAGTTTATAATGATTATAAAATGCAATATGGACATAAATAATTTTAGAGGTGAATAGAATGGCTATAAAGCTGAGTTCGATTGACCAGTTTGAACAAGTACTTAAAGACAATAAATATGTATTTGTATTAAAACATAGTGATACTTGTCCAATCTCAGCAGATGCATACGATCAATTTAACAAGTTTTTATATGAAAGAGATATGGATGGCTATTACTTAGTCGTTCAAGAAGAAAGAAAACTTTCTGACTATATCGCTGAAAAGACCCATGTGAAACATGAATCTCCACAAGCATTCTATTTTATTGATGGAGAAGCAAAGTGGAACGCGAGTCATAGTGATATTAACGTATCTTCATTAGCGCAAGCTGAAGAATAATAGATTACGAATTAAGAAAGTAAATATTAAATTCAAATAACAATCATCGTTTAAGGCCACATTTTAAAAGGACAGTAGCCGGCGACTCTGAGAAGATGGCCATATCAGGCTTCTCTTAGTGCGCAACATCCTTACAGGGGGACATGAATTCAAAGTGAATTCTGCGTCACCCCTGTTTTTTATTTATGTTATTATAACTGCTATTATTATGAAAAGTAGAGACAACCCATGTATAATGTGAAAGTGAAGTCGAATATATAACATCTAAATCAATATATAAATAAAGAAAATGGCATGAGGTGATTAACAGATGAAAGTATTAGTAGCAATGGATGAATTTAACGGTATCATTTCGAGTTATCAAGCAAATCGTTTCGTTGAAGAAGCGGTAGCCAGTCAAATTGAAGATGCTGATATTGTACAAGTGCCATTATTTAATGGTCGCCATGAACTTATGGATTCGGTATTCTTGTGGCAATCAGGTACAAAATATAGAGTGAATGTCCATGATGCAGATATGAATGAAGTTGAAACAATCTATGGTCAAACTGAACAAGGATTAACTATAATTGAAGGTAATTTGTTTGTTAAAGGTCAAAAGCCAATCGAACAACGCTCAAGTTATGGCTTAGGAGAGGTTATTCTAGATGCATTGAATAACGGCGCTGCGAACATTGTTATCTCACTAGGCGGTATCGATAGTTTCGACGGTGGTATCGGTATGATGCAAGCCTTAGGTGCGAAATTCTATAATGATGAAGGAGAACTTTTGGATGCGCGCGAAGGGGCTCAAGTCATCAAATTTATTCGACGTATTGACTTTTCTGAGATACCTCAAAATTTTAAAGATGCACATATTCAGGTGATGTCTGACTTTTCTAGTAAATTATATGGTAAACATAGTGAAATTATGAAGACGTATGAAGGTTATGGAATGACACGAGAAAAGGCCGCTGAAATCGATAATTTAATTTGGTACTTTAGTGAGTTGGTTAAAAATGAAATGAAAATTGCCATGGGTCCAATCGAAAGAGGTGGCGCTGGCGGTGGTATTGCAGCATTATTAAGTGGATTGTATGATGCTGAGATATTAACAAGTCATGAATTAGTCAATCAAATCACGCATTTAGATGATCTCGTATCTCAAGCTGATTTAATTATCTTTGGTGAAGGTGTGAAAGAGGAAGACCACTTACTTGAAACAACGACTTTAACAATTGCGGAGTTAGCACATAAACATCATAAACCAGCAATTGCTATTTGCGCGACGGACGACAAATTTAATGTCTTTGACCAATATCAAGTTACAGCAATGTTCAATACATTTATTGAGATGCCAGAAAGCTACACAGACTTTAAAATGGGCATACAAATCAGACATTTCACTGTTCAAGCACTTAGACTATTAAAAACGACATTGAACCATGGATAAATGAATAAATGCTAACAAAAGGGAACCACAATGACCCATACGGTCATCATGGTTCCCTAATTTGTGATATCTATTTATGATGATGTGTGACTTCTTGTGCAATACCAATAATGACTTGTACTGCTTTTTCCATTACATCGATTGATGCATATTCAAAAGGTCCATGGAAATTACCGCAACCTGTAAAAATGTTAGGTGTTGGTAAACCTTTATAGGATAATTGTGATCCGTCAGTACCACCGCGAATAGGTGCTGTATTAGGTTCAATATTTAAATCTTTGAACACTTTTTTAGGTATATCAATAATATATGGGTGTGGTTTAATCTTTTCAGCCATATTATAATATTGATCCTCGATTGTTACCTCGACTGGGAAATCTTCGTAATGAATATTAATATCGTCGCGAATTTCTAATAATTTCTTTTTACGCAATTCAAAGGCGTCTCTATCATGATCACGAATAATATATTGCAATGTCGCTTTTTCAACATTACCTTCAAATTTCATTAAATGATAGAAACCTTCATAACCTTCTGTACGTTCTGGAACCTCACTTGCAGGTAAAAGACTATGAAATTGGTGGCCTAATGATATTGCATTGACCATGATGTTTTTAGCTGACCCTGGATGTACGTTGACGCCATGTGTCGTAATTTTTGCCTCTGCAGCGTTAAAACTTTCAAATTGTAACTCACCGAATTCACTGCCATCCATTGTATAAGCGAAGTCTGCATCAAAGCGTTCAACATCAAAGTGATGTGGACCACGCCCAATTTCTTCATCAGGTGTGAATGCTATGCGAATACGGCCATGTTGAATTTCAGGATGCTCAATTAAATAGTTAATTGCTTCCATAATTTCCACAACGCCAGCTTTATCATCTGCGCCTAACAATGATGTGCCGTCAGTAATCATGAGTGTATGGCCCTTAAGTTTTTTTAATTCTGGAAAAGTTTCTTGGCTCAATACACGACCCGTATCGCCAAGTTTGATTGCACTACCGTCGTAGGCTTCTACAATCTGAGGATTCACATTGCTAGCATTAAAGTCAGGTGACGTATCAACATGTGCTAGGAATCCAACAGTAGGAACGTCGGAAGAAATGTTACTTTCTAGCGTCGCAAATAAATAGCCATTGTCATCAAGGTCTGTTTCTAGACCAAAGGCTTCAAGTTCTTGTTGTAATAAATGTAATAAATCCCATTGTTTGTCAGTTGAAGGTGTGGTTGACGATTCTGGGTTAGATTGTGTATCGATTTTGACGTAACGTGATAATCTGTCTATAATCTGTGCTTTCATAGCAAGACATCCCCTTAGATTCTATTATTCATATTGTATGATTTTCTATATGTTTTACCTTTAATTTTATCATAATACTGCTTGATGCGTGTGTAAATATAGTAGAGGATTTCAGCTACTAAAATTCCGAACGCGATAGAACCAGAAATAAGTGTTACCTCTAAAAAAGTGTTTACTGCCTGTGTATAATCATTTGACACTAAATAACGTGTTGCTTCATATGCGGTACCCCCAGGTACAAGCGGAATGATACCTGGCACTATAAAAATAATCACAGGACGTTTGTAACGACGACTCATAACATGACTTAATAATCCGAGTATTAAACTTCCAAGAAATGCGGCGCCAACTTTTCCTAAATCCATATCTACAGTGAATTGATATATGGTCCATGCAACAGCACCTACAAATCCACATGCTGCGAGTAGTCGCTTCGGTGCATTGAAGATAATTGAGAAGAGCACTGTAGAAATGAAACTAATTGTGAAATGGAATAAATAAAATAACATTTATACACAGCCTTTCTTAAATAATTAATAAAACGATGGCTACACCAGCACCGATGGCAAATGAAGTTAATGCAGCTTCAACGCCTCTAGACATTCCGGCTAACAATTCACCAGCCATTAAATCTCGAATCGCATTACAGATTAATATTCCGGGTACAAGTGGCATTACACTAGAAATGGTAATGATATTCTGATTCGTTGCAATACCGAGCTTAGTAAAGGTAGCTGCAATTGTGATAACGACCGCTGAGGCAACGAATTCTGAAAAGAATTTAATTTGAATAAATCGTTGTACTAAACTAAACGTTAAAAAAGCGGCCCCACCAGCTATAACAGCAATCCAGCAATCTGAAGCTACACCACCAAACATGAATAAGAAGAATCCACAGGCAATTGCAGCTGCAAAAAAGTTTAATAGAAATGAGTATTGTAACGATGCACGACGTAAATGAATCAATTCAGATTTTGCTTCATCAATGGTTAATTCATTTCTAGAAATTTTTCTGGATAAACTGTTTGTTAGTGCAATTTTCTCTAAATCCGTTGTACGTTCGCGAATTCTAATTAGTCTTGTATTCGTGCGGTCATTAAGTGAAAAGATAATGGCTGTTGACGTTACAAAACTATATGTATCATTTAAACCGTAACTATGTGCAATACGGTTCATTGTATCTTCTACACGATACGTTTCTGCACCAGCTTCAAGAAGGATTCTCCCAGCTATTAAAACTACATCAATCACCTTATTTTCATCGATAATAGTGATTGAATCTGACATAAACGGCACCTCCAGTACTTTGGATAATTAAATTTAATTTCATAGACAATTTGAAGTGTACAACTTGCACACGCAACTTGCAATAGTACGCTTCGTATTCATACCACATCTAATCCCTGTTAACATGAAAAATAACGCAACATTAAGATAGATATCATAAAAAAGTCAACATAATGAGATAACCTATATGAATCCTACTTTGATTATCTAATATGTTGACTGCTTTTAGTTTTATAATTTAATGATTGGATTAAACATTACTTGATTACGACCTTCATTTTTAGCAACGTGGACCATATCATCGGCATCTTTAAAGACTTTGCGTTGCGATTTATGATCATCTTGCGTTAAGTAACCTACACCAATAGAGACAGATAATTTAATAACTTCCTTGTTAGGTAAGTGGAATGAAGACTTTTCAACACCAGTTCGTATATTTTCAGCTAATTTAACGCTTTGATCTAATGAATAATCACGGATAACAACTGAAAATTCTTCACCACCATTACGGAAAATCTGGAATTGTTTAGGAACATAATTCTTTAATAGCTGTGACATTTGTTTGAGCACAGCATCTCCAGATTGATGTGAGTACGTATCATTAACATCTTTAAAACCATCGATATCAATTAATAATAAGGCAAGACTTTCTTTTTTCTCTTCGGCGATTTGTGATACATGATTTAAATGTCTATCAAATTCTTTCACATTTCCTAAACCAGTAAGATAGTCATACTTATCTTCATTTTCGTAGCGTGTAACTAATGAAAAGAAGTGCCACATATCAACAAATGTAATTGCTGAAGCAATGGTTAAAACGAATGAAATAGGAACTAAAAATGCGATTTCAGTAAGGTCATATAGCGGGCTGAAGATGGATAAAATAAGTAAAATAATGACACTAATCAAATTTAAAACAACTAAAGCCACAATATCATTTTGTTTCAAGAATGGGCCAACCATACTGACGATGATACCTATTACGATCAGTACTACGCCATAAAGAAGTGAGTTTCCAAATGCAAATACTTCAACTAGGGCAACAATGACTGCTGAAACTAAGGTATAACCCATATTCGTAAAACGACCTAGAAATAATAATGGGACAAACGTTAAATGAACTAAATATTCTTGATGGAATGGAATTGGGTAAGCTGCAAGTAGTAGGGCAACAATAGTCATCAACACCGTGACATAGCCTTTTGAAAAGACCATGATTTTATTTTCGGAATATTGTAGCCGATGGAATAAATATATTCCCGCTACCATAACTGCAATATTGTAAATGATAGATTCAATCATATTGGAATCGACTCCTTTAATTTAACCATTAGTTATTGTAAGTGAAAACTTACCATTTGTCATTAAGTTGTATCAGATATAACAAACAAATTAGATAGAATATATATACTTTCGTATTCAAATGAATAATGAAATGATATGATATAAGTTATAATATCTTTACAAAAAATTTACATTCAATTGAAAATTAAGGATAAACATAGAGAAATAGGGTAAAATAGTTGGAGTTTACTGAACGTTGTGATGAAGTGTCAGTAATTTACAACTATAGTCCAATACAAAAATGAATTAAAAGTTGTTTAAATAGAATGAATAGATAACTAGCAAATATGACAAATTAAAAAGAGATTTATTGAAGGTGAACTGATGTATACTTTACTACTTATTGCTGTGACATTGGTAATCAGTTTAATATTAACACCTATTATTATAAAGGTCTCTATTAAATTCGATTTAGTAGATAGGCCAAACTTCAGAAAAGTACATACAAAGCCAGTCTCAGTATTGGGTGGTACTGTTATACTACTTTCTTTCTTAATAGGAATTTGGCTTGGCCATCCTATTGAAAGAGAAGTTAAGCCCTTAGTTTTAGGGGCTATTGTAATGTATTTAGTAGGATTAATTGATGATATTTATGATTTAAAGCCTATTTTAAAGTTAATTGGACAAATTGTCGCCGCTTCAATCGTTGCGTTTTATGGTATTACGATTGATTTCATATCTTTTCCGATGGGGCCAACGATTCATTTTGGAATATTGAGTATCCCCATTACAATTATTTGGATTGTGGCGATTACGAATGCCATTAATTTAATTGATGGATTAGACGGATTAGCTTCAGGCGTTTCCGCAATTGGTCTTATTACGATTGCGTTTATTGCAATTTTACAAGCGAATGTATTCATTATCATGATTTGTAGTGTGTTAATAGGTTCATTATTAGGATTTTTATGCTTTAACTTTCACCCTGCTAAGATCTTCTTAGGTGATAGTGGTGCGCTATTGATTGGGTTCATTATTGGTTTTCTATCGTTGCTTGGCTTTAAAAACATTACATTCATTTCGCTATTTTTCCCAATTGTAATTTTAGCGGTACCATTTATCGATACATTGTTTGCAATGATTCGAAGAATACGTAATGGCCAACACATCATGCAAGCGGATAAGTCTCATTTGCACCATAAACTTCTAGCATTGGGATACAGCCATAGACAAACGGTATTGTTAATCTATTCAATAGCGATATTATTTAGTTTATCAAGTATTATTTTATACTTGTCACAACCTCTAGGTGTACTCCTAATGTTCATATTAATCGTGATTACAATTGAATTGATTGTTGAATTTACGGGATTGATTGATGATAGTTATCGCCCGATACTCAATTTAATTACAAAGAAGAATGAATCACATCATGTCAATAATGACATTGATGAACATCATAAAAAATAAAACCTTGTTTGTGAGGCTACTTAAATGATTAGGTAGTGTTACACAAACAAGGTTTTTATTAATTTGTAGGTATATCAAAGGGTAACTTTTTAACGTCTGCTTCATGCAATTCAAAATTACCAGCTGTGTGCTTATTCAAAAATGCAATAAAATCATCATATTCCGTTTGTACGACATCAATTTGATAACTGACTTTATCGGTATACGTAGTATCTCTTAAAAAATACGTTGTAGAGGCTAATTCATATTCAAACTTTCCAGTTAAATCATAATTAATGGTCACGGTTGTGGGGATGGCATCGCGCAATTCTACGCGTCCAATGTCATAAATTACATCCCTTACGGCACCACTATATGCACGAATAAGGCCACCGCCACCAAGTTTAATGCCTCCGAAGTATCGTGTAACAACAACACAAACATTATGGACGTCTAATTTTTTTAATATTTCTAGCATTGGTACACCAGCAGTCCCACTTGGTTCGCCATCATCATTTGCTTTCTGAATGTTCATTTGATCGCCAACTGTATAAGCTGAACAGTTATGCGTAGCCTCTTTATGTTGTTGTTTAACTTCATTTATAAAAGCTTTCGCTTCATCCTCCGATGAGACAGGTTTTATATGTGCAATGAATCTAGATTTATTAATGACATTTTCAATGATATGTTCCTGTTTGATTGTAATAATAGAATTGGTCAAAGTTGTTCACCTCCAATAAATAGAAAAGATGTTTAACTTTCATTATACACGCTAATTTTTAAATGAATAAATATCTGATTATGAATTTCTTTTTCAATAAAAATAATTTATAATAGCTTTGAGTATAATTGAGGAGGACTACTATGAAAATCGCAGTAATGGCAGATTCAACAGGGTATCTACCACAAGACTTTATGGACAAGTATGAGATACCTATCGCACCATTAAGTGTCGCATTTGATGATGGAGAAACGTTTACTGAGAATGATAATGTACCGATTGAACATTTTTATAATAAAATGGCCTCATCTAAGACGTTCCCTACAACAAGCCAACCGGCTATTGGAGAATGGATTGAGAACTATGAGAAATTAAGAGATAAAGGTTACACAGATATTATTGTGATTGCTTTATCGAGTGGTATAAGTGGTAGTTATCAATCGGCAACGCAAGCTGGAGAAATGGTAGAAGGTGTCAATGTTCATACGTTTGATACTAAATTAGCAGCGATGATTGAAGGAAGTTATACAATATACGCGAAAGAACTTATTGACAAAGGATTTACGCCAGAAGTAATTATCGAAGAATTAGAAGAAATCCGTGAGCAAACAGGTGCTTACTTTATTGTTGATGATCTTAAGAATCTACAAAAAAGTGGACGTATCACTGGTGCGCAAGCGTGGGTTGGAACATTATTGAAAATGAAACCTGTACTACGTTTGGAAAAGGATGGCAAAATTTATCCATTTGAAAAAGTACGTACAAAAAAACGTGCATTTAATACATTAGAAGACAATATCTTTGAAATTATTAAAGATATCGACGACGTGACTGTCTTTGTAATCAATGGTGACAAAATTGATGAAGGCAAAGACTTTTATAACCATTTAAAAGAGACGTATCCAAACATCAATGTGCAATATTCAGAATTTGGACCAGTTATTGCATCTCATCTAGGGTCAGGTGGATTAGGTTTAGGGTACTTCCCAAGAAAAATCGAAATTAATTAATAACAATTCAAGTCTAAAAGTGTTGAGTAAATAAGGATTAAGACAATGAGCATTGATGTGCATTGGTGGTAGCAAGATTACGGCATACCGCCAGAAGCTTAAGATAGAATTCCTTTGTTGAAAGGTATTTCAGAAATGGAAATCAGCAAACAAAGCATGTGGGGGGTTCTATTTTAATTAAACGCGTCATGTCTTATATCCGAATTCTAAATGCTTTTAGGCTTTTTTATATGAAATAAGGAGTGATAGTCAATCAAATCATATGGAAAATTAGTAGGCCCTGACGTTACATTGACTGATGAAACAGTCATCAAAGTCACGCCTGGTATAATCGCTACAAACAATGGGTATTGCTGTCTTCAATGTGGTAATACTAATATCCATGATATGTGCGAATATGAAACATCTTTTTCAGACAAGCGTATTATATACTGTAGGTATTGCATACAGTTAGGCCGTATGGACAATATTACAGAATTTAGAATTACGCAAAGTGAGCATACGATTTCTGA
Source organism: Staphylococcus borealis (assembly GCF_001224225.1). GTDB lineage: Bacteria > Bacillota > Bacilli > Staphylococcales > Staphylococcaceae > Staphylococcus > Staphylococcus borealis. Next base: position 197,888 of record NZ_CUEE01000004.1, on the reverse strand, counting down.
TGGATATTATGAGTTACCCTTTCAACTATCAGAACAACAACAATATGCGTCAAATGCGATTGTACAAGCAATTAATCAGCACCAACCTTTATTATTGTATGCTGTTACTGGCGCTGGGAAGACTGAAATGATGTTTGAAGGCATTCGTGTGGCGCGTCAACGTGGTTATAACATTGCTATAGTATCTCCAAGAGTAGATGTTGTAGTGGAAATTAGTTTACGTATTAAAGCGGCATTTATTTCAGAAGAAATTGACGTCTTACATCAAAGTAGTCAACAGCACTATAATGGTCATTTCATTATTGCAACAGTTCATCAATTGTTTAGATTCAAATCCCATTTCGATGTTATCTTTATCGATGAAGTTGACGCATTTCCCTTATCTATGGATCCGCGCTTAATGAATGCAATCCAATTGTCATCCAAACAAAAGCATAGCCACATTTTTATGACGGCAACCCCTCCCAAATCCCTAATCAAGCGTTTATCAACTGCGCAAATCATCACTTTACCAGCACGTTTTCATAAACACCCGCTACCCGTGCCTAGGTTCTCATATTTCAAATTGAACGTTAAACATATACAGTTTAAATTAAAGAAAATGTTAATCAATCAAATCAATGCAAACCGCTATACATTAGTATTCTTTAATAATATTGAATTAATGACAGAAACATATAAACGCTATCGCTATTATTTTCCGGATTTAATATGTGTTTCAAGTAAAGATGCGTTACGATTTGATAAAGTTCAGGCACTTCGAAATGGTGAACATACCATTGTTTTTACAACAACAATTTTAGAAAGAGGATTCACTATGGCGACATTAGATGTCATTGTTATCAATGCACATACTTTTGAACAGGCTGCCCTCATACAAATTGCTGGACGTGTGGGACGTAAACAGGAAGCGCCCACTGGAAACGTAGTGTTTATGCATGAAGGTGTGAGCATCGCTATGATACAAGCAAAAAGAGAAATTAAAAAAATGAATCGACTAGGTATCCAACGTGGGTGGGTGAATGCCTAAGTGTATACAGTGTGGTGTACATCTAGATGAACCACTAAGTGTATTCAACTTCTATCGTGTACCTCAACGCTTATGTCAGGCATGTCTACAAATGTGGGAGAGCGTACGATTAATTAAAGATGAGCAACGTTGTCCTAAGTGTTTAAATGACAATAACAATAAAGAAGGCAAATGTTTGGATTGTCAATTTTTAGCTAAGAATTTTACATTAATGGATCAACTTTATTGCGATTATCAATATACTGGCATAATGAAAGACATCATACACCAATACAAGCTTATGAGAGATTATTATTTAGCTGAGGTGTTAGCGTCACAACTTCAATTACCACAGACAACGTATGATCTAATTGTTCCTATACCATCACCATTAGCACGTGATAAACTGAGAACTTTTAATCCAGTTGCAACAGTGCTAGAAAAGATGGACGTCAACTATGTAGATATATTAGGGACTGAATTGCGTCCTAAACAATCAAAACTAGGTAAGGTAGAACGAGCAAAAGCGATGAATCCTTTCTTTATAAAAGAGGATATAGATTTAACGGGTAAAGAAATTTTACTCGTTGATGATATTTATACAACAGGATTAACAATTCATCACGCAGGGTGTAAATTATATGACAAAAATGTCAGAAAATTCAAAGTGTTTACGTTTTCAAGATAGGCTAAACGTGGTATTATAATAGTAAGAATTACCAACATAAGAGGTTAAAGGAGAGATAGCTATGATTAGATTTGAAATTCATGGAGATAACCTCACTATTACAGATGCCATCCGCAACTATATTGAGGACAAAATTGGTAAACTTGAACGTTATTTTAATGATGTGCCAAATGCAGTCGCACATGTTAAAGTGAAAACGTATCAAAATTCAACAACTAAAATTGAAGTAACAATTCCATTGAAGAATGTTACATTAAGAGCTGAAGAAAGACACGATGATTTATATGCAGGCATTGATTTAGTGACTAGCAAATTAGAGCGTCAAGTTCGTAAATATAAAACACGTGTTAATCGTAAACATAAAACGCATGGAGAACCAGAAGCGTTTGTAGCAGAAGTTCAAGAGGCACCACCAGAAACAAATGGTGAGGTTAATGCAGAAGCTACAAATGATAGCGATATTGAAATCATCCGTTCTAAACAATTTAGCTTAAAACCAATGGATTCTGAAGAAGCTGTATTACAAATGGAATTATTAGGTCATGATTTCTACATCTTCACTGATCGTGATACAGATGGTACAAGCATTGTTTATAAACGTAAAGATGGTAAATATGGATTAATTGAAACAACTGAATAATTGGTTTTTACTCAGTTGATTAACTTTAAGTTACTATAAATTCAATAACATTATAAAATTTACAATCTAGGTTTGTAGTCATTGGTTGGTTAAAAATGTGACCATAAAATGAGCTATTTAGCTTTAGTCATTGTGATAAGGGTGGGACAGTGAATTCGATAAGGATTCTGTTCCACTCTTTTTGTAACTTATATTATAGTAATTCGTGGACGCTATTATCATGCTGTGCTAATGTAATGAAGTAATTGGATATTTGAAAAATTAGGCTTAGCGATTCAAAATAGAGGGAATAGAAAGTAAACTATTTAAGTTGTACGCAATTAAGCATTGTGCTTATATGAGTATTTAAGTATAAATTTAAAAGTATAAATGATATGATAAATTGTTGTAAGCCAAACAGTTTTTAAGCTAAAGGAGCGGACGTAATGGGATTTTTATCAAAAATTGTTGACGGCAATAAAAAAGAAACTAAACGTCTAAGTAAAATAGCCGATGAAGTACTTTCGCTAGAGGAAGATATGGCTATCTTAACTGATGAAGAAATTAAAAATAAAACAAAACAATTTCAACAAGAACTACAAGAAATTGAAGATGTAAAAAAACAAAATGACTATTTAGATAAAATTTTACCACAAGCCTATGCCTTAGTAAGAGAAGGGGCAAAACGTGTCTTCAATATGACGCCGTATAAAGTACAAGTAATGGGTGGTATCGCAATTCATAAAGGCGATATTGCCGAAATGAGAACAGGTGAAGGTAAAACATTAACGGCTACGATGCCTACCTATTTAAACGCACTCGCAGGTCGAGGTGTACACGTTATCACAGTTAATGAATACTTATCTAGTGTTCAAAGTGAGGAAATGGCAGAGCTATATGAATTTTTAGGTTTAACAGTTGGATTGAACTTAAACAGTAAGTCAACGGTTGAAAAGCGTGAGGCCTACGCACAAGATATTACGTATAGTACGAATAACGAGCTAGGATTTGACTATCTAAGAGATAATATGGTGAATTATGCCGAAGAGCGCGTAATGAGACCTTTACATTTTGCGATTATTGATGAGGTTGACTCGATCTTAATCGATGAAGCTAGAACACCTTTAATTATTTCTGGTGAAGCGGAAAAATCAACATCACTTTACACGCAAGCTAATGTGTTCGCTAAAATGCTTAAAGCAGAAGATGATTATAAATACGATGAAAAAACAAAAGCAGTTCATTTAACTGAACAAGGTGCAGACAAAGCAGAGCGCATGTTCAAAATAGAAAATTTATATGACGTGCAAAATGTGGAAGTTATTAGTCACATTAATACAGCTTTAAAAGCACACGTAACACTACAACGTGATGTAGATTACATGGTTGTCGATGGAGAAGTACTTATTGTTGACCAATTTACAGGACGTACGATGCCTGGTCGTCGATTCTCAGAAGGTCTTCACCAAGCTATTGAGGCCAAAGAAGGCGTTAAAATTCAAAATGAATCTAAAACAATGGCATCCATTACTTTCCAAAACTATTTCCGTATGTACAATAAGTTAGCGGGTATGACTGGTACTGCGAAAACAGAGGAAGAAGAATTCCGTAATATTTACAATATGACGGTTACTCAAATCCCTACGAATAAACCTGTTCAACGTGACGATAAATCAGATTTAATTTACATTAGCCAAAAAGGTAAATTTGATGCAGTTGTTGAAGATGTTGTTGAAAAACATAAACAGGGTCAACCCGTTCTTTTAGGTACTGTTGCAGTTGAAACAAGTGAATATATCTCTAATTTATTAAAAAAACGTGGCATTAGACATGATGTATTAAACGCCAAAAACCATGAACGTGAAGCTGAAATTGTTGCCAATGCAGGACAAAAAGGTGCTGTAACAATAGCGACAAACATGGCTGGTCGTGGTACCGATATTAAATTAGGTGAAGGTGTAGAAGAAATTGGCGGTTTAGCTGTTATTGGTACTGAACGTCATGAATCTAGACGTATTGATGACCAATTACGTGGTCGTTCTGGTCGTCAAGGTGATAGAGGGGATAGTCGTTTCTATCTATCACTACAAGATGAATTGATGGTTCGTTTTGGTTCTGAAAGACTTCAAAAAATGATGAACCGATTAGGTATGGATGACTCAACACCTATTGAATCTAAAATGGTATCACGTGCTGTTGAATCAGCTCAAAAACGTGTTGAAGGTAATAACTTTGACGCACGTAAACGTATACTTGAATATGACGAAGTGTTACGTAAACAACGTGAAATTATTTATAACGAAAGAAACAATATTATCGATTCTGAAGATAGCTCACAATTAGTAAATGCTATGTTACGTTCAACATTACAGCGTGGTGTGAACTATCACATTAGTGAAGAAGATGACAATCCGGACTATGCACCATTTATTAACTATGTTAATGATGTCTTTTTACAAGAAGGCGATCTTAAAGAAGAAGAAATTAATGGCAAAGATCCTGAAGATATCTTCGAAGTGGTTTGGGCTAAAATCGAAAATGTTTATGAAAGTCAAAAAGCAAAAATCGGTGGTCAGATGGCAGAATTTGAGCGTATGATATTATTACGTTCAATCGATACGCATTGGACGGATCATATTGATACAATGGACCAATTACGTCAAGGTATCCATTTACGTTCATATGCACAACAAAATCCACTTCGTGATTACCAAAATGAAGGTCATGAACTATTTGACATGATGATGCAAAATATTGAAGAAGATACATCTAAATTCATTCTTAAATCAGTAATTCAAGTTGATGAAGATATAGAACGAGAAAAAACAACTGACTTTGGAAAAGCACAACATGTCTCTGCTGAGGATGGCAAAGAAAAAGCTAAGAAACAGCCAATTGTTAAAGGTGATAAAGTTGGCCGTAACGACCCATGTCCATGTGGTAGTGGTAAGAAATATAAAAATTGCCACGGTAAAGAAGAATAGCTTTAATTTTTAATAATAAGTGGGAGTTGTGGAACTGAATCTACGCTCCTACTTTTTACATATCCATTTAAAAAGTGCAAAGGACAAAGAATAGGAGAGATAAAAATGGAATTATCTGAAATTAAGCGAAATATAGATGAATATCGTCAGAACTTAACGCAAATTAGGGGGTCTCTTTGACTTAGAAAATAAAGAGACAAATATACAAGAATATGAAGAAATGATGACTGAACCTGATTTTTGGGATGATCAAAATAAAGCACAAGACATTATTGATAAAAATAATGCATTAAAATCAGTTGTAAATGGTTACCATGAATTAGATGAAGAAGTTGAAGATATGACTGCAACTTGGGAATTGTTGCAAGAAGAGTTAGATGATGATGTAAAAGATGATTTAGAACAGAATGTACACGACTTCAAAGAAAAAGTTGATCAATTTGAACTACAATTATTATTAGATGGGCCACATGATGCTAATAATGCAATTTTAGAATTACACCCAGGTGCTGGGGGTACTGAATCTCAAGACTGGGCTAGTATGTTACTGCGTATGTATCAGCGTTACGGTGAACAACAAGGGTTCAAAGTTGAAACCGTAGATTATTTACCGGGTGATGAAGCTGGTGTGAAAAGCGTAACGCTATTAATTAAAGGTCACAATGCATACGGTTACTTGAAAGCTGAAAAAGGTGTTCATAGATTAGTTAGAATTTCACCTTTTGATTCATCAGGACGCCGTCATACATCTTTTGCATCATGTGATGTCATTCCAGAATTCAATAATGACGAAATCGAAATTGAAATCAATCCTGATGACATTACTGTAGATACATTTAGAGCGTCTGGTGCTGGGGGTCAGCATATCAATAAAACTGAATCTGCCATCCGAATTACCCATCATCCCACAGGCATTGTAGTCAATAACCAAAACGAACGTTCACAAATAAAAAACCGTGAAGCAGCTATGAAAATGTTGAAAGCTAAATTATACCAATTAAAATTGGAAGAACAAGAACGTGAAATGGCTGAAATACGTGGTGAACAAAAAGAGATTGGATGGGGAAGTCAAATTCGTTCGTATGTATTCCATCCGTATTCTATGGTGAAAGACCATCGAACTAATGAAGAAACTGGTAAAGTTGATGCTGTTATGGATGGAGAAATTCAACCATTTATTGAAGCATACTTAAGACAAGCAATGAATCATAGCGATAATTAATAAAATTGAATGATAGATTAGGGAGCGGGACAAAAATATAATTTTTTCAAAATTTATATCGTTGTTCCGCTCTTAGCTTGCTTAACTTGTAGAATTTCTTGATGAAATACTCAGTACTGGGGTCCCGACCCCAACTTGCTTAACTTGTAGAATTTCTTGATGAAATTCTCTTTGTTGGGGCCCCGCCCGCAAGGATGACTAGAACTGAGAAAAGCTTGATTTAAGCGCATTTTCAGTTCAGTAAGCTACTGCGAATTTGCAAAATAGCTTCATTATATTATTTTGTCCCAGGCTCAAATTATTTATAAAACATAAATAGTAGCTAAATAAATGTAAAATGTAATATTAATTATTACTAGAGTACGTCTTTTTACATGTTCTTGAAGTCCTTTTTAACCTTTATATTACAAGCCGATAACATTGAACACACACGAAATGTGGTGTGCTAGAGTATAAATTAAGAATAATATAAAACGACAAAGGAATGACAGCATGATAAATAAGACGCTTACAGTAACATTTACTTCAATTGCGGCTTTAGCAGGCTTAAGTGGTTTAGCTAATGCGCAAGAAACGACGCATACAACTTCAACACATACAACATCACACCAAGCAAATGCTTATGATGGCCAAGTGGCACAAGAAACAAACTTAGGGTTAACAGATAAAGATATCGTTAAAGTTAAAGCTGGCGATACGTTATATCAAATTGCTTTATCACATCATTTATCGTTAGAACAACTCTATAGCCTTAATCCAGGTGTAACGGCATTAATTTATCCAGGTGATTTAATAGCGGTAAGTGACAAAGGTGCAGCAAAATTAGAAAATAAAGAGATTAATTATGCACAAACGTATACAGAAACAACAGGCTATAATCAAGCAGATGTAGTAGCTCAATCAGTAAGTGCTAGCACAACAAATGTGTCTAGTTACAATGTTGTACCTACAAGTGCACCTGCGCCTACAACGAATGACACATACCAATCATCAGTAAATTCACCAGTATCATATCAACATATTACAACTGTCAATCAAGGTAACCGATATAGTTACGGAAATTGTACATACTATGCATTTGATCGTCGCTAACAATTAGGGCGCGCAATTGGAAGTTATTGGGGTAACGCAAATAACTGGGCATACTCAGCGAAAAATGCTGGATTAACAGTAGATAATCGTCCTGAAGTAGGTGCAATTTTCCAAACAACTGCAGGTTATTATGGTCATGTAGGTGTTGTGGAACATGTGAATCAAGATGGTTCGGTATATGTTTCAGAAATGAACTGGAATGGACACTATAACCATGTCACTAATAGAACAATTACCAATACTTCAAGTTATAACTTTATTCACTAATAAATATGTTTAGATACTATTTTTAATATATTCAGTCGTCAGAGTTCAATGGCTATGTGATTTAGCATAGTCATTGAACTCTTTATTTTATAAGTAGTGTCATTTCCTAGAAAATAATAGAACGATTAAATGAATGAACGAGGTATAGGAAACCAATTTAATCTTTAATTAAAATACTTATCACAATACATTCTACAATGTATAAAGAATTGACACTTCTCATAGAAATGTTGATTGATATAATAAATGTAAGTATAATCTTTATTTAATAAAGCATGGAGGTAAGGTAATATGGGTGTTCATCAATACTTTAAAAGACTTTCAGATTTAGAAAAATTAATTCGTTTACCAGGTAAATTTAAATACTTTGAACATAACGTTGCTGCGCACTCTTTCAAAGTCACTAAGATTGCCCAATATTTAGCAACTGTAGAAGAATATCATGGGAATACCATTGATTGGAAAAGTTTATATGAAAAAGCATTGAATCATGATTTTGCGGAAGTGTTTACTGGAGATATCAAAACACCAGTTAAGTATGCTAAAACAGAATTGAAAATGTTATTTTCACAAGTTGAACAAGATATGGTGGACACGTTTATTAATGAAGAAATACCTGAACCTTACAAAGATATTTATCGAAAACGACTTCAAGAGGGTAAAGATGATTCACTAGAAGGTCAAATTTTATCTGTGGCCGACAAGATTGATTTACTATATGAAACGTTCGGCGAAATTCAAAAACGTAATCCTGAAGACTTATTCTTTGAAATTTATGAAAATAGTTTAGAAACAATTATGCAATTTGATCATTTAAGTTCTGTTCAAGACTTTATTGAAAATGTAATACCAGAAATGTTGACAGAGAATTTCATTCCTCGTGCAGAATTGCGAGAAACTACAATGGCGATTTTAAATCGAAGAAATGGGTGAGTTGAATGATTTGGTACGCGCTAGCTGCATTTTTTCCATGTGTACTAGTTGTGTTGTTTAGTGTCATAACACGAAGCAAGTGGGTTGGTGTGATTGTTACACTTATTTTGATAGCAGCTTCTATTTATAAAGGTTTCTTTCATAATGAGTGGATTATTTTTATTGATGTCGTTTCTTTATTAGCTGGATACGTCATCATAGATAATCTTGAATTTCATAAGCATCAAGAATAAACATTATGAAACAGAACTTTTGAATGTAAAAGTCAGTTGATTTATAGAGTAAATACACAATATGTACATTGAAGCGTAAAGATAATAAATATATGTAAGTGCGTGGCATCAATAGATGAGATATGAATAAATCACATACATGAGTGGAATACAAAATAGCGATACATTTTTTAAAATACAAACGTAAGCGAACAAACGTTTGTATTTTTCTTTGTATATTTGATAAAATAACCTTAAGTGAGCATATTATTTCAATAATAGGTAATTAATAAGTATATCAATTTATAAGTACGACGTGTGCGTGTCACTGTTAATCTCATTACAATATGATTGTAATATACTATGCAATTTATAAAGATCAAATCTTCGGTTTAGTACATAAATATAAGTAAATAAAACCTTTAAAAAAGTAATAGAAATGAATGTTTAATTCAAGGAGGCGCTTGTCAAAATGGTGGAACATTACCCGTTTAAATTGAATTCTGAGTTTGATCCGCAAGGGGACCAGCCACAAGCAATCGAGAAAATAGTGGAAGGTGTTAAAGAAGGTAAGCGTCATCAAACGCTGTTAGGTGCGACTGGTACAGGTAAAACATTCACGATGAGTAATGTAATTAAAGAAGTGGGTAAACCAACGCTCATCATTGCACATAATAAAACGCTAGCAGGACAACTTTATAGTGAGTTTAAAGAGTTCTTCCCGGAGAATAGGGTGGAGTATTTTGTTAGTTATTATGATTATTATCAACCAGAAGCTTATGTACCTTCAACCGATACATTTATTGAGAAAGATGCCTCAATTAATGATGAAATTGACCAACTACGACATTCTGCAACGAGTGCATTATTTGAACGTGATGATGTCATTATCATTGCCAGTGTAAGTTGTATTTATGGTTTAGGTAACCCAGAAGAATATAAAGATTTAGTAGTAAGTGTTCGAGTTGGTATGGAGATGGACCGAAGTGAACTTCTTCGTAAACTTGTGGATGTACAATATTCTAGAAATGATATTGATTTCCAACGTGGTACATTTAGAGTACGTGGAGATGTTGTCGAAATTTTCCCAGCTTCACGCGAAGAGATGTGTATTCGCGTTGAATTCTTTGGCGATGAGATTGATCGCATTCGAGAAGTCAATTATTTAACAGGGGAAGTCATTCGTGAACGCGAGCATTTCGCTATTTTCCCTGCTTCTCACTTCGTAACACGTGAAGAAAAAATGAAAATCGCAATAGAGCGTATCGAGAAAGAATTAGAAGAACGATTAAAAGAATTAAAAGATGAGAACAAGTTATTAGAAGCACAACGTTTAGAGCAACGCACAAATTATGACTTAGAAATGATGAGAGAAATGGGCTTCTGTTCGGGTATAGAGAATTATTCTGTTCACTTAACATTAAGACCTTTAGGTTCAACGCCTTATACATTGCTAGATTACTTTGGTGATGATTGGTTAGTCATGATAGACGAGTCTCACGTGACATTACCTCAAATTAGAGGCATGTTCAATGGTGACCGCGCACGTAAACAAGTGCTCGTTGAACATGGTTTCCGTTTGCCAAGTGCGATGGATAACCGACCATTAAAATTTGAAGAATTTGAACAAAAAACAAATCAATTAGTATATGTCTCAGCGACACCAGGACCATATGAAATTGAACATACTGATGAGATGGTTGAACAAATTATCCGTCCAACGGGTCTTTTAGATCCTAAGATTGATGTGAGACCAACTAAGAATCAAATTGATGATTTACTTAGTGAAATTCAAGAACGCATTGATAGGGACGAACGTGTCCTAGTTACTACATTAACTAAGAAAATGAGTGAGGACTTAACCACTTATATGAAAGAAGCGGGAATTAAAGTGAATTACCTGCACTCAGAAATTAAAACGTTAGAGCGTATTGAAATCATTCGTGACTTAAGAATGGGAACATATGATGTTGTTGTAGGTATTAACTTACTAAGGGAAGGTATCGATATACCTGAAGTTTCATTAGTAGTCATTTTAGATGCGGATAAAGAAGGTTTCCTACGTTCAAACCGTTCATTAATTCAAACCATTGGTCGTGCGGCGCGTAATGAGAAAGGTGAAGTTATCATGTATGCTGATAAAATCACCGACTCAATGCAATATGCACTTGATGAAACACAAAGACGTCGTGATATACAAATGGCACATAATGAAAAATATGGTATCACGCCAAAAACAATTAACAAAAAGATTCATGATGTTATTAGTGCTACCGTAGATAATGATGAAACAAATGACAAACAACAAACTGAACTACCTAAGAAAATGACTAAAAAAGAAAGACAAAAAACGATTGAGAATATAGAAAAAGAAATGAAAAAAGCAGCTAAAGATTTAGACTTCGAAAGAGCAACGGAATTAAGAGATATGTTATTTGAATTAAAAGCAGAAGGGTGACAGTTATATGAAGGGACCAAGTATTGTAGTAAAAGGCGCACGCGCACATAATTTGAAAAATGTAGATATAGAACTTCCTAAAAATAAACTTATTGTTATGACAGGCTTATCAGGATCAGGTAAATCATCTTTAGCCTTTGACACAATTTATGCTGAAGGTCAAAGACGATACGTCGAATCATTAAGTGCATATGCGCGCCAATTTTTGGGTCAAATGGATAAACCAGATGTGGATACCATCGAAGGATTATCTCCAGCAATTTCAATTGATCAAAAAACAACAAGTAAAAACCCTCGCTCTACTGTAGCGACTGTAACTGAAATTTATGATTATATACGTTTACTTTACGCACGAATAGGCAAGCCATATTGTCCAAATCATAATATTGAAATTGAATCACAAACCGTTCAACAAATGGTTGACCGTATACTTGAACTTGAGGAACGTACTAAAATTCAAATTTTAGCACCCATTGTATCTCATAGAAAGGGTAGCCATGAGAAACTTATCGCAGATATTGGTAAAAAGGGCTATGTACGTCTGAGAGTCGATGGCGAAATTGTTGATGTTAATGAAGTGCCAGAATTAGATAAAAATAAAAATCATACTATCGAGGTAGTTGTAGATAGATTAGTCGTAAAATCAGGCATTGAAACACGTTTAGCAGATTCAATAGAAACAGGTTTAGAATTAGCGGAAGGTAATATTACTGTCGATGTAATCGATGGCGAAGATCTTAAATTCTCAGAAAATCACGTTTGTCCGATTTGCGGATTCTCTATCGGTGAATTAGAACCTAGAATGTTTAGTTTTAATAGTCCGTTTGGCGCATGTCCAACTTGTGACGGTCTAGGCCAAAAACTGACTGTCGATCTTGATTTAGTGGTACCAGACCCTAACAAAACTTTGAATGAAGGTGCTATTGAACCTTGGGAACCAACAAGTTCTGATTTTTATCCAACATTATTAAAACGCGTATGCGACGTTTATAAAATAAATATGGATAAACCTTATAAAAAATTAACTGACAGACAGAAAAATATATTAATGCATGGTTCAGGAGATAAAGAAATTGATTTTTCTTTCCACAGTCGAAATGGAGGTACACGTCATCGAAGAATGAAGTTCGAAGGTGTTGTTGCCAACATTGACCGTCGCTATCATGAATCACCATCAGAATATACACGTGAAATGATGAGTAAATATATGACAGAATTGCCATGTGAAACATGTCATGGTAAACGCCTAAGCAAAGAAGCACTATCTGTTTACGTAGGTGGATATAACATTGGTGAAGTAGTGGAATATTCTATTAAAAATGCATTAAATTACTACGAAAATATTGAACTATCCGAACAAGATAGTGCAATTGCAAATCAAATATTAAAAGAAATTATTTCAAGATTATCATTTTTAAATAATGTTGGATTAGAGTATTTAACACTTAATCGTGCATCAGGTACACTTTCTGGTGGTGAAGCACAACGAATTCGATTAGCTACACAAATAGGTTCACGCTTAACAGGTGTGCTATATGTGCTTGATGAGCCGTCTATTGGTCTACATCAACGTGATAATGACCGATTAATAAGTACACTGAAAGAAATGCGTGATTTAGGTAACACACTTATAGTTGTTGAACACGATGATGATACGATGCGTGCTGCTGACTACCTTGTAGATGTCGGTCCTGGTGCGGGTAATCACGGTGGAGAAATTGTTTCTAGTGGTACACCAAGCAAAGTGATGAAAGACAAAAAATCTTTAACAGGTCAATATTTAAGCGGTAAGAAACGTATTGATGTCCCTGAACATCGTCGAGAAGTGACAGAGCGTAAAATCAGTATTAAAGGTGCAAGAAGCAACAATTTAAAAGGTGTGGACGTTGATATTCCGTTATCTGTAATGACCGTTGTGACTGGTGTATCAGGTTCCGGTAAAAGTTCATTAGTTAACGAAGTATTATATAAATCTTTAGCTCAAAAAATAAATAAATCTAAAGTTAAGCCAGGTGCATATGATAGCATTGAAGGCATTGACCAGTTAGATAAAATAATAGATATTGACCAATCACCAATTGGTAGAACACCACGTTCTAACCCAGCTACTTATACTGGCGTATTTGATGATATTCGCGATGTATTCGCTCAAACTAACGAAGCTAAAATTCGTGGTTATCAAAAAGGACGCTTCAGTTTTAATGTTAAAGGTGGACGTTGTGAAGCTTGTAAAGGCGATGGCATTATCAAAATTGAGATGCACTTTTTACCTGATGTGTATGTCCCTTGTGAAGTGTGTGATGGTAAACGTTACAACCGTGAAACATTAGAAGTAACATATAAAGGTAAAAATATTGCCGAAGTACTTGAAATGACGGTGGAAGAAGCTGCATATTTCTTTGAAAATATCCCAAAAATACACCGTAAATTACAAACACTTGTGGATGTTGGCTTAGGTTATATCACGCTCGGCCAACAAGCTACAACTTTATCAGGTGGGGAAGCACAACGTGTTAAATTAGCATCAGAATTGCACAAACGTTCAACTGGACGTTCTATCTACATTCTAGATGAGCCGACGACGGGTCTACATGTTGATGATATTAGCCGATTGCTAAAAGTATTGAATCGACTAGTTGAAAATGGCGATACAGTTGTCATCATTGAACATAATTTAGATGTCATCAAAACAGCAGATCACATTATCGATTTAGGACCTGAAGGTGGCGATGGTGGGGGTACACTTGTTGCCACAGGTACGCCTGAAGACATCGCTAATGTACCATCGTCATACACAGGTAAATATTTAAAAACAGTACTCGAACGCGATAAAGTTGAATAACTAAACCTAGCGTCAGGAAACTATAAAGGCGTAGAATGATTAATAATGCACAAGGTGTCCTAGTAATTAGATTTTAACTACAAAATCTACAAGATGAGTAGGCTTGGGAATGGGGCATTAAATCATAAAACTTACAAATTAAGTTTTCCTGACACTCGAGACCCATATAGAGTCCGGGACAAAAATAATATAATGAAGCTATTTTGCAAATTCGCAGTAGCTGACTGAACTGAGAAGGCGCTTAATTCAAGCTTTTCTCAGTTCTAGTCACCCTTGCGGGGGTGGGACGACGAATTTATTAAGAATTCTCTCCCACTCCCTTTTTGAGTGTGTTGTAAAATGTGAACGAAACAAATATCTTAGGAATTCTTCTTTTTTATATTAATCTTGTCTTTATTTTTGATATGATAATAGATGAATGAATTCAAGTGAAAATTTTGAGGTGAACTCATGTTAACGACAGAGAAATTAGTCAAATTACTTAAATTAGAATTATTTACAGGTGAAAAAGGATTACATAAACCGATTAAAAATACAGATATATCAAGACCGGGTTTGGAAATGGCTGGCTATTTTTCACATTATGCTGCAGATCGTATCCAACTATTAGGAACAACGGAATTATCGTTTTATAATTTATTACCTGATGAGGAACGTCACGGACGAATGAGAAAATTATGTCGTCCCGAAACACCTGCAATCATAGTGACTAGAGGATTAGAACCGCCACAAGAGTTGATAGAAGCAGCTCAAGAAATGGATACACCACTGATCGTATCTAAAGATGCAACGACAAGTTTGATGAGTCGATTAACAACGTTCTTAGAACACGAATTAGCTAAGACGACATCATTACATGGTGTATTGGTCGATGTTTACGGTGTTGGTGTATTAATCACTGGAGATTCTGGTATAGGTAAAAGTGAGACGGCACTTGAATTAGTGAAACGAGGACACCGACTTGTAGCAGACGATAATGTCGAAATTCGTGAAATAACAAAAGATGAATTAATAGGCACACCACCCAAATTGATTGAACACTTACTCGAAATTAGAGGCCTTGGTATCATCAATGTTATGACATTGTTTGGTGCAGGCTCTATACTTACACAGAAACAAATTCGTTTGAACATCAACCTTGAAAATTGGGATAAAGATAAATTGTATGACCGAGTTGGATTAAATGAAGAAACATTACAAATTCTTGATACAGAAATCACTAAAAAAACGATTCCTGTACGTCCAGGACGAAACGTGGCAGTTATTATAGAAGTTGCAGCAATGAACTATCG
The DNA here is from genome assembly GCF_001224225.1 of Staphylococcus borealis. Classification (GTDB taxonomy): domain Bacteria; phylum Bacillota; class Bacilli; order Staphylococcales; family Staphylococcaceae; genus Staphylococcus; species Staphylococcus borealis. The sequence goes on along the minus strand of NZ_CUEE01000004.1, from coordinate 182,270 downwards.
CCTGAATATAATGGGCATTAATACTGCAGAAGAGTTTAACCAACGATTAAATGAAGAAATCCTAAAAAAAGGTCATCAAAGCAAGGAGAGCTAGATCATGCTTTTAAATTTGAATTATATTGACCCTACTGCATTTAATTTAGGACCACTTTCAATAAAATGGTACGGTATCATTATTGCTGTAGGTATTCTCATTGGATATTTTATAGCTCAAGAAAGTTTGAAATATGTTGGACTACATAAAGATACGCTTGTTGATGTCATCTTTTATAGTGCCATTTTTGGATTCATCACTGCTCGAATTTATTTTGTGATTTTTCAATGGCCATATTACATGCAAAACCCTATTGAAATTCCAATGATATGGCATGGTGGTATAGCAATACATGGTGGTCTTCTAGGCGGATTTATTACCGGTATAATTGTATGCAAAGTAAAAAATCTTAATCCGTTCCAAATAGGTGACATTGTGGCACCAAGTATTATATTAGCTCAAGGTATTGGGCGTTGGGGAAACTTTATGAATCATGAAGCCCATGGTGGCCCAGTTCAAAGAACATTTCTTGAAAACTTACATATTCCAGAGTTCATTATCCGTAATATGTATATAGAAGGCGTGTACTACCATCCCACATTTTTATACGAATCAATATGGGATGTATTAGGCTTTATCATCTTAATTACATTTAGAAAGCATTTACGTGTGGGTGAAACATTCACATTATATTTAATTTGGTATTCCATTGGACGTTTCTTCGTAGAGGGTCTTAGAACTGATAGTTTGATGTTAACAAGTAACATTAGAGTAGCCCAACTTGTTTCAGTCATTTTGATTGTGATTGGTTTAGCGCTAATGATTTATCGTCGTATTAAACATCAACCACCATTATATAAAGAGGCAGGCCCATTATCATGGCCTAGTCCTAAGGGTAAAGTAAAATAATGAGACGATTAACGAAAGATGGTCATCATAAGATTAATCCATTATGGCGAATTTATCGTTTTGTACGTTTCCCGAGAGTTCTTAGGAATACTATGATTATTGAAATTTGTCGCTTTATACCGAATTTAAGTTGGAAAAGATGGCTATACATCCATTTATTGAACATGTCCATTGGCCAACATACAGCTATAGCCTATAAGGTCATGCCAGACTTGTTTTATCCCCAACTCATAACCATTGGCAATAATACAGTAATTGGTTATAATACAACAATATTAACGCATGAGGTATTAGTAGATGAATATCGCTATGGTCCAGTTAGAATAGGTGATCAAACCTTAATTGGTGCGAATTCGACAATATTACCAGGTGTAAATATAGGTGACCATGTGGTTGTGAAAGCCGGCACAATTGTGTCGAAAGATATACCAGATGATGCCGTTGCATATGGCAATCCTATGCACATTCATTATAAATAAAGAGAGGTGACAAAGAATGGCGCAAAACAATGATAAAATTATTTCAATGAAATTTGATGAACCATTTTATCGTAAAATGGCGGATCAAAAATATAAAACACAAGATTTCAATAAAGCAGCAGACTACTATAAAAAAGTGCTTGATTTGTCACCACAAGATTTTGATATAAAGTTAAAGTATGCCCATTGCTTAAATAAACTTCATTTAGGTAGACGAGCAGAGCATTTGTTTTATGACAGTATTATTGAAGGGCAAAATGTAGCAGATAGCTATTATGAGCTTAGTCAATTAAACATCGACCTTAATGAGCCAAACAAGGCCTTCTTGTTTGGTATTAATTATGTGATTTTAACAGATGATAAAGATTTCAGAGAAGAATTAGAAAAGACCTTCGAAGTGTCATATATGAGTGAAGAAAAAATTCAACTCGAAGCACAGCTTTTTGCTACACAACTATTATTCCAATATTTGTTTTCTCAAGGACGATTGCAAGATGCACGTACGTATATATTGAATCAAGATGAGGCTATTCAAGCGCATAGAGTGATTCGCAACTTACTAGCCATGTGCTATTTATATTTAAGTGAATATGATATTGCTAAAGACATGTTTGAAGCATTGCTATCTGAAGATAATTCAGATGTACACGCGTTATGTCACTATACATTGCTACTTTACAATACCAATGAAAAAGACAAATATCATAAATATCTTAAAATATTAAGTAAAGTTATGCCTATGAACGATGATGAAAGTTTTAAATTAGGTATCGTACTAAGTTATTTAAAACAATATGAAGCGTCTCAACAAATATTATTACCTCTATATAAAAAGGGGAAATTCGCTTCAATTCAAATGTTTAACGCATTGAGTTTTAATTATTATTACCTTGGAAATAAAGAACAGAGTCAATTCTTTTGGGATAAATTACTTCAAATATCTAAAGTAGATGTTGGTTATGCACCTTGGGTACTAGAAGAGAGTAAACAAGCTTTTGATCAAAAGATACTACCATTGTTATTAGATGATGATAGTCATTATAGACTTTATGGTGTCTTTTTATTAAATCAATTAAATGGTAAAGAAATATTAATGACGCAAGAGATTTGGTCTATTTTAGAAAAAATGAATGACTATGAGAAACTTTACCTTACGTATTTAGTTCAAGGTTTACATTTAAACAAATTAGATTTCATTCATAAAGGTTTAGTGCGTTTGTATGAAATGGATGAAATACACAAGGATACGGAATTATTTATAAGTTGGATTGATAAAGGCGAAGGATTAATTGCGAATGAAGTTGATTTAAGCGAAGTTGATAGATATGTAGCTGCACATGCATATTTATATCATCGTTATTATCATAGTCATGTAACTAAAAAGAAAATCATGACATTGTTTAATGTATCGCGTTACAAGTTAGATAGTGCGATTAATCAATTATTGAGCATATAAATTTAAAGATTTCAAATAATAATATATAATGCGCATGATATTAAAAACGTAGGAGGCATAGAAATGACAGAAGTAAATTATGATGTTGCAATTATCGGCGCTGGACCTGCTGGTATGACTGCAGCAGTTTATGCATCACGTGCAAATTTAAGCACAGTAATGATTGAACGAGGCATGCCTGGTGGCCAAATGGCTAACACAGAAGAAGTAGAGAACTTCCCAGGATTTGAAATGATTACAGGTCCGGATTTATCTACCAAAATGTTTGAACACGCTAAAAAATTTGGTGCCGAATATCAATATGGAGATATCAAATCTATTGAAGATAAAGGTGACTATAAAGAAATTAACCTAGGTAATAAAGAAATAACAGCACGTGCTGTGATTATTTCAACAGGTGCCGAATACAAAAAAATTGGTGTCCCTGGAGAACAAGAACTAGGTGGACGTGGTGTAAGTTATTGTGCAGTGTGTGATGGCGCCTTCTTTAAAAATAAAAACTTATTTGTAATAGGTGGCGGTGATTCTGCAGTTGAAGAAGGAGCATTCCTTACTAAATTCGCGGACAAAGTTACCATTGTACACAGAAGAGATGAATTAAGAGCGCAGAAAATCTTACAAGATCGTGCGTTCAAAAACGACAAAATTGATTTTATTTGGAGCCACACATTAAAATCTATTAACGAAAAAGATGGTAAAGTAGGCTCTGTAACACTTGTTTCAACTAAAGATGCCTCAGAACAAACGTTAGATGCAGATGGTGTATTCATTTATATTGGTATGAAACCATTAACAGCACCATTTGTTAATTTAGGAATTACAAACGACATGGGCTATATTGTAACGGAAGATAACATGAGTACTACAGTACCAGGTATTTTTGCTGCTGGAGATGTAAGAGATAAAGGCTTACGACAAATTGTAACAGCAACTGGTGATGGTAGTATAGCAGCTCAGAGCGCTATTGATTACATTGAAGAATTAAAAGATAAAGAAGAAGCATAATTAAGTAAGGCTAGAACGTGTCATCACATTTGATTGTGAGTTAAACATGGGTTCTAGCCTTTTTTAATGGGTGCGCAAACTACTAACTACTTATATCGCATTAATCGTTACGATAAGTCGTTCATATGATATTATGAAGGTAAATTAACTATAGTCGTGAACGTATATTTACGTTAAAAAGATAAACTAGGCGGTGTCAAAATGACGAACCATAATGAAAATGAAATGAGTAAAAGTGAACTATTAGTAGTAACAGGTCTATCAGGTGCTGGTAAATCCGTAGTTATCCAATGTTTAGAAGATATTGGTTACTTCTGTGTTGATAACTTACCACCGATATTACTTCCCAAATTTGTTGAATTAATGGAACAAGGAAATCCTTCTTTGCAAAAAGTAGCAATCGCGATTGATTTAAGAGGGAAAGAATTATTCAAGTCGTTAGTGGAAGAAATTGATGCAATTAAAAGTAGAAATGATGTTATTGTAGATGTCATGTTTTTAGAAGCGGAAACGGAAAAGTTAATCTCGAGATATAAAGAATCTAGACGTGCACATCCTTTGAATGAAAATGGTCAAATGTCATTAATAGATTCAATTTTAGAAGAAAAGCAATTGCTTAGTAATATTCGCTCAATTGCTAATTACATCGTAGATACAACACAATTGAAGACGAAAGAGCTTAAAACGAAGGTTAAAGAAAAATTCCAAGATGACAACTTTAAATCATTTAGTATTAATGTTTCAAGTTTCGGATTTAAACATGGCATACAAAAAGATGCAGATTTAGTGTTCGATGTTCGTTTCCTTCCAAATCCTTATTATGTTGAAGACTTAAGACCGATGACGGGAGAAGACGAACCCGTTTATCATTATGTTATGAAATGGAAAGAAACTGAAATATTTTTCGAAAAATTAATGGATTTATTGAAATTTATGATACCAGGTTACAAAAAAGAGGGTAAATCTCAATTAGTGATTGCAATCGGTTGTACAGGAGGTCAACACCGATCTGTTGCGTTAGCTAAACGTATTAGTGAAGAATTAACAGACATATTTGATTATAATGTTTATGTTCATCATAGAGATGCACATATCGAAAGTGGCGTGAAAAAATGAAACAATTAAAGATTGTACTTATAGGCGGTGGAACAGGTCTATCAGTATTAGCAAGGGGATTAAGAGAGTACCCCATTGATATTACAGCCATCGTTACTGTAGCGGATGACGGTGGTAGTACTGGTAAAATCCGTAGTGAAATGGATATACCGGCACCAGGCGATATTAGAAATGTTATTGCAGCATTAAGTGATGCAGAACCAGTCATAGAAGAGTTATTTCAATATCGTTTCAAAGAAAATCAAATTGAAGGACATTCACTTGGCAATTTATTATTAGCTGCTTTAACCAATATTAAGAATGACTTTGGTCATGCGGTAAAAGAATTAAGTAAAATATTAAATATTAAAGGCAAAGTGATTCCATCTACGAACACGAATGTGATGTTAAATGCAGTGTTAGAAGATGGAGAAATTGTACGCGGTGAATCTCAAATACCAAAGAAAAACAAACGTATTGAGCGTGTCTTTTTAGAGCCTGAAAATGTTGAGCCTATGGAAGAAGCGATTGACGCACTAGAAGATGCAGATTTAATCGTACTCGGACCTGGTTCGTTATATACTAGTGTGATTTCAAACTTATGTGTTAAAGGTATGTCGGATGCTATCTTACGCTCAAATGCGCCTAAATTATATATATCTAATGTTATGACTCAACCTGGAGAAACATCGGATTACGATGTTATGGATCATATTCAAGCGATACATAATCATGCTGGCAGTGACTTTATCGATTATGTCATTTGTAGTAATGATAAATACGATGATAATGTTTTAAAACGTTATAAAGAGCGTAATGCCAAACCAGTTGTTATGGATGAACATAAAATAACGGATCATAATATTAAGATCATTACGTCATCGAATTTAGTTGAAATCTTAGATGACCATTTAGTGCGTCATAATACGAAAGTGTTAGCGAAATTAATCTATGATTTAGCCCTTGAATTGACAAGTACGATTCAATTTAGACCGGAAAAATAACACTTCTAATCGGCAGTATAACTATGGTATGATAAAGAGCATATGTGTATTCATGTATGCGTAGAATAACGTGTAACAATATAGGATGTTAATTACATGTATTTATAAATTTGATTAGAGGGGGAAATGTGATGAGTTTTGCGTCAGATATGAAAAATGAATTAACACGCATTGAAGTTGATGAAAGCAATGCTAAAGCAGAGCTTAGCGCATTAATTCGTATGAACGGTGCACTTAGCCTATCTAATCAACAATTCGTAATTAATGTTCAAACAGAAAATGCTACGACTGCTAGAAGAATTTATTCATTAATTAAACGTATTTTTAATGTAGAAGTTGAAATTCTTGTGCGTAAAAAAATGAAATTAAAGAAAAATAATATTTATATTTGTCGTACAAAAGTACGTGCGAAAGAAATTCTGGACGAACTAGGTATTTTAAAAAATGGTATTTTCGTTCATGATATTGATGCTAGCATGATTAAAGATGATGAAATGCGTAGAAGTTACTTGAGAGGCGCATTTTTAGCTGGAGGATCTGTAAATAATCCTGAAACATCATCCTATCATTTAGAAATATTCTCCCAATATGAGAATCATTCTGAAGGTTTAACTAAGTTAATGAATAGCTATGGCTTAAATGCTAAACACTTAGAACGCAAAAAGGGTAGCATCGCTTATTTAAAAGAAGCCGAAAAAATATCTGATTTTCTTAGTTTAATAGGTGGATATCAAGCATTATTGAAGTTTGAAGATGTGCGAATTGTTAGGGATATGAGAAATTCAGTGAATCGTTTAGTGAATTGTGAAACTGCAAATCTTAATAAGACGGTAAGTGCCGCTATGAAACAAGTAGAAAGCATTCAATTAATTGATCAAGAAATTGGACTAGATAATTTACCAGATCGCTTAAGAGAAATTGCAAAACTTCGAGTCGAGCATCAAGAAATCTCCTTAAAAGAACTAGGAGAAATGGTTTCAACTGGTGCTATATCGAAATCTGGAGTAAATCACCGCTTAAGAAAGCTAAATGAACTTGCAGATAAAATTCGAAGTGGCGAAAAAATTGAATTATAAGTACGAACTCGTCACATAGTGGCGAGTTTTTTTGTAAGAGATTAGGTTCTTAACATGTTGATGGCATTTAGTATTCTATAATCGTTTAATAACTGGCAAACTAAAAAGAGCCTGTGACATCAATAATGTAGTGATACTATTTTGCAAATTCGCAGTAGCGGACAAAACTGAGAAGGCGATTAAATCAAGCTTTTCTCAGATTTAGTCATCCTTGCGATCGCGGGCCCAGCAAAGATTATTTTACTAAGAAATGCTACAAACAAAGCAAGCTGGGAGCGGACGACGAATTTCAAAAGCATTCTGTCCCACTCCCATAATGTAAAAAATATATGCAATTTAAAACTATTAGCCCCCTCGAGAGGAGTCGAACCTCTATTTTAAGAACCGGAATCTTACGTGCTATCCGTTACACTACGAGGAGATATAAAGTAACAAAGACAAAATTCTGTACTATTTATCAATTTAAAAGTACAATCTGAATGTATGTTTATAGTGTACAAAATATAATAAAATAAGGTCAAATTTTCTTCGTGTTATATGAGTTTAAATTTTGACCATTTTTGACTTTTCATGTAGAATACTAAATAACAGTTAATCATAAGGAGGAAATATAAATGAATTTAATTCCTACAGTAATTGAAACAACAAATCGCGGTGAACGTGCATACGATATTTATTCTCGTCTATTAAAAGACCGTATTATTATGTTAGGTTCTGCAATTGATGATAACGTAGCAAATTCAATTGTATCACAATTATTATTCTTACAAGCGCAAGATTCTGAGAAAGATATCTACTTATATATTAACTCACCAGGTGGTAGTGTCACTGCTGGTTTTGCTATTTATGATACAATCCAACACATTAAACCAGATGTACAAACTATTTGTATCGGTATGGCTGCATCAATGGGTTCATTCTTATTAGCTGCTGGTGCAAAAGGTAAACGTTTCGCATTACCAAATGCGGAAGTTATGATTCACCAACCATTAGGTGGTGCACAAGGACAAGCAACTGAAATCGAAATCGCTGCTAACCACATTTTAAAAACACGTGAAAAATTAAACAAAATTTTAGCTGAACGTACAGGTCAAAGTATTGAAAAAATACAAAAAGATACGGACCGTGATAACTTCTTAACAGCTGATGAAGCTAAAGCATATGGCTTAATCGATAATGTTATGCAACCTGAAGATTAATCATTAATGTTAAATTATCATAAAAAATGGGATGTGTTCTAAACCAACACATCCCATTTTTTATGATTTTTTTGAAGTGCTTTTTAGGAGAAGTCGAATCGAAATCACAAGTAAAATAACACCAATGATTATGAAGAAAATTGACATTAATATAATTACAAAATGATGTTCGAAAGCAAAAATGCCATTTAGTATCAGAAATAGACTAGCGATGATTAATAAAATATACGTTAATTTCTCGTCGTTCATGATTCAAAACTCCAATAATTATGCATCGATTAAATCTTCGAAAGCAATTTTTAAGTTAGGATAATTAAATGTAAAGCCAAGTGCATCCAATTTATTTGGTAATACCTTTTGCGTATCTAAGACAACTGTAGACATTTCACCAAGTGCGATTCGCATCAAGAACGATGGAACCCATGTTTCATGAGGGCGGTGCATGACACGTGCAAGTGTATATCCGAATAGATTTTGACGTTCAGCTATAGGCGCAGCCATATTGAAAGGACCTTGGGCTTTAGGATGGTCAATGGTAAACAGAATTGCACGTACTAAATCATTAATATGAATCCAAGAATACCATTGGAATCCAGAACCTAATTTGCCCCCTACAAAAAATTTATAAGGCAGTTTCATCGTTTGTAATGCGCCACCATCATCAGATAAAATCATGCTGAATCTTCCTAATACGACACGTGTACCAAATGATTCAAAGCGTTTGGCAAAACGTTCCCACTGATAAACGACATCAGATAAAAAGTCGAAGGGAAGCGTCTGATATTTTTCAGTATACGTTTGATATAAACTTGGTGGATAATAGCCCATCGCACTTGCATTGAAGAGTACTTCAGGTTTATGGGCGCGATTGCTGAATAAATCAACGAGTGCTTGTGTTGATTGGATACGACTAGTCATGATTGATTGCTTGTATGATGGTGTCCAACGTTTGTTTAAAGTTGCACCAGCTAAATTGATAACTACATCTATATCTGGAACTTGTGATGTCCAACCGTCTTTTGACCAATTGATATATGAAATTTTAGGATCATCACTTTGCTTATCGCTACGAGTTAATATTGTAATGTGTACATCGCGATGCTTTAATGCGTTTACTAATTGACTGCCTACCATTCCAGTGCCGCCAGTTATTAAGAATTGCTTCATATTTACACCTCTATTAATTTATTGTATTTGAAAAGACGTTCAACGATCGTTGTTCAAAAAATGTACAACGATTAGTCAATAATATGTCATTTACTATGCTGTAAACAGGATTTAATTTTACAAAGGTTAAGTTATAATAAATTTGTACCTTCGATATAGTAGATTTCAATAGCTTTGAGTAAATTGAGTATACCCCATAGACTACGCAAAATAAACGAAGGTCAATTTTGACTCCCTTTAGTAGAAGCCCATGCGAGCATCGTATGGGCTTTTTGTATATCTATTATAGTACTAATTAATGTAGATTAAGAATAATATTATTAAAGGAATGAAAATGACTGATAATAGCAAAAGATCAAGCCGAGACGTGTTGCTATCATCATAATTATCATTATTTAACATCATTGACTTTAATCCACGTTTAGGTGCTTTGTCTTCTTCAAAGATATCATCAGAAACAATTTTCTTCATTTATCTCACACTCTCGAATTATAATTAAATTATATTTGCATAATTGATGTTTGTAATTACTTATGATGTTATCATATATAAGTAATTATGTATCAATTTAATTTATGTCTTAATCCTTTTTATATCATTTTCGTGTGAATTACTGTAAAATAATTTGCTGCATATAGGGACTAAACAAATTGAATATATTAAAGTGAGGTAACTTATGTCTAAGAACAATAGAAATAGAGATGACTTTGGTGAACCGGAAAAGAAAAAAATGAGTGGCATTTCGAAACTGATTAGCACGATTATAGTTTTATTATTATTAAGTGGCTTGGCTTTTGCGATTTACGCATTTGTTGATCATTCTAACCGATCAAGTGAACGCTTAAATAATCAATCAACTGAAGAGAAAAAAGACAAGAAAGATAAAAAAGATAAAGAAGAGAATGACAAAAAATCGAGTGAAGAACGTTCGAATGTGACGCAGGAAACTGTTACGCAACAAGCACCTCAAACTCAACAACGTCAGACTCAGCAAGCAACGCCTTCAACACAAGAAAGAACTAAACAACCATCAACTGAAGAGAAACAACGTACAAAACAAGATACTAAAGAAGAAAAAACTCAAGAGAAAACAACTAAAGAAGAGGCTACTACTGAAGAAAGCCGTACAAAAGAACAGGCAACACAAGAAAATAATAGCAATCGCAACAACAATAGAAATACGAATGAGTCAAATACGAATAAACCAAATCGTACTCAATCAAGCACACAAACTAGAACACAACAATCACCGCAAACACAACAACGTTCAACAACGCAACCATCTACGCAGCAATCAACTTCAAGACAAACGACACAACGAAATGCTACGTCTACACAAAGCCAATCAAACCAACAATCATCTAATAATAATTAGCAACATCATGGGTCTTGATTAAGACTTGTGATATTAGTATGATTTAAACCCATTAACTGGCAATGAATTAACGTTAAGCATCGATGGTTAAAGGGAATGCAAGTGATGATAGCAGTCTTATGAGATTTCTCATGAGGCTGCTTTTCTTAGTTTAGTCATCAATAGTATGATGACAAAGCGCTAGAATGAATTTGTACCAATACGACATCATTACCGAGCTCCTTATCTTTAAAACACCCAATTCAATAAAAAAGTAAAAATGATAGAAAGTAAAATAGAAATAACGATTGAAGAAAGGCAACCAAATGGACAACCACAACCATACCGATACCTAACGGAATAATGCGCTCGATCATTAGGGTGCGAATGATTAAAATAGTCATCATCTTTATATCTACAATCATTTGGATCGATAACCTCAACATGATTATCCTCTTCGCGAGCCATTTTTTCTCCTCCTTTAAATGAAGTGCTTCTATTGTAAATGAGAACAACTTACATAGGAAAGTCTTTTGTAAAAGAATAATTATTAAACTTTGAGGGTAATACTATAAAATAAGAGATAAATAATACTTTTCACTATGTGTGCAGTGGGTTTATTCTACTTAATTTGGGAAATTTTACAGATAATTTTAAATATTAGAGTTTTTCTCTTGCATTTTCATCAACACAATAGTACTATTGCAAGTGTAAAGAGGTTAGATTTTGTCCCAGGCGGGACATAAATAGTCAAACCGTTTTTATACTATTGGTTACCTTTTAGACATAAAGGAGGAAGGTAGTAGTGAAAGACTTGATTAAAATTCAACAGAAGTTGATACCTGATCTCGTGGATAAAATGTATCGACGCTTTTCTATCTTAACTACTATCTCAAATAATCAACCAGTAGGTAGAAGAAGTTTAAGTGAACATATGGATATTACTGAGCGTGTCTTAAGGTCTGAAACAGATATGTTGAAGAAGCAAGATTTAATCCAAGTTAAATCAACTGGAATGGAAATCACTGAAGAAGGTAGATCTGTTTTAAATCAGCTTAACGAATATTTCAATATTTATACTGATGATAATCAATTAGCTGAACAAATTAAGACCACTTTCGGTATTAAAGAAGTTCATGTTATACCTGGTGATGCAGATGCTCACGAGAACGTAAAATCAGAAATGGGAAGACAAGCTGGTCAATTACTTGAAAGCATCCTATATGAAGATGCGATTGTTTCAGTAACAGGTGGTTCGACAATGGCAAATGTTAGCCGTGCGATGCATCTTTTACCATTTAATGTATTTTTTGTTCCAGCACGTGGTGGCCTTGGCGAAAATGTTATCTACCAAGCTAACACGATTTCAGCGAGCATGGCGCAACAAACAGGTGGGTATTATACAACGCTTTACGTACCAGATAATGTAAGTGAATCAACGTATAATACACTTCTAATGGAACCCTCTGTGGTTCATACATTAGATAAAATCAAACAAGCAAATATAACAATCCACGGTATTGGTGATGCGCTGAAGATGGCGCGTCGTAGACAATCGTCAGATGAAGTGATTGAAAGCCTTCAACATCACCAAGCCGTTGCAGAAGCTTTCGGTTACTATTTTGATGCTCAAGGCAACGTAGTCTATAAAGTAAAGACGATAGGACTACAACTTGAAGATTTAGAAACCAAAGATTTTATATTCGCTGTTGCCGGAGGTCAATCTAAAGGAGAAGCAATTAAAGCTTACTTAAGTATTGCCCCTAAGAATACAGTATTAATTACTGATGAAGCAGCAGCAAAAGTAATATTAAATAAGTAATAAAAAGTTAATAGCTTTTTAAATATCATTTTAAAGGAGGCCATTATAATGGCAGTAAAAGTAGCAATTAATGGTTTTGGTAGAATTGGTCGTTTAGCATTTAGAAGAATTCAAGACGTAGAAGGTATTGAAGTAGTTGCAGTAAACGACTTAACAGACGACGAAATGTTAGCTCATTTATTAAAATATGACACTATGCAAGGTCGTTTCACAGGAGAAGTTGAAGTTATTGATGGTGGTTTCCGCGTAAATGGTAAAGAAGTTAAATCATACGAAGAACCAGATGCAAGCAAATTACCTTGGGGCGATTTAGATATCGACGTAGTATTAGAATGTACTGGTTTCTATACAGATAAAGAAAAAGCAGAAGCACACATCAATGCAGGTGCTAAAAAAGTATTAATCTCTGCACCAGCTAAAGGTGATGTTAAAACAATCGTATTCAACACTAACCACAATGACTTAGATGGTTCAGAAACAGTTGTTTCAGGTGCATCATGTACTACTAACTCATTAGCACCAGTTGCTAAAGTGTTAAGTGACGAATTTGGTTTAGTTGAAGGTTTAATGACAACTATTCACGCATACACTGGTGACCAAATGACTCAAGACGGTCCACATAAAAAAGGCGACAAACGTCGTGCGCGTGCAGCAGCTCAAAACATCGTACCAAACTCAACAGGTGCTGCAAAAGCTATCGGTAAAGTTATTCCTGAAATCGATGGTAAATTAGACGGCGGTGCTCAACGTGTACCAGTTGCTACAGGTTCATTAACTGAAGTAACAGTTGTATTAGAAAAAGACGTTACTGTTGAAGACGTTAACAAAGCAATGAAAAACGCTTCAAACGAATCATTCGGTTACACTGAAGACGAAATCGTTTCTTCAGACGTAGTTGGTATGACTTACGGTTCATTATTCGATGCTACTCAAACTCGTGTAATGTCTGTTGGTGACCGTCAATTAGTTAAAGTTGCAGCTTGGTACGACAATGAAATGTCTTACACTGCTCAATTAGTTCGTACTTTAGAATATTTAGCAGAATTATCTAAATAATTTAGAAGCATAGTTAAATAAACTTGTGCTCAGTATAGATGTACGATTCAAAGTACACTTGTACAAATTATTGAAATAAGTTAGCTTATGAGTAAGCGGGGAGCACTAACGCTTCTCCGCTTATTTTTATATTAGTAATTCCTATTTAGAGGAGGAAATTATAATGGCAAAAAAAATTGTTTCTGATTTAGAATTAAAAGGGAAAGTTGTTCTTGAACGTGCTGATTTCAATGTACCTTTAAAAGACGGTAAAATCACAAATGATAACCGTATTGTTCAGGCTTTACCAACAATTAAATATATCATCGAACAAGGTGGTAAATTAGTTCTATTTTCTCACTTAGGAAAAGTTAAACAAGAAAGTGATAAAGAAGGTTTAACTTTAAAACCTGTTGCTGATGCTTTATCAGAAAAGTTAGGTAAAGAAGTCACTTTCGTACCTGAAACTCGTGGTGAAAAATTAGAAACTGCTATCAAAAACTTAAAAGAAGGCGATGTATTATTAGTTGAAAATACACGCTTTGAAGATTTAGACGGTAAAAAAGAATCTAAAAACGATCCTGAATTAGGTAAATATTGGGCTTCATTAGGTGATGTATTTGTCAATGATGCTTTCGGTACAGCACACCGTGAACACGCATCTAATGTCGGTATTTCTACACATTTAGAAACTGCAGCTGGTTACTTAATGGAAAAAGAAATTAAATTTATCGGTGGTGTTGTCAACGACCCACACAAACCAGTAGTTGCTATCTTAGGTGGCGCTAAAGTATCTGACAAAATCGGCGTCATCAAAAACTTAGTAAATATTGCTGATAAAATTCTTATCGGTGGCGGAATGGCGTATACTTTCTTAAAAGCGCAAGGTAAAGAAATCGGTTTATCATTATTAGAGGAAGATAAAATCGACTTTGCTAAAGCATTACTTGAAAGTAACGGCGATCAAATCGTTTTACCAGTAGATGCAAAAGTGGCAAAAGAATTCTCTAATGATGCTGAAATCACTGAAGTATCAATAGACAACATCCCTTCAGATCAAGAAGCAATGGACGTTGGACCTAAAACTGTTGAGCTATTCTCTAAAGAATTAGAGGGTGCACACACAGTCGTTTGGAACGGACCTATGGGTGTATTTGAATTCAGTAATTTTGCTCAAGGTACAATCGGTGTATGTAAAGCCATTGCTAACTTAAAAGACGCTACTACTATTATCGGTGGTGGTGACTCAGCAGCAGCTGCAATTTCTTTAGGTTTCGAAGATGACTTCACACATATTTCTACTGGTGGCGGTGCATCATTAGAATATTTAGAAGGTATTGAATTACCAGGCATTAAAGCGATTAATAACAAATAATCGACTTATGAAAATGTCTACGTTTTTCTAAACATTTTCTAGGGAAAATGCATAAAGCATGAGACGTTACGTCTTTAAAAGATATTTAACGCTAAAATTACAATTTAAATATATAGGAGTGTAATCAATGAGAAAACCAATCATAGCTGGTAACTGGAAAATGAACAAAACAGTTAAAGAAGCTAAAGACTTCGTTAATAACTTACCAACATTACCTGATGAAAAAGAAGTTGAATCAGTAATTTGTGCACCAACAATCCAATTAGATGCACTAATTTCATTAGTAAATGATGGCAAAGCAAAAGGATTAAAAATTGGTGCTCAAAACACTTATTTTGAAGATAATGGTGCATTCACAGGAGAAACATCTCCAGTAGCATTAGCTGACTTAGGTGTTAAATACGTAGTTATCGGACATTCAGAGCGTCGTGAATTATTCCATGAAACAGATGAAGATGTGAATAAAAAAGCACATGCTGTATTTAATCATGGTATGACACCAATCATTTGTGTTGGTGAAACAGATGAAGAACGCGAAAATGGTAAAGCTAATGAAATCGTTAGTAACCAAGTTGAAAAAGCACTAGAAGGTTTATCAGAAGAACAACTTAAACAAGTTGTTATCGCATACGAACCAATTTGGGCAATCGGTACTGGTAAATCAGCTACTTCTGCAGATGCAAACGAAATGTGTGCACACGTTCGTAAAACAGTAGCTAAAGTAGCAAGCCAAGACGTTGCTGATGCAATACGTATTCAATACGGTGGTAGTGTTAAACCTAACAACGTTAAAGAATATATGGCTCAATCTGACATTGATGGTGCATTAGTAGGTGGCGCATCATTAAAAGTTGAAGATTTCGTACAATTGTTAGAAGGTGCAAAATAATTATGGCTAAACAACCAACAGCTCTAATCATTTTAGATGGTTTCGCTAATCGTGAGAGTGAACATGGTAATGCTGTGAAACAAGCGAACAAACCTAATTTTGATCGTTATTACAGTAAATATCCTACTACTCAAATTGAAGCGAGTGGTTTAGACGTAGGCCTTCCTGAAGGTCAAATGGGTAACTCAGAAGTTGGTCATATGAACATTGGTGCAGGACGTATCGTTTATCAAAGTTTGACACGTATCAATAAATCAATCGCTGATGGTGATTTCTTTGAAAATGATGTATTAAATAATGCTGCACAACATGTTAAAGACCACAATTCTGCATTACATGTCTTTGGATTATTATCTGATGGTGGTGTACACAGTCACTACCAACATCTATTTGCATTATTAGAATTAGCTAAACAAAAAGGTTTAGATAAAGTTTATGTACATGCATTCTTAGATGGTCGTGACGTAGATCAAAAATCAGCGCTTAAATACATTGAAGACACAGAAGCTAAATTTAAAGCATTAGGTGTAGGTCAATTCGCATCTATTTCTGGTCGTTATTATGCAATGGACCGTGACAAACGTTGGGACCGTGAACAAAAAGCATATAATGCGATTCGTAACTTTGAAGGTCCTTCTTATGCATCAGCTAAAGAAGGTGTTGAAGCTAACTACGCTAATGACTTAACGGATGAGTTTGTTGAACCATTTATTGTTGAAGGTCAAAATGATGGCGTGAACGATGGAGATGCGGTTATCTTCTTCAACTTCCGCCCTGACAGAGCAGCACAATTATCAGAAGTATTTACTAACAAAGCCTTTGATGGTTTCAAAGTAGAACAAGTTAATGACTTATACTATGCAACATTTACTAAATACAATGACAATGTAGATGCTGAAATTGTCTTCGAAAAAGTTGATTTAACGAATACAATTGGTGAAGTTGCTCAAAATAACAACTTGAAACAATTACGTATTGCTGAAACAGAAAAATATCCACACGTAACATACTTTATGAGTGGTGGACGTAATGAAGAATTTGAAGGTGAACGTCGTCGTCTGATTGATTCACCAAAAGTTGCAACTTACGACCTAAAACCTGAAATGAGTGCATATGAAGTTAAAGATGCATTATTAGAAGAGTTAGACAAAGGTGATTTAGATTTAATCATTTTAAACTTTGCTAACCCTGATATGGTTGGACATAGTGGTATGTTAGAACCAACGATTAAAGCAATCGAAGCAGTGGATGAATGTTTAGGTGAAGTTGTCGACAAAATTTTAGATATGAATGGTTATGCAATTATTACTGCTGACCATGGTAACTCTGATCAAGTGTTAACTGACGATGATCAACCAATGACAACACATACGACAAACCCAGTTCCTGTTATTGTAACTAAAGAAGGCGTTACATTACGTGAAACTGGTCGTCTAGGTGATTTAGCACCAACATTATTAGACTTATTAAATGTTGATCAACCATCAGATATGACTGGTGAATCACTTATTAAGCACTAAATGAAGTTGCGTTTTAAAGTATAAGGATATTGTAATCCCTAATATAATCACTAAAACTTAGGGATTCAGTCCTTAACTGATATAAATATTTTATTTAAAGATTAAATCAAGCTATAATAGCTTTAGAATCTAAATTAAAGGAGATTTTTCACATGCCAATTATTACAGATGTTTATGCTCGCGAAGTCTTAGACTCACGTGGTAACCCAACAGTTGAAGTTGAAGTATTAACTGAAAGCGGTGCTTTCGGTCGTGCATTAGTACCTTCAGGTGCTTCTACTGGTGAACACGAAGCAGTTGAATTACGTGATGGAGACAAATCACGTTATAGTGGTAAAGGTGTTACTAAAGCAGTTGAAAATGTTAACGAAATTATCGCACCAGAAATCGTTGAAGGTGAATTTTCAGTATTAGATCAAGTATCTATCGATAAAATGATGATTCAATTAGACGGTACACCTAACAAAGGTAAATTAGGCGCTAACGCTATTTTAGGCGTGTCTATCGCAGTTGCACGTGCAGCAGCAGACTTATTAGGTCAACCTTTATACAAATATTTAGGTGGCTTCAATGGTAAACAATTACCAGTGCCAATGATGAACATCGTAAACGGTGGTTCTCACTCAGATGCACCAATCGCATTCCAAGAATTCATGATTTTACCAACAGGTGCTGAATCATTTAAAGAAGCATTACGTTGGGGTGCTGAAATCTTCCATAACTTAAAATCAATCTTAAGTGAACGTGGTTTAGAAACTGCAGTAGGTGACGAAGGTGGTTTCGCTCCTAAATTTGAAGGTACTGAAGATGCTGTAGAAACAATCATCAAAGCAATCGAAAAAGCAGGTTACAAACCAGGCGAAGATGTATTCTTAGGATTTGACTGTGCATCATCTGAATTCTACGAAAACGGTGTATATGACTACACTAAATTCGAAGGTGAACATGGTGCGAAACGTAGTGCAGCTGAACAAGTTGACTACTTAGAAGAATTAATTGGTAAATACCCAATCATCACTATCGAAGATGGTATGGATGAAAATGACTGGGACGGTTGGAAACAATTAACTGACCGTATCGGTGATAAAGTTCAATTAGTAGGTGACGATTTATTCGTAACAAACACTGAAATCCTTTCTAGAGGTATTGAACAAGGTATTGGTAACTCAATCTTAATCAAAGTTAACCAAATCGGTACTTTAACTGAAACTTTCGAAGCAATCGAAATGGCTCAAAAAGCTGGATACACTGCAGTAGTTTCTCACCGTTCAGGTGAAACAGAAGATACTACAATCTCTGATATCGCTGTAGCTACAAACGCTGGCCAAATTAAAACTGGTTCATTATCAAGAACTGACCGTATTGCTAAATACAATCAATTATTACGTATTGAAGATGAATTATTTGAAACTGCTAAATTCGATGGCATCAAATCTTTCTACAATTTAGATAAATAAGTTTAATACAGAGATTTATTTAATATAATAGAGTTCACGCAAATGTATATTGCCTGTCACAGAGTTGAGACTGTGACAGGCTTTTTTAATCATGTGGCAAACAAAACGAACGCATGTTAAATCGAAGTTGTATATAACAGGTTGTAATTCTTTAAATAAAAAGGTGTTTGCTGAGAATGGAACAGATTTAATTTACGTATTCAAACTGATATAATAGATTTGTATATAAAAGAAGGAGAAGTAAAGATGGAGAATCAGCTTAATCAACCTAGTCAGAGGGAACGAAATGCAGGTAAGTTAATTGGCTACAGTTCTTTAATATTATGTATTTTATTGATCATCCATAACTTTATTGCATTAGATACATTAACGGCTAAGACGTTGTTATCACAGGCAGGTCAGAAAGTCAGTGATAGTGCAGTCGCTAACATCTTAAATAGTTTCAGATACACAGGAATGATGTATATCTTAGCTTATTTAGCGGGTGTTATTGCATTATGGAATCGACATAAGTACTTATGGTGGTTTATGTTTGCAGTTTATGTATCCAATGTATTATTTACATTAGTAAACTTAGCCATGGTTATAAATGCGATTATAGCAGCGAAATCAGTACTATTTATTATTCCAATTATAATTGTTATGATTTGCTCAACCGTATTAGCGTTATATATGCTAATCATTTCAATTGTACGTAAGAGCACGTTTAATCGATAGTCATTGATTATAAAGACGAGTATGTGATATAATTCGGAACGTATATAATGAATGGAGGACAATTTTCATGCATACACTTTTCAT
This sequence comes from Staphylococcus borealis, assembly GCF_001224225.1. Lineage (GTDB taxonomy): Bacteria > Bacillota > Bacilli > Staphylococcales > Staphylococcaceae > Staphylococcus > Staphylococcus borealis. The sequence continues at coordinate 162,593 of NZ_CUEE01000004.1, read as the reverse complement.
AGTACTATTAATTATTGATTGTATTGCATTAATCACTGTTGTATTACTCCAAGAAGGTAAAAGTAATGGACTTTCAGGTGCTATTAGTGGTGGCGCAGAACAGTTATTTGGTAAACAAAAACAACGTGGCGTCGATTTATTTTTGCATAGATTAACAATTATTTTAGCAGTCATTTTCTTTTTAATAATGATTGGTATCAGTTACTTTGGTTTATAAGGTCCGACGATGTTAATGTCGGGCTTTTTTATTTATAATGAATAGAGACGGATGATGTCTTAGATATTCAATTCGTGGACATAAAGTCCAAGTTTAAATAATGCATATTTCCGAAGAAATAAGGGAATATTTAATAAGTATAAATATATATGTAAATAAGAGAAATGATGTTTGAAAAGTAAAACAGTATATATTAGTAATTTAGAGATAACGATGGAAGAGGGATTATGAATGCAAATTAAATTACCACAACCGTTCTTCTTTGAGGAAGGCAAACGCGCAGTCTTACTCCTACATGGATTTACAGGTAATTCATCAGACGTAAGACAATTAGGCAGATTTCTACAGAAAAAAGGCTACACGTCATATGCACCACAATATGAAGGGCACGCTGCGCCACCAGAAGAAATTTTAAAATCAAGTCCGCATGTATGGTTTAAAGACGTGCTAGATGGCTATGATTATTTAGTGGAACATGGCTACGAAGATATCGCCGTAGCTGGATTGTCATTAGGTGGCGTGTACGCCTTAAAATTAAGCTTGAACCGTCCAGTGAAGGGTATTATTACAATGTGTGCACCTGCTGAAGGGAAAACGCAAGGTACAATATATGAAGGTTTCTTAGAATATGCGCGTAACTTTAAAAAATATGAAGGTAAAGACCAAGATACGATTGATAAAGAGATGGAAGACTTCCAGCCAACTGAAACGTTAAAAGAGTTAAGTGAGACACTAAATAACGTTAGAAATGAAGTTGATGATGTACTTGATCCAATATTAGTAGTACAAGCTGAAAATGATGAAATGATTAATCCTCAATCAGCAAATTATATATACGATAATGTCGATTCAGAAGACAAACATATTAAATGGTATGCAAATTCAGGTCATGTCATAACAATCGATAAAGAAAAAGAACAAGTATTCGAAGACGTCTATGACTTCTTAGAAACTTTAGATTGGTCTGAATAATCATTTTAAAAATTAAAAGAAAGTAGAAAGGAGGGGCATGATGAATTTAAAGCAATCCATTGAAGACATTGTAAAACAACCTGATTATGAACCCATGTCTGTGTCTGATTTTCAAGATGCTTTAGGTCTTAATAGTGCCGACTCATTTAGAGATTTAATAAAGGTGCTAGTAGAACTAGAACAAGCAGGATTAGTTGAAAGAACAAAAACGGATAGATATCAGCGTAAACAATCACATAAAAATACGAACTCTAAATTAATTAAGGGGACATTAAGCCAAAATAAAAAGGGCTTTGCATTCTTACGTCCTGAAGATGAAGAGATGGATGATATTTTTATCCCACCAACTAAGATTAATCGTGCATTAGATGGCGACACAGTGATTGTCGAGATACAGAAGTCTAAAGGTGAATATAAAGGTAAAATAGAGGGCGAAGTTAAATCAATTGAGAAACATTCTGTAACCCAAGTAGTCGGTACGTATAGCGAAGCGAAACATTTCGGATTCGTTATTCCAGATGATAAACGCATAATGCAAGACATTTTCATTCCGAAAGACCAAAGTCTTGGTGCTGTGGATGGTCATAAAGTGCTCGTTCAAATTACGAAATATGCGGACGGTACGGATAATCCAGAAGGTCATGTATCAGCTATTTTAGGCCATAAGAATGATCCAGGTGTAGATATTTTATCAATCATTTATCAACACGGAATCGAAATTGAATTTCCTGATAATGTCTTGAAAGAGGCTGAGGCAGTACCTGAAGAGATTAAGCCTGAAGAAATCAAAGGACGTACTGACTTGCGTGACGAGTTAACGATTACAATTGACGGTGCTGATGCAAAAGATTTAGACGATGCAATTAGCGTTAAAAAATTAAAAAACGGTCATACTGAATTAACTGTAAGTATTGCAGATGTTAGCTACTACGTTAAAGAAGACTCAGCGTTAGATAAAGAAGCTTACGATAGAGCAACAAGTGTTTATCTAGTAGACCGTGTTATTCCGATGATTCCACACCGCTTAAGTAATGGTATTTGTTCATTGAATCCTGAAGTCGACCGTTTAACATTAAGTTGTCGCATGGAAATCAATGAACGTGGTGAAGTAGTAAATCATGACATATTTGATAGTGTCATTCATTCTAATTACAGAATGACATATGATGCAGTAAACCAAATTATTACTGAAAAGGACCCAAACGTTCGCAAACAATATCAAGAAATTACACCAATGCTTGATTTAGCACAAGATTTATCAAATCGTCTCATTCAAATGCGTAAACGTCGTGGTGAAATTGACTTCGATATTAGTGAAGCCAAAGTATTAGTGAATAACGAAGGTCTACCGACTGATGTAGTTTTACGTGAACGTGGTGAAGGTGAACGCTTAATCGAATCATTTATGTTAGCTGCTAACGAAACAGTGGCTGAACATTTCAATAAATTAGAAGTACCATTCATTTACCGTGTCCATGAACAACCTAAATCAGATCGTTTAAGACAGTTCTTCGACTTTATTACTAACTTCGGTATTATGATTAAAGGTACGGGTGAAGATATCCATCCTTCAACATTGCAATCGATTCAAGAAGAGGTTGAAGGCCGTTCAGAACAAATGGTTATCTCAACAATGATGTTACGTTCAATGCAACAAGCCCATTATGATGATACGAACTTAGGACATTTTGGTTTATCAGCAGAATACTATACCCATTTCACATCACCGATTAGACGTTACCCTGACTTAACGGTTCACCGTCTAATTCGAAAATATCTCATCGATCATTCTATGAATAATAAAGAATTGCATAAATGGGAAGATAAATTGCCGGAATTAGCAGAGCATACGTCACAACGTGAACGTCGAGCTATCGAAGCGGAACGAGATACAGATGAATTGAAAAAAGCGGAATATATGATTCAGCATATCGGCGATGAATTTGAAGGTATTGTAAGTTCAGTAGCAAACTTTGGTATGTTTATTGAATTGCCTAACACCATTGAAGGTATGGTTCATATTTCAAATATGACAGATGATTATTACCACTTTGATGAACGCCAAATGGCACTTATTGGTGAACGCCAAGCAAAAGTATTCCGCATAGGTGATCAAGTTACAGTAAAAGTCACACATGTTGATGTAGATGAGCGCATGATAGACTTCCAAATCGTTGGTATGCCATTACCGAAAAATGAACGAAGTCAACGTCCATCAAGAGGAAAAACCATTCAGGCTAAAACACGTGGCAAATCTCTAGATAAATCAAAAGATGATAATCATAAAGGCAAAAAGAAAAAGCGTAAGCAACGAAAAGGTAAGAATCAACGTAATCGTGATAAAAAAGGTAAAACGAATCACAAACCATTTTACAAAGATAAAAGTGTGAAGAAAAAATCACGACGCAAGAAAAAATAATCAGCAAAGAGGTGACAGAGATTAATGGCTAAGAAGAAAACAAAATCACCCGGTACATTAGCTGAAAACCGAAAAGCTAGACATGATTATAATATTGAAGATACCATTGAAGCGGGTATTGCATTAAAAGGGACAGAGATTAAATCCATTCGTCGTGGTAGTGCCAATTTGAAAGATAGCTATGCGCAAGTTAAACGTGGCGAAATGTTCATTAATAATATGCATATTGCCCCTTATGAAGAAGGGAACCGTTTTAATCATGACCCTTTACGTTCTAGAAAGTTATTACTCCATAAAAAGGAAATTATTAAACTTGGAGAACGTACAAGAGAAATTGGATATTCTCTTATTCCATTGAAACTTTATTTAAAGCACGGTCAGTGTAAAGTCTTATTAGGTGTAGCCCGTGGTAAAAAGATACACGATAAGCGTCAAGCTTTAAAAGATAAAGCAATGAAACGTGATGTAGATCGTGCGATTAAGGACCGTTATTAAGCGTGTTTGTTGCTTAATTGGTCTCTATTTGGTATGATAACTGATGTTGTGAATGAACTGATATGTTAGTTAGTGATTGGGGTGACATTCTAACCGAATGCATCATCTCAATCTCGCAAGAATGATTAGAACTGAGAAATACTTTAGATTAGTAGCCTCTCAGTTCAATCAGTTACTGCGTTTGTACATGATGCCATAAAGGGGTGTTATATACTAAACGTATCTAATATTATTTCGGGGGCGTTTTTGGATTCGACAGGGGTCCCTCGAGCACATTAAGCGTGTCGGAGGGTTGTCTCCGACATCAACACATTTCAGTAAATATAACTGACAAATCAAACAATAATTTCGCAGTAGCTGCGTAATAGCACTCTGCATCGCCTAACAGCATCTCCTACGTGCTGTTAACGCGATTCAACCCTAGTAGGATATGCTAAACACTGCCGTTTGAAGTCTGTTTAGATGAAATCCAATCAAACTAGCATAATACTGGTTGTCTGTTGCTTACTATTATGCGAAATTTATCAATAGACTACACACGTAGAAAGGTGTGTATCAGGACCTCTGGACGCGGGTTCGAATCCCGCCGTCTCCACTATATAGCCTATAACCCTTGTGGTTGTGGGCTTTTTATTTTTGTTGCCACAGTATTGCCACAGTATTGCCACAGATGTGCCACAGCACATAAAAAAGACGCTCTATTTTAGAGCGCCACATTTTTATATATTGTTATAGATTTTTTATTGTCATTTATTTCAGTGATCAAGCCATTGACTATTTCATCTACTATGTAGGTATTGTTTTTCTCATCATATTTCAAGTAAACTAATTGAGTATTATTTATTTTGTTAAGAATGATTATATCTTTTTCTAAGTTATTAAAATCAAGTTCAAATTTTGTATTATTTATTATTTCCCAACTCATATTTATAACACCTCACAAATATTTAACTATTTCTTTCTGTGTACTAGGGTACAAATGTCCGTACCGTGTGCTTACTTCCTCTATTGAAGAATGTCCTAACCTTTGAGCAATAACCATTAAACTAGCACCATGATTAATTAAAAGTGACGCATGGCTATGGCGTATTTCATGAATTACAATTTTAGGGAAGTCGGTAGGAAGTAACTTATAAGCGTTAGTAAACCAACGATCTATTTTTGACTCGCTAAATGCTTTGAAAAATGTACCGAATAACACATATTCACTTTTATATATGTTATTATTTTGATACCAATTCAAATATTCTTTTAAGTCGTCCATCATGTGAGTGGGTAAGTAAATATCACGTATGGCTGCTTTTGTTTTAGGGACTGTCACATCGCCGTGATAGTCCGTTTTGTTTATGTGGATATAATTATCATCAAAGTTTATATCTTGCCACGTCAATGCTCGTATTTCGCCTTTTCTAGCGCCACTATAAAACAGTAATTTGAAAAATAATTTTTGTTCAATAGTAGGTAGCACTTCATAGAATTGGTTAAATTGATCTAGCGTCCAATAATTAAGGCGTTTGTTTGATTCAATTTCAAAATTACCAACTAATGAGGCAACATTTGATTTTAAATCATGGTACTTCATAGCGTGGTTAAGTAAGGACACTAAAAACACATGCATTTTTTTAAGATATTCCCCTGAATGACCTTCTTTCAATTTCTTGTTTTGAAATTTCATAACATCTTGTGTCGTAAGATTAAAAACATCAATTGAATTAAAATGAGGTATTAGATGATTATTTAAATGTGTCTTTAAGGATTTAACACTTGAAGCTTTTCGACGTGCAGAATACCAATCTAAATATTCCTGAGCTAACCTATCAAAAGGCAATTTATTAATTTGTCCTATACCTTCCAACTCGTCCATAATCTCATTGCATATTTTCACAGCCTCTTTACGCTGCTTAAAGCCAGAGCGTTTTATCTCTTTTCTTTTATTGGTTTTATCATAATAGGTAATTCTAAAATAATATGTACCACGTTTAGCGTCTTTGAGGATATTGTGGGATAGGTTTAAATTATGATTCATTTAAACGCCTCTTCGTGAGTTACTAATAATGTCTTTTATTTTATTCAAAGATTTTTTTAGGTTATTTTTTTCGTTCTGTAAAAATTCTAATTGATCGCTGATCTCATTTAATTCTTTACCAAAAACTTCTACTTTAACTTCTGATTTGATTTTTTCATTATCATTCTCAGCATTCTTAAGTTCTGTATTAGCACTAGAATATATTTTTTTAATATGTGCAAATTTCTCTGATTCTAAAATGATTTTATCATAAGTTTTCATTAATTCATTTTCAATTTTGCTTTTAATGTGAATACATATAGTTGTATGTATATTATTTCTGTCATTATCATCCAATTTAAATCCTTCGAAATATTTCGTATTGTATTTATCTTTTAGATGGAAAGAAATATCATTTATTGGGAAATCGTATATTTTTTCACTTATTAACGAATCTTCTTCAATATTCATCGAATTAATTTTGTTATCTTTAACAAAGTATTCATTACCTTGTTTTAAATAATTTTTGTAATATGTTCCATTTGTTAAATTGGCTATTTCATATTTGATTTTATTTAATTCTTGTCCGTTTGAGGCTAAAGAATAAATATATTTTTCTAACACTTCGTCACTAGGTGTTCGTTTTTCAGTTTCTAATGAAGCTATATAACTATATGAATAACCTATTTCGCTTCCTACTTGCCTAGTTGTCATCTTCTTGCTTTTTCTTAAATCACGTAAATATTGACCTAAAGTTTTTTCCTTCAAAAGTCACACCTCCACGAATAAATAATAACATTTATTAATTCACAAGTACACAAATTTTTGAATTTTAGCTTGCATTTAATGATTTTATAACTTAAAATACAGTTGTACACAAAAATGTGTACTTTAGAAAAGGAGGAATTTTAATGGCAAGTGTAAATTATCCGATGTTATACATCGCAAGAAAAGAAAAGGGAGATACTCAAAAGAAAGTAGCTCAGAAATTAGGAATAACTCCACAACGCTATCAGTTGAAAGAAAGTGGCAAAGCTTATTTCACATTACCAGAGGCTAAAATCTTGAGTGAAATGTATGGAATGTCAATTGATGATTTGTTTAGTAAGAACATTAAAGTAGGTTCATAGGAGGATAAAGAAATGAAACAACAAGTAGTAATTACAAAAAGCGCGATTGGTTGGTTTAATTTGAAGGATATTGAAGGAAATATACTTTTAAATATTGCGCCTGATGTATTTAAGAAACATTTTCCTGAGGTTAGTCCTAACATCGCAATTGCATGTATGGAACTAGACATTAACAGAATTGTTGAACTTAAAGATAAGAAAGTGAGTGTGTAGGAAATGAAACAAGAACAAAAAGATGTTATTCAAAATATTTATACAACGTTAAGTATGACTGCTGGGGATAAAGCGACAGAATATGAACATCGTTTTGAAGAAGGCCATAATGAATGGATTGAAGCAGTGAATCGCGAAGAACACTTGCAAGCAATAATCGAGTGGGCTTTGCAACAAATTGAAAATAATTTTGATGGAGTGAAATAAGATGATGACAGAAATTTTAAAAGCATATGATGATGTAGCAGTAACGGCTATGAAAGTGTCTCAATTAAGAGGTGAAGCAGATAGACTTTCCGAATTAACAGGTTATTTAGATGAAAAAGCTAAAGCGTATAGAGAAGAAGGTGACATTTTAGGTGCTGAAGCAATCGAACTGATTATATTAGATGATCTAGGAAGTGATTTTGATAGTGTGTATGGTCAGTTTCAAGAAGAAATTAAAACTTGGGAACAAAAGTATAAAAGATTTGAAAATGTATGTACTTTTTACGGAATATCTGTACCTTCATTAAAAAACGAAAAAGTAATAAAACTCTACAAATAGGAGTGAAAAAATGGCTGCTAAATTAGATGTGAATAAACAAAATATCATGCACGCTATCAACTGGATTATTAAAAATGAAGAAGAAATTATATTTGAAAGTCAAAATCAGTTAAGTTTCTTCAGTCGTGAAGATTTGGAGAAAATAGACTACTGCAAGCGTACTTTAGAAAGTTTAATTGAAGCTAAAGAAATTTATAATAAGCAAAAAATTAGTTAAGGAGTTAAGTAATAATGGAGTGGGAATTAAGAAATTTATTTGATGATTTAGAAGTAGTACAAGAAAAAATTAATGATGTCGTAACATCTTTTGTATGGTTTGATGATGAGTATTTCACACATGAACCTAATCATATGTTAACTAAAAAAGAAATATATACGCATGGCTGGAAATACCACGAGCAACGGATCAAAAACACACAAGTTATTGATTTAATGCTTATGTATATGAAAGATTTTGATGACATTATGAAGAAAATCCGTGAAATAGAAAAAGCGTCATCAGCGAAGTTTGGCGACGGAACTGATAACGCATAAATGTTTGGAATAGTTTAAAAAACAAGCATGGAATGGCTTATTTAACACATTTTTATTTTACCATTCCGTGCTGGATTTTAGAAGTGTTTAGGAGGAATTTAATGGCAATTAAAGAAAAAGATAAGATAATTGAAGTAAATGCGCTAGAAATACCCGAAGAATTAAAAGAATTGCCACAATGGGTATTATGGCGCGCTGTGTGGAATGAAAAGCGACAACAATATGAAAAAGTGCCTTATAGCTTTAACGGGTATCGTGCAAGCTCAACAAATAAAGATACTTGGACGATATTCGATGCAATTCATAACTTGTATGAAGAAAATAACCGATATGACGGTATAGGCTTTATGTTAAGCGACAATGATAAGTACATCGTGCTTGATATAGATAATGCTATTGATGAGAACGGTCAAATCAATTCAGATTTAGCATTAGAAATGACAGAACTAACCTACTGTGAAATGTCGCCTAGTGGTGCTGGATTACATTGTTTTTTTAAAGGAGAATTACCTGAACAACGTAAGAAAAAGCGTTCTGATTTGGATATAGAATTGTACGATAATGCTAGGTTTATGACAGTCACAGGTGAATCAATTGGACAATCTGAAATTTGTTATGAACAAGAAATATTGAATAATTTAGTAGAACGATTCTTTAAAGAAGAACAAAATTTTGAAACTACTTTAACTTATGATCCTAATCATAAAAGCGAGTTATCAGATGAAGAAATTATAAATCTTATGCTGAAATCTAAACAAAAAGACAAGATTAGTGACTTATTGGAAGGCAACTTTGAAAAGCATTTTGCTAGTCCTAGTGAAGCAGTCCAAAGCTTATTGCATTACTTAGCATTTTACACTAATAAAGATAAGCAGCAAATGGAACGTATATTTTTAAACTATAATAATTTAACTGATAAATGGGATAGTAAGCGTGGAAATACATCGTGGGGACAGTTGGAACTTGATAAGGCTGTAAATAATCAGAATGAAGTGTATAAGAATCCACATTTTAACATCACAGTGTGTGGAACTACTAACAACATAATTAAAAAAGATAGTTGGTGGATAGTGCCAGAGGAAGGTTCTAACAAGAAACCAAAATTTGCTCATACAGTTATGGCTGAGTATATTCTTCAAGAATATCATATTGTAAGATACCCTGATTCAGATGGAGATGTTTATATTTACAATCCTGAGAGTGGTATATACAAAATTGATAAAACAGGTCGTAAACTGAGACAAATTATAAGAAAGCTTGAAATTTTAAAAGACAATCAAGTTAAGGAAGTAAGAAATTATATCGTTGATACTTGTAAAGTTGAAACTGAGATTTGCCAAGATTATGTAGTGGCTAAAAATGGTTTAATTCATTTCAAAACTAAAGCGTTCAGACCATTTACACCTGAAATTTTTGTGATAAACAAAATCCCTACTGCATATAATCCAAACGCTTATGATGAATTTGTGGATAATACTATAAAAAAAGTATCCTGCAATCATGAGGCTACTAAAAAGAATATTTATGAAATGTTCTCACAAGTTTTATACTCTAATTTACTGATAGATAAAATGTTTTATCTTTTGGGTACTGTGGCAGACAACGGAAAATCAACCATATTACACATGATAAAAGCTACTTTTGATAGTGGGGGCCAAATTTCATCAGTTAGCCCACAGAGATTAGCAAATAATAATTTTGCTGGTTCAAGTATGTATGGAAAAATGGCGAATATTGTTGATGATTTACCTAATGTTGAAATTATGGACACCGGAAATATTAAAACGACTGTCACAGGTGGTTATTTAGAGATAGAAGAAAAAGGTAAAGGAAGCCATTCAGTGCGTATGAACACACCATTTATTGTGGCTAGTAATCATTATCCTAAATTTAAAGAAAGCGGCGAACAAATCAATAAGCGGCTGCATATTATACCGTTTGAGTACAGTTTTAAAGATGATGAGAACCGTCTGAGTGTATCTGAAAGTACCAATAAAATTTATAGTGAAAGCGCAAAAGAATACGTGCTTAAGCTAGCAATTGATACATTAAGCGATATGTTAGAGCGCAAAGGCTCATATATCACACCTAATGAACGATCTGATAATAGTATTGAGATATTCGAAGATAATAACAATCCTCTAAGTGAATACCTTGAGTTTAGAGATTTAGATTATTTTCTAACCACACCATGGACAACGATATACACCGATTATAGAGCTTTTTGTAATAACAACTATATCAGAAATCCGATAGATAAATCTGACTTTAAAACGATAATTGAAAATAACTTTAATATTGTATGGAAAGGTTCCGTTAAATTCACAAATGGTGAGAAATCTTTTGTGAAACCTGGTTTTAGATATAAGTAAAAAACTACTAAAACTACCTAAAACTACTTTTTCACTACCTACTTGAGAATAGTCATACCAAGAGATTGAGCGATTTAAGTAGTGAGTAGTGCTAATTTTAAGCATTAGAAAATATTTTATATATGTAATAGTAAATAAAAAAATATCACAGTGAGTAAAAAAATAAAGCTACCGACTACTAAATTAGTTGAAACCGTTGATATGACTGACTTAAACCGGGTAGCGAGTTGGTAGTTTTTGGTAGTATTTTATTAAAAAAAGCTACCTCATAGAAAAGGAGATATAAAAATGACAGATATTAATAAACCTGAACATTTTGAAGAATTAAATGAAGTAAAGAAAAACGCACTGTTAGAATTCTGCTACTCAATGAATAAAATTAAAACTTTTAATACTAGACATTCATCATATGGATTGAAACACGTATTTGAAAGAAGATACAGAAAAGTATTATCTGGCACTTTTGAAAGTAGCTATGTGACAAACGGGCAGTTTAAAGGTGCAATGTTAAAAGCTGGATTCGATGTTAAAGATAAAGCTCAGTTGAATTGGCATTTTAATGTCAGTGAAAAAAGCATTAAAGAACTAGATGAAAGATAACTATAAAACTACCACAATTGGCTTTATAGAGCCTTTTGTGGTATAATTTAGGTAAATAATTAGTACCAGGTACTAAAATAGAACGTGTACAATATAAAAAGAAAAGTAGGTGACGATGTGCCGAAGTGGATTAATAAGATGTTGGGACTGGATAAGATAGAACAGACCACAGCAAGACAGTTTGAAATGCTTTCAGGTAGCTTTCAATCGTTTTCGCAGTTTAACGGAGATGCGTATTCAAATGACATATTTCGAAGCGCAGTAGATGCAATCGCTCGACATATTGCGAAGTTATCAGGCAAGCATGTGAACGATACAAAAGACTTTAATAACTATAAAATTAACCGATTATTACAAAATAGACCTAATCCATATATGAGTGGCTATGATTTTCTTTATAAAATCGCAACGCAATATTACTTATTCAATAATGCGTTTATCCTTATTCAAAAAGACAACAAGGGAAATCTTACAGGACTGTACCCACTGACACCAACAAGCGTTGAGTATGTGGTCGATGGTGCAGGCGAGATGTTTCTAAAGTGTTTATTCAAAGATGGGGAAATCGTTCATTTCAGATTATCTGAGGTGGCCATATTACGTCGTCACTTTAATTCTAATGAATTACTGGGCGATGATAATTCAGCCATTATGAATACGCTAGAATTGGCTCACACGCAAAACTTAGGTATGGAATCAGCAATTAAAAACTCAGCACAAATTAGAGGGATATTGAAATACAATCAAAAATTAGCAGATCCTAAACTTAAGGAAAAGAAAGATGCGTTTATGAATGATTATCTTTCTATGAGTAATAACGGGGGCGTTATTCCACTTGATACCATGCTTGAATACATTCCATTAAAAACGTCAGATGTGCAGATTGACACATCACAAATGGAAGTTGTTAAGAAGAAAATATATGACTATCTAGGTATCAATGAGGATATTGTGACAGGTAAATATGATGAGAACACATGGCAGGCGTTTTATGAGTCTGTAATAGAACCTTTTGCGATACAACTTTCATCAGAACTTACGGATAAGATATTTACTGAACGTGAACAAGCATTCAGTAATCGTATTATTTTTGAATCATCTAAATTACAGTATGCGAGCAATCAATCTAAATCAAATATGATTAAGGAGTTATTGCCATTAGGCTTACTTACAATCAATGAAGCACGTGACTTAATGAACTTAAGCGCAGTTGAAGATGGAGACGAAAGAATACAGTCGCTTAACTATATAGAAAAGACGCTAGCAAAGAATTATCAGATGGGAGATAAGGAGGTCGGACAAGATGAAGGAAATTAGAAGTGCAGATATACAAGCAGAAACTAGAGATGATGAGATGGTGCTTGAAGGAACAGCAATCGTTTTTGACAAACCCGCACTGATTAATACGCCGACAGGTTCATATACCGAAATTATCAAACGTAATGCGCTGGACGGAGTGAAGTTCAATGACACAAGACTTTTAGTGTCACACGACCAGAATCGTCTACCATTAGCTAAATCACCTAAAACTATGGACGTGTGGCAAGATGATGCAGGTATGCATTTCAGAGCTAGGTTGGCAAACACTAGTGAATCACGTTCTGTATATGAATCAGTTAAACGTGGTGATATGTCAGGCGTTAGTTTTGGATTTACTGTATCAGACGGCAGTCGGTACGATGTAGAAACAAGAACACGCACAATTACCAAAATAGATAAAGTATTAGAGTTTTCTGTGGTGAACTTTCCGGCTTATTCGGAGACATCTGTTGAAGCTAGAAGTCAGATGCAGGAAGCAGAGAAAAGACAATACGAAATTAATCAAGCAAAAATAAATCTAAATAAACTACTCATTAAGGAGATCAGATAATTATGTTTAATACAGTAAGTGAAGCATTTAACTATTATCGCAATTCTTCATTAGAAGATATTGAAACAAGAGCAGCACAAATTAAAGGGACAATCGACACAGACCCTAATGCAGATGTTACTAAACTCAATATTGAGATTGAAGGCTTAAACCAAGCTAAAGCAAATATTAAAGATAAGGAACAAGAAAACGAGAAAGGCAGTGACAAAACAGTGGAACAACGTTCATATAATCCAATTACAGGCGCACAATTACGAGGACAACACGAAGTGCCAACAAATAATATCTTTGGTTCAGAGGAGTACCGTTCAGCATTCTTTAAAACAATGTTAGGTAAAAACTTAACAGATATTGAACAACGTACATTTAATAGAGCAATGGAACAACAAGACATCGAACATCGAGCAGATGAATTTGCTTCATCAAGTAATTCAAGTGCAGTTATTCCAGAGCAAACTTTAAATGAAGTTATTAAGAAAGCACGTACACAAGGCGGCTTATTAGCAAACGTTCGTACGTTTAATATGCCTACTAAAATTCGTATTCCAATCGGTACGCCACAGGATCGTGCAGAATGGCATACAGAGGGCGCTTATGTAGAAGCAGATAAACCAATCACAGCATCAGTTCAATTTGAGGCTAACGAAATCCTAAAAGTATTCTCTATCTCAGTGAAAGCTAAAACAATGAGCATTCAAGCGTTCGAGTCTTACCTAGTTGAAGAATTAACTAACTGTGTTGTAGAAGCGATTGAATACGCATTAATCAATGGTACAGGTAAAGGACAGGGCGAAGGTATCCTAACAGGTATCAAGTGGGACGCTACTAATAGTGTAGATGTAACAGGTAAGTATACAGACTTCACAAAAGCATTAGGTATGTTATCACGTGGCTATGCACAAAATGCGAAGTTCGCAATGAGTAACGCAACTTTATATAACCAAGTGTATGGTGTGATGGATAACAATCAACGTCCTATCTTTATCCAAGATGCGCAACGTGAGAATGTGGGCTATATCTTTGGTAAACAAGTTATCATTGATGACAATATCGAAGATGGCACAATTATCTTAGGTGACTTCAATTATGTAGGTTATAACTTACCACAGGGCATTATGCTTGAGTCATCACGTGAATCATCATTCCGCAGTGGCTTAATTGATTATAGAGCTATGGCAGTGGCAGATACTCGTGTATTAATGAGTGAAGCGTTTGTTAAGTTAACTACTACAACAGCTGAAGCATAAACATTATAAACCAGTAAGGGCATCAGTGATTAGCTGGTGTCCTTTATTAATAAATACACCGATAAGGACCACGGTCCCACTCGGGGAAAAGGAGTGAACGCTATGATTTTATCAATAGAAGATGCACGTAATGCTTTAAGAGTTGATGGAGATTTTAACGATGATATTATCATTCCATTAGTTGAGGCAATACCTAACTACTTATATATTACCACTGGTCGTGATTGGTTAGATGAACCAGTGCAGCCATTAGCACAAACAACAGCAAAGTTTATACTTCAGTTATGGTTTGATCCTCAAACACAAGACAGTGAACGATTAAAGCGTACAATTGATAGCTTATTAGGCGCATTACATGCATTAGGAAGTGAGTACGATGGCTAAAAGCATACCACAAGCATTTTATAAATCGGCTAAATGGCAGAAGTGCAAGAATAGTTACATGGCATCTCAGAATTATATGTGTGAAAGATGTGGAGATGTGGCGTCTATTTGTCATCATAAAGTGTATTTAAACGCAGAGAATTACACTAATCCTTATGTATCATTGAACCATGATTTGTTAGAAAGCTTATGTCAGACATGCCACAATCAAGAACATTTCGGAAGTCCATCAACAGGCGAAGGATTAAGATTTGATGAAAAAGGAAATTTAATAAAAATATAATTTAATAAAAAAATAATACCCCCCCATGTTGTTGGTGTGAAAGTATTTGATGGGAACCGGTGCTGGGCTCAACTTTTCCTCCATTCGATATTTTGAAAGTTTAGGGGTGCCTAATAATTACTTTAAGGAGAATAAAAAAATGAATAAGATATATAAATCAATTAATTTAGAACAACTTAAAATACAAATTGATAAAGATGATAATATTAATAAACCAGTTGCATATGATTTAATAGAAGAATTAAATTTCATGAAAGAAACAATGAACGAACTGAAAAATACTGTACGTACACATGGCGCAACATACATCTTTAAACAGGGCGAACAAGAATATTTAAAAGAAAGTCCTGCTATGAAGTCATACAATACGACAGTTTCGAAGTATAACGCCACACTTAAGCAATTACTTTCTCTATTGCCTCAAGAAGTAGAAGAATCTGACGCATTTATGGACTTTGTGACTAATGGCTAACTACATTGAACAGTATTATAAAGCGATAGAGAATGGCGAAATTGTGACTTCTAAACGTGTGAAAAAACAATATCAAAAACTAATTCAAGATATGGAACATCACGACAAATATATCTTTGATGAAGCTAAAGCTATGCGACCAATTCAATTTATAGAAAATTTCTGCCGTCATTCTAAAGGTGAACTTGCTGGTAAACCATTAATATTAGACCTATTTCAAAAAGCCTATATTTCGGCACTATTTGGCTTTGTAGATAAAGAAACAGGATACAGACGTTATACTGAATCATTTTTCTTTGTTGGTCGTAAGAATGGTAAGACAACCATGTTAGCAGCGATTGCTTTATACATGATGATTGCAGACGGAGAAAGTGGCTCAGAGGTGTACTCAGTTGCATCGAAGCGTGACCAAGCAAATATATTGTTCGACCAAGCACATGAGATGATCGTACAGAGTCCTGATTTAAATAAAAATATTCGTAAGCGCAAATCAGATTTATATTTCAGTCATAACTTCAGTAAGATGCAATCACTAGGGAAGAACTCCAATTCATTAGATGGATTAAATGCGCATCTTGTCGTGATTGATGAGTTACATTCCATTCAAGATAGAAATCTTTACGAAGTAATGAAACAATCACAGTCAGCACGTACACAGCCATTACTTATTATGATTACAACAGCTGGAACACATAGGGGTACTATCTTTGATGATTTATATGAGTATGCTTGTAATGTGGTTGATGGTAATTTCACTGATGATAATTTCTTGCCGATTATGTATGAGTTAGATCATAAAGCTGAGTATAAACTTCCTGATTGTTGGCAGAAAGCTAATCCTGCTCTAGGTGTATCTAAAAAGGTTGAAGATATTGAGCGTAAAGTGGCACGTGCACAAAATAACATGAATGACTTAACGGGTATCTTAACCAAAGATTTTAATATCCGTGAAGTGACACACAGCGCATGGCTTACGTTCGATGCAATCAATAATGAAGATACATTCGATATTAAAGATTTTACAGGTTGGTATGCGATAGGTGGGGCAGACCTTTCTATCACAACAGACTTAAGTTGTGCCACATTATTATTTATTGATCCTGAAACTGAAATGAGATTCGTTCATCAGATGTATTGGTTGCCTGAAGATAATTTATATAAACGTGTGCATGAGGACAAAATACCATATGACAAATGGCACGAACAGGGGCTATTAAGATTATGCAGTGGCAACACGATTGATTATAGCGATATTACGGACTGGTTTAATGAGATGATGAATGACTATGATATAACGCCACTATGGATATACTATGATAACTATTCAGCAAGGTACTGGGTAGATGAAATGGAGGCGTACGGCTTTCACATGGTACGAACGCCACAGGGGGCTAAAACGTTAAGTTTACCAATGCAAAACATGGGCGCTGATTTAGAGAAACATAAAATCAATTACAATAATAACCCGATTTTAAAATGGTGCTTAACTAATACAGGTGTAGAAACTGATAGAAACGGTAATATCGTCCCTATTAAGAACCAATCACCTAAACGTCGTATTGATGGCGTGGCTTCCATGTTAGATGCGTATGTAGGTTTATTTGATAACTATGAGCAATTTTTAAGAGCGATGTAAGGAGGTAAACAATGGCATATCATTATAGAAATAAAATAGAAATTTTAGAAGAACAAGAAAATGATGGCCCTGAGGCGTTCGGCTCAACTAAAGTTGTAATTGCTACACCTTGGGCAGATGTTAAAACAATGAAAGGGAATGAATTTCAACAATGGAGACTTACAGCAAATAAAGAAAATGTCCGTTTCATTATTCGATATAGAAAAGGAATCAATCCACGCCAATATGTTAGATATAATGGAAAAGATTATAATATAGTATCGGTTACTAATGATAATGGAATGAATCAAACATTAACGATCTTTGCAGAAGCTAGTGATTAAAGCCTTATTATATAAATAGGGCTTTTTTGATGCTGAGAGAGCCACTGTGTTGCATCGAAAAATTATTTTATGTATAAGTGTATTAAAAAACGCCACAAATAAATGTGACGTTTCCGTAACCCAATTGTAAGATTCTGAGAACAACTTAAATTTAAAGATTCATATTAATGACCATAAAGTCAATTAAAGAAAACTATCAAGATGAAAAACGTTTGGAGTATTCAACTAAAACCAGTCGAATACAACAGATGTATCAATTTAATAGATTATTGATACACTTATATTATAACATAAAGTTATAGATAATAGTAAGTATGATAGCTTTTGTTTATAGTTTGAACAGTGTATAATTATATATGTATATAAGGAGGTTTTATGATGAATTGCTTTATCCAATTAAAAGACGATAAATATATAGAAATTAAAGAATTAACAGAAATTAAATGTTCATATTTACATGCAGAAAAAGTAACAACTATCACTGGAGATAATATTGATAGATTAAAAATTTCTGATGATGCAAATTATATTTTTGTAGGTAAAACACACGTAGTAGTCAGAGGCTCAGACATATTGTTTATCCAATTTATGTAATGACATAATCTTAATTGATTGCCACAAATCTTTCTTATTTTTACAATTTTAACATTTTACACTCAATGTCTAAGGCAATCAAAACGTTGATATGACAACATTCTTAAAGGTTTTTAAATTCATTAATAATGCTATTTATCAACTCCCGCCGTCTCCACTATGTAGGGAGTGGGACAGAGTTCTTTTTGAATTCGTCGTAACCCCAGCTTGCTTTGCTTGTAGAATTTCTTGATGAAATTCTCTTTGCTGGGGCCCCGACTCCCAGCTTGCTTTGCTTGTAGAATTTCTTGATGAAATTCTCTTTGCTGGGGCCCCGACTCCCAGCTTGCTTTGCTTGTAGAATTTCTTGATGAAATTCTCTTTGCTGGGGTCCCGACTCCCAGCTTGTTTTGCTTGTAGAATTTCTTGATGAAATTCTCTTTGCTGGGGCCCCGACTCCCAGCTTGCTTTGCTTGTAGAATTTCTTGATGAAATTCTCTTTGCTGGGGCCCCGACTCCCAGCTTGCTTTGCTTGTAGAATTTCTTAGTGAAATTCTCTTTGTTGGGGCCCCGCCCGCAAGGATGACTAGAACTGAGAAAAGCTTAGATTAAAGCGCCTTCTCAGTTCAGTCAGCTACTGCGAAATTGCAAAATAGCATAATTATATTATTTATGTCCCAGTCTCTTTTGGTTTTGTATTTAAACGTTTCTAGGTTAGAATATATAAATGATGTTGTATTTATTATATAAAAATATTATAATATAATTAAGTCGACGACCATGCGTGGACTTTAAAAAACAAAATCATGTACAGTAGTAGCCGTCTGCTATGAGACTAGGCATTATAATTGAATATCATAGTGTTGATATAGAGATATGATTAATGAGTGATTAGTCATATCTCTTTTTACATATGCAAACATACAAATCAAACCATCACATTAATGTGTAATGAACTAAAGTTAACCCTTATAAGTAGAAGAGGTGGTTATTTGAGATATGTGAATAACGAGAAACATAGACATGCTTTAATCAGTCAATTAACTGAGAACCAAAGAGAAATACTGTTTAAGTATTATAAATACAGAAAAAAGAATATATTAATTAATGATATGTATCGCTATTCAGAAGAGTGGGAACTTATCGACTTTAAAGTAAATGAAAATTACAGAACGAGTTATAATGATACGCCATTATATTGTGAATGCGGAAAAGAATTAAAGTATCAATATATACTTCGATCAAAGTCAAAAGATACTATTATAAAACTTGGGATTGAACATTTTAAAGAACATAGTGGCATTCCGAATCGTATTGCGTATCAGGTTAGAAAGAATATGTTCTTGTTAGATGATTGGTTGGATGATGTACTCTTAAATCATGATAAATTGATGAATGATTCAGAGTATCATCGTAAAGTGATAAACATGTATAAAGAGTGGAATACGATCTCTGAGTCAGACGTGGAAGAATTTAACTCGAATTCATCAAAGCCTATTACGAGTAAGAATATTGAATTAATTAATGATTTTAAAAAGTATAGTATGGCTTTGCCCACTAACATCGAACAGAAAGTTTTTGCTTTGATTGATTATTTTCATAAAAAGAAATATCTGGCGTATCTAGAAGAACTAGAACGAGAAAGACGTATTCAAAGAGAAAAAGAACAAGAAGCATTGAGAAAAGAGCGAGAGTTAAAACGACAGCAATTATTAAAAGAGGCTGAAGCACGTAATAGTCAAAAAAGAAAAATTATGGCAAAAGAAAAGGCAGATAAGATGTTAATTGCTGAATGTAGAGTAAAAATAACAAAGTTATTAGAAGTGCAAAATGTGATTGATATCACTACAATTTATAATGAATGTAAAATAGAGATAGACGAATTATTAAAATCGCATGTTAATACAAAGATTGTAAATGATATCGTAAATTCTATTAATAGATACACGATGTATACTGTGAAGTTCCAAAACAATAAGCTATTTAAAGCGTGGACTAAGCGTTTTTGATAAGCAACATAGTCATATCCAAAATATATTGAATGAGCGCAACTAAATTATATTATATTTATTAGTCTTGAAATATTTAATAAAAATGTTATAATATAAATGTCAACGACAATGCGTGGACGTTATAAACCGAAATACATTGCATAGCTAAGAATAAGTTTTAAATAACTTAGGAAAGAGAGCAAGTAGGACTTGTTCTCTTTTTAGTCAACGGTCGTGCGTGGACTTTAAAACAAGTACATTGATTATCGGATTTGAAATGCAAATTTCAATAAATGTAGACGAAGCGTTAGAACGAAAGGTTCTAACGCTTTTTAAAGATTCTTCAACATAAATAATATGATAATGCTATTTGGAAAATTTACAGTAGCTGACTGAATTGATAAGACACTTAAATTAAGCTTTTCTCAGTACAGTCGGGCCTCAGCAACGAGAATTTCGAAAAGAAATGCCACGAGTAGAGAAAGCTGGGGTTCGGGGCCCCAGCAACGAGAATTTCATAAAGAAATTCTACAAGCAGTGAAAGCTGGGGTTCGGGGCCCCAGCAAAGAGAAATTCGAAAAGAAATGCCACGAGTAGAGAAAGCTGGGGTTCGGGGCCCCAGCAAAGAGAATTTCGAAAAGAAATTCTACAAGCAAAGCAAGCTGGGGTTAAAAAGGATTTAAACTTCTGCACCACGCTTCAATGATGTTACATCCAATTTCGATGTGGTATATATATAGTAAGCAGACTAAAGTCAGCATGATGAACTAAGACAACTCGTTAGTAAAGGAGCTGTTGAAATATGGAATTATTAACGAAAGCGATTAGTTTTATGATGTCATCTCTTTCTACATGGCTAGGAAGTAAAGATTTATTAAAAGATGTCGGAAAACTATTTGATAAAGATCACAATTGAAAGTACGTCAACGTATCGTTTTAGGCATATGTAAAAACAAAAAAACTAGCATTTACTGTTTCAATAAATGAAACACGTAAATGCTAGTTTTGCTATTAGTTATCGTTAATTTTTTTACCATCTGTACGATCTGATTCGCCTTTGTCTTTATGCGCGTTAGGATTGTCTTTTTTGTCAGAACTTTTCTTAACATTGTCTACTGGGTCATCATTATTACCGCATGCCCCTAATAATAAAAAACTTGAAAGCAGTACAAAAGCTACTTTTTTCATATGTGTCACCCTTTGTTTAATTATATTTAATATCTAATTGATATAAATAATATTAATATAAGTATGTCACACTTTTCTAAAAATTCAACAGTTAATAATAATTTATAAATTCAATTAAATCGAATAAATGAGATAAGCTACGTCATTGTTATCTCATTCACTGAGTGACAAGGCTAGTTACAGTAAATATAGAAAACACGCTATTTCACTGTTAATTAATTTGTACTATTATCTGTCTCATTAGTATTACTTTCTGCTGATGTATCATTACTTCTAAACTGTCCATTTGCACTATCTTCAGAATAACTTTGGACCTGATTATCATCTGCTTGATTTTCAGCATTTGACTGATCTTCAGCACTTGAGTTGTTGTCTGTAGTAGCATTCTCGTTTGAACTGTTGTGATCGCCATTATTAGTGTTGTTATTTATATTTCTGCCATTTTGATTATAAGATTGGTTTGAGTTGTTTGATTGATTTGAATTTTGATTATTGACTGCATTGTTTTGTGTAGTCCCTTGTTGTGTAGAAGGTGTTTCATTAGTTGATTGTTCAGCGGTTGGTTGTTCTTGTTGTGTGCCTTGCTGTTCTTGAGTATTTGCTTCATTATTAGCTGATGTTTCTTCAGAGCGATTTTGTTCTTCTTGAGTAACATTACTATCATCTTTATCGTTATTCTTATCTTTATCTTTTTCTTTAGACGATTTATCCTCTTTAGATTGTGTTGCGTGATTTTCAGATGGATTGTTACTTTCAATCATTTTATGAATGCCTAAAGCAAGCATGCTAAGTAAAATAATCGTAATAGCCATTGCGAAATATTTTAAATAGTTTTTATTTTTAAAAACTGCCACAATAGCGAATAAAATTAAAATAATCGCTATGATTAATAATACGGTGCCTGTATAGAACAACAGTTTCTCCATAGGCTACCTCCATTTAATTTACATTATTAATTGCATTGTACTACACATATTATAAAATACATATTACCTTGTAATTAACATCTAATTACTATTTGAAAACAGAAGTGTAAAGGCTTTATGTATCACACTAATTGACTCTATCGTAAATGTTAATCTCCTCATTCTCTTTGCTGACAGAAACATATAGTTTTTCATCATTTAGTTGTGTTTCATTCGATGTTTGATTTAAGTCGATTTCTGCTAATATTCTAAATGCACCATTATGATAAGGTTCAACTATAGAGATTTCATTTTCATATGCTTGAACCATTAATTGTCTATGTGATTGATTATTAATTTTCCAGTTAGTCATATATTCACCTTTTTCATAAAAATAAAACTACGTTAGTCATAGTCTAACGTAGCGGTTTAATTATTTAAAACTTTGTTCTATCTCCGTGAAAGCTTTGTTAGTAATCGTAATATCGTCAATTCTATCTGCTGTTAGTTGTCCATCTAGATAACCATGATCAATGAGTACTTTACAATTCTCTAAAAAATCATCATATTCACGATCACAGAAATAATCGTCTTGTGTTTTTATACTATTACCAAAATAATTTGCTTCATTTTCTGACTGACCTTCATTAGAACGTTCCATATATAATTTATAAAATTTCGCTATTGTATATTTTTGTTCTTGAGTTAATGTTTCTAACATAACACGTTCCCCCTCACTATAGTACTTTATACCCAATTTAAATAGGGGTGAAAACGTAGTGAGGGTAGCCTAACTCCTGAGAATAGATTATTGAGCGTTTTCAATGCCTTGATTAACTGCTTTGGCAAATTTGTAGAACGTACGGGTGTAGTTGTCTGGGTTCGATCTTGTTTGTTGATCCAGTTGTTTTTCTTTAAAAAACAGTGCACGTTGTCCGGTTGTTAATTCAAGTTGAACGCCGGTATCATTGTCATTTCTATTAATGATATTGGAGGATGATGTCGCCTCAATACCTTTAGGACTCTTTTGAACTGTGAAACCTTTACGTTTTAATGATTTTGTTATTGATTTGGCTAATTGTTTATCATTGCCGCCAACGTAAACAATTGGATCTTCACCTGCATAGCCATGAATGGATATAGTCTCTTCGGAGTGGTCCAACATTTTTAAGAGGGTTGGTTCATCAAATACAGTTGAAGTAATATGCAAACGTTCATTATGTTTAGGCATTAATCCTTCAAAAGTATAAAAATCATACTTACCTAGATTGGCCACACGACGAGCGAGTTCAGTCGTACCTGGTTCAATACCGCCACCGTGAATGGCCGTAACAAGGATGTGATTATCTTTGCGGTTTTTTGCTTTAACACGCCAGTCTTTACCTTCTGTTGTATCATCTTTTAATTCTTGAAAATTTGAATAATAATCTAGTGAGCGATTTTGTTTTTCTTCACGCGTTTTATAAAGTATAAATGCAATCGCTATAATAGCAATAATTAAGACAGAAACAAATAAATAATATACTTTTGAATACCAGTTCTTTCTTTTTCTCATACGACCTTCCTTTTTACATGTAATAATAAAAATGTGTAAATTAACTTTTATATTATAAATTATATTACTCATAAGCTCAAATATTGTTTAATTTTAAAAAATAAGTAAATAGTTAAATAAGGAGGAATAACATTGACTAAATTAACTATTCAATCAGCACAACCGCATCATCAAGAAGGGGGACAATTAATATATGCGGCAATAGACGACATGGCCCCGATTATACTAGGTAAATCCAAAGATAAAGAAATTGTTGAAGACTTACAACGATTATGGCAAAATCATGCGAATCGATTTAGTCATGATATGTCATTTGTGGCTTTAGAAGGTGACCAAGTTCTTGGTGCGATCACGTGCAGTCCTATAAAACAAATTGATAAGACGTTGATACCAACCGTACTTCAAATTATTTCAATGAATAAAATTAAACCCTTCAAGTCTATCATCACACACCCAAAATCGTTTTATTCACTTGTTACGATGGATGAAGGCAACGAAGATGAATATCATATTAGTATGCTAGCGACGATGCCTAGTGCCAGAGGGAAAGGTGTCGGTCAACAACTTATAAATGTTGCAGAACAAAAAGCTAAAGCATCAGGATTTAGTAAACTATCGTTAACAGTAGTGAAAGATAATAAAGCAGCATTGAAATTGTATCAAAAAATGGGATTTGAAATTGTTGGAGAAATTAATCATAAACCATACTATCTTTATAAAATGAGAAAAGAAGTAAATAAAGCATAACATCATCAGGTGCGGGAGAGGAATCAAGTAAATGCTTTATCCGTACTCAGCTTGCTTAACTTGTAGAATTTCTTAGTGAAATGCTCTTTACTGGGTCCTCGCCGTCTAGGATGACTAGGTTTGAATAATGCTTGATTTAAGCGCATTTTCAAATCAATTAGCGATTGCCAAGATAACAAGGAAGGGAGTGGGACAGAATTCTTTTTAAATTCGTTGTCCCACTCCCAGCTTGCTTTGCTTGTAGAATTTCTTGATGAAATTCTCTTTGCTGGGGCCCCGCCCGCAAGGATGACTAGAACTGAGGAAAGCTTGAATTAAGCGCCTTCTCAGTTCAGTCAGCTACTGCAAATTTGCAAAATAGCTTCATTATATTATTTTTGTCCCAGCCTCGTGTTAGCTACTCTCTATGTCTATTCAACTCAATTTTTACTAATTACGCTTGTACTTATCATATTTACCGTTAGCTATATCTTGTTCCCGTTGTTGAATTGTTTCATATACTTCATCAGCATCATCACCATCATAATAACCTTCTTCAATGGCGTGTTTTGTTTGAAGTTCTCCTGAAGATAAGCCACCGTTATATTTCTTTCTCAAAGCGTCAACATACTCATCCTCATTAGTGGCAGCATTGATTTCTGCATTAGGATCATCAATATCATCTGTCTCAGAAGTTTGGTTTGATTGATCATAAATTGATTTTTCTTGTCCACGTTCAACGCGTAATGAGCTTTCGTATGCAGCGCTTGCAGGGCCTTCCATCACATTCCCTTGAGGAATGACGCCATTAGCTACCGCGCTATTGTATGCAGCAATTTTTTCTATTTCAGTATAGTTATTACTATAAATCACTGTTTCTAATGTTGCTCGATCAGTTATATTTTGAACATCAATTTGCTTAGTGTCTTGGGACACTGAGTCTTGTTTGTTAGACGAGTGGTCGTCATTACTTTGTTGCGTGGATGGATGATCACTTTGCGTATCTTTGTTTGATGATTTAGCACTAGACTGTTGATTGACTTTCTCTTTATCATTATCTTTGTTATCTTGAGATGTTGTCTTAGACTTAGAATGATCGTTTTCCTTGTCTTGGTTTGAAAAGCTACAGCCAGCTAATAGAACTAGGCTTAATAATAATGTAAATAAAACTTTTTTCAATATAGTCACTCCTAAATTTAATATATTATTATTTTATAATGAAATAGATATTGAATGTTTTTATTTTTTTGAAAATATTTTCAAAAACAAATTTACATAAAACATACAGTAACTTCATTAATATTTTACAAAATAATGGTAAATATGAAGTGAATAGGATGTGAGATAACATGAATAAAAAAATATTAAAAAGGTACTTTGATAACAATGATTTTAAAGCCATTGCGATTGTGGTAGGTACTAAAAAAATGGTGATGGAAAATGATATTCATTTAGATTATGAAAATGAAATTATTATCTATCCGCTAAAAAATTGTACACGTATTATCCCGTTTAGTTCTATTTCGTATATTGATTTATTAGAAGAAAACGAGCATTTCATTAATTATTTCAAAGAAACAGTATAATCAAAAAAGCCTGAGACAACAATCGATGTCTCAGGCTACAACTATATATTGGCAGTAGTACAATGAAATAAAATTTGAAAAAATCTTATTTCTGTCACACACCCTTGCGATATCTATTTAGTATTGTTTAACTAATTGGAGTTGGTAATCATCAGTGAAGTTGTCGACTAGGGCATAAGGGGAAATGATAAGTAATCCATGTTCATTAATAGCATTTTTACTTACACCATATTTGTATGCCTGATAAATAATTTTAGTGCAGTATGTAAATCTTTCGCTCTTAAGATTTAAAGTGACTAAATAGGTTTTATCTGTATCTTTATAGTGTGTTTCAGCCCATTTGGCAGCTTTCTCTCCAGCACCTGGCATAGTACAACGATAAATTTTAATCCAATCATCCTTTCCTTCACCAAATCGTTGTTTGAAAGAATGAAAGGATTCAGTAATGGGTTCATCACCTGGACCTTCTATTTGTAAAACAGTATCATGATCTAATGCAATGCTTGAATGTCCAAAGAACCCAAATAAAACTGGGCCCTTAGTAAGTATGATATCACCTGGCTGTAAATCAAAATCATCTTCGGTTGGAGAGAGTACTTTTGTATCATCTGTATGCGCGATTGCATGCGTCGAATAAGGTAGAAAAGTAATTAATATTACTAATTGTATTTTTATAAATGAAGAAATTAGACATTTCATTTTTGTACTCCTTAGTAATTATTAAGCATTTATGAATATTGCATATAGATAACAATAAAAAAGGGCGTGCGACAATGAATGTAATAAGATTCCTGTCACACTCCCAAATTCACCGCTATAATATACCGAATATGAATACATAGATTAATAATGCAAATCCGAAAATATAAAATATGACGGTAAAGCCTAAGTATGATTCTTTGCGTTCTTCTTTTTTAGATTTAAGTAATAAGCCCAATATAATTGAGGCTGCTACTACGAAAATGATCCCGAGCCATAATAATATAGTTAAATGCAAACTCATGTGTAAGCCTCCTAAATATTAATTTAAAAAAATGTATATACCATAGGATAAATGTAGTATAGAAGCATAACAATATTAATTAGAAAAATCACTTCGCTAACTATGTTCTTACAAATAAGGGCAGTACTCAAACTTAATATAATGGTAATGCCACTAACCGTAAGTCCTGGAACTAGCCAAAAGAAATCATCTAAATCTGGATTATAGGTGACAACGATATTAAAGCCCAGAAATAAAAGTGTCATAAAAATATTTATCCAAAAAATTTTATTATTATTCATGGGTGTCACCTCTTTATAATTCGTTAAACTTACTAACATCATATCATTTATTTTATACCGGTAACACGAGTTAATCAAAGTAATTAAATGTTTTTATCTTAATATTGAAATTTGGTAAAAATTTAGTTGCTTATATTTGGAAAGTAAGCAATAATGAATATCAAACTAATATTACAACATTTTTAAATACAAAAAGCCAACCGCTATAAAGCAACGGTTGACATCATATCTCTTATTAAATTAAAAATTGAGTTGAATAGTTATTTTCAAATTCATATATGCTGCACAATTAAATAAACGTACCTCGAATGATTCACTTAATTGTAACAATTACAACAAGAAACCATTAAATAAATGATAAATTTAGTGATTATTTATTGGGTTAATGATTTAATAATCTTTAACAGTATATTAAATGTAAGACATTATATACTACAAATAAGCAAAATAAATGCTAATTACATATTAAAGTTGAGTTATATTATATGTTTAGACAAAATTAATAATGAAATATTCAAAGAAAGCATAATTAGACTGAGGAGGGGGAACTATGACATTTTATGATTTTGTAATTGGGTTTATTAATGATGATACGCCTCTTGGAAGTTTAGCTCAGTATATCGAGAATGACGGTGAGTTTCCGAAACATGAACGAAATAATCAAGTAATTAGAGCGTACGTTATGTCAAACTACGTCGATCACCAACTTATTGAAAGTACAAATAGAGCAATAAGTTTATATAAATTAATTTGAGTGAGCGTAATACCAATTTTGCGTGTTTAACGCATTCCACACATCTTTAGTTTTAAAGTTAATTTCATTATTTTTTATTGAAAAAGGTTCAATAATATTTCTGTCCATCCAAGAATTAATTAATTCTTGGGGAACACCATCTAATAACATGTCTGTTTTGCTTATGATTAAACATTCCCAATCTAACGAGAGCTTATTTGGATTAACATAATTATATTCATTATGATTGCTCATCAATGACACTCCTTTTAGAATTGTGAATCTTATAATAATTTATACCCATCATGACGGGATTCAAACCACTTTATAAATTTTTTTAATGTTCTTGTTTTTGAAAATTAAAAAATTAATGTATACTATTACTCGAAAATTCAATTGTGCTTAAGCATTATTAATAACTAGTAACACTTTCGATAAAAGTGAATGATTAGAAGCAAAATTTAAGTTTGAGGTGTATATAATGGTAAAAACTCTCTATTTAATGAGACATGGACAAACAATGTTTAATCTAAGAGGCAAGGTGCAAGGGGCAAGTGACTCTCCTCTAACAAACTTAGGCATCGCTCAAGCTAAACAAGCAGGTCAATATTTTGAGGCACATCAAATTACATTTGGAAATTTATATTCATCAAGTTCAGAACGTGCATGTGATACGTTAGAATGTGTTGCACCTGATCAAGACTATAAGCGTCTAAAGGGACTTAAAGAATGGCATTTTGGGATTTTAGAAGGGGAAAGTAATGATTTACTAAATTCGAATTATAATGTCGAAGATGCATTTGGAGACCGTTTGGTTGTGTTTGACGGAGAATCTAAGGAAGAAGTTGAGGCACGTTTTATCGGCACGTTAACCGAAATTATGCGTACCACAGACAGTGATACTAATTTAGTTGTCAGTCATGGAACGACACTTGATGTTTTTTTAAGAAAAGTTATTGGAGATACAGCAGCAACACAATACTTTATTGGAAATTGTCATATTTTAAAATTTACATATGACAATAACGCATTTCAATTTATAGAAAAAATTGATCCAGAAAATGGTGATATTTCTAAACATGAAAATTAAATGGGTTCATGAAGGGAGTGGGACAGAATTCTTTTTAAATTCGTCGTCCCACCCCCGCAAGGATGACTAGAACTGAAAAAAGCTTGATTTAAGCGTATTTTCAGTTCAGTCAGCTACTGCGAATTTGCAAAATAGCATTATTATATTATTTATGTCCCAGCCTCTTTTTGTGCTATTTAGAATGAGTCCTTAGCGCATATACAACAGCACTTTTTAAAATAGTAAATGGAACATTTTTTGAAGTATCATTAATGCAACGATAACAATGATAATGCTTGATATTTTATTTAATATTATCAATAATCGACCGGACTTATCGAAGTGACCCACACTGCGTCCAGCAATTGCTAAAAAGATAAACCACAACCATGAAATACTAATCGTCGCTATAGTAAAAGCTATCTTTTCAGAACCGGCGTAGGCAGAAGCACTTGTACCAATCACTCCAATTGTATCCATAATTGCATGTGGATTAAGGAGTGAAACAGAGAGAGCGAAGCTAATTTGCTTAGCAGGTGAGATTCCCCTCTGATCATCTAATTGCGTACTTTGCTCATGCCACAATGACCATGCCATATATAGTAGAAACACTAATCCAATGATGTATACTACAATTTGGAGCAATGGAAATGACATAAGGATTAAAGATACACCTATGACAGCTAATACTATGAGTAAAGAATCACATAGTCCAGCGGTAATTACAGCAGGCAGTGCATGCCGAAATTTCCTTTGATTGGCCCCTTGGTTAAAGACAAATATATTTTGGGCACCTAAAGGTAGTATTAAGCCTATTGCCAATAAGAGCCCGTGTATAACAGCTTGTATCATTTTACACCTCACATAGAAGCGATTTTGAATTAACAAATTCTGAAAATTTAGAATATAAAACCCATTATAAAGGTCATATATGAAATGTCTAGAAAAATGTTAAGCAATTATGAAAAAGGGTTAGACAATATCATACAATAACCAATGTACATCAAAATAGTCATCACCAATTTTTGAAGATTTCGCTTCAAGTCCTAACGTTTCAAATCCAAAAGTTGAGAAAAAGATTTTACCGGTAATGTTATTAGACGTCACACATGTCATTAGTTTTTCGATATTACGAGATTTGGCATGATCTAAAGTAGCTTTCATTAAATCTTGAAGTGTTGTTTCATCCTTCTTATCAAGAAAGAATAAATTCTCTAGCATGGCTTTATGGGAAGTTCCAACTTGTTTTAACTGACGTAATGTCACACATGCAACAAGTTTATCATCCTTGAAAGCACCGATTATATTACAAAATGCTTCATCATCAGAAAGTATTTGATTCAGGTCATCATTAGAGATATTCTCGAGGTATACTTTATCCCATGAATACGTGTGGGAATTACTTGATAATAATTGAGTATAATATGCTAAGTCATTTTGTTTTAGTATACGAATCGTTGTCATTATGTCCTCCTATACCTATCATAGATTACAGTTCTATAATCGCAAAATTTGTATGATTAATAGGGCAAGCTCAAAAAAATTGATGTAAAAACAATTTTATTATAAACTATTTGAGATTTAATATGTATAAATGTTTTATAAAGTTATTTATTTACTGTATTTATAGAATAACTTAAATCTGAAAATTTCACAAAAAAAGAAGACACAAAAATTCTAGAAAAAAGAATTGTTGTGTCTAAAGGTAAGACAAGTGATTAAATTAATCATTTGTCTATTTATTTTAAAATGCAGTTATTCTACAACTTCCACATTTAAGTCAACGTCGATATTACCACGTGTTGCTTTAGAATATGGACAGAATTCATGTGCATCTTGTAAATATTTTTCAGCGTCTTCTTGAGACAATACATTTTTTACTTTAGCATCGATTGCTACACTTAGTTTTGGACTTTCTGCATCAGGATCATCTTCAAGGCGTACAGTTAAAGTTACTTCTGGCTCAGCGCCACGCACTTTATTTTGTTTTAAGATAAGGTCAAAAGCACCATTAAAGCATGAAGCGTAACCAGCTGCAAATAATTGTTCAGGGTTAGTTGCTTTTCCGTCCGCTTGTTGTGGTGGCAATACATCTACATTTATTGCATTATCGTCAGTGTTTACATGTCCTTTACGTCCACCAACGTTTGTTGCTTTTGTTTCATATTGAACTGCCATTATTATTACCTCCTAAATTCGTATACAATCATTATCTACCCATTTATAAAATATTAAATCATTAAATAGTAAATTAATCGATAAAGTAAGTAACTTGAGGTTGGAGATAGACTGACAATAGTTTAAAATAAATGCAAGTTTAATTTAGGAAGAAGGAAACTTTATGACTAACGTTGAAGTGGCTGCAACAGTAGCTCCGAATCAATTATTGGATACAGCAACACTAGATGATATTCAGGCCTTTAATGAAGATATGGATATACTAGAATTACGAATTGATCAATGGAAACAACAACATCTTGAGTTACTTGAATCCAATCTCAAGCGTCTACAAGATATGAATTTGAGCGTTAAAGTTCTAGTAACATATCGTACGCTGTCACAAGGTGGCCAAGGTGAAATGTCGTATGAAAGCTATATGGCTTTATTGAATAACATTATCAAAGATTATCATTGCCATATGATTGATATTGAATGGGATAGTGATTGTGATGTCAGTGCATACCGAGATTTAGTCAATTTAGCACATCAAAACAATAAACAAGTTGTCATTTCATATCACAATTTTGAAGAAACGCCTGAAACAGATATATTAAAATTTACTTATTATAAAATGAATCAATTAAATCCTGATTATGTCAAAATCGCTGTGATGCCTCATGGCAAAGAAGATGTGGTTACGTTACTTGAAGCAATGGCAGCAAGTGCAGATACATTAGATGCGAAAGTGATTGGTATTTCAATGTCTAGTACTGGTTTAGTGAGTAGAACTGCGCAAGGTGTATTTGGCGGTACAGTATCATATGGATGTTTAGGTGAACCTCAAGCGCCAGGACAAATACATATCAATCGTTTAAAACAGCAATTACTATTTTATGAGAATCATTAATAGACATTTGAAATTAAGTGGTAAAGGCTTTATAATTGAGAAGAATTATCAATAATAAGGGGCGATAATTGTGGAACTACAAGAAGCAATTGCTTCAAGAAGAAGTATTAAGAAATTTAAACATGATATGACTATAGATGACAATAAGCTTTATCAAGCGATTGAGAAAGCAGCAGATGCTCCAAACCATGGAATGCGAGAACCATGGAGAATTATCCATATAGCTAAGGATAGATTAGGGGAGATGAGTAGAGATGTTACGCATTTTGCTTTTCCAAATGACCCTGATAAACAAGAAGACCACTACCAGAATGTGACTAATTTGGGTGGCATGTTAGTACTCGTGCTTAAAACAGATCCAAGACAACGACAAAATCGTGAAAACTTCTTTGCGATGGGTGCGTATGCTCAAAATTTAATGCTACTATTGCATGAACAAGGTATTGGTACATGTTGGAAGACACCACCTTATATTTTTGAACCTAAAGTTCGAAAAGTATTTGGTGTACAAGGAGACGAAATTATTGCAGGTTTCCTATATTTAACAGATTTAGAAGAAGTGCCACCAAAAGCACCACGTAAAAATAAACATTTAATTTCTAAGTATTAGAATGAACGGAGAGAGTGGACTGAAATAAAATAAATTCGTTGTTCCTCTTCAATAAAGAGAATTTCTTGATAAAATTCTCTTTACTTAGGCCCGGCGACAATCATGACTAGGTTTGAAAGAAATTGATTTAAGCGCATTTTCAAACCAGTGAGTTATTGTTAAAACGATAAGTAGGCTGAGACATTTTATATTGTCCCAGCCTACTTATTTGAGTTAGAAATTGACCAATTTGACAAGGTCTGAAAGACAAGCTTATCTCAAGTACAGTCAACTACGCCGTAATATAACGACCCAATGTTTAAATTATTTTTTGCTACGTCCTATTTATTAAACGTTTCATCTAAAAATGATTCTACTTGTTCAGGTGATTTAGCATTTGCAGAATGTAAATGTGCACGTTTGTTACCATTTTCAAATACTAATAAACTAGGAATACCCATTACATCATTTTCTGCAGCTACATCTTCAAGTTCATCACGATTTACAGTGTACCAATCGTAATCGTTATACTTTTCAACGATTGGATCAATCCACATATCCATTGCTTTACAATCAGGACACCAACCGGCTTCAAATTTAACGATAACGGGTTTATCACTTTCGATTGTTGATTTAAACGCATCAGTTGTAGTAATACTTTGCATAATAAACGCTCCTTTTAATTAATACTAAATGTATTATAACGAATAATTTACTTTAAATGAAAAATTAAGCTTAAAATATAGAGCGTTTACATAGATTATCTGATATATTTAAAATAAGACGAAATAGGAGGTTACATCTGAATGATTAAATTTTATCAATATTCAAATTGCACAACTTGTAAAAAAGCAGCAAAATTTTTAGATGCGCATGGCGTAAGTTATGAACCGATTGACATTGTACAACACACACCAACTAAAAAAGAGTTTGAAGATATTATCGATAAAACAGGTGTAGAAGTTAATAAACTATTTAATACGCATGGTGCAAAATATAGAGAATTAGGTTTAAAAGATAAATTAAAAGATTTATCTACAGATGAAAAATTAAATCTATTAGCTTCAGATGGCATGTTAGTTAAACGACCACTAGCTATTTCTGGAGAAAACATCACATTAGGATTTAAAGAAGATCAATACAAAGAAATTTGGTTATAGTTTAAAATTACAAATTTTATTTATATAAATTATTGTAACTTTTACTTTAATAGTTGAATGAAACCTTACTGTATGGCATCATTAAATTGTAATTAATTTTAGGAGGGGATTCTCGTGGCAGTACCGAGCGAATTAAAATATTCAAAAGAACATGAATGGGTAAAAGTTGAAGGCAACACAGTAACAATTGGTATCACTGAATACGCACAAGGCGAATTAGGTGACATCGTATTTGTTGAATTACCAGAAGTTGATGATGAAATCAACGAAGGGGATACTTTTGGTAGCGTAGAATCAGTTAAAACTGTTTCTGAATTATATGCGCCAGTATCTGGTAAAGTTGTAGAATCAAATGAAGAATTAGAAGATAGTCCTGAGTTTGTTAACGAATCACCATATGAGAAAGCATGGATGGTTAAAGTTGAACTTAGCGATGAAAGTCAATTAGATGAATTATTATCAGCTGATCAATACAAAGAAATGATTGGTGAATAATTAATTTAAACTCCTTGATTGCGATCATGGAGTTTTTATTTTGTCTTTTTATCTATAAAGTAATCATCTCAGTTTGGTAGGGCGTCTTTAATTGCGTACATTGTTAAGTAATTGTAAATGATGTTTAAGGTATTCGCGTTCTGTGAAGAAGTAACTGATTGTTTATTATCGACTTAGAAGGTGGATTAACATGGCAATTTTAAATAAAGTTATTATTGTTGAAGGCAAATCTGATAAGAAGAGAGTACAACAAGTCATCGCTGAACCTATCAATATTATTTGTACGCATGGTACAATGAGTATTGATAAATTAGATGACATGATTGAAACATTATATGACAAGCAAGTCTTTGTGCTAGCAGATTCAGATGACGAAGGTGAAAAGATAAGAAAATGGTTTAAACGTCATCTTAGTGAATGTGAACACATTTATGTTGATAAAACATATTGTGAAGTTGCTAGATGTCCCAAGAACTATCTTGCGCATGTATTGAGTAAACATGGCTTTACAGTACGTAAAGAAAAACGTCTAATTCCCAATTTAACGACTGAAAGGTTAGTAATCATGCATGAGTAAATCTGTAGAAATTGAAGATATTAGTGAGAATTTTAATAAAGATAAACACCTCATTTTCGGATACACGCCGATGTGTGGTACATGTAAAATGTCTGAGCGCATGCTCGATATTGCGAATGAAATACTACATTTACCCGTTAAAAAAATCGATTTGAATTACCATCCTAAATATAGTGAACGTAACAAAATTATGTCAGTACCTGTTCTAATTGTTATGAATAAGGACATAGAGGTAGATAGAATTTATGCATTTCAATCTGTACCTTATTTGTTAGAAAAATTAAAATAATTGTTGACGAAATTATAGTGCAATGGTAGGATATAAATTAATTAAATAGTGCGAAAACTCTTATCAAGAGAGGTGGAGGGATGTGCCCTATGAAG
Organism: Staphylococcus borealis; assembly: GCF_001224225.1. Classification (GTDB taxonomy): domain Bacteria; phylum Bacillota; class Bacilli; order Staphylococcales; family Staphylococcaceae; genus Staphylococcus; species Staphylococcus borealis. The sequence goes on along the minus strand of NZ_CUEE01000004.1, from coordinate 126,992 downwards.
CCCGGCAACCGTCTAATATTAGAAATGGTGCCAATTCACATAAAGTTAATTACTTTAGAAGATGAGAGAAAGATGAATCAATGCTTTCTCAACTTAATCTAAAGTGAGAAAGCATTTTTTTAATTACATAATGAATTTTAAGGAGGCACTAAACGTGATTAAGTTAAATCAAGTTGTTAAACGCTATCACACAAAAGATAAGGATGTACTAGCAGTTGATCACGTTAACTTAAATATAGAAACGGGCTCTATTTTTGGAGTTATCGGATTCTCTGGTGCTGGTAAAAGTACGTTAATTAGAATGTTCAATAATCTAGAAGCGCCTACATCTGGCGATATTATTATAGATGGCGATAATATTAACAAACTTTCAAAAGCAGAATTAAGAAAAAAACGTCAAAAAGTAAGTATGGTATTCCAACACTTTAACTTATTATGGTCAAGAACGGTACTTCGCAATATTATGTTCCCGTTAGAAATTGCAGGATACTCTAAAGGTAAAGCAATTGAAAGAGCACGAGAATTAATTGATCTTGTTGGTTTGAAGGGACGAGAAAATGCTTATCCTTCTGAATTATCAGGTGGTCAGAAACAAAGAGTCGGCATCGCACGAGCTTTAGCAAACGAACCAGATGTTCTATTATGTGACGAAGCTACTAGTGCATTAGACCCACAAACAACAGATGAAATATTAGACTTACTGTTAAAGATTAAAGCGCGCGAAAATCTTACAATTGTGATCATCACACATGAAATGCACGTTATCAGACGTGTTTGTGATGAAGTAGCAGTTATGGAAAGCGGACGTGTGATAGAGCAAGGTAAAGTAACACAAGTATTTGAAAATCCACAACACGAAGTGACCAAACGCTTCGTGAAAGATGATTTAGATGATGATTTTGAAGAATCTATCCAACATCTTGAACCGTTAGATTCAGATGCTTATATCGTTAGACTTAATTTCAATGGTGATAATACGACAGAACCCGTTGTTTCGTACATAAGTAAAACACATAACATTGATATCAATATTCTTGAGGCAAATATCAAAAACACACGTGGCGGTGCAGTAGGTTTCTTAGTGGTTCACATACCACATATTGCTGAAACAGAATTTGAGACATTTAAAGAGGATTTACATCAGCAACATGTAAATGTGGAGGTGGTTAAGCATGGATAAATCATACGGTGATATTTTCAAAGAGATGATTACAATGCCTAACGTCCAGTGGCCAGAAGTATGGCAAGCCATTTATGAAACGCTTTATATGACTATTGTTTCGACGATTTTCGCATTTATTTTTGGTTTGATTTTAGGTGTACTTTTATTCCTATCAGCCAAGAGTAATTCGAAAGGTGCTAGAGTCTTTTATAGTATCGTTTCATTTATAGTTAACCTGTTCCGAGCAATTCCATTTATCATCTTAATCTTGTTATTAATTCCATTTACAAGTGTCTTACTCGGAACAATAAGTGGTCCAACGGGTGCTTTACCAGCATTAGTCATCGGCGCAGCGCCATTCTATGCAAGATTAGTTGAAATTGCTTTTAAAGAGATAGATAAAGGTGTTATAGAAGCGGCTTGGTCAATGGGAGCAAGTACTTGGACGGTTGTTCGTAAAGTATTATTACCAGAAGCAATGCCAGCACTCATTTCAGGTATTACCGTAACAGCAATCGCATTAGTTGGATCTACTGCAATTGCAGGTGTTATTGGTGCAGGTGGTTTAGGTAACTTAGCTTACTTAACAGGATTTACGCGTAACCAAAATGATGTCATTTTAGTTTCAACTGTATTTATTTTAATTATCGTATTTATAATCCAATTTATTGGGGATTGGATTACAAATAAAATTGACAAACGCTAAAAGAAAAGAGGAATGATTCAATGAAAAAACTTTTAAGCTTAATTTTAGTACTAACATTAACTGTCGTTTTAGCAGCTTGTGGCAATGGTAGTGGGGACAAAGATAAGAAAATCGTTGTAGGTGCATCTCCAGCACCACACGCTGAAATTCTAGAAAAAGCGAAACCTTTACTTAAAGAGAAAGGCTATGATCTAGAAATTAAAACGATTAACGATTACACAACACCAAACAAATTGTTAGATAAAGGTGAACTAGACGCGAACTATTTCCAACACGTACCTTACTTAAAAACTGAAAGTAAAGAAAAAGGATACAAAATTGAAGATGCAGGTAAAGTTCACTTAGAACCAATGGCTGTTTACTCTAAAAAATATAAAAGTTTAAAAGACCTTCCTAAAGGTGCAACAGTATATGTTTCAAACAACCCAGCAGAGCAAGGTCGTTTCTTAAAATTCTTTGTTGATGAAGGATTAATTAAAATCAAAAAAGGTGTAAAAATCGAAGATGCTAAATTCGAAGATATCACTGAAAACAAAAAAGACATTAAATTTAACAGTAAACAATCAGCAGAATATCTTCCAAAAATCTATCAAAACGAAGATGTAGATGCTGCAATCATCAACTCTAACTATGCAATTGATCAAGGATTAAGTCCACAAAAAGATTCAATTGCTGTTGAAAAAGCAAACAACAACCCATACGCAAACTTAATTGCAGTTCAAAAAGGACATAAAGATGATGAAAAAATCAAAGCTTTAATGGAAGTATTACAATCTAAAGAGATTCAAGACTTCATTAAAGATAAATACAAAGGTGCAGTTGTACCAGCGAAGTAAGCATAGAGGCTGGGACATCAATAATATAATGATGCTGTTTTGCAAATTCATAGTAGCTGACTGAACTGGAAAAGCGTTTAAATTAATCTTTTTCAGTTCTAGTCAACCTTGAGGGCGCGGAGCCCTAGCAAAGAGAATTTCATTAAGAAATGCTTCAAGTAAAGCAAGCTAGGAGTGGACGACGAATTTTAAAAGAATTCTGTCCACTCCTTTAATTTAGAAAGATTTTCTATCTTTATACAGTATGCCGACACCTTGCCCGCCAGATCCCATTGTATAGTCAAATTTTATAACTTCAATATATGGATTTTCTTCTAAGAAACGATTTACCTTTTTAGTGAGGCCGCTTTCAGTCATTGCAGTAAAATTAATGAATTTCATTATAACCACTCCTTAAATTGATTTATTTCATTATCATTATAGTTGAACGCATATGTAAAATGAAAAAATTAAATTTTTACGAATACGATGTTTAAACATGTTATAGTGTGGTATTTATTACTATACAAGATATACAGACTATCAAGGAGGAATCTCAAATGGCTGAAGATAAATTTGAACAAGCAAAAGGTAATTTAAAAGAAACTGTTGGTAATGCCACTGACAATAAAGATTTAGAAAAAGAAGGTCAAAGCGACAAAGCTTCTGGTAAAGCTAAAGAAGTTGTTGAAAACGTTAAAGAAAAAGCAAACGATGTTATCGATAAAGTAAAAGGTAACAACGATAATAAATAATTTGTTTATAATACGAAGCGCAAGTGCCTAGCACTTGCGCTTTTTTGGCTCTTTGTCAAATCGGATTGGTGAGTCCTAATGTTGAGATTAAGCAACCTTAGGTTGTTTAATCTCTTTTTTATAGAGTCATTTTTTTCTTTATAATCAGACAAATCGCCAACGATGATGACTATCGTTGGCGATTATTTTTTAATACTATTGATTACACATTCTCATCTGTAATTTGGCCGAGCCAATAACTGCCGGCAAAACCGACGATTAATGTGATGATTGAAAGTGTCCACTCAACACCAGTTTGAGGAAGACCCGGGAAAACGGCATAGACGGAACCAATAACGAATCCAGTTATTAATGCGAATGTGGTATAGAAGTGATGATGCAAGAAGTATTTAATAATACGACTAGATAATAAGAATCCTGCTAATACACCTAAACCTACAACGATTAATATTGGAAGGCCATCGAAGTTTAATTTAACTAAATCAGCAATGGCTAACATAATTGTTCCATAAGTACCAAATACAAGTAGCATGAATGATCCAGAAATACCAGGTAATAACATTGCACTTGAAGCACACGCACCAGCTAAGAAATATTTAATAATAAGACCAAATGATAAATCTAGTGATGTATCAGCGCTTTGATTACCAGAATTCATTAATGTTATCACTACTAAAATAATGATACCTACTAACATAATGCCGTAGTGTTTTGTTGTAAATGTTTTATTAAATTTTGCTGTTCTTAATAAGTAAGGGATAATACCAATGATTAATCCTGTAAAGAAGAACATGGTAACCACTTGATGATGTTCTAATAAATAATTGATTAAGTTACTTAATATGCCAATGGCTAAAGCCATACCAATTAATATAGGAAGTAAAAACTTTAAGCTAGGCCAAAATCGCTTGGAGAATATACCGCTTATTGAAGAAATAAAGCCATCATATATGCCTAATAATAACGCGATAGTACCTCCGCTAATTCCAGGAACTAAATCGGTTGTTCCCATACCGAACCCTTTTAATATATTAATCCACTTAAAATTTTGCATGAACGTCTCCTTTCGAAATAGGTTAAATAGCATGATAACAGACTTTTGAAGAATAATAAAATATTAAGATTGTAATATTATAATTTTTATAAATATTGCACTAAATGAATGGAGTTTGTGTCTGAATTATTTCTATTGAGAACTGTAAGCCTTTGATTATCAGTTGCAAGAAAAAATTGACTCTTAGATAAAAATTATTTTAGATAAATAATCACTATAATTTAGAGTTTTAATAAGTTTATATTAAGGGCTATTTGCGTTATAATGAAGTGTATTAAAGTACACAAAGTCTTTTTGACTACAAATTAAAATTATTATAAACTAGTTAAGAAAACTTTATATTTACGGAGGGAATATAAATGTCATCAACATTAGAAATTAAAGACCTACATGTGTCTATTGAAGATAAAGAAATTTTAAAAGGTGTTAATTTAACTATTAATACAGGCGAAATACATGCAATTATGGGGCCAAATGGTACGGGTAAATCAACGTTATCATCAGCGATTATGGGACATCCATCATACGAAGTAACGCAAGGTGAAGTGTTACTTGACGGTGTTAACATTTTAGAATTAGAAGTTGATGAAAGAGCTAAAGCTGGTCTGTTTTTAGCAATGCAATATCCATCAGAAATTACTGGTGTAACGAATGCTGACTTCATGCGTTCAGCGATTAACGCGAAACGTGAAGAAGGACAAGAAATTAACTTAATGCAATTTATCAAGAAATTAGATAAAGAAATGGATTTCTTAGATATTGATAAAGATATGGCTCAACGTTACTTAAACGAAGGTTTCTCTGGCGGTGAGAAAAAACGTAACGAAATCTTACAATTAATGATGTTAGAACCTAAATTCGCTATTCTTGATGAAATCGATTCAGGTTTAGATATCGACGCATTGAAAGTTGTATCTAAAGGTATTAACGAAATGCGCGGTGAAGAATTTGGTGCATTAATGATTACACACTATCAACGTTTATTAAACTACATCACACCTGACAAAGTGCATGTTATGTACGGTGGTAAAGTAGTTAAATCAGGCGGCCCTGAATTAGCTAAACGTCTTGAAGAAGAAGGCTATGAGTGGGTTAAAGAAGAATTTGGTGCTAAAGAATAATCTAGCAGTCGTTTGTTTTTAAATGATGAAACTAGATGCAGATTATTAATGTAAATAGTTGCATTAATAATGACGATTGAATATGTGAGACTGAGACATCGAACATATAAATAAAGTTATTATTTCGATGGTGTTACAGTCGCTAAAATTTTTCATCAAGTAGGAGGAAAAGAGAGTTATGACAACCGAAACTTTAAACATTTCTGAAGAACAACTTGTTGATTATTCTAAAGCGCACAATGAACCTTCTTGGATGACTGAGTTACGTCAAAAAGCGTTGAAATTAACAGAAACTTTAGAAATGCCAAAACCAGATAAAACGAAATTAAGAAAATGGGACTTTGATTCATTTAAACAACATAAAGTCGAAGGACAAACGTTCAATGATTTATCAGAGCTTCCAGATGCGATTAAAAACATTATTGACGTTGAAAACACTAAAAATTTAGTCGTACAACATAATAATGCTTTAGCTTATACGCAAGTATCACAAGAAACACAAGATAATGGCGTGATTATTGAAGGCTTATCTGAAGCATTAGTTAATCATGGAGATTTAGTACAAAAATATTTAATGACAGATGCAGTTACAGTTGATGAACATCGTTTAACTGCATTGCATACGGCTTTAATTAATGGTGGCGTATTTGTTTATGTACCTAAGAATGTCGTTGTTAAAGATCCTATCCAATATGTTGTGTTACACGATGATGAGAATGCTAGCTTCTTCAATCATGTGATTATTGTTACTGAAGAAAGTGCTGAAGTGACATACGTTGAGAACTATTTATCAACTGTAAGTGGTGAAGGTAACCAACTCAACATCATTTCTGAAGTCATTGCAGGTGCAAACTCTAATATTACGTATGGTTCAGTTGACTATTTAGACAAAGGCTTTACTGGTCACATTATCCGCCGCGGTACAACTGCTGCAGATGCATCAATTAATTGGGCATTAGGTTTGATGAATGAAGGTAGTCAAATCATTGATAATACAACTAATTTAATTGGTGATCGTTCAACAAGTGAACTTAAATCCGTTGTTGTTGGTACAGGCGACCAAAAAATCAACTTAACGTCTAAAATTGTTCAATATGGTAAAGAAACGAACGGTTATATCTTAAAACATGGTGTAATGCGTGAGAATGCATCATCTGTATTTAATGGTATTGGTTACATTAAACATGGTGGTACGAAATCTATCGCTAACCAAGAGTCACGTGTCTTAATGCTTTCTGAGAATGCCAGAGGTGACGCTAACCCAATCTTATTAATTGATGAAGATGATGTAGAAGCAGGACACGCAGCTTCAGTAGGTCGTGTTGACCCTGAACAACTTTACTATTTAATGAGTCGTGGTATTTCTCAAAAAGAAGCAGAACGATTAGTGATTCATGGTTTCTTAGACCCTGTAGTACGTGAATTACCAATTGAAGATGTTAAACGTCAATTAAGAGAAGTTATCGAACTTAAAGTTAATAAATAAACTTATCAATCCCAAAGAGATTTTTAATATAAGAAAGGTCGTGAAATAAAGTGGCCGAAACTTCATTAAATGTTGAGGAAATTATTAAAGATTTTCCAATATTAGATCAAAAAGTTAATGGAAAAAGATTAGCGTACCTTGATTCAACAGCTACAAGCCAAACGCCAGTTCAAGTATTAAACGTATTAGACGATTACTATAAACGATACAATTCCAATGTACACCGTGGTGTGCATACACTTGGCTCACTAGCTACTGATGGATACGAAGGTGCTCGTGAAACTGTAAGACGTTTCATTAACGCTAAATACTTTGAAGAAGTCATCTTTACAAGAGGAACAACTGCCGCAATTAATATTGTTGCGCGTAGTTATGGAGATGCCAATATTGAAGAAGGCGACGAAATTGTTGTTACTGAAATGGAACATCATGCCAATATTGTTCCATGGCAACAATTAGCTAAACGCAAAAATGCCTCATTAAAATTCATTCCAATGACAGAAGAGGGTGAATTAAATATTGAGGATGTTAAGGCAACAATTAATGACAACACTAAAATCGTAGCCATAGCACATGTATCTAATGTTCTAGGTACGATTAATGACGTCAAAGAAATCGCTAAAATCGCGCATGAACACGGTGCGATTATAAGTGTCGATGGTGCACAATCTGCGCCACACATGAACATAGACGTTCAAGATTTAGACGCTGATTTCTTCAGTTTCAGTGGCCATAAAATGTTAGGACCTACTGGTATTGGTGTATTATACGGTAAACGTGACTTATTAAAAGACATGGAACCAATTGAATTTGGTGGGGATATGATTGACTTTGTAAGCAAATATGACGCTACATGGGCAGATTTACCTACTAAATTTGAAGCAGGTACACCAATCATTGCTCAAGCTATTGGCTTAGGAGAAGCAATTCGCTACATTGAGAATATAGGCTTCGATGCTATTCATGAACATGAAAAAGCATTAACAGAATATGCTTATGAACAAATGTCATCGATTGAAGGACTTGAAATATACGGTCCGCCTAAAGATCGTCGTGCCGGTGTTATCACATTTAACTTAGCTGATATTCATCCACACGATGTTGCTACTGCAGTAGATACTGAAGGTGTTGCTGTAAGAGCTGGACACCATTGTGCACAACCATTAATGAAATGGTTGAACGTATCATCTACTGCGCGTGCAAGCTTCTATGTTTACAATACTAAAGAAGATGTAGACCAACTTGTTGAAGCATTGAAACAAACGAAGGAGTTTTTCTCTTATGAATTTTAATAATTTAGATCAACTTTATCGATCTGTAATTATGGATCATTATAAGAATCCTAGAAATAAAGGCGTTTTAGATAATGGCTCAATGACTGTAGATATGAACAATCCTACTTGTGGTGACCGCATTCGATTAACGTTTGATATTGAAAATGGCATCATTAACGATGCTAAATTCGAAGGAGAAGGTTGTTCTATTTCAATGTCTAGTGCATCTATGATGACTGAAGCGGTGAAAGGTCATTCACTAGGTGAAGCGATGCAAATGAGTCAAGAATTTACTAAGATGATGCTTGGTGAAGATTATGAAATCACTGAAGATATGGGAGACATTGAAGCACTTCAAGGTGTATCTCAATTCCCAGCTCGCATCAAGTGTGCAACATTAGCCTGGAAAGCACTTGAAAAAGGAACAGTTGAAAAAGAAGGTAAAGCAGAAGGTTCGACTGAAGAGTAATCGGCCAGTTTTGTGTAAGACTTTATTATCTTATTTAAAGCTTAACCTTAACTTTTTACACGTTTGACTTTTTATGAAGGTTGCATATTGTTACAATGACAATAGACAATAATGAATATTAAAAATCTCGCGCACGTCGTTTTAAATATATTTAAGGAGTGATTGAAATGGCTAAAAAAGCACCTGATGTTGGAGATTACAAATATGGTTTCCACGATGAGGATGTTTCCATTTTCAGATCAGAACGTGGTTTAACTGAAAATATCGTTAGAGAAATTTCAAAAATGAAGGAAGAGCCTGAATGGATGCTTGACTTCAGATTAAAAGCTTTAAAATTATTCTATAAAATGCCAATGCCTCAATGGGGTGGCGATTTATCAGAATTAAACTTTGATGACATCACATACTACGTTAAACCTTCAGAGCATACAGAACGTTCATGGGACGAAGTACCTGAAGAAATTAAACGTACATTTGATAAATTAGGTATTCCAGAAGCTGAACAAAAATATTTAGCAGGTGTTTCTGCACAATATGAATCAGAAGTTGTATATCACAACATGGAAAAAGAATTAGAAGAAAAAGGTATCATCTTTAAAGATACAGATAGTGCTTTACGTGAAAACGAAGAACTATTCAAAGAATACTTTGCTTCTGTTATTCCAGCAGCTGATAACAAATTCGCAGCATTAAACTCAGCTGTATGGTCAGGTGGTTCATTCATCTATGTACCTAAGAATGTTAAATTAGATACACCATTACAAGCATACTTCCGAATTAACTCAGAGAACATGGGTCAATTCGAACGTACATTAATTATTGCTGATGAAGGTGCATCAGTGAACTACGTTGAAGGTTGTACTGCACCAGTTTATACTACAAGTTCACTACACTCAGCAGTAGTAGAAATCATCGTTCACAAAGATGCACACGTACGTTACACAACAATTCAAAACTGGGCAAACAACGTTTATAACTTAGTTACTAAACGTACATTTGTGCATGAGAATGGTAACATGGAATGGGTAGATGGTAACTTAGGTTCTAAGTTAACTATGAAATATCCAAACTGTGTTCTTTTAGGTGAAGGTGCGAAAGGTAGTACATTATCTATCGCCTTTGCTGGTAAAGGTCAAGTACAAGATGCTGGTGCTAAAATGATTCACAAAGCACCTAACACATCTTCAACAATCGTATCTAAATCAATTTCTAAAAATGGTGGTAAAGTAATCTATCGTGGTATCGTTCACTTCGGACGTAAAGCGAAAGGTGCACGTTCTAACATTGAATGTGACACGTTAATTTTAGATAACGAATCTACTTCAGATACAATTCCATACAATGAAGTATTTAATGACAATATTTCATTAGAACACGAAGCGAAAGTTTCTAAAGTATCAGAAGAACAATTATTCTACTTAATGAGCCGCGGTATTTCTGAAGAAGAAGCGACAGAAATGATCGTTATGGGCTTCATTGAACCATTCACTAAAGAATTACCAATGGAATATGCAGTAGAAATGAACCGTTTAATCAAATTCGAAATGGAGGGCTCTATCGGTTAATCATTCAGCATTACCGATTGTGCTTAATCATAAGTGAGTCTGGGAAAAAATAATAAAATGAAGCTATTTTGCGAATTCGCAGTAGCTGACTGAACTGAGAAGGCGCTTAATTCAAGCTTTTCTTAGTTCTAGTCACCCTTGTGGGGGTGGGACAACGAATTTAAAAAGAATTCTGTCCCACTTCCACTTTTTTATATAGTAATGGACAAGTTTATTGAAAATTAGAGTAGGGAATAAGTTGAACAATACAGATATAGTATGTGTAACTACTCATTATAGAGAAGGTGGCGTTAACATGTGGTATGACAATCAATTCACAGAGGCTTTAAATATTCAATATCCCATTATTCAAGCAGGTATGGCCGGTAGTACAACACCAGAACTTGTGGCATCTGTTAGTAATAAAGGTGGATTAGGATGTATTGGTGCAGGCTACTTTACAACTGAAAAGTTAGAACAAGAAATAGAACAAGTTCGATCGTTAACAACGCAACCATTTGGCGTAAACTTATTTGTACCAGGGCAACATACGTATACCAATGAACAAGTTGAGCGTATGAATGCTTGGCTAAAACCTTACCGTAAGGCTTTAAATCTTGAAGAACCTGTCATTAATATCTCAGAAGCACAACAATTTAACCAGGCAATTCACATGATTATTAAAAAGAAAATACCAGTGTGTTGCTTTACCTTTGGTATACCATCACAAGATATCATTAAACAACTGAAAGATGCTCAAGTCACTTTAATAGGTACGGCAACATCTGTTGATGAAGCAATTGAAAACGAACAGGCAGGCATGGATATAGTGGTTGCGCAAGGTAGTGAAGCAGGTGGCCATAGGGGGTCATTTTTACCAAGTAAACAGCAATCAACACCACTAATTGGCACAATGAGTTTAATTCCTCAAATTGTTGATCAAGTCACGATACCAGTTGTTGCTGCAGGCGGTATCATGGATGGTCGTGGCGTATTAGCGAGTCAAGTACTAGGGGCGCAAGGCGTTCAGATGGGGACAGCATTTTTAACTACAGTGGAAAGTGGTGCGAATGATTTAGTGAAACAAGCGGTGCTACATAGTAAGGAAACGGACACTGTTGTTACGGACGTCTTTAGTGGTAAATTTGCGCGTGGCATCCATAATGAATTTGTGGAAAAACTGTCGCAATATGTAGGTGTTCTACCACCGTATCCAGTTCAAAATCAATTAACCAATGCAATTAGAAAGACTGCGGCTTCCAATGGTAAACGTGAATGGACACATATGTGGAGTGGTCAATCGCCACGTTTAGCTACAGCGCAACATGTAGATCAATTCATGGATAATCTTGTCGAACAAATTGAGGCGTTATTGAAGGCTGTGCAATAGTATGGATTTATAAAAACAATGTGAGCTGTAGGGTTCTGCATTTTCCAAAAAATAATAAGATAATGTAAAGATGGGATAGAACAAGTGATATCTTAAAATTGAATATGGTATCATATACCTGGTGATAAAAATGATTAATATAGGTCTTACTGGATGGGGCGATCATGATACGTTATATGAAGATTTGGAACGACAATCGGACAAGTTACAAACGTATGCAAGTCACTTTCCTATTGTTGAACTTGATGCATCATATTATGCCATCCAACCTGAACGAAATATCATGAAATGGATTAAAGAAACACCTGATCGCTTTGAATTTGTTGTGAAAATTCATCAAGCGCTCACATTGCATGCAGATTATAAAGATTATGCAGAAACAAGAAGTGAATTATTTGCGCAATTTAAGCGTATGTTACAACCACTCATTGACCATCATAAATTAGCTATGGTACTAGTTCAATTTCCACCTTGGTTTGATTGTACGGCACAGAACATCAAGTATATCTTATACGTTCGTCAGCAATTATCAGATATACCGATTTGTGTTGAATTTCGTCATCAATCATGGTTTAACGAACAATTTAAAGAGCAAACGCTCTCATTTTTAATGGAACACCATATAATCCATTCAGTTGTTGATGAACCACAAGTAAGAGAAGGATCTGTACCACTCGTTAACCGTATTACTACTGAAACAGCGTTCGTCCGTTATCATGGAAGGAACAGACAAGGATGGACTAAAAAAGATATGACAGATCAAGAGTGGCGTGATGTGCGATATTTATATAATTACAATAAGGAAGAGCTTACCGATTTAGCTAATAAAGTTAGGATTTTAGAACAAAAAGCCAAAAAAGTTTATGTCGTATTCAATAATAATTCAGGTGGCCATGCTGCTCAAAATGCTAAAACATATCAAGATATTTTAGATATTGAATACACAGGTTTAGCTCCCCAACAATTAAAATTATTCTAAGAGGCGAAATATAATGTTAGTGACAATTATTTTATTAGTGCTTATCGGTCTTTTCTCTGCCATTTTAGGGTCATTAGTAGGCATTGGTGGAGGTATTATCATCGTTCCTACACTGGTTTATTTAGGCGTGACGCACGATATATTACATGGTATAACACCGCAAATAGCAATAGGAACATCATCTGTGATTTTAATCGTCACAGGTTTATCTTCATCACTAGGCTATTTAAAGACGAAGCAAGTGGATATCAAGAATGGCTCTATTTTTTTATTTGGTTTACTACCGGGTTCGTTGCTAGGGTCATTTTTAAGTAGATACCTTACTTTAGAATCATTCAATTTATATTTTGGTATTTTCATGATTATTGTCTCTATTATTTTAATGGTAAGACATAGAATCAAACCGTTTAAAATCTTTGATAAAGAGAAATATCGTAAAACGTATATTGATTCTGAAGGCAAGACGTATCATTATAGTGTACCGCCTTTATTTGCATTTGTTGCGACGCTATTTATCGGTATATTAACTGGTTTATTTGGTATTGGTGGTGGCGCATTAATGACGCCACTCATGTTAATCGTCTTTAGATTTCCACCTCATGTTGCAGTAGGTACAAGTATGATGATGATCTTCTTTTCAAGTGTAATGAGTTCCATAGGGCATATCATACAAGGTCATGTTGCGTGGTCTTATTCTATCGTCCTCATTATTTCAAGTTACATTGGTGCTCAAATTGGTGTGCGTGTCAATCACTCAATTAAATCTGAAACGGTTGTCACACTTTTGCGTACGGTGATGTTGATAATGGGTGTGTACTTAATTATTAAATCTTTTCTTTAAATAAAAATAGGGGGAATTTAAGTGAAGTTAACCATTTTTCACACGAACGATATTCATAGTCATTTAAACGAATATGCACGTATTACATCTTATATGGCAGAACATAGACCTCAACTTCAACATCCCTCACTCTATTTAGATATAGGCGACCATGTAGATTTATCGGCACCGGTGACCCAAGCAACGATAGGGCGTAAAAATGTCGAGTTGCTTAACGAGGCACATTGCGATATTGCGACAATTGGTAATAATGAAGGAATGACGATTTCACATGAAGCGTTAAATCAGTTATACAACAACGCGAAGTTTGACGTGATTTGCACCAATGTTATTGATGAGGAAGGGCATTTACCACATAATATAGCATCGTCGTGTATTAAAGACATTGAAGGTGTTCGTATTTTATTCGTGGCGGCTACAGCAGCGTTTACACCATTTTATCGTGCACTTGATTGGATTGTTACAGATCCGTTAGAAGCGATTAAAGATGAAATTGCCAATCAACAAGGTAATTACGATGTACTTATTGTGATGAGTCATGTTGGCATCTTCTTTGATGAAAAGTTATGCCAAGAGATTCCGGAAATTGATGTCATTTTAGGTAGTCACACGCATCATCATTTTGATAAAGGTGAAATGAACAATGGTGTACTTATGGCTGCTGCCGGAAAATATGGATATTACTTAGGTGAAGTTAATTTAACTATTGAAAATAAAAAGGTTGTTAATAAAGAAGCCATGATTTATCCAGTTGAAACGTTGCCTTTAGTTGACACGGATTATGAGTCTGAAGGGAAAGCGCTTATGAGTGAGCCAGTGATTGATCATCCTATCAATTTAAGTAGTAAAACCGATGTGATTACTAAAACGACGTATTTATTAGCAGAAAGTGTATTCGAATTCACGAATACAGATTGTACGATCATTAATGCAGGGCTTATCGTAAAAGGCGTTGAAGCAGATCGACTAACAGAATACGACATTCATAAAATGTTGCCGCATCCGATTAATTTAGTGCGTGTACGTCTAACAGGTGCTGAACTTAAAAAAGTCATTATCAAAAGTCAAAAGCAAGAATATATGCATGAACATGCGCAGGGCTTAGGCTTTAGAGGCGATATTTTTGGTGGTTATATATTATATAATTGTGGCTATATTCAGTCAGACAATCGCTTCTTTGTTAATGGTGAAGAAGTGATTGATGATAAGACATATACGCTAGGAACAGTTGATATGTATACCTTTGGTCGATATTTCCCAATATTAAAAGGTAAATCAATTGATTATTTAATGCCTCAATTCCTTAGAGATATTTTCAAGGATAAGTTATTAAGATTATAATAAAATAGTGCGAGATATATTTGTTCATTAAATAGAAATTGTGTGAATCACGAAATTTATAGCTTATTACGTTTTAATTTAATGTAAAGTTCGTTATAATAGGAAAAGATAGATTATACAGGAGGGTATACGTGGTTATGGCTACTAAAAATGAAGAAATCTTACGTAAACCAGATTGGTTGAAAATTAAGCTTAACACGAACGAAAACTATATTGGCCTCAAGAAAATGATGCGTGAAAAAAACTTACACACTGTTTGCGAAGAAGCAAAGTGTCCAAATATACATGAATGTTGGGGAGCTAGACGTACGGCTACATTTATGATTTTAGGTGCGGTCTGTACAAGAGCATGTCGTTTCTGTGCTGTTAAGACAGGCTTACCTAATGAATTAGATTTAAATGAACCAGAACGTGTTGCAGAATCAGTTGAATTAATGAACTTGAAACACGTTGTTATCACTGCTGTTGCACGTGATGACCTAAGAGATGCAGGTTCAAACGTTTATGCTGAAACGGTACGTAAAGTACGTGAGCGTAATCCATTCACTACAATCGAAATCTTACCATCAGATATGGGTGGTGACTATGAAGCACTAGAAACTTTAATGGCTTCTAAACCAGATATCTTAAACCACAACATCGAAACAGTACGTCGTTTAACACCGAGAGTTCGTGCACGTGCTACATATGAACGAACATTAGAATTCTTACGTCGTTCTAAAGAATTACAACCAGATATTCCTACTAAATCAAGTTTAATGGTTGGCTTAGGTGAAACGATAGAAGAAATCTACGAAACAATGGATGATCTTCGTGCAAATGATGTAGACATACTAACAATTGGTCAATATTTACAACCATCACGTAAGCATTTAAAAGTTGAAAAATATTATACGCCATTAGAATTTGGTAAATTAAGAAAAGTAGCTATGGACAAAGGATTCAAACACTGTGAAGCTGGCCCTATGGTACGTAGTTCTTATCATGCCGATGAACAAGTAAATGAAGCGGCTAAAGAAAAACACCGTCTAGGTGAAGAAAAATTACAACAAAATTAATTTAAACATGTGAATAGTTTAGATTAAGTTTTTAGAGACTTAGGTTGCACATTTTTTACTGAATTGTGTAATCTAAGTTTTTATTATACGAGTTAAAGGTGACAAATTATGATTAAGATAGGTCAACAATATTTTGAAATCATTGAAGATTATAGATCGTGTTTTGATGAAGAATTAGTTGCATCGAGATATTCAGATATATTAGATAAATATGATTTTGTCGTAGGAGATTTTGGATATGACCAGTTACGTTTAAAAGGCTTTTACAAAGATACCAATAAAAAAGCTGAAATATCTAAACGTTTTTCAAGTATTCAAGATTATATATTAGAATATTGTAATTTTGGTTGTCCTTATTTTGTATTGCGTCATTTATCTAATAAAGAAGTACAACAATTAGAACATGAAAAAGATGATGTCATTTTGTCGGATACAGAAGATAAGTTGCATGACGTCAAAATAAAACCTACGATTCAAGAAGTTAAACACCATGATGAACAATAAAAATAATCAAATAAGCTGTGAAAAAATCATGATAAAAGATTTTTTCACAGCTTATTTAAATTGAAATTATTGAATAACTTGATTCAGATATTCAATAATTTCATCACTTTCTTCTTGGCTTACACCTAGAATATGCGCGATGTAGCCTTCTTCTTCAATATCATCTGTACCGATGATACCAAATTTATTTGTTTGCATATTTAACACAAGCGTTTTACCATAATGACGGTCTGTTTGAACAAGCATTAAATCATATCGACTGTGTTCACCTACAAAGCCTACAAATTGCACTTGGCTTTGTTCTTCATCGTCATATAAGTACATATCTATCATAAGAGTAGAACTCCTTTTATCTTTGTATTTTAATTTAGTATAACGACAAATGAAGACCGATGCAAAACTGTGATATGATAGACATATTAAGAGGTGAAGGATATGTATTTTGTAGATAAAGATCAACTTACTTTAAAATTAACTTACTTAAATCAATTAATTAAAGATTATGAAGCAAATAAAGAAAATCATTACGCATTTGAACGTATCGCTCAAATGTTAATTGAATCATCTGTGGATATAGGGAATATGATTATTGATGGTTTTATCTTGAGAGACCCTGGAAATTATAAAGATGTCATTGATATTCTTGAACTTGAAGGCGTTATTTCGAAATCTACACAGCAACGTGTAAATGAAACGATTGATGTTAGAAAGCAGTTCGCACACAATTACACGGAATTAGATGATGCTAAGATTCAACCGTTATTTGATCATGCTTTGCCGTATTATGAACAGTTTATTCAAGAGGTAACGCAATTCCTTGAGAAAGAGAATGTGCCGGTTACTGCTTTTGGAAAAGGAGACAACAGCTAATGAAAAATTATAAAGGTTATTTAATCGATTTAGATGGAACAATGTATTTAGGTACAGACGAAATTGATGGTGCAGCACAATTTATCGATTACTTAAACAATCATCAAATTCCACATTTATATGTTACAAACAATTCTACAAAGACACCTGAAGAGGTAACGCAAAAATTAAAAGAGATGAAGATTGATGCGAAACCTGAAGAGGTTGTCACATCTGCGTTAGCAACAGCCAATTTTATTGCCGGTGAGAAAAGTGATGCTACAGTATATATGTTAGGTGGTAATGGCTTACGCACAGCGTTAACTGAAGCAGGATTAACTGTAAAAGACGATGAAAACGTAGATTATGTTGCGATAGGTTTAGATGAAAATGTCACTTATGAGAAGTTAGCCGTTGCAACGCTTGCAGTACGTAAGGGTGCACGTTTTATTTCAACAAACCCAGATGTATCTATTCCTAAAGAACGTGGTTTCTTACCAGGTAATGGTGCAATTACGAGTGTAGTAAGTGTATCAACGGGTCAAGCCCCTCAATTTATTGGTAAACCTGAACCAGTCATTATGGACATTGCATTAGATATCTTACAATTGGACAAATCTGATGTAGCAATGGTCGGTGATTTGTACGATACAGATATCATGTCAGGGATTAATGTCGGTGTAGATACGATTCATGTTCAAACAGGTGTAACGACGTATGAAGAATTACAAGAGAAAGATCAACAACCTACATATTCATTTAAAGATTTAAATGTAGCAATTGCAGAATTAGAAAAAAATGCCCAAAAATAGATAAAGGGGTGGCACGACAATGGTGAAAATTCTAGTCACACGTCAGGTTCCAAATCGTTTCATTGAACAATTGGAACAACTCGGCGACGTTAAAATGTGGGAAGAAGCATTTGAACCTATGCCTAGAGCGCAATTTTTGAAGGAAATAGAAGACGTAGATGCATGCTTTATTACATTGAGTGAAACGATAGATGCAACCTGTCTGGAACACGCGAAAAACGTGAAGATTATTGCAAATATGGCGGTTGGTTTTGACAATATTGATGTTGAGTTAGCAAATCATAAAGGTATTGTTGTCACTAATACGCCTCAAGTACTTACTGAAACAACAGCTGAATTAGGATTCACATTAATGTTAGCTGTAGCGCGACGTATTGTTGAAGCAGAACACTACGTTCAAAATGGCGAATGGAAAAGTTGGGGGCCTTATTTGTTATCAGGCAAAGATGTCCATGGTTCTACTGTAGGTATTTATGGTATGGGTGATATTGGAAAGAGCTTTGCACGTCGACTGCAAGGGTTTAATGCAAATATCTTATATCATAATCGCTCTAGACATGAAGATGCAGAAACGCAACTCAATGCAACCTACGTACCGTTTGATACGTTATTAGCAGAAAGTGATTTCGTCATATGTACTGCACCGTTAACGCCGGAAACGGAAAATAAATTTAATAAAGATGCATTTTCAAAAATGAAAAACGATGCTATCTTTATTAACATTGGCCGTGGCGCTATTGTAGATGAGGAAGCATTAATTGATGCATTGAACAATCAAGATATTGGTGGTTGTGGCTTGGATGTCTTACGCGAAGAACCTATTCAGCTTGACCATCCACTACTGAAAATGCCTAATGCAATTATATTACCGCATATTGGCAGTGCTTCAGTAGCAACGAGAGATCACATGATTCAATTATGTGTGGATAATATTGCTGCGATATTAAAAGGGGAAGCACCACTTACACCAGTAACAAATAAATAAAATGATAAAGAACTTCTAACGTTTAGGTAATAATTTACTATTTAACGATAGAAGTTCTTTTATATTATCTAACAGTTTTGTTATGTCGTATGTAATTGTTAAGTAGGTTAATTGGTACTAATATAATTAATGTCATTTAAATTCATCCATGGCATTACAAGGCGTACTTAATGTGGATACTGACTCACTTACTTCTATGAACTTGGAAATATGAATGGCAGTGTCGTTATCGTAACATCTTGAAGTGCAAAATTTAATTTGCTATAAAAACAAATTTTAATTATAATAAGATGAATGTATAATATATAAAAATTATATTTAATGAATTTGCTTTTTCGGAGCTTCAAATATCCTTCGCGAGAAAAGCGATTAATTCGCTCCGATAATTGACATGATAGTGAGGTGCAATAGTGCATTGAAAGAGAATAATCATAAAATAATGCAATATTATGAGAAAGCTAAACCCTATTTAGTAACGCTTCTCTATTTAGCTATATTTATTGCGCTGTACCTAATTTATGGTTCCGGCGATACACATAATAATTTCATTTATAATGAATTTTAATAAGGAGTCTAATTATGACAGATATCATAAATTTAATAAATGACTTCGGTCAACGTCATCCTCAACGTGTAGCAGTTAGACATAAAGATGAAACATTAACATATCAACAATTAATGGATGAATCTAGTAAATTAGCGCATCTATTACAAGATAATAAGAAACCATTAATCGTATACGGACATATGTCTCCTTATATGTTAGTGGGTATGATAGGTGCGATTAAAGCAGGGTGTGGATATGTTCCAATTGACACATCCGTACCGAGTGAACGTGTAAATATGATTATAAATAAGGTTCAACCTGAAATGATATTTAACACAACAGATTCACGCTTAAATCAGCCTGGTATTCAAGAGCTGACAATCCAAAGTATCCAAGACTCAGATAATCCAACACTATTTGATAGTCAAATGGGATTAACAGACGTGGTATATACAATCTTTACATCTGGCTCAACAGGTGAACCTAAAGGGGTTCAAATTGAATATGCAAGTTTAATTGAGTTTGCAGAATGGATGGTATCACTTAACGAGTCTGAAGGTGCACAAGAATGGTTAAATCAAGCACCATTTTCATTCGACTTATCAGTCATGGCAATCTATCCTTGTTTAACTTCAGGTGGCACATTAAATTTAGTAGATAAGGACATGATCAACAAACCTAAATTGTTGAATGACATGTTAGTTAATACACCAATAAATGCATGGGTGTCTACACCATCATTTATGGAAATGTGTCTATTATTACCTAACCTTAATGAAGCAAGTTACCCAAGTTTAAATCATTTCTTCTTCTGTGGAGAAATCTTGCCGCATAGAACTGCTAAAGCTTTACTAGATAGATATCCAAGTGCGGTAGTTTATAACACGTATGGACCTACCGAAGCGACAGTAGCAGTTACAGGTGTCAAATTGACGCCTGAAATTATTGAAACGTATAATCCGCTACCAGTTGGTGTTTCAAGACCGAATACAACATTATTTACAACGGATGAGGGTGAACTTGTAATTAAAGGTAATAGTGTTAGTTTAGGTTATTTAGATAATAAAGAAAAAACAGAAGCGGTATTCAACTTTGAAGATGGCCTTCGCATTTATCATACTGGTGATAAAGCAATCGAAAAAGACGGACAATGGTTCATTCAAGGAAGAATTGATTTCCAAATTAAACTTAACGGTTACCGAATGGAATTAGAAGAAATTGAAACGCAACTTAGACAGTCAGAATTCGTAAGAGAAACCGTAGTCGTACCAGTGTATAAAAATAACAAGGTTATACACTTAATCGGTGCGGTTGTTCCAACCGAAGAAGTTAAAGATGATTTGGAAATGACAAGACAAATTAAATCCGAACTTAAATCTCGCTTACCTGAATATATGATTCCGAGAAAATTTGTTTGGATGAAACAATTACCATTGACTTCAAACGGAAAGCTTGATCGTAAACAAGTGGCAGAGGATATTAACGCATGATTCCATATGGTACGTTTACCTTCTTCTTAGTTGCATTTATAGTACTTTTACCAGTCATCATACTCGGATTCTTAGGTAAGCGAAGCTATATATATAACGGTATAAGTACTGCAATTATGATTGTCGTCATTTTTTCATCAGATAAACATAATTTATTCGGTAATAAATATTTAAGTATTCAACTTATTAGTTTTATCATTTATCTCATTTGGCAAGTGCTATTAATCATGGGATATTATAAATCGAGACAGAAAAATAATACATTTAGTAAGTTTGTCATTGTGATGATTTTATCCATTTTACCATTAGCGATTGTTAAAGTATTACAAAGCTCATGGTTAGGTGGTCAACAAATTCACTTCCATGAACATAAACTAATTGAATTTGTAGGTTTCCTAGGTATTTCATATGTAACGTTTAAAAGTATTCAGTTAATTATGGAAATACGCGATGGCTCTATAAAAGAAATTAAAGTGGGCAAGTTGTTCCAATTTATTTCTTTCTTCCCAACAGTGTCTTCAGGACCGATTGATCGCTATAAACGTTTCGTCAAAGATGATAAAAAGGTTCCTACAGGTGAACAATATAGAGAAATGGTTGCTAAAGCGATACATATGATTATGCTTGGGTTCTTATATAAATATATACTCGCTTATTTAATCAATGTCTATGCAATTCATCCATTATTGATGGATTTGAATGGTTTTACGCATAAATGGCTGTATATGTATGCTTACAGTTTTTATTTATTCTTTGATTTCGCAGGATATAGTTTGTTTGCTGTAGCGGTAAGTTATTTATATGGTATCAATACACCACCTAACTTTAAGCAACCTTTCAAAGCGAAGAATATTAAAGATTTCTGGAACAGATGGCATATGTCATTATCATTCTGGTTTAGAGATTGTATCTATATGCGTACATTATTCTATATGTCACGTAAGAAAACATTCAAAAGTCAATTTGCGATGTCTAATTTCGCATTCTTCCTAAACTTCTTTATCATGGGTGTGTGGCATGGTTTAGAGTTATTCTATATCGTTTATGGTATTTATCACGGCCTGATGTTTATCGGTTATGGTTACTATGAACGTTGGAGAAAGAAACATCCACCACGTTGGCAAAATGGTCTTACTACAGCATTAAGTATTATCATTACATTCCATTTTGTAGCATTTGGATTTTTAATCTTTTCAGGAAAATTAATTTAAAAGGAGTCATAAATTATGGAATTTAAAGAACAAGTATTAGATTTATTAGCTGATGTGGCAGAAAATGATGTTGTAAAAGAAAACCCTGATGTTGAAATCTTTGAAGAGGGTATTATCGATTCATTCCAAACAGTAGGATTATTACTTGAAATTCAAAATAGATTAGGCATTGAAGTATCAATCATGGATTTTGATCGTGATGAGTGGGCAACTCCTAACAAAATTGTTGAAGCATTAGAAGAATTACGATGAAATTAAAACCATTTTTACCAATTATTATTAGCGGCATATTATTTCTAGCCTTTGTGTTAATGCCTGCTAGCTGGTTTACTGGATTAGTCACGAACAAGGCTGTCGCTAATAATAGAATATCTTTAACAGATCAAGTTCTTAAAGGTACGCTCATTCAAAATAAACTATTTAGTAATGACAATTATTATCCTATCTATGGATCTAGTGAATTGAATAAGTTAGATCCATTTAACCCTGCACTTGCATTACATAATAGAAAAGACACTAAGCCCATCTTTTTAGTGGGTACGGGTGGTAATACCGATTTAATTAATGCAATTGAATTAGCTGGTCAATATGATCAACTTAAAGGGAAAAAGATGACGTTTATTATTTCGCCACAATGGTTTAGTACGCATGGTGTGAATAATCGTGATTTTGCAGCACGAACAACACCTACCCAAATTAATCAGTTATTTCAACAAAAAGATATGCCTTCAGAATTAAAGGAAAGATATGCCAAACGCTTATTACAATTTAAAAGTGCGTCAAATAAAGCATTCTTGAAAGATGTTGCTAACAATCATGGCGAGGTAGATGGTCATTATGTTTCACGCTTTAAAGAGAATCAATTACTTAAGATTGAAGCAATTAAAACATACTTCTCATTTGATAAATCACCTTTATCACATGTGAAAACGATAACTGAACCGAATGCGTCATGGAAAGAAATGCAAGATAAAGCTATAGCTTTAGGTGAGAAACGCTCATCATCTAATAACTATGGCATCCGCAATGAATATTGGAAACAATTGATGCACCAAAAGCCGATGAATCATCGTCAATATGAGTTTAAAATGAACTCTCCAGAATTTAATGATTTATCATTATTAGTAGATACGATGCATCAAGCAGGTGCAGATGTACAATATGTCATTTTACCGGTAAATGGTAAATGGTATGATCATTTAGGTATTAAACGCGCCACAAGAGAACCTGTCTATAAGAAAATACACCAAACTGTTGCAGCACATGGTGGTAAAGTGTATGACATGTCAGATAAAGACTATGAAAAATATGTACTTAGTGATGTCGTTCACGTAGGTTGGAAAGGTTGGGCGCATATGAACCAACATATCGTTCAACATATGAATGATGATAATAAAGACCAAGAAAAACATCAGGATCATAACTAATAAATAAAAGCACCAATGATGAGCGTGTGAAAACGCTATTCATTGGTGCTTTATTGTATATATAAACGATATATTAGACGTTTAGAATACTTGTTCAACTTCGATAACGCCTGGAACTTCTTCGTGTAATGCACGTTCAATACCGGCTTTTAATGTGATTGTTGAGCTTGGACACGTACCGCAAGCTCCGTGTAATTGTAATTTCACGATGCCATCTTCAACATCTACTAACGTACAGTCTCCGCCGTCACGTAATAAAAAAGGACGTAAACGCTCAATGACTTCAGCTACTTGATCAAACATTGTTGCATTCTCAGTAGGCATGAGATATGTCTCCTTTCAAGTAAATTACTTCATAAATTCATTATTTATTTATTATAATAGATAAAGAAAGAAAAATCTATAAAACAAAACGGGGGATTTGAGTATGACTAAAGTTAGCGTGGTAGTTTACGGCGCAGATGTTGTGTGCGCGAGTTGTGTCAATGCGCCAACATCATTGAATACATTTGAGTGGATTAAGCCTTTATTAGAAAGAAAGTATCCAGACATTCAATTTGAATACACATATATTGATTTTCAAAAACAAACAGAAAATTTAAGTGATCACGACCAACACTATATTGAACAACTTGAGGAAGATGAGTTATTCTATCCATTAATTACAATGAATGATGAGTATGTAGCAGATGGATATATTCAAACGAAGCAAATTACCAATTTTGTCGATAAACATTTTGCAAATTAATAGCAATCTTTATAATAGTAAAATAGAACACGGGATTAAGTCTGAACATGCTCAGACCTAATCCCGTGTTTCATCTTAACCGTTATGATATTTATATAGCCATAAAACACCAGATTTAAGTATATGCGCAAGACGTCCGGTAACTGTACGGTCCATAATATAGGCAAATCCTTTCTTTTCACCAAGAGAACCAAGGAAACCTTGAACTTTTAATTCGGGCATTTTATCTGGTAGTGGTTCATTACTCCATTGTTTCTTGAGTACATCAGCGATTTGATCACCTTGTACTTCAGCTAATTGAGCACTTGGTGCATGCGGTAAATCAGCACAATCACCAACGATAAATACATTTCGATACGTTGGCACTTGATGATATTGATTAATAATGACACGTCCGCTTCGATTGATATCGATAGGTAAGTGTCTTACAACTTCAACAGGTTGAATACCCGCAGTCCAGACAACCAAATCAACATTTTCTGGTGATCCACTATTATAAATTTTACCTGGTTCTACTTTATCAATTAAAGAATTTGGAACGACTTTTACATTGTTTTCGCGGAACCATTTGGCAATATAGTTACTTAATTTTTCAGGGAAATTTCTTAAAATGCGTTCACCACGATCATAAAGGATAACTTCTAAATCTTCACGACTTTCACGCAGCTCACTTGCTAGTTCGATACCACTTAATCCAGCGCCAACGATGCCTACACGTGCACCACTAGGTAATTCACTAATACTATGGAATGTTTCGCGAGCTTTAGAAAGTGTTTGAATGCTGTGCGTATACGCGTCAGCACCAGGCACATTATGATATTTATCTTCGCAACCTAAGCCAATGACTAATTCATCATAATCCACCTTCGTATGACCAACAGATACGATTTGAGCATCTAAATCAATATCATTAATTTCGCCATAAATCGTATTAATGCGTTCTGAATCAGGAAAATTCATGCGCACATCATTATCAGACTTAGTACCCGCTGCTAAAGCATAAAATTCTGGTTTTAAACCATGAAATGGCATACGGTCAATTAATGTTAAAGTATAATTTTCTGGTAATGCATCTGGTAGAATACGCGACATGATACGCATATTACCATAGCCGCCACCAAGTAACACTAAATTTTTCATTTGTTATACCCCTTTATAAAAAATTTGTTATTCCGAAATAAATTTTGACTTATACCCTTTGAATTAAGCAAACTTTTGTAAATAAACGATACTTTAATTTGAAAGCTTTAAATTAATAAAGTTATTTATCGCCGACATTTATTGCCCCTAACAATAAAGTGTGCGATATATGTATATGTGTATTATATCTTTTTTTCAAAATGACTACAATGAAATGTATGATATGGAAAATGAAGTTAATGATTTCTAGTCGGAGAAATTCGTTGTAAATAGTAGGGAAATGATGAGCCAGGACAATGCAGTTCTAAGTAAGATTTGTTATAATAATGTAATTAAAAAATGAAGAAGAAGGTGAAGTATGTTTCCATTAGTCGAATTTTGCATTTCTAATATGGCAAAAGGCGGAGACTACGTTTACGATAAACTTGATAACGATCCCAATGTGGATGTATTAGAATATGGATGTTTAAACAACTGTGGCGTATGTTCATGTGGGTTGTATGCATTAGTAGATGGTGATACTGTTGAAGGTGATACACCTGATGAGTTATTAAGCAATATTTATAAACATATAGAAGAGAATGATTTTACTAACTTATTATAGGAGGAATAATTTATGCCAACTGTAACATTAACTGAAGCGGCAGCGTATGAAGTTAAAGATATGTTGAAGAGCAATGACATGGAAGATGGCTATTTAAAGATTAAAGTAAACGGTGGTGGTTGCACAGGCCTTACGTATGGTATGTCAGCCGAAGAACAACCTGGCGAGAATGATGAAGTACTCGAATTCTACGGTTTGAAAGTATTAGTAGATAAATATGATGTACCTGTATTAAATGGGACAACGATTGATTTCAAACAATCTTTAATGGGTGGTGGCTTCCAAATTGATAATCCAAATGCCATCGCTTCATGTGGCTGTGGTAGTTCATTCAGAACTGCTAAAGTAGCTGGAAACCCTGAAGAATGCTAGGATAAGTTCAAATCATTTGTCTCTATCATTGATTTTCGAAGACGTCATTGTATGGATAATATGATTATTTTAATATTCGTCTTGTTGTAGCTTGAAAATGAACTATAAAAGCTATAAAATTGAAGATGGATTGAACTTTGTCTTTTTTGTGAACGTAAGTTCATAAAATCGAACTGAAAATGAAAGTGTTGACTAAGACTATAAATGGGGATGAACAGTTAGGTTAAGTGCAAAGTCTTTGGATAGAATCAGATAAACATATATTAAATTAAACTATATTGTTATGTCTGAACTTTGTTATGTTCTGAAGTTTGTAGCCTTTTTCTACATTTAAGAAAATAATAATGAAAGCTTAGGTGAATGAAATGGCACAAGATCGTAAAAAAGTACTTGTTTTAGGTGCAGGTTATGCTGGTTTACAAACAGTAACTAAATTACAAAAAGAACTTTCTGCTGAAGAAGCGGATATTACATTAATTAACAAAAATAAATATCACTATGAAGCAACTTGGTTACACGAAGCTTCAGCTGGTACATTAAACTATGAAGATTTAATTTACCCAATTGAAAGTGTAATTAAAGAAGATAAAGTTAAATTTATCAATGCAGAAGTAACTAAAATCGATCGTAACGCTAAAAAAGTAGAAACTAATCACGGTATCTATGATTACGACATTTTAGTAGTAGCATTAGGTTTCGAAAGTGAAACATTTGGCATTGATGGTATGAAAGACTATGCATTCCAAATCGAAAATGTTGAAACTGCACGTAAATTATCTCGTCATATCGAAGATAAATTTGCTAACTACGCAGCTTCTAAAGAAAAAGACGATAAAGACTTAGCTATCTTAGTTGGTGGCGCAGGCTTTACAGGTATCGAATTCTTAGGTGAATTAACTGAAAGAATTCCTGAATTATGTAATAAATATGGTGTTGATCAAAACAAAGTTAGAGTAACTTGTGTTGAAGCTGCACCAAAAATGTTACCAATGTTCTCTGACGAATTAGTTAATTATGCAGTTAGCTACTTAGAAGACCGTGGTGTTGAATTCAAAATTGCTACACCAATCGTTGCATGTAACGACAAAGGTTTCGTCGTTAAAATTAACGATCAAGAACAACAATTAGAAGCAGGTACAGCAATCTGGGCTGCTGGTGTTCGCGGTAGTAAATTAATGGAAGAATCATTCGAAGGCGTTAAACGTGGTCGTATCGTGACTAAACAAGATTTAACAATTGAAGGTCATGATGATATCTTCGTTATTGGTGATGTTTCAGCATTCATCCCAGCTGGTGAAGAACGTCCATTACCAACTACAGCACAAATTGCTATGCAACAAGGTGAACACGTTGCTAAAAGCATTAAAAATATCTTAAACGGTCAAGCACCAACAGACTTCGAATATGTTGACCGTGGTACTGTATGTTCATTAGGTGCTCATGACGGTGTAGGTATTGTTTACGGTAGAGATATTACTGGTAAAAAAGCTGCATTCATGAAAAAAGTTATCGATACACGTGCAGTATTCAAAATTGGAGGCGTAGGCTTAGCATTTAAAAAAGGTAAATTCTAAGTTATTACGTTAATATAGTCATCCTTGCGGGGGTGGGACGACGAATTTATAAAGAATTCTGTCCCACGCCCTCTTTTTTTATATTACATTCAATAAGGAGTGAGAGGTTATGGTTAATTTCAAAATATGTAACAATGCATCTTTACAATCAGAAGTATTGATTCTAGGTTTACCTGACCACATCAATCAACTCGGTACTATCCATTACAATAATCAGGATTTGACCCATCAAATAGATACATATCGTCATCATCATTTGGTTAGCAGCAAATTAGGTAAAGTATCTTCAACCTTATTACCATTAGCAGATACATCTAAACGACTTATTACAGTTGGATTAGGAAATTTAAAATCGCTTGATTATGCTGCATTATTGAAAGTATTTGGCCATTTGTTTCAATTTTTAAAAGAAGAACAAGTAACTGAAGCAGATGTACTATTCGATACATTGATTTCAAAACAAGTGGAACAAAGTAAAGTTGCAGAGGTTATGGGACTTCAAAGTGAACAGTCGATTTATAGTTTTGATAATTATAAATCTGATAAGACTGCACCGTATCAATTAGAGTTAAATATTACGTCTGCCACTGAAGATTTGAATCAATATATCATTAATGGTAAGACAATCGGTCAATCTATTAACCTAGCACGTGACTTTAGCCAGATGCCGCCGAATATACTAACGCCTAATTACTTTGCTGAACAAATTACGCAACACTTTGCGCAATCATCAGTAGCAGTTGATATAAAAGATGGTAACCAACTATTAGATGAAGGATTTGGACTTATTCACGCGGTAGGTAAAGGTTCTGAGCATCCTCCAGTTGTTATAACGATGACTTACAATGGTGGGGATAGTAATGACGCACCCATTGCATTGGTAGGTAAAGGCATTACATATGATTCAGGTGGTTATAGCATTAAATCTAAGATTGGCATGCAAACCATGAAATTTGATATGTGTGGCGCAGCAAATGTAGTTGGTATGATTGATGCTGCATCACGTTTACAACTTCCTATCAATATTGTAGGGGTTATCGCTTCCGCTGAAAATATGATTAGTAATCAAGCAATGAAACCGGATGATGTATTAACGGCATTAAGTGGTGAAACCGTTGAAATGTTAAATAGTGATGCGGAAGGACGATTGGTATTGGGAGATGCAGTATTTTATGCTAACCAATTTCAACCGAAACTTATTTTAGACTTTGCTACACTTACAGGTGCAGCTGTTGCAGCATTAGGTGAAGATAAGGCAGCTATATTTAGTTCTAATGCAGATAAAGAAATTGAGGCTATACGTCTTAGTGCTAAAGCAATGGATGAGTATGCATTTGAATTACCAATGACACAAACTGAGCAGCGACTAATACGTCAGTCAGATGTTGCAGATTTAGTTAATCATACAAATGGACACGGGAAAGCACTCTTTGCAGCGACATTTATTACACATTTTAGTGGTGCTACACCCCATATTCATTTTGACATAGCTGGTCCGGCAACAACGACTAAGGCCAGTTATAAAGGTCCAAAAGGTCCAACTGGCAGTATGATAACAACTGTATTGAATTGGCTAAGATAAGTTAAATATGAAGTAATGATTTAGTCTTTAAGAGTGGAAACAATTACTAATACGCGTTTCCACTCTTTATTTATGTCAATGATCTTATTAAATTTGAATGTAATCTTACATTGACATCGTCTTAACTACTTGGTAAGATAAAAAACATATAAAATACTTTAGTTCGGTAGAGAGATAAAGGATGTGTTGTTATGTTAAATGCAGTTGTTATTGCTGTACTATTAATGATTATTCTATGTTTATGTAGATTGAATGTAGTGATAAGTTTATTTATTAGTGCACTCGTAGGCGGTCTCATTTCTGGTATGAGTATTGAAAAGGTCATTAGCGTATTTGGTAAAAATATTGTAGATGGTTCTGAGGTAGCATTAAGTTATGCATTACTTGGTGGGTTTGCTGCATTAATCTCTTATAGTGGTATTACAGATTATCTTGTAACTAAGATTATTCGTGCAATTCACTCTGAGAATAGTAGACTTTCAAGAATCAAAGTAAAAGTTATTATTATCGTAGCATTGCTTGCGATGAGTATAATGAGTCAGAACCTCATTCCAGTTCACATTGCTTTTATTCCAATTGTTATTCCGCCATT
Source organism: Staphylococcus borealis (assembly GCF_001224225.1). GTDB lineage: Bacteria > Bacillota > Bacilli > Staphylococcales > Staphylococcaceae > Staphylococcus > Staphylococcus borealis. The sequence goes on along the minus strand of NZ_CUEE01000004.1, from coordinate 96,560 downwards.
GTTAAGTTTATTTAATGATTTGAAGATTGATAGACGACTAATTGGATTAGTCATCGGATTTGGTTTATGTTGGCCTTATGTATTATTACCTTATGGCTTTGGTCAAATTTTCCATCAAATCATTCAAAGTGGTTTCCAAAAAGCACATCATCCTATCGAATTTAATATGATTTGGAAAGCTATGTTAATTCCTTCACTTGGTTATATCGTTGGATTAATCTTAGGTATGATTTATTATCGTAAACCACGTGAATATAAAACTGAAACGTATGTAGAAGATGAAAATGCGACAACAGAAATTAAACCATACGTACTCATCGTTACCATCGTTGCTATCTTAGCTACGTTCTTAGTACAAACATTTACAGATTCAATGATTTTTGGCGCATTAGCGGGTGTTCTTGTATTCTTTGTTTCAGGAGTTTATAAATGGAAAGAATTAGACAGCCAATTTGTTGAAGGGATTAAAATTATGTCATTTATTGGTGTCGTTATTCTTTCAGCGAATGGGTTCGCTGGTGTGATGAATGCGACTGGTGATATCGAAAAATTAGTATCAAGCTTGACTGATATTTCTAGTGGCCATAAATTAATCAGTATTATTATTATGTATATCATTGGCTTAATTGTAACTTTAGGAATTGGATCATCATTCGCAACGATTCCTATTATTGCCACTTTATTTATTCCGCTCGGCGCTTCGTTAGGTTTAAATACGATGGCTTTAATCGCCTTAGTTGGTACGGCAAGTGCGTTAGGTGATTCAGGTTCACCTGCGAGTGATTCTACACTAGGACCAACAGCTGGTTTAGATGTGGATGGACAACATGATCACATACGTGATACATGTATACCTAACTTCTTGTTTTATAATATACCTTTAATGATATTTGGCACGATTGCAGCTATGATATTATAAGTGTATATGAGGTGAAATAAGAAATGACGAACTTATTAGAAACGTTTGAAATGAAGATAGAAGAAGTGTCAGAAGGTAGCGTAGTTATCTCTATGCCAGTGACGGATAAAGTTAAACAACCATTTGGTTACTTGCATGGCGGTGCCTCAATTGCTTTAGGTGAAACAGCATGTTCATTAGGTGCTGCTCATTTAGTAGATACCGAGTCATTTATACCACTGGGGCTGGAAATGAATGCGAATCATATTCATTCAGTTAAAGAGGGTCGTGTGATTGCTACAGCAACAATTATTCATCAGGGAAGTACGACTCAAGTGTGGAATGTAGAAATAAACAGTGAACGAGGACAGCTAATTAGCATTATGAGAGGAACGATTGGCATTAAACCGTTAAAGCAATAAACGCACATATGCTACTTAAGTTCAATTAAGTATCGTTTGAAATACTTTTATTATAAAAGCTTTAGACTAAGTAAAGAACGCAGGCGTAGGACGATGAATTCATGATGAATTCTGTTCTACGTCTGCGTTTTTGTTGGGGATGGGACGACAAATTTAAAAAATTTTCCCAATCCCTAGTGTTGGTATGTTAATACTGACGTCTAATTAAATTATGCATGTTTTTGGATATGTTGATCTGATAAACGTTGATAGGCTTGTTTAATTCTTTGAGCTGCTTCACGTCCACCCATAATATTTCTAGCAAATGGTCCTAGCTCTAAATCAGCTAAACCGCCAGATACGAATAACTGTGGCAACCATTCTAATTCAGGGCTAATGGAAGGGAAACCACAATGTGTTAGTGGTGCATGTTCATTCGTAATTAATGATTGAATCATAGGTTGCTGTAATAGTGTAGATTTAAAACCAGTTGCTAATAAAATAAAATCATAGGGCTCAGTTGAATGTTGTGTGTGAATATGATGTTGATCAACTGATTCAATTGTATCTTTATGAATGATAAGACGTCCAGACTGTACATGTTTCTTTAATCGTAAATAAAGTTCTCTCGGCATTGATCCTTTGTGTCGTTCTTGTTGTATGATAGACATTCGTTCTATAGAAGAATCAATATTTAAAAAACGACTCATATTTTTAGGGCCAAGCCAACCTGGATCAGCATCAAAATGTTGTATGTCAATATCTTTATTCATCCACAAATGCACTACTTTATCGTGAGATTGATTGATCAGTTTCAAAGTTAAATGTGCAGCAGAAATACCACTACCAACAACGTGCGAACTGTGTTCATACATACTTGAATTAAAAGACGTATCAAAAATATGGCATGCATTATCAACGTGTTGATAAATATCAGGAATATAAGGTTGATGCGTACATCCATTTGCTAATATCACACAATCTGAATGAATCACTTGGTTATGATTTAATTGAATTTGCCATTGTTCATCATTTCTTGCTAAAGATTTCACGTATCCTTGAATATGACTTTCATTTAAATCGTAGTGATGTACTTGCTCATGAACATGATGCATAAACATATCAGTTTGTGGACGTTGATATTGACCATATGTAGCATGAGTATATTGTTGCATTTTAGCAAATTGCTTTAAATGAAATGGGTTAGGGTGAATATGATGTACAATAGGAGAGCGTAAATAGGGCATACTGATACGATGTGAAAAATCATTAAATTGTTCACATAGTGATGAATAAGGATCGATAATACTTAAATCATGTTGCGATAATCCTAAAGCTCTAAGTTGAATTGCAATCGTTGTACCTTGTATGCCACCACCGATAATTGTCCAATGCATAGTAACACTTCTTTCTTAGTAAAACGTAATAATTACGATTTATAATAGCGTAATTAGTCTAATTAGACAATAAAAAGCGAGTACAAGATAGCAATCACTTTGAATTCTATCCCGCACCCGCGTTTATGATTAGAAGTAAACCAAGTCTTTGTTTTGTTAGGACCTTGAGTTATATCTTTTTATTTTTAAATTCATTTTTAAGTTCATCAATTTTTGTATCTTTAGTGTAAGGTGTTTTATTATTATAGGCTGCTCTCATAATTAAGTGACTTGAGAGTGGGCCAGTTACAAGGATAAAAAGAATACCAAAAATCAATTGCATATTAATATATCCGTCAGTAGCAATAAAGTATAAGAATGTACCAAACAGAAGGAAAATAGCACCTAAAGTTGCCGATTTACCAGCAGCATGGCCTCGTGAATAAATATCTTTCAATCTTATAATGCCTATAGCTGTAACAGCACTAATAATTGCCCCTAAAATAACAAAGATAACTGCCAAACTAGTGATGATGCTCGTTATCACGTTCAATCACCTTACCTTTATCCATATATTTTGAGAAGACCGCTGTACCTAGAAAGGCCAAGATACCAATTAACAAAATGGCAACGAGTAGATATTCCGCCCCCATAAAAATACTATATAGCGCAATACATGCCATTAATTGTAAACCAATTGCATCAAGTGCTAAAATTCTATCAGCTAATGTAGGACCTTTGATAATACGCGTAAACATCGCTAACATTGATAGGGCAACAATAATTAAAGCAATCATCATTATGATTTTTACCATTAGTCTTCGCCCACCTCTCTAACTACTCTCTCTAATGAAGATTTTATACCTTCAATTTCTTCTTCTTTTGTGCTGAAATCTATAGAGTGAATGTATATTTTTTTTCTATCATCGCTAATACCTAATACGACTGTTCCTGGTGTCAAAGTAATTAGATTAGATAATAATACGATTTGCCAATCTGTTTTTAAATCAGTGTGATATACAAAGAAACCTGGTTCATTTTTAAGTTTAGGTTGTAGAACAATCTTTAATACATCAATATTGGCTTTTAATAATTCTACGAAAAATACAACTGCCAGTTTTAAAATCTTATAAACTTTAATTAAATAAAATCTTCCTGGTAATATTCTACTAAATAAATATACCAATCCTAGTCCTAGTATGAATCCGAGTAAGAGGTTATTTAATGTATAGCTACCACTTAGGAAAATCCAAATAAAAGCTAAGATGAAGTTTAAAATAATTTGAATCGCCATTATGATCTACCTCCTAAGACACTCTTGATATAGACGCTAGGATCATAAAATGATTGAGCCGCCTCAGATATTATTGGATATAATAGATCAGCAGATAATCCAAATACAACGGTAATGATGACAGCTATAATAGAAATTGTAGTTGCTTGTTTAACATTAACGTTTTGTGTAACTTCATATCCTTTTGGTTCTCCGAAAAAGCCTTTCAAGAAAATGTGAATAACGGAATAGAGTACTACTAAACTTGAAAGTAATACAATAAGGCCACTGACATAAAAGCCTTTTTCAAAGGTTGCTTGTACGATGTAATATTTACCATAAAAACCACTTAATGGCGGTATACCAGCTAAACTTAGTGCTGCGATGAAGAAAGTCCATCCAAGCACCGGATAGTGTTTGATAAGACCACCAAAGTCTTTAAGACTGGTTGATTTCGTAATTTGATACATCACACCGATAAGTAAGAATAGGGCAGTTTTAACTAACATATCATGGATTGTATAGTAAATAGCACCTATAATACCCGCTTCATTCATCATGGCTACACCAACTAAGATAACGCCTACAGCAATCATGATGTTATAAATAATAATCTTTTTAGTGTCATCATAGGCGATGGCACCTACCGAACCAAATATGATCGTTAATAAGGCTAAGAATAAAATCGTATAATGTGAAAAACTCATTGTATCGTGGAAGAACAAGCTCAATGTTCTTAAAATCGCATATACACCAACTTTTGTTAATAAAGCACCGAAAAATGCAATAATTGCAAATGGTGGCGCATAGTATGAACCTGGCAACCATACATACATAGGGAAGGCACCAGCTTTAGTTGCAAATACGAAAATAAATAAAATAAAGACAATACTTAAGAGCCCACCGTGAGTGTTAGACAATGTAGATAACTTCTCACTAATATCCGCCATATTTAACGTACCAACGATAGAATATAAAATCGCAACCGCCATCACAAAGAATGTTGAAGTAACAATATTGACCAATAAATATTTAACTGTTTCACGCAATTGGATACGCGTACCACCAAGTACGAGTAGTGCGTACGATGACATTAAGAAAACTTCAAAGAATACAAATAAGTTAAAAATGTCACCAGTTGTAAATGCGCCGATAATACCGACTAACATAAATGTGATAGAGAAATGGAAGTAATAACGTTCTCTATCGATGCCTGCAGTTGTAAACGAAAAGGCAGTAATTAAAATAGTAATAATAATACTAGTCACAATTAACATTGCACTGAAACTATCTAGTAAAAAGATAATGCCATAGGGTGCAGGCCAAGAACCTAATTCTACTTTTAGTGGTCCGTGAACATAAACATTATATAAATTTACAATCGCAACGATTAATGTAAGCAACAAACCGATTATCGTGACATATCGTTTTGCACGATAACGTTGTCCTAAAAAGACCAATATAATTGCTGTAAAAATAGGTACGACTAATGAAAGGACGACTAAATTATTTTCAATCATCATCTAACACTCCTTTCATTCTTTCTACGTTGTCTGTACCTAACTCTTTATATGTTCTAAATGCTAACACTAAGAAAAAGGCAGTTGTCGCAAACGCGATAACGATTGCCGTAAGTATTAATGCATGGGGTATAGGATCAACATATTGACTAATCGCCTTTTCATAGATGGGCATTTCGCCATGTTTTAATCCACCCATTGTAATTAAAAATAAATTGGAAGCATGTGTAATTAATGTTGTCCCCATAACAATACGTATCAAACTTTTAGATAAAACGAGATAGACACTAATTGAAGTGAGGATGCCACATACAAATATCATGATTATTTCCACTATTCGCTCTCTCCAATCGTTATAATAATTGTCATGATCGTTCCAACTACTGCACATAGCACGCCAAAATCAAAGAACATAGGCGTGTTCATATGCACAGGTTGAAGTAGGGGCAACGGTATATTAAATTCTGTGTGCGTGAAAAAGTTTTGACCATAGAACCAACTCGCTAATGGTGTGCCAACACAAAATAATAAGCCAATACCAATTAGAATTTTAAAATCCCATGGAAATACTTTTTGCATCGTCTTAATATCAAATGCAATTGCAATGATTGTTAGTGCACATGATAATAATAAGCCACCTACGAAACCGCCACCTGGTGTGTAATGTCCTGCGAAGAATAATGTGACACCAAATAAGGCGATTAGAAAAGCGATAATAACAGCAGCATATTGAAACATTAAATTATTGTTCTGTCTGTTCATCACGTTTCACCTCACTTGATTGATGTTTACGACGCAATTTAATCATTGTATATACACCTAAACCGGCAATACCTAATACAGATGATTCAAATAATGTATCCATACCACGGAAGTCAACAAGGATGACATTTACCATATTCTTACCATGTGCTAAATCGTAAACATGTGCTTTATAGTATTCTCCGATAGACGTAAAATGTCTGTTGCCATATGCAATTAAGCCTAAGATGATAACTACTAGACCCACACCTATAGAGATAAGTGCATTCGTTAATTTAAATGATCGCGTTTCATTATAGCGATTTAAATTCGGTAAATGATAGAAACATAACAAGAATAGCGCTGTTGAAATAGATTCTACAACGAATTGTGTTAATGCAAGGTCTGGTGCTTTGAAAAATACAAATAGCACGGATACTGAATATCCGACGACACCGAGCATAATAACGCTAAATAAACGAGATTTCGCTATGACAACCATAAATGCTGCGATGACTAATAATATTAAAATCGCAATTTCATAAATATGAATATTATTAATATCTTTAAAATTAAAATCAAATGGAACGTTTAATAATGTCACAATCGTAACGACGATAAGCATGCCGAATATTATGACTAAACTATCTCTAACATAACCATTTACATAACTATTCGTCATGTTCGCTGAATAATTAGGTAAATATTTTCCAGTTGAATCATACCAATGATTCAATGTAAGACGTGTTGGTTGTGCGTGCAATAATCGAATCCAATAACTAAATGTGAGTAGTAATAGAATACCGATTACCCAAATTATTAATGTTGAAATAAATGCAGGTGTAATACCATGGAATAAATGGAATTCTGCATTCACATTATGCATGCCACTTATTGCAGTTGTAGCTGGTTCAACAATAGATTGTGTTATCAATCCAGGGAACAAGCCAAAGACAATAACGAGCACAGCTAAAATGATTGGAGATAGTAACATTAGTATTGAAGCTTCGTGTGCTTTTTTTGGCAAGGCATTCGGCTGATGTTTACCAAAGAATATATACGTAATAAATTTGATTGAATAAACGAAAGTGAAAATACTTCCCACTATAGCTAAAATAGGGAAAATAATACCTAACGTATTTAAGCTAAACAGATTAGCATGAGAAATCTCAATCATGGCTTCAAGGAATTTCTCTTTAGAAAGGAAGCCATTGAATGGTGGAATACCAGCCATACTCAAAGCTGTAATAACAGTTATGGTGAATGAGATAGGCATAATCGTTAGTAAGCCACCAAGTTTTTTAACATCTCTTGTACCTGTAACATGATCAACAGCGCCTGTAATCATAAATAGCGCACCTTTAAAAGTAGCATGATTGACTAAGTGAAATACTGCTGCAGTAAAGCCAGCGATATACAATTGACTCTGACTTCCCTCGAAGTGATAACTTACGGCACCAATACCTAACATTGACATAATCATGCCAAGCTGAGACACAGTTGAAAAGGCAAGGATACCTTTTAAATCGTGTTGTTTAGTTGCATTTAAAGATGCCCAGAATAGTGTGATTAAACCGACTAATGTAATGGTCCAAATCCACCCTTGAGAAATTGCAAAGAGTGGTGTGACACGCGCTACTAGGTACAAGCCAGCCTTAACCATCGTAGCTGAGTGTAAGTATGCACTCACTGGGGTAGGTGCTTCCATTGCGTCTGGTAACCAAATATAAAATGGTACTTGCGCTGATTTTGTGAATGCACCTAACATAATGAGTACCATTGCTAAAGTGAATAAAGGACTATGTTGAATCACTGAAGCATTAGCAATGAGTTCATGTAAGCTAAGTGAATCGCCAGCTAGAGAAATTAAAATGAATCCCCCTAATAAACTTAAACCACCAAACACTGTAATAATTAAAGATTTCTGTGCACCATAAATTGATGCGCGTTTTTCTCTCCAGAATGAAATAAGTAAAAAACTTGAAAAAGACGTTAATTCCCAAAATAAATATAAAATGATTAAATTGTCTGAAAGGACAACGCCTAACATTGCACCCATAAAAAGTAATAAATAACAATAAAAGTTACCAAGTTGTTCAGACTTACTTAAATAGCCAACAGAGTATAAGACGACTAATGAGCCGATACCTGTGATAAGTAAACTAAATAAAATACTTAAGCCATCGAGGTATAAATCAAAATTCATACCTATATGAGGCATCCAGTTTAATGTTTTTATTACTGTATTACCTGACTGAGTAGTCGCAATATGAGATAAGAAATAAATAAATAAGACAACAGGAATAGGTAATACAAACCAACCTAAATGAATCTTTTTATAGAATCGATAAAGAATTGGAATAAGGAGTGCAAATATTAACGGTAGAATGACCGCAATATGTAACAAACTCACTATGTTATCCTCCTTAAAAAATATTTATGAAATATATTATACATGAATCATATTGTTCTGAAAAACGACGATAACGCTTACGGGTAGCGATTTTTCGGAACTTGTTAAATAAGAAGAAACACGTTCAAATTTCCTATAAAAATTTTTGTTTATATTGAATTGAGTAGTCATTTTTTAGATTTTCAAGATTAGTTAATGCTAATTTTGCAAATTCTGTATCCTGTTGTTTTAAATCATTTTCCATTTTTGTAATGGCTTGTTGCAATGACGCTTCATAAGGCATTGCTTCTACATTGAATTCACGTAATTGTGAACGTGTTGCATAACGTTTCTCATAATGACTTAAAGCACGTCTTTCATGGAAAAAGACACCTTCCGTTTGACCTGGGTTATGTAAATCACCTTGTTTTGGATGTTTAATCACTTGTTCGACTTGGACGAGAACTTGATCATCATTCTCTTCTTTAATTGTGACACCATAAGCACCCGTCTTATGCGAGAATCGATATAACATGCTATATTACTTCCTTTCAAATGTGTTAAGATGTATCTATATCATCATAACATGAATGGAGAATTGAAATGACTAACTATCCACAACTAAACAAAGAAATACAAGATAATGAAATTAAAGTAGTTATGCATACAAATAAAGGCGATATGACATTTAAACTGTTCCCAGATATCGCACCGAAAACAGTTGAAAATTTTGTGACACATGCAAAAAATGGTTACTACAATGGTATTACTTTCCACCGTGTCATTAATGACTTTATGATCCAAGGGGGCGACCCAACAGCGACTGGTATGGGTGGTGAAAGTATTTATGGTGGCTCATTCGAGGATGAGTTCTCATTAGAAGCTTTCAACTTATACGGTGCACTTTCAATGGCAAATGCAGGACCAAACACAAATGGTTCACAATTCTTTGTCGTACAAATGAAAGAAGTACCTGAATCTATGGTGAATCAATTAGTAGATGGTGGTTGGCCTGAACCAATCGCTAAAGCTTATGCTGAAAATGGTGGTACACCTTGGTTAGACCAAAAACACACAGTATTTGGCCAACTTATCGAAGGTGAAGCAACATTAGAAGATATTGCAAATACGAAAGTAGGGGCACAAGATAAACCTGTACATGATGTAGTCATTGAATCTATTGATGTAGAAGATAAATAATCAGTGGCTATACAATAAAAGTTCTGTCTAGCGAGTCGGCGGTTGATGTCGATTCGCTTTTTTATGAGATGCCTATTTGAATCTATTGCCAACGGCGCAGCATAAGTTAGCAATTGTCACAGGATGCATTTAAATGCGAACGTTTAAGTCATAATCGTCAGCAGGCGTATAATATTATTGAAAAAATGTGGATTTTTATTGGTTTATAGTTAGTCCAAGTTTGTGATTTATGCTATTATAATTATGTTAAGTAAATCGAAGTAAGGGGTTATCAAGTTGAATAATCACTATAAAGCAGGTCAGCATATTAAAGTGCGTGTGACTGGCATTCAACCGTATGGCGCTTTTGTTGAGACCCCTGACCATACTGAAGGACTTATCCATATTTCAGAAATTATGGATGATTATGTCCACAATTTAAAAAAATTTCTATCAGAAGGACAAATCGTTAAAGCAAAAATTTTATCAATTGATGATGAAGGAAAACTCAATTTGTCTCTTAAAGATAATGATTACTTTAAGAATTATGAACGAAAAAAAGAAAAGCAGTCAGTATTAGATGAAATTAAAGAAACAGAAAAGTATGGGTTTCAAACGCTTGAAGAACGCCTACCGGTCTGGATTAAACAGTCTAAACGTGCGATTCGTAATAATTGATTGACTGTTAACACGCTCAGCTAACGTTATATGTTACATATAACGCTAGCTTTTTTAGTATCTTCGTTTATAAGTGTGATGACTAGTTTCTATGTAAGACGCTAAGTATATGTATGCATGCACATGCAAGCAAAATATTGGTGGAAGATGATTTCTTCGTGCTATAGTCTAGTCATAATAAAAATGGAAAGGACTTACTTATGAATAATAAATACGAAAAATTATTTGAAACAGTCACATTACCTAACGGGGTTGAATTGAGAAATCGCTTTGTTTTAGCACCATTGACGCATATTTCATCTAATGATGACGGTACGATTTCAGATGTTGAAATACCATATATTGAAAAGCGTTCTAAAGATGTAGGTTTAGCAATCAATGCTGCAAGTAATGTTAACGATATCGGTAAAGCTTTTCCGGGACAACCTTCTGTTGCACATGATTCAGATATAGAAGGACTCAAACGTTTAGCGCACGCAATGAAGAAAAATGGCGCTAAAGCATTAGTTCAAATCCACCATGGCGGTGCCCAAGCTTTACCTAATTTAACACCAAATGGAGATGTGGTTGCGCCGAGTCCAGTCACATTAAAAAGCTTCGGACAAACAGAAGAACATGCCGCTAGAGAAATCACACCAGAAGAAATTGAACAAACTATCAAAGATTTTGGTGAAGCTACACGACGTGTCATTGAAGCTGGCTTTGACGGTGTAGAGATTCACGGTGCCAATCACTATTTAATCCATCAATTTGTATCTCCATATTATAATAGAAGAAATGATGAATGGTCTGACCACATGAAATTTCCAACTGCTGTTATAGATGAGGTATTAAATGCCAAGGAACAATATGCAAATGATGATTTCATCGTCGGTTATCGCCTTTCTCCTGAAGAAGCAGAATCACCAGGTATTACTATGGAAATTACAGAACAACTAATCCATACAATTACTGAAAAATCCATTGATTATGTTCATATTTCTTTAGGCGATATTCATTCAAAAACAAGAGAAGGTAAGTATGCTGGACAAGAACGATTGAAATTAATCCATCAATGGGTTAATGGTCGTATGCCTGTCATTGGTGTAGGTTCAGTATTTACAGCTGATGATGCATTAGATGCGATTGAGTCAACAGAAGTTGAACTTGTAGCGCTAGGTCGTGAAATACTATTAGATTATAATTTCATCAGCAAAATTCAAGAAGGTAAAGAAGATCAAGTTTTATCAGAATTTGACCCAAATCGCGAAGATAAACATGGATTAACACCTAATTTATGGAATCAATTTAACGAAGGCTTTTATCCTTTACCTCGTAAAGATAAATAAGTATGAACGATTGGTTCGTCTTTATAAAGAAATGTTGACTTAGCATTATATTGTAATGGTGCGCGTGCATGATATGTTAAGTCATGTGTCGTTATTCAATTTAATGATATGACAAGCTGAAACAGATTATGGCAATGACATTTGCTTTAACCTGTTTTTTTAATATGACAAATATTGAAGTATTTTATTTATCGGAAAATTTTTAATATTTTGCTTGTAAATTTATTGGGAGATATGTCATTATATCTGTAAGGGCTTTCATTTAGATTCAAAGGGCATATATGATGTAATATTTAATCATTTCATGCTCTTATTAATTTTGCACATATCCTCAATGTATATAGCATCGAAAGCCGCAAACGTATGGCCATTAGTTTTAATATAAATTAAGCAAAGGGGAGATATTATGACTAAGTCAGAACAAATTATTGAATTAACAAACCACTATGGAGCACAAAACTATGTACCACTACCAATCGTTGTAGCAGAGGCGGAAGGTATTTGGGTAACTGATCGAGAAGGTAATAAATACATGGATATGCTTTCAGCTTATTCAGCTGTAAACCAAGGTCACCGTCATCCTAAAATTATTCAAGCGCTTAAAGATCAAGCTGATAAAGTTACTTTAGTTTCTCGAGCGTTTCACAGTGATAATTTAGGTGAATGGTATGAAAAAATATGTAAATTAGCTGGCAAAGATAAAGCATTACCAATGAATACGGGCGCAGAAGCAGTTGAAACTGCATTAAAAGCTGCACGTCGTTGGGCATATGATGTTAAAGGTCTTGAACCAGATAAAGCTGAAATTATTGCGTTTAACGGTAACTTCCACGGTCGTACGATGGCACCTGTGTCTTTATCATCAGAAGCTGAATACCAACGTGGATATGGTCCGTTATTAGATGGTTTCCGTAAGGTGGATTTCGGTGACGTTGATAAATTAAAAGAAGCAATTAATGAAAATACAGCTGCTATTTTAGTCGAACCAATTCAAGGTGAAGCGGGTATTAATATTCCACCTGAAGGTTATTTGAAAGCTATCAGAGAATTATGTGACGAACATAACATTCTATTTATTGCCGATGAAATCCAAGCTGGTTTAGGACGTTCTGGTAAACTATTTGCGACTGATTGGGATAATGTTAAACCAGATGTTTATATTTTAGGTAAAGCACTTGGCGGTGGTGTATTACCAATTTCAGTAGTGTTAGCTGACAATGAAGTATTAGACGTCTTTACACCTGGCTCACACGGTTCTACGTTTGGTGGTAATCCATTAGCTTGTGCGACTTCAATTGCTGCATTAGATGTTATTTTAGATGAAGATTTACCTGGTCGTTCAAATGAATTAGGGGAGTACTTTAAGTCTGAATTACAAAAAATTAATCACCCAGCTATTAAAGAAGTACGTGGTCGTGGCCTCTTTATTGGAGTTGAATTACATGAAAGTGCTAGACCATTCTGTGAGGCATTAAAAGAAAAAGGCCTATTATGTAAAGAAACACATGATACGGTGATTCGTTTTGCACCTCCTTTAGTTATTTCTAAGGAAGAATTAGACGATGCATTAGACAGAATTAGAAGCGTATTTAACTAAGTTCAAAAAGTTGTAACATTCATTTTGAAAACCCTTTAAAAAGCAAAGACATGTGTTACAATATGTATGAAAGCGAAATCATTTGTTAAAAAGAGGCGAAAGTGATCATGACTGAGAATAATAATTTAGTGACTTCTACACAAAGTATCATTAAAGAAGCTTTACACAAATTGGGATTTGACGATGGTATGTATGATTTAATCAAAGAACCATTAAGATTCTTACAAGTTCGTATCCCAGTACGCATGGATGACGGTACGGTTAAGACATTTACAGGTTATCGTGCACAACACAACGATGCTGTCGGTCCAACTAAAGGTGGGGTACGTTTCCACCCTGAAGTTGATGAAGAAGAAGTTAAAGCATTATCTATGTGGATGACTTTAAAATGCGGTATCGTCAACCTACCATATGGTGGTGGTAAAGGTGGTATCGTATGTGACCCACGTCAAATGAGTATTCATGAAGTTGAACGTTTATCACGTGGATATGTACGTGCAATTTCTCAATTCGTTGGTCCTACTAAAGATATTCCAGCACCAGACGTATTTACGAACTCTCAAATAATGGCTTGGATGATGGATGAATACAGTGCATTAGATAAATTTAACTCACCAGGTTTCATCACAGGTAAACCTATTGTCTTAGGTGGTTCACAAGGACGCGACCGTTCTACTGCATTAGGTGTAGTTATCGCAATTGAACAAGCAGCTAAACGTCGTGGTAAAGAAATTAAAGGTTCTCGCGTAGTTATTCAAGGATTTGGTAACGCTGGTAGTTTCTTAGCTAAATTCTTATATGACATGGGTGCGAAAGTTGTAGGTATCTCTGATGCTTATGGTGCATTACATGATCCTGAAGGTTTAGATATCGACTATTTATTAGACCGTCGTGATAGCTTCGGTACAGTTACAAACTTATTCGATAATACAATTTCTAACAAAGAATTATTCGAATTAGACTGTGACATCTTAGTACCAGCTGCTATTTCTAACCAAATTACTGAAGATAACGCGCATGATATTAAAGCGGATATTGTTGTTGAAGCTGCAAATGGACCTACGACACCTGAAGCAACGCGTATTTTAACTGAACGCGGTGTGTTATTAGTACCAGACGTATTAGCAAGTGCTGGTGGTGTAACAGTATCTTACTTCGAATGGGTACAAAATAACCAAGGTTATTATTGGTCAGAAGAAGAAGTAAACGATAAATTACGTGAAAAATTAGTAGATGCTTTTGATACGATTTATGAATTAGCTCAGAATAGAAAAATCGATATGAGACTTGCGGCTTATATTGTCGGTATTAAACGTACTGCTGAAGCAGCACGCTATCGTGGTTGGGCTTAAGCCATAATATCAATATAATTAGGCTCTATAATCAATTGGACTGATGACAAAATTCATCAGTCCAATTTTTATGTTTTGAATACAAAAATAGCGCAATTACCTCTATAATTATTAGTTACCACAACAAATAAAAAAGAAAGGTAATGCGCCTATATGTAAGTCTATATTAAATACATTAAAAATTAAAGATAAAAACCTATATTTTTTAAATGAAGTGACTGAGAAAAACATAAATGACAAATGTGCTGTTTTACTATACCAAGCTCACTAATCAACCTACATTATTTATGTCCCAGCCTCAACATTAGGACTCATCAGTCCAATTTGACGAAGCGCCTATAATTAAAACGCTATTGTTTGTTTTGATACAAAAACAAGCGATAGCGTTTATTTTGTTATTCACTAAATTATTAATTTATGAACCATAGTCATACTTTTATTTTTGAGCACTGATTGCTTTATATTGATCAGCATAGTTAGTGAATACACCGTCAACACCATATTGGTTTAAACGCTGCATATCAGCCGTTTCATTGACAGTAAATGGGTGTACAAGAAAGCCAAGGTCTTTTAAATGCGCTGTATTTCGTTCATTTAAATCACTATATTCAGGACCTACACCAATTGCATAAGAACGAATACGTTGTAAATCGGCATCGCTTTGTTGTGCTAATTCGCCTTTGTCTAATAAACGAATTAATGGCACATTCGCATTTAGTTGATGCATTTTTAATAAACTTGCTTCTGAAAATGATTGTATCAATACGTGACCGTGCTGAAGCGCGTTAGAATTAAGCATATTGTGTTTGTCTAGTGTGTCTAAAAGTTGTTGTTCCATGCCAGGATAAACATCAGGCTGCTTTGTTTCAATATAATAATTTGCATCTGTACCATAACGTGTCAAAATTTCATCTAATGTTGGAACTGTAGCACCTTTATATCGATCATTAGCAAATTGAGGGTGTTGTTCATTGAAAGATGAACCAGCGTCAAGCTTCTTTAATTCCGATAAAGTGTAATCCTCGACACGTCCTGAGCCATTCGTTGTACGGTCAACTGTTTCGTCATGCATGGCGACTAAATGACCATCTTTGGTACGTTGTAGATCAATTTCAATATATGAAGCACCTAACTCATTGTGACTTTTGTCATAGGCTGCAAATGTATGCTCTGGTGCATAGCCGCTTGCGCCACGATGAGCAATAGTAGTGTAGCGTTCTCCTGTTAAATTGGTTGTCCATTGTGATTGATTACCTTGGGTTGTAGAAGTACTAGATTGGTTCGGCGTTATAGTATTTGAGATCGCACTACCACTTGCTTCAACAGGCGTATGTATAATCACTAACCCTAAAGTAACTATAGTTAGACTTGAAATGATACCTTTTTTCTTTGCTTTCAACAAACTCATCCTTTCACAGTTAAAGTTACAGTTAAAATCTAGCAAAGCATATTTATGAAAGGAAGTGAATTTTCAAAAGCTTAAAATAATTATTAAATAGTTAAAATTCACTCAATAATGTTAACAAAAAAAGGCTGGAGTGGGGCAGAATAATGAATGAACTCTGTCCCATTCCAAGCCTTTATAAGGTATCGTTATTTAATACTTTCTTAGCAACGTTAAGTTGATGGCGTACTGCATCTTGACCTGTAGAACCATAACTTTTTCTACGGCTAAGACAATTTTCGGGTTTAAGATAATCATAAACATCTTGATCAATGTTTGTATTTAATTCTTGGTAACGCGCAAGGGGTACATCTAATAAATAAATACCTTGTTGAATGCATTCATAGACGATTTTTCCAACAATTTCGTGCGCTGTTCTAAAAGGCACATCTTTAGCTACTAAATAATCGGCTAATTCTGTTGCATTTGAAAAGTCTTGATGTACGGTTTTGTTTAGACGGTCTGTATTGACAGTCATTGTATCTAACATACCTTCAAAAATACGTAATGATCCTTTTACTGTGCGTACTGAATCAAATAAACCTTCTTTATCTTCTTGTAAGTCTTTATTATAGGCAAGTGGTAGACCTTTTAGTGTGACAAGCATACTCATTAAATGGCCTGTCGTACGTCCGACTTTACCACGAATAAGTTCTGCCATATCAGGATTCTTCTTCTGAGGCATAATAGATGAACCAGTAGAGAATGCATCAGATAGTGTGATGAATTTCGCTTCATCTGTTGACCAAAATATAATTTCTTCAGCGAAACGTGATAAATGAATCATTGTTAATGAAATATTATGCAGTGTTTCAATAATATAATCACGATCACTTACAGCATCTAAACTATTCTCATAAACTGAGCCGAATCCTAATAACTGTTGCGTTTCATGTCTATCAATAGGGTGTGTGGTACCACTTAATGCTGCTGCACCTAATGGTGAAATATCAATACGTTTCATACTATCGACAAAGCGTGAATAATCTCTATCAAGCATCCAAAAATACGTCATAACATGGTGTGCAAATGAAATTGGTTGTGCACGTTGCAAATGCGTATAACCTGGCATAATAGTGTCGACATGTGATTGTGCTAGGTTAAGTATGGATGTTTGGAATGAACGTATAAGTGTTTGGATGTCTTGGACTTCTTTTTTAACATATAAATGCAAATCAGTGGCAACTTGGTCGTTTCTACTACGACCTGTATGCAATTTACCTCCGGCGTCACCAACGCGTTGAATGAGTTCATGTTCGATGTTTAAATGAATATCTTCGAGTGACTTCTTAAAATCAAGCTTACCATTATAGAAATCTTGTTGGATCTCTTTTAATCCATTAATGATAGCATCTTTGTCATCTTGCGAAATGATATGTTGATTAGCTAACATGGTCGCATGTGCAATACTACCTTGAACATCTTCATCTAACAATGTTTGGTCGAAATCAATCGACGCATTAAATTCATCGACCCAATCTTCCGGTTGTTGTTGAAAACGACCACCCCATGCTTTACTACTCATTACTATAACCTCCATGAAGATAAGCATTGACTTGAGTAGGTAAACCATAAATATCGATGAAACCTACAGCTGCTGATTGATTAAATGCATCTTCTTTAGTATATGTTGCTAATTTTTCATCATATAAAGTATATGGAGACTTTCTTCCATTAACAATTGCATTACCTTTAAATAGTTTAATTCTGACATCACCTTCAACATATTGTTGTGTACTATCGATAAATAATTTTAAGCTATCTGTTAATGGTGAGAACCATAAGCCGTTATATGTTTGTTCAGCAAATTGTTTCTCTATTACTGGTTTAAAATGAGCTACATCTTTAGTTAAGGTTAATGTCTCAAGTGCTTTATGTGCTTTTAAGATAACTTCAGCACCAGGTGTTTCATATATTTCACGAGATTTAATACCAACTAGACGATTTTCAACATGGTCGATACGTCCAATACCATGTTTCCCAGCTAATTCATTTAAAGTTAAAATTAATTGATCTAGGTCATAATCTTTATGATCTAATTGAACAGGAATACCATTTTTAAATGAAAGAATGATTTCATCCGGTGTATCCGGTGTATCTTCTAATTCTGCTGTTAAGTCATAAGCGTCTTTAGGTGGTGCAGCATATGGATCTTCTAAAATACCACATTCATTTGCTCTGCCCCATAAGTTTTGGTCGATAGAATACGGAGAATCATGATTGATGCCAACAGGGATGTTATGTTTGATAGCATAATCAATTTCTTCTTCACGACTCCAGCCCCATTCTCTAACTGGCGCAAATGTCTTAAGGTTAGGGTTTAACGCTTTAATAGCAACTTCGAAACGAACTTGGTCGTTACCTTTACCAGTACAGCCATGCGCAATACCTATTGAATTCGTTTTCTCTGCAATCTCAACTAATTTCTTCGCAATAAGTGGACGTGATAACGCCGATACGAGTGGATAACTATTTTCATACATTAAATTACCTTTGATAGCGTAACTCACGAAATCATCACTAAATTCTTTCGTTGCATCAATAATGTGACACTCAACTGCCCCCATATCTAATGCTTTAGAATAAACGACATCTAAATCTTTACCTTCGCCAACATCTAAACATACAGCTACAACATCATAGCCTTTATCTATAAGCCATTTAACGGCAACACTTGTATCTAATCCACCTGAATATGCTAATACGATTTTCTCTTTCATTAAAATTCACCTCATAATTTTTCTGAAAATTGATATAAATTAATACTAACAGATATCAAATGAAAATAAAACCATTTTTTTACATAAATATACAAAATTTTGAAATCTGTATATAATAATGAATTCCATTGAATTAAAGGGGATAATGCAAAACGACCCATTTTCAGTATTATTATTTTATTTATAAAATATTCATTTTTGAATTATTAGAAAATGTCTTAAAATTGTTGAATTAATTTGAAAATATGTGAATAGTCAGTCATGTCAATTGAATAGATAGCATAAAGTTAGTAAAATTAAATCAACAAGGACATACAGGAGGCTTTTATAAAATGACTCATATTCAATTAGATTATGGCAAAGCATTAGAATTCTTTGGTCAACATGAAATTGATCAACAACAAGATATCGTTAAAACTATCCATAAAACGATTCATGAAGGTACTGGTGCAGGTAGTGATTTCTTAGGTTGGGTCAATCTACCAGAAGATTACGATAAGCAAGAATTTTCAAGAATTGTTGAAGCGTCAAAACGCATTAAATCAAATTCAGACGTACTTGTAGTTATCGGTATTGGCGGTTCATACTTAGGTGCACGTGCTGCTATCGAAATGTTAACTTCTTCATTCCGAAATTCAAATGAATATCCGGAAATTGTATTTGTTGGTAATCACTTATCATCAACATACACTAAAGAATTAGTAGATTACTTATCAGATAAAGATTTCTCTGTGAATGTAATTTCAAAATCTGGAACAACTACAGAACCTGCAGTAGCATTCAGATTATTTAAACAATTAGTTGAAGAAAAATATGGTAAAGATGAAGCTAAAAAACGTATTTTTGCTACTACAGATAAAGCTAAAGGTGCATTAAAACAATTGGCTGATAATGAAGGTTATGAAACATTTGTTGTACCAGATGATGTAGGTGGCCGTTATTCAGTATTAACAGCTGTAGGTTTATTACCAATTGCAACAGCTGGCATTAATATTGAATCAATTATGATTGGTGCTAACAAAGCGCGTAAAGAATTATCATCAGATAACTTAAATGAAAATATTGCGTACCAATATGCGACAATCCGTAACATTTTATATAGTAAAGGATATACAACTGAAATGTTGATTAACTATGAGCCATCAATGCAATATTTCAATGAATGGTGGAAACAATTGTACGGTGAGTCTGAAGGTAAAGACTTTAAAGGTATTTATCCATCAAGCGCAAACTATACAACGGACTTACATTCATTAGGTCAATATGTTCAAGAAGGACGTCGTTTCTTATTTGAAACAGTTGTAAAAGTAAACAACCCTAAACACGATCTTACAATTGAAGAAGATAGTGATGATTTAGACGGATTGAATTACTTAGCAGGTAAAACAATTGATGAAGTAAATACGAAAGCATTTGAGGGTACATTATTAGCACATACTGATGGAGGCGTACCTAACGTAGTTGTGAATATACCACGTTTAGATGAAGAAACATTTGGTTATGTCGTTTACTTCTTTGAATTAGCTTGCGCAATGAGCGGATATCAATTAGGTGTTAACCCATTCAACCAACCTGGTGTTGAAGCATATAAACAAAACATGTTCGCGTTATTAGGTAAACCTGGATATGAAGATAAGAAGAAAGCGTTAGAAGAACGTCTATAATACGCTAATCTTTTCGTTGATTAACTTAAATATATATTAAGAAGAGTTCGGGACAAAAATAATATAATGAAGCTATTTTGCAAATTCGCAGTAGCTGACTGAACTGAGAAGGCGCTTAAATCAAGCTTTTCTCAGTTCTAGTCATCCTTGCGGGGGTGGGACGACGAATTTAAAAGAATTCTGTTCCACTCCCTTTCTATTATATACCTTTATATTAAAGCTAAGGAATGAGTTCTAACTACTACCTATGACTGATTTGTAACCATAGAGGTAGATTTATAAATGAAACAGTGTACAATATTTCTATGAAATAATGACTGTTAATTCAATAGGAAGGATTTGATGTAACTGTGTTTCATCAAATTGAACAATGGTTTGATTTATTACAAGGTTTTGGTTATTTAGCTGGGTTTATCATATTATTTTTTAGGGCCATTGTACCAGTGCTTCCATTAACATTGTATGTTATTTTATGTGTTCATGCGTATGGCTTTTTAGCAGGTACGATTGTGAGTTGGTTAGGTGTTGTAGCAGGTACTTACACTGTCTTCTTCTTCTGTAGAAAATTTGTGAATGCCAACTTTATGAAACGGATTAAATCAAGACGATCAGTCGAAAGATTAATTCATTTTATTGACAGACAAGGTTTGGTACCTATATTTATCTTAATGTGCTTTCCATTTACCCCTAATACACTTGTCAACTTTGTAGCTAGTTTGTCTCATATTAGAGGTAAATATTACTTTATGATTTTACTTGTATCTAAGCTTATTTCTATCACATTTTTGGCAATTATGGGAAAAAGTGTAACAACTTTTTTTACACATCCTTTTAGAGCAGTCATGATAATAATGGTAACGATAGCATTATGGTTTATTGGTAAGAAAGTAGAAGGCTATTTTATGGGTTCGGGCAAGGAGTGACAACGTGCGTAGAATTGCAAGTTGGGTAGTAGCATTATTATTTGCTTGTCTCTTTGTCATCTTTATACAAATGTTCATCATTAAAGGTGCGGTCGTTCAAACTAACGATATGTCTCCCACTTTAAATAAAGGTGATCGCGTCATTGTTAATAAAATTAAAATCACCTTTAACTTATTGGATGATGGTGATATCATCATGTATCGCCAAAATGATCAAATGCACTTTGGTCGATTAGTGGGTAAACCTGGTGAATCTATAGAAATCAGAAATGGTGAATTGTATAGAGATGATAGACAAGTTGACAAATTTTATGCTAAAAATAGAGATATTAATAATTTTGCGATAAGAGATTTACATGATTCTGATGGTGATATTATTCCACCAAATTCATATTTTGTTTTAAATGATAATGGTGATAAAGGCAGTGATTCACGTAGATATGGATTAATAGATAAAGACGATATTGTTGGAGATGTTAGTTTGAAATATTATCCATTTAAAGAATTTACCTATCAATTTAATAAGTAGATGAGGTGTTAATAGTGAAAAAAGAAATAGTTGAATGGATTGTTGCCATAGCGGTAGGTTTATTACTTGTATGGGTAATGGTAAACTTCGTCGCTAAGTCATATACGATTAAAGGCGATTCTATGGATCCAACATTAAAAGATGGCGAACACGTTATGGTCAATATTTTAGGATATAAAGTTGGAGACATTAAAAAAGGGAACGTTATCGTTTTTCACGCGAATCAACAAGACGACTATGTAAAACGTGTTATTGGTGTGCCGGGAGATAGTGTTGTTTACAAAGATGACAAACTATATGTGAATGGTAAAAAGATAGATGAACCGTATCTTGATTACAATGAAAAGCGTAAACAAGGAGAATATATTACGGGTTCATTTGAAACGAAAGATTTACTAAATGCCAATCCTAAATCCAATGTTATACCTAAAGATAAGTATTTAGTTTTAGGTGATAATCGAGAAGTGAGTAAGGATAGTAGAGCATTCGGGTTAATCGATAAAGATCAAATTGTAGGTAAAGTATCATTTAGATTTTGGCCATTCAGTGAATTTAAGTTTAATTTTAATCCTGACAACGATAAATAAAGGCATTGGCTAATAATTTGATATATAGCTATCAAGGCTGGAAATGGAATGTTATAGAGATTCCAACCAGTCTTTTTTTGTTCACTATTTTAATGCAACAAAACATTTTTAGGAACGTATGTTCTATGTTAAAATGAACTCAAAGGAGTGTGGGAATAATGGAGTTGAACGCATACATAGGTAGAGTCGGGACAGGTAAATCCCATTATATGATTAATAATATAAAGCAACAAATGAAAGATGACCCACTTGGTGATCCGATTATTTTAATCGCACCAACTCAAAGTACGTTTCAATTAGAACAAGCTTTTGTAAGTGACAAGGCATTGAATGGAAGTTTAAGAACTGAAGTGCTTCACTTTGAACGTTTGAGTTATAGAGTTTTTCAGGAAGTAGGGGGATTAACTGAAGAACGATTAACGCAAGCAGCCACTGAGATGATGATTTATGATCTTGTTCAACAACATCAATCTGAACTCAAATTATATCGATCACAAGTGAATTACTATGGATTCAGTGAGAAGTTAAGTGAACAAATTCAAGATTTTAAGAAATATGCTGTTACGCCTGAACATTTGAAATCCTTTTTGCAAGATAATGACATAAGTACGAGAACGAAACATAAATTAGAAGATATATCCCTCATATACCAATCTTTTGAGGAACGTATAAATGGAGCGTTTATTACCTCAGAGGATAGCTTAAATCATTTTATTGATATTTTGAATCAATCAGAATGGATTAAAAGGTCAGAAATATACATAGACGGGTTTCATAACTTCTCTACATTGGAATATCAAATAATTAAAGCGCTGGTACAAAATGCCAAAAAAGTTACAGTCCTTCTAACAACAGATGGTAATGAAGATCCATTCAGTCTCTTTAGAAAACCATCCGAAGTATTAACCCACTTAAAGGAAATTGCTAATGATTTAAATATAGACTTACAACAACAATTATTTAAACAACAACATCGTTTTAACAACAAAGATTTAATGCAATTGGAACAACAATTTGATGCACTGCAAATTAATCCTGTAACTTTTGAAGGTAATATTAATGTTTTAGAATCATCAAGTATACGTGAAGAAGTGAATGAAGTGGCTCGCCAAATTATAAAAGATACACGAGATAAGCAATATCGATATCAAGATATCGCTATACTGTATCGCGATGAAAGCTATGCCTATTTATTTGACTCTGTGCTTCCACAATATGACATCCCATTTAATATCGATACCAAAAGATCAATGACACATCATCCCATCATGGAAATGGTGCGTTCGCTTTTAGAAGTAATTCAAACGAACTGGAATATGAGTCCGATGATGCGCTTAATTAAAACCAATATTTTGTCTAATCATTTTAAAGATAGTGCGTATTTAATTGATTTATTAGAGAATTTTGTAGTTGAACGTGGCGTTTATGGCAAACGTTGGCTCGATGATAAATTATTTAGTGTAGATAATTTTACTAAAATGGGCCGGAAAGAGCATAAATTGACTGTTGAAGAACGAGAAACGTTTGAGCAAGTCGTTAATTTGAAACATGATATTATCGATAAAATAGTAACTTTCGAAAAGGCAATGAACGAAGCGGATAATGTAAGAGGGTTTGCGACAGCATTTTATGAAACTATGGAGTCATTTGATTTACCAAAATATTTAATGACACATCGGGATCAACTTGATGTCGACGGTCATCATGAAGAGGCGGAAGAAATTGACCAAATTTGGAATGGCCTTATTCAAATATTAGATGATTTAGTCACTGTATTTGATAATGAAGATATGACACTTAAACGCTTTTTAGAAGTTTTTGATATTGGTTTGGAACAATTAGAGTTTGTTATGATTCCGCAAACACTCGACCAAGTTAGTATAGGGACAATGGATCTAGCTAAGGTAGACAATAAAAAGCATATTTATATGGTTGGAATGAATGATGGCGCAATGCCACAACCTGTTTCGTCTTCTAGTTTAATAACTGATGAAGAAAAGAAAATGTTTGAGCAACAGACACAAGTTGAATTGAGTCCAACCTCAGATATCTTACAAATGGATGAAGCGTTTGTTTGCTATATTGCGATGACACGAGGCAGTGACCAAGTTACATTTTCATATAGCTTAATGGGGGCTCAAGGTGAGGATAAAGAGAAGAGTCCGTTTCTTGATCAAATACAAGCATTGTTTAATGGTTTAGAAGTAACGAATATTCACTATAAACATAATGCTCAACCTATTTCTTTAATGGAACATCCGCATCAAACTAAGGTAGCACTATTTGAATCGTTAAAAAGTTGGTTGGAAGCAGAGATGGTTGCAGATATATGGGTAGATGCGTATCAAGTTATGCGAGATAATGACAAATTAAACGGTGGTTTAAGTTACTTATTAACAGCGTTGACATATGATAATGAAACGGTGCAATTAGATGAACCATTGGCAGCATCATTATATGGTTCAACAATCAATGCCAGCGTTTCTAGATTTGAAGGATATAATGACTGTCCATTTAAACATTATGCGAACCATGGTCTAAGATTAAATGAACGCACGAAATATAAACTTGAAAATTTCGATTTAGGTAATATTTTCCATACTGCATTAAAGTATATTTCTGATAAGATTAATGGCGATTTTAAAAATCTTGATAATAAAAAGATTCGCGCATTAACTGTAGAAGCTTTAGAAAATGTATTGCCGCAAGTTCAGTTTAATCTTATGGATTCAAATGCGTACTACCGATATATGTCTAAACGAATTGGTGTTATTGTTGAAAGTACGTTGAAAGCTTTACGCTACCAAAATAAAAATACAAAGTTTAAACCGCAACGATTCGAAGCAGGATTTAGAAAATCACCTAAGAACAGTGAAGAACTTATTGCACAACCATTAATTACAGAACAAGGTATTCCAGTTAATATACGCGGACAAATTGATCGTATAGATGCTTATACTAAGAATGATACGAGTTATATAAATATCATTGATTATAAATCATCTAATCCGAGTGCGACATTAGATTTGAAAAAGGTTTATTATGGCAAACAAATGCAAATGATGACTTATATGGATATTGCATTGCAAAATGCCCAAAGACTGGGCTTGTCAAATGAAATTAAACCAGGTGGGCTATTGTATTTCCATGTCCACGATGAACGTCTTAACTTTAAAGATTGGGGCGAATTGCAAGATGATGCTTTAACAGAAGATAAACTGGAACAAGCATTTTTGAAAGAATATAAATTACGTGGCTTAGTTAATAGTGATATGGATGTCGTAGATGCATTAGATATTCGATTAGAAGACATTGGCAAATCTGATATTGTTCCAGTTAGTTTGAAGAAAGATGGAAGTATTGGTAGTAGGGGAAGTAGTGTGGCTGATGAAACAACGATTCATAAGTTTATTAAGCACAATAAAGACAACTTTATAAATACTGCCACAAACATTATGAAAGGTCACACTGAAGTTGCACCACTTAAATTTGATGACCAACTCCCATGTCAGTTTTGTAATTTTAAATCTGTTTGTCACGTGGATACGATGATAGATAGTAAACATTATCGTCATGTAGATGAAACAATAGACCCTATTAAAGCAGTACAAGATGTCGAGTTAGAAAGTGGTGATAATAATGAATGATATTCCGATTAAACCTAAAGATGCGCAATGGACAGATGCGCAATGGAAAAGTATATATGCTAATGGGCAGGATATATTAGTAGCCGCTGCTGCTGGTTCCGGCAAAACTGCCGTTTTAGTAGAAAGGATTATCCAAAAAATAATTAGAGACGAAATAGATGTTGATAAATTACTTGTTGTAACATTTACAAATTTAAGTGCTAGAGAAATGAAACATCGTGTAGATCAACGTATTCAACAAGCTTCAATTGAAGATCCAAGCAATGAACATTTAAAGAATCAACGTATAAAAATTCATCAAGCACAAATTTCAACACTACATAGTTTCTGTCTAAAGATTATCCAACAGCACTATGATGTCATTGATTTAGATCCCAATTTCCGTACTATAAGTGATGTGGAAAATGTACTTTTGCTTGAACAAGCTATTGATGAGGTACTAGAAAAACATTATGAAACACCAGATGTTGAGTTTCTTACGCTTGTGGAACAATTATCGAATGACCGAAATGATGATAGTTTTAGAGATTTATTAAAACGTTTCTACAACTTTAGTATCGCTAATCCATCACCATTTGAGTGGCTAGATTCATTAGTTGATATCTATGACAATGAAGATAAACATGAAGCATATTTGAAAGAATTAGAAAAACTAGCAAAAATTTATATCAAAGCAGCATACCGTACCTTATTAGAAGCGGAAAATAACTTTTTAAATTGTATAGAAGCAGAAAAACATTTAGATGTTATTAAATTAGAAAAATACAAATGTGAAAAAATGATAGAGGGTAATGTAATAAATTATGAAGAAATTCTTAATTACGCTTCTGAAAAATTGCCTACAATTACTAAAAAATTAAAAGACACGAATGAAGACGCAGGTATAAGTGCTCAATTTTTAACAAATGCGAAAGACTTTTATGATGACTATAAAAAGCTATTATTAAAT
Source organism: Staphylococcus borealis (assembly GCF_001224225.1). GTDB lineage: Bacteria > Bacillota > Bacilli > Staphylococcales > Staphylococcaceae > Staphylococcus > Staphylococcus borealis. The sequence continues at coordinate 69,362 of NZ_CUEE01000004.1, read as the reverse complement.
GTGAAAAATAAGTATTTAATGCGTTCTTTTGAAGAATTAAAGGTAGATATGAAGCGTTTAGCACCAAGAATACAGTATCTTGTTCGAATTGTTAAAGATATTATTAATGATTTTGCTGATAAGAAACGTAGTCGTAACGTTCTAGATTTTTCTGATTATGAACACTTTGCATTACAAATATTAACAGATCAAAAAGGAAATGCTTCACCCATCGCTAAAGAATATCGTGCCCAGTTTTCAGAAATATTAGTAGATGAATATCAAGATACAAACCAAGTACAAGAAGCTATTATATCTAAAATTAAACGTGGCGATGAGTCTAATGGTAATTTATTTATGGTAGGCGATGTTAAACAATCTATTTATAAATTTAGACAAGCTGACCCAACGCTATTTATGAATAAATATCATCGTTTTACAAAGAATGGTGATGGAACTGGTATGCGTATTGATTTATCTAAAAATTTCCGTTCGCGTAAAGAAGTGCTCGCCACGACCAACTATTTATTTGATCATATGATGGATGAAGAAGTTGGTGAAATTGATTATGATGCTGATGCACGACTTTATTTTGGTGCTACTAAATATTCTGATAAATCTATGCCACTTGAATTACATGCATTAGTTCAAGATAAAAGCAGTGATACGGATTTAGAAAAATTAGAACAAGAAGCCCGTTATATCGTTGAACAAGTTAAAGATATCGTTGAAAATAAACAGGTATATGACATGAAGACGGAAACATATCGACAGGCGACTTTCAAAGATATCGTCATACTTGAGAGAGGTTTGAAAAATGCACGTAACTTACAACAGGTATTTAAAGACAATAATATTCCGTTTCATGTAAATAGTAAGGAAGGCTACTTCGAACAAACTGAAGTGCGATTAGTCTTATCTTTTTTAAGAACTGTCGATAATCCATTGCAAGATATTTATCTAGTTGGATTGATGAGATCGGTAATCTATCAATTCACAGAAGATGAATTAGCCCATATACGTGTGCTCAGTATGAATGATGATTATTTCTATCAATCTATCATGCACTATATTAAAGATGAGGAAGCGCGACCAGCATTAGTTAAAAAGTTACAACGTTTTATCGATGATTTAACAATGTATCAAGCCTATAGTCAGTCGCACCCAGTCTACCAACTCATAGACAAATTTTATAATGACCACTATGTTATTCAATATTTTAGTGGCTTAATAGGTGGTAAAGGTAGACGTGCAAATCTTTATGGATTGTTCAACAAAGCAGTGGAATTTGAGAATTCAAGCTTTAGAGGATTATATCAATTCATAAGGTTTATTGATGAATTAATCGAGCGCAAGAAAGACTTTGGTGAAGAGAACGTTATAGGACCTAATGATAATGTGGTGCGAATGATGACAGTTCATAGTAGTAAAGGTTTAGAGTTTCCATATGTGATTTACTCTGGACTCTCTAAAAATTTCAATAAAGGTGATTTACGCAAACCACTAATTTTAAACCAAAAATATGGTCTGGGTATTGATTATTATGACTTGGAACAAAATGTGACGTATCCTTCTCTATCATCAGTAGTCATTAAATCAATTACTGAAAAAGAATTAATCTCAGAAGAAATGCGCTTGATGTATGTGGCTATGACCCGCGCTAAAGAACAACTCATTCTTGTTGGGACAATTGATAAGGAAGAAGTCTTAGAAAAATTTGAACGACTGCCTATTGCAAATAATCATATTGCATTACACAAGCGATTATCCGCTGATCGACCTTTTGATTTAATTTATAGTATTTTAGCTAAGTATCAATCTTCATCTCTATTACCGGAATATCAATTTGAAAAATCAATTGATCAATTAGATGAAAGTTTACGTCCTTCTGTGGAAATTAAGGTCGTACATTTTGAAGCACTTTCGATTGAAAATAGTGAGTCCGAGCAGGAACGTCGTAGCGTTTCGGATTTAGAGGTAGAAGGCTCTCATGATGATGCTTTGAAACAACAAATTAATGATCAACTCTCTTTTGAATATCCTTACTTAAAGGATACGGAGAAGCCATCAAAACAATCCGTTTCTGAATTAAAGCGACAATTAGAAACAGAAGAAAGTGGCACAAGTTATGAAAGAGTCAGACAATATCGTATAGGTGTTTCAACGTATGAAAGACCAAAATTCCTAAGCGCTAATCGTAATCGAAAAGCTAATGAAATTGGTACCTTAATGCATACAGTTATGCAACATTTACCATTTAAAGACACACGAATGACTGAAACAGAATTAGATGATTATATTGATGAGTTAATCGCAAAGCATATCATTGAAACGGACGCTAAGAAAGATATTCAATTTGAAGCAGTTATGAATTTCATCAGAAGTGACTTGTATATGACGATTACTCAAGCTGATGAGGTATATAGAGAGTTACCGTTTGTTGTAAATCAAGCGCGTGTTGACGAAATGCCTGAAGAGGATGAAGATGTATCAATAATTCAAGGAATGATTGATTTAATTTTCTTAAAAGACGGGCAATATTACTTTGTAGATTATAAGACGGATGCCTTTAATAAACGTAGGGGTATGACGGATGAAGAAATAGGTAATCAACTTCGAGATAAATATAAAATTCAAATGAAATATTATCAAAATACCTTAGAAACGATTTTGAATTCTAAAGTGTATGGTTATCTGTATTTCTTCCAATTTGGTCAAATGAGTATTGACGACGGTGACAAACGATCTTCTAATTAAATATCATCCAATTCACTAAATTTCTAAAATTTCAGATATATATATTTGTGGTTTAGCAAAGATTAAAGTTATAATATGTATTAAGATATAGATGAGGAGTTGATACTGAATGAAATTTCTATCATTCAATTATAATGACGCTGAATCTTACGGCGTAAAAGTTAAGCGTGAAGACGCAGTTTGGGATCTAAAAAAAGTGTTTGCACAATTTGGCGAAGGTGACTTCCACCCTAAAACACTATTAGAAGGTTTACAACAAAACCAAACACTTGATTTCCAAGAACAAGTACGTAAAGCAGTTGTCGCAGCTGAAGATAGTGGTAAAGCAGAAGAATTCAAAATTGCTTTCAATGATATTGAATTCTTGCCACCGGTTACACCACCAAATAATGTTATCGCATTCGGTCGTAATTACCAAGATCACGCAAGTGAATTAAATCATGAGGTACAACGTTTATACGTATTTACTAAAGCAGCATCATCATTAACTGGTGATGAATCAACAATTCCAAATCATAAAGATATCACTGATCAATTAGATTATGAAGGCGAATTAGGTATCGTCATCGGCAAATCTGGAGAAAAAATTCCAAAAGCGTTAGCATTGGACTATATTTATGGTTACACAATTATTAATGATATCACTGACCGTAAAGCACAAAATGAACAAGATCAGGCATTTTTATCTAAAAGTTTAACTGGTGGTTGCCCAATGGGACCTTACATTGTAACTAAAGATGAGTTGCCAACACCAGAAAATGTTAATATTGTAACTAAAGTTAACAATGAAATTCGTCAAGATGGTAATACAAGTCAAATGATTAATAAAATTGATGACTTAATTGAAGAGATTTCTAAATATGTAGCATTACATCCAGGAGATATCATTGCTACTGGTACACCAGCTGGTGTGGGTGCAGGATTACAACCACCTCAATTCTTACAACCAGGTGATGAAGTTAAAGTTACGATTGATAATATTGGTACGTTAACTACTTATATCGCAAAAGATTAATGGCTATTCAACATATAAATCGTCATGACTAGCTCATAATCAGTAACTGACTCAATTGCGATGACGTACACAATACGTCTTTCTTGATTCCATATATTTATATAGGAGTGGTAAATTGAACGCATCATGCGCTCGATGCACCACTCCTTTTATCGTTTAACAATACGTTTGGATATAGATATGATATGATGATTAAGTAAAAAAGTAATCAATAGTATTGGGGGAATTTAGTCTTGTTACATATGCATATTGCAAGTTGGGCATTGACAATTATTTTATATGTAATTGCATTTTTACATATTTCAAAATCACAAGGTCCTACACCTATGTTTAAACCTTTACAAATGGCCTTGAGAGTCTTTATGTTACTTACATTGTTCTCAGGATTTTGGTTGTTAATTCAAGAATTTATGGCCGCTAGTCATGGCGGTGGCGGTAATCATATGTTGTTAACATTGAAGATGCTTTGTGGTATCGCAGTAGTTGCATTAATGGAAGTATCTATTGCGAAACGTAAGAAACACGAAGCAAGCCACGGTTTATTCTGGGCAACAATTATTTTAATCATTATTACTATGGCATTAGGTATTATCCTACCATGGGGGCCAATCAGTAGTCTTTTTGGAATTAGTTAAAATAAGATAAGTGATTCATGAAAGAGGTATAGCCCTTAAATGATTGTTATTAACAAAATCATTTAAGGGCTATATTTTATAAATCCCGGGCTTTATAGCCAATCATATTAATCAAATCTTTAGGATGACTATAGGGTGGTGCATAGGCTACTTCAAATTCAGTTAATTCATCAATAGTAATGCCACTCATCATTGCCATTGAAATGACATCAATGCGTTTATCTACGCCTTCTTTTCCAATTGCGGCAGCACGCAATAGTCGACGACGTTCAGTATCAAAGTAAACACGCAAGTGGATTTCTGTATTTCCAGGGTAATAACCAGCATGTGTTCCAGAAGTAATTTCAACCATTTGAGTATCAAACTGAGATAATTCTTCAACTTTAACGCCCACACTTGCTAATGTATAGTCAAAAAATTTAACGATATTAGTACCTAGAAATCCTTTGAAAGTAATATGATTGTTACCAGCAAGTTGTTCAGCAATGATACTTGCGCCACGATGTGCACCCCATGCTAAAGGAACTTGTGCAGGTAGATTGACATGGCGATAGAAAGAAGTGATGACGTCGCCCAATGCATAAATATTAGGGATATTCGTCTCAAATTTCTCATTAACTGGAATAAACCCTTTGTCATTTAATGCTATATTTGACGACTCGATGAAGCTTGAATTTGGGTGTGTACCGACACCTTCAATAATTAAATCATAGTCTTCTTTGACACCTGATTTAAACGTTACTTGATGGTCATGAATGCTAATGATTTCTTCATTTAAACGATAAGGTATATGACGTGAATCAAGCTCGTCAAAGATAACTTGATTCATATCTTGGTCCATTAACTTGTTTACTTTTTCAGAACGGTGAATTAATGTAACCTCTAAACCTCTAGTATATAAGTTCTCTAAGACTTCTAATGAAATATAGCCTGCACCAACGACCAATGCTTTCTTAACTTGATGTTGCTCAATAAATTGATCAATTGCATCAGTATCTTCCATATTGCGTAAAGTGAAAATGAAATCATTATCAAAGCCTAATGAATTAGCACCTGCACCTGGACTTAAAATGAGTTTGTCATAACTAGTTTCAAATGTTTCTTTAGTTTCACGATTTAACACTGTAACGGTTTGAGCTTTATCATTAATGGCAATCACTTCGTGATACGTTTTTACTGTAATATTTTTCTTCTCTTTAAACATATCTGGCGTAATCGGTAATACATCTTTACGTTCATTGACAACATTGCCGAGATAGTAAGGCAGACCACAATTAGCGAAACTCATGTCGCGGTCTTTTTCGAAAATGGTAATTTGACTGTCTTTATCTAAACGACGGATTTGGCTAGCGCAAGTTGCACCACCCGCAACAGCTCCGACTACAATAATCTTTCGCATCGTATATTCCTCCATAAACATATAGTAAAAAAGTGAGACATTAGAAAAATATACATTTGTCTCACTTTATGAATTGATTGTTAACCTTTGTAAGGTATATTTAATTTAAAGAAATCATTTAAATAACGACCGATACCGTCATCATTGTTTGAATAAGTAATATGGTTAGCAATATGTTTTAATTCATCAAGGCCATTGTCCATTGCAATGCCATATTTAGCATATTTGATCATTTCGATATCATTATCCTCGTCTCCGAAAGCGATAATGTGAGAAGATTCGATTCCTAGATAATCTTTGACTTGATCAATCCCACGTGCCTTGCTTATACCACGTTTAACAATTTCAATGACTGGGAACGGTGCACCCCAACGTCTGTGTTCAATATTCTCCGCATAGAAACGCGTAAGCATTTGCTTGATTCTAGGTATGTAAATTTCTTCGGCTTCTACAAGTAAAGATGTCGGCGCTTCGTCTAATTCTTCTAATAAATTACCTGTTTCTATTTTAGGATTACCCATTGAGAAACCTTCAAATAATCTAGGATCGTGATTATTAATAAAGACATGATCGCGTACCTCAGCAATAATATTTGTAATTTTTGCTTTTTGAAGTGATTCAATCATATTTCTAGCTAAGTCTACATCTAAAACTTCATGGGTCGTTTTAAAATCATCTGATTTAGGATGATGCACATAAGCACCATTGAAGTTTACAATAGGTGTGTCCATATTTAACTCATGGTAATATATTTGGCTTGCACGATAAGGTCGACCAGTTGCAATCATAATTTGATGACCTTGTTTTTTTAAGGTTGTAAGTACTTTTTTAGTATACTCACCAATTTCTTTATTATCATTTAATAATGTTCCATCTAAATCTAAACAAATTAAATAAGGTTTCATATATTTCTCCTTAAGCTACATATCAATAGAATAAAGTTCACTATCATTTTATATCAAATGTCTGTGAAGGTGATACATTAAATCAACGCTATAGTGTCATTATAACGTCTTTAATCGTTTAGTGGTATCATAGCATTTTATTGGCGTTTTGTCGGATATTTGATATATTAGTGTAAAGATAAATAATGAGAGGTGATACTAATGGAAGAGGCATTAAAAGACAGTATCCTAGGTGCACTTGAAATGGTTATTGACCCTGAATTAGGTATTGATATCGTTAATTTAGGTTTAGTATATAAAGTGAATGTTGATGATGATGGTTTGTGTACAGTTGAAATGACACTAACTTCAATGGGCTGCCCACTCGGACCACAAATTATCGAACAAATTAAAACAGTATTAGCTGAAATTCCAGAAATACAAGATACAGAAGTTAATATTGTTTGGAATCCACCTTGGAATAAAGACATGATGTCAAGATACGCTAAAATTGCATTAGGCGTTGGTTAATTAATCGCTTAGAAACAATAGTACACGATGTTAATGTACTATTGTTTTTTTATTTTAAATGATCTTAACTTTTTAACGAAATCGTTTCAAAGTCATATCTTCAGTGCGTATAGTGACAAAGTGATGTTAATAAATGACATAATTGTAATATAAATTGAATTTGTTTAAGCGTTATACTACAATACATAAGAATTACAATATAAAATGATTTAAATTGTACTTGCATTTATGAAAATTTATAATAAATGCGCCAAATTATATAAAATAATATTATAGTTCAAGCTCAGACATCTAAGTATAAAACTCGATTTAATCATCCACATTAAAATATTAAAGAATATTAAGCTAAATCATATTCACTCATGTTGTTGATCATCGACTTTCGTTTTATCCTGATTTTCAGTGCTTTAGTAATTAATGAATTTATCAAAATTTATTATTTAATAGGGAAAGAATGTGAACAATGAAACAAGATTTTGAAAAAGGGAATCAACGTAAGACTAAAATGCGTTACATGCCTGGTTTAGATGGACTAAGAGCAATTGCTGTCTTAGGTATTATTATCTATCATTTAAACAGGAAATGGCTTACAGGGGGATTCATAGGTGTAGATACCTTCTTCGTTATTTCTGGATATTTAATTACAAGCTTGCTTTTAAAGGAATACGAAGAAAAGGGCATAATAAACCTGAAACAATTCTGGTTACGACGCGTAAAACGGTTACTTCCAGCAGTTGTTGCGTTATTAATCGTCGTTGGAATTGCTACATTAATATTTGAACCACAGGAAATTGTACGAGTTAAACATGACATTATAGCCGCATTATTCTATGTGTCGAACTGGTGGTATATTGCCAAAGATGTTAACTACTTCGAGCAATTTTCATTTATGCCATTAAAACACTTATGGTCACTTGCAATTGAAGAACAGTTCTATTTGTTCTTCCCATTCGTGTTAGTTATTTTACTCTTAACAATTAAAAAATATCGCAACGTCACTTTGATATTATGGATTATTTCTCTAGCATCTTTATTAGCGATGGTCGTTATTTCTCAACCCAACGTTGGATATTCTAGAGTTTATTTTGGGACAGATACACGCTTACAAACATTATTATTAGGTGTAATATTAGCATTTTTATGGCCACCGTTTAAATTGAAAGCACATCCGCCAAAGGTGCTGCAACGTTCTATTGATGGAATCGGTATAATAGGACTTCTCATACTGATATATTTATTCTTCACAGTAAAAGATACGAGTTCATGGATTTATAATGGTGGATTTTATCTTATATCAGGTATGACGTTATTCGTTATTGCTAGTGTAGTACATCCATCTAGCATTTTAGCTAAAGCGTTAGGTAATCGCGTATTCGTTTATATTGGTAAACGCTCATACAGTTTATACCTATGGCATTTTCCTGTTATAAGTTTTATACACATACACTTTGTTGATGGACAGCTTCCAATCTATGTGTATGTTATCGATATCGTACTTACAGTATTATTTGCTGAATTATCATATCGATATGTAGAGACACCGTTTAGACGTGAAGGTTTCAAGGCATTTTCATTCAATTATCTAAAAAGACCTAAATTCATTAGAACGATCATATCAATAATAGCCTTAATACCAATAGTATTAATATTTATTGGGGTCTTTGACCGTTTTGGAAAAGATGACATTGAAAATAAAGCAAATTCATTTAATACGAATGAGCAAGATAAATATTTAATCAGAATGATGCCTGGTGAAAATATAAAAATCGATGGTTCAAATAGCAATAGTAAAAGTAAAAAACAGGTGTATACCGATATAAGTCCATTACTCATTGGAGACTCAGTAATGGTAGATATTGGTGAGACATTTAAATCTCAAGTGCCTAAAGCAACGATTGATGGTAAAGTAGGTCGTCATTTACAAGAGGCGCTCTCAATTGCAGGCAATTATTCTAACTATAATAAACCTTCAGATAAAGTTGTTTTAGAACTAGGTACTAACGGTGATTTTACAGAGGAAGAATTAAATCAATTAATCAGTAAGTTTGGTAAAGCACAAATTTATTTAGTAAATACACGTGTACCTCGTGATTGGCAAGATAACGTTAATAAACAGCTTGCTAATGCTGCTAAAAAGCATAAAAATGTAACCTTAGTAGATTGGTACCAACGCTCTGCAGGACATCCTGAATACTTCGCACCAGATGGCGTTCACCTTGAAAATAGTGGTGTAAAAGCATTATCTGATGAAATAATTAAAGCGATGAAGAAAAATTCGAATAATAAATAAGATATGCTAAGCGTTTGAATCAAAAATAAACAGTTGAGCTATGTAGCACATGCGCTTTAACTGACTAAATTGAGAATGCACTTTTAATTAACTCAATACTAGTCATCTGTGTGAGACTGAGACGATGAATTCGATAAGAATTCCGTTTCGGTCTCTTATTTAATTTGACGATAATTTGATGTTTATACCAGAAGTAACTGTGATAAAACATAGCATAAAAGCGCTATATTAAGCGCGTCAAATATGCGTGTACAAGCTATTTCAGAAAAATAAAAAAGTTGAGTATAACTGTTGATTAATCATTTAAGAGGGTCTATAATGTAATTAAGGTCAAAGAAAGTCAAAGTCAAAAATAAAGAAGTACTTGGCCTTGCTCTTATCAAATCAATAGGGGTGAAAAATTTGGATATTAATCAAATGACTTATGCAATTCAAGGTGCATTACAAAAAGCCATTGAATTGAGTAAAGAAAACGAATTACAAAACATTGAAATCGAAGCAATTTTAAAAGGAACTTTAGAAGAAACTGATAGTTTATTTAAAAGTATATTAGAACGCGCAAATATCGATACAGATAAATTAAATCAAGCATATAACGAGAAATTAAAAAATTATCCCTCAGTACAAGGAGATAATATTCAATACGGACAATATATTGGTTCAAAAGCGAATGAATTATTAAATAAAGCTGAATCATATATGAAAGAATACGAAGATGACTATATCTCAATGGAACACGTCCTACGTGCTGCGATGGATATCGATGATACAACAAAACAGATTGTTGGAAATAAAGAAGAAGTTGTAAAGGAAATTATTACTAAAGTTAGAGGGGGAAATCATGTGACTTCACAAAATCCAGAAGTAAATTATGAAGCTTTAGAGAAATATGGTCGTGACTTAGTTGAAGAGGTACGCCAAGGTAAAATGGACCCTGTCATTGGTAGAGATGAAGAAATTCGTAATACCATTCGAATTTTAAGTCGTAAAACGAAAAATAACCCAGTCTTAATTGGTGAACCAGGTGTAGGTAAAACAGCGATTGTTGAAGGATTGGCACAACGTATTGTACGTAAAGACGTACCTGAATCATTATTAGATAAAACAATTTTCGAATTAGACTTAAGTGCCTTAGTTGCGGGTGCGAAATTCAGAGGTGAATTCGAAGAACGTCTTAAAGCAGTGCTTAAAGAAGTAAAAGAATCTGATGGACGAATCATCTTATTCATTGACGAAATTCACATGTTAGTAGGCGCAGGTAAAACAGACGGTGCAATGGATGCCGGCAATATGTTGAAACCGATGTTAGCACGTGGTGAGTTACATTGTATCGGTGCTACTACTTTAAATGAATACAGAGAATATATTGAAAAAGACTCTGCATTAGAACGTCGTTTCCAAAAAGTTGGTGTAAGTGAACCAGACGTAGAAGACACAATTTCAATCTTACGTGGCTTGAAAGAACGTTACGAAGTATATCACGGTGTACGCATTCAAGACCGTGCTTTAGTAGCAGCAGCTGAATTATCAGATCGCTACATTACTGATAGATTCTTACCTGACAAAGCCATCGACTTAGTCGACCAAGCTTGTGCTACAATTCGTACTGAAATGGGCTCAAACCCAACTGAATTAGATCAAGTGAACCGTCGTGTCATGCAATTAGAAATTGAAGAAAGTGCATTAAAAAATGAATCTGATAATGCTAGTAAACATCGTTTAGAAGAACTACAAGAAGAACTTTCGAACGAAAAAGAAAAACAAGCATCATTACAATCTCGTGTTGAACAAGAAAAAGAAAAAATCGCAAAAGTACAAGAGAAACGTGCTGAATTAGACCGTAGTCGTCAAGCTTTAGAAGATGCACAAACTAAAGGTGACCTTGAAAAAGCAGCTGAATTACAATATGGTACAATTCCTCAATTAGAAAAAGAGTTAAAAGCATTTGAAGAAGCATATCAAGATGAACAAGGTGACAGTGAACGCATGATTCGTGAAGTCGTTTCTGACGAAGAAATTGGCGACATTGTGAGTCAATGGACTGGTATTCCAGTTTCTAAATTAGTTGAAACAGAAAGAGAAAAATTATTAAGTTTAAGTGATATCTTACACGAACGTGTGGTAGGTCAAGATAAAGCGGTAGACTTGGTATCTGATGCTGTTGTAAGAGCACGTGCGGGTATTAAAGATCCTAATAGACCAATTGGTAGTTTCTTATTCTTAGGACCAACTGGTGTAGGTAAAACTGAATTGGCTAAATCATTAGCTGCATCATTATTCGATTCTGAAAAACATATGATTCGAATTGATATGAGTGAGTATATGGAGAAACACTCTGTGTCTAGATTAATTGGTGCCCCTCCAGGCTATGTAGGTCATGATGAAGGTGGTCAATTAACTGAAGCGGTTAGACGTAACCCATACTCAGTAATCTTGCTTGATGAAGTTGAAAAAGCACATAGCGATGTATTCAACGTGTTACTTCAAATCTTAGATGAAGGTCGTTTAACTGACTCTAAGGGACGTAGTGTTGACTTTAAAAACACAATTATCATTATGACTAGTAACATCGGTTCTCAAGTATTACTTGAGAATGTCAAAGATACAGGTGAAATTACTGAAGATACTGAAAAAGCTGTAATGGATAGCTTACATGCTTTCTTTAAACCTGAAATCTTAAACCGTATGGATGATATTGTATTATTCAAACCATTATCTGTTAACGACATGAGTATGATTGTTGATAAAATTTTAACGCAATTAAATATTCGTTTAATGGATCAACGACTTTCTATTGAAGTTTCTGATGACGCGAAAAAATGGTTAGGTGAAGAAGCTTACGAACCACAATTTGGTGCAAGACCATTGAAACGTTTTGTACAACGTCAAATTGAAACACCATTAGCACGTATGATGATTAAAGAAAGTATGCCAGAGGGTACTTTAATTAAAGTAGATTTAGATGGCAACGATGCGTTAACTTTTGATGTACAAAAGCCTGAAAATGAATAATGAATGATTATGGGAAACCTAGAGAGTGTGATGCGCACTTTCTAGGTTTTTTTGTGGGAAGTTTAGTCATTTTCTAGATAGTGTTGGTTTCGCTTGCCCTAGGCATGGCTTAAGCCAATGGTTAGTGAGTGCAAGCAATTCATCACTTTAGAAGCCTTTTTCAAAGTCTTGTAGGTTGTGATGAATTGCTTTTTGATTAGAGTTTTGTCTTAATCTGATGCTATTCCTAGAGGCGTCTCACCCACACTATTTAAAATGCAGACATCTCAATTTAATAAATTATATTTTTGGCGTCATATGTGTTTCTAGATAGTGTTGGGTTCGCTTGCCCTAGGCATGGCTTAAGCCAATGGTTAGTAAGGATAAGCAATTCATCACTTTAGAAGCCTTTTTCAAAGTCTTGTAAGTTGTGATGAATTGCTTTTTGATTAGAGTATTGTCTTAATCTGATGCTATTCCTAGAGGCGTCTCACCCACACTATTTGAAATGCAGACATCTCAATTTAATAAATTATATTTTTGGCGTCATATGTGTTTCTAGATAGTGTTGGGTTCGCTTGCCCTAGGCATGGCTTAAGCCAATGGTTAGTGAGGGTAAGCAATTCATCGCTTTAGAAGCCTTTTTCAAAGTCTTGTAGGTTGTGATGAATTGCTTTTTGATTAGAGTATTGTCTTAATCTGATGCTATTCCTAGAGGCGTCTCACCCACACTATTTGAGATACAATATGTAAGATAACAAAACATATGCTTAAGTAAGTACATTTTATATAATAATATTAAGCGAAAAGAAAGTTGCGATCTAAAATGAACCCCGCAAAAGTGTTTAAAAATGGTAATAGTCAAGCAATTACTTTAAATAAACATATTTTAAAGCAAGCTGATTTGGAGATTGGTGATGATTTAGATGTATATGTCACTAATGACGGAAAGGTTGTATTTTCTAAAAAGGAACCATCAATAAAAGAACAAATTCATAATTATTATAAAAATGGCGGTATATATAGTGAAGAGGAAAAAGAGTATGGACAAGATGTAGGTAAAGAAAAATGGTAAGTCAGTTTGACATAATAAAGATTGATTTTAAACCTGTAAAAGGAATTGAAAAAGGTAATTAAAGACCTTGTTTAATTATAAGTAATACTTATATTAATCATTACACTGGGGTAATTTGGATAATGACTATTACAAGTAGAAAGCAACGTTACTTTTCAGACATAGTGATGAAAACTAGATTAGCATTATTGATGGGGTACTGAAGGGCATCCAGAAGTAGTTTAGGTACTTTATTATCAAATTAAAAAAGCGATAAATGAAACAGTGTACTTGTTTCACTTATCGCATTTGTTTCTTTAATAAACATGCTATGTTATTAAATATGTCTGTTACCTTGGCGGGTAAAGTCATCTGGTTTAATCATTGCACCTAAAATAGCAATAACAATTGTAAAGACAACTGCTAGAATTAATGGCGTAATAAAGTTTAATGATCCACCGCCATTTAAACTATTCAATACAAAGTTAACCATTTGTAATAGGATGACTGCCCAAATAAAAGTTACGAGGTATTTCATACCGATGACCTCCATAATTTATATACTTCTATTTTAATGTAAAGTAGTCGTTTTGTATAGAGATAGCAAATAACTGATTATACTTTGTACTTTTTTATTTAGTAGAAAATCATCATCTTGAAAGGGTAACTACTTGAGTAGAGATAAAAAAGTGTGTTAAATTAATACCTGGTATTAAAAATTGAAGTAAGAAGGTGTACGTTCATGAACGTAGGTATAAAAGGATTTGGTGCATATGCACCAGAGAGAGTCGTTGATAACGCTTATTTCGAAAGTTTTTTAGAAACTTCAGATGAATGGATTTCTAAAATGACTGGTATTAAAGAAAGACGTTGGGCGAGTGAAGAGCAAGATACATCTGATTTAGCATTTGAAGCTAGTAAAAAAGCGATTGAAGATGCAGGACTCACACCAGCTGATATAGATATGATTATTGTGGCAAGTGCTACTGGAGATATGCCATTTCCATCAGTTGCCAATATGTTACAAGAAAAATTAGGTACGCGTAAAGTGCCTACTATGGATCAATTAGCAGCTTGTTCTGGATTCATGTATTCAATGATAACGGCAAAACAATATGTTCAATCTGGCGATTATAAAAATATACTTGTAGTCGGTGCAGATAAATTATCTAAGATAACAGATTTAACAGACCGTTCAACAGCCGTTTTATTCGGTGATGGTGCTGGTGCAGTAGTTATTGGTGAGGTTTCAGAAGGCCGAGGTATCATTAGCTATGAAATGGGATCTGACGGTACCGGTGGAAAATACTTATACTTAAATAAAGATACTGGTAAACTAGTTATGAACGGACGAGAAGTCTTTAAGTTTGCTGTAAGAATTATGGGTGAAGCCTCAACGCGTGTTGTTGACAAGGCAGGACTAAAATCTGATGATATTGATATGTTTATTCCTCACCAAGCAAACATTAGAATTATGGAATCAGCACGAGAAAGACTTGGTATAGAGAGAGAAAAGATGAGTGTATCTGTTAATCGCTTTGGTAACACATCTGCTGCCTCAATACCATTAAGTATTTCACAAGAATTAGAGAATGGAAGAATTAAAGATGATGACACACTCGTGTTAGTAGGTTTTGGTGGTGGCCTAACATGGGGCGCTATGGTTATCAAATGGGGTAAATAGGAGGATTTAATGTATGACTGAGAATAAACGAGTTGTAATTACTGGTATGGGTGCATTATCACCTATTGGCAATGATGCCCAAACAAGTTGGGAAAATGCCTTAAAAGGTGTTAATGGTATCGATACAATTACTAGAGTAGATACAGAAGATTATAATGTTCACTTAGCAGGTGAACTTAAAGATTTTAATATTGAAGATCATATCGATAAGAAAGACGCACGCCGTATGGACCGTTTCACTCAATATGCGGTAGTTGCAGCACGTCAAGCAGTTGAAGATGCTAAGCTAGATATCAATGAAGAAACTGCTAATCGCATCGGTGTATGGATTGGTTCAGGTATTGGTGGTATGGAAACGTTTGAAACAGCGCATACGACGCTTCAAAAGAAAGGACCTAGACGTGTAAGTCCATTCTTCGTACCAATGTTAATTCCTGATATGGCAACTGGTCAGGTATCGATTGATCTAGGTGCAAAAGGACCAAATGGTTCTACAGTTACTGCATGTGCAACAGGCACTAACTCTATTGGTGAAGCTTTTAAAATCATTCAACGTGGCGATGCAGATGCGATGATTACAGGTGGTACAGAAGCGCCGATTACGCATATGGCACTTGCAGGATTCAGTGCTAGCAGAGCATTATCTACGAATGATGATAAAGAAACAGCTTGTCGTCCATTCCAAGAAGGTCGCGATGGTTTCGTAATGGGTGAAGGTGCCGGAATTTTAGTGCTTGAATCATTAGAATCTGCACAAGCGCGTGGAGCTCAAATCTATGCTGAAATTGTTGGTTATGGTTCAACAGGTGATGCTTATCACATTACAGCTCCAGCACCTGAAGGCGAAGGGGGCTCACGCGCAATGCAAGCAGCACTTGATGATGCGGGTATTGAAGCAAAAGATGTTCAGTATCTAAATGCACATGGTACGAGTACGCCTGTTGGTGATATGTATGAAATTAGAGCAATCAAGAATACATTTGGAGAAGCCGCTAATCATTTAAAAGTTAGCTCAACTAAATCAATGACTGGTCACTTATTAGGTGCTACAGGTGGTTTAGAGGCTATCTTCTCAGCATTATCAATTCGTGATTCTAAAGTTGCACCAACGATTCATGCCAATACACCAGATCCTGAATGTGATCTTGATATTGTTCCAAATGAAGCGCAAGATTTAGAAATTACTTATGCAATGAGTAATAGCCTTGGCTTTGGTGGTCATAATGCAGTATTAGTATTTAAAAAATTTGAAGATTAATATCATAAAATAGCGAAGCTGGGACGACGAATTTAAAAAGAATTCTGTCCCACCCTCGCTATTTTTTTGCCTTTTTATCAATAAAAAATGGAAATGATGATTGTTAATACAAAGTATAAGCTATTGATAATTAGCGCAGGAAAAATCCATGATGATATAAAATAAACCTCTTTTTTGACTTGTGAAGGATTAAAAAACGCATCATGTTCCATTGTCTTTTTCTTTGCACGTGAAGACATTTGATAACGAATACGTCGAAAACCATAACTTGTAGCGTCGAAAATGCCTTCTTGAACTAATAAAATAATGAAAACGAGTATAAAGACTATAAGTGATAGATAAAATAATGTATTTATGTATGAAATAAAGGAATGGTTAGAAAAGATTAACCAAATTATCAATGTAATCATAGGAGTACTTAACAACCAGAACCCCCAACTTTTTTTATGTTTCATTTGTATACCCCCTGATGAAGTTAATACTAGTTTAACGTATTCATATAAAGAATAATATCTTAAATCTAAAACATCGGATTATAATATCAAAAACAGTAAAAAGAACATTTATTTTACAATTCAATTTTTAAATATTGTGAAAATTATATTGCAATTGTATGAAAATTGTATATATAATATTACTAAATATTTCTGAAAATTTCGAAGGGAATGTTAATTTTGAAAATTCAAAAGGGGGCGGAGTAATGACGCGATATGTTTTAAAACGATTGGGGTACATGTTTTTGTCGCTGTTTATCATTATTACGATTACATTTTTCTTAATGAAAATGATGCCAGGTTCACCGTTTAATGATGCAAAATTAAGTGCTGAACAAAAGGCTATTCTTAATGAAAAATATGGATTAAATGATCCGGTTGCCGTTCAATATCTTCATTATTTAAAGAACGTTGTAACAGGGGACTTTGGTTATTCATTCCAGTATCATAATCAACCGGTATGGGAGTTAATTAGACCGAGATTGATTCCATCAATGGAAATGGGTATTATCGCTATGATTATAGGTATAATTTTAGGTCTAATCCTTGGTATTGCAGCTGCAACTAAGCAAAATACATGGGTAGACTATACAACTACTGTGATTTCAGTTATCGCTGTATCCGTACCATCGTTCGTTTTAGCCGTACTTCTACAATATGTTTTTGCGGTGAGATTAAGATGGTTCCCTGTTGCTGGTTGGGAAGGAATTGCTACAGCTGTATTACCTTCACTTGCGCTATCTGCAGGGGTTATGGCAACAGTAGCAAGATATATACGAGCTGAAATGATAGAAGTTTTAAGTTCGGATTACATATTATTAGCAAGAGCGAAAGGGAATTCTTCTTTGCGTGTGCTATTTGGGCATGCATTAAGAAATGCACTCATACCAATTATTACCATCATAGTACCGATGTTAGCAGGAATTCTAACAGGTACGTTAACCATTGAAAATATATTTGGTGTTCCGGGATTAGGGGACCAATTCGTAAGATCGATTACGACAAATGACTTCTCAGTTATTATGGCTACAACAATTTTATTCAGTACTTTATTTATTGTTTCAATCTTTATCGTAGATATTTTATACGGAATCATTGACCCAAGAATTCGTGTACAAGGAGGTAAAAAGTAATGGCAAATGATAAATTTGAAAAGCCATTTGATGATCATTCAAATGCGGCTATGACACATACCTCTGAAGGCATTGCAGCTTCTGATTTCGTAATGAGAGAGCTTGATTTAAATAGAGAACCAGAAATGCAAAGAGAAAGTAAAAACTTCTGGCAAGATGCCTGGACCCAATTAAAAAGAAATAAATTGGCTATTGTAGGATTAATCGGATTGATTTTAATTGTTATTATGGCTTTTATTGGTCCTTTATTAAGTGATCATGATTATGCCGAACAAGATGTCTCAAGACGAAATTTACCTGCTAAGATTCCGGTATTAGATAAGGTACCTTTCCTTCCATTTGACGGAACAGGCGCAGATGGAACAAACGCATATAAAGATGCAGGCGTTAAAGAAAATTTCTGGTTTGGTACTGATCAATTAGGTAGAGATTTATGGACACGTACATGGACAGGTGCTCAAATTTCATTATTTATCGGTGTAGTAGCTGCAGTACTAGACATTTTTATTGGTGTTGTATATGGTGCAATATCCGGTTTCTTCGGAGGACGGGTAGATAATATCATGCAACGTATTCTAGAAATTATTGCATCTATTCCTAACTTAATTGTCGTAATTTTATTTGTACTCATATTTGAACCGTCTATATGGACAATTATCTTAGCGATGTCGATTACCGGATGGTTAGGAATGAGTAGGGTAGTTCGTGGAGAATTCTTAAAGTTAAAAAATCAAGAATTTGTGATGGCATCAAGAACATTAGGTGCATCAAAATTCAACTTAATTTTTAAACATATTTTACCAAATACGTTAGGCGCAATTGTTGTAACTTCAATGTTCACAGTGCCAAGTGCCATATTCTTTGAAGCATTCTTAAGCTTCATAGGGATCGGTGTACCAGCACCACAAACATCACTTGGTTCATTAGTTAATGATGGACGTGCTATGTTATTAATTCATCCACATGAACTATTTATTCCTGCAACAATATTAAGTTTGCTCATCTTATTCTTTTACTTATTTAGCGATGGTTTACGCGATGCATTTGACCCTAAGATGCGTAAATAAAAAAGGAGGCAAAGGTTATGTCAGAAAGAGTTTTAGAAGTAAACGACTTGCATGTTTCCTTTGACATTACGGCAGGGGAAGTGCAGGCAGTTAGAGGCGTAGATTTTTATTTGAACAAAGGGGAAACGTTAGCAATAGTAGGCGAGTCTGGTTCGGGTAAATCCGTAACGACAAAAGCAATCACTAAATTATTCCAAGGGGATGTTGGAAGAATAAAAAAGGGTAAAATTGATTTCTTGGGCGAAGATTTGGCCGTCAAATCTGAAAATGAGCTTATTAAATTACGTGGTAAAGACATTTCAATGATTTTCCAAGATCCAATGACATCGCTTAATCCGACGATGCAAATTGGTAAGCAAGTTATGGAACCACTTATCAAGCATAAAAATTATAATAAGGCGGACGCTAAAAAACGTGCGCTAGAAATATTGAATTTAGTAGGATTACCTAATGCAGAAAAACGTTTCAAAGCGTATCCACATCAATTCTCTGGTGGGCAAAGACAAAGGATTGTTATCGCAACAGCTTTGGCTTGTGAACCGAAAATATTAATCGCTGATGAACCAACGACTGCCTTAGACGTTACTATGCAAGCACAGATATTAGACTTAATGAAAGAATTGCAACAAAAAATTGATACATCAATTATATTCATAACACATGATTTAGGTGTTGTAGCAAATATTGCAGATAGGGTTGCTGTCATGTATGGCGGACAAATGGTGGAAACCGGGGATGTAGATGAAATCTTCTATGATCCAAAACATCCATATACTTGGGGATTACTGTCATCTATGCCTGATTTAACTACGAGCAATGATACAGAATTAATTGCAATTCCAGGGACACCTCCTGATTTACTACATCCACCTAAAGGGGATGCATTTGCTCGACGAAGTCAATACGCTTTAGATATTGATTTCAAACAAGAACCACCATGGTTTAAAGTATCACCAACTCATTTTGTTAAATCTTGGTTATTAGACGAAAGAGCGCCTAAAGTAGCACCACCAGAAATGGTGATGAAGAGACAGCGCCAAATGCCTAATAATTACGACAAACCACGTCAAGTAGAAAGGGTGTCGTTCGATGGATAAGAATAATGAAATATTATTAGAAATTAAAAATTTAAAACAATATTTTAATGAAGGTAAACGAAATGAAGTAAGAGCCATAGAGGACATCTCTTTTGACATTTATAAAGGGGAAACACTAGGGTTAGTCGGAGAGTCAGGATGTGGTAAATCAACAACAGGAAAGGCAATTATTAAATTAAATGACATCACTAGTGGAGAAATTTTATATGAAGGTCAAGATATTCAGAAAATTTCTAAACGTAAAGATTTATTGAAATTCAATAAAAAAATTCAAATGATATTTCAAGATCCATACGCATCTCTTAATCCTAGGTTAAAGGTAATGGATATCGTTGCTGAAGGCATTGATATTCATAAATTAGCTAGTGGAAAAAAAGATCGTAAACGTCGTGTATATGATTTACTTGAAACAGTAGGTTTAAGTAAAGAGCACGCAAACAGGTATCCTCATGAATTCTCAGGTGGACAAAGACAGCGTATTGGCATTGCACGTGCGTTGGCCGTTGAACCAGAGTTTATCATTGCGGATGAACCAATTTCAGCGCTAGATGTATCGATTCAAGCGCAAGTTGTTAACTTAATGTTGAAACTACAACGAGAACGAGGTATTACTTTCTTATTTATTGCACATGATTTATCTATGGTTAAATATATTTCAGATCGTATCGCAGTGATGCATTTTGGGAAAATTGTAGAGTTGGGTTCTGCCGATGAAATATACTATCATCCATTACATGAATACACTAAATCATTGTTATCAGCCATTCCACAACCCGACCCAGATAGTGAAAGAACACGTAAACGTGTAGCATACAAAGATGATGAATCTAAAAATAGTGAGCGAAGCCTTCAAGAAATTAGACCTGGTCATTTTGTCTTTGTTACTGATGAAGAAGCGGCTCAATTAAAAGAACAGCATCTAACGCAAAGCGTTTAATACTGGGGAAGGAGGATGAAATTGTTATGAGAAAAATTAACTTTAAAGTGATTTTAGGTTTAATTGTAACTACTTTACTATTAAGTGCATGTGGTAAAGGTGGTGGATTATATGATGATAGTGGGCAAACATATCGAGTTGCCACTTCTTCAGATATAAATACACTTGATTCAACGCTAGCTACTGATACAGTTTCATTTACGATATACAATCAAGTATTCGAAGGGTTATATTCACTTAATGGTAAAGATGAAGCTGTACCAGGTGTCGCAAAAGGACAACCTAAAAAGTCAAATGGTGGAAAAACGTGGACAATTAAATTACGTAAAGATGCAAAATGGTCTAATGGGGACCCGGTAACGGCACATGATTTTGTATTTGCATGGCGTAAAGCTGTTGATCCAGAAACTGCATCAGAATATGCATACATAATGTACGATTTGAAAAATGCAGAGGATATTAATCTAAATAAAAATGGTAAGAAACCTAAAGATTTAGGAGTAAAAGCATTAGATGATTACACATTACAAGTTGAGTTAACAAAACCAATTCCTTATTTCCAACAAATGTTAGCTTTTGGTACGTTTATGCCACAAAATGAAAAAGTAGTAAAAAAATATGGTAAATCTTATGGTACTACTGCTGATAAAACTGTTTATAATGGTCCTTTTAAAATTGATAAGTGGGCTGTAGAAGATAAAATCATGTTAACTAAAAATAATGATTATTGGGATAAAAACCATGTTAAATTAGATAGAGTCAACTATAAAATATTGAAAGATACACAAGCTGGTGCCTCATTATACGATACAGGTTCTGTTGATGTCGCAGGTATAACATCTGAACAAGTAGACAAGTATAAAGATAGTCCAGCGTTATTCAAACGTTTATTAGCATCTACATTCTTTTTGAAACTAAACCAGAAAGAACAACCAGAATTTAAAAATAAAGACATGAGATATGCGATTGCTCAAGCAATTAATAAAAAGGACTATGTTAATGAAGTGCTTGGTACAGGTGCAAAACCGTTTGATGGCTTTACTGCACGTGGAACAGCTAAAACACCAGATGGCAAAGATTATGCTGATACTGTAAATTCACCACTTAAGTACAATCCTAAAAAAGCAAAAGAACATTTAGAAAAAGCGAAGAAAGCACTAGGTAAAGATGAATTTACCTTCACATTAAATACTGAAGATACACCAGATTCTAAAATTTCTGCGGAATTTATTAAATCTCAAATTGAAAATAATTTACCAGGAGTAACGGTAAAAGTTAAGCAATTACCTTTTAAACAAAGAGTTCAAGCTGAATTGACGATGAATTACTCAATGTCATTATCAGGCTGGGGACCAGATTATCCTGATCCAATCACTTTCTTAGATACGATGACAACAGGAAACGCTCAAAACAACACTGGTTGGAGTAGTAAAGAATATGACAACTTATTAAAAAAAGCGAACGGTAGTTTACTACAAAAACCAAATGAGAGATTTGCTGCTATGCGCCAAGCTGAGGAAATTTTCTTAAATGATGCACCTGTAGCACCAATTTATCAAAAAGGTGCTGCTTCATTAAGAAATCCACAATTAAAAGGTATTGAGTATCACCAAATTGGTGGAGATTATTCATTAAAACATGCATATATGGACAAATCGATTGATAGAGAAACTGGTAAGAAAAAATAAAAATGAATAAAGCGTGTCAAAATGCAGCCTAGCTACGAATGAGATAGTTAGGTTGTATTTTTTATGAAAAATTTAAATTAATTGAAAGTTAATAAATAAAATGTTATCTGAAAATTCTAAAATTTAACTTGTTAATTTTTATTTTAGAAGTAAAATAAGAAAAACATCTTAGATTCAACAGGAGGATTGATGTGAGTGAAAGTCATTTGTAAATATTTAATACTCTTACTAGTAGCAGTATTAGTATTGAGTGCATGTGGAAAAGGAAAACAGGATGAAAATTCAAAGGATTTGTCAAAAACAGAAACATCTAATCACAAAGGTGGAGTATTAAACGTAGGTTTAAATGCTGCTCCTTCAGGAACACTGTCATCTGTGTTGAGTTCAGATGCTTCAGACTCAGCAGTCGAAGCTTATTATAATGAATCATTAATTAAACTAGATAAAAATATGAAACCTAAACCATTTATTGCTTCATGGAAAGATATTGATCCAGGTAAGAAGATTAAATTTACAATTAAAAAAGGCATTAAATGGCAAGATGGTAATGAGTTTAAAATTGATGACTGGATTTATACATTAAATGTTTTAGCAGACAAAGATTATGAAGGTAGTTATTTCCCTATCGTTGAAAACATCGAAGGTGCTAAAGAAAAACATGAAGGCAAAGCGGACACGATTAGTGGATTGAAAAAACTAGATGATTATTCTATGGAAGTTACTTTTAAAGAGAAGAAAGTAAACTATCTTGAAGGCTTCTTTGCTGGTCCATTATTAAGTAAAAAATATTTAAGCGATGTAGCAGTTAAAGATTTAGCGAAATCAGATAAAATCAGAAAACATCCAATTGGTATTGGACCTTATAAAGTGACAAAAGTTGTTCAAGGTGAAGCAGTTCAATTAGAGAAATTTAATGATTATTGGCAAGGTAAACCAAGTTTAGACAAAATTAATTTAAAAGTTATTGATCAAACACAAATTGTGAAAGCTATGAAAAATGGCGAAATTGATATGACTGATTCTACTACAGGTAGTATTGCTCAAGAAGCTAAAAAATCTGGAGATGGAAAACTTAAAGTATTATCAACACCAGGTACAGACTATTCTGTTATTGGTTTTGTATCTCATGATTATGATAAAGAGAAGAATAAAACTGGTGCAGAACGTCCTAAATATAAAGAAAAAGAACTTAGACAAGCAATGTTATATGCAATTGATAGAAAAAAATGGATTAAAGCATTTTATCAAGGTTATGGTAAAGAACTAAATAGCTTTGTTCCATCTATCCATTGGATTGCAGCCGATCAAAAAGACTTAAATAACTATAGTTACGATCCTGAAAAAGCTAAAAAAATGTTAGATAAATTAGGATATAAAGATAGAAATGGAGATGGCTTCAGAGAAGATCCTAACGGTAAACCTTTTGAAATTAACTTAAAACATTATTCAGGCTCAAACCCTACATTTGAACCTAGAACTGCGGCTATTAAAGATTTCTGGGAAAAAGTAGGATTAAAAACGAATGTGAAAATGGTTGAGTTCGGTAAATATAACGATGATTTAGCGAGTGCTTCTAAAGATATGGAAGTTTATTTCAGAACATGGACAGGCGGTTCTGACCCAGATCCTTCTGATTTATATCATACTGACAGACCACAAAACGAAATGCGTACTACTGATAAAACATCAGATAAATTGTTAGATGATGCGTTAGATTTCAATAAAGTAGGAAATAACGATAAAAAACGTAAAGAAATTTACTTAGAATGGCAAAAACATACTAATGAAGTTCTTCCAGCATTACCAATTGTTCAATTAGATACTATTACAGTAGTCAATGATAAAGTGAGAAATGTTGATATCTCAATTGGCTCAGATAAGGATTTATATCAAATAACTAAAGAATAAAAGATGAACCTCGACTTTAGTCGAGGTTTATTGATTGGAGCAAATTATGGATAACTATTTATTAGAAATAAATGAATTAGAAACATCTATTAATATCAACAACAACTGGTACCCTACAATTGATCAAATTTCTTTTAAATTAAAAAGTAATGAAACACTTGGAATTGTTGGAGAATCTGGATGTGGCAAATCAATCTTAAATAAGTCAATTGTAAAACTCTTACCAGAAAAAATATCTAAAATCACACACGGTAAAATTATATTCGACGATAAAGCGCTACAAAATGCTAGTGAAAGTGAATACCGAAAAATTAGAGGGAAAGATATCGGTATGGTGTTTCAAGAGCCTATGACGGCACTGAATCCTGTATTTAAAATCAAAAATCAATTAATAGAACCTATTATTTTACATTTACATAAAACGAAAAAAGAAGCATATGTGTTGGCTAAAGAATTGTTACAGCAAGTAGGGATAGCTCGAGTGGAAGAAGTACTAAATAGCTATCCGCATCAATTATCCGGTGGAATGCGACAAAGAGTGATGATTGCGATTGCAATTTCTTGTAACCCAAAATTATTAATTGCTGACGAACCGACTACAGCGTTAGATGTAACGATACAAGCACAAATTCTTGAATTACTAAAAAAATTACAGCAAGAAAATAACATGTCAATTATTCTGGTTACGCATGATTTAAGTGTCGTATCGGAATTTTGTGATAAAGTCATCGTCATGTATGCTGGACAAATTGTTGAATTTGGGGAATTACATCAAATTTTAAATCATCCTAAACACCCATATACTAAGAAATTACTTCGTACAATTCCAAAGTTAAATGAAAGTGTGGAGTATTTAGAAGTGATTGATGGCATGGTACCCAGTATAACTGAGTTTAATAAAAATCAATGTCGTTTTGCGAATAGATGCGAAGTCAGAATGGAATTATGTAAACAACGAGAACCAAAACTTATGAGTAGGGACGGTAGTCAAGTACGCTGTCATCTATTAGACCAATAGAGGGGAAGAAAAAATGGATAACATCTTAGAAATACAGAATTTAAAAACATATTATCCTATTAAATCAGGCCTTTTTAAACCAACGCAATACGTTAAAGCAGTAGATGATATTTCTTTTACAATTAAAAAAGGACAAACATTTGGTTTAGTAGGAGAATCAGGATGTGGTAAGTCAACACTTGGAAAATCTATCGTTCGATTAGAAAATATAACATCGGGTGAAATTAAAATTAATGATGTTGATATTACGCAATTAAATGGAAAAAAATTACGAGAAGCGCGTAAAAATTTTCAAATGATATTTCAAGACCCCTATGCTTCGTTAAATCCAATGCAAATGGTTGGAGATATCATAGGCGAACCGTTACAAAATTATCATGTAGTTGATAAAAAGAAACTTAAAGATGAAGTAATGTATTTATTAAACTGCGTAGGGATGAGTGAGGATACGTATTACAAATATGCGCACCAATTTTCAGGGGGACAAAGACAGAGAATAGGTATAGCTAGAGCGTTAGCAATTAGACCAAAACTTATTGTGGCTGATGAACCTGTGAGTGCTTTAGATGTATCTGTTCAGTCTCAAGTATTAAATCTTATGAAAGATCTACAAAAAGAATTTAATTTAAGCTATTTATTTATAGCTCATGATTTGAGTGTAGTGAAACATATTAGTGATGTGATAGGTGTTATGTACTTAGGACATATGGTGGAAATCGCAGATAGCACTGAGTTATATAGAAATCCACAACACCCTTATACTAAGGCTTTAATTTCGTCTATACCCCAATTTAATCAGGCTAAGGGAAATAGAATTATTTTGAAGGGAGAATTACCATCTCCAAGTAATCCACCTAAAGGATGCCCATTCCACACTAGATGTCCGATTGCACAAGATAAATGTCGCGAGCAAAGACCGAAGCTAGAAGAAATAAAATCACAACATCATGTTGCTTGCTTCTTTACTGAAAGGGTGAATGCTAAATGATAAAACTCATCTTAAAACGATTTCTTTTAATGATACCATTATTGTTTTTGATATCAATCGTGGTATTTAGCTTAGCAATAATTCAACCAGGTGATCCTTTTAGTGGACAATACAACCCTCATGTTAAGCAAGAGGCAATTGCCGCTCAAAGAGAAAAACTAGGTCTCAATGATTCTATACCAACGCAATATGTCAGATGGATTGGAAATGTAGCACATGGTCATTTAGGAGAATCTATTAAATATAAGCGACCAGTATTTGATTTAATTATCGAACGCTTGCCTAATACAATATTGCTTGGTGTTGTATCTCTAATAATTACATATATATTATCGTTTATTCTAGGAATTGTTTCAGGAAGATATGCATATTCAATAGGAGACTATACTATTCAAGTTTTTAACTACGTTATGTTGGCTATTCCTTCATTTATTGCGGGTGTATTTGCAATTTATCTATTTGCATTTCAATTCCCGATATTTCCTTTTCAAGGGTCAGTCAATATTAATCTTCAAGAAGGAAGTTTTGCATACTATTTGAGTAAGCTCTATCATACGATTTTACCTGCTTTAACGTTGGGATTATTATCAACTGCCGGTTATATTCAGTATTTAAGAAACGATATTATTGATAATGCTAATAAAGACTATGTTTTAACTGCTAAAGCAAAAGGTTTATCAATGAATAAAATTTATAATAAACATATTTTACGTAACTCATTAATTCCAATCATTACGTTTTTAGGAGCTGATATTGTAAGTATCTTAGGCGGTGCGGTTATTACTGAAACAATTTTTTCTTTTAATGGTATTGGTAAATTGTTTTTAGAATCAGTAACTGGGCAAGATTATCCATTAATGATGGCGTTAACGTTATTCTTTTCATTTTTGGGGTTATTTGGAAATCTTATATCTGATATAACTTATAATTTTGTCGATCCTAGAATTCGTAGTAATTAAAATGAGAAGAGGTAAAGGTAAATGATGACCAAACGACGTAATCACTTAAAAACTGTAAAAAAAGCATCTTCACCTATAAAGATTGCCTTACACAAATTTGCCAAGAATAAAATTGCTATGGCATCATTAGTATTTTTAATTTTAGTAGCCATTATATCAATTATTGCACCATTATTAGCACCGTTGCCTATTAATCAGCAAGATTTATTAAATATCAAAGGTGACATGACTTCTCAAAATATATTAGGAACCGACTCCGGAGGTAGAGATAATTTCAGTAGATTATTATTTGCGGGAAGAATGTCGTTGACAATTGGATTAGTTTCTACGATTGGTATGCTGATAATTGGGATAGCAATAGGTGTCATATCAGGTTATTTTGGAGGCATACTTGATACCCTATTAATGCGTGTCACTGAATTTGTAATGCTTTTTCCGTTTTTAATTTTCGCAATCGTTTTAAATGCTGCGCTTGGTGATAAAATTAAAAATCCATACGGCTCAGCGATTATTTTAGTAGCAGTTATTATCGTTCTTAGTTGGGGAGGTATTGCTAGGTTAGTACGTGGGAAAGTCATGCAAGAGAAAGAAAATGAATATTTCTTAGCAGCGAAATCGATTGGTACGCCCACACATAAAATTATTTTAAAGCATTTATTACCTAATATTTTAAGTGTAGTTATTGTGCAAGCAACTTTAACATTTGCAGGAATGATTGTAGTAGAATCTGGTTTGAGCTTTTTAGGATTTGGGATTAGTAAATCCATTCCTTCATGGGGGAACATGTTAAGTGATGCACAAGAAGGCGACATTATTAGTTCTAAGCCCTGGATATGGATGCCCCCCGCACTAATGATTATGTTTACAATACTAAGCATTAACTTTGTTGGTGAGGGACTCAAAGATGCATTTAACCCTAAAGGAAGAAAATAACTAAAAATAGGTAATAAAAAAGTGAGATGAGTTAAGTCATCTCACTTTTTATTATTATCGTTTACGTCCTAGTCCCATAGCGCGTTCCATTTTTTTCAATGTTTTGAATGAGGCTTTTTGAGCTTTATCGCGACCATGATCTAGTATTTCATCTAATTTGTCTGAATGATAAAATTCATCATATTTCTTTTGGAAATCAATTAAGAAATCTTTGACGATTTCTGATAAGTCGGTTTTGAATTTTCCGTATCCTTCATTTTCATATTTAGCTTCTAAATCTTTAATAGATTCATTTGTTAGGCTAGAGTAGATTGTTAATAAATTTGATATACCTGGTTTGTTATCTCGATCAAATTTAATAATGCCATCTGAATCTGTTACAGCACTTTTAATCTTCTTAGCAGCCACGTTAGGTTCATCTAGTAATGAAATAAAGTTTTTTTGATTGTCATCACTTTTACTCATTTTCTTAGTTGGGTCTTGTAAACTCATTACACGGCCACCTACTTTAGGCATGCGAATTTCTGGCTTAACTAAAACGTCATTATAACGACTATTAAAGCGTTCAACTAAGTTTCGAGTTAATTCCATATGTTGTTTTTGGTCTTCACCAACTGGAACAATGTTAGTATTGTAAATAACAATATCTGCAGCCATTAACGGTGGGTAAGTTAGTAACCCAGCTGGAATACCATCAGTTCGCTTTTGAGCTTTATCTTTATATTGAGTCATACGTTCAAGTTCACCCACACTTGAGATTGTTGTGAGCATCCAACCAGCTTGTACGTGTGCTGGTACTTCAGATTGTATAAATAAGGTCGCTTTTTCCGGGTTGATTCCTGATGCTAAATAAATAGCTGCAAGTTGACGTATTTGTTTACGCAATTTGATTTTATCTTGCGGCACTGTGATAGCATGTTGGTCAACAATGCAAAAATAACAATCGTAATCATTTTGTACATCAGCAAATTGTTTCAATGCGCCAATATAATTACCAATTGTGGGTATGCCACTAGGTTGAATTCCTGAAAATAATGTCTCCATATTAGATGCCTACTTTCTTAGTTTTAATTCATATTATTTAAATTATAACAGTATTTCTTTAAAATGTAAGTTATGTTAGTATGTAGTTATACGTTAATTCTAAGCCTTTAAAGTTAGGTTTTTAGAAAATTTAAGATTTCTCAGAAAAATTAGGATTTTCTCATTTAATTTTAATGTTAGATAGTTATACTTACATTGTAAGGTTAAGAGGACTAAATAAACGATTATTTCTTAATCAATAAATTTAAAAATAATGAATAATATTCATTCAATAGGAGAGTGAGATGTATGGTAACATTATTTACTTCACCAAGTTGCACATCTTGCCGTAAAGCGAAAGCATGGTTACAAGAACATGACATTCCATATACGGAGCGTAACATTTTTTCTGAACATTTAACAATTGATGAAATCAAACAAATTTTAAAAATGACTGAAGACGGAACTGACGAAATTATTTCTACTCGTTCTAAAACATATCAAAAATTAAACGTTGATATTGATTCTTTACCATTACAAGATCTTTATGCAATCATCCAAGATAATCCTGGACTTTTACGTCGTCCAATTATTTTAGATGAAAAACGTTTACAAGTTGGTTATAACGAAGATGAAATTAGACGTTTCTTACCTAGAAAGGTTCGTACTTTCCAATTACAAGAAGCGCAACGTCTTGTAGATTAATTCTAAAATTTAATTGAAGATTATAATATTATGAAGAGGCTAGGCATAAATAATATAATGCAGCTATTTTGCAATTTCGCAGTAGCTGACTGAACTGAGAAGGCGCTTGAATCAAGCTTTTCTCAGTTCTAGACATCCTTGCGGGGGTGGGACGACGAATTTAAAAGAATTCTGTTCCACTCCCTTTTTGTAACTTTAAAAGGGAATATGTTAATATATATAACGATTATAAAATAGTTAAATTTAATCAAACAAATAAATTGTAATTTCCACCACGTTCTAATACAATATGGTTACTATTCATCGACTGTAAGGAGTGAGATGATATGAGAATAGAACGCGTTGATGACACAACAGTCAAATTATTTATAACTTATAGTGATATTGAAGCTAGAGGATTTAGTCGTGAAGATTTATGGACGAACCGTAAAAGAGGCGAAGAATTCTTCTGGTCAATGATGGATGAAATCAATGAAGAAGAGGACTTCGTAGTTGAAGGTCCACTTTGGATACAAGTACATGCCTTCGAAAAAGGTGTGGAAGTTACGATTTCTAAATCTAAAAATGAAGATGCCATGCATATGTCAGATGAAGATGCGAATGAACAATTTGAAGAACAGGTTAATGAATTACTTGCAAATACATTGGAAAATGAAGACAGTATTGAAAACTTATTCGAACAAAGAGCGCAACAAAAACAAGCGCATAAATCTGAACAAAAGCAAACGAAACAACGATCTAATATTAGAACAGTTATTGTTAAATTCGATGATTTAGAACAAGTGATAAGTTATGCTTATCATCATAATTTATCAACTGATGAATTTGAAGATTTATTATATATGAATGATAATAAATATTATTATGCTGTTCACTTTGATGAAACAGTGAGTCAAGAGACTATTAATGATAGTTATAGTCAAATGTTAGAATTTGCATATCCAACGGATAAAACTGAAGTGTATTTAAACGATTATGCTAAGATTATTATGAGTCATAACGTTACTGCACAAGTCCGTCGTTATTTCCCAGATACGGTTGAATAATGAAACGTTTTTACCGAGGCAATGAATATTGCTTCGGTTTTTTTTGTGTTGAGAAGTAAAATCACCATCTCAAACGTTTAATCTTATGAGGTGAGTGAAATTTATGTTAATGGCTATAAATCAACATGGCGAGCAAGTATATGCGCATCGTGCAAAGCAACAAGACAGTTATTTTTGTCCGCATTGTAGAACACAACTATTGCTAAAACGTGGCACAAAGAAAATGCCGCATTTCGCGCATAAAGTGGATAGCGTAAGTTATTGTGCGAAGCAAGAATCGGAACAACATTACTTTGTAAAGTGCTTCATTGCGAAGATGTTATCACAACAGCATTATCACGTTCAAATTGAGCCTTATTGCCCGACGATACAACAATTCCCAGATATACTAGTCAACTTAAAATTTGTCATTGAAATTCAATTTTCTAGAATAAGTATAGAAGAAATCTTAGAACGAACAAAGGGGTTTAAACAACTGAATATGGAAGTCATTTGGTTGCTTAAAGATTGTCGATATCAT
Source organism: Staphylococcus borealis (assembly GCF_001224225.1). GTDB lineage: Bacteria > Bacillota > Bacilli > Staphylococcales > Staphylococcaceae > Staphylococcus > Staphylococcus borealis. Next base: position 37,369 of record NZ_CUEE01000004.1, on the reverse strand, counting down.
AGAGGAAGGCTATATCTCAATTCATTTCAAGCACATTTTATACATCCAATTAACAGGTGTTTATATGTATGGAATCATGAGAACAAGCGCATTGTTTTATATAGTCAAATTCAGCATATTGGTGGCAAACAATTTATCGCAAAACAAACAGTAATTGAAATCAATGAATTAGTGAATCAGATTAATATAATGTCTCCACCATATCAACACATTTTCAAGTTAACGAAATCTGAAATACATCATTACTTGAATCAATGTAGAAGGCAAAATTCTGTCCTTGAGCCTTCTTTAAGTGCAATGTATCAATTAAGGTTGTCAGATGAAGCTGTTTATCGTAACTTCGGATACATATTCCCTTATCAACTTTACATTGAGAATCATCCAGTTCAGTGGCAATTACAATTGGAATTATTGAATCAACAAGAACGTGATGTGCATCAGTGTTTAAAAGACTTTCTTAAATTTAGACAGATGTACCTTAACACTATTTCTATGGATCATGTTGTCTCAGAACTCATTAATCATTACAGAAAATATAGTTAAAACGTGCAATTCAAAGGGAATAATGAGAAAATTATACCATTAGTTATTATAGGAGGTTTACTATATGAGTCAACAATTAACAAGAGAAGAGCAAGAACGTAAATATCCAAATGATACGTGGGATTTAACAACAATTTTTGAGAGTGATGAAGCTTTCGAAGCCGCATTAAAAGAGGTTGAAGGTTATCTAGGTAAAGAAGAACAATTTAAAGGACACTTAGGTGATAGCTCGGAAACGTTATATAATGCGTTATCATTAGAAGATGAAATTAGTACTAAACTTGAAAAAGTATATGTTTATGCACATTTAAAACAAGACCAAGACACATCAAATGATAAATATACTGGTTTTGAATCACGTGCGCATCAACTTATCATTAAAATAAGTTCAGCATGGAGTTTCTTAGTACCTGAAATACTTCAAATTGATGAAGATAAATTACAATCTTTTATTAATGAGAATAATGATTTAAAACGTTATGAATTTGACTTGAAATTGATTAACGAAAAACGACCACACATTTTAGATGCAGAACAAGAAAGATTATTAACTGAAGCACAAGATGCATTGTCTACACCAAGTAATGTATATGGTATGTTCAGTAATGCTGATCTAGAATTTGAAGATGCGGTCGATAAAAATGGTGAGAAACATCCATTAACGCAAGGCACTTTTATTAAATATTTAGAATCAGATGATCGAGTATTACGTCAATCTGCATATAATAATTTATATAAAGCATATGGTGCTTACAATAATACTCTAGGATCAACTTTAGCAGGCGAAGTTAAGAAGAATGTGTTTAATGCTCGAACACATAACTATAAAACAGCTCGTGAGCGTGCGTTAAGTAATAATCATATACCAGAAGAAGTTTATGATAATTTAGTAAAAACTGTGCATAAATATTTACCATTATTGCACAGATATACGAAATTAAGAAAAGAATTATTAGACGTTGACGACTTAAAAATGTACGATTTATATACGCCAATGGTTAAGGACGTTAAATTTGAAATGCCTTATGAAGAAGCGAAAGAATGGATGCTTAAAGCGTTAGAGCCAATGGGTGAAACATATCTTAATGTTGTTAAAGAAGGTTTAAATAATCGTTGGGTAGATGTATATGAGAATAAAGGTAAACGTTCAGGTGGTTACTCATCTGGTGCGCACTTAACTAATCCGTTTATTCTATTAAACTGGTCAGATACTGTCTCTGACTTATATACACTAATTCATGAGTTTGGTCATTCAGCACATAGTTATTTCAGTCGTAAATATCAACCATCAAATTCTAGTGACTATTCAATCTTTGTTGCTGAAGTTGCATCAACTTGTAACGAAGCGTTATTAAGTGATTATATGGATAAACATTTAGATGATGAACGTCGTTTATTATTATTAAATCAAGAACTTGAAAGATTCAGAGCGACTTTATTCCGTCAAACAATGTTTGCAGAATTTGAACATAAAATTCATCAAATTGAAGAAGCGGGTGAACCATTGACGGCAACACGTATGAATGAGGAATATGCTAAATTGAATCAACAATATTTTGGTGATGTTGTTGAAACAGATGACAATATTAGCAAAGAATGGTCACGTATTCCTCACTTCTATATGAACTATTATGTATATCAATATGCAACAGGTTATAGTGCCGCACAAAGTTTAAGTCATCAAATTCTTACTGAGGGTAAACCAGCTGTAGATAGATATATTAATGAATTCTTGAAAAAAGGAAGTTCTAATTACCCAATTGAAATTCTGAAAAATGCAGGTGTGGATATGACATCTCCAGAACCTATTGAGCAAGCTTGTGAAGTTTTTGAGCAAAAATTAGATGCGTTTGAAAAGTTAATGAAAGCTTAAAATAACTGTATACGTTTACAATATGGCAAGTTTGTGACAATTTAAAAATAAAGGGACTTTATTATTGAAACACCTATTTTAGCGTGTTATATTATGGACATGAAATTAATCACATAACAAACATACCCCTTTGTTTGAAGTGAAAAATTTCTCCCATCCCCTTTGTTTAGCGTCGTGTAATCAGACACGGCGTTTTTTTTTATACTTTTTTAATAACCATCTCAGTTTATTATCTCTTATTTTATAAATAGTTTTATTCCCTTTTCTATTACATGATGATTTTTAATATTAATTTGTTAAAATTAAGTCGTGATTTAATTTTATATTTAATCAATTTGAAAGGGGAGTATCAATGAAAAAATTTACTTTGTTATTGTCTATGATTTGCTTAACAATCGTTTTAGCTGCTTGTGACGATGGGGAACAAAAGGAACCATCAAATGACAGTAAGAAATCAGAAAAATTTGAGTATGTATATTACGAAGTCTTAAATGATGGTGATGAAGATTCGCCTAATGTTGAAATTAAATATAATGATAAAGAAAAGCACCCACATATTGAACGCACAAGTTTAGATCATGTTTATGAACATATATTAAGCGATGGTAATGAAAAACCTTACATCATTAAAGATGGTAAAAATATACATGTCTATCGACCACCGTATATGACTTATGGCGATGATGATGTAGAAGGAAAAGTAATTTCAAAAGATCAAGTAACTAAATAGGAGGGCGACGACTTAGTGAACAAAATATTAAAGTTGATAAGTTGCATTTGTATTGTGAGCTTACTTTATATGTTTGAAATGACGCATCATCAGTTACATGCTACAACTTCAAATGGTGGCACATCAAGTAGTTCATCGTCTTCAAGTTCAAGCAGTGCATCTTCAAGTAGTGCAGCAACTAGAACGACATCGTCTTCAAGTTCATCTATGAATCGCTCTAGTGCAGTTAACGCTTCTCGTGCATCAAGACTGTCTAGCCAACGTGCTGCAGCGCAAGCGTCTAAAACGAGTAATATAGCTCATAATACTAATGTTAAAAATTCATATCATTCAAGTCGCTACAATCATCAAACACGTGCACTTTTAAATCCTAATTACAAATATAGTCCATATGCTTCTGTACCATCACAATTTATGGCAACAAACTTCTATAACAATTGGCTATTTTATTATATGATTGCTAATTCATCTCAAGAACATAAACACAGCGTTAACTATCAAATGAATATGTTAAAACACCAAATGAAAGCTAAAGAGACATTATATACAGTGACTATTAAGACAAAGCAAGGAGATAGAGTTGTTGTGTTGCCAAAGCATCAATTTGATAAGCTTCAAAAAGGAAGTAATGTGAAAATAAAAAATGGGGTTGTACAACCTTAAGTAAGTTAAACGAAAAAAAACAACCAATCAAAGCGACTCTGCAATGATTGGTTGTTTTTAATTAAATTCTAGGCATTTTTGATTGCCAAAAATCGCCTTCAGGATATTGAAGTTTTTCAACTTTTTGTTGTAATGCCAATTTTTTTAGTTCTTTGGTCAATAACTTTTCGGGCCACTCGTAAATGGTTAATAATTCTTCCATAGTGACAAGTTGTTTCTTTTGAATATATTCCTCAATTTTTGGTGGAAGATTTTTCTCAATTGGGGTACCCATTAATTCGTTAATGATGTAAGTATATATATGATATGGATACAATCCTTCGACTTTGAGTCCTTCCTCATGAACATCTTCACTGAAAAATACAAGTGAAGGTGCCTGTTCAATTTCCATTTCTCGAGCAATGTGTAAATCTATTTTTAAACTTTCAGTTAGTTTGCGCTTTTGTAGATCTTCTTTAAATTCATTGTAATCTAAACCTGCGTTGATGATACAGTCACAAATCATCTCTTCCGTAATAATATCCTTCTTAGGGATGATTTCATTTTGCATTAAATGTATAAAACGCTCTGCTCTTAAACGCCCTTGTAATTCAGCGGCTTTATAAGCTAAGGCGATATTATCAAAATCAGAGGTACTTTGAGCTTGGCACTTAGTAAGTACTTTCAATGAAGGGTTTAGAATATGTCTGATACGGATATATTGATTATATTCAATTCTTAATTTAGAAATAATCGCTGATAATTTAAAGCAATCTGCATTAAACGGATCGAAAAATGAATAAATTTCAATTTTATTTACAGGTGACAGATTAGCATCTTCACGACTTTTATTGTCTACGATTTTTAGTTCTTCAGCCATGTTTTACTCACCTTCAATTATATTTAGGAATTTACCATGTGATTTGCGGTTAGACGTAATCGTTCATATAAGTAATCTCCGACGCCAGCTGGAAATTGCGCATCGGTTATTGCAATATGCATATTTTCTAACCATGCATCTCTTTCGTAAGTTGTTATTTTAAATTCCATGTGTCTCTTTTTTAACATCGGATGTCCGTGTTCTTCAGTATATAGGTTTGGTCCACCAAGAAATTGAGTGAGAAATTGTTTTTGTTTTCTACTCGTTTCGGCAAAATCCCCAGGAAACAAATGATTGATTCTATCATCTTTTTCGACTAAAGAATAGAAATGATCAATCATATTGTAGAGTGCTGTTTCACCTATAATATCGTATGGCGTTTTAGACATAATATCACCAATTTCCATTAATATATTACTAATATAACATGAATTTTTACATTTAAAAGTAATTTGACTTTTTACAATGACGTTTGATTAGTTCTCAATTTGGTTCTTGTAGTCGAAGAAACGTTGTACTTTATTTTTCGGTACAGTGTGTTCAAGATTAAATTCATTTAATAGCTTATTAAATTTCTGCAAGCCACTGTTATAATCATTAACTTCAAATTCTAATTCATAATCAACCTTGTCGAAATAATCACTTTTATCTAATACTAATAATTCGTCTTGATAGGTTGTTTCCAGACGCGCTGTTGTTAGTGCACCTAATATAGTGAGTTCATTGTCATTAACACCATATGATTCGATAATGTCTCGAATATCATGTGGTAATGTGTGCGTGGATATCACATCACCAGTGTTTGGGTGATACGTCACCATATGATTGTATTCCATTAAACCTACTTTGGCTGGTACTTTTAAGGTCATTTCGTATGTATCATTTTTAACGCGAATACGTAATGCTGACTTATGATTACGTAATGTGAAACTTGGCGTATCAATATAATAGTTTGTTTGAGTAAAAGGTTCTTTATGTTCAAAAAATGCATGCTTAAATTTATCGTATACGTCTTTATTTAGTAATTGTTTGAATTCAATTTCATTATTTGTAGCCATAACTTGCACCTCGTAATCCATTTATTGTAATACATTATGACTGAGTTGTATCAAAATTTAAAGTAATTAAAGTTGTGTGAAATAAGTAAATATGAGCAAAAAAGTATAGATTATAAAATGATGCGTCTAAAGGCGACGTAACGGCGTTAATTGAACAGGACTAAACGATTAATAAGTGCATTTCAAACGTGTGTTATGCAGTTGAATTATGTTAAACTAGTAAAGAATAATAAGGAGGAACAAGCATGCGTATTTATGTAAATGAAATTAAAATTAAAGACGATGGCATTTATTGCTACTCAGAAGATCCAACTGATGGGTTAGTAGAAGTAGGGCAAATGCTTGTTGATAGTGATAATTATGGATTTGCCTACTTATTAGATGATGGACATTCGTATGATTACTTGATTTTCGTTCAAGAAACATGGTCCATGTTGCATGAGAATAGAGGCAAGAAATTAATTGTAAACGATGAATTGGAATTAGAACATTTTCAAGAGGAATTAGATTATATCCTTGAGAATGTTGAAGGAAATAATAACTATGGTAAGGAGTTTGTTTCAGCTGTTGAAGAAACTTTTGACCTAAAGTGAAGCGGAGTGAAACAATATGAATCAATGGGATCAATTTTTAACACCATATAAACAAGCCGTTGATGAGTTAAAGGTAAAATTAAAAGGTTTGCGTAAGCAATATGAAGTTGGAGAAGATGCTTCACCCATTGAATTCGTTACTGGTCGAGTAAAACCAATTACGAGTATTATTGATAAGGCGAATAAAAGGGGTATACCATTTGATCGACTGCGTGAAGAGATGTATGATATTGCCGGTCTAAGAATGATGTGTCAATTTGTGGATGATATTGACGTTGTGGTTAATATGCTTAGACAGCGCCAGGATTTCAAGGTAATTGAAGAACGTGACTATATTAATAATACGAAACAAAGTGGTTATCGTTCATATCATGTGATTATTGAGTATCCGATTGAAACGCTAAATGGTCAGAAAGCTATTTTAGCGGAAATCCAAATTCGAACATTAGCGATGAATTTCTGGGCTACAATCGAACATACACTTAGATATAAATATGACGGTGATTATCCAGCAGAAATTCAGCATCGTCTTGAACGTGCAGCAGAAGCGGCATATCTTCTAGACGAGGAAATGTCTGAGATTAAAGATGAAATTCAAGAAGCACAGAAATATTATTCTCAAAAACGTGCAAAAAAACATGACTAATGAGGTGTGGGGATGCGTTATACAATCTTGTCAAAAGGTGATTCGAAATCCAATGCATTAAAGCATAAAATGATAAATCATATGAAAGACTTCCATATGGTAGAAGATGCCGTTAATCCAGAAATAGTGATTTCGGTAGGTGGAGATGGAACGTTGCTCCAAGCTTTTCACCAATATAGTCATATGTTGTCACAGGTGGCGTTTGTCGGTGTACATACAGGCCATTTAGGATTTTATGCTGATTGGTTGCCTCATGAAGTGGAAAAATTAATTATCGAAATTAATAATTCTGAATTTCAAGTCATTGAATATCCATTGTTAGAAATTATTGTGAGATACAATGATAATGGTTATGAAACACGTTATTTAGCTTTAAATGAAGCAACGATGAAGACTGAAAATGGATCGACACTCGTTGTGGATGTAGGTATTCGTGGGAAACAATTTGAGCGTTTTAGAGGTGATGGATTATGTATTTCAACACCATCAGGTTCTACTGCCTATAATAAAGCATTAGGTGGTGCGTTAATACATCCTTCACTTGATGCTATGCAAATCGCTGAAATTGCTTCTATCAATAATAGAGTATTTAGAACAGTGGGGTCACCACTTGTTTTGCCTAAGCATCATACATGCTTAATCACACCAGTTAATCACGACACGATACTTACCACAATTGATCATGTGAGTTTAAAACATAAAAATGTCAATGGTATCCAATTTAGAGTAGCGAACGAGAAAGTTCGATTTGCTAGATTTAGACCATTCCCATTCTGGAAAAGGGTACATGATTCATTTATAGAGAGTGAAGATGGTCGATGAAATTTGTATATAAGATTCAGCATAATGAACTGCTTAAGTCTTTTTTACAGCGTCATCAATACTCTAAAAAGACAATTAGCGCCATTAAACTTAATGGCGCTTTAATTATTAATAATAAGCATGTCACCGTTAGGAAAATGATGATGCCGGGTGATGAATTAACCATTGAGTTGCCTGAAGAAATACCTAGTGCGTATTTAATACCTTCCGATAACCCTGTTGAAGTGCTATATGAAGACGATTATTTAATTATTGTTTCTAAACCGCATCATTTAAATAGTACACCATCAAGAGAACATCCACATGATAGTTTGATAGAACGCGTATTGTACTATTTGAATGATGGACAATTTACGCATTCGGTGATTGTACCGCATATTGTTACACGTTTAGATCGTAATACCCGTGGCATTGTTGTATTTGCTAAGTATGGGCATATCCATCATTTAATGTCGACGATGGCTCTAGAAAAACGATATATGTGCGTGTGTTATGGTCAAACGCCAATCGACGGTGTGATAGAAGCGCCAATTGCAAGAGATAGTCAAAGTATTATCACTAGGAAGGTAGGTCATTTGGGGAAATACGCTAAAACATCGTATAAAGCGATTGCGCATAAACCTAATGCGAGCCTATGTGAAATTAAGTTGCATACCGGGCGTACACACCAAATACGCGTTCACTTTAATTATATTGGGCATCCACTTGTAGGCGATGATTTATATGAAGGAAGTCATCCTACAATTCATACGCAATCTTTACAATGTTATAAAGTGACATTTATACATCCGATTTATAATAAAGAGATTGAGATAGAGATAGATTATAAATGGCTAGACAAGATATATACAGAATTATAATAAGATTTGGAGGTGCTGACGTTGTCATTAGAAACAGAAAATAATGACTATAACAATGAGGAAGTCTATAACCAAAATTTGTTAGACGAGTTATTAATACAAGATGATATTGATCGTTTTAGAGAAGAATTTCTAGCAATGCATGAATATGAACAAAGTGAATACTTTGAAGATACAACGAATGAGAACAGACAAAAAATATTTGAATTTTTATCACCACAAGAAGTTGGGGAATTCTTTGAACAATTAGAGATTGATGATGAAGCATATGAGGACCTCTTTGATACGATGAATGCGCATTATGCGAGTAAAGTATTAGAAGAAATGTCTTCCGATAATGCTGTAGATATTTTAAATGAGCTGTCAAAACCGAAAGTAGCTAGCTTGTTAACATTAATGAACCGTGAAGATGCAAATGAAATTAAGCATCTATTACATTACGAAGAAGATACAGCCGGCGGTATTATGACGACGGAATATATTTCGCTTGATGTGAATACACCGGTTAAAGAAGCATTAATGTTAGTAAAAGAACAAGCACCAGATGCCGAAACAATTTATGTTATTTTTGCCGTAAATACGGACGGACAATTAGTTGGTGTATTATCTTTAAGAGATTTAATCGTGGCAGAAAATGATGCTTACATTGAAGATATCATGAGTGAACGTGTCATTAGTGTTAATGTAGCTGATGACCAAGAAGATGTAGCACAAAAGATGAGAGATTATGACTTTATCGCTATGCCAGTTATTGATTATCAACAACATTTATTAGGTATTATTACAATCGATGATATTTTAGATGTCATGGATGAAGAAGCGAGTGAAGACTACTCACGTTTAGCCGGGGTATCTGATATCGACTCTACGAATGATTCTGTTGTCAAAACCGCGACTAAACGACTACCTTGGTTAATCATACTTACATTTTTAGGAATGATTACTGCCACAATATTAGGAAGTTTTGAATCAACATTATCACAAGTTGCGTTGTTAGCAGCATTTATACCAATTATTAGTGGTATGTCTGGGAACTCTGGTACGCAATCATTAGCGGTGTCTGTACGTAATATTTCAACTGGAGAAATTGATGAGCAAAGTAAATTTAAGGTTGCTTTAAGAGAAGCGGGAAGTGGCTTACTATCAGGATTAGTGTGTGCCACTGTCTTATTTATTATCATCGTTGTCATTTATAGACAACCATTTTTAGCTTTAATTGTAGGGGGCAGTCTGACTATTGCGATGACAGTTGGTACATTAGTTGGTTCTATGATTCCATTGTTTATGAATAAATTGAATATTGATCCAGCTGTAGCCAGTGGACCATTTATTACAACGATAAATGATATTGTAAGTATGTTAATTTACTTTGGTTTAGCAACAACATTCATGTCATATTTAACATAGGGGGACAAAATGGAGTTTTTTTCACTAGTTATTGTAGTTCTAGCAGCTTTTTTAACACCAATTATTATCAATAGGCTGAACATCAATTTTTTACCAGTTGTCGTAGCTGAAATTATAATGGGGATTATTATTGGTCAGTCTTTTTTAAATTTAGTACATAAAGATAGTATGCTGAACATATTATCAACTTTAGGGTTTATCTTTTTAATGTTTTTAAGTGGGCTAGAAATTGACTTTAGTACGTTTAAAAAGGATAAAAGAAATCGACAAGGTACTAATAAGCATGAAAAGAATGTACCAAGTCATCTTAACTTAGCCTTAACTGTGTTTGCTTTTATCATGATTATTTCTGTTATATTAGCGTACGCGTTCAAATGGTTAGGGCTAGTAGATGATGTCTTGTTAATGATCATTATTATATCAACGATATCACTAGGTGTTGTCGTACCGACATTGAAAGAAATGAATATCATGCGTACGACCATTGGTCAATTTATATTGTTAGTGGCCGTATTAGCCGATTTAGTGACAATGGTACTGTTAACTATATATGGTGGTATCAATGGTAGTGGTAATGGTTCTGTATGGCTTTCAGCAATTCTGCTTGTCTTTACGGCCATTTTCTATATATTAGGTGTTGTATTTAAGCGTATGAAATTTTTACACCGTTTAATTGGTGGCACAACACAAATTGGTATCAGAGCAATATTTGCCCTTATCATTCTTTTAGTCGCACTTGCTGAAGGGGTCGGCGCTGAATACATACTAGGCGCATTCTTAGCTGGCGTCGTTGTATCTTTACTGAAACCAGACGAAGAATTAGTGCATACGCTCGATTCATTTGGATATGGGTTCTTTATTCCAATCTTCTTTATTATGGTGGGTGTTGATTTAAATATTCCGTCATTAATTAAAGAACCATCACTATTATTAATCATTCCAGTATTAATTATCGCTTTTATTATTTCGAAATTAATTCCAGTTTTCTTTATTCGACGATGGTTTGACAGCAAGACAACAATAGCATCAGCATTTTTATTAACGTCAACACTATCATTAGTCATTGCCTCTGCTAAAATTGCAGAACAATTAAATACGATATCTTCTGAAATGTCAGGCATACTTATTTTAAGTGCGATTATTACTTGTGTGTTTGTACCAATTATTTTCAAGAAAATGTTTCCAATTCCGGATGAGGCTAATCGCAAAATTGATATTGCTTTAATAGGTAAGAATCAGTTGACGATTCCAATTGTGCAAAATTTATCACCACATCTTTATAACGTGACATTATATTATCGTAAAGATTTAGGAGATAAACGTAATTTATCGGATCATATAACTGTGGTTGAAATCGCACACTATGAGGAACACCTCTTAGAAAGATTAGGATTATTCAATCAAGATATTGTAGTTTGTTCTGCTAATGATGATAGTCTTAACCGAGAAGTCGCTAAATTAGCTAAAGCACATGATGTTAAGCGCGTTATTTGTCGATTAGAAAACAGTAATGAAGATGAAGAAATGAAAGGTGAAGGTATTGAAGTATTCAGTAACTTCATTAGTAATAAAATCTTCTTACAAGGCTTAATCGAAACACCAAATATGTTGAACATTTTAAGCAATGTGGAAACATCATTATATGAAATTGAAATGTTAAATCATCAATATGAAAATATTCAGTTACGTAATTTCCCATTTGGCGGTGACATTATCTTTGTACGAATTATCCGTAACAATGAATCCATCGTCCCTCATGGTGATACACAATTAAGGTATAAAGATAGACTTATCGTAACGGGCTCGAAAGAGTACGTTGATGAATTAAAATCAGATTTAGAGTTTTATTATTGATTTACGAAAATCAAAAACAAACGTGAGGGAGTGGGACAGAGAATTTAAAAAGAATTCTATCCCACTCTCTCATTATATGACCAGGTAATAATATCACTTTATAATTATGAAGCAAAAATGGTAGAATAATAATGTTAGATTAGTCTTCATTGTTAATACAGTGAGATTAAGATATAAAAAATCGATGATTAAGGAGTTATTTCGAATGATTAACCTTGAAAATAAAACCTTCGTAATTATGGGTATTGCTAATAAACGTAGTATCGGATTTGGTGTTGCAAAGGTATTAGATCAATTAGGGGCTAAACTTGTTTTCACGTATCGTAAAGACCGTAGCCGCAAAGAATTAGAAAAATTATTAGAACAATTAAATCAAGAAGATCCTAAACTATATCAAATTGATGTTCAAAAAGATGAAGATGTAGTCAATGGTTTCGCGAAAATTGGCGAAGAAGTAGGCAATATTGATGGTGTATATCATTCTATCGCTTTTGCTAATATCGAAGATTTACGTGGCCGTTTCTCAGAAACATCAAGAGAAGGTTTCTTACTTGCTCAAGATATCAGCTCTTATTCATTAACAATTGTTGCACATGAAGCGAAGAAATTAATGCCAAATGGTGGTAGTATTGTTGCAACAACATATCTTGGTGGCGAATTTGCTGTTCAAAACTATAACGTTATGGGCGTAGCGAAAGCAAGTTTAGAAGCGAATGTGAAATATTTAGCCTATGATTTAGGTCCAGATAATATTCGTGTTAATGCTATCTCTGCAGGTCCAATTCGTACATTAAGTGCTAAAGGTGTCGGTGGCTTCAATACAATCCTTAAAGAAATTGAAGAACGTGCACCATTAAGACGAAATGTAGATCAAGAAGAAGTAGGTAAAACAGCTGCTTATTTATTAAGTGATTTCTCAAGCGGTGTGACTGGAGAGAACATTCACGTAGATAGTGGTTTCCACGCAATAAAATAATGAATACATTTAATATGGGAGCGGGACAACGAATTTATTTTAAATTCTGTCCCGTTCTCTTTTTTTCTAAAAAAGGGAGTAGATTTGAATTCGTAATAAATTCAAACCTACTCCTAAAATATATTATACATTTGTATCAAATTAATCTTTGACGTCGCTATTCGCTTTATCAATAATACGTTGACGATATTTAAAGACATTGCTTGCGAGGGTCTTAAGTACTGCATAAAGAGGGACGGCAATTAAAATAAGTGTAAAGCCACCTAAATCTCCTGCAGCTAAAATAACTACAATGATAGTAAGTGGGTGAATACTCAAAGATTTACCCATAACATTCGGCGTAATGACGTTACCTTCAAGTTGTTGCGCGATTAATGTCACCACACAAACCCAAATAAATGTAGTAGGGCCATCAATAATACCTAGTATGCCTGCAGGTGCAAAAGATAACCATGGTCCTAAGAAAGGAATTAAGTTAGCTACACCGGCAAATAGTACTAATAAAGGTGTGTAAGGTAAGCCTATAATTGTATAACCAATATATAAAATAACCCCTAGGATAACACTTACTGTCACTTGTCCTTGAATGTATGATTTTAAAGTGAAGTTTAAATCTTTCATTAAATCGACTACAAATACTTTACGCTCTCCTTTGAAAAATTTAGCAAGCGCAGGAATAAATTTTTCATGATCTTTTAACATGTAAATTAAGAAGAACGGGACCATGATAAGTAAGAAGACAGTTGAAATAAATGACGTAATGTAAGAGAATGAGTTGGCTAAAATACCTGTCAAACTGTCACTCATTGATTTAACGGCTGAATTAATTCTATCTGTTACGTCACTTGGAAGTTTATCCATTTGAGTAAGTGAGAAATTAACAATCTGTTCAGCCTCTTTTTGTAATGATGGTGCCGCTTTAATTAAGCTGTTCACATTCGAAATAATGATTGGTGCTATAAATGCGACAACGATTGCAATGATAGCAATTAAACCAATAAAGATGGTTGTAATACTTGCCCAACGTGGGAATCCCCACTTTTCAAGAATATTTTGAAAAGGTAAGCAGATATAAAATAAAAATCCGCTAATCATAAATGGAAGAAACACAGAACCAATAATGGTTACAATAGGTGCAAAAACGCTTTGTACTTCCATAAACAATTTAATTAGCACGAACAAGATAATTAGGGCAATACCTGTTCGAAACCAAACTTTGTTAAGCATATGCTTACGTCCTCCTATTTTCATTTGTTCACTATTTATTAAGTATATATCAATTAAGACATGTTAAAAAGGGAAATTTTAACTTCAAGAAATACACAGAAATGCATCACACCTAAATTTAGATACGTAAACCAAACCTTCAACAAACCTAAAACAACACCACAACTTTCAAATTAAAATACGGTGGGGCCCCAGCACAGAGAATTTCGCAAAGAAATTCCACAAGCAAAGCAAGCTGGGGTGGGCCCCAGCACAGAGAATTTCACAAAGAAATTCCACAAGCAAAGCAAGCTAGGGTGGGCCCCAGCACAGAGAATTTCACAAAGAAATTCCACAAGCAAAGCAAGCTGGGGTGGGCCCCAGCACAGAGAATTTCGCAAAGAAATTCCACAAGCAAAGCAAGATAGGGAAAAGGAGGTCCTAGCCTATCCGTATTAAATCGTCTTCTTTCCCTAATAACTATGATTAAATTACCAAATTTCATGAATATGAAACATTTGTTTTTTTCAGAGATTTAAAAGTCATCGTGAACTTGATACAATGAGTATATTCTATTTAGGGGGCGTCAATGTCATGTCGAATTTTAAAGCAGGCAAAATTAATAAACATATCTTACATAGTCATATCTTAGAAAGAGATGTTACATTATCAGTATATTTGCCTGAAGATTATTCTGAACTATTCAAATATCAAGTCATTATTTGTTTTGACGGGTTAGATTTTTTAAGATTTGGAAGACTTCAACGTGAATATGAACGTTTAAGAAGAGAGGATGAAATTCAACGCGCAATTATTGTCGGTTTCCATTATGAAGATGTTGATAAGCGTCGAGAAGAGTTTCATCCACAAGGAAGTAGAAGTCAGAAGACGATACAAGCCGTAGGTAAAGAGTTACTACCATTTATTGATCATACGTTTCCAACCTATAAAGTAGGAAACGCCAGAATTTTAATGGGAGATAGTCTTGCAGGCAGTATAGCACTATTAACTGCATTAACGTATCCAACCATATTCAGTCAAATTGCAATGCTTAGTCCACATTCAGATGCTACAGTTATAGATAAATTTAATCATTGCTTACAGTATAATGAATTATCTATTTGGCATGCGATAGGGTTAGAAGAGGAAGATTTTGCTTTACCAACAACGGGAGAACGTGCGAACTTTTTAACACCAAATAGAGCGCTTGCAGATGTGATTAAAGATAAGGGTGTGACCTACCATTATTTAGAGTTTGAAGGCGGGCATAATTGGAAATCTTGGAAGCCATTATTACCAGATGTACTAACGTATTTTCTTGGTGATGAAGTAACGGCACCATCAGATGAAGTTTAATTCGTTTTATTAGGAAAAGGGGAATCAGGGTACAGTGTCGGGTTGTAAAATGATTTATTGATGATACGAATTGAAATATTTAATTATTGTAAACCTTTTCAAAAAATTCTGCTAACTAATAACGTAAAATATAGAATTTTGCTATAATGGTAATATGTTAAACAAAGGAGGAATTTAAATGAATATAGGATTAGCATTAATTCCGTCAAAATCATTTCAAGATGAAGTGAACGGTTATCGTAAACGTTATGATACTGAATATGCACGTATCATGCCTCATATCACGATCAAGTCACACTTTGAAATCAATGATGATGAATTAGATTCAGTAAAAGAAGAAGTTAAAAAAAGATTAGAAGGTTTTAAACCAGTTGAAGTACATGCAACAAAAGCTTCAAGTTTTAAACCAACTAACAATGTGATTTATTTTAAAGTTGCTAAAACTGACGAATTAGAACAGCTTTTCAATTTATTTAATACTGAAGATTTTCATGGTGAAGCGGAGCATCCATTTGTACCGCACTTTACAATTGCTCAAGGTTTAACAAGCCAAGAATTTGAAGATATATTTGGTCAAGTAGAATTAGTAGGGGTAGACCTTAAAGAAAATATTGAAGAACTTTCATTGTTACGCTATGACGAGGATGAAGATAAATGGAAAGTGATTGATACTTTCAAATTAGCGTAATTGTAAATAATAAGTAAAATAAAATCTAGTTAATGTACATTGTTTGCACGTTAACTAGATTTTTTAGTGTTTTATATTATATACGATTTACTTTGCCTCGGCGCTTAATAAAATAAATGCCGTAGAAAATAGCCAATATTAAAAAGATCGCGGCAGAAAAGTAAAATGTATTACTTAGCCCGTTAGAAAATTGAGCGATTAAACCACCAAATAAAGGACCAATCATAGAGCCAAAGCCTTGAACGCTGTTAAAGACGCCCCAAGTTTCCTCTTGTTCAGCGGGGTCAATTTGTCCTGCCATAAATGTATTCCATGCTGGTAATAATATGCCATACATTAATCCTATAAATATTGCTACGATCCATACGACAACAATATTGGTTACTAGTGATAAACCGAAGATAAATGCTGTAAATAGTAAAAAGCCTACAAAAATAACGGCATACATAAATCCTTTACTATTTTTATCGATAATCTTAGATAAAAATAGCATTGAAATCGCACAACCTGCGCCACCGATAGCAATGGCAACGGTATACTCAATTGTACTAACACCAACTACCTTTGTCGCATATGTTGGTAGTATAGGTAACAACGCTGAGATAGATGCACCTTGTAACAAAATGCCCGGGAATAATACCAAATGGCGCTTCATAACGTTGACAATTTGTCCTAATTGTTCACTCACAGGTTTCGTATTATAATTTGTTAATTTAACGTCAACAAAATAATACAACACCCATGCAATAACTACGACGAGTGACATCATAAATGCAAATCGAGTTGGATGTATTTTAACTAATACATTCATAAACGCCCAACCAACAAGTAAACCTAACAACCAAGAAAAGTAGACATAACCCATTTGTTTACCACGCTGTGCTTCTTCTACACTTGATAACATGATGACCCATATAGGGCTAACTGCGATACCTAGCATGATTGCACTAATAATGATTACTATAGGGTTAGCTGGAAACCAAATGACTAAGAATAAACTCATAAAAGCTAATAAAAATCCTAGGGTTAATACTAGCTTAGTACCAAATTTTTTTAAGAGGAATCCAATGACAAAATTTGTTGCTGCATCGGATATAAAGTGAATTGATAATGCTGCTGATGTTACTGCTACTGCAATCGAAGTAACGGTTGGTAAGTAATTAACGTAACTTAATACATACATCCCTCTTGCAAATTCCATTAAGAATAAAATAACGAGCATTATCTTAAAGTTGTTACTAATTCCTTTACTACTTAACGAAGAATTTGGCATACAAAGGTACCTTTCCGTAAATTTCCTGTTGCTGTGATGAACTGTCCAGGATATTTAGTAAATCGGTACATAATCTATAGGTTGAATGATCAACTTTTTCTTCAGTCATTTTATTAGTCATTGCTTGTAATCGTTCTTCATGATTAGTTAAGTCAGAAACAATTTCGATAGCTTCCTCAGGTGTGTTTGCAATTTTTCCGTATGATTTATCTTGGAAATACAATGCGTTTTCAAGTTCTTGACCTGGCGCTGGATTTAAAAATATCATTGGTAAACTACGTGTTAAACCTTCAGAAATTGTAATCCCACCTGGTTTTGTAATCATAAGTTGACTTGAAGCCATCCATTCATTCATATGTTTGGTATAACCTAGAATGAGTACGTTATCATATGACTTAAATTGTGCTTCTAAAGTACGTTTTAGTGCTTTACTACGTCCGCAAATCATCACGATTTGTGATTGAGGACTCTTCTTCAGGATACTATCAATCATATAGTCAAATCCTTTAGAAACGCCAAATGCGCCTGCAGACATTAAAATAGTTGGTTTATCAGGATTTAAATGATGCTTTTGTAACCAAACTACTTTATCGATATCAGATTCGAACTTATCAGAAATTGGTATGCCAGTTACTTTGATATCAGAAGCTGGAATACCTGCATTGATAAAATCACGCTTAGTATCTTCAGTAGCGACATAATATCGATGAGAATTAGGCGTTATCCAGTTTTTTTGCAAACGATAATCTGTCATAACCGTTGCAATTGGAATGTTCATGTTAAATTGCTCAGTCAACACTGACATTACTGGTGTAGGGAACGTCAATAAGATTAAGTCTGGCTTTTCTTTAAGCAGCAAATTGATCAATTTATTTAATCCATAATATTTATAAAAACATTTATCTAACTCATCAGGGCGACTATAATAAAAGTTCTTATACATATTTCTAAAATATTTAAAGCTATTGATATACCATTTTTTGCAAATAGAAGTTAAAATTGGATGTGCTTCCATAAACAAGTCATGCTCAATAACTGAAAGGTGAGACAAGTTCATTTCGTTAAGTTGATCAACAACACTTTGAGTCACCTGTAAATGTCCGTTTCCAAATGAGCCGGTAATAATCAATATCTTTTTATTTTGAGTAACCATTAATAGTCACCCTCCATTAATTTAAATTTAAAATACGCATTAACGTATTTAATGCGAACTGCAATAGCATTAAATACGGATACTCAGTTATCGTATTATATTTATATCCTTTATTAACAGTATAAATTTCATTTATAGTGCATTATAGCATACTAACGAAGTTAACATCATCTTTATATCACTATCCTAGCACTAATATATTTAAATGTATTGAATTGTAGTGATATATATAGGAAATTTTAAAATAATTAACGCTTAATTAATAATTTCTTCACTTTATTGATTCATATATTGAGTGTGAGGTTAAAACTAATATTTTAATGATTATAAATTTATCAACAACTTCAAAACGTGTATAATAAACTTATTGTAAAAAAAGGAGCGATACATTTTGAATGCGAATGAGTTGTTCGAAAAAATACGAGTAAAACAAGTAATAGGTACTTTAGATATAAATGTTACAGATATCACTACAGATTCACGTACCGCAAGTGAAGGAAGTATATTCGTCGCATCAAAAGGTTACACGGTAGATAGCCATAGATTTTGTCAGAATGTTGTAGATCAAGGCGCAAAAGTCATTGTAGTTAATCAACAACAAGACATTAGCGGGAACGTAACGCAAGTTA
Organism: Staphylococcus borealis; assembly: GCF_001224225.1. Lineage (GTDB taxonomy): Bacteria > Bacillota > Bacilli > Staphylococcales > Staphylococcaceae > Staphylococcus > Staphylococcus borealis. Next base: position 18,180 of record NZ_CUEE01000004.1, on the reverse strand, counting down.
TTGTACCAGATACATTAAGAGTTGCTAGCTTATTAGCGCATACACTATATGACTATCCGAGCCATCAATTAACGACAATTGGTGTAACAGGGACAAATGGTAAAACTTCAATTGCTACGATGATCCATCTTATTTATAGAGGATTAGGCAAAGGTAGTGCATATTTAGGAACGAATGGTTTCCAAATCAACGAATATAAAACTAAAGGTGCAAACACGACACCAGAAACAGTCTCTTTGACTAAAAAGATTAAACAAGCTGTCGATGAAGATGCGGAAGTTATGACTATGGAAGTATCTAGCCACGGCTTATCATTAGGAAGATTAAGAGGCGTTGAATTTGATGTAGCGGTATTCTCTAATTTGACACAAGATCATTTAGATTTCCATGGCACAATGGAAGCTTACGGTCACGCTAAATCATTATTATTTAGTCAATTAGGAGAAGATTTATCGAAAGAGAAGTATGCCATTGTCAACAATGATGACGCATTCTCTGAGTACTTGGCGTCAGTGACACCATATGAAATTTTTACGTATGGTATAGATCACGATGCGCAATTTATGGCTACCAATATTCAAGAATCTTTACAAGGTGTTCAGTTTGATTTTGTTACACCTATTGGTACTTATAATGTTAAAACCCCATATGTAGGTAAATTTAATATTTCAAATATCATGGCTGCCATGATTGCTGTTTGGAGTAAGGGTACGTCAATGGAAGATATTGTTAAGGTGGTTGAAACTTTAGAGCCAGTTGAAGGTCGTTTAGAAGTGCTTGATCCATCGTTACCGATAGATTTAATTATTGACTATGCACATACAGCGGATGGAATGAATAAATTAATAGATGCTGTGAAACCTTTCGTAAAACAGAAATTAATCTTTTTAATTGGTATGGCTGGAGAACGTGACTTAACTAAGACACCTGAAATGGGTGCAGTAGCATGTAGGGCAGATTATGTTATATTCACACCAGATAATCCAGCTAATGATGATCCTAAAATGTTGACAGCTGAACTCGCTAAAGGTGCCACACATGATCATTACATTGAATTTGAGGACAGAGCTGAAGGTATTAGACACGCCATTGATGTGGCCGAACCAGGAGATACAGTCGTATTAGCTTCTAAAGGAAGAGAACCATATCAAATCATGCCTGGACATGTTAAGGTACCTCATAGAGATGATTTAATTGGACTGGAAGCAGCATACAAGAAATTTGGCGGTGGCTCTGGTGAACATTAAACAATTAACTATTAATGGTGAAATTGTTAATGCATATCTATGTATTATTGAAGCAACAGAGCAAATCATGATAGCTATACCTGATGTATTGTGGTCAATAGAACTAGATGTACATATGGATAGTGACGACATTAAAGAAGAATTAATAATGCAACTATTTGCATTTGTAGATGAAGAAGCAGCGATACATATTGCTTCAAATTTAACAAAATGGATTGCGAATGATTTTAAAGGAGATTAATAGATGAGTTTAAAAGAAGAAGTTGAATCAAGAAAGACGTTCGCCATCATCTCTCACCCAGATGCTGGTAAAACGACATTGACTGAAAAGTTATTATATTTTAGTGGTGCTATAAGAGAAGCGGGTACAGTTAAAGGTAAAAAAACAGGGAAATTTGCAACAAGTGACTGGATGAAAGTCGAACAAGAACGTGGTATCTCAGTAACAAGTTCAGTTATGCAATTTGATTATGATGACTACAAAATTAATATTCTAGATACACCAGGACACGAAGACTTCTCAGAAGATACTTACCGAACATTAATGGCAGTGGATAGTGCGGTAATGGTTATTGACTGTGCCAAAGGTATTGAACCACAAACCTTGAAATTATTTAAAGTATGTAAAATGAGAGGTATTCCGATTTTTACATTTATCAATAAATTAGACCGTGTAGGTAAAGAGCCATTTGAATTATTAGATGAAATTGAAGAAACATTAAACATCGATACGTACCCTATGAATTGGCCAATTGGTATGGGGCAAAATTTCTTTGGTATTATTGACCGTGATTCAAAGTCAATCGAACCTTTTAGAGATGAAGAAAATGTCTTACACTTAAATGATGATTATGAATTACAAGAATCACATCCCATTAGTAATGACAGTGCATTTGCGCAAGCGATTGAAGAATTCATGCTCGTAGAAGAAGCGGGTGAAGACTTTGATAATGATACGCTATTGAATGGTGAACTGACACCGGTGTTCTTCGGTTCTGCTTTAGCTAACTTTGGTGTACAAAACTTCTTGAATGCCTACGTTGATTATGCACCTATGCCGAATGCACGTCAAACAAATGAAGAAGTTGAAGTAAGTCCTTTCGATGATGAATTTTCTGGATTTATCTTTAAAATACAAGCCAATATGGATCCTAAACATCGTGACAGAATTGCATTTATGCGTGTCGTAAGTGGCGCATTTGAACGTGGTATGGACGTAACTTTACAACGTACGAATAAAAAACAAAAAATCACACGTTCAACATCATTTATGGCTGACGATAAAGAAACAGTGAACCATGCCGTAGCCGGAGATATCATTGGTTTATATGACACAGGTAACTATCAAATTGGAGACACATTAGTTGGTGGTAAACAAAAATATAGTTTCCAAGACTTACCACAATTTACTCCGGAAATATTTATGAAAGTTTCAGCTAAAAACGTAATGAAACAAAAACATTTCCATAAAGGGATTGAACAACTTGTTCAAGAAGGTGCAATCCAATACTATAAAACGCTTCATACGAATCAAATTATTTTAGGTGCCGTAGGACAACTACAATTTGAAGTATTTGAACACCGTATGAAAAATGAATACAATGTTGATGTTGTAATGGAACCCGTCGGTAGAAAAATTGCGCGTTGGATTGAAAATGAAGATGATATTCAAGACAAAATGAACACATCTCGCTCAATATTAGTAAAAGATAGATATGATAATTTTGTTTTCTTATTCGAAAATGAATTTGCAACACGATGGTTCGAAGAAAAATTCCCAGAAATTAAATTGTATAGTCTTTTATAAGCATACGATTGAAAAAGAAGGGTATTAACAACGAGCTCATCTCTTTAAATTTTACAATTTATTGAACGCAAATGGTTTATTTATATGGCGTATGGTGTATAATACACTTAACAAATGAATACCTATGACAAGTTGTCAGAGGGGAGTAACTTGAGAATCATCATTACATTTGATGATTAGCACTTTATCGTCATTACGAAGTATGGACTTCCGGTAAAGTGGGCAATTATTTGCTAAGTGAGACCTTTGCTATTATTTAGCATAGGTCTCTTTATTTGTATTCAAACAAAAAGGAGCTGTCCACTATGGATCCGAGTTTAATTTTACCTTACTTGTGGGTAATTCTCGTTCTTGTATTTTTAGAAGGGCTATTAGCAGCTGATAATGCTGTTGTTATGGCCGTTATGGTTAAACATTTACCACCTGAACAACGTAAAAGAGCTTTATTTTATGGTTTACTAGGTGCATTTGTATTTCGTTTTCTTGCCTTATTCTTAATTAGTATTATTGCTAATTTCTGGTTTATTCAAGCACTGGGTGCCGCATATTTAATTTTCATGTCTATAAGAAATCTGTGGCAATTTTTCCATAAAAAACACGAAGATCAACCTGAAGGTGATGATCATCATTTTGACGATGATGGTGTTGAAAAGAAAGTCGGACCAATGCAATTCTGGGGTACTGTGTTAAAAGTTGAATTTGCAGATATCGCTTTTGCTATTGATTCTATGTTAGCTGCCATGGCTATTGCTGTTACATTACCAACAGTTGGCATTCATTTTGGTGGCATGGACTTAGGTCAATTCTCAGTTATGTTTATTGGTGGCATGATCGGTGTTATTTTAATGCGTTTTGCTGCTACATGGTTTGTTGACTTATTAAACAAATACCCTGGCTTAGAAGGTGCTGCCTTTGCAATTGTAGGATGGGTAGGTATTAAATTAGTTGTCATTGTACTTGCACATGAAGACATCGGTATTTTACCTGAACACTTCCCTCATAGTACATTATGGCAAGCTATTTTCTGGACAGTTATGATTCTATTAGTTGTTATCGGTTGGTTAACATCAGTACGTAGTAACAAAAAGAAAACTAAATAATTTGGCTTAAACGCTTCATTCGAGTCTTTTAAATTTGATGAGAACCATTAAATTTAAAAGGCTTTTTTATTTTTTATAGAATGATATATATAAATGGTAAGAAAAATTCAGATTTAAACCTTCAATTATTGCCAATTGGCAATAATGATATTAAACTTTAATTAATGTATAAATAAATTAAACAAAACCACAACCATATAAACATAATGCAACGTTACCATAATAGATTGTGAGTGAATCGATAGGAGTGGACACCTTTGGATAATGATAAAAAACACGTAATACCACGTGAACAATATCGTCGAAAACGACACGAGTATTTTCATAACGAAGAGCGTGAAGAACGATTAGCACGTGAGAAAGCACAGCGTGAAAGACTTGCACAAAAAGAGCAAGAACAAGCAAAAGTTAATGAAGAACGTGTTAAAGATAACATGCGAAAAGCAAGAATTGAGAAATTGACGCAAGAAGAAATTCAGCAACAGCAACATTTAGCCAAATTACGTTCTGAAAATGAATCCGATTATGTGGTAGATGAAAAAGAGCATCATTTAACATTGCCTGAAGAGCAACAACTTAAAAATGAGGACAAAGAAAATAAACCGATAGCATCAAAATCTAAAGTTGAAACAGGTAATAAGACTAATGAGGATGAAAATGAGCTATCTTCAAATCAAAGTGATATAGAACCTAAGTATAGTAGATTAGAAAAGAATAAAGGCAAAACTCAGCATGCGAGCGTTAGTAAACAAGATGCGCATCAACGTGATGATATTAGCACATACAAAGGAGAAAAAGGTACCTCAGAAGCTAATACTACGTCTGATTTAGAAACGCATGATAGTGAAATGATAGAATCACAAGATTTAAAGACGAATGAGCATCATGCTTCAAAACAGGTATCCACATCTCATCAAGATCATAAAGATGATGAAGGTGCAGCGCATGGTAATACAACACGTCATAATTCAAATCAAACGAATCATGAAGAAGTAAGTGAGCATGCACACGATAAGTCTAATCATAATGATATGATGGACAAAGTAAAATCATTCTTAACATTACACTGGCTTAAAATTGTTATCGTAGTTGCAATCATATTAATTGTCATATTGATTAGTGCAATTATTTCAACAATTAACCAAAACAGTAGTGTTGAACAAAGTAGTCATCAAAATACAAAATACACAACAACAATGAAAAATGCAGATACCGCTGTAAAATCAGTGGTAACAGTTGAGAACGACACACCTAAGAATCCAACAACACAAACAACTGATAAAACAAATATAAATACAAATTCAAATAACGAAGTTGGTTCAGGTGTCGTCTACAAAGCTGTAGGCGATACCTTTTTTATTTTAACGAATACACATATAGTCGGTAATAACGATAAGGTTAACATTACATATGATGATAATAAGGCAGCTACAGCTACAGTAGTTGGCAAAGATATGTGGTCAGATATTGCAGTGCTTAAAGCAATGATCAATAACAAAAATGTTCAACCTATTAAAATCGGTCGTTCAAATCAATTGAAGTTAGGTGAAAGCATCTTAGTTGTGGGTAATCCGTTAGGCAATGATTTTAAAAACACAGTAACAAAAGGTATTGTTTCTGGATTAAACAGAACAGTACCGGTCGATTTCGATAAAGATAATAAAAATGATGAACTGATTAATACGTTTCAAATAGATGCTTCGGTAAATCCTGGTAATTCAGGAGGTGCTGTCGTTAATCAAGATGGGGAACTCGTAGGTGTAGTATCACTGAAAATAAACATGCCGAATATTGAAGGTATGGGATTTGCTATTCCAATAGATGATGCACGTGCAATTGCTTCAGAACTAGAGAAAAAAGGTGAAATTCAATATCCTAATACTGGTATTGGCATTAAAAATGTTTCAGAGTTATTACCATATGAAAGAGTATTATTTAAAGTCCCTGAAGATGTTCAAAGCGGAATTGTAGTAGAAAAATTGAAAGATGATGGATTAGGTAAAAAATCAGGTTTAAAAATTGGTGATGTAGTTGTAGAATTAGATAGTAAATCAATTCAAAATAATTTACAGTATAGACAAACTATTTTTAGCCATAGACAAGATTTAAAAACATTGTCGGCTAAAATTTATAGAGAAGGTAAGTCTCAAGAGATAAAAATAAAATTGAAATAACGTTGAGGTGACAAATGCGTGTCTATTTTTAGTAAGTTACTTAAAAAATCTAGTCCTCAACAGGGGATAGTTTTATATTATTTGATAGCCATAGTTGTCGCTTTCTTATTACTAAATCTCCCTTTTGTGCACAAACAAGGTGTAGATGTTAGTCCAATTGATACACTGTTCGTAGCTGTATCAGGGATTAGTGTAACTGGACTGTCTCCCGTGAACATTGTAGATACATACTCAACATTTGGCCAAATTATTATACTAATCATCTTAAATATAGGCGGTATTGGTGTCATGGCGATTGGTACAGTGTTGTGGGTCGTATTAGGCAAACATATAGGTATCCGTGAACGCCAATTGATCATGTTAGACAATAATAAGGATACTATGAGTGGAACTGTAAAGTTAATTTTAGAGATTATTAAAACAATCTTAACTATTGAATTTATTGGTGCATTGCTATTAGCATTTTACTTCTATAGAGATAATCCTGATTTGAAAAATGCGCTCATGCAAGGATTATTTGTTTCAGTATCCGCTACTACAAACGGTGGATTAGACATTACAGGTCAATCCTTAATCCCGTATGCTAAAGATTATTTTGTACAAACGATAGTTATGTTTCTCATTGTATTAGGTTCAATAGGTTTTCCTGTATTATTAGAAATTAGAGCCTATGTTAGAAACAGAGTTAGTCATTTTAGATTTTCATTATTTACCAAAATCACGACTTGTACATATTTATTTCTATTTATCTTTGGCGTCTTAGCTATTTTAGCTTTAGAACATCATCATGCTTTCAAAGGTTTAAGTTGGCATCAATCATTATTTTACGCACTATTTCAATCTGCAACAACACGTAGTGCAGGATTACAAACCATTGATGTTACAAACTTTAGTGATGCAACGAACGTTATCATGAGTATTTTAATGTTTATAGGCTCATCGCCAAGTTCAGTTGGTGGTGGTATACGTACAACAACATTCGCGATACTCATTCTCTTTGTCATTAACTTTAATAATAATACTGAAAAGACAGCGATAAAAGTCTTCAATAGAGAAATACATGTGGTTGATATTCAACGTTCATTTGCAGTTTTTACGATGGCATCAATTTTAACATTTGTAAGTATGGTTATTATTCTTGCAACAGAAAAGACTAATTTATCATTTCTACAAGTATTTTTTGAAGTCATGTCAGCATTTGGAACATGTGGTTTATCTTTAGGTGTGACAGATGATATTAGCGGTCTTACGAAAGTAATACTGATGATCTTAATGTTCATTGGTCGTGTTGGTTTAATATCATTTATTATTATGATAGCTGGACGTAAAGAACCTGATAAATACCATTATCCTAAAGAACGTGTACAAATTGGCTAAGTTTAAGATATTAAGTTGAATAGTTAAATCATTTAAAACGTTATGGTATTAATTTGAATAAGACATATATCTATAGCAAGCTGGGATAGAACGAATTCAAGATAATTTGTTCTGTCCCAGTTTTTGGTTAGAAATAAATAGCACCCGTAGTTTAATAAATGTTAAACTATCTTTAAATAAGGGGTGTGTAAATTGGAGAAAAATGAACATATAAATATAGATATCTTAGCAACTTCAGATATGCATAGTCATTTTATGAACGGAGACTTTGGTTCAAATATCTATCGTGCAGGAACTTACGTTAAAAATGTGAGAGATAATAATGATAAAGTCATTTTATTAGATAGTGGAGGCAGTATTGCTGGCTCGATGGCTGCGCATTATTATGCAGTTGTGGCGCCATACAAACGTCATCCAATGATTAAATTGATGAATGCGATGCAGTATGATGCTAGCGGTGTAAGCCCAGACGATTTCAAATTTGGTTTATCATTTCTAACAAAAGCTGTTTCACTATCTCGATTTCAATGGTTATCTGCAAATATAGAGTTTGCGCTCACAAAAGAGCCATACTTCTCAACGCCTTATATCATCAAAGAGTATGATAATGTTAGACTCGCGATTGTTGGCTTAACTGCTGATGGGCTCATGAAAAATGAATTTGCTGAAATGGAGAAAGCTGTCAGTATTGAAAAAGCTTTACTATCTGCAAAACGATGGATTAGATATATTCATGAAAGTGAACATCCTGACTTTTTAATCGTGATATATCATGGAGGCCTCTATAAAATCAATCAAACCAATACAAGACATAGTAAAGGGTCGCATGAAGCGGAAAAAATTATGAAAGAAATTGGTGTCATCGATTTGATGATCACTGCACACCAACACCAAACCATTATTGGAAATGACTTTGAAACTGTATATGTTCAAGCAGGACAGAATGCACAAGAGTTGGTACACGTGAAGATTAAATTTAAAAAACGCACTAATTCTTTTGAAAAAGAAGACATTCAATCTACTGTAATCAATTTAAGTGAATATCCAGAAGATCAATCATTACTCGAAACAACGTATTATGATCGAAAAGCACTAGAACATTGGTCTAAGGAAATCGTTTCTAATAATAAAGTTAATTTAGACGTTAATGGATTAGAAGATTTGTTAAGTAAACCACACCCATTTACCCAATTATTACATGACAGTCTACATTTGGCTTTTGACAATGAAATTACGTGTGCTAATGTGCCTAAAAATGGTGAAAAGGGATTAAAAGGTATTGTTACGAATGAAGATGTATATAACGCTTATCCACATCCAGATAAAGCAATAGATATCACTTTAAAGGGTCATCAAATTAAAAAGATGATTGAATATACGTACTCTTATATTCAATTTGAACACAAACAATTAAGTATGACAATTATTGATGAAACACGATGTACGATGTGGCAAGGATTCGATTATATCGTGGATATGTCTGCACCACGCTTTAACAGGGTGACATTAAAGGGTCTTGAATTAGATAAACACTATAGAGTAACGATGACAGATTATTGCTATAGAAATTACCGTCAATATTTAGAGTCTGAATCAACATTGCATTCTACATGTGATCAACCAATGAGCACACTTATAGCTACAAGACTCAATCAATCTGATGTCAATCTAAATGTTGATGCTAACTTTATAGTTAAATATTAAATCAGCTCTATATAATAAAACGTTGCTGAAACGCAAATGACTACAAAAAAACTTTTCTTAGCTCAAACACTAAGAAAAGTTTTTTATCCATGAAATATTAATAGTAATATAATTGCAACAATTTGTCCTAAAGATGTTGTTACGATGCGACGTGTATATTGATAACTCAATGATAAAAGAAGTTGAGCTACGAAAATAAACGCCACGATCCACCATTTGTCTAAATAGATAAATAATGAACTAGAACATAATGCAGTTATTAATATGATTAACCAAGTAGGTAATTTAAAACGCGTTAATTCTTTTTGTAAAATCGTTCTCATATATAACTCATGACAAGGTATAACAAAAATTAATGTTACTAACATTTGCCATTTGAAATAAACACCTGTTCTTGATAACTCTTTAATGAGTTCTGCATAAGTAATTTGTGGAGATAGCAATGAAAAGATTAATTGTATAATAACCAATACAATACCCGTAACAATACCAACGCCAATAGAAGTTAATAAGCGTTTAGATTCAATGTCTCGTTGGTAAAATACATAACTAATACCTGCAATTAACATAATACCGGTATATAAATACCAATATTCTTGATGTTCTCCCCACATTACAAATAAAATCAAATGGAATACAATGAAACTTGCTATAAACCAAATTAAAGCTTTTGATATATTTTTCATTTTAATGTATACCTTCTTATTCAACGATAGTATATCGTTTATGATTAATAACCGTTTTCTCAGGTAAGTCTAATTCATTGAAGTTATCCATAATTGTTAAGTCTACAATAACTGAATTGTCATTAATTTTCTCAACACGGCCTCTTAAACCGTCATAAAATTCTACGATATTTCCTACTTCTGCAACAGTCATACCGAGTCCTCCTAAAATCATAGCTAGACTATATTGTACTAAAAATTACCATAATAATAAACAAATATATGCTAAAATTGGCAAATAATATTTTAATTATGAAAATAATGTCAAATTTGAGTAAATGATTGGCAAAATAAATAAATTTAAGGCATAACTTAATTAAGGGCATATACGAGTGAGACAAAGGAGAGATAAAGATGAAATTTGTAAGTAATAATAATATTACAGATCCTACAATGAATCTTGCTATGGAAGAATATGTGTTAAAACACTTACCTTCAGACGATAGTTACTTTTTATTTTATGTAAATGGTCCGTCAATTATTGTTGGAAAAAATCAAAACACTATAGAAGAAGTAAATAAACAGTATGTGGATGAGCATAATATTCATGTTGTGCGTCGTATTTCAGGTGGAGGTGCTGTATATCACGATCAAGGTAATTTAAACTTTAGTTTTATTACAGACGATGATGGTAATAGCTTCCATAATTTCAAAAAATTTACAGAGCCAATTGTACAAGCACTTCAATCAATGGGCGTAGATGCAGAAATGACGGGACGTAATGATATTCAAGTTGGACAAGCTAAAATTTCAGGAAATGCGATGGTTAAAGTTAAAGACAGAATGTTTAGTCATGGCACATTAATGTTAAATAGTGACTTGGGAGAAGTACAAAACGCATTAAAAGTTAACCCTAAAAAAATTCAATCTAAGGGTGTTAAGTCGGTACGTAAGCGTGTCGCAAATATTGATGAATTCTTAGAAGAATCAATCTCTATTGATGACTTTAAACAAATCATCTTGAAAACAATCTTCGGTGAACATGAAGTCGAAGAATATAAATTAACTGATGAAGATTGGAAGAATATTGAAGCGTTAAGTAACGAGAAATATCGCACATGGGAATGGAATTATGGTCGAAATCCTAAATACAATTTTGAACGCGATGAAAAATTTGAAAAAGGATTTGTACAAATTAAGTTTGATGTGAAAAAAGGTAAAATTGAACATGCTAGAATCTTCGGTGACTTCTTTGGTGAAGGCGATGTTACAGAGTTAGAAGAAGCACTTATAGGCGTCTTACATGACTATAATCATATTAAAGAAGCGATGGAAGAATTTGATTTCTATCATTATTTCGGCGCTATTGAAAAAGAAGATATCTTAAAATTAATGTCTTATTAAAATGGTATAAATACTAAGTCGAAAAGCACAAAGATTTAAATGTACTGAACTACTAAAGTTAAAATTAACTTGGTAGGTTAGACGATTAAATATCTTTGTGCTTTTTATGTTATAAATTTGTATTATAAAATGGGAGGACATTTTACTACATTAATAGTACCTATTTTATTTTTATTATTCATTAGGCCCCGCTTGAGTAGGTTCTTGCAATCCATAAGGAGAGTTTTTTACTTAATTCTCGCATTCTTTCTATTTCTTCATCAGTGGGATTGTTAAAATCTATACCTTCATTTAATGCTTGCTCTCTTGCACTATTTACAGGTTGCTGAAATTGTTGGCTATTTTGAAAATTTTCGGATTGATTGTTTTGTTGTGTATTAACTTCATGCTGATTGCTTTGGACATTATGTTGTTGAGTTTGAAAATGCTCTTGAGTATTTGCTTGTTGAGTTTGTGATTGTTCTTGGCTGTATTGCTTCTCTTCATTTGAAGCTGCTTCTTTCTTTTGATCTTTTGATTTCTCTTTCTTTTTAATAGGCTCATTTGACTTTTTACTAGAACTTGATTCTGTTTTTTTTATTAGCATCATCTTTATTTGATGAATCGTTGTTGCCACATGCACCTAATATTAATAAACTACTAAATAATAAAACAAAAACCTTTTTCATTATGAAACTCCTTTATTGATAAAAATGTAGCAATTTATAAATTTAACAAGTATAATGAGCAATTTTTTCATTAATCCAATTTTTGTAGAACCTTAATTTTGATGAAGATCACTTAAAAAATAGAAAAAACCCTCCGATTTACGGAGGGTTTTAAATGACGGAAACGGAGGGATTGTCTGTTACCTTTAAACAAGGGGTTTCAAGCACTTCGTTGTCGACTTGTTGTCGGTTTTAGAAAAAAGAGAGTTTTGAATCTAACATTTCATCTTCTTGTGATTTCATCTCATCAAGTAAGTGGCTATATACTCGCCATGTAATTTCTATGTTTGCATGGCCCAATCTCTTACTAACATATTGTATACTAAAACCATGACCTAATAACATTGAAGCGTGTGTGTGTCTTAGAGAGTGAAGTCCATAATCGCTTTTCAATTCGTTTTTGGCCAATATGTTTCTCATAGCAGTAGTTACTGCTTTATTAGTAATGAGTGAAATACCAGTATTAAATATATAACCGTCTTTATGAAGTGGTTTAGAACTTATCACATCTATGATATGTTTCATATCTTTAGAAGTAATCGCTACGTGACGGTCAGCTGATTTAGTCTTAGTTCCTCTCAAGTGGATAGTATTTTGACTTTTATTTATATCCACTCTTTTGAGTTTCTGAACTTCACTAAATCTAGCACCAGTTGCTATCAATATATAAATTGCTAGATAAGATAAATGTGATTTAGTAGATGCGGTTTGTTTTAATAATTGGTAGTCTTTTAAAGATAAATACTTTTGCTTTTCACTCATTGCTGCTTTTTTCTCATAGATTGGTGCATTCCACGTAGGGTCTTTATAAATAAGTCTTTCATTTAATGCGTCTTTAAAAGCTTGAGAGAAACAATTATTTAATTTTTTTACGCTTTCTTTTGTTCTACCTTCTTTTCTACCACCAATAAATTGACCTTCAGCATATTCTTTAAGCATTTCTCTGTAACCTAATTGACTGACATCTTTAATGAGAATAGAACCAAACTTTTCCTCAAACACATTTAAAGCACTATAATATCTGTTTAGTGTGGATTGAGATACTCTATCTACTTTATTTACTTTAATCCATCTTTCAAAGTATTCTATAAAGGTTATATCGTTTGCTAATTGACCACCTTTACTTAGATCAATGTATAACTCTCTTTCAGCTTGTATAGCGTCTTTTTTAGTTCTAAACCCTCTTTTTCTGTATCGTTTTCCTTCATATTGGAAATCGTAAGTCCAAGTGCCTTTAATCTTTTTAACGGACATAAAATCCATCCTTTCTAAAATATTTCCGTTTTAGTTGTGGGGTTTCACCTCCTTTAAAGAACGTATGTTCGACTAAATGATTAAAAAATAATAAGGGTAGGTGGACTACCTGTAATATTGCATAAAAAAAGACCAGATGAATTAACATCTGGTCACCGGAATTTCACCGGGAATGAGCTACTTATTAAAGTAGAAAGCGGGATTTCACCGCGAATTATTAATATAAATATACCAGATGTTACCCTTAATTTCAACTTTTTATGAATCTGATTATTATTTGTTTCTCAATTTTCTTTAAATCATCAGTGCTAATTCTGATTTTTCCTGTAGGATCTTCACTGTTTATTTTTTGAATTCTTTTTTTACTTATTGTAGTTATTGCAGAAACATTTGCAAAAGATTGTTTGTTTTTATGTCTATTGAAAACTTTCCGTACAAGTTTAATATTTTCTGCTTTCTTTTTCATTTTAGATATTTTTTCTTTGAAATTATCAGCTTCTTCTTTTATCAAATTTTCAATTTCTTCATATTGCTTATCTATATGTTCTTCCGTTAAATAACCATATTTAAATAGTAAGGCGCTTCTCTCCGCTTTGGATTTTATATAAGATTCGTGTTTATCCATTATTAGATTAGCAAAATCACCAATTTTATCAGCTTCATCAGTTAATTTCTTAACTTTCTTATTCAATTCATCTATAGTAATATCAAAAATAGAAGAGGTTAGTTGTTTATAATGAGTTGATTTTTTTGAAGATAAAGGTACTACTGTGAGAGTGCTTTTCTTGGGGTTATCTTTTTTATCCATGACGATACAGAAATGATTGCCAGAAAATTCATTACCAATATTGCTGCCTAAGTTTACATAAATGATAGTGCCTCTTTTGTACGTTGAATATAATTTATAGTTGTTTTTGTTTTCTTCTAGTAATTGAGTTGTATAAAAATCTAACCACTCAGGCAAATACTTAATTTTCCTATTTTCTATATTTGCATCATTGTAAATATCAATCAATTTTGTTGTGATGTTTAAAAAGGATTTATAAACTTTTTCATTATTATTCTCCATCCCTCAACCTCCTTTGTTTAAATAATCTTCGTCTTCATCTACTTTACTTTCAATAATTTTAAGCACCTTTCTTACTTTATAAGATGTGATATCTTTAGGTAAAGAATAGGTGAAGTAATTATTTTTATTCGTTTTCACTTCGTAAACAATTTCACTTGATTTTATTTTGCAGTTTAAAATTATCAATTCTAGTCTCCTTAAAATAGATAAATTCAATACACCTCATACAATTTAAATACTCCCAATGACTTCAATGTAATAGCGTAATTGCCATAATGAATAAGGGTAAACCTGCTACCCTGAAATATTAATCTTCGTACGCTTCGTCAACAAGTGCGTTATATTCTTTAAGTAAAGCGTTATATTTGGACTGAGAAACACTATTTGATACTTTTGATTTACTTTCTGGTTTGTTTATCATTGTATTATAGTCATCTACTAAAGAGTTATATTGTTGAGCCGTATACGTACGGCTCTGTTTTTTACTAGATTGATTTTCTGAATCCTTATTTCTCTTCGAAGCGTTCGACTTCTTATTATCTTTATTCGAGTTATCCCCAACTTGTCCACATGCTCCTAAAATTAATGTGCTTGCGAAAATTAATGCTAAGAATTTTTTCATAATATATATCCCCTTTGGTTTGTTTTTAATAATAAGATTTTATAAAAACATTAATTTCTTATTTGAAAACAATTTTATCTTCATCATAAGCATCAACTGAATAACCTACATATGCATGTGTTTTTAATATTAAATGTTTTGGTTCGCTTTTAAATTCATATTCATAAATATTAAATTTGAATTCTTCTGTTATTGTTTGGTGTTCTTTTAATTCAACATTTGTGTGTAATGTAAATGTTTGTAATTCATTTTCTAAAACAGGAAATTGACTATTTTTATCAGGATTTTCATATCTTTCTACTAAAGTTAATGAAATTTTGTTAATAGTTTGAACAGAACTACCACCCTCTATTCTTACAATTCCTTCCAAAGTATCATTACTATGAATACTTTTGTTTTTTACTAAAGTTTCAACCTTCACAGAGTTTATTCCAATAGAAGCAAGAATGTTTTCAAACATAGAATCAAATCCTTTCTGATTAAATATTTTAATTAAACAATTACCATAACACTAATCCACTCTATGCAATTTAAAAACCCTCAACGGTTCAAACGTAATAGAGTAATCGCCGTAGTGAGTGGCTAAGGGTAGTGGACTACCCTAGGAAATTATAAATTTAACAGTTGTTTCTTTTTAGTCTCAAACTCGTCTTGAGTTATAGCACCGATATCTAATAATTCTTTTAACATTTTTATTTTTTTAAACGATTCTAAGTCGTCATTGGAAGTATTGTGTTCCGATTCTAATACATTTTGAGTACCTTTTTCTTTACCATCTATCTTTTTGTTTACATATTCAATAAAATCATCTAATTCATCATCGTTAATCCATTTGATAGAAACTTTATTTCCACTTGAATAAAAAGTAACTATATTACCCATTATTTTTTTACTTAATTCAAAAGTACTTATCTTATTGTAATGAAAAATTTCTGAATCATAGCCACTTAATCTTTTAGCACAAAAAATTATTCTTTCCTCAGTTGCTGCTAAAACGCCATTTTTAACTGTATCATTTCCTAATGATTTTGTTTCATAAGCACCAAAAATAGCATGAGCTATTTCCTCATTCTCATGTAAAAAAGAGTTTTTAATCAATTCTAAATTTTTCTTTTTGTTAGCCATAATGTTATTTCCTCCTATAAAATTACTTTTCCAATCAATCTAACACCTTCATTTTCATAAAAGTGTAAGTCACGATAATCTTTATTCAATGAAACAAGCGTCAATCTATCTTCTCCTACATGTACTTTCTTAACATATGCCTCACCATTAATTATGAATACGCCGATTTGACCATTCTTAATGTTATTAGATTTCTCTACAAAGATAATTTCTTTATCACTAAACATCGGTTCCATCGAATTACCGTTAACTTGTAATGCTAAATCATGTGGAGGAACGTAACCTTTAACTGAAACTTTGAATTTAGGTTCATCAAAGATCTGTTCACCAGTACCAGCAGAAACATAACCATTAACGTCAGTTAATGTTGTGTTTTCGTTTTTGTATGTATCTAGGTCGATTACGTTATCATCAGTAGAGTTTTGCAGTTCTAATTGATGGTTAGCAAAATCTAAGACGTTGTGTTGGCGCGGAGGTGTGAGCTGATTGTACACAGTTGTGATGTCGTTGTCTTCTTTATAAGTAGTATCAATATCACTTTTAACAATCCCGAAGACATCAGCAATTTTTTGAATCACACCATGCGAAGGGTTAGAACGTAAATTTAAATAGTCACTTAATGTAGATGGTTTAATATCAATTAATTCTGCTAGTTGTTTTTGAGTCATTTCAGTTTCTTTTAAATACTTTCTTATATTATTAGCGATTATTTTGTTTCGTTCTTTATTCATAGGTTATTACCTCCTTATTTCGTATTATACGAATTTTTCATATCAAAGTAAAGTTTTTTACGAAAAAAACGTATTTTATGTTGACAGTACGAAAAATTCGTATTATATTAGGATTACCGAAAGGCGGTGAGCAAATGAAAACATTAAAAGAGTTGAGAACTGATTACGGATTAACTCAAGAGGAGTTGGGAGATTTATTTAAAGTCTCATCACGTACTATTCAAAATATGGAAAAAGATTCTACTAACATAAAAGATAGTCTGCTTTCTAAATATATGAACGCTTTTAATGTTAAATACGATGATATTTTTTTAGGTAACGAATACGAAAATTTCGTATTCATGAATGATAAAAAGAAATCAATCATTTTAGCATTTAAAGAAAAAGAACATCAAACAACTTAATAAGGAGGAAAATAAATGCAAGATTTACAAAACAAACCGAACATTGGAGAAATGTTCAATATTCAAGAAAAAGAAAATGGAGAAATCGCAATAAGTGGCCGAGAGCTACATCAAGCATTAGACGTTAAGACTGAATACAAAAAATGGTTTAGCAGAATGTCTGACTACGGTTTTGAAGAAAATATCGATTTTACAAGGGTGACCCAAAAATGTCTTACCCAAGGCGGTTATCAAAATATGACTGACCACGCGCTTACATTAGACACTGCAAAAGAAATCGCAATGATTCAACGTAGTGAACCAGGTAAACGTGCAAGACAATACTTCATTCAAGTAGAGAAAGCATGGAACAGTCCAGAAATGATTATGAAACGTGCATTGAAGATGGCTAATAACACAATTAACCAACTAGAAACTCAAATTGAAAGAGACAAACCAAAAGTGATGTTTGCAGACGCAGTAGATACAAGCACAAGTTCAATACTTGTAGGAGAACTTGCTAAATTGATTAGTCAAAACGGTGTGAAGATAGGACAAAATAGATTATTCCAGTGGTTAAGAGACAATGGTTATCTAATTAAGAAGCAAGGTGAGGCTTATAACTTACCAACTCAAAGAAGCATGGATTTAAAAATCATGGACATCAAAAAGAGAACTCAAAATAATCCAGATGGCTCAATCAGAGTTACTCGTACAACTAAGATTACTGGCAAAGGTCAACAATACTTTATTAATAAATTTTTAACAGAAGAACTTTAACACCCACAATCGAACAAACAACTTAAAGGAG